>CANCJJ010000006.1 GCA_947378305.1 Phenylobacterium aquaticum | reverse complement strand
GTCGTCCCGGTGGCCTGACGGAAATCGCCAGCCTCTAATCCGCATCCATCTTCAGGGCGGCAATGAAGGCTTCCTGGGGAATTTCCACCTTGCCGAACTGACGCATCCGCTTCTTGCCCGCCTTCTGCTTGTCCAGCAGCTTGCGCTTGCGGCTCATGTCGCCGCCGTAACACTTGGCCGTCACGTCCTTGCGAAGGGCGCGGATGGTTTCGCGGGCGATGATCCTACCGCCAATGGCCGCCTGCAAGGGGATCTGGAACATGTGCGGACTGATGAGGTCCTTCATCTTTTCGACCATGCCCCGGCCGCGTGCCTCCGCCCGGTCGCGGTGAACCAGCATGGACAGGGCGTCCACGGGCTCGGCATTGACCAGGATGGACATCTTGACCAGGTCCCCCGTCCGGTAGCCCTCGATCTGATAGTCAAAGGAGGCATAGCCCTTGGACACGCTCTTCAGCCGGTCGTAAAAGTCGAAGACGACCTCGTTCAGGGGCAGGTCATAAACCACCAGGGCCCGGCTGCCGACATAGCTGAGTTCCCTCTGCTCCCCCCGGCGATCCTGGCAAAGCTTGATGACCGATCCCAGATATTCGTCCGGGGTGAGGATGGTGGCCTTGATCCAGGGTTCGGCAATGCTCTCGATCTTCACCGGATCGGGCAGGTCGGCGGGGTTGTGGAGTTCCTGGACCTCGCCATTGGTCAGGGTCACGCGATAAACCACACTGGGTGCCGTGGCGATCAGGTCGAGGTCAAACTCACGCGACAGGCGCTCCTGGATGATTTCCAGGTGCAACAGGCCCAGGAAGCCGCACCGGAACCCGAAACCCAGGGCGGCCGAGGTTTCCATTTCGTAGGTGAAGCTGGCGTCGTTCAGGCGAAGGCGACCAATGGCTGCCCGCAAGTCTTCAAAGTCGGCGGCATCGACGGGGAAGAGGCCGCAGAACACCACCGATTGCGCCACCCGGAACCCCGGCAGGGCGCTCTCGGTCTGACGGCGATCCTCTGTAATGGTGTCGCCCACAGCGGCATCGGCCACCTGCTTGATCTGGGCGGTGATATAGCCGATCTCGCCCGGGCCGAGTTCCTCGACCTCCGTCTGCTTGGGCTTGAAGACGCCGATCCGGTCAACCTGGTGCGTGGCCCCGGCATTCATCATGCGAACCTTCATGCCCGCCTTCAGCACGCCATCGAGGACGCGAACCAGAACCACAACGCCCAGATAGGGGTCGTACCAGGCATCCACGAGCAGGGCCTTCAGGGGCGCGCTGGCGTCCCCCTTGGGCGGCGGCAGGCGGGTAATGACCGCCTCAAGGACTTCGGCAATCCCCTCCCCGGTCTTGGCCGAGCACAGGACAGCTTCGGAAGCATCAATGCCAATGACATCTTCGATCTGTTGCCGCACCCGTTCCGGCTCTGCGGCGGGCAGGTCGATCTTGTTGAGGACCGGGACGATCTCATGATTGTTGTCTATGGCCTGATAGACATTCGCCAGGGTCTGGGCCTCCACCCCCTGGCTGGAATCGACCACCAGAATGGAGCCCTCACAGGCCGCCAGGCTGCGGCTGACCTCATAGGCAAAGTCGACATGCCCAGGCGTGTCCATCAGGTTCAGGACATAGGTCTCCCCGTCCTTGGCCTTGTAGTCCAGGCGAACCGTCTGGGCCTTGATGGTGATCCCGCGTTCCCGCTCGATATCCATATTGTCGAGGACCTGCTCGGTCATCTCGCGTTTGGTCAGCCCCCCGGTTTCCTGGATCAGCCGGTCAGACAGGGTCGATTTGCCGTGGTCGATGTGGGCCACGATCGAAAAATTGCGGATATGGGAAAGGGGCGTGCTCATGCTGGGCACGGTTTAGCACATTCCCCACCGACTGCGAGAGTCACTGACAAGGTTCATCAAACCTTAATTGCACCCCCTCTATGCTCAAGATCCGCACGGGGGTGCCATCGACAGAACAGGAACTCGCACCATGGACCGCCGCCTTCTGATCGGCTCTGGCCTTGCTTCCCTCGCCCTTGGCGGACAAGCCCGCGCAGACGAAACCTTGCCCACGCCTCCAATGCCCGTGACGCCAACGCCCAGCCGCAAGGCCGAGGGCTATTCCTCGGACGAAATCGTCAATTCGGTGTCGGATTTTCTCGGCGTCACGGCGGAGGCCGCTGGCGGTCTGGTTGAGCGGCTCTTCAAGTCCAATGGCAAGCCCACGGCCTATATCGCCGGGGAAGAGGTCTCAGGGGCCATTACCGTGGGTCTGCGCTACGGCCGCGGCCTGCTCTACATGAAGGGGCGCCCGACCCTGGAGGTCTTCTGGCAGGGCCCGAGCCTTGGCTGGGATCTTGGGGGCAATGCCTCGCGTCTCTTTACCCTTTGCTACAATCTTGAAGACCCGGACCGCCTGTTTCAGCGGTTTCCGGGCGTTGAAGGCTCCGCCTATTTCGTCGGCGGCCTCGGCGTGAACTACCAGCAGGCCGACGAAGTCATCCTGGCCCCGATCCGGGCTGGCATTGGCCTGCGACTAGGTGCCAATGTCGGCTATCTGTCCTACAGCCGAAAGCGTCACTGGCTGCCGCTTTAGACGGCGGGTTTTAAGGCGCGCAATGTGGGCTCGGCCTCGTCCAGGGACCGGCGGATGATGTCTACCAGCTGATCGATTTCCGCATGGCTGATGATCAGGGGCGGGCAACAGACAATCGTATCGCGAATGGCCCGCACCATCAGACCATTGCGAATGCAAATGTCCCGCACGATCGGCCCGGCATTGCCCTCATCGTCTAGGAACCGCAGGTTGGTCCCCGGCTCGCGGACGATTTCCACGGCCCCGATCAGGCCAAGGGATCGCGTTTCACCGACCAGGGGATGGTCATTCAATCGGGCCAGGGCGCGGGCCAGATAGGGGCCAGTATCTTCCCGGGTCCGCTCAACCAGACCTTCGCCCTCGATAATGTCCAGATTGGCCAGGGCCACAGCCGCCGCCGTGGGGTGGCCGCTATAGGTATAGCCGTGAACGAAATCCCCGCCCTTGTCCTTGAGCTCGGCAACAATATGGTCCGCGACGCCCACCGCGCTGATGGGCAGGTAGCCGGAGGACAGACCCTTGGCCATGGCGATGATGTCGGGCTGAATCCCGTAGTGCTGGTGTCCGAACCACTGGCCCAGGCGGCCAAAGCCACAGATCACCTCGTCGCAGACCAGCAAGATCCCATACTTGCGGCAAATGGCCTCCACGGCGGGCCAATATCCCTCTGGCGGAATAATCACCCCGCCCGCCCCCTGAACGGGCTCACCAATGAAGGCCGCGACGTTTTCCGGGCCAACGGCCAGGATCCGGTCTTCGATGGCCTGAGCCGCCCGGGCCGCAAAGACGGCCGGGTCTTCGCCAAAGGCCTCGCCAAAGAGGTAGGGCTGCATGACGTGTTCGACCCCGGGGATCGGCAGGTCACCCTGCTCATGCATGGCCTTCATGCCCCCCAGGGAAACCCCCGCCACAGTCGATCCGTGATAGGCATTCCAGCGGCTGATGAAGACCTTGCGCTGGGGTTGTCCCTTGAGCGCCCAGTAGTGCCGGACAAGGCGCAGAACGGTGTCATTGGCCTCTGAGCCCGAGGAATTGAAGAAGACGTGGGTCAGGTGTCCGCCCATCTTGGAGGCCACCCGGGCCGCCAGCTTCACGGGCGGCGGCGTCGCCGTCTTGAAGAAGGTATTGTAGAAGGGCAGTTCGAGCATTTGCTCATAGGCCACCTTGGCCAGAACCTCGCGCCCATAGCCCACATTAACGCACCAGAGACCGGCCATGCCGTCGAGCATGGCATTTCCCTCGCCGTCATAGATATGCACCCCGTCGGCCCGGGTAATAATCCGACTGCCCCCCAGGGCCTCCTGAAGCTTGTAGTCTGTCTGGGCCGGGAGGTGATGGGCCAGATCGAGGCGGCGGAGTTCGGCAATGTCGTAATTGCGGATGGGTGCGGTCACGGGCGTGATCCTCTCTTGGGGGCGTGCAATCAGCTCAGCAGAACGGCGGGAGAGCAGGCGTGCCAACTCAGCCAGACCGTCTCGCCCAGACTGAAATCTTCCTGGTCCCATCGGGTCAGGTTGGAGCGCAGGACCTTCAGGCGGCGGCCTCCGGGAATCTCCACCTCATAGGTGCTCTCGCTCCCGAGGTAGGCTTCATGCCGGATAATGCCCCGGACGGAGTTTGACCCTGCGGGCGCGTCATCGATGACCGGCGGACCGACCCCTTCAACATATTTGCTGAGTTCGATCTTTTCCGGTCGCAGGGCAGCCCAGACGGTGGTCCCCCGCCCCCCAGTTACGCCATGGTCCAGATAGATATCCGCCGCCAGGTCCGCCGAGCGAATGACCGCCTGATCGGGCTCGTCCACCGCCAAGACCCCCTCGAACAGGTTCACCGAACCAATGAAGTCAGCCACGAACCGGCTGTTGGGAAATTCGTAGAGGTCATTTGGTGTGGCCACCTGTTGCAGAAGCCCCCGGTTCATGACCGCACATCGGCTGGCAAGCGCCAGGGCTTCATCCTGGTCATGGGTCACCATCATGAAGGTAATCCCGACCTTTTCCTGCAAGGTGCAAAGCTCGGTGCGCATCTGTTCGCGCAGCTTGGCATCCAGGGCCGACAGGGGTTCATCAAGCAGCAGAACGCGTGGCCGTTTTACCAGGGCCCGGGCCAGGGCAACCCTCTGACGCTGACCACCGGACAGCTGGTCAGGCTTGCGGTCTGCCAGGCCGTGCAGCTGCACCAGATCAAGCGCCTCCTCCACCCGCCGCCGCCGCTCGGGGGCCGGCACACCCTCGATCTTCAGACCATAGGCGACATTTTCAGCGACCGACATGTGCGGGAAGACCGCATAGGACTGAAACACCATATTCACCGGCCGACGGTTGGGCGGGATGTTTGAAACATCCTGACCATCGATCAGGATTCGCCCCTCGGTCGGCATTTCGAACCCGGCCAACATGCGCAGGAGGGTTGTCTTGCCGCATCCAGACGGACCCAGCAGGGAGAAGAACTCCCCCTCCTCAACCGAGAGCGAGACATTGTCCACGGCCACCACCTTGCCAAAGCGCTTGGTGACATTCTCGAAGGTAATGATCGGTACAGCCATGGCTTAGCCCCTCTCTACCGGTTGATGCGCGGCCGCCGCCACCTGGTTGCCTTGCAGGCGCAGGGCGATCGCCGTCAGGATTACGGTCAGGACGATCAGGATCGTCGAGGCCGCATTGACCTCGGGCGTCACGGAAAACCGCACCATGGAATAGACCTTTACCGGGAAGGTCACGGTATCCGGCCCGGAGGTGAAGAAGGTAATCACAAAATCATCCAGGCTGAGGGTGAAGGCCAGAAACCCACCGGCGATCAGGGACGGGACCATATGGGGCAGGATGACGTCCCTCAGGGTCTGCAACTCGCCGGCCCCGAGGTCACGCGCGGCCTCCTCCAGTTCCCGGTTGAAGCTGGCCATGCGCGCCCGGACCACCACCGCCACGAAGGGGAAGGAAAACGACACATGCGAAATAATGATCGCCCCCAGATTGAGCGGCCAGACCAGCCCCTGGGGCCAGGGCAGGACCTTGGCGAAGAAGACCAGCATGGCCACGCCCATACAGATTTCCGGCACGACAATCGGAAGCCCCAGGGCACCGTCGAGACCCGCCTTGCCCGGAAACCGGAAGCGCCAAAGGACGAGGGCTGCCAGGGCGCCCAGAAGAAGACTTATCCCGGTCGAGATAGCCGCAATGGTCAGGGAATTGGCAAAGGCCTCGATCAAGGCCGCGTCATGGAACACCTTCGCATAGTATTTGAGGGTGAAGCCCTTCCAGACAATATTGCGACGGCTGTCATTGAAGCTGAAGGCCACCAGGGCCAGCAGGGGCGCATAGAGGAAGGTCCCGACACCAAGCAGCCACACCTGAAGGGGCCAACGGCGCAGGTATTCCAGCGGGCCGGGCGGTGTCGGGGACTGCGCCATCAGCCCGGTTCCCGGGACTTGCGGGAAAGTGCCCCCTGGATCGCGATCCCGATGAAGGTGAGATACATCAGCAGAAAGGACATGGCCGCGCCAAACGGCCAGTCATTGGCCCGCTTGAACTGGCGCTCGATCACGCTCGCAATCATCTGACTGTCCGGTCCCCCCAGCAGGTCAGGCGTCAGATAGGCCCCAAGTGCGGGGATGAAGGTAATCAAAACGCCCGAGGCAATGCCAGGCAGGGCCAGGGGCACAACGATCCGGAACAGGGTCCGCAAATGGCCGGCTCCCAGGTCCAGGCTGGCCTCCAGGAGCGAGGTATCCAGTCGGTCCAGGGCCGAATAGAGCGGCAGGACCATGAAGGGCAGGTGGACATAAACCAGACCCAGAACCACGGCGAAATTATTGTGCAGCAATTCAACCGGCTGGAAACTTGCCAGGGGCGCTTGGCCCAGGCGCGTGGCCAGCCCATTGGCGAGGCCCCACCCCGCCCTCAGGGACTGATTGATATAGCCTTCATTCCGCAGCACTGCGATCAGGGCATAGGTGCGGATCAGCAAATTCGTCCAGAAGGGCAGCATGATGAACATCAGCAGCCAGCCCTTGGCCTTGGGCGGGGCAAAAGTAATGGCCAGGGCAACGGGAAATCCGATCACGAGACACAGGCCTGTGGTCAGGGCCGCAATGCCAGCCGACTTGACGAAAATCTTGAGATAGAGCGGCTCCAGAGCCCGGAGATAGTTCGACAGGGTTCCTGTCAGGGCGATGTCGGTCAGACCCCGGTTTTCACCGAAACTGTAGAGCCAGACTATGCCCAGGGGGAACAGGAAGAAGACGACCAGCCAAAACAAAGGCAGGGCCAGTGCGGCTGCAAAAATACCCCGCGCAGATTTCCAGCTTTGCTCCAATCCGATGACTCCGTGGCTCTAGGATGCCCGAACGCGGGTAATGACCTCTTCATAGAATTTGGCCTTCTCCGCCCCCTCGAAAGCCCCGTACTCGCACCGCGCCATGACCTCAGCCGGCGGGAAGATGACCGGGTTATTCCGATAGCTCTCAGGCATCAGCGCCTTGGCGGCGGCATTCGGCGTTGGGTACATGATGGTTTTCGAAATCGCAGCCCCAGCCTTCGCATCCATCATATAGTTGATGAAGGCGTGGGCGTTGTTCGGGCGTGGGGCCCCCTTGGGAATACACAGACTGTCCGAATTAATCAGGCTGCCCTCCTTGGGAATGACAAACCCGATGTCTGGATCATCCTTCATGACCTGGGCAATATCGCCGTTATATTCGAGCACCAGATCCACATCCCCGGCGACCAGCATGTCCTGGCCATTGTCGTCATGGAAGGCCTTTACGAAAGGCTTCTGGCGGATAAGCATTTTCTCGATTTCCGCCACCAAGTCCGGCGGAATATCATTCACCGAGTGCCCCTTGTACTTGGCCGACAGCCGGATGAGATCGGCAGACTCTGACAAGAGGGCAATACGGCCCTTGTACTGGTCAGAATCGAACAGCCATTTCCAGCTGTCAGGCACCGACTTCACCTTGCTCTTGCGGTAGCCAATGCCAAGGACCAACCAGGTGTAGGGCGCAGAATATTTCCGCCCTGGATCATAATCGGGGTTGAGGAAGGTTGGATCAATGTTCTTCAGGTTCGGCAGTTTGGTGTGATCCAGGGGCTGAATCAGGTTCGCCTGAACCATACGGGTGACGAATTCATTTGACGGAACAATGACGTCATATCCTGGATTGCCCGCCTTGAGCTTGGCGAACAGCTCATCATTATTGGCAAACAGGCTCATATTGACGTCTATGCCTGAGGCCGACTTGAAGTCGGCGAGGGTGGTTTCACCGATATAGGTGTCCCAATTGTAGAAATTCAGGTTTGACCCTTCGCCAGCCCCGGCGGTGGCAGTCCCGGGCTTCTCGCCACAGGCGGTAAATGTGATGCCGATAGCCGCAGCCCCCATGGCCGCGAGCAGACTGCGCCTCGAGGCGCTCCCGGGTCCGGTAAGTGTCATGATTTTCGTCTCCCCCAAAAGACTGGCACCGGGCAAGAAACGCCGTTCCCGGTGCCGTTTCAAGTCAGACCACGGGATTTAAGTCCCGTCATCATGCATTGCGCAGATACCAGTCATAGTCGAGGGCGGTGACGACCTCCTGGAACCGGGACTGCTCAGTCTGTTTTACCGACACAAACATGTCGACAAAGCGATCTCCGAGATAGTCTCTCAGGACCTCAGATGCGTCGAAGCGACGTACGGCCTCCGTCCAGTCGGTCGGCAGGCGGTTATTCTCTGCCGCAGCCGCCGCATAGCCATCGCCCACCACGGGCGGGCCTGGATCGATTTTTCCGGTGATCCCGTGGTGCGCTGCCGCCAGCAGGGCCGCCAGAACGAGATAGGGGTTGGCATCCGCCCCGGCCACCCGATGCTCAACATGCCGGGTCGGTGCCGGTCCCGCGGGCACGCGCAGGGAGACGGTACGGTTGTTCACCCCCCAGGTGGGCGCGACCGGGGCATAGGAATTCGCCTTGAAACGGCGATAGCTGTTGGCATTGGGGGCCAGTATGGCCATGCAGTCGGTCATCAGGGCCTTCATCCCGCCAATGGCATGTCGCAGAATGGGAGCCCCTTCCGGGTCTTCGCTGGCGCAGAGGTTCTCCCCCTGGTCGTTATTGATGCTCAGGTGGACATGGAACCCGCTGCCGGCCCGATCCGTCCAGGGCTTGGCCATGAAGGTGGCTTCACAGCCATGGCGCAGGGCGACCCCCTTGGCGGCCCGCTTGTAGACCACTGCGTCATCTGCAGCTGCCAGGGCATCAGGTTTATGCTTCAGGGTCAGTTCAACCTGACTGGGAGCAAATTCCGAAATGGCCCCTTCCAGGGGCACACCCAGGATGTCAGCCGTCGCCCAGATGTCTCGCAGGAAGGGTGAAATCGCCTCAAGCTCCGGCAGGCCATAGACCTGAATTCCCTCCGGCCTCTGGCCCGTCAGGGCCGAGCGGGGCGGTTGTAGCCCCCCGGCTGCGGTTCGCTCCAGATCAACGAGGTAGTATTCCAGTTCACAGGCCACGACCGGCGTCAGACCATCGGCAGAATACCGCTCAAGAACGCGCCGCAGGACATGGCGGGGATCGAGGTCATTGGGGTGTCCGTCGAGCTCATACATAGACAACATGACCTGAGCCATGTCCGGCCCCAGCCAGGGTGCCAGCTTGAGTGTGCCGGGCACCGGCCGTGTGCGGCGATCCGCATCCCCGTCTTCCCAGACCAGCCCGGTGGACTCGCAATCGGCCCCGGTAACATCCACCACCAGGACAGACCCGGGCAGAAACCGTCCATAATCATAGACGGCCTGGAGTTCATGCACGCGCAACCGCTTGCCACGCGGCACGCCGGTCATGCTTGTAAAAAAGACCTCCACAAACTGGACCTCGGGATGGGCCGCGAGAAAGTCTCTACATTCCTGTGGGTCAGCGACCAGACTGGGCAACATGATGACGTGTCCTGAACGTGGTCCTGAAGACCTCGGTTACAATGCATTGTCCGGCGATCGAGACAACTGCAGAGACGACAATTGGGCCTCAGCCCGCCGTCCCGGGGCGAATTATGCAGCGGAACCCCATATGACTGGTGGCCGTATCTACGGCCTGGGCATGGCGCGCAGGCGGGCGATAGCGTCGGCAATAGGAGGGCGCGCACAGGTGCGACCCGCCCTTCATGACCTTTCGGGGGATGGGAATGTCAGGGGTCAGGGGATCATAGCTGGCAGACTCAGCTCCGCCTCTTGGATTGGACGGCGCGCAACAGGGCGAGGTCACGGGCCCCGGCGTCGACCACCAGTCCTGGGTCAGTTCCCAGACATTGCCGATCATGTCGAACAGGCCATAGCCATTGGCCGGATAGCTGGCGACAGGCGAGGTTCTTACCCAGCCGTCGTCCTTGCTGTTTTCGTAAGGAAAACGACCCTGCCAGGTATTGGCGAAATGCTTACCCCCAGGGACAAGCTCTGAGCCCCAGACGAATTCCGTGCCGGAATGACCGCCCCAGGCTGCAAACTCCCATTCCGCCTCGGTTGGCAAGTCAGCTCCCGCCCATTTCGCATAGGCCTCCACATCGTGCCAGCAGACGTGAACCACAGGGTGATCGTCCAGACCTGTAATCGAGCTTCCCGGTCCAAGCGGCCGATTCCAGCAGGCCCCGTCAATCAGCCCCCACCAATTGCCGGGATTATTCAGGGGCACCGGGCCACGCGTCATCTGAAAGACGACCGACATCGGCTTGAGAAGGTGGTGCGGAACCCCGGGATAGTCTGCTGGATCCGGCTTTCGCTCGGCAAAGGTCACCCACCCGGTCGCCTCGATAAAGCGGGCGAATTCCCGATTGGTGACGGGGCGGGCGTCCATCCAGAATCCGTCCACCTTGACCGGACGGGCAGGCGCTTCCTCGGCATAGTGATGGTCAGAGCCCATCTGGAAGGTCCCGCCGGGAACCCAGACCATGCCGTCACGCTCTGGGGCCCTCCCGTCCATGGATCAGGCCTTGGTCGGGACGTAGACTTCCCCGCCGCCGTCGCGGAACTTTTGCGCCATATCCGCCATGCCCACGGCCACATCGTTCTGTCGCGCTGCGGTCTCCCGGATCTCCTGGGAAATCTTCATCGAACAGAATTTCGGACCGCACATGGAACAGAAATGGGCGGTCTTGAAGGCTTCCTTGGGCAGGCTCTCATCGTGATATTGCCGCGCGGTTTCCGGATCGAGACCCAGGTTGAACTGGTCCTCCCAGCGGAATTCGAACCGGGCGCGGGACAGGGCATCGTCCCAGGCTCTTGCTGTGGGATGGCCCTTGGCCAGGTCCGCCGCATGGGCGGCGATCTTGTAGGTGATCACCCCCTGCTTGACGTCTTCACGATCGGGGAGACCCAGATGCTCCTTCGGGGTCACATAGCAAAGCATGGCGGTTCCAAACCAGCCAATCATGGCCGCGCCAATGGCAGAGGTAATGTGATCATATCCCGGCGCGATATCCGTGGTTAGCGGACCCAGGGTATAAAAGGGGGCCTCGCCGCACACGGCCAGTTGCTTGTCCATATTGGCCTTGATCTTGTGCATGGCCACATGGCCGGGACCCTCGATCATGGTCTGGACACCGTGCTTCCAAGCCACCTGGGTCAGCTCCCCCAGGGTCTCCAGCTCGGCAAACTGGGCCGCATCATTGGCATCGGCAATCGAGCCTGGCCGCAGGCCATCACCCAGACTGAAGGACACGTCATAGGCGCGCATGATTTCGCAGATGTCTTCGAAATGCTCGTAGAGGAAGTTTTCCTTGTGATGCGCCAGGCACCACTTGGCCATGATCGAGCCGCCACGCGACACAATCCCGGTCACCCGCTTGGCGGTCAGGGGAATGTAAGGCAGGCGCACCCCCGCATGGATGGTGAAATAGTCCACGCCCTGTTCAGCCTGTTCGATCAGGGTGTCGCGGAAGACCTCCCAGTTCAGGTCCTCGGCCACGCCACCGACCTTTTCCAGGGCCTGATAGATAGGCACCGTGCCAATCGGAACCGGGCTGTTACGCACGATCCAGTCCCGGATGTTGTGGATATTGCGACCGGTCGACAGGTCCATAACCGTGTCAGCCCCCCAGCGGATGGACCAGACCAGCTTGTCGACCTCGTCCGCCACGGTTGAGAGCACCGCTGAATTGCCGATATTGGCGTTGATCTTCACCAGGAAATTGCGCCCGATGGCCATGGGCTCAAGTTCGGTATGGTTGATGTTTGCCGGAATAATGGCACGGCCGCGAGCCACCTCATCGCGCACGAATTCGGGCGTTACAAATTCAGGTATGGAGGCGCCGAAATCCTCGCCGTCGCGAATGGCTCCATCACCTTCCTGCCGCCGCAGGTTTTCACGCAGGGCGACGAATTCCATTTCCGGCGTGATGAGACCGCGACGCGCATAATCGAGCTGGGTCACACAGGCACTGCCGCGTGCGCGGTAGACCCGCCGGGGGGCCTTGAATTCAGGGGCCAGGGTCTTGCCACTGGCTCCGCCATTGTCCTCAGGCTTGACCGCACGCGGGTTGGTCACGAGCTCAACGTCTCCACGAGACACCACCCAGGGCTCGCGGTTCCGGGGCAGGCCCTGCTCAATATCGATCTTCACAGTCGGATCGGTGTAGGGGCCTGACGGGTCATAGATCGTGACCGGGGGCTCATTGGCAGAAGGATGAACGGCCACTTCGCGGAAGGGCACCCGGATATCCGGCCACAGGACGCCGGACTGATAAACCTTGCGGGACCCGGGGCGCTCCCCGGTCGGAATTGCGCTGGTCAGCGGGGTTTGAATCGTCATGGCAGTCTCCGTCGGCAAACGGATCATGACACAGGCTCAAGGGGGCACGGAACCTCGTATGCCCGTTCCCTTCGCCGGCATGACCCGGATCAGGTTCTACGGGTTGCGGGCTTACCCGCCTCTCAGCCGCTCAAGCGCGGCCCCCCGAGGACTGGACGCAACCTAGGTCCATTCCCGGGGAATTAAAAGCGGCAACTTCCCATCAGCAGGACCCAAGACTGGGCCCCGCCGAATGGGATGGTCGTCAAGGAGCCGACTTGACCGGTGCTGCCGAGGCCTGGGCCTTGGCCGCCTCTGTCAGGATGTAGGCCCGAATATCTTCGGCATCCTGGGCATTCAGATAGCGGGCAAAGCTGGCCATGCCATTCTGTTTCAGGGCTCCATCCAGAACCACGGACTTAAAGTTGTCGGCGGTCAAAAGCATTTGTGAGCGGCGCAGGTCGGGCAGATAGGACCCTGTCGCGTTTGGGCTGTGACAGACCTGGCAATTCTCATGATAGAGAGCAAATCCATGCTTGGCATCGCCGGGGGCGCTGATCTTGGTCAGATCAAGCGCCGGGGCCTTGGCCACCTCGAAGGGCTTGATGGTGGCCTTGCCGCCCAGCTTGAAGACCATCAGGCGGCCAGGAAGCCGGGGACGATCCTTGAGCAAGGGCGATGCCGAAACGGGACCAGCCCCGCCATAGCCGACCATCAGGGCCACATATTGCTCGCCATCGATTTCATAGGTGGACGGAGCCGCCACAACGCCATTCTGGGCATCGAAGCCCCAGAGTTTCTTGCCATTGGCTGCGTCATAGGCCGCAAATTCGCCTTCACCGCTCCCCTGGAAGACCAGTCCGCCAGCCGTCGACATGAGGCCACCGTTCCAGAAATAGGGATGATCGACGGTCCAGCGCGCCTTACCGGCCACCGGGTCCCAGGCGATGAGTTGTCCCTTGAACATGGCCTTCAGACCCGCGAGTTGGGCCTTGTCGTCTGGCAGGGCATTCGCAAGGAAGTTCGTGCCGAGGTTCCAGCCACCGGGCTTGAACTTGAAGTCGCCAATATTGACATAGGCAAACGGAGCCGCATGAGCGGGGATGTAGACCAGCCCTTCCTTGGGATTGAAGGCCATGGGGTGCCAGTTATGTCCACCCAGCGGGCCCGGCAACTGGAGGGAAGGCGCGTCCTTGTAGCGGGCGGCCGGATTTTCGATGGGTCGACCCGTCTTTGGGTCTACCCCGGTTGCCCAGGTGATCGGGACATAGGCATTGGCCGAAATCAAGCCACCCGTCGCCCGATCGATGACGTAGAAGAAGCCATTCTTGGGGGCCTGCATGAGGACCTTGCGTGGCTGGCCACCAATGGTGAGGTCTGCCAGCATGATGTGCTGGGTCGCGGTATAGTCCCAGCTCTCGCCCGGCGTGGTCTGATAGTGCCAGACATATTCGCCCGTATCCGGCTTGAGCGCGAGAATGGACGAGACGAAGAGGTTGTCGCCCTTGCCGTTTGACCGCTTCAAATGGTTCCAGGGCGTGCCATTGCCAACCCCGAGATAGACGATGTCCAGGGCCGGATCATAGGCCATGGAGTCCCAAACCGTGGCACCGCCACCGGTCTGCTTCCAGACATCACCGAACCAGGTCCCCGCGGCCTTTTCGGCCATGATCTTGTCAGAGGCGGCCCCATCGGGCTTACCTTCCGGATTCGGGGCCGTATAGAAGCGCCAAACCTGCTTGCCCGTGGCCGCATCATAGGCCGTGACATAGCCACGCACGCCATATTCAGCGCCGCCATTTCCGATCAGGACCTTGTCCTTCACGATCCGGGGAGCCCCTGTAATCGTGTAGGGCTTGCTGTTATCCGTGGTCTGGGTCGACCAGACGGTCTTTCCCGTCCCCGCGTCCAGGGCAATCAGCCGCCCGTCAAGGGTGCCGACATAGACCCGGCCCTTCCAGACAGCGACCCCGCGGTTGACCACGTCACAGCAGGCATCAAAGCCCTTGGAGCCATCAACCTTTGGATCAAAGGACCACTTCACCTCGCCAGACTTGGCGTCCAGGGCATAGACCTTTGACCAGGCTGTGGTGGTGTAGAGCACGCCATCGACCATGACCGGCGTGGCCTCCTGGCCCCGGTCGGTATCAAACTGATGGGACCAGGCCAGACCGAGCTGGCCGACATTCTTGGTGTCGATCTTGTCGAGCGGGCTGAACCTCTGCTCGTCATAGGTGCGCCCCACGGAGAGCCACTCACCATTCGTGCTGGCCGCCATGAGCCGCTTGCCATCAACATTGCCGGCCTTGCCACCAAAGGGACCGCAGGCGGCCAGCACCGCCGTCAGGGCCAACAGGCCAGCCAATTTAAAGGATTTCATGTGCGCCTCCCATGCCGCCGAATGGCGTAGTCTTTTCTCCAATATGCCTGCCTTGATTGCGGGGGCAAGTCATAAGGCCGGGGGCTGGAGGGCTTAATCGTCTGAGGGCTCGGACTTGCTCGGTTTTTTCCGTCCAAACGTCCGCTTTTCGCCCTTCGCCTTGGCGGAAATTTCCTTGAGCTTGACGTGCTGCATCATCGAAAGGGCCTGTCCGGGTCCGCCCAGTTCCGGATCACCAAATGCCCGACCGTAGGTTTTCAGGCGGTCTTCGACAGAGCCCAGGAATTCGCCTTCCCATTCGGATAACTTCACGCCGGCGCGGTCCGCCTGACGACGGGCACGCTTCAGGGCATTGAGGGCGGCGCGCTGGGCAGCCGCCTTCAGGTCGGGTGGCCCTCGCTTCAAATTTCTCCCATGGCGGAGAGGTAGAGGTCGAGAATGGCTTCTTCCTCAAGCCGCTTGGCGCGATCCTGCTTGCGGATGCGAACGACTTTGCGAAGGATCTTCACGTCAAAGCCGTTCCCCTTGGCTTCGGAGAAGACCTCTTTGATCTGCTCGGCAATTTCGGACTTTTCGACCTCGAGCCGCTCGATCCGCTCAATAATGCTCTTGAGCTGCCCCTGGGCCGCCTGGTTCAGAATATCGGAATGGGCAGCGTCGTCGGCCATGGGAATCTCTCGAGTCAGAAATATGGATATCTGGCGCGATCCTAGCGGTCTGGGCCAGATATGACAAACCCCGGCACCATGTCCGGGGTTCAGGATTTCACGCGATGGAAATACGGATCATGCGCTGGGCAGAGACCATATGTGGCCTCAAGCCGCGAGCACCCTTGCTTAGCCCTGCTTGGCTTTAAAGCGCGGGTTTGTCTTGTTGATCACATAGACCACGCCCTTGCGACGCACGAGCTTGCAGTCCCGATGACGTGTCTTGAGCGACTTGAGTGAGCTTCTGACCTTCATGACCTTCGACTTCTGCTGGTGCGGGACGGAGGTCCGGGCGACCGAATGAGCGGGCGGATATACGGGCAAGCCCTGGATGAGTCAACGCTCCCCGCCCAATCATAGCCAGCAATTCCACAAGAGAGCCATGACAGCGATTCCATCATCCCCCGGCATGTTCTAGAAGGTCCCATGGATCGACGCACCCTGATCATGACGGTGATGGCGGGCTGGGCAAGTCCTGTCCTGGGGCAAATTCCTGCTGATGCGCCTGATTTATCAACGGAATCAGGGTTTCAAACCTGGCTCTTGGGGTTTCGGACACGCGCCCTGGCCGCTGGCCTGTCTGCCGATCGACTCGACCGGGAACTGGCGGGACTGACCCCCGATCCGCGCATCCCCGCCCTGGATAATCGCCAGCCTGAATTCCTCAAGCCCTTCAGCCAGTATATCCGGACGACGGTATCTGAGGACCGGATTGCCTTGGGACGCCGCTATCGGGCCAGTCTTCTGCCGAGTCTCCAGGCCATTGAGGCCGCCTATGGAGTGCCCGGCGACATACTTCTGGCCATCTGGGGCATGGAATCAGGCTTTGGCGCTGTCATGGGCAATTTTGATGTTGTCCGGGCCATGGCCACACTGGCCGCCCAGGGCCGCCGTCAGGCCTTTGCCGAGGCCCAGCTCATCGCAGCCCTGCGAATTATAGACTCCGGTGAATTTCCTCGTTCCCGCCTGGTCGGATCTTGGGCCGGGGCCATGGGCCAGACCCAGTTCATACCGGAGAGCTTTCTCTCGACCGCCGTGGATGCCGACGGGGACGGACAGCGGGATATTTGGGGATCGTCTCTCGACGCCCTTGCCTCTGCGGCCAATCTGATGCTCCGGGATGGCTGGCGACGCGGAGAGGGCTGGGCGCGAGAGGTTGTCGTTCCGGATGATTTCGACTTCAGCCTGGTTGAAGGTCCAGCCCTTCCTCCGGCCGCGTGGGATCTCATGGATGTCCGCTGTGCTGATGGCCTGCCCTGGTCGGACTCTGATCAAGCATCAACCGCATCTCTGATTGCGCCGACGGGCGCAAATGGTCCCTTGTTTTTGCTCCTTCCAAACCATTTCGTGATCCGGAAATACAATAATGCCATGACCTATGCCCTGGCCGTCGGCCTGCTCGCCGACAGGTTTGCCGGAGGTGCGCCCCTGGTTCGCCCCTGGCCGGACGAAGTCCCGCTATCCATGCAGGATCGGCTCATGGTCCAGGAAAAACTGACCGCCCAGGGCTTCGATCCCGGGCCCATAGATGGCCTAACGGGGGTCAAGACCCGTGCCGCGCTCAGGGCCTGGCAAAAATCGAAGGGGCTCTTGGCAGATGGCTATATTTCCCCCGACATAATTGCTCAATTGCGGGACCTCCCACAGCCCTAGAGCCCCTCTGCCCTGGCGGAGTCCGTGTCCTAGCTTGTGCCTTCGTCCTGGTGCTCCAGGGTCGCAAGCGCAACATCGGCCCCCGTCGGAGGTTTGGCATCTGCATTCCTGAGCTGGGAATTGTTCAGGGCAAAGGCCAGCATACCGAGCAAGAGGCAGACATTCAGCAGGAAGGGGGCCGGGTGAATTTTCTCGTAGAGCAGGACAAAGGCTGGAGCCAGGACCACGTTCACGCCATTGACTGCCGCAATGGCCCCCGCCGCCCTCGCCTGCTCGCCCATGGTGACGGCTAAGGACGCCCCGACTGTAAAGCCTGGCCGTGCCAATCCGAATCCCAGACTCGACAAGGCATATCCGGCCACAACTGCCCAATAATCCGGGGCAAAGGCCACGATGAGATTCCCAGCCGCCGCCACAGCCACGCCCCATCTCAGCAATTGCCGGGGCGTCATCTCGAACATGCGGATCAGGCCCCACTGGGACAGGAGACCTGCAACCGCGCCAAACATCATCGATATGGCGATAAAGCCCTGCGCCTGTGTGGGCGACATGTTCAACTTGTCGATGATGAGGAACCCAAGGGTCTGGGCCTGGGCCGTCTGGCTCACAGACACGATAAATCCATAGATCAGAAAAGGCGTCAGACGGCGATCCCGCCACATGGGGGTCGGCTTGGCCCCGCCTGGCTCTCGCACGGAGGCGACCCAGGCGGGCCGAAACTGGCTTTCCGGCAAATAACGCCAGACCACAAAGAGCATGCCCGCCGCGATCATGGAAAAGCCCACCATAGGCCCGGCCAGTCCGACCAGGGGCAGGATAAAGAGGGGGGCTATGAAGGGCCCGATCACGGTACCAAGCCCGAAGGCCCCAGCCAGGCTCGACATGGACTGGGTCCGCTGCTCAACCGGGGTGTGCTCGGCAAGATAGGCCTGGGTCGCAGGGTTCGACGCGGCGCCAAACAGGCCAAACAAGGCCCGGGCCAGCAAGAAGAAGCCGAAAATCATCAGGGGTGGGGCCAGATGGCGAAGGCCAATCGAGACCACCAGGGCGCACATGGCCATGGAGATCATGAATCCAGACAGGCCGATCATCATCAGGGGCTTGCGACCATACCGATCTGACGCCCGGGCCCAGAAGGGCGATGAAAATGCCCAGAGCAAGGCCGACAGCGAAAAAATCCCTGCGACCATGGCGTCCGGAATACCCGTCGATCGTCCGATGGCTGGCAGCACAGAAATCATACCCGTATTGCCCATAGCCGTTGCCAGGGACACACAGAATATGATGGCGAATGAACCTCGACTTACGCCTGGCAGGGTTTCAGATGACTTGGACATGCTCCTCCCTAAGCCCGCCCGGGCCCGGGCGCAAACCCCATGCGAATGCTCACGCTGTATTAAGTTTTCACGCCTAAAACAGATCCCATGACCTTGAAACTGGCGATCTAAATGATAGCAATTATCGGAATAGTTCTCCTGCTGGTTGTGGTATTCGTACCCTATGTTCTCTCCAATGGAAGCATGGCGGTTATTTTCCACGCCCTTATAATCGAAGGTCCAACTATTCTAGGGGCTGGTGTCGCAAGTTTGCTAATCGGCAACTCAATGACTGTCCTGAAACAATTGGCAGGCGGACTTAAGTCCGTTTTTTCTGGTGCGAAATGGAAGCCAGAAGACTACGTAAACCTGCTGTCTTTATTGTTCCAGATCACAAAAACAATGAAGGCCAAGGGTGTGGTTGCCCTGGAATCCCACATCGAAAATCCATCTGAATCGTCTATTTTTTCTGCCTACCCGCGGATCCTTGGCGACCATTTCGCAATCGATTTCATCTGCGACACAATCCGGATGATGACGATGAATCTGGAGGATCCCCACCAGGTCGAAGACGCCATGGAAAAACAACTGGAAAAGCACCACCATGAATCCCTCATGGCCGGGCATGCTGTTGTCAGTCTGTCAGACGCCCTGCCAGCCTTGGGGATCGTTGCCGCGGTTCTGGGCGTCATCAAGACCATGGGATCGATCACTGAGCCCCCGGCCGTCCTGGGTGAAATGATCGGCGGTGCCCTGGTGGGTACCTTCCTGGGCGTGCTCCTGGCCTATGGACTGGTCGGGCCCTTCGGTCATCGGATCACACAGATTGTCGACGAAGAATCGACGGTCTACCGGATCATTCAGTCGGTCCTGATCTCCCACCTGCATGGCAATGCTGCCCAGGTCTCGGTGGAAATTGGCCGCACCAATGTCCCCACGGAACATCAGCCCACCTTCCAGGACCTGGAAGAAGCCCTGTCGACCGTCACTGCCTAGGGCTAGGCCGGACTCCGAAGCGCCTACCCGCGCAGGGGACTGATACGGTTGACGTGGCCCATCTTGCGGCCCGGCTTGATCTCGCGCTTGCCATAGAGGTGTAGCCGGGTATCCGGCTCTCCGGCCAGCTTTAACCAGGTCTCGACCTCGTCCCCCAGCAGGTTCAGCATTTCCACCCGGGCAAGCGGATTCGTAGGCCCAAGCGGCCAGCCGGCAACGGCGCGAATATGTTGCTCAAACTGATCGACCTGGCAGCCGTCCTGGGTCCAGTGGCCGGTATTGTGAACACGCGGGGCGAACTCATTGACCAGCAATCGACCATCCGCCAGTTCGAAAAGTTCAATTCCGATGACCCCCACATAATCCAGGGCCGTAAGCACCCTGTGGGCAATCTGCTCGGCTTGGGCGGCCAGGGCGTCGGAAACACTCGCCGGGGCAAGGGACCGCCGCAGAATTCCCCCCGAATGATGGTTTTCCGCAAGGGGATAAACCTCGATCTCCCCCGTTCGACCGCGCGCCGCAATGATCGACAATTCGCGCACAAAATCGGCGCGAGCTTCCACGACCACTGGCACCCGGCCCAGGGACACAAAGGCTGGCCCCGCATCGGCAAGCTGCTCAACCCAGATCTGCCCCTTGCCGTCATAGCCTTCCCGGCGGGTTTTCATGAGGGCAGGCAGGCCAATGGTCGCAACGGCGGCAAACGCCTCAGCTTCTGAATTCGCCGGTGCAAATCTAACAGTGGGGGCATGGGCGTCATTCAGAAAGGTCTTTTCTTCGACACGATCCTGGGCCACGGCCAACGCCCTGGCCCCCGGCGCAACCGGCACGCCCAGAACCGCCAACTGGGCAACGGCAGCCGCTGGCACATTTTCGAACTCAAAGGTGATGACGTCCGCCAGCTCTGCAAGCGCCTTCAAACCCTCTGGGTCATCATAGGCTGTTTGAACCACATGGGCGCTCACGCGCGTCGCGGGCGCATCGGCCTCAGGCTCAAGGATCGCCACATCGAACCCGAGCCGCGCTGCCGCCAGGGCCAGCATGCGTCCGAGTTGGCCACCGCCAAGAATTCCGATGGTGGAGCCGGGGGAAAGGGGAAACACCGGCGCGATCAGTCCGCTTCGACCGATTGGGCCACACTCGCGGTCAAGGCCTTGCGCCAGTCCGACAGGCGCAAGGCCAGGTCGGCGTCTTCAAGGGCCAGGATTTGAGCAGCCAGAAGACCCGCATTGCGGGCACCGGCCTCACCAATCGCCAGGGTTGCAACGGGAATACCCGCCGGCATCTGGACGATGGACAAAAGACTATCCATACCCTTCAGGGCCTTGGACTCCACCGGCACACCCAGAACGGGCAGGTCGGTCAGGGACGCCGTCATTCCGGGAAGATGCGCCGCACCGCCCGCCCCTGCGATAATCACCTTGAAACCTTCGGCCTTGGCCCCCTTGGCAAAGGCGAACATGCGCTCAGGCGTTCGATGGGCGGAAATCACGCGGGCCTCCCATGAGACACCCAAGGCCGTGAGACTTTCAGCGGCACCTTTCAGCGTCGGCCAGTCGGATCGGCTGCCCATGATGATCGCCACAGGCACAGGAAAAACGCTCATCTTGAGGCAAACTCCGTGCCCGAAAGGCCGGAGCATAGGGGGAGGCTTTGCGCGGTCAACCAACTCGGGTTATAAATTTTGTCTCTTGTCTCGAATATTCAGGTCCTACGGGGAAAACGCATTGGCTGCTCATCATCCCGAAGCCGAGGGAAACTCGTCCGACGGCCCGGGAAATGATGTCCAGGTCTACTCGGAGGACCTCCGAGCAGCATCCGTGGGCGGCATGCCCGTCGGGGATCTCAGCTCGAAGGTCGAGACAGCTATGATTGAGCTCCTGATCGAGGTTGAGGTTCTCAGAAGCGAGATCCAGCGGCTGAACGAAGCCCTGTCGGCCGCAGAAGACCTTGCCGACCGGGACCCCCTGACCCCGATCCTAAATCGCCGTGCCTTCCTGCGTGAGCTTGAACGAATTCAGAATGTGACACGGCGTTACGGGACTCCGGCGAGCCTCGTATATTTCGACGTCGACAAGTTCGCCCTGATCAACAATGAATTCGGTCATTCGGTTGGCGATGTCGCCCTGAACGCCGTGGCCCGGAGCCTGTCGGAGTCCGTCCGTGAGAGCGATATTGTCGGACGGATGGGCGGGGACGAGTTCGGCATCATCCTGTTTCAGGCAGGTCATGACATTGCGGAATTCAAGGCCAGGTCCCTGGCCGAAAATCTGGAATCAAAGCCTCTGATGGTCGAAGATGCGTCCATTTCGATCCGGATTTCCTACGGCGTCTGTGAAATTTCGGCAGCCGCCGAGGCGGAAACCATCGTCGCTACCGCAGATACCCGAATGTACGCCCAGAAGCGCGAACGGCAGGGCCTTTACTAACTCTCAGGCGATAATGTCTGGCGTTAGCTGATCTCTCAGCCTGGCGATTTCATCCTTGAGACTGAGTTTCTTGCGCTTGAACCGCCCGATGACCATCAGGTCGGGCATGGGCGCGGACATCATGGCCCGGATAGCGACATCAAGATCGGCGTGATCCTGCAAGGCAACCGACAGGCGCTGTCGAATGGCGGCCTCATCCTCCTCGGGTTCAGCCGGGTCGCTCATATCTCGCCTCCAGCGCAGTGCGATACCCTAGATGACTGCAGGCAATGGCGATTTGATGACATCACTGCCCCTCATCTAGTGCGTCTGCCAAGGACCTGATGGCTTCGACAGGTAGGGGCCCACACCCCCAGGCAAGGCAGGCAGAGGTCAAGACCCTCAAACTGGCCTCAGCCCCCTCGACCCTGTGTCCAAGGGATTCCAGGCCCTCCATCAAACCCCGCTCCGCCTGAAGCTCCAGGGACTTGGCCTGCGCCCTCAATCCCTCCCTTGTCGTCTCGGACAAGGGGGCAAACGGCTGCCGGAGCGCGCGTCGGGCCGAGCGTAAGGGGGATAGAATGTCATTCTCGAAACTGTGGGCAAGCCGAGCGCCCTGGGTCATGAGGCCAGGGTCGGCTTGGCCAAGCCAGGCGGCCCAAAGCAGATAGGGCACGTTCAGTCCGCTCTTATCCTGCAAGTTCAAACAGGCGGCCTGGACTCCCGGGCGCGCATATCGTTCGAGCGCCCAGTCCCAGAACCTCACCTCAGGCCTCGCCCGTCACAGGACCAACATCCTGCCCCCAGCGCTTGACCGGGGCCCAGGACAGACCAAACAGATCGAGGGCGCGCCCGACGGACTGGTCAACCATCTCATCGAGGCTGGTGGGCTTGGCGTAAAAGGCTGGCAGGGGCGGCGCAATAACGGCCCCCATTTCCGCCAACTGGACCATGGTGCGCAAATGACCCAGGTGGAGCGGGGTTTCCCGGACCATCAGAACCAGGGGCCGGCGCTCCTTCAGGGTCACGTCGGCAGACCGGGTCAACAGGGAGGATGTGACCCCAGAGGCAATCTCGCTCATGGTCCGGACCGAACAGGGTGCGATGATCATGCCCAGGGTCTTGAAGGATCCGGACGCCACGGCAGCACCGACATCGGCAGTCTTGTAGACCACATCCGCCCGGGCCTGGACGTCTGAGACACTCAGGTCCGTTTCCTGGGCTATGGTCAGGGCGGCCGCCCGCGAGAGGATCAGGTGTGTCTGCACCCCCAGCTCCCGGCAGGCCCTGAGCGCACTCAGGCCATAGGCCACTCCACTCGCACCACTAATGCCGATGATCAAACGCGGTTCTGTTGCCTGGGTCATCGTCAGGGCCTCAGTTCATCACGCAAGCATATGTGATCTGACAGACCAGACCAAAGGGTGTTCTCATCCGAAAGCGCTTCTTTGAAAGGAGTTTCACGCCCATGGCAATATCCGCTCGAATTCGGGAACTTGCAGGCCGCCACACATCCCTGGACAAGGCCATCCACGATGAAATGACCCGCCCCAAGGCCGACGAGACCCGGCTCCGGGACCTCAAGCGACGAAAACTGTCGCTCAAGGAAGAAATCGAAAAGCTAAAGGCCCGCGCCCACTAAATTCGTCCAGTGGGCGGGGCTCCCTGCCCTATTCCCCGTCATCGAGATCCGGTTCGGAGGCCGGTGCCACAGCCCCGGTGACGGAGGCAGGCTCAAGGCTCGCCCCCACGGGCTCCTCAATGCCGCGCTTGGCATTGTCCTTGGCGCGCTTGTCAGCCGCCTTTCGAACCAGGGCATCCAGCTCCATCTGGGTCGAGAGCCCCAGGCTGACCGGATCAACGGGTTTGATATTGGCCGCATTCCAGTGGTTGCGGCTGCGCACCTGATCAATTGTGGACTTGGTTGTGCCCAACATCCGGGAAATCTGGGCGTCCGTGACCTCCGGGTGATTGCGCAGGAACCAGGCAATGGCATCCGGACGATCCTGGCGACGGGACACAGGCGTATAGCGCGGAGATTTCTTGACCGGCTTCAGCAATTCCGCGTGACGGCTCTTCTGGGCCACCATGCGATATTTTGCATCGCTCTGGGCTGAGTCCAGCTCCTGGCGGGACAGCTGGCCATTGGCAATCGGGTCGGCACCGCGAATGTCCCGGGCGACCTCGCCGTCGGCAATGCCTTTGACCTCAAGCGGATGCAGGCCGCAGAAATCTGCAATCTGATCGAAGGTCAGCGAAGTATTATCGACCAGCCAGACAGCGGTCGCCTTCGGCATAAGAATGTCGGTCATGACAAGTTCCTAAAATGACGGCGCCCGACCTTTCGGCCGGGCGCTGCGTTAAGCTAGGCACTGTATAGGCTGGTTTGACCGCCAAGAAAACGACATTCCGACAAGCCCTCCGCCAAGTTACCTCATCAATCGAGATTCCGGCGTGCCACGATCTTGAGGCCGTAGCCTGCTGACCCAGGCAGAACCGTCTCTGAATTGGTCAAGAGCACCAGATCGCGCACGCCAAGATCGATCAGAATCTGCGCGCCGACGCCATAGTCACGCAAGACATTGGCACCATGGTCTTGGGACGGTTCGGCCCCGTATCGCTCGGACAGCCAGGCGGGATTCGAATCCCGAATGAAGACCGCCACACCGGCACCCTCATAGTCGCCAATCAAGGTCAGGGCCCGGGCCACATAGTCGCGGCGTGCCGCCTTGGCGCCCAGCATGTCAGCCGCGAAATCCACCCTGTGCATGCGCACCAAGGTCGGTTTGTCCGGCTCGATCCGCCCGCGCGTCAGGACCACATGTTCCGTGCGATCCAGGATGTTCCGGTAGACCAGCATTCTGAACTGGCCGCCGAAGGCGCTTTCAAAGGGGGTCTCCAAGACCCGTTCGACCTGGCGTTCCGTCCGGCGCCGATAGGCGATGAGGTCGGCAATAGTGCCAATCTTCAGGCCGTGGAGCTGGGCAAATTCGATCAAATCGGGCAGGCGGGCCATGGACCCGTCATCCTTCATGATTTCACAGATCACGCCGGCTGGATTGAGACCCGCAAGGCGGGAGATATCCACGGCAGCTTCGGTATGGCCAGCCCGAACCAGAACCCCGCCGTCTCGGGCGACCAGGGGAAAGACATGGCCCGGGGAGACAATTTCGTCTGCGCCAAGGGTCGGATTGACCGCCACCGCGATGGTGTGGGCCCGATCATGGGCCGAAATGCCCGTGGTAACCCCTTCCCGGGCCTCAATGGAGACGGTGAAGGCGGTGCCGTGGCCGGACTGATTATCTGGCGACATGGGTGGCAGGCGTAATTGACGGGCACGCTCAGCGGAAATCGACAGGCAGATCAGGCCGCGGGCATGTTTGGCCATGAAGTTGATCTGGTCAGGCGTCGCAAACTGGGCGGGGATGATGACATCACCCTCGTTCTCCCGGTCTTCGGCATCGACGAGAATGTAGGGACGACCATTCCGCGCATCTTCAATAATGTCTTCGATTGGGCTGATGGTTACCCTGGTGTCAGGCTTGCTCATGCCGAAACCCTCCGTGATGCAAAATCCACAACCTGCTTGGCCACAGTCTCGACCTGCCAGACATCCTTGGGGTCCTTTAGGGAGCCGTCCGGATTGAAGGTGTTGGCCGTAATGCTCATCGCCGCGCCAAACGGCGTGGGCCAGCCCCGCATGGCATGGATGATGGACCTGACAGCAATCAGGGTCGTGCCCGCGGCCTGCCAGCCATCTGCCGTCACAATCACGCCCACCGCCCGGTCGGTGAAATAGGGACGGACATCCTCCCGCAGGAGCTCCAGGGTATCGAGCGCATTCTTCATCAGACCCGAGAGCGAGCCATGATAGCCGGGCGTGGCAACAATAACGCCGTCGGCATCCCGGACCGCCTCAGCCAGGGCCAGTTGGGCCTCTGTCGCGCTTCCGGGCTTGGGATTATAAATGGGCAATCCAGACAGAAATGCGCCGCCCAAAAGCCGGGTCCGTGCGCCCGCCGCCTCTGCAGCCGCCAGAGCCGCCATCAGGGTACGCTCGGTCGAGGACCCCTCTCTTAGGGTTCCCCCAATGCCGACGATGAGAGGCTTGTCTGCCTTGAGGGTCATGGCTGTCCTTCGAATATCTTTTTCAGTTCAGTCTTCAGGATCTTGCCATTGGCATTACGTGGCAGGGGTTCCGGCCAGAACCGGATTATCGTCGGAACCTTGAAGGCCGCGAGTTTGCTCCGCACGAGGCTCTTGAGCTCATCTTCACTGGCCGTTCCGCCTGGCTTCAGGTGCACCACAGCTGCAGGTTCTTCACCCAGGGTCTTGTGGGGGACACCAACGAGGGCGGCATCCATTACGTCAGGGTGCTCGTAGAGCACGTTCTCGACCTCGACGCAGTAGATGTTTTCCCCACCGCGGATCAGCATGTCCTTGGCCCGGTCAACGATAAAGAGGAAGCCCTCCTCGTCTATGCGGGCGAGATCCCCGGTCCGGAGCCACCCGTTCTGGAGGGTTTCTGCCGTGGCCTCAGGCTTGTTCCAATAGAGTTTCACGACCTGGGGCCCCTTGACCCAAAGCTCGCCCACAGCACCCGTTGGCAGGACGGTCGTGCCATCTGCGGGGTCGCGAATTTGCATTTCCCCCACGGGGGCGGCGGGCCCGGCACTGTCAGGGCGAACTTCGTAATCCTTCCCCAGGTGGCTGGTAAATGTGGCGGTGGTCTCCGTCATGCCCCAACCGTTACCCGGCTGGGAGGCCGGAAATACCTCCACAATCTTGCGCACCAGTTCCGGCGCAGAGGGCGCACCGCCATAGGCAACCGACTGCAGGGAGGAAAGGTCGTATTTCGACCGCGCCGGGTGTTCGATCAGCTGCCAGGCAATGGTCGGCACGCCCCCGGTTCCATTGACCTTTTCCCGCTCGATGAGCTGCATGGCCTGCTCGGCCTCCCAACGGCGCATCATGACGATCTTGCCACCTGCATTGAGCGAGGGACTGAGGTTGGCCGACAAGCCCGTGGCATGGAACATGGGCACCACCAGCAGGCTGGTGCGCTGGGGCAGCTTGTGCGGATCGCTTTCGGGCAGGGGCTGGCCCGCCCGCAGGAAGTTCCGGGTCGCGGCGATTCCACTCGCCAGAATATTGCTCGTCATGTTGCGATGGGTGCCGAGCGCGCCCTTGGGGCGACCCGTCGTCCCCGACGTATAGAGGATGGTCGCATCATCCTCAGGCTCCAGGGCGACATCCGGCAGGGGACGATCTGGCAGGCTGGACCAGTCATTGACGGGACCAATCACCGATTCCAGAGCCTGAACACGCGGATGGGCCGAGGGGGTCGCCAGACGCGTTACATAGATTTTTTCAAGGGCGGGCAGGGCCGGAAGGTGCGGGGCGAGGCGCTCCAGGCGCTCATCGTCAATGATCGCAATCCGGGTTCCGGAATCCGCCAGACCATATTCCAGCTCATCGCCCGTCCACCAGGCATTCAGCGGCGTGACAATGGCTCCGACCAGTATCCCCGCCCAGAAGGCAACCGGCCATTCGGGCAGGTTGCGCATGATCACGGCGACCCGGTCACCCTTTTTTATGCCGTCAGCCTGAAGTTGGTCGGCCAGGGCCAGGGTAGCACGCGCAAAGCCCTCGAAGGTTGCCCGATCATCCTCATAGACCAGGAATTCCCGCTCCGGGAAGGTTCGGCCGTTCAGAAAGACATCCCTCAGGGTCGGGGGGGCATTTTTCCAGGTCCGGGTCATGATCCCCCGGATCGGCATCTCGACCATTTCAAAACGGCTACCTGGTGCCGTGAGACGGTCGTGGGCCTCCTGGATGGACATGACAGGCCAGGCGGGAGCGGCGGTTTCGGGACTTGAGGACATGGGCTTAACCTAAATTCGCATCACTTGGCGGGGATCAGAACAGCAGAAAGGGCGGCACTGCGCGCAGGCCGCCCCTGGAACGGGCATATCCGGATGGCCCGGACCGCCCGGAATATCAAGCGGACTCTTGGGCGCTAGGCCTTTGCCGCCTCTCGCTTGGCATAGTCCGCCCTGAGCTCCTCCAACTCCGTTGCGAACTGTTCCTTCGCAGCCTCCTGCAACCGCGGGATATGATATTTCGGGAAGAGGTCATTGTCGGGCCGGTAGTCCTTCAGAACCTGCTTGGCCAGGGTGACCTTATGGACCTCGGTTGGCCCATCGGCGATGCCCATGACCAGCGAACTCGTGACCATGTGCATGAAGGGCATTTCATTGGAGACCCCAAGGGCCCCATGCAGGTGGGCCGCCTTGGTCGCAATGTCATTATAGACCTTGGGCATGGCAACCTTGATGGCAGCGATATCCTTTCGCACGAGGTTGTAGTCCTTGTGCTTGTCGATCAGCCAGGCCGTCCGCAGGACCAGCAAGCGGAAGCTCTCCAGGGCAATCCAGGAATCGGCAATCTGCTCCTGCACCATCTGCAGGTCCGCAAGCCGACCGTCCCGCGTCGTGCGTGACACGGCCCTCTGACACATCAGGTCGAGCGCGTGCTTGCAGGCCCCGACCGTGCGCATGGCATGGTGGACACGCCCGCCCCCCAGACGCACCTGGGCAATGACAAAGGCGGCCCCCCGGTCACCGAGCAAGGCGTCATAGGGAACCCGGACATCCTTGTATTCGACATAGCCCTCATTACCGCCGCCGATCTCGCCGCCCGCGCCAACACCCACATTGCGAATTATGCGGACGCCTGGGGTGTCGGTGGGCACCAGGAAGATCGAGGTCCGCCGATAGGGGTCCTTCGCGTCAGGATCGGTAATGGCATAGACCACAAGGACCTTGGCATAGCGCGCATTGGTCGAATACCACTTCTCGCCATTGATGACCCACTCGTCGCCATCAAGCACGGCCCGGGTCTTGAAGGTCAGGGGGTCTGACCCGCCCGTCGGTTCGGACATGGAAAAGGCTGACCGGATCTCACCATTCAGCAGGGGCCAGAGATACTGTTCCTTCTGCTTGTCGGTGCCGTAGTGGGCGATGATTTCCGCATTGCCGGTGTCCGGGGCCTGACAGCCGAAGATCGTCGGGGCCAGACCGTTCCGGCCCAGCTTTTCGTTCATCAGGCCGAGCTTGAGCTGGCCATACCCCTGCCCGCCCAATTCCGGACCCAGGTGGCAGGCCCAAAGTCCCTGTGCCTTGACCTTGGCCTGGAGCGGCTTGATGAACTTCTCCCGCCCAAGCGGGCCATGCACGGCCATGCCCAGATGGCTGAGAGGTTCAACCTCATCGCGCATAAAGTCTTCGATCCAGTCGAGTTTTTTCTGAAATTCCGGATCGGTTTCAAAATCCCAAGCCATGTCTTCGTCTCCCTGAACCTGCCCACGGCAGGTGACATTTTCCGTGTGTCGGGTCTTTGCGCCCGATCAGACCCTTTCCCAGGGTAGCACCACTATCAAACGCATGTTTGAAATGTGCAATGTCGCTTGACGACTGGGGATCAGATAATTCCCCGGCCATCGATCTCGGATTGAAATCTGCGCCTGCTTGTCGCCAGATAGCGACCTCAGCTTTTCTGGAGTCTCATCCCATGAGCACCGCCGACCGTCTTGGCTTTTCCCGCGACCGCCTGAAGCGGATGGATGACTTTCTGGACACCCGCTATGTCAGCCCAGGCCGCCTGCCCTGTGTTCAGGTGCAGATTCTTCGCAAGGGTGAGCAGGTCCACCAGACGCTTCTTGGCCATGCCGACCGCGAGCGCGGCCTGGCCGTCGCCGAGGATACGGTCTTCAGAATCTATTCCATGACCAAGCCGATCACGAGCCTGGCCTTCATGATGCTGGTCGAGGAAGGCCTGGTCGCCCTGGACGATCCCGTGACCCGGTTCCTGCCGGAATGGCGCGATCTGGCCGTGTTTTCCGCAGGCCTTGGCCCCTACATGACCACCCCGGTTCAACGCCCCATGCAGATGGTGGACCTGTTGCGCCATACCGCTGGCCTGACCTACGGGTTTCAGGTCCGCACCAATGTTGACGCGGCCTATCGCAAACAGAAGATCGCCGATCCCTACGGCCCCCTGGACATGGAGGGCTTTGTAAAGGCCCTGGCCGGTCTTCCCCTCGAATTCTCGCCCGGGGAGGCCTGGAATTATTCGATCGCCACGGATGTCCTGGGCGTCCTGGTCCAGCGCATTTCCGGCATGGCCTTCGAGACCTTTCTCAAGACCCGCATATTCGATCCCCTCGGCATGGGCGAAACCGGATTCACCGTGCGGCCCGACCAGGCCAGCCGCTTTGCCGCCTGTTATCAGCCAACGCCCACGGGGGGTCTGGACCTTCAGGACGATCCGGAAACCAGCCCCTATCTCAAGGCCCCCAACTTTGTCTCCGGCGGCGGTGGGCTGGTCTCGACGGCGGGCGACTATATGAAGTTTTGCCGCATGTTGCTGAATGGCGGCAGTCTCAATGGCCATACCCTGATTGCCCCGGCCACCCTGCGGCTCATGGCCTCAAACCACCTGCCCGGTGGCCAGGATCTGACCATGCTGTCGCGCTCTCTCTTTTCCGAAGCCACCAATGCCGGCGTGGGCTTTGGACTGGGATTTGCCGTCACCTTTGATCCCGTCCGGGCCATGCTGACCTCCAGCCCCGGCGAGTATTACTGGGGCGGGGCCGCCTCAACGGCCTTCTGGATCGATCCGGTCAAGGACATAGCCGTGGTCTTCATGACCCAGCTCATGGGCTCCAGCACCTATCCGATCCGCCGGGAACTTCGGACCCTCGTCTATTCAGCCCTGCTCGACGCCTGAGGCGGCAAGCAGCCTTGCGGTCCGCCAATTGCCCCAGCGATACCAGGCCAGGGCCAGGCCGCAGGCTGTCAGGGACCCCGCCGGAAAACTGATCCAGACGGCATCGGGTCCCAGCATGGGCTGCAGGAAAATCGCGACGGGCACCCGTACCCCCCAGAGGGCGATGATCATTGACAGAAGGGGCGGCCAGACCGACCCGGTTGCCCGCACAATGCCGGACAGGATCAGGCTCATGCCCAGGGGGATAAAGCCCCAGAGCACAAAATGGTTGATATGAACCGCAATCGGAATCGAGGGGCTGCCTGCGGGCAGAAACAGGCGGGGGGCAAGCTGGCCCGCCAGGTAGATTGCGCCAATCGGCAGGGCGCTGAGCATGGCTGCATAGGCCACGCCCGTGGCGGCAACCCGATCCACCCGGTCCATCCGGCCTGCGCCAACATTCTGCGCCGCCATGGACGACACCGCCATGCCCAGGGCCATGGCCGGCATCTGGACATAGGTCCACATCTGCATGGCCACCCCGTAGGCCGCCGCGGTCTGGGAGCCGTAACTGTTTACAAACCGGGTCATGGTCAGGGCCGCAAAGGACATGACAAACATGTGCAGGCCCATGGGCAGGCCCTTTGAGAACAGTCGAGATATGATTTCCCGGTCCGGGACCAGATAGCCCCAGTCGGGCCGTTTCAGGATCAGGATGGAATCCCGCCGGGCCAGAAACGCGATGATGAGCCCCAGGGTCAGGATCTGGCAAAACAGGGTGGCCATGGCCGAGCCTGCAATCCCGAAGGCCGGGATCGGGCCAAATCCCAGGATCAGCAGGGGATTAAGGCAAACCTCAAGACCCACCGCAAACAGCGAGAAATAGAAGGGCGTCCGGGAATCGCCCGTCCCGCGCTGGGCCATCTGGATGAAGGCGAAGAAGTACATGAACGGAATGGCGAGGAAGATGACGCGCAGGTAGATAATCGCATCGAGCCGGGCATCCGGGGGCGTATCCATGGCCGTCAGAATCGCCGGGGTCAGGGTGTAACCCGCAAGTCCGACCAGGGCCGACAGCCCGAGGAAAAAGATGATGCAGGTGCCGATTACCTTCTTGGCCAGAACCTTGTCGCCCGCCCCAATCGCCTGACCGATCATCAGGTTTGCGGCCATGGACAGGCCAAACATGGCCCCCATCATCAGGAAGAAGATTTGGTTGGCATTGGTCGTCGCCGTCAGGGCCGCCGGGCCCAGCACATGGCTGACCCAGAAGGCATTGGCCGTGCCATTCAGGGCTTGCAGGATATTGGTGCCCAGGACCGGCAGGGCGAAAAGCAACAGGGTCGACCCGATAGGCCCAGAGGTGAGGTTGGCCATTCCCGGCCGTCCGCCCATGCCACCGGGGGCCGGACGCTGGGGCACACTGTTTGATTCTGAAGTCACTCAATTCCCCAATCGTGCACTCAGGCACAGCTGGCTAGGCGCACCCGAACCTCCGGGGAGCCTTCCAACCTATCGAGCCCATGGCCAGGCTATGGGAATAGACTCAACTGTATTGATGCTTGCTAAAGGTCTCAAGCGCCGGTTGGCCTAAAATGCGCAGGTAAAACTTTCCACTGGATTTGAGCCCGATGGCGACTGCTGGTAGGAAAGCCTCAATCTGTCCCTGCCAAAATCGGTCCGGGGCAAGAAGAAAGGCCTGGGCACATGAAATTAATCGTCACTGGCGGTGCCGGATTTATCGGCTCTGCGGTTGTGCGCCGGGCCATTGCCGACGGCCACGAGGTGGTCAATCTGGATGCCCTCACCTATTCGGCCAGCCTGGACAATGTGGCCAGTGTCTCGGCCAGCCCGGCCTATGCCTTCGAGCATGCCGACATTTGCGACGCCGCCGCCATGAGCGCCATACTGGCCCGGCACCAGCCCGACGCCATCATGCACCTGGCCGCCGAAACCCATAATGACCGGGCAATTGATGGCCCGATGGACTTCATCCAGACGAATGTGGTCGGCACGGCCGTCCTGCTGGAGGCCGCCCGCGCCTATTGGCTGGCCCTGCCGCCTGAGCGAAAGGCCCGCTTCAGGTTTCACCATGTCTCCACAGACGAGGTCTTCGGGGCCCTGGACGAGGACGGCGATTTTACCGAATCCACGGCCTATGATCCCAACTCCCCCTATTCCGCCTCCAAGGCCGGGGCCGATCACCTGGTCCGGGCCTGGCACCGCACCTTTGGCCTGCCCGTGGTCATCACCAATTGCGCGAACAATTACGGCCCCTTCCAGTTTCCTGAAAAGCTCATCCCGACCGTGGTCGTTCGGGCCATGGAGGGAAAGACCATCCCGGTCTATGGCGACGGCCGCCAGGTTCGCGACTGGCTGCACGTCGATGACCATGCCGAGGCCCTGCTCACAGTCCTGACCCGGGGCAAGCTGGGCGAGACCTATTGCATTGGCGGGGACTCCACCCGTCGCAATATCGAGATTGTCCGCATGCTCTGCGAGGCCCTGGACCGTCACGCGCCCGGCAATTCCAGCCATGCCGAGAAGATCACCTTCGTCACCGACCGCCCGGGCCATGACTTCCGCTATTCCATTGATGCCTCAAAACTGAAGGCGGAACTCGGCTGGGAGCCCAGGACCTCCGTCGAGGACGGTCTGGAGGAAACCGTGCGCTGGTATGTGGAAAACCGGGCCTGGTGGGAAGCCATCCGCGCGGGCGGGTTCAAGTCCGAACGCCAGGGTCTGGGAACGCCGGTCCAAGCCTAGGCCCTAAAGGGTTCCGACACAGTCGCGCAGGGCGTCCTCAGGGCTCGCGCCCGCAAGGTGGATCTGGGACCAGACCGCATAGAACAAGAGCGGCCACGCAGCCGAGCCCCCCGGCGCGAAGGCCCGGGCTATGGCCTCTGGCGCACAGACCTGCTGCACAGCCGAAAGCCTGCCAATCCGTTCCGCGATCTCAGACGCCCGGGGCGAGATCCAGGCCTCGACCGGAACCGTAAAGCCCTGTTTGCGCGCCCAGGGGTCCGATGCCGGGCACACACCCTCCAGCCACCGGCGCAGCAACCATTTTCCATACCGCCCGCGAACCTTGAACCGGTCGGCCAGGGGAAAGGCAAAGGCGGCAACCTCCGGGTCCAGGAAGGGCGTGCGTCCCTCCAGCCCATTGGCCATCAGGCATCGATCCAGCTTGAGCAGCAGATCATTGGGCAACCAGGTCGCAATGTCGCGCCACTGGGCCTGTTGCAGGCGGGTCAGGCCCGGAGGCGGCACACTCGCCGCCCGCCAGCGCGCCAGAACCTCCGCATCCGCCGGTCTGGGATCAGCCGCTCGCCCGCCCAACCAGCCCGGCCTCAAGGCCCGCCGATACCGCCCATACCCACCGAAAAGCTCGTCCCCGCCCTCGCCAGTCAGGACCACGGTCAGGCTGTCCCGCGCCGCCTCCGCCAGTCGATAGGTGGGCAGGGTGGCATAGTCGGCGGTCGGGTCATCCAGCGCCCAGGCCACCTTGGGCAGCAGCCGCCAGAAGTCAGCCTCGGTAAAGGTCACCTCGTGCCAGTCCAGGTTCAGCGCCCGGGCCAGCCGCTCCGCCTGGGTGCGTTCATCCCGGGCCCCGGGCACGTCGAAACCACAGGTAAAGGCGCTCACAGGCCGGCTCGACAACCGCGCCATCAGGCTGGCAATGGCGGCAGAATCAATGCCGCCGGACAGAAACAGGCCATAGGGAACATCCGACCTCTGGTGAACCGCCACACTGTCCTCGAGCACCGCATCCAGCCGGGCAATCAGCGCCGCCTCATCCCCCCCGCTTGCCGCGCGCAAGGACGGCAGGGCGGTCAGGGGCGCGTGGCGGACCAGACCTTCAGGCGTAACCTCAATCACCTCACCCGGGGCCATCCGGATCAGGCCGGGAAAGATCGCCGCCTGCCCCAGGGTATAGTTCAGATTAACCAGATCACGGGCCACCCCGGGATCAGCGGCCCGGGGCAGGAGCCCGGCCTCCAGGAAGGCCCGGGGCTCAGACGCAAACAGCACCGCGCCCTCGTGCTCCAGAAGGTAGAGCGGCTTGATCCCGAAGCCATCCCGCACCAGCCAGGTGCGGCCATCGCCCCCGACCAGGCAAAAGGCAAACATGCCCCTCAGGCGGGAAAAGGCCGCCGGGCCCTCTTGGGCATAGAGGTGCAACAGGGGTTCAAAGTCAGACCCGGTGGTCAGAGCCTGAGACAGGTCATGGTCCCGGCTCAGTTCCAGGTAATTGTAGATCTCGCCATTGCCGACCACGGTGGACCCCGCCGCGTGCAGGGGCTGCCAGCCGCCCTCCAGGTCAATGATCGACAGCCGCGCATGGGCCAGGGACCCGTGGGCCAGGGCTTCCACCCGCACCCCGTCCGGCCCGCGATGGGTCAGGCTCCGGATCAGGACCTCCGCCGAGCCCTCACCGTGCAAAACGCCCGCAATGGCGCACATCAGCCGGCTCCGTACTGGGCAAACAGGTCCTGCCAGCGCACGACCACCGCCTCGGGCGAAAACTCGGCCTGGACCCGGGCCCGGCCCCGCTCGGCCATCTGCCGCGCCTGGTCCGGGGCGGCGAGCACGGCGACAATGGCCTCGGCCAGGGCATCGGCATCATCAACCGGCACCAGCCGTCCGTCCTGACCATTCCGAATCAGCGACATGGGCCCCTGACTGGCCGCCGCCACCACGGGCAGGCCATGGGCCCAGGCCTGGATGACCACATTGCCCAAAGGCTCGTAGCGCGACGGAAAAACACAGACATCGGCGGTGCGATAGAGGGCCGACGCATCCGTCCGCCACCCCAGAAACCGCACCCGCTCGCCCACACCCAGGGCCTGCGCCATGGCCTTGAGGCGGGCCTCCTGCGGACCGACGCCCGCAATCCACAAGACCGCCTCCGGAATTCGCGTCAGGGCCTCAATGGCCACGTCCTGGGCCTTGGCCTCATGCAACCGGCCCATGGACAACAGCAGGGGCACACCCGGCGGCGTATTCAGACTGGCCCGGTCCACCCGGTCCTCGCCTTCCGGCGCGGCGGCAAAATTCGGAATGAAGTGCACCCGCCCGGCGGGCCATCCCTGCCGGACGATCCAGTCGGCAATATCCTCGGTATTGGCGACGAGGGCATCGAAACCCTTGTAATATTTCAGATTATAATACCCCCCAAGCCGCCCGATCCGCGCCCAGGGCCCTTTGGGCGTATGGCGTGCGGCGCGGTTCATCCAGGCCAGGGCCAGTCTGACCTCCGTCTGGCGGGCAAAATGCGCCGCCCGGGGCCGGGTCAGGATATCGAGCGGTCCGCCGAACCCCGACACCAGGGCCGGGACCTCCAGAGCCTTCAGCACGGCCTGACGGTGGGGGTTGGCGCGAAGGGCCACGACCTGATCCTCCCCTGCCCCGGCCAGGGCCCGGACCAGATCGAGGAAATAGGTCTCAGCTCCGCCTTCGCCAGCTGTGCCCAGGAGATGCAGTATGCTCATATCGGGGCCAACCCTAGCAAGACACGGCCTCATTCCCAAGCCGCTTGAAGGATTGATTATGAATCCCTATAACCCGCCCCTTCGCCGTAAGGCCCGGCGGCTGGGTAGCTCAGATGGTTAGAGCGGTGGATTCATAACCCACAGGTCGGCGGTTCGATCCCGCCCCCAGCTACCACGGGGTTTGATGACTCAATGCGCTCTGCACCTGCTATTGTATCAAGTGGGGCTCATGGGCGCGATGATCCGGCGGTAACACCTCGGAGACGCTCAGGCTCATTGCAGAACCGGCAGCCGTCTTAGGTTTTATAGCCCGTTGCCCTGTAAGAGCTGGTCTTCTGCGTGCGCCTTTGCAGACGAATGTTTCGAGCTTATAGGCATGGATATCACCTAGGCTGAAGGTCCACCTCATGATGACACGCCCCCTTCTGTTAGCGGTATTGCTTAGCTTCGGCGGTAGTATTGTCTTCGCACAGACCCCTCCCCCGGCACCCGCTCCCGCACCACCGCGTGCCAATGGGCCGGCCCTGACCCCTTCCCTTAAGGCCGCTGAAGCCGCGGTTACCGCCTGTGCCGCCAAGGGTTACAAGGTCACCGCACTCATCACCGATTCCGCTGGCGACCCGGTGGTCCTGCTGTCTGGGGACGGCGCGGCCCTGCGGACCCAAGGCATTGCCCGGACAAAGGTTGCCACGGTACTTAAATACAAGGTCGCCTCTGGCGAGATCGCAGCCCGGGTCAAGACCGACCCGAAGCTCGCCGATGAAATCAAGGCAGACCCTGCCATCGGCATGGCGCGCCAAGGGGCGGTTCCAATTTTGAGCGGCAGCGAAATTCTTGGCGTCTTCGCCGTCTCTGGGGCTCCAGGCGGCGAGAAAGATGAAGCCTGCATCAAGGTCGCCCTCGATCTGGTGCCACTTAGCTGATCGGCCTCGGCCAAGCTTAAGGTTTGTCCCGGCGGTCCGTCCGGAATAAAGCGGCTGTCCTCACCCAACCCCCGCCGCGCCCCATTCATTCCACCCGGCAATGCGCGGGGCCTTGGGCAGGTAGGCTTGTTCCTGCCATTCGACCTTGAAGCCGGCGGCCTCAATGACGGGGGTGACGGGGCGGGTCAGGTGACAGCCTCCGGCCAGGCGCTTCCAGAGGGGCTCGACCCGCCTTTGCCAGGTGGCCACCTCGCGCTCGGGGGCCAGACCGTGTTCGCAAAACAGGAACCGGCCATTTGGCTTGAGCACCCGGCGGGCCTCGGCCAGGGCGGCGGCGGGGGTGCAGACCGAGCACAGGGTAAAGGTGCAGACCACGGTATCAAAGGACCTGTCCTCAAACGGCAGGGCCTCGGCGGTGCCGTCTTCGACCCGGACCGACAATCCCGGCGGACGCGGCGCAGCCATGGCCAGGGTGCGCAGGGCCTGTGCCGGATCAACCCCCACCACCTCCGACACATTGGCCGGGTCATAGAAGTTGAGGTTCAGCCCCATGCCTATGCCGAGCTCAAGCACACGGCCCTCCGCCAGGGGCACGACCCGGGCGCGCTGGTCCATAATGCCCGGCGAGGCACAGGCCGCAGACAGAAGTTTGGGCAGGATATGTCGATCGTAGAAACTGCCCATGACGGCCTCCGGGTTTCACCGGTGAACCATCACCCAGACTCGGACGGGCGTCTAGTGTTCAGAGACCGGCGGTGCGTTCGCAGGTGGCGGCTTGCAGAAGGGCACAATGACCAGGGCCAGGACAAAGCACAGGGCCATGAGCCGGAAGACGTCATCAAAGGCCAGGGTCAGGGCCTCGCGCCCCACCATGCGGGCCATGAAGGACTGGGCCAGTTCGGTGGCATGGCCGGGGTCGGGGGTAAATTCCGAGACAAAGGCCGACAGTCCGGCAAAGACCGACTTCGCATGGTCTGGCGTGTGGCCCATGGCTTCACTGAGCTTGAGCACGTGCAGGCGGGTAAAGTCCCCCAGCAGGGTATTGATCACGGCAATCCCGAAGGCCCCGCCCAGATTGCGCATCAGGTTGAACAGGCCCGACGCATAGCGAAGCTCGCTCGGGGCCACGCCGCCCATGGCCATGCCCACCGAGGGCACTATGCAGAGCAGAATGGCAAAGCCGCGCACACACTGGGGAATGAAGAGCTCGGCAAATCCCCACTGGGCGGTGAGGTGGGAGATCAACCACAGGCCAAGCGCAAATATGCTCAGCCCCGCGCCCAGGACATAGCGATTGTCCACCCGGGTCGACAGCCGGGCTGCGATGGGGGCGGCAAGGGCCATGGTGAGCCCCGCCACAAAGACCGTCCCGCCAATCTGCAGGGATGAAAACCCGCGCACCCGTCCCAGAAAGACCGGCATGAGATAGGTCGCCCCATAGAGGCCCAGGCCTATGACCAGGTTCAGAACACAGGCCAGGGTAAAGGTCGGATGGCGAAAGGGGGTCAGTTTCAGCACGGGCATTTTCGAGAAGAAGCTGCGCTCGAAAAACACCACGGCCCCCACAAAGGACAGCCAGGCCGCCGACTGTATCCCCACATCGGTGAACCATTCGTGGCGCGGCCCCTCTTCGAGCACGAATTGCAGCCCGCCCAGAAAAATCGCCAGGGAGGCCACATGCAGCCAGTCAATCTGCTTGAGCATGGCGGGCTGGGCCTCATCGACCTTGCCGATGAAGGGCAATATGGCGGCAATCCCCAGGCCTGGCACCAGGTTGATGAAGAAGATCCAGCGCCAGTCCGCCACATCGGTGATCCAGCCGCCCACACTGGGGCCCAGGGTCGGGGCCAGGGTCGACACCACCCCCAGAATGGCCGGAACCATGGCCCGCTTGGGACCCTCGAAAATCATGTAGCCCGTGGCAAAGACGGTCGGGATCATGGCCCCGCCGACAAATCCCTGGAGGGCGCGGAAGGCGATCATGGAATTAATGTCCCAGGCCAGGCCGCACATCAGGCTGGCCACGGTGAACAGGGCCGCCGAAGCCGTAAACAACCAGCGGGTGGAAATGGCCTGCGAGAGGAAGGCCGCCAGCGGAATCATGACGATTTCGGCCATCAGATAGGCCGTCTGGACCCAGGCGATTTCATCCGGCCCGGCCGACAGGCCCGCCTGGATCGACCCCAGCGAGGCGGCGACGATCTGAATGTCCAGGAGGGCCATGAACTGACCAAAGGCCATGACCGCAAAGATCGCCATCTTGCGGCGGTCACTATAGCGCGCGGCCGGGTTTGTCGTGTCGCTCTGGGTCACGCTTGCGCCGCCTCAATCATAGTATTATGAGCGTCATATAAAGTGAGATTGCCCCCTGCGCTATAGCCAAAACCATCGTCAGGAAACCCGGGCCAGGATTGTTGCCTCGGCGGCAAGGGCCTTGAGGTTGCACGGCTCGTCGGGCTTCGGAATTTCCGAGGTCATGAATGACGCGGGCCTGACCCATGGCGGGTTCTATGCCCATTTCAGGTCTCGTGAAGCCCTGATGCTGGCCGCCCTTGAAGCGGCATTCGCAAGCCTTGACCAGCGGTTTCTGGACGCAGGCCCTGACGCCCCGGGCGCGGCGCGCCTGGGCGGGTTGATCGACCACTATCTTTCGCCGGAACACAGGGATCATCCCGAGCGTGGCTGTCCCCTCGTGGCCCTGGCCTCTGACCTGCCCCGCCAGAGTGCGGCGGTGCGGGCCGTCTATGAAGCGGGACTGCGCCGGATGATTGACCGACTCGTAGACTGTCTGGGCGACACCCAGGCCTCTGAGCTTGAGGCCAAGGCCGCCTCCATTCTCGCGGAAATGGTGGGGGCGCTCAGCCTGTCCCGGTCCGTCGCGGAGCCTGGCCTGTCCGACCAGATTTTATCCCAGTGCCGGGCCAGCCTGAAGGCTCGCTTCAACTTGCCGACCTGACGGAGATTAACGGTTGACCCAGCCCCTGCCCCCTACCGCCAGCCCGCGACGCCTTTCGCCCCGCGTCATGGTGGTACTTGCCCTGGCTGGCCTGGCCATTGTCGGTGGCCTTCTGATCCTGCGCGCGCCGCCCCGGTCGGTCTCGACCGACAATGCCTACCTCAAGAGCGACCGGAGCGCGGTGGCCGCCCGGGTCAAGGGTCAGGTGGCCGAGGTCCTCGTGGCGGATAACCAGTCGGTCAAGGCAGGCCAGGTCCTGCTGCGCCTTGACCCGGCAGAATATCTGGCCCGGGTTGCCGGGGCCGAAGGTGATCTCGCCCTGGCCCAGGCCCAGGTCGCTGCCGCCGAGGGGGCCTTGGGCCGCTGGGCCAAGGAACAGGATCTGGCCCGCGCCACCATCCGTCAGGCCGAGACCGACATCCGGGCGACCGAGGCCCAGGCGGCCCGCGCCCGGGCGGATGAAAAGCGATATGACGCCCTGGTCAGCGGCGGGATTGTCACCCGGCGCGATGCCGAGAAGGTCAAGGCCGACGCCGCCTCTGCCGAGGCCGCCGCAGAGCGCAGCCACGCTGCCCTGACAGTCAGCCGGGACCAGTCCATCGTCACCGATCAAAGACGCCATGAACTGGAGGCCAGTCTGAAGGCCGGTGAGGCGCAACTGGACAAGGCCCGGGCCAATCTCGACCTGGCGCGCCAGGATGCCGACCACACCACTGTGCGCGCGCCCATCGCCGGCATTGTCGGGGACCGTCAGGCCAATCCGGGAGATTATGTTCAGCCGGGCATGCGCCTGCTGACCCTCGTCCCGGAAAATGAGCTGCATATTGTCGCCAACTTCAAGGAAACCCAGACCGCCCGGATGTTGGTCGGCCAGTCGGCAACCGTCAGGGTCGATGCCCTGGCTGGCGTCAAGCTGAAGGCCCATGTGCAGAGCTTTGCCCCGGGATCCGGCTCGGAATTTGCCCTCCTGCCCTTTGAGCCGGGCTCCGGCAACTTCACCAAGATTGTTCAGCGCGTTCCGGTTCGCCTGACCTTTGATCCTGGCCAGCCAGACTTGTCGCGGCTTCGCCCGGGCCTGTCGGCCAAGGTCACAGTCGACCTGAAATAGGCCCCCGCCTTCCAGGAGTCCCTTTCGGAAATCGCCGCCATCGCGCATAGGTGGGTCATGAGCAACCCGTCCCGCGCCCTTGTGCTGTTTTCCGGCGGCCAGGATTCCAGCGTCTGCCTGGCCTGGGCCCTGGCGCGCTATGACCATGTCGAAACAGTGGGCTTTGACTACGGCCAGCGCCACTCTGTGGAGCTGGTGCAGCGCGAAATTCTCCGGGCCGGGTTCGTGGAAAAATTCCCCGCCTGGGCGGGCCGTCTGGGTACCGATCACATACTGGAAATGCACGGGTTTGGCGCGATTGGCGAGACCGCCCTGACCGAGACTCGTGCGTTTGAAATGGGTGAAAAAGGCCTTCCCAACACCTATGTTCCCGGCCGGAACCTGGTCTTTCTGACCTATGCCGCCGCCCTGGCCGACCGCCGGGGGCTGGAGAGTCTCGTGGGCGGCATGTGTGAAACCGACTTTTCCGGCTATCCGGATTGCCGACGCGAAAGCCTCGATGCCCTTGAAATCGCTCTTAATCTTGGCATGGCCCAGACCTTCCGGATCGAAACCCCGCTCATGTGGCTGACCAAGGCCGAGACCTGGGGGCTGGCCCAATCCCTCGGCGGCCCTGACCTGGTGAACCTCATTCTGGAAGACAGCCACACCTGCTACCGCGGCCTTCGCGGTGACCGCCACCCCTGGGGCCATGGCTGCGGGGACTGCCCGGCCTGTGACCTGCGCGCTCGCGGTTATTCCGAATGGATTGCTGCGGGCTCTCCGGATGTTGCGCCATGAGCTATGCGGTCAAGGAAATCTTCCTGACCCTCCAGGGCGAAGGCGGCCAGGCGGGCCGGGCGGCCGTCTTCTGCCGGTTTTCTGGCTGTAACCTCTGGTCGGGTCGGGAGGAAGACCGGGCGAGCGCAGTCTGCAATTTCTGCGATACGGATTTCGTCGGCATGAACGGCACCGGTGGCGGCCGCTTTGCCACGCCAGAGGCCCTCACTGAGGCCATAGCTGCGGCCTGGACCGGCGGCCCCGATAACCGGCTGGTCGTGCTGACTGGGGGCGAGCCCTTGCTTCAGGTTGATACCGGCCTCGTCGAGGCCCTGCAGAAGGCTGGATTTGCCATTGCCCTGGAAACCAACGGAACCCTCGAAGCCCCTCCCGGCATTGACTGGATCTGCGTCAGCCCCAAGGCCCAGGCCCCGGTGGTCCAGCGATCCGGTCAGGAACTGAAACTGGTCTTCCCCCAGCCCGGCGTGGATCCCGCCCGGTTTGAAGACTGGAACTTCGAGCGGTATTCCCTCCAGCCCCTGGATGGTCCGGACCGGGAGGCCAGCACCCAGGCTGCAATCGCCTATTGCCTTCAGCACCCGCTCTGGCGTTTAAGCGTCCAAACGCACAAGACCCTCGGAATCCCCTGAGCTGCCGTTCCGGCAACACCTGTTCCCCATGACCACGTCACGATTTGAAATCACCAAGTCCGCCAGCTTTGATGCGGCCCACTATCTGGCGGAAGGTCCAGCGGACAGCCCTTACACGCGCCTGCATGGCCACTCCTTCCGGGTCGAGGCCAGTGTCTCGGGCCCCACGACGGAACCCGTCGGCTGGGTGGCAGACCTGGGCGATCTGGACCGGGCCCTGCGCGAGATTGCGGGCGAGCTGGATCATGGCCTGCTGAACGAAAAGCCGGGCCTTGAGCGGCCGACCCTTGAGCACCTGTGCATTTATTTTGCTGAGCGGCTGAAACTGACCTTTCCGACCCTGAGCCGGATCGTGGTCTCCCGTCCGACCCTGGGCGAAAGCTGCAGCCTGATCCTGGGCTAGTGCCGACTCCGACAAGTCGGAACCGAAACTAGATGCCCTGCCGGTCGGTACGATTGCCGGGCAGGAAGGCTCCTCCACCCGTCTGGCCACGGTGACGCAGCCAGGCATCGGCGAGGACACAGGCCATCATGGCCTCGACCACCGGAACCGCCCGAATACCGACGCAAGGGTCATGACGCCCCTTGGTCCGCAAATCAATTTCCTCGCCCGCCTCATTGAGGCTCCGGCGCAGGGACAGGATTGACGAGGTCGGCTTGAAGGCGACCCGGGCGGTTACAGGCTGGCCTGTGGACATGCCGCCCAACACGCCTCCGGCCTGGTTGGACAGGAAAACCGGCCCATCCTCGCCCATCCGCATTTCGTCGGCATTCTCCTCGCCAGACAGGGCTGCAGAGGCAAAACCCGCCCCAATTTCCACGCCCTTGGCGGCATTAATCGACATCAGGGCCGCCGCCAGTTCCGCATCCAGCTTGCCATAGATGGGGGCACCCCATCCGGCAGGGACGCCAAGCGCCTCGACTTCGACAATGGCCCCGGTCGACGAGCCCGCCTTTCGAACGGCTTCCAGGTGCGCCTCCCAGACCGGCACTATGCCTGCGTCCGGAGCCCAGAAGGGGTTTTCCAGCCTCTGGTCCCAGTCAAACCGCGACCGATCAATGGCATGCGGGCCGATCTGGACGACCGCGGCCCGCAGGGTGACGCCGTCGAGCACCTTCCGGGCAATCGCCCCTGCGGCCACCCGGGCCGCCGTCTCCCGCGCCGAAGCCCGCCCGCCGCCGCGATAATCCCGCACGCCATACTTGGCGAAATAGGCATAGTCGGCATGGCCGGGCCGGAAGGCCTGGGCAATCTCGGAATAGTCCCGGCTGCGCTGATCCAGATTGTCGATCATCAGGGAAATCGGGGTTCCCGTCGTCACCTGGCCGCCGCTGTTTGCATCTTCAAACACCCCGGACAGGATCTTTACCGCATCCGGTTCCTGCCGCTGGGTGACGAACTTGCCCTGGCCGGGACGGCGCTGGTCAAGCCAGGTCTGAATATCCTCGGAAGTAAGAGACAGGCCCGGAGGACACCCGTCCACCACACAGCCCAGGGCCGGCCCATGGCTCTCGCCCCAGGTGGTTACGCGAAACAGATGGCCGAAGGTATTGTGGGACATGTGAAGTGTCTTAGCCTAGCCGCCATTGGCCTGAAAGAGTGCCAGGGTCCTTTCCCGGGCCAGACGGGCACTTTCCGGATGATAATCGGCCCGCCGATCGGACTGAAAGCCATGTCCAGCCTCGTAGACATGCACCGGGACTTCAGGGTGCTTGGCCGCCAGGGCCTCCACCGAGTCCATGGGAATTCCGTGATCGTGGCGTCCGAAATGCAGGATGGTCGGGCATTTGGGGGTCTGGTCGGCCATGCTCGGGATCATGCCGCCATAATAGCCCGAGGCCGCCGCAAGGTCAGGGGAACGACAGGCCATGGCCCAGCTTACGGACCCGCCATAGCAATAGCCTGTCATGAAGACAGGGCCCTTGTCTTTAAGGGCATCGATACAGGTCTGAACATCCTTCAGAGCCTGCTGGAAGTCGTGTAGTTCCCGCGCGACCTTCATGGCCTTCTGGATATCCTCTGGCGAATAGGTCGCCTGAAAATCTGGAGCCACCCGATCATAGAGCGCGGGCGCAAGCACCTCGTAGCCATCGGCCGCATAGCCATCACACTGTTCGCGAATATGTTCCGTGACCCCGAAAATCTCCTGGATCAGCACCAGACCGCCGCGCCGCGGACCTGTGGGCTGGACGTGATAGACACCGATTGATGCCCCATCGCTCATGGGCATTGAGGTCATGGTTCCCTGCAGGCTCATAATGAAAGTCTCCCAAGCATTTGGTCTTCGCCTTCTGCCTAACACAGGTCATTGCAGGACGGCAGACCTGCCCCTGAGAGAATTGTTGGTCTATAAACCCTCATGACCCAGACTCCGCACATCCCGGCCTCGCCGACTGAAGACGAATATCTGCGTAATGTGGCGGCGGCCGACCTGCCGCCCCTGACCGCCAGTGACCCGATCGCCCTGTTCTCGGACTGGCTGTCCGAGGCCGTGGCCAAGGAAATCAACGATCCCAACGCCATGGCCCTGGCCACTGTCGACGACACGGGCCTACCAGACCTGCGCATGGTCCTGCTCAAGGATGCCGGGCCGGACGGCTTTGTCTTCTACACAAACCTGGACAGCGCCAAGGGCAATCAGCTCAAGGCAAACCCCAGGGCCGCCCTGTTGTTTCACTGGAAATCCCTGCGCCGCCAGGTGCGCGTTCGCGGAGATATTACCGCAGTTACCCCGGAGGAGGCCGACGCCTATTGGGCAACCCGGGCGCGGCCTGCACAGCTTGGGGCCTGGGCCTCCCAGCAATCCCGTCCCCTGCCAGACCGCATGGCTTTTGAAAAAGCGATTGCCACCTATGGTCTGAAGTTCGGCCTGGGCAAGGCTCCCCGCCCGCCACACTGGTCCGGATTCCGGCTGGCTCCGACTCATATTGAATTCTGGCGCGACCGGCCCTTCCGCCTTCATGAACGGCTGACCTTCGAGCGGGCGGAGCCCCAGGGCTGGACCACGAGCCGACTCTATCCGTGATGCAGGCCGATGAAGCCCGGATTGCGACATGGTTTGGGGATCGCGCCGAGACCGTCATCGAAACCGCCTGTGCCCGCATCTATCTTTCCGGCCCCACCGCCTACAAGGTCAAGCGGTGGGTTGACCTGGGCTATCTGGACTTTACCACCCTCGAAAAAAGGCACTGGGCCATAGACCGGGAGCTGGCCTTCAATCAGGCCGCCGCCGCCGACATCTATCGCGCAGTCCACGCCGTGACCGAGGCGTCAGACGGACACCTCGCCCTCGACGGACCGGGCCGGGTCCTCGACTATGCCCTCGAAATGCGGCGGTTCGACGAGACGGCGGTCCTGTCAGCCCATCCGGAACGCGTGGATGGTGACCTGGGCGAGGCCCTGGGGCGCACTGTCGCAGCCTCGCACGAAAAAGCCCCTCCACGGCCGCAGGCAGGCGGGTCGGCGGGCATGAAATACGTCCTGAACTCCAATGCCCACCTCCTGAATGAATTGGCGCCACAGCTCGGCAGCTCCCTGGTGCACGCCGTCCTTCAGAAGACCGAACAGACCTTCGCCCATCAATCGCCCTTGCTGGATGCCCGGCAGGCACAAGGGTTTACCCGGCGGTGCCACGCAGACCTTCACCTGGGCAACATACTCCTCGAAAATGGCACACCGGTCCTGTTCGACTGCATCGAGTTCAGCGACATTTTGTCCGATACAGATGTTCAATACGACCTCGCCTTCCTCCTCATGGACCTGGATTTCCGGGACCGACGCGAGGCAGGGGTGCGGGCGCTGGACGGCTGGCTCGACGCCTCCGCCCGCTCAGAAGGCCCAGCCCTGTTTGAGGGCCTCGCCGCCCTGCCCCTGATGCTCTCGGTGAGAGCCGCCGTCAGGGCCCATGTTGAAGCCCACTCAGGCCATATGGAAGCCGCCAGGGCCTATCTGAAGGCCGCCCTGGACCACCTGTCCCCGCCGCCTGCAAGGCTTTTGGCGGTGGGCGGTTTGTCAGGATCAGGGAAGAGCCGCTTCAGCCGGCAACTGGCCCCACGGATCGGGGCCTCACCGGGAGCCGTCATTCTGCGGACCGACGAGATTCGCAAGCGTCTGGCTGGCCAACAGCCGACCGCTGGCCTGCCCCAAGACCACTACAGCCCAGAAATTTCGGCTCGGGTCTATGCCACACTCTTGACCGAGGCCCGCGCCCTGCTTTCGGCAGGGCGGTCAGTCATTCTCGACGCGACCTTCCTGGATCCAGATTTTCGGGTGGACGTGGAGCACCTGGGTGCGGAGGCCTCTGTCCCCTTTCACGGGATCTGGCTGGACGCGCCCCCTGCCATATTGAAAGCCCGCATCGAGGCGCGACAAAACGATGCCTCGGACGCGACTGTGGCAGTCTTGAACAGTCAGATCGCGCGTCAGCCTGGCCCGGCACCCTGGCAAGTCATTGACACGTCAGGACCGATTGAAGCTTGCGTCCAAAACTGGCTCCAGGATCAGGGCCTGTTGCCAGATAGACCGCCAGGGCCCTAATATTCAACCGATCGATAGGGGACCTAGAATGAAGACCTTTGCACTTGTCCTGACCGCCATGGTTCTGGCCTCGGTGCCAGCCTTCGCCGCGCCGAAAGCTCCCATCATGAGCATTACCGACTATGCCCAGCTCAAGACGCCGATCCCCCTGCCCTATGATGAGGCCGCCGATGCTGACCAGGTGGTCGACAAGGCCCGGGCTCAAGCCAAGGCGCAGAAGAAACTGCTATTGATCGATCTTGGCGGCAACTGGTGCCCGGACTGCCGTGTTCTGGCCGCGACCATGGACCTGCCGGAACTCAAGCGGTTCATGGACGCCCATTTTGTCACCGTGCTGGTCGACGTCGGACGGTTCAACAAGAACCTGCAGATTCCGGCCCGCTACGGGATCACATCCCGCCTTGCTGGCGTGCCAGCGGTCATGATTGTCGATCCCAAGACAGACAAGCTGATCAATGACGGCCGGATCACAGAGTTGTCGGACGCCCGGCATATGAGCCCCCAGGGCCTGGCCGACTGGCTTGCGAGCTGGGCGCGCTAGACTCCGAGGCGGCGGGCCACCTCGTCGCCCAGGGCCAGGGAACTGGTCAGCCCGGGGCTTTCTATGCCGAACAGGGCGACGAGGCCGGGCAGGCCATGGGTCGCGGAATCCATGATGCAGAAGTCTGGCTGCGGCTCGTCCGGGCCATGAATCTTGGGCCGAATGCCGGCATAGTCGGGCACGAGACTGCCATTCGGCAGGCCGGGCCAGAACTTGCGGATATAATGGTAAAACTCACCCGCCCGAGCGGGGTCGACATCGTAATCAAGGGTGTCGACATAGGCGAGGTCAGGACCAAATATGGCCTGTCCACCGAGGTCTCGTCGATAATGGGTGCCAAGCGCTCCGGGAATGGGCGGCGGGTAGACCAGTCTTGAGAAGGGTGCCTTCCCCCGCAACCGGAAATAGACCCCTTTTCCGAAATGCCCCTCGGGAATGTGCTGCGCCGGAAACCCTTCGAGGGTGGCGGCGACCGCCTGGGCATCAAGCCCCGGAGCTGTGACCAGGTTGCGGGTGGTCACGGTCATGGGCTCAGCCCCGCCTGCGCGAACATCCCAGCCGCCGTCCTGCCGTGGGGTTGCCCCCAGCAAGGGGGTCGAGGTTACGACCGCACCATTGGCCGCCTCAATCTCACCCCGCAGGGCCAGCATGTAGCCGTGGCTGTCAAAGACACCGCTCTCAGGCGACAGGAGCGCCGCCTCGCACGCCAGTTGCGGCTCCATCGCCCGGGCCTGGGCACCGGTCAGACGCACCATGCCTTCGACGTCATTAGCCTGGGCCTGGAGCAGAATCCCCTCAAGCCGCTCCGCCTCCGCGTCGGTTGTGCCCACTACCAGCTTCCCGCAGCGGTCATAGGTAACCTTGTGGGCATCGAGAAAGGCATAGAGGGCTCGTCGGCCCGTGACACAGAGCCGGGCCTTCAGGGAGCCCGTGGGATAATAAAGGCCCCCGTGGACCACTTCTGAGTTTCGCGCGGAGACGCCTTCGCCGATGACCTGAGCCGCCTCCAGAACGAGCACACCCTGTCCGCGTGTCGACAGGGCATAGCCACAGGCAAGGCCAACAGCCCCTGCGCCCACCACAACTGCGTCGAAATCAAAATCCGCCATGACTTGGGCCTAACCGAAGCGGCACAGGATGCAAACCGTGCTTGCCGTCAAAGGCGTGATTATTTCCAGAACATGTAGATGGGCCGGAAGCGGCAAAATTTTAGGCCGGACTTGCATATTCCCCGAAGTTCAGGGCAAAAGAGACCCTAAACACACGAACCCTACCTGGTTTGTGGCAAAAACATGCGCGATACTACGTGGGGAGCGAAAAAACGTGTCTGAAATTCTTGACCCCCTCGATGCCCGGATTCTCGATCTCATCCAGCAGGATGCGGGCCTGTCCGTTGCCGAGATTGCCGAAAGGGTGGGACTGTCCTCCAGCCCCTGCTGGCGGCGCATCCGCAGGCTAGAGGAAGCAGGGATTATCCAGCGCCGGGTGACCATACTGGACCGGGAAAAACTGGGTCTGGGCTTTGAGGTCTATTGCACGGTCAAGCTGTCCCTGCCCACACGCGACAACCTCGACGCCTTTGATGCCGCCATCAGCGCTTTTCCCGAGGTCGTTCAGTGCGCGACGGTGACCGGCTCTGCGGACTACGAATTGCGAATCGTCACGGTCGATATGCACGCCTTTGACAATTTCCTTCGGGATCGCCTGCTGAGCCTGGGTCTGGTGTCGAATATTGAAAGCCGGATCGTCATTCGCTCCGTCAAGAATACGACCGCCGCCCCCCTGGGATTGATCAGCCCCCACCTGGCCCCAGGCTAGTTCAAGCCGGGAAAAGCCTCTAGGCGTCCTTGAGACCCCTGTGGGTCTGGACCATGTATTGCGCGCCCGTGATCAATGTGACCGCTGCAGCGACCCAGATCAGGATCTTGTGCAGGGTGGGCGGTAGGCCGGGCAGGAGGTAGGCCCCCAGCGCCACAAGCTGGAGTGTGGTCTTCCATTTTGCCAGTTGGGTCACCGGCAGTTTCAGCCCCCGGGCTGCCCCGACCTCGCGAAGCGCACTCACCGTGAATTCACGAAACAGGATCAATCCGGCAGGCCAGGCCAGGTCCGGCCCCGCCCCCACGGCCAGAAGTCCGACCACTGCCCCGCAGACCAGGATCTTGTCACCGATCGGATCAAGTATGGTTCCCCAGAGGCTAACGGCATCCAGTTTGCGGGCAAGCCAGCCATCGAAAAAGTCCGTCACCGCCGCAATGACAAAGGCCCAGAAGGCAAAAGTCCTAAGCCCCTTGGCCCCTTCGGCACCCCCGCCCACCGCGAGCAAGGCGGCGAACATCAGCAAGGTCAGGAGGATTCGACCCACAGACAGGATATTGGGCAGGGACTTCATGCAGGCTCCTTGCGGAAGGACTCAAAAATTCTCTGGGCCAGGGCGGCATTGATGCCCTCGACCTTGGCAAGGTCCCCTACAGAGGCACGAGACACCCCCTTGGCAGACCCAAAGGCATGCAGAAGCGCCCGTTTTCGGCCGGGGCCAACCCCTTCGATATCGTCCAGGGGATTGCGGGTCATGTCCATGGCCCGGCGGGTCCGATGGGTGCCGATGGCGAAACGGTGGGCTTCGTCTCTCAGCCGCTGAAGATAGTAGAGCACCGGACTCTTCGGTTCGAGCATGAAGGCCGGTTTTCCGGGGATGAAGAATCGCTCAAGGCCAGCATCCCGGTCCGGCCCCTTGGCGACACCCACCACCGCAACATCTTCGACGCCCAGCTCTTCCATGACGGACATGACCGCCGCCAACTGTCCGGCCCCGCCATCAATGAGCACGAGGTCAGGCCGGGGGGTTGCCTCACCGGCGGCCTCATCCTTCATCATCCGGGCAAAACGGCGATGCAGGACCTCCTTCATCATGCCATAGTCGTCGCCCGGAGTCAGGTCTGTGCCCTTGATATTGAACTTGCGGTACTGGCTCTTCTGGAAGCCTTCAGGCCCCGCGACAATCATGCCGCCCACGGCATTGGTGCCCATAATGTGGCTATTGTCATAGACTTCGATCCGCTCGGGCGTCGTCTCAAGCCCGAAGGCTTCGGCAAGGCCTGCCAGCAACCGCCCCTGGCCCGAGGTCTCGGCCATTTTCCGGCCCAGGGCCTCACGCGCATTGGTCAGGGCATGATCGACCAACTGGCGCTTCTCGCCCCGCATGGGCTGGCTGATCTCAACCTTGCGACCGCTCTTGAGACTGAAGGCTTCGGCCAAGAGATCATGGTCGGTTGGATCTGCGCTGGCCAGGATCAGGCGGGGGATGGGCTTGTCATCATAGAACTGGCCCAGAAAGGCCCCCATAATGTCCTCGTCGGTGTCGGTCCGATCGACACGCGGGAAATAGGCGCGATTGCCCCAGTTCTGGCCCGCGCGAAAGAAAAAGACCTGAACACAGGCCTGGCCGCCATCGGCATGGAGGGCAAAGACGTCTGCCTCCTCCAGGGATTCCGGATTGATCTGGGTCTCCTGGGAGATGGCCGCCAGGGCACGGATGCGGTCGCGTAACCGCCCGGCCTGTTCAAATTCCATGTCGTCGGAAGCCGTCTGCATGTCCGATGACAGGCGCGCCATGACCGCCCGGCTCTTGCCCCGCAAGAAGTCTTCGGCCTGTTCCACAAGGGCAGCATAATCGACCAGACTGATCTCGCCGGTGCATGGGGCGGCGCAGCGCTTGATCTGATGGAGCATGCAGGGCCGGGTGCGGCCCTCATAGACACTGTCCGAGCAGGACCGCAGGAGGAAGGCCTTCTGCAGGGTATTCAGGGTGCGAGTGACCGCATTTGCCGAGGCAAAGGGGCCAAAATAATCCCCCTTAATGCTGTGCGCGCCACGATGCTTTCGCAACTGGGCAGCGGGGTGATCCCGGCGAATAACGATTTCAGGGAAGCTCTTGTCATCGCGCAACAGGACATTGAAGCGGGGCTTCATCTGCTTGATCAGGTTGATCTCAAGCAGGAGGGCGTCGGTCTCCGTCCGGGTGGTGACGAATTCCATGCCCCGGGTCAGGTCGACCATCAGGGCAATGCGTTGGGTATGGAACCGACCCTGGGCGTATTGCAATACTCGCTTCTTCAGCGAGCGCGCCTTGCCGACATAGAGCACCTCGCCATTGGCCCCGATCATGCGGTAGACGCCGGGGGAATCCGGCAGACGTCGCACCTGATCCCGGATCAGGGCTGCGCCCTGGAGGGCCGATTCCGGCGGTTGTTCGGACATAGGCCGGATCATAGTCCAGTCCGGAAATCTCGGGTAGCCCGAAGGCTGAGGATCAGCGGCCCAAGACTCCCAGAACGGCGAGGGTCATGGCCTCAACCCCGGTCCGGATGGCCGGTTCAGCCACGGGCGCAAATTGCGGCGAATGGTTCGAGGCCAGGGTCTCACCCCGGGCTGCCGCCGCCTTCAGTTGGGCAGGCTCATAACCGCCAATGCCAAAAAACAGTGAAGGCACCCCGGCAATAATGAACTCTGAATAGTCCTCACTGGCCGAGGACGGGGCCAGTTGAAGCTGGGCATTCTGGCCAAAGGCGGCTCGGAAAATGGCCCCGGTCCGATCTGCCAGGGCGGTATCATTGATCACGGCCTGCCCACCAGGCGTGATGGTCACCTCCGGCGCTGGGGCTCCGGCCATGGCGGCAACAGCATTGGCCGTGCGCTTGATCCCGTCATGCAGCTTGACCCTTACGCTGGCCTCATGACTGCGGATCGTTCCGCGCAGGAGGGCGCGGTCAGGAATAATGTTCCCGGCACTTCCGGCCTGGATCGCGCCGATGGTGATGACGCCAAAGGCTGCGGGGTCCTTCTCACGGCTAATCACCGACTGAACATCAACGATGAAGCGAGCTTCTTCCATGATGGGATCGATGGTGGTGGCCGGCATTGAGCCATGCCCACCCTTGCCCTTGAAGAGGATATCCAGGCTGTCGGAGTTCGAAGTTGTGGCTCCGGCGCGCCAGGTGACCTCGCCCGTGGGACCGCCGCCGACATGCAGGGCAAATCCATAATCGGGCTTACCGAACTTGCTGAAAATCCCTTCGGCCACCATGGCCTTGGCCCCGCCTGTTGATTCCTCGGCAGGCTGACCGATGAACATGAGGGTGCCATGCCAGCGATCCTTCATGGCCACGAGAGCCTGCGCCGTTCCAACCCAGGCCGCCATGTGGATGTCGTGTCCGCAACTATGGGCCACGGGCGAGGGCTTGCCGTTCCAGTCCTGGATGGCCTTGCTGGCCCAGGGCAGACCTGTCTTTTCCTCCATGGGCAGGGCATCGAGTTCGGTGCGAACCAGAACCGTAGGTCCCGGGCCGTTATGGTAGATGGCCACAAGTCCGGTGGTGGCCACGCCTTCGGTCACTTCAAAGCCAAGGGCCCGCATTTCCTTGGCCAGCCGGGCGGCTGTCGCCTTCTCCTGGAAGGCCAGTTCGGGATGGGCGTGGATCTGACGATAAAGGGCATCGAGGCCCGGATAGCTCTTGGTCAACTGAGCATCGATCGCCGCCCGGGCAACCGGGGCGTTCAGCGCTAAGGCGGGAGAGGTCGAGGCCAGGAGGCCCGTCAGGGCAAGGGCGGCAAGGCGGGTCATGGCAATCTCCAGAAACGAGACCATAACTAGATGTGATACGGGCCCGTGAGACAAGGGGGGCTCAGAGCCTTTTGTGTCCCGCCCGAATTTCCGCAAGTTCAGCCGGGGTCATCTCGTGATAGCTGGCATCCGGAGACCGAACATAAACCGGACTGCCAATGGCTTCAGGATCAAAGCCTTGGGCTACCAGATCGACCTTGCGATGCTTGAAAGTGCCCGTCACCGCGAGGCCGGAAATCAGGCGCAAGAAGACGGGCTGGGCATAGGCGGGCAAATCTCGGCCAACGCGCTGGCCAAAGGACGACAGGTCGAAGCGATCATCCACGACAAGAGCGGCCATGCCCGCCCGTCCATCCGCGCCGGGAACCTTGACGCCATAGACATTGGCCTCGATCACGCCGGGATCGGCCTGAAGCCTCTGGGCAACCTCACCGGTCGAAACATTTTCGCCCTTCCAGCGAAAGGTGTCGCCGACCCGGTCCACGAAGAAGAAATAGCCATCCCCATCCCGGCGCATCAGGTCCCCCGTCCGGAACCAGGCATCCCCGGGGGCAAAGACATTGCGCAGAATCTTCTTTTCAGAGGCGGTCGTGTCCACATAACCCGAAAAATCGGCCCGGGCATTGTCGGACTCAATCCGGCCGATGCATTCGCCCACCTGGTCGACCCTAGCCTCGAGACAGTAGCCGCCAGATGAGCGAACAGGCTGTTCGGTCTCAACATCGAATTGGGCGAGGGTGAAGTTGAAGGTTCGGCCCAACCAACGCGGTGCCCGGCCAATCGCGCCAAGCTGGCCGTCGAAATTGAACATGGAGACATTCCCCTCGGTCGACCCGTAGAATTCCAGGACCCTTGGCACCTGAAAACGAGTCTCCACCTGGACCCAGACATCCGGAACCATGCCATTGCCAAAGGCCAGCCTGACCTTGTGCGACTGCTCCTTGGGATCGACGGGCGAATTGACCAGATACCGGCAGAGCTCGCCGATATAAACAAACATGGTGCACTGCTCGGCAACCAGGTCTGACCAGAAGGTTGCCGTGGAAAACCGCTCCCGGATCAGGAGCGATCCCCCGTTCAGCAAGGCTGCCCCCACTCCGCACAAGCCGCCGGTCGCGTGATAGAGGGGCAAGGCAATATAGATCCGATCCTCCCTGCCCGCCCCGGTCGCTCCGGCAAACCCGCGCATATAGAGCTGAACCCGCGAGTGCTTGACCTTCGCGGCCTTGGGCAGACCCGTGGTCCCGGAGGTGAACATCAGCAGAGCGGTATCAGCGGCCGTCATGCCTGCCCGCACGGCCCTGGTGGGCGGCAAGTCCGACATCTGGCTCAAGGCATGGGCCAGATCTGCGGGCTCCGTTCCGCCCGTTCCCAGACGCCAGGCCGTCACAGACCCGGCCAGCTCACCCCGGGCCGCCTCGAGGATGGGCGCGGCAAAGGGGTCCACCAGGACGTGACTGGCCCCGGAAATATTAAGACAGTGGCCAAGCGCCTGACCCGTCAGCTGATTGTTGATCAGGGCGGTCACCACGCCCACCTTGCTCAGGCCATACCAGATGGACACGTAGTCAATCCGGTTCAGGGAAAACAGGGCCACGGTATCGCCTCGCTTGAAGCCTTGCGCCAAGGCCCAGTGCGCATAGCGGTTGGCCAGGGCATCCATCTGCCCATAGGTCAGGGTCTGGTCGGCAAAGGTTATGGCGGGCCGGTCCCGCCATCTGGACACGGCGGCCTCAAGGTCATCGCAGATCAGGTTGGGACTTGAAGGCCCAATCGACCTGATCCGCCCAAGCGTTCTCGCCAGCCCGCTCAAGAAGCGCCAGTCCCGGACCAGGCGTTTATAGATATTCATGAACGCACTCCCAAAGAGGGTGTCCGTCCGCCTTAGTCAGGGGGTCAGACCCGGTACATCGACACGATAGCGACGTCTCAACCCCGCCAGGAATTCGGCATTCCCGGCCTGCCGACGCTGGGCCAGCCAGGCATCCCGAACCGCAGATCTGGCTTCATCGAAGGACTCAACCGCCGCCTCATGGCGTGTTTCTACGGTCAGAATATGCCAACCATAAGGCGTTTGAACAGGCCCAACCCAGGTGCCCGGTCTTGCGGTCTCGATCGCCTTCTGAAAGGCCGGACCATAATCCCGACCCAGGTCGATTAGACTCGCATCTGCATAAACCAGGGGCAGGACAAAGGGGTCACCGGTCACAGGCCCCTTGGCGACCTGAACCAGAGCGCGGGCCGCCCGGTCCCGGGAGTCTGGACGATCCCCGCTGAAGACAACCTGCCGCAGGCTGATGTGACCCGGCGCGATATAGTCGGACTTGGTCTTTTCGTAATAGGCCCGGAGGGTGGCTTCGTCCGGTTCGGTGACCGGCGCCAGGTCTTCACTCGCAAAGGCCATTTTCTGAGCGAGTCGGCGGCGAATAATCAGGTCATTGCGGTCGAGCCCGAGTCGAATGGCCTCCCGGGCCATCAGCTCTTCGTCCATCCTTTCCCGAAGAATGGCATTCAGTTCCGCCTTGGTCGGCGGGCGCTGCATCTGAATTTCCCAGTAGGACACAAGCTGGTTGAATTCGTCAGCGTCGATCTGCACCACAGGCCGCTTTAGCGCCTTGACCCCTGCCACACCGGCAAAGATCAGGACGCCAAGGACCAGAAAGTGGGTCAGGGGCTCGCGCAGAATCCGCTGGATCACCCCGCGCAATGCCCCCATGTCCGTCTTCATCCGGCTTGAATCAGGCTGTCGGATCATACCAGATCGGCGAAGACCAGGCCCGCTCCACAATGGTTTGCATCAGTTTGGGATTGGGCGGCGTGCCATTACGCAGGGCATCCCAGGTCGACCAGCGGCAGGACGGGTTTTCCAGAACGCGGACATAGTAGAAGGCGCGCTGATCGGGACGGAAGGTCGGATCCGTCCAGAGGGTCCGCAACTCCACGTCGCCCTTGAACTTTGCAGGCTCGCAATTGGCGGGGTTGACCGTGGCCCCATTGTCCGGGCACCGCCAGGTCGTCGTGTTCAGGGGCAGGTTATCGGAGCAGGCCACATCGAAGACCCGTTCCTTGGCCACACCATTCTCGATCCAGCCCTTCACGATCTGTGCGCGCTGGAGATAGCCGGAATTCGGATCGCGCACGCCCCAGACCAGGAATTTCGGCACCTTGCCCTTGGTGGGGAGCAGGTCGCCGCCCATGGGGACACCACGGGAATAGGCTTGCCGGACCACGTCATTCCGTGCGGCAAGGTCGGTGGGATAATCATAGCTTGCGAAGAAGCGAACCCGCATCCGGGGTCCGGAGGTCGCAAATGTCTCCTTGCGACGCAGGGCCGCATAAATGGCCTCGCGGGTATTTTCCTCAGCCCAGACGCCAGCCAGTCCGGATGCGCCCCAGGCCTGGTATTTCGGCGGATCGGCAATGTCAGGCCAGGTCTTGGCACCATCTGGCGGAACAGACCCTCTCAGAGCTGCCGTCCCGTCGGACCGGCCGACCTTGCTGAAATAGTTCCGCTCTTCCACTGACCCCGGTGCCGCATTGTGGGTGTCGCTGGACCCGATGAAGCCAAACTTGAAGGGATTGAAGCCCTTGGTCGCCTGCATCAACATGCCGTCTTTCAGGGCCTGACGGACATAGCCGCCAGCAAACTTGGTCACCGGCTTGTTGGAGCCGATATAGGTCTCGAAGATTTCGAAATTCGCCCACTCGTCATTCGGAGAGAGAGAGGGGTGGGTCTCTGATGTCCCCTTGATCTGGGTGATTTCCGCCAGGGGCTCATTGCGCCGGCGCATGTCGGAATAGACCTTGTCCATGGGCGATCCATCCCGGCGGGTGGACTCGAACATGATGCCGTCGCTGCCGTTACTATTGTGCGGGATGGCCAGGGCCTCGATGCCCTTGGCGCGCCAGGCGTCCATATGTCGCCACAGATTCTCAGGATCAGAGGATTCGCGTGACGAATAGGGCAGGTCGGCAACCTTGGCGTTCCGGAAAATCACATTGCGGTGCAGGTTCCGACCGTCCGGCGCAGAGGTGAACTCATAACCGACGAAGGTCGTAAAGCGTCCAGGATCATTGTTCTTTTCGGCCGCATCCTGAATTTCGCGCCAGGCCCGGGCCGTGACGGCCTTGTCTGTAAATTCTGCGGGAACAGTGTTGTCATGCATGGCTCCGACGACCTTGTTAAAAGCCGCGCCAATCTGCTTGGGATCAGGACTGAAGAGCCCCTGAACCAGAGGCAATTTGGACAGCCGGGTCCCGGGCGTATTAGCCTCCTCCATGGCCCCCACATATTCGGAGTGGTCGGTCACGGCGACGAAATCCAGAGGCCCGCCGGCCAGACGAATGTCGAACCCGCCCGCATGGCCAATCTTCTCGCCCCGGGCAAACCGGTAGGCGTCATTGGGCGATGCGCGAACATTGAAGATATAGGCGTCAAAGGACAGCTTGGTATGCACATGAAGGTCGCCGTAATAGGCGTTCCGATCTGCATTGTAGCCGGGCGTATGTGCCGGTGCCTTTGCGGCGACTTTTGCGCCCGCAGCGCCCGACTTGGTCGCAGGGGCCTTGGCAGGCTGGGCAGGGGCTGAGGCCCCGACGCCGAGCAGAGCTGCAAAGGCTGTAAGTGCCAAAACACGTGTCAGATAATTCTTTGGATCAACCATGTGTCCCCTCCCCCATGTTTCGCGTCCTGAACGAACGTCGACATTTCATCCCCTGTGGGCATCTCAGTCAGGGAACCGCTAAGTCTTACTTTATTGCGCCTTCGGCGAGGTCCTGTCAAAAGCTTGGGCGTTCAGGGATGGTCTTTTTGGGGGAACAGCATTGATGGGTCCGGCACTGACTCCCAAAACGCCTGGCCGCGCCCTCGCCTGGCTCTCCGCGATTGCGAGTTTATTGCTCCTCTCTGCCGGCCTCGTCACTCCGGCCCTCGCCCATGAGGTTCGCCCGGCCCTGGTTCAGATCACAAACCTGAAGTCCGGCGGCTATGACGTCGTCTGGAAACAGCCGGTGATCGGCGACATGGCCATCCGCCTGGTCCCACACTTGTCAGGGGGGAGTCTGGAAGGGCCGGTTACGACCGAGTCGGTAACTCCCGGTTTTCGAATTAAGACCTGGCAGGTTCGAAAGGGAGCCCCGCTGGACGGGCAAGTCCTTCGGATTGAGGGCCTCTCTCAATCCGTGACGGATGTCCTGGTCCGCGTGTCCACCGAGGGCCAGGAGATCAATGGGGTCATCCGCCCGTCAAATCCCGAAATGACCCTGACCTTGAGTGGCCCCAAGGGCGTATCCGTGCCCGCCTATTTGCGGCTGGGGATCGAGCACATACTGACCGGGTTTGACCACCTGATGTTCGTGCTCGCCCTCCTCTTGCTGGTGGGACCCAACTGGCAAATCCTGAAGTCCGTGTCGGCCTTTACCGTCGCCCACAGCATTACCCTGGCCTTTGCAGCCTTGGGCGTGATCCGCTTTCCCTCGGCCATGATCGAGACCCTGGTCGCCCTGAGCATTGTGTTTGTGGCCTGCGAACTCCTGCCCCGGCCTGGCCGGGAAAACACCCTGACCCGGCGGTTTCCCTGGGTCATAGCCTTCGTTTTTGGCCTGCTGCACGGCTTTGCCTTTGCCGGGGCCCTGGCCCAGATCGGCCTGCCGCAAGGGGCCGCCCCTCAGGCCTTGCTACTCTTCAATGTCGGGGTTGAAATCGGCCAGTTGATCTTCATTGGCGGGGCGGTCAGCGTGATCATCGCATTGAAAGCGGTATCGGGACGGTTTCCCGACCGGGCCCTGGCCCTGGCACGCGCCACGCCGGCTTATGTCATCGGGGCGTGCGCGACCTACTGGTTCATCGAGCGGCTGGTCGCGGCGATGGCCTGACCCCGACCCCACCCTGCAGGCGCGGCCGGGACCAGGTTCAGAGTCAGATTTGGGCCAGCAGGTAGTCGGCAGACGAGACCTTGAAATCGCCGGGCTCTTCCACATTCAGCTGAGTGACCACGCCGTCCTTGACGAGCATGGAATAGCGCTGGGACCGAAGGCCCAGACCAAACTTTGTTCCATCCATGTCCAGGCCAACGGCCTTGGTGAAATCGCCCGCAGGGTCGGCAATCATCAGAATCGTATCCATGACGCCCTGGTTTTCACCCCAGGCCTTCATCACAAAGGCATCATTGACCGACAGGCAGACGATGGAATCGACGCCCTTGGCCTTGATGTCCGGGGCCAGATCCTTGAATCCCGGCACATGCTTGGCCGAACAGGTCGGCGTGAAAGCTCCGGGAACAGCAAAGAAAGCCACCGTCTTTCCCGCAAAAATGTCGTCTGTCGTCATGGGCTTAGGGCCCTCTTGCGTCCCTGCAATCAGGTTGGCGGCGGGCAGCTTGTCTCCGACCTTAAGGGTCATGGGTATGTCTCCGATCATCAGGCTAAGGCTTAGCTTGAGATAATGCCCTGAATACGGGTTTCAATGAAGAAGTTTGATCGAGTGCCTTGAATAGGCCCCAGCACCAGTGAAATCTCTCACCATGTCAGGTCCTGGATTTCTTGCCGGTCAGTTATTGATTGCCATGCCCGCCATCGGGGATGAGCGCTTCAGTCGGTCTGTCATCTTTGTCTGCGCCCATGATGAGACCCACGCCATGGGTCTGGTGATCAACTGCCCCATGGAAGCCTTGCAAATTCCAGACCTGCTTCGCCAGTTCGATATCGGCTGCACGCCCGCCGTGGCCAAGGGACAGGTTCTGCTGGGCGGGCCGGTTGAGCCAAACCGGGGGTTCGTCCTGCATACTCATGACGACCAAGTCACAGGCGGGATCAGTCTATTGATTGAAGGCGATCTGGCCATTTCGACCACACGCGATGCCCTTGAATCTCTGTCGGGGAAGGGGTCCGGGCCACGACGGGCGCTTCTGGCCCTGGGCTATGCTGGATGGGGGTCCGGGCAGCTTGAACGGGAAATTTGCGAGAATGCCTGGCTGACCTGTCCGCCGAACGAAGACCTGCTTTTCGACCTCGACTATCACAGCAAGTGGACAAGGGCCCTGGCGCGACTAGGGGTCGAGCCCGGCTTCCTGACCGCCGAGGCCGGGCACGCCTAGAGGTCTTGGTCAGGCCGAAAATTCCGGGCCATGCGCCGCCTTCAGGGGCGAGACCTGCCCGAACAGAACATGGTCGTGCCAGGCCCCATTGATCTTGAGGTAGGCCCTGGCGAGGCCTTCCTCCGAAAAACCAGCGCGGACGAGCAGTTTTCGTGAGGCCTGGTTGTGCGGCACGCAGGCGGCCTCAAGCCGGTGCAGGGCCAAGGTCCGAAAGGCAAACAGGGTCAGAGTCCGGACAGCTGCAAGCGTCTGGCCCTGGCGTGCATAGCTGACGCCGCACCAGTAACCGACCGTCCCCATCTGGGCGACGCCCCGCCTGATATTCGACAGGGTAATCCCGCCGGTCAGCGCGCCATCCGAGCTTCGAAACACGAACAAGGGATAGCTGACGCCCGCGGCCATATCTCTGGAATAGGCGGTCAGTCTGCGGCGAAAGGCGTCGCGGGTCAGGTCGTCGCCAGGCCAGGTGGGTTCCCAGGGCTGAAGAAAGGCTCTCGATTTTTCACGGAGGTCCCGCCATTCCTGAAAGTCTGAGGCACGGGGTGGACGCAGGATCACGCCCTCCCCTTCAAGGCGCAAGCCGCTTTCCGGCGCGATCCAGTCGAGCAATGCCATGTCGCGCCAACCTCGCGGTATTTCGGCAGAGGTCAAGCCTCAGAGGCCATGTCGCGAAAAAGTTTAGCCGAACAAGGTCTGGAGGAAGGCCTGGCTCGCCTTGTGGGCCGATCTTGGGCCAAGCACACTGACGGCCGCGCGGCCGGGTCGGGTCAGGTTGGCTCCGACGCGCATGAGGTCTTCTGCCGAAACAGCCTCAATGTCCCGGGCGATCTCGGCCGTGGTCAATTGACGACCAAAGCTTAAGACCTGGCCGGCCGCCTGCTCCGCCCGCGCCAGGGGAGACTCACGCGCCATGAACAGGCCAGACTTGAGCTGGGCCTTGGCCCGGGCCAGTTCGCTGGGCTCAACCCTCTGGGCAAGCCCCCCGATTTCGCCCGCCGCCACACGGGCGAGTTCCGCTGCATCCTTCGCCGCACAGCCCGCAAAAATGCCGAGAACCCCTTGGTCCAGATAGGATTCCGAATAGGCATCCACGGCATAGGCCAGACCCCGTTTTTCGCGGGCTTCCTGAAAGAGCCGCGAAGCCATGCCCCCACCCAGGATTTCAGCAAACAGGCGCAGGGCGAAATAGTCCTCGTGACCAAAGCCCACAGTCGGCAACATGAAGACCAGATTGGCCTGCTCAAGGTTCTTGGCCTGGGTTCGCACACCGCCGGTAAAGTCTGCGATGACATGCTGCTCAGATGGACGGCTCTCAGCCCCGGCAAAGTCGCGTTCCACAAATCGCAGGAGATCATCCTCGTCCACCGCGCCCGAGGCGGCAATCACAAGGGTTTCCGGTGCATAGAGATAGCCCCGCCACTCAGACAGGGCTTCAGGGGTCGCGGGTGCCAGACTGTCTTCGGTGCCCAGAATGGACCGTCCCAGAGATTGACCCTCAAAGGCCGCGTCCTGGGCCATCTCAAACACCAGATCATCCGGACTGTCCAAGGCCTCGGCGATTTCCTGGGCAATGACTTGCTTTTCGCGGGCCAGATCATCGGCATTTAGCCTCGGTCGAAGCACAAGGTCAGACAAGACCGATGAGCCCAGATCCAGACCACCCGCCAGGGCGCGAACCTGGAAACTGGTGCGTTCATAGCCCGTTGCCGCATTGATATTGCCGCCCTCGGCCTCAATGACTTCGACAATGTCCTTGGCCGACCTCTGTCCTGCCCCCTTGAAGACCATGTGCTCCATGAGGTGGGACCACCCCGAACGCCCGGCATCCTCATGGCGCGCGCCCCGCCCGGCAACAACGCACAGGGCTACGGTTTCAAGACCGGGTACCGGATCGCAGACAATCCGGATCCCGTTTGCAAGGGTATGCAAACGGCTCAGGCTGGAACCCCGGCAAACTCTCGCACAAAGGCCTTGATGGCCTCGGAACTGGCCGCAATGGCCTGGAAGCGCTCGGGCAGACGGGCAACGGCCTGACCCCGGGGCGGCGCAGTCGGGATCAGGCCCGTCGCGGCCTCAACAGCTTCCGGGAACTTGGCCGGGTGCGCCGTGGCCAGAACGATGACGGGGTCAGCCTGGGGGCCGCGCCGGTTCAAGGCGGCCACGGCGACGGCTGTGTGCGGGCAAATGATTTCACCCGTTTCTGCCAAGGTACGCAGCAAGGTTGCAGAGGTATCCGCCTCACTCACGGCAACCCCCACAAAGGTCTCAGCCATAAGGCGCAGGGACTCTGGGGGAATTTCAATGACACTGCCCTGGGCAAAGTCGCGGAAGGCCTGACCTGTCCGCACCCCGTCTCGGCCGGCACATTCAAAATAGAGCCGCTCGAAATTCGAAGCCGACTGGATGTCCATAGCCGGTGACTGGGTGGCCGCCACCTGTCCCCGTGCATAGACACCGGTGTTCAGGGCACGAGCGAGGATGTCGTTCGAATTGGTCGCGATCACAATGGTCGAAATGGGTAGTCCCATTTGCTTGGCAACATAGCCCGCAAAACCATCGCCAAAATTCCCGGACGGGACACAGAAGGCGATTGGCCGAAGGGGGGCCCCCAGAGCCACCGCAGTCGTGAAATAATAGACCGCCTGGGCCACAATGCGCGCAAAGTTGATGGAGTTGACCGCTGACAGGCCGACGGCTTGCTGAAGGTCGGTATCCGCCAGGGCCTCCTTCAATATGGCCTGACAGTCATCAAAGGTTCCGGCAACCGCCAGGCAGCGGACATTGTCGTCAGTGGCCGTTGTCATGAAGCGACGCTGAACTTCCGAAATCCGGCCATCCGGGAACATGGCCACGATCCGGGTATTGGCCCGGCCCCGGAAGGCTTCGACGGCAGCCCCCCCGGTATCACCGGAGGTGGCGCATAGAATGGTCTGGGTCCGCCCTCGCGCGCTCAGGACATGGTCAGATAGCCTGGCCAGGATCTGCATGGCCACGTCCTTGAAAGCCAGGCTGGGGCCATGAAACAATTCAGCGATAAACCCGTCGGGGGTAATCTGGACCAGGGGCACGACGGCAGGGTGGTTGAAGGTCGCATAGGCCTCCACGCACATGTCCATCAGGGCTGGCCGCGGGATTTCGTCACCTATGAACCTGGACAGGACTTCACAGGCCACATGGGCATAGGGCTTGCCGGCAAGGGCGGCGATTTCAGCCGTCGTGAATTGGGGCCAGACCTCCGGAATATAGAGGCCGCCATCGGGCGCAAGTCCGGCCAGGAAGGCATCGACGAAACCGACCGGCGGCGAGGCCCCCCGGGTGGAAATATAACGCATCAGACCTTCCAAATTTTCCAGAGGCTTGCGGCATAGACGCCGGCCAGGGCGACAGCAAGGCCGAACCAGGTCAGGGCATATTCGAGGTGACGATTGGAGATTTCCGACGGCAGGGGCGCGGGCATCAGAGCCGGGAAATCAGGTGCCGTTTGAGTTTCGGCCATTAGCATGATCGGGGCTGGAGCCTGCGCGCCCAAGGTGCGGGCCATGGCCGGGACATCCCGGGAGTACCAATGGTTGGCGGCCACTTCATTGGGCGGCGTCACAAAGGTTGCCCGATCAGGCTTGCGCAGGACGCCAACAAGCTGGACCGGCGACGTGTCGTTAGCGTCCACGGCTGGACGGTCCTTGACCACGTCCTGGACGAAGCCACGGTCGACGAGGATTGAGCGAAAGTCTGGTCCCGGCAGGGCACAGGCGGAAATCAAGCGCACACCTGCTCCGGTATCCCGAACGGAGAAGAGCTCCAGGGTCGGGGCGTGGACCAGACCGATGCAGGTCACCGAGACCCGTGTCAGGTCGACATCCTGATCGGCGACCAGGCGGGACAAGACGGGCCCAATCGGCACGGGGGAAGCTGCCTTCAGGGTTTCGATGCGGGCCAGGAGGGCTTGCTTCCAGGCCAACCTCTGAACCTGCCAGCTCCCGAGGCCCACAAGCATGGCCAGGGCGACCACCGTGGCAACAGTCAGGCCGATCGGAAACCGTCGGACCGCGGCGGGGAACTCAGCTGTCATGACGGGATTCAGAGGCTTTGTTCATGAACTGGGCGGCCAGCATGATCCCCTTCATGGGGCGCAAAAGCCCGCCGCACACCAAGATCGTCAGCGGGAGAAAGACCACCAGATGCACCCAGATCGGCGGGTGCAGGGTGATTTCTGTGTAGAGGTCTGCAAAGGCGACGAAAAAGCCGCCGATAAGGATCACAAAGACAGCAGGACCATCCCCGGAATCGGCCTTGGACAGGTCATAGTTACAGACCGAGCAAGCCGGGGCAACCTTCAGGAAGCCCGCAAACAATGGCCCCTTACCGCAGTGAGGGCAGTGGCCGGTAAGTCCCGCCAGCAGGGGGTTAAGACCGGCCATCTGTCTGACCTAGCCAGCTCCACCCACCGCGCCGCCAAACACCACATAGATGAAGGCAAAGAGGAAGAGCCAGACCACGTCAACGAAGTGCCAGTACCAGGCCGCAGCCTCAAAACCGAAGTGCTGCTTGGTGGACAGACCGCCCCCCATCATCCGCATGAGGCAGACGGCGAGGAAGATTGTCCCGATCAGGACGTGGAAACCGTGGAAACCCGTCGCCATGAAGAAGGACGAACCGTAAAGGCCGGAGTTTTCAGCGCCAACGCCGCCGAAGAAATACTTGTGCTGCAGGATATGGGCATATTCCGAGGCCTGGACAGAGGTGAAGATCACGCCAAGCGCAATGGTCAGGACCAGGCCGATCTTGGCCCCTTTACGATCGCCGGTCTGCAGAGCGTGGTGAGCCCAGGTCACCGTCGTGCCGGACAGAAGAAGGGTCAGGGTGTTGACCAAGGGGAGGTTCCAGGCCGGAACCGTCTCGATACCCTTGGGCGGCCAGGTCGCCCAAGCCGTCCGAACTTCCTCAATCGAGGACAGGGTCCGGTTGTGATGGAACAAGGCCATCTCGAAGAAGATCCAGAACCAGGCGACAAAGAACATCACTTCCGAGGCGATGAACATGATCATGCCATAGCGCAGACCGATCGAGACCACCGGGGTATGATCCCCCTGATTGGCTTCAATGGTCACGTCACGCCACCAGGCCGCCATGGTCAGCAAGACGCCGGCGAGGCCCAGGAAAAACACCAGGGGATCATGCTTGGGAAGGCCAAACAGGCCCTTCATCCAGATCACGCCCCCGAGCGCCATGACCACCGACGCGGCTGAGCCAACAAGGGGCCAGGGACTGGGATTTACCAGGTGGTAGTCGTGCTTGACGTCGCCGGCTGACATATCGGTTCTCGCCCCTCTCAGGTGTCGCATAGTCTGATCCCGGGCTGGCCCGAAATCGACTCTATTGATCTCGCGTGTTCCTATAGCCCCGTAGACGGCGTTCCGCCAAGGCCCGAAGCAGACTTGATCGCTTTCGAATTGGTGGAGGCCCCCGGAACCGCTGGATAAAAGGTGTAGGACAGGGTCACTTCGGGCTTGTTCTGGGTCTCGAAGTCCCTGGCGTATTTCGGGTCGACGAAATAGACGACGGGGAACTCGATGGTCTGACCCGCCTTCAAGGTTTGGTCCGAAAAGCAGAAACACTCGAGCTTCTGGAAATAAGGGCCCGCCTGCTCGGGGACGACATTGTAGACCGCATGTCCGGTTATGGCGTGATCGCTGTGATTAGTGACCTTGAAATAGGCCAGACCCGTTTCCCCGATCCGCACCGTCTGGGAGGCCTGTTCCGCCGTAAAGCTCCAGGGAAGGTCGCGAATATTGACATCAAACCGGATCAGCAGAGTCTTGGACAAGGTCTCTCCGGGGGCAACCTTGGCCCGACGGATGGTCCCGTCATATCCGGTGACCTGACAGAAGGCCTTGTAGAGCGGCACGGAAGCGTAGGCCCCGCCTACCATGGCAACGAAGACGCTAAGGCAAACCGCCGCAATAATCCGGTTCCGGCGACGCGGATCGCCTGGCTGGGGTGACGGATTAGATGGGACGGTCAACGACGCTGCCCCCGAGCCGCAAGATGGTCACAACGAAGACCAGTATGACAAACACCACGAGGCCAAGGGCGATGGCAATATTCCGCCCCTGTCGCGCCCGCTCCGCTTCCGTCAAGGGTTTACGCATCAATTTGGCCTCAGCAAGGACAGGGGATGAACCCCCAACAGGTGTTCTGCCAGCAAGGCGGCAAAAATTAGGGTCAGGTAGAGGATGGAAAAGGCGAACAGGTTTCGGGCATCGCGCGCGGCCAACTTGACGTCATAGAGACCGTCATCCTGGCGCGGATCGGGGGCATCCCCGGCCCGGCTGCGATAGACCCGCCAGGCGAGGATCAGAAAGACAAGACCTCCCAAAGCCGCTACAGCCAGATAACCAGGGCCGCCCAGCCCCGTGAAGGCCGGAACCAGACACAGGGGCGTAAAGAGCAGGCTGTAGATCCAGATCTGCCTGCGGGTCGAGGCCGGGCCGGCCGAGACCGGCATCATGGGCACACCGGCCTTTTCATAATCTTCACTGGTATAGAGGGACAGGGCCCAGAAGTGCGGCGGGGTCCACATGAAGATAATCGCACAGAGCAACCAGGCATTGAACGGAACCGAGCCACTGGCCGAGGCCCAGCCAATCACCGGCGGCAAGGCTCCCGCCAAACCGCCAATCACGATGTTCTGGGGCGTCGAGCGCTTCAGCCACATGGTGTAGACCACGGCATAGAAGAAGATCGTAAAAGCGAGCAGGCCAGCGGCCAGCCAGTTGACCGTCATGCCCAGGAGCATGGTCGAGAACAGCGACAGTATGACCCCCAGAGCCAGGGCATCCGAACCCTGGACACGCCCTGCCGGGACGGGACGGCCCCGGGTACGGCGCATCTTCGCGTCAATATCCGCATCAAACCACATATTGAGGGAGGCCGAAGCTCCGGCCCCGACGGCGATGCAAAGAATGGCTATGCCTGCCAGGACAGGATGAATCGGGCGGTTTGCACAGACCAGTCCGGTCAGGGCGGTAAACACGACCAGCGACATGACCCGGGGTTTCATGAGTTGCAGGAAATCCTGCCACCGGGCGGGTGCGATCGGACGGTCTAGGGTCGCGGGGGTCGCCATTGCGGCTGCTCTCAAAATAGAATGGGGGCGCGAACCGGATTTATCCTGCCCGCACCCCCCAAAGATATCAGGCCTGTTCGCCAAGTCCGGCTTGTCCCGGACCTGGCAGGCTCTTCAAGTCGAACCTAGGCTTAGTGTTCGTCCGCCTCGACGACCGGCAGGGTGCTGAACTGGTGGAAGGGCGGCGGTGACGACAGGGTCCACTCAAGAGTCGTGGCCCCTTCACCCCAAGGATTGGCTTCGGCCTTGCGGCGACGGACAGCCGCCTCGAGCAGAACCAACAGGAAGACGCCAACGCCAACCAGGGTCACCTCATAGCCATAGGTCGAGATCTTGTTCCAGTAGGCAAAGGCCACCGGATAGTCGACATAACGGCGCGGCATGCCCTGCAGGCCCAGGAAGTGCTGGGGGAAGAAGATCAGGTTGACGCCAACGAAGGTGATCCAGAAGTGCGCGGCACCGAGGAACTCGTTGTACTTCACACCCCACATCTTCTCGAACCAGTAATAGAAGCCCGCGAAAATCGCGAAGACGGCCCCGAGGCTGAGCACATAGTGGAAGTGGGCCACGACGTAATAGGTGTCATGCAGGCTGTAATCGATCCCGGCATTGGCCAGAACCACACCGGTCACGCCACCGACGGTGAACAGGAAGATGAAGCCGATGGCCCAGAGCATGGGCGTCTTGAAGTCGATGGAGCCGCCCCACATGGTGGCGATCCAGGAGAACACCTTCACCCCGGTCGGAACCGCGATGACCATGGTGGCCGCGATGAAATAGGCCCGCAGGTTAATGCTCATGCCCACCGTGTACATGTGGTGAGCCCAGACCACGAAGCCGACGAAGCCAATCGCAACCATGGCATAGGCCATGGGCAGATAGCCGAAGATGGGCTTGCGCGAGAAGGTCGAGACAATGTGGCTGACAATGCCGAAGCCTGGCAGGATCAGAATGTAGACCTCAGGGTGACCGAAGAACCAGAACAGGTGCTGGAACATGACCGGGTCACCACCGCCGGCGGCATCGAAGAAGTGGGTGTTAAAGTTACGGTCGGTGAGCAGCATGGTGATCGCGCCCGCCAGGACAGGCAGGGAGAGCAGCAGCAGAAACACCGTGACCAGAACGGACCAGACAAACAGCGGCATGCGATGCAGGGTCATGCCTGGCGCACGCATGTTGAAGATGGTCGTGATGAAGTTGATGGAGCCCAGGATCGAGCTGGCACCGGCCAGGTGAACGGCCAGAATGGCGCAATCCATGGCAGGGCCTGTATGACCCGAGGTTGAAAGCGGCGGATACATGGTCCAGCCGCCACCAAAGCCCTGACCGGGCCCGCCATCGACAAACATCGAGATCACCAGCAGGCACCAGGCAGCGACCAGGAGCCAGAAGGAAATATTGTTCATCCGCGGGAAGGCCATGTCCGGCGCGCCAATCATCAGCGGCACGAACCAGTTCCCAAACCCGCCGATCATGGCCGGCATGACCATGAAGAAGATCATGATCAGGGCGTGGGCCGTGACAACTGCGTTATAGCCGTGGTTGGAGGCTTCAATGAGCCCCAGTTGGTCGAGCAGGCTACCCTTGGTGAAGACCTGGATACCTGGCTCGGCCAGTTCCCAGCGGATCAGGCCCGAAAGCGCCCCACCCACCAGTCCGGCCATGATGGCGAACAGGATGTAGAGGGTGCCAATGTCCTTGTGGTTGGTCGAGAAGAGCCAACGCACCAGGAAGGGCGGCTTGTGATCGTGATCGTCGTGATGAGTGTCGTGAGCGGCGGCGTGGGCCATCGAACGCTATCCTAATATCATTTCGCGGCCGGAGCCGCAGCGGGCACCGGCATGGGGGTCGTCGCGACAACAGGCGTCGCGGCAGCGGGAGGGGTCGCAACCGTCGGAACGACGGCAACGGCAGGTTGTGCGGGAGCAGCGCCGATCTTGGCACCACCCTTGGTCGCAACCCAGGCATCAAACTGTTCCTGGGTCACCGCACGAACTTCGATGGGCATGAAGGCATGGTTCACGCCGCAGAGCTCACGGCAATTGCCGTAATAGGTTCCGACCCGGTCAATCTTGAACCAGGTCTCATTCAGACGGCCCGGAATGGCGTCGGAGATGATGCCAAAGGACGGCACGGCAAAGGCGTGGATCACATCAGCGCCTGTGACCAAAACGCGGACCGTCTTGCCCACCGGAACAACCAGAGGCTCCGTCACAGCCAGTTTATAGGGCACATCGCGCTTCTTGGCCTCATCCTCGGGCAGGATGTTGGAGACAAACTCGCTGATCTTCTGGTCCGGATACTCATAGCCCCAATACCACTGATAGCCGGTCGCCTTGATGGTCATGTAGGGCTTGGGCATGTCGTGATAGGCGAACAGGAGCTTGAACGAGAAGATCGAAATGAACATCAGGATCAACACCGGAACAATGGTCCAGAGCACCTCGATCGGGGTGTTGTGGCTCCATTTCGCCGGAGTGGGGTTCGCCCGCTTGTTATAGCGGATCACAATCCAGACCAGCAGGCCCAGAACAAACAGCACGATGGCTGTAATGATCGGCAGCAGGATCGCATTGTGGAAAAAGATGGCATCATGACGCAGGGGCGTAACGCCCGGTTGCAGATCAATAGCGCCGGGTGTCGGCTGACCGATCCGGTCATCGGCGGCCAGAGCTGAACCACTAAAGAGCGCCATGGCGGCGAGCGCCGCAGCACCCGTGGCCCAGGTCCGCATAACTTGAAAGCTAGACTTCATGTCCCCTCGGTCTGATTGGCCGACAAGGCTTCGCCAAAAGCGGATGCCCGACGACGTCAAAGAGAATCGTGCCTGACGGTAATACGCCCGACCTGACCCTTTCCGGAGGGTGCATACGCGCTCAGAACCGGCTTGCCAAGGCGCAAGCCGTGCCTTTTGCGCAACGTCTCGGGCCCATGCCATTTCAGCAAATTGACTGGTAGGCCAACCAAGTGTCCGGTTTGGGGTGACGCAGGGGGTTTGAGCCCCTATTTGTCGGGTTCGCGCACCGCGCTCTCCAATCAGGCTGATCCAATGACTGCTTTTTCCGCCCCGCCCTCAATTCTCGATTCTGCTGGAATTTCCACGGAACGCGCCCTGAATATCCTCGAGGAGGCTCTGGCGGGGGCGGACGACGGGGAACTCTTTGTGGAGCGATCAAAGAGCGAGTCTTTTCTCTTCGATGACGGTCGGCTGAAGTCTGCCGCCTATGACACCTCGGAGGGCTTTGGCCTGCGGGTCGTGGCCGGAGAAACGGCGGGCTATTCCCATTCCAGCGAATTGTCGGAAGCCTCACTTCGCCGCGCTGGCCAATCAGCCGCCCTCGCCAAGCGCGGCTATAGTGGCACGGCCGACGTCGCCCCGCGCGCGACCAATGCCCGGCTCTATGGGGAGGAGGACCCGACGGACTCTCCCTCCTTCTCCGAAAAGGTTGCCCTGCTGCAGGAAATTGATGACTGGTGCCGCAAGATGGACCCCCGGGTGGTCCAGGTCATGGCCTCCTTGAGCGGCGAACAGCGGACCGTCGAAATCCTGCGGGCCGATGGCCGGATAATCCGCGATGTGCGCCCCCTGTCCCGGATCAATGTGCAGATTACCGTTGAGAAGGACGGCCGGCGGGAATCGGGGTTCACCGGGGCGGGTGGCCGATCCGGTTTCGAGACCTGGATATCAGCCGCCCAGTGGCGCGAACAGGCCGACGAGGCCCTGCGTCAGGCCCTGGTCAATCTGGAGGCCGTGTCCTGCCCGGCAGGCGAGATGGATGTGGTCTTGGGTCCAGGCTGGAATGGCGTTCTGCTGCATGAAGCGGTGGGCCACGGACTGGAAGGCGACTTTAATCGCAAGGGCACCTCGGCCTTCTCGGGGCGAATTGGCCAAAGGGTCGCGGCCCCGGGCGTGACAGTGTTCGACGACGGCACCCTGCCGGGTCGGCGCGGCTCGCTCACGGTAGACGATGAAGGCACCCCTACGGAACGCACCGTCCTGATCGAGGACGGCATATTGGTCGGATACATGCATGACCGAATGAGTGCCCGGCTCATGGGCCTGGCCGCCACGGGAAATGGTCGCCGACAGTCTTATGCCCACATGCCCATGCCCCGCATGACCAATACAGCCATGGAAGGTGGCTCAACCCCGCGCGCGGAGATGATCGAGGCGACAAAACGCGGGCTCTACTGCGCGAATTTCGGTGGCGGACAGGTGGACATCACCAATGGAAAGTTCGTCTTCCAGTGCACCGAAGCCTATCTGATCGAGAACGGCAAGATCACCGTACCGGTGAAGGGCGCGACCCTGATCGGCGATGGCCCGTCGGCCCTGACCCGGGTGACCATGATCGGGGATGACTTCGGATTTGATCCGGGCGTGGGCGTGTGCGGCAAGTCTGGCCAGAGCGTTCCGGTCGGTGTGGGACAGCCCTCTCTCAAGATCACGGGCCTGACGGTTGGCGGCACCGGGGTTTGACCTGCAGTCTGACGTTTAAAACCCTCTGCACAGACATTTCCTAGGCCACCATGCCCGCGATTTCATTCCTGATCATGGCCGCGACTGGCCTCGCCCCCGTCGCAGCCCCCGCAGCTCATACCGAGGGCATCACGCCCTATGTCTCGGCCTATTTCGCCAATACCAGTGTTGTGACCGCCCTCGACATGGTCGAGCGCCTGCCTGGCTTTCGCCTGGACAACGGCAATAGTGTTCGCGGCCTGGAAGGGGCTGGCGGAAATGTCCTCATTGATGGCAGTCGTCCGGTCTCAAAATCCGAGCCGGTACAGGAGGTCCTGCGGCGAATTCCTGCCGGGCAGGTCGAGCGGATCGACCTCATCCGGGGCGGTGCGCCCGGGATCGACATGCAAGGCAAGGCAAGTGTCATCAATATCGTCCGAACCCGGGGCGCCAGATGGCAGGGTGCGGCAACCGTCGGCGATACCTATGCCTTTGACCGCCGGAACTTTGGCGAAACCCAGATTGAAGCGTCCGGCGACCTGGCCGGTGGCAAGTTTGAGGGCAGCGCCAATTACGGCGGCGGCTTCGACGACCGCGACGGAAACGGCAGCCGGGTCCGGACAGGCCCCGATGGCCTAGTCTCCCGACGCGCTGACCTGGAAAGTCACGGCGATGGCTACGGCTGGCGCCTGAGCGGCACCTATACCCGTTCTCTCCTGGGCGGCACATTGAAAGCCAATGGCCATCTTGGCGGCGACAACTTCAGCCACAATGAAGTCCGGCGCTTTGTCGTTCCAGCCACGTCCGTGGACACAGGCGGAGACAGTTTCGATTTTCTGTCGCCCGAAGCCGAGCTGGACTTCAAACGCCCCCTCAGCGGGGCCACCGATCTGAATCTCGTATTTCTGACCAACCGTTTCGATATGGGAATTGTGTCCCTCTATCGTCCACCCGGTCAGGTCAGCCGTTTCAGCCTGGACAAGAATACGGCCGAGACGGTGGTTCGGACTGTGGTGACCCGCAGGCAGGGTGCCAACCTATCTTTTGAGACGGGTGCCGAAACGGCCCTAAATACCCTCGAAAGTGCGACGAGCTATCTGGACAATGGCAAGGTCATCGATCTGCCATCCGCCAATGTCGAGGTCAGGGAGGTTCGCAGCCAGGCCTTCGGCAAGGCCATCTGGCGACCTGTCCCGAAATGGACCGTCGAAGCGGGTCTTGGCTATGAAGTCTCCACCCTCACGGCCACTCGGGATGTTCAGCTGGACAAGACCCTGAACTTTGCCAAGCCCCGGCTATTCGTGACCTGGCAGGCCAGCCCGACCACGCAACTTCGCGCCCGGGCAGAACGCACCGTCGGTCAGCTGGACTTTGGTGATTTTGTCGCGGGGGCAAGCCTTGGTTCTGACGTCGTGACGAGCGGAAACCCTGATCTGAATCCGGAAGCGGCCTGGGAGGGCGAACTGGCGTTCGAACAGGGGTTCTGGACCAATTCTGGATCGGTATCCCTGTCTCTCAGCCATTCCAGGATTTCAAATGCGATCGACCGGGCCCCGGTCTATGCGGCCAACGGGGATATCTTTGATGCGCCAGCCAATATCGGCAAGGGAAGGCGGACGACCCTCAGTAGCGAATTAACCCTGCCCCTGGATCGTCTGGGTGTCCGTCGAGGGCTCCTGCGCGGCTCCGCCGCCTGGTACTGGTCGGACGTGACCGACCCAACCACCGGCCAGAACCGGGAGATTTCCGGCATGCGCCCCCTGGTCTGGGAAGCCCATTTCACCCAGGACCTGCCGGCACAGATGGGCAAGTGGGGGTCAGACATTTATGGGGCCTGGAGCAAGAGCGCATATCGCTTTGACCAGATCGCCACAGACAAGCTCGGTACCACGGTCTCGCTCTATACCGAGTACAAGCTCAGGCCCGACCTGACCCTGAGGGTCGGGATCGGCAATACGACCAATCGCAGCTATCACCGGGGACTTCAGGTCTATGACGGCCCCCGAAACATCGGCGCACTGGCCTATCAGGACGATCAGGTTCAGCGCCTGGGCCGCTATGTGCGTGTCCGGATTCGCAAGACCTTTGGCTAGGGCGTGGTGGGTCGGTTAGGCCTCCTCAGCGGCGGCGACCTCTTTGTGCGACCAGCCGCGGATCAGGAAGCTCAGGCCGATAAAGACCACGCCGCAGATCAGTCCGGCCCAGCCGAGCTTGGTGAAGCCATCTATCGAGGTCTCCAGCGCCAGCTTCGGGTCCAGAACCTGACCGCCCACGGATTCCGTACCCATGAGACCGGCAATCTTGCCGCCGACAAACTGGGCCACCGACGAGGCCAGGAACCAGACCGCCATCATGAAGGACACCATGGAGGGCACTGAAAGCTTGGTGATTTCCGACAGGCCCACAGGCGAGAGGAACAATTCGCCGGTCGTGTGCAGCATGTAGAGCAGGGCCAGCAGGATCAGCGGCACCCGGAAGGCGCTGTCGTGCAGTCCCGCGCCCCAGACCACCACGAGAAAGCCCAGCCCTACCTGGATCAAGCCCAGGCCAAACTTGAGCGTCGGATTCGGATCCAGCCCACGACGGCCCAGATAGGTCCAGAGGGCGGCCAAGAGGGGAGCAAAAATCAGGATATAGCCCGCATTGAAGGACTGGGTCTGGGCCGCGCCCAGACCGGTGTCGATCCAGCTCCACCAATGTGTGGGCGTGATCCCGGCGGCGACCAGCTGGGCATGGCTACCCGCTGGCAGGCCCAGGACTGAGGTGGCCTGACTTAAGATCGACAGGTCAACATTGGTCGAAGCAAACAGATTCAGCGACGTGCCCGCCTGCTCGAACAGGGTGAAGAAGACCACAGACCCCAGGATCAGCACCACCGCCAAAAACATGCGCTGGCGCTCGACCCAGGTCTTGCAGATCAGAACGAGAATAAGGGCAATCGTCACGAAGGAACCGATAATCGCGAAGATCAGGAGTATCCCGACCAGGGCATTGTTCTGCACAAGCCACCAGATCGCGGCCACGCCCAGCAGGGACAGGCCATAGGTCAGCCACTCCAGATTCAACGGGCCGACCAGCGGGGCCGCCAGCAATTCGGGGTTTGGCGGTTCGCCCTTGCCCTCAAGCAGGGGCCGACCCAGCATGAAGACGATCCATCCCAGGGCCATGCCCACGCCGGCCAGGCCAAATCCGGCCCACCAGCCAAGGCTTTGCCCGACAAGTCCGCAGAGCAGGGAAGCCCAGAAGGCCCCCAGATTGACGCCGTAGTAATACAGGGTGAAGCCGGAGTCCCGGCGCGGGTCATTTTGTTCGTAGAGCTGGCCCACCACGGCGGAGATATTGGGCTTCAGATAGCCCACCCCCAGAATGATCAGGGACAGGGCCAGATAGAAGGTATTCAGGCCGCGCTTGTCGCTATGGGTTTCCATGGAATAGCTGCCAGGGGCCAGAACGGCCGGGAGACCAGCATCGGGACCCAGGCCCTTGATCTGAAGTCCGCCGCCCGCCTCCGCCCCAAAGGCATAGGGTTTGCCGCCGACGATAATGTGCGCCTGGCGATCTTCCATCCGGCCGGTCGCGGCGATCTCATAGGTCCTCTGGCCATAGTGCAGGGACTGGGTTGAGGGCGGGCCTTCAAAGGCCATGGTCAGGTGCCCGGCCACCAAGAGCAGGGCTCCGAAGGCTACGGCCTTGCGCGCACCCAGGAGCTGGTCCGCCACCAATCCGCCCAGCAAGGGCAGGAGGTAGACCATGGCTGTGTAGGACGAATATTGCCCGCTGGCCGCCTTGGGATCGAACAGCAGGTGTTGGGTCAGGAAGAAGATCAGGATCCCGCGCATGCCGTAATAGGAAAACCGCTCCCACATTTCGGCAAAAAACAGGACGATCAGCCCGCGCGGGTGGTTCCGGCGCAACTGGATCAGCACGGGAATCCCCGTCGCCACAGTGATCACAATTCCCAGAAGGACGATGAGGTTCATTGGATCAGCTATCCCCGGCAAGGCAAACTGGCGCAGGGACAGGACCAGACCCCGTCACCCCGCCCGACGAAATCCCGCACAGATGACCATGCCCGGAGGGGCAAGACAAGGCGGGAGCGAAGGACTCCCCCCTAATAGGCCACAGCCTCATAGGCGGGGGACACCTGTCCCTGCCAGGGGCCGTGATAGAGGGTGAGCAGGTGTTCGGCGGGGGTGATGCCGGAGAGGGCTATGGCCTCCAGCTCGTCGAGATAGATGCTTTCGTCGAGCATGGCCCCGTTTAGACGGGCGCGGGCCTTGAGGCCGCTGCGGGCGATGGCGACCATGTCGATGGCGATGTCCTGAACGGAGCGTCCGGCGATCTGGGCCTTGAGACCCAGGCGGGCCACATCGGCGCGCAGGCGTTCGTGGTCTTCCAGCGGCCAGGCCTTGCACAGGTCCCAGGCCGCAGCGAGGGCGGCGCTATCATAGAATATGCCGGTCCAGAGGGCTGGCAGGGCGCAGAGGCGGCCCAGGGGGGCAGAATCGGCCCCGCGCATTTCCAGATATTGCTTGAGCCGCACCTCTGGAAAGGCGGTGGTGGCGTGATCGGCGAAATCCTTCAGGCTCGCCCGGTCGCCCGGCATGTCGGCCAGGGTGCCGGCCATGAACTCGCGGAAGGACCTGCCGGACAGGTCGACAAACTGACCCTCGCGCTTGGCGAAATACATGGGCACGTCGAGCAAATAGTTGGCATAGGTTTCGAACCCGAAGCCATCCCTGAACACAAAATCCAGCATGCCCGTGCGGTCGGCGTCGGTATCTGTCCAGATATTGGCGCGGGTAGACAGGAAGCCGGACGGCTTGCCCTCCACAAAGGGCGAATTGGCGAAGAGGGCGGTGGCTATGGGCTGCAAGGCCAGGCTGGTGCGGAACTTGGCCACCATGTCGGCTTCGCTGGCAAAGTCGAGATTGGCCTGGACTGTGCAAGTGCGGAACATCATGTCCAGACCAAGCTGGCCGACCTTGGGCATATATTCCCGCATGATCTTGTAGCGGCCCTTGGGCATGACGGGGATCTGGTCGCGTCGCCAGTCGGGGGTAAAGCCCAGGCCCAGAAAGCCCAGACCCAACTCGGCGGCCACGGTCTTGGCCTCGGTCAGGTGGTCGCGGGTTTCGTCGCAGATTTCGTGCATGGTCGACAGCGGTGCGCCGGACAGCTCGAACTGGCCGCCGGGCTCCAGGCTGATATTTGCCTTGCCACGTTCGAGGGCAATGAGGGTCTGGCCCTCGTAAACCCCGGACCAGCCAAAGCGCATCATGCCCTCCAGCAGGGCCTTGATCCCGGCCGGGCCGTCATAGGCCACGGTCTCGTGACCCTGGAGGCGGAAGACGAACTTCTCGTGCTCGGCCCCGACGCGCCATTGGTCCTTGGGCTTGTTGCCGGCTTCAAACCAGTTGAGGATATCTTCGAACGTCAGCGGACGATCATCGACCTTGTTTCCGGCCATTTTGGACTCCCGCGTCATTCCGTCCGAGCCTCGGGCCATGTTTTACCCTGAAGCGGCGGCGATGTTTACGCCCTTCAACCCGCCGGGCGCAAACCCAGAATTTCAAACCTTTTGTGACTGGCCTCAGCCGCGCCAGTCTCCAAGGGCAGACTGCCAGAGGGTCAGGGCCGAAATCGCCGCCGTGTCTGCTCGCAATATCCGCGGCCCCAGGCTGACGGGAACCGCGCCTTCCAGCCCGCGAATCCGGGCGCGTTCCGCTGGGGAGAAGCCGCCTTCCGGACCGATCAGCACCGCCCAGGGTCCGGACTGAACCGCACCCAGGGCTGCTTGCATGGGCATGGAATCGCCAGCTTCATCGCAGAAGATCAGCCTGCGGTCGGTGGACCAGGTGTCCAGGCACCGGTCCAGCCGCGCCGGGGACCGGATCAGGGGAACATTCAACCGTCCTGTCTGTTCGGCCGCCTCGATGGCGATCGCCCGCAGCCGGTCTTCGCGAATACGGTCGGCATTGGTCCGATCGGTCTGGACCAGCCAGATTTCAGACACGCCGAGCTCCGTAGCCTTTTCAATGACGGTTTCCAGCGGGCCCCGCTTGACCAGGGCCATGAGCAGTACCAGGTCCGGCCCCTCAGTCTGGGGGGAGGTCTGGGTCTTGGGGCACAGGATCACATGGCGCTTGGTCACCTGGTCCAGGCGACAGACCCAGGCCCCGTCCTTGCCATTGAAAACCTCGACCTCGTCACCGACCGCCCGCCGCATGACCAGGCTCAGATACCGGCTCTGGGCGTCATCCAGGGGAAAGGCTGTGTCTGCCAGAAGCGGGTGCGGAACGAAGAGACGGATCATATCCCCGACATAGGACAATTTCTTTTTCCGAAAAACTGCCTAGTGCCTATTCTGGATAGGTGGGAACCGGTTTTCGGATCGAAACAGACAATCGCTTTTTAAGCGAAAGCCCTTTTCGGTCCGTTCGCAGGTGCCATTCCAAGGGGAAGGGGCTCGAAACGCCAATCATGACCAGATTTGACCAAGCCCGATACGACGAAACCTACGACGCCGAGTTGCTGACCTATCACCTGGCCATGGTGAAACTCCAGCAGAGGGCCATTGCGTCGGGGGAGCGAATTCTGATCATTTTTGAAGGCCGGGATGCGGCGGGCAAGGATGGCTCGATCCGTCGGATCACAGACCACCTGTCCACCCGGGCGACCCGGGTGATTGCACCGCCCAAACCCACCGATCTGGACCGCAGCCAGTGGTACTTCCAGCGCTATGTCCAGTGGCTGCCCGCCAGGGGCGAAATCGTGATCCTCAACCGGTCCTGGTATAATCGGGGAGGCGTTGAGCCGGTCATGGGATTCTGTACCCATGACGAGCACCAGCAGTTCCTGGCCGATGTGCCGAAATTCGAGGACTTGCTGATCAATGATGGCATGAAACTGGTCAAGCTCTGGCTCGACGTCAGCCGGAAGGAACAGAAAAAGCGCCTGGACGACCGCCGAAGTGATCCCCTCAAGGCGCTGAAGACCAGCCCTCTGGACGAAGCCGCCCAATCCCACTTTGATGACTATTCCAAGGCTCGGGACCTCATGCTGCTTCGGACCCATACCCGCACCGCGCCCTGGATCTGCGTGCGCTCCGATGACAAGCGGGTGGCCCGGCTGAACATTATGCGTCACCTGCTCCGGACCCTGGGGCCCGATGACATCGCCCGGAAGATTTCCAAGCCAAACCCGGAGTTCCTCTTTCCCTTCACCAAGGCGGCCATACAGGACGGAAGATTGACCCATTAGCAGGGTTTTTTCAGGTGAACCCCACGGGCACAGTCTGATAGATCGCGGGTCATGACTGCCCATGAGCCCCTGCCCGACGCCAAACTCGACAACTGGGTTGACCGGTTTGCGCCCAGACGCCTTAGGCCCTGGCTGAAACTTGGCCGGTTTGATCGTCCCACAGGAATCTGGCTCCTCATGTTGCCTGGCTGGCAGGGGGTTGCGCTGGCCGGGGCCATGGCAGGCCATCCGCCCGACCCTGCCCTTTTGCTCAAGATTTTCCTGGGGGCCTGTCTGATGCGGGCGGCCGGGTGCGCTTATAACGACATTGTCGACCGGGACATGGACGCCAAGGTGGCCCGGACCGCCGGTCGTCCCCTCCCCTCCGGCCAGATCACCGTCCTCCAAGGCTGGATTTTTACTGGCCTCTGCGCCCTGTTGTCCCTGACGATCCTCTTGAGCCTGAATGGACTGGCCATAGGGCTGGGGGTTGGGTCCCTGGGTCTGGTTGCGGCCTATCCCTTTATGAAGCGGATTACCTGGTGGCCTCAGGCCTGGCTGGGCCTGACCTTCAACTGGGGGAGCTTGTTGGGCTTTGCCGCCGCCACAGGCACCCTGGGCTGGCCAGTAGCCCTCCTCTATGCCTCGGGCATATTCTGGACCCTGGGCTATGACACCATCTATGCGGTTCAGGATTTGGAGGATGACGCCCTGGCCGGGATCAAATCCTCGGCCCTGCGTTTGGGGACCTCTGCGCCGCGCGCCGTCCTGACCTTTTATATTCTGGCCTTCGTCATGGCCCTGGCCAGTGGGTGGATGGCCCGATTGGGACCGCTCTTTTTGCCCCTGGCCGCCGGCTTTGGCCTGCACCTGTCGCGTCAGGCTGCGGGTCTGAAGCTGGAGGATCCGGCAGGCGCGCTTGGAGCCTTCAAATCAAATACCCTGGCGGGCAGCCTGCTCTTGCTGGCCATTATGGCAGGGCTCTGGGGGCATGGCTGGGGGGCCGTGGCCTTACCGCCAAGTCCCTGATAGCCTCCACCCAACATTCCCGAGAGGCTTTCCCATGGCCGACGACGCCCTTCCGACCCTGCTCCAACTCACGCCCCTGGACCCCGCCTATCGCGCCGACCCCCATGCGGTGCTGAAGGATGTCCGGAACCGTTGCCCGGTCTATCAGGACAGCCTCAGCAAGAGCTTCATCCTGACCCGTTACGACGATATTCGTGGCCTGGTGACAGACCTCACCCTCTGGCGCGATCCCTTGAAGGCTGAGGAGGCCGCACGGCAAATGGGGCGGTTTGCCACGCCGCCGGACCCCAACCTGCCCCGCAGCGAAACCACCAGTATCCTGACCCTGGACGACCCGGACCACGCCCGGATTCGCGGCCCCCTGTCCCGCGCCCTCTATGCCCGGGTGGCCCGCGCACGTCCCCAGGTCGAGGCCTTGATCGATGCCGCCCTGGACGGTCTGGAAGGCCAGACAGAATTTGACCTCATGGCGACCTTCTGCGTGCCCATTCCCATTGACGTGATTGCCAGCCTGCTGGGGGTGGATCATGCCCGGCTGGTGGAATTTCGCGACTGGTCCGAGGGGCTGATCCAGGGGCTGAACCCATTCCGAACCGCCGAACAGACGGCACACATGGAGCGGGCGAATGAAGGTCTGAGCGACTATTTCACGCGCACTTTGGCTGAGCGAAGGCGCAAGCCGCAAGACGACCTGATCACCGACATGACCCAGCTTCAGGCTGAGGGCGCTCCCCTGAGTGACACGGAGCTGCGGATCAACCTGACCGCCTTGCTCGTTGGCGGCAACCTGACCACAACGGACCTGATCGGCAATGGAGCCCGCCTGCTTCTCCTGCACCCGGAGGAGCGCGCAAAATTGATGGCCAATCCGGGCCTGGCTGGGGCTCTCGTTGAGGAGGTTCTGCGATTTGAACCGCCCGTGGACAGCACAGGCCGGGTCGCCTCCCGAGACCTTGAGGTCCAGGGCTGCCCCATCCACCAGACCCAGAGCCTGAGCTTTTCCCTTAGGTCAGCCAATCGCGATCCTGCCGCCTTTGACGCGCCCGATCGCTTTGACATCTCCCGCAAGAAGGTGCCGCACATGTCCTTCGGGGGTGGAGCCCACATCTGTATCGGTGCGCCCCTGGCCCGGCTCGAAGCCCAGGTCGCCCTGCCACGACTGTTTGCGCGGTTTCCAACCCTTGCCCTGAACGAGGCTGAAACAGGTCCGGACTGGCGCAAGCTGCCCTTCTTCCGTGGCCTGGAACGCCTGGATGTGCGCGTGCCCTAAGGGGTTTCCCCAGGATTGACGCCAAGCCCGGCAGGTTTGGAAATGGGCTCCACATTTTTCGGAGTCTTTCATGCAAAAATTCGTCTCGTCCCTGGCCTGCCTGACCGCCGTCATCGCCATGACCGCTTGCACAACGGTCGATCCGATGACGGGCCAGACCGTTCGCAGCAATACCAAGACCGGACTGCTGAGCGGGGCCTTGGGCGGGGCTTTGCTGGGGTATCTGACCAATACGTCCAATGGTGAACAGGGCCGAAAGAATGCCCTGATCGGGGCCGGAATCGGGGCGCTGGCCGGGGCCGCCGTTGGCAATTACATGGACAAGCAGCAAGCAGAACTGCGCCAGAACCTGGCTGGCTCCGGGGTCAATGTCGCGCGACAGGGCGACAATATCATCCTGCAAATGCCGGGCGACATCACCTTTGGTACGGACCGGTCAGACATTCAGCCTGGCTTCTTCCCGGTCCTGAATGAGGTGGCGGACACCTTGAACAAATACCCCCAGACGACGGTCGATGTTGTGGGACATGCCGATTCCACCGGCTCAGCGAGTTATAACCAGGGCCTGTCCGAGCGCCGCGCAGCGTCTGTGGCTGACTATCTGGTGCAAAAGCGCGGGGTCCTTCGGGCCCGGCTGATGGTGGCGGGTCGGGGCTCTGCCTATCCCGTGGCCTCGAATGAGACGGTCGACGGCCGGGCGCGCAATCGCCGGGTGGAAATCATCCTCAAGCCCATCACCGGCTAATCGCGAGGCCCTTCTGTCCCCGTCGATTCCGTGAGATGGTGGGGAATGGCTGCAGCTGCACGCATTGACCCAAAGACCTATTTCACCGTCCCGGAGTGGGACCGGTTAACCCGGCGCTCGTCCTGGCGGGGCCTGCTGCTCATTGCCCATGCCTGGCTGGTCATTTTGGGTATGGCCGGGCTGACCATTGCCGTGCCAGGACTCCTGCCCCTGGCCATACTTGTCATAGGCGGGCGTCAGCTGGGGCTGGCCATACTCATGCATGACGCTGCCCATGGGGCTCTGCATCCCGATAACCGGATCAATGACCTTGCTGGCGAATGGCTGACCGGCGGCGGGCTTCACCGCTACAGGACCTACCATCTGGGCCACCACCGTTATGCCCAGCAGGCGGAAGATCCCGATCTTGGCCTGTCCGCGCCCTTTCCCATCACCCCCCTGTCCCTGCGTCGCAAACTCCTGAGAGACCTGACGGGCCAGACCTTTCTGAAGCTAAGGTTTGGGGATTTTGCAAAACGACTGGAGGCACGAAAGCCGGGTGAGCCACTTCTGCCCATAATCATTGAGGAAATCCGCCGAAAGCGCCGCTGGCTGCTGGGCGGGCTGGTCATGACAGTCCTGGCCGCGCCCTTCGGAGCCTGGTGGGCCTGGCCCGTGCTATGGGTCCTGCCCCAGGCCACCTGGTTCCAGGTCATCACGCGCTTGAGAAATATCGGCGAACACGCCTGTATCGCCGAGGGTGAACCCGATCCCCTTCGTCAGGCCCGGACCACCCGTGCCGGCCTCTTGGCCCGGGCCATGATGGCTCCGTATTACGTGAACTATCACTGCGAACATCACATGTTCATGCACCTGCCCTGCTACCGCCTCCCCGAGGCCCACAGACTATTGGCAGCCAAGGGGGTGACCCGGCACATGCTCTATGAACCCGCTGGCTATATGGCCGTCTTCCGCCAGGCGACGAACCGGGCCATGGCCTGAGCTCACAGATGATCGAACCCACATTTGAGGGGCGCTGCGCCTTCATCCGCGCGCATACGCGCCTGCAATGTCCACCGCATACGCCGGAGCTTTCCCTGTATCTGGCCGACGAAATCACCCCGATCTGGCGCATGACAGAGGAGGCCCTTGAGGAAATCGGCCTGCCGCCGCCCTTCTGGGCCTTCGCCTGGGCAGGCGGACAGGCCCTGGCACGCTATGTTCTGGATCGACCCGAGGTGGTCCGGGGACGGCGGGTCATCGATTTTGCTTCAGGCTCCGGCCTGGTCGGCATTTCCGCCATGCATGCGGGTGCGGCCCACGTCCTGGCTACAGACATTGACAGTTTCTGCGGGGCCGCCCTGTCCCTGAATGCCGAGGTCAATCAGGTGTCTGTGGACTTTACGGATGCCAACCTGCTCGACAGCCCCCCTCCCGCCATCGACCTGATCCTTGCCGGGGACATCTGCTATGAAAAGCCCATGACGGACCAGGTCATGGCCTGGCTTTCCCTGGCGAGGCGTGCGGGTACCACCGTCCTGATCGGCGATCCGGGGCGAAGCTATTTTCCCAAACAGGGCCTGGAAAAGCTCGCCGAATATCAGGTCGCAACAACCCGCGAGCTGGAAGACCAGGAAGTCAAGAAGACCTCGGTCTGGGCGATGGCCTGAGAGCCCCAGGCGACCAAACTGCAACTGGCCTCAGAACTCGTCTTCCATCAGGGAGCGAAACTGCTCGAAGACCTCGGCGGGGCTTTCCGTGGGTGGCGGAACGTCCAGGGCGGCGGGGTCTGGTCTCGAGGGGACCGAAGCTGTCAAACGACCGACAATAAGTCCGGACTGCACCAGTAGGAGGTCCTCGCCGACCTCCAGGCCCAGAAGGCGCTCAGCCAGTTTTGGCGGCAGGTCATCAAGATCGATTTGTTTCATGCTGGACACTCTAAAGGCGTCTCGTCTGTCGGCAAGACGTGACAGGCCGCAGGCATGGCTTTAGACCTGCCCTGCCTATACCCGCCCTCGCAGAGTAACTTCATGGCCTACAAATCCCTACGCGACTTCATTGCCAAGCTGGAAGCTGCGGGTGAACTGGTGCGCGTGACCGAGCCGGTCTCTACCGTGCTGGAAATGACCGAAATTCAGCGGCGGCTCCTGGCCCAGGGTGGCCCGGCCGTCCTGTTCGAAAACGTCATTCGCGCCGACGGCGAGCCCTCCAACATGCCCTGCCTGGTCAATCTGTTCGGGACCGTCAAACGGGTGGCCATGGGCGTGACCCTGGACGGGCGGGAAAGGACCACAGCCCAGGACCTGCGGGAGGTGGGCGAACTCCTGGCCTTTCTGCGCGCGCCCGAACCGCCGCGCGGCCTGAAAGACGCCTTCGACATGCTTCCCCTGGCCCGCACGGTCATGGCCATGCGCCCGAATGCGGTCAAGACAGCGCCCGTGCAGGAAATCGTATTGACGGGTGATCAGATCGACCTGACGAAACTTCCCATCCAGACCTGCTGGCCCGGGGAGCCTGCCCCCCTGATCACCTGGCCCCTGGTCGTGACCAAGGGCCCGTCCGACGCGCGGGAAGACAATTTCAATCTCGGCATTTACCGGATGCAGGTCCTCTCCAAGGACCGGACCGTCATGCGTTGGCTGGCCCACCGGGGCGGAGCCCAGCACCTGCAGCGCTGGAAGGCGGCCGGCAAGCCCGAGGCCCTCCCGGCCTGCGCCGTCATCGGAGCCGATCCCGGGACCATCCTGGCCGCGGTGACGCCTGTGCCTGACACGCTCTCCGAATACCAGTTCGCGGGCCTGATGCGGGGCTCAAAGGTGGACCTGGTGCCCGCCAAGACTGTTCCGCTCATGGTCCCGGCCCAGGCGGAAATCGTCATCGAAGGCCATGTCATGCTGGATGAATATGCCGACGAGGGCCCTTACGGCGACCACACAGGCTATTACAATTCGGTTGAGCCCTTCCCGGTCTTCAAGGTGAGCGCCATCACCATGCGGCGCAATCCGATCTACCTGACCACCTTCACGGGACGGCCACCGGATGAGCCCTCCGTCCTGGGCGAGGCCTTGAATGAGGTTTTCATTCCGCTCCTTCGCCAGCAGTTTCCAGAGATCATCGATTTCTGGCTGCCGCCCGAGGGATGTTCCTACCGGATAGCCGTCGTCTCCATGAAGAAGGCCTATCCCGGTCATGCCAAGCGGGTGATGATGGGGGTCTGGAGCTATCTTCGACAGTTCATGTACACAAAATGGGTCATTGTCGTGGATGACGACATCAATGCCCGGGACTGGAAGGACGTTATGTGGGCTCTCTCGACCCGCATGGACCCGGCACGGGACATTACCCTGATAGAAAACACCCCCATCGATTATCTTGATTTTGCTTCGCCCGAGAGTGGGTTAGGGTCCAAGATCGGACTTGATGCCACCAACAAGCTTCCGCCGGAAACCCACCGGGTTTGGGGCGAAAAGCTCGGTATGAATGCTGAAACCATAGCTGCGGTCACTGAAAAGTGGTCCAGGCTTGGCTTGCCGGGCTCGGGAGAGCCTGTCGACTGACCTGAATGGGCTGAGGCCCGATGATATGCCCTGACCGTTCTGGTCACCCCTTGAGGATATTGCTCAGATGGACACTGGAATGTCAGGTCACGCCGCCGCCCTCTGGGCCGGGTTGCACATCATTTTGCTTCTGGTTCTGTCCTTGTTGGTGGTTCGTCAAAGGCAATTGCACAAGGTGGTGCTTGGCGATGAAGGGGTCCCTGAACTCGCCCGGGCGATCCGGGCCTTTGGCAATGCGACGGAATATGTGCCAACGGCCGTCGCGGGCCTGGCCGTTCTGGCAGTTGTGGGGGCCTCGCCCCTGGCGATTCATCTGGCAGGCCTGCTCATGTTTTCCGGGCGTGTCCTGCACGCCATAGGCTTGTCGCAGTCGGGGGGCACTTCGGTACCGAGAGCGACCGGAATCGTCCTGACCTGGGTGGCTTACATCTTTCTGAGCGCAACCCTGATGTTTTATGCCCTGCCCTAGCTCTATCGCGGCTTGCTCATGGGCTTGAGCGTGGCCATATGACGGCTATGGATGAGAACCTGCTTTCCGATATCGTAAAATCTGCCCTCCATGCGGGCGCAGACGCCGCAGAAGCGGTCAGTGCCGAGCGCCAGGCCCTGGGCATCACTGTTCGGCAGGGCAAGCTGGAAGAGGTTGAGCGCGAAGAGTCCCGCGACCTAAGCCTGAGGGTGTTTGTTGGCCAGAGACATGCGACCGTCTCGGGGTCTGATGTTTCCCCCGAGGCCCGGGCCCGCCTTGTCGAGCGCGCCGTCGCCATGGCCCGCCTGGCCCCGGAAGACCCCTATGCGGGCCTCGCGGATGAAGGTCTGCACGCCACTGACTTGCGGCCAGAACTCGACCTGTTCGATCCGACCGAGCCCAACCCGGAAGCGCTGGAGACCCTCGCAAGACGGGTTGAAGCCGCAGCCCTGGACATGCCCGAAATCCGGAATTCAGACGGCGGTTCGGCGAGTGCCGCGCGTTCGATCTGGCGACTGGTCACCTCGAAGGGCTTTGTGGGTGCCCATCAGGCCTCGAGTTTTTCCCTTGGCGCGTCCGTGGTTGCCGGTGAAGGCGACGATATGGAAAGCGGGTATGAGGGGCGCTCAGCACGCTGGCATTCCGACCTTCCCTCCCCTGAAACCCTGGGGGCAGAGGCGGGACGCAGGGCTGCTGCCCGACTGGGCGCTCGGAAGATTGCCTCAACCACAGCCCCGGTCATTTTCGAAAACCGGTTGGCCACGTCCTTGATTGGTCCCCTGATCGGAGCCATTGGCGGCCCCTCAATTGCCCGGGGCTCCTCATTCCTGAAGGACAAGCTTGGTCAGCAGATCTTCGCCAGGGGCATTGATATTGTCGATGACCCGCACAAGGTCCGGGGGCTTGGGTCCTCGCCCTTCGATGACGAAGGCCTTGCCAACCGGCCCTGGTCCCTCATTGAAGACGGGGTTCTGACCACCTGGCTCTTGAACCTGTCATCTGCGCGCCAGTTGGGCCTGGAGCCCACAGGCCACGCATCCAGGGGCATGGCGGGGCCATCGGGTGTGGGCACATCGAACCTGACCCTGCTTCCCGGACAGATCGACCAGGCCGGACTCATGGCCGAGGCCGGAGCGGGCCTCCTGATTACCTCCATGTTTGGCCCTTCCTTGAACCCCAATACGGGCGACTGGTCGGTGGGATGTGCCGGTTTCTGGTTTGAAGGCGGAGCCTTGGCCTATCCGGTGACGGAGATCACGGTGGCAGGCAATCTTCTGGATATCTATGCCCGCATGGTTCCGGGGTCAGACCTGGAATTTCGCGGTTCCGCAAACGCCCCGTCAATCCTGGTGGACGGCCTGGCCATAGCTGGGAAGTAAGAATTTGGTGCAAAATTGTGCCGAATGAGGGCAGTTCTTGATGAATTTGCGATTTTTCAGCATCAAAACTCAGAGAATTGCGTCATTTTGGGCAGGGTCAATCATACCTTAACCCCGGACCTGTAGCCTGCACCTGAGTGAGCGAACCTGTTTCGGAGTAACTGCGCAATGCCTCACCGGCAACTTTTGCATCTGGTCATTGGCGGCGAACTGGCCAGCCTGGACAATATCGAGTTTCGGGACCTGTCCAAGGTAGACCTGGTCGGTGCTTATTCAAGCTATCAGGAAGCTGCAGACGCCTGGCGGGCCAAGGCCCAGTCAACGGTGGATAATGCCCTGATGCGCTATTTCATTATCCACGCCCACAAGCTGCTGGATCCGGAAACCGACCACAACCACGACTAGATCTGGACTATTCCCGCCGAAGCAGGGTTTCGGTGAGAAGTCGGCCCCACATGTTTGACCGAAAATCGGCCTTGATCGCTGCCGGGTCATAGGCGGGACTATCCACCCACTCCAGGAAGGTCTGCCCCGCAGACTCTCCCTCAGCAAGATAGCGCTCAAAGACGTAGTCCAGCACACCGGTCTTGCCCGCCTTGATGTGCAGATACTTCAGCGACAACTGCGACATGGCCTCCCGGATCGCCACGCCCTTACGGAAATGCAGGTAGAGGCCACTCATGATACCGGCCCGGTCCGCACCGGACTTGCAGTGCATCAGGGCGGGATAGTCGAGGGTTTCAAACAGGGCCTTCGCGCCATGAATGCGCTCCCGGCTTGGGACCTCACGCGAGGTGATCGTGAAGTCCACCAGTTTCAGACCAAGGCGGGCGCACGCTTCTTTTTCAAGAGCGTAGAAACTGGCGTCGAACCCACCGCGCAGATTGATAATGGTGCGAATACCCTGATCCCGCCAGGTTTCCAGCTGGAATGGCCAGGGCTGGTTGGTGCGCACCAGCTCATCGGACACCCAATGGGCATTGGAAAACCGCAGACGCAGGAAGGCATGGTCCTGCAAAAAATAGTTCAGATAGGTGCGTCGCCGACCCGCCGAGGTCTCCAGGTCGAATTCCGCCAAGCTGATCTCCCCCGAACTGTCCTGCACCCGCCCCCGATGCAGCCACCCAAGGTGCTACAACTGTAGCGCTTTTCTAGCTAGGATGGAATCACCTGATTGGTCACAGAAATACCCCTATCTTGGCCGACTTGGCCGCAGACAGCCCTTGCCATCTTGACTTCACCGCCCCGACAGCCGACCCCAAGGCCATGACACCTGCCCCTGCGGACCCAATGCCCCAACCGACCTCAGCCATGCTCGCGCGGGTCTGGCGGGTGTACCTGGCGCCCCGCTGGAAGGGTCTGCTTCTGGCAGGCGTCATGGCGGTGCTCGTGGCCGGGCTCAGCACCAAGCTGGTCATGATCCTGGAGCCAGCCATCAATGACCTTCTGGGCCGCCACAAACCCGGTGCCTTGGTCGCTATTCCCTTAACCATTGTCGGACTGGCCCTGGCCCGCGGGATCGCCCAGGTCGTTCAGGCTTCGATGATTAACCGGATCGGAAACGGCGTCGTCGGCGATGTCCAGATCCAGTTGTTCGGCAAGCTTGTCCGGGCAGACATGGCCCGGCTGAGGGCGCAACATTCCGGCACCCACCTGGCCTCGGTCCTCTACGATGCGGGCCTGATCCGGGAGGCCGCTACCGCCGGGATAATCAACTATACCCAACACCTGCTGACGGTGATCGGGGCCATTGCCGCCATGATCTCCAATGATCTGGTGCTATCCCTGGCCCTGGTGGTGGCCGCCCCGCTCGCGAGCCTGATCATGCAGCGATATTCCCGCCGCACGACGAAATCGGCCAAGGGGGCCATGACCGAGACCTCGGCCCTGTCGACCGCCATTATGGAAAGCCTGGACGGGATCCGGGTCGTGAAGATCGAGAACCGGGAGGCCTTCGAGGAATCCCGGGTTGCCGAGGTTGTCACCCGACGTCAGGCCCACCTTATCAAGGGGGCGGACGCTCGGGCCCGAGCGGCTCCTGCGACGGAGACCCTCATGACCCTGATCACGGCAGGCGTCATTGGCTATGCGGGATGGCGCTCTCAGGCGGGCGGCATGAATGCGGGGGCCTTTGTGGCCTTTATCGGAGCCCTGGCCCTGGCGTCCCAGTCCCTGCGCCAGCTGGCCAATCTGCAAACGGTCTTTGCCGAAGGCCTCTCAGCCGCGCGCCGACTGTTTAGTGCCCTGGATATCGAGCCGGAAATCCGTGAACGCCCGGGCTGTCAGCCCTTGCCATCCGGAATGGCGACCATTGTCTTTGAAGACGTCAGCTTCGCCTATGCGGACGGTCCCACGACCCTGAATCATATTACCCTCAAGGTCATCCGCGGTGAGACCGTGGCCCTGGTCGGCCCCTCAGGCGGCGGCAAGAGTACCCTGCTCAACCTGATCCCCCGGTTCTATGATGTCACTTCCGGGCGGGTGACGATTGATGGCTTCGACATCCGCGACATCACCCTGACGTCCCTGCGCCACCAGATCGCCCTGGTGACTCAGGAGCCCTTCCTGTTCGACGACACCATTCAGGCCAATATCGCCTATGCTCGCCCCGATGCCAGCCAGGCCGAAATCGAGGCCGCAGCCGAAGCGGCAGCCGCCCATGACTTTATCCAGGCCCTGCCCGGGGGCTATGCCACGTCTGTTGGCGAGGCGGGCGCACGCCTGTCCGGGGGACAGAGGCAAAGGATCGCCATAGCCCGGGCCTTCCTGAAAAACGCCCCGATCCTGCTGCTCGACGAGGCAACCAGCGCCCTGGATACAGAAAGCGAAGCCCAGGTTCAGGCGGCGCTGGCGCGGCTCATGGCGGGGCGAACGACCATTCTCATTGCCCACCGCCTCTCAACCGTCCGGGGGGCTGACCGGATCCACGTCATCGACCAGGGCCAGATTGTCGAGACCGGGACCCATGACGACCTGGTCAAGGCCGGTGGGCTCTATGCCCGGCTCGTGCAGACCCAATCCAGCACTCCCGCAGAAGCCGAGACCTTGAGGTGAAGGGGCTCCTTCGAAATCGGCATGTGCAAGCCCTACTCGGATGGATTTTGGGCGGGTATCTGATCCTGATCCGCAGGACGACCCGCTGGCAACATGTGGGACTCGCCAAGCTTGACCCCATGCTGACCTCGGACCAGGGGGCGATTGGTCTGTTCTGGCACGGCCGGATCCCCCTGTGTCTGGGCATGGCGGAGATCTGGTGGAAGAAGCCATTACGCCGGTGTCTGGTGTCCCCCTCCGCAGATGGGGAATTCGTTGCCCTGGCGCTGGAGCATGCGCGGTATCCTGCCATCCGAATGTCGTCAGCAAAGAAGGGCGATTCCACCAAGGTTCGCGCCGCCGTTATCGCCTTTCGCGAGGCCGTCCAGGTCGTCAGCGACGGTGGCGTCTTGATCATCACACCGGACGGGCCTCGGGGGCCACACGAGGTCATCGCCGCCGGATCCCTGCAAATTGCCAAACGGACAGGCGCGCCGATCTTCCTGACCGGAATTGCGGTCTCACCGTCCTTGCGTCTGAACAAACTCTGGGACCGGGTCATGATTGCAGCCCCCTTTGGCCGGGGGGCTTGCGTTTGGGAAGGTCCCTTCCATGTGCCAAAAGACTCTACGGACGAGGCTATCCAGGCCATGATCTGCGATTGGTCCGCGTGCCTGTCGGCGGCGACGCGGGAGGCTGAACGTCTGGTGGGTCTTGAACCGGACGTCTCCGGCAAAGCAGAGTGAAAGACGGACCAATGGCAATCTCGGAACATGAACATGATCATGATCACGACCACGATCACGACCATCATGACCATCATGACCATCATGGACATGGTCACGGACATGGTCATTGCCATGCCCCAAAGGATCTCGGTGGAGCCTTCGCCCTTGGCGTGGGGCTGAATGCCACCTTTGTGACCATAGAGGTTGGCGTTGGCCTCTGGTCCCACTCCCTCGCCCTTCTCGCCGATGCCGGACACAATCTGGCAGATGTGCTGTCCCTGTTGCTGGCCTGGGGGGCCGTGGTTCTGTCGCGTCGCCAGCCAAGCGTCAAAAGGACCTATGGCCTGCGCAAGGCGACAATCCTGGCATCCTTGTCCAATGGGGCCTTACTGATGATTGCCGTTGGGGTGATTGGCTGGGAATCCGTCCATCGCCTGATGAACCCAACCCCCGTTGCGGCCTGGCCCATGCTGCTCACGGCGGCCATAGGGGTGGTGATCAATTCGGCCACCGCCATGATGTTCATGCACAATGACCATGACCTGAACGCCCGGGGGGCCTTTCTGCACATGCTGACGGATGCCGCCGTTTCGGCAGCTGTCGTCCTGGGTGGGGTGGTGATGCTTGTCACCGGCGGGTTCAGCTGGCTCGACCCGGTCCTTGGCCTTGGCATTGTCGTGGTCATCCTGGCCGGGACCTGGGGACTCTTGAGAGATTCAGCCAATATGGCCCTGGACGGGGTGCCGCCGGGGATCGACATGCACAAGGTCTCTACCTGGCTCACGACCCAGCCTGGGGTCACAAGCGTTCACGATTTGCATGTCTGGGCCATGAGTACGACGGAAACCGCCCTCACGGCCCATGTGGCGCGGCCAGACAATGCCGACCAGGACGCCTTTCTGGCCAGGGCGCGGGATGAGCTGAAGGCTAAGTTCGGCATTGACCACTGTACCCTCCAGATCGAAAGCCAGCCGGGTGCCAGTTGCCCCCTCTATGCGGACCCGGCGGCTTGAGCCTGCCGCTTGCCCTCTATGCCTTGATTAGCCGACTGGCTGAACCCTGGGTGGCAGGGCGGCTGAGGCAGCGCGCCCGGGCAGGGAAAGAAGATCTCGCGCGACTCCCGGAGCGGCTAGGCGTGCCTTCCAAAATCCGCCCCCAGGGTCACCTGATCTGGCTTCACGGCGTCAGTGTGGGCGAAACCCTGTCTCTCTTGCCCCTGGTAAGTGCCCTGCGCACCCGCCATCCGCACATCACCCTGCTGGTAACCTCCGGCACCCGCACCTCGGCCAACCTTCTGGATCAGCGCCTGCCTGAGGGGGTGATCCACCAATACATACCTGTCGACACGCCAAACGCCGTCCAGCGGTTTCTGGATCATTGGAAGCCTGATCTGGGCATATTGGCGGAAAGCGAACTCTGGCCAAACCTGATCCTGACGGCCCGGAGTCACGGGGTGCGACTTGCCCTGATATCTGCGCGGATAACTCAGAAGAGCGCCGAGGGCTGGGGGCACTTTCCGGTCACAGCACGAGCCCTCCTGGAGGCCTTTGAGCTGATCCTGCCTCAGGACAAGGCCTCGGCCCAGAGACTGACAGCCCTGGGGGGACACCTCGGCCCGACGCTTAACCTGAAGCGGATAGGTGCTCCCCTCTCCTGTGATGCCAGGGCGCATGAGGAACTTGTCGCCACCATTGCCGGGCGGAGGGTCATTCTGGCCTCCAACACTCATCCTGGTGAGGAACAGATCATTGGCGAGGCCGCGCTTGGCCTTGACGTCCTGCTGATTGTCGCACCCCGACACCCGGAGCGTGGCGCAAGCGCCGCTGAGGTTCTGAGGGAGCTTGGATATGAGGTTATCCGACGCTCCGAGGGGGAATTGATAACCCATAATGTCACGGCCTATGTGGCAGACACCCTGGGCGAGATGGGTCTGTTCTACCAGCTGGCTGACCTGGCCATAATGGGCGGAAGTCTGGTGCCTGGAATTGGCGGACACAATCCCCTCGAAGCGGCCCGGCTCGGCGTTCCAGTTGTTTCAGGCCCAGAGGTCTTCAACGCCGCAGAGCTCTATGAGGAAATGTTGGACGAGGTCGCCGCCATCATCGCGCAAGACGGGAAGGACCTCGCCCGGCACTTGTCTGGTCTGGTAGAGCATGACGCCATCCGCCAGCAAATGTCCGATGCCGGACTGCGCTATGCGCGACGCCAGGACACAGCGCTTGGAACGGCCCTGACCCTGTTGTCGCCCCTTATGCCTACGCCGGAGGCTCCATGAAGTTGCCGACCCCGCGCTGGTGGTATGTTCGCAATGGCGTTCCGGGACCTGTCTTGAGAGCCATTCTGACACCCTTGTCCTGGATCTGGGCCTGGGAAACGGCCCGCCGACTGGCTAGACAGCCGCAGGCCGACGCAGGACTTCCTGTCATTTGTGTGGGCAATCTGACCGCGGGCGGAACCGGCAAGACACCGGTTGTGCGGGCCCTGCTGGCGCGACTGACCACCTTGGGCCTGGAGGCCCACGGCCTTTCACGCGGCTATGGGGGTCATGAATCGGGGCCCTTGCGCGTTGATCCTGGCCGCCATAGCGCCGCCGACGTTGGGGATGAGCCCCTGATGCTGGCGGCCGACTATCCCATCTGGGTGGCGAGGGACCGCGTGGCCGGGGCCCGGGCTGCGGGTACCTCTGGGGCGAAGGTTCTGGTGATGGATGACGGCCATCAGAACCCCAGCCTGCGCAAGGCCCTGTCCCTGGTGGTCGTGGACGGTGAAACCCGCGACAATGAGTGGCCGCTGGGGGATGGATCGGTCTTTCCTGCGGGACCTTTGAGAGAACCCCTGGCCGCAGGTCTGGCCCGGGCGGATGCGGTGGTCCTGTTACTGCCTGCCGACCTCGATACCCCGGACCCGGAGCTGTTGAAGGTCTTTTCAGGCCACCTGGTGCTGCTGGCACGGCTGGAACCGGTAGCTCCGCCGCCTAGAGGGCCGCAGGTTGGATTTGCCGGAATTGGCAAGCCCTGGAAGGTCGAACGCGCCCTGCGAGCTGCCGGTTGCGAGTTGGCAGACTTCGCACCCTTCCCTGATCACGCCGCCTATTCCCAAGGCCAGCTAAAGGCCCTGCAAGCCCTCGCCAACCATCATGGGGCCGGTTTGATCACCACAGAAAAAGACTGGTCACGGCTATCCCCTGAATGGCGTGAGCGCATAACCCCATGGCCGGTCCAGGCGGTGTTTTCGGATCCGGACGCGCTGGATCAGCTACTTCGTGAGGCGATCAATCGCCCCGATTAAGGATTGAGGCCGTCGCCACCAGTTCCTCCAGCAGGGACATGGTCGCCTGCCCGGAACAGTCGAAGGGATTAAGCTCGGCCCGCTTGAAATATTTCAGGACGAGGGACGGATTCACCTTCCCCATGCTGACATGACCCATGGTCCAGTTGCCGAACCGCCGCTCAGTGATTTCTTCATAGGTCAACATCCGGACCTGCTGGTGGCGATCATCGCGCACAATGGCATTGAACAGTTCGCAGACCTCGTCACGACCGCCCTCAATGACCTGGATGAACAGGTTTTCCGAAACGCAGAGCAGACCGGTAATCCCCAGGGCCGGGTTATTCTTGCGGGACTGTTCGAGAATGAGGTCCAGACCCGGACCCTGAAGCGAGGCCGCGGGGCGGCTGGCATAAAGGCAACGAACAAGCATGTGATCCTAGCTCCTGTTTTGGATGAGCGAGAGAAACTCGCTGCGAAGCGTGTGGTCCTTGAGGAAGGAACCGCGCATCACGCTATTGATCATCTTGGTCTCTGAATCTTTGACGCCGCGCCAATGCATGCAGAAGTGATCAGCTTCCATCACCACCGCCAGGCCATCGGGACGGACTTTTTCCATCAGAAGTTCGGCCATTTGCGTAATGGCTTCCTCCTGAATCTGCGGGCGGGACATGACCCATTCCGCAAGCCGGGAATACTTCGACAGGCCAATCAGATTCGAGTGCTCATTGGGCATAATGCCAACCCAGATCCGGCCCATGATCGGGCAGAAATGGTGACTGCAGGCGCTCCTGACCGTAATGGGGCCAACAATCATAAGCTCGTTCAGCGCCGAGGCATTGGGGAATTCCGTCACGGGCGGAGGGGCGGAATAGCGCCCGGCAAAGACCTCGGTGACATACATCTTGGCGACGCGACGAGCCGTATCCTGGGTATTGTGATCGGACTTGGTATCGATCACCAGGCTTTCCAGCACGCCCTTGAACTTGCCTTCGACCTCCGCCAGCAGGGCATCAAGCTCGCCGGGCTGCATGAAGGCCGAGATGTTGTCATTCGCATGGAAGCGCTTGCGTGACTTGACCAGTCGCGCCCGTATTTTATCCGAAACCGGTTGGGGGTCGCTCGGAGTGTCAGTCATTGGCTTACTCACTGGTTAAAGCGCCGAATGCATAGGTTTGATCGCCGGTCAGGCTCCGGCACGTTGGGCAAAGGTCCAGGCTGCCGTAGCCAATTGCGGAACCCGCTCCGCCATGGCCGCCGCTTGAGGGCTATTGGCCGTGCCATCCCGGACCCGACCCACAATACCCTGACAGATCCCGGCTAGCCGGAACATGTTATAGGCAAAAAACCAGTCGAGATCGCGAATGCCAGCCCGGTTGGTCCGCTCGCAATAGGCGCTGACGGCCTCATCCAGGGTCGGAATGCCGTGGGCCTTCAAGTCCGGAAGGGTCGAAATGGCCCCATTCACCCAGTTCATCAGCAGGTAGGTGAAGTCCGCCAGGGGTTCACCCAGGGTGGACAACTCCCAATCCAGAACCGCAATGACCCGTGGCTCGGTCGGATGCAGGACCATGTTGTCGAGCCGGTAGTCACCATGGACCACCGAGGTGCGCTCCTGTTCTGGAAGCGTCCGGGGCAGCCATTCGATCAGCTGCTCCATTTCCTTCAGGTGCACGGTCTCCGAGGCCTTGTATTGCTTGGTCCAGCGATCCACCTGACGTCCCATATAGTTGCCGGGCTTGCCATAATCCGACAGGCCAATCGCCTCGACATCGGTATTGTGCAGATCGGCCAGGGTACGAATCTTGGCCATGAAGATGGCGTGGCGTTCGGCCGGCTCATATTGTGGCAGGGTCTGGTCCCAGAGGATCCGGCCTTCCACCATGTCCATGACGTAGAACCAGGTGCCAATGACGCTGTCATCGGTGCAGAGGCCGTAGGATCGGGCGACCGGGAAACCCGTCGGATAGAGGGCCGTGATGACCTTGTATTCCCGGTCTACCGCGTGGGCGGATGGCAGGAGCTTGCCGGGCGGCTTGCGCCTGAGGACATACTTTTTGTTGGGCGTAACCAACTGATAGGTCGGATTGGACTGCCCACCCTTGAACTGACGGACCTCCAGCGGGCCTTGATAGCCCTCAACATTGGCCTTGAGCCAGACTTCAAGCGCAGCCTCGTCAAAACGATGGCTTTCCGAAACGGCCTTGGTCCCGGAATTCAGAGCTTCGCGTTCCTGTTCTGCCGAATTTGTCATCGGTTGCCCTCCCAGTCGGTCTTGTCCAATTACCCTGACCTTATCGAACCGCAGGGGGTGGCGGCAAGCACTGAGCCGGACCAGAGGAAATTCAAGGTCATTAACCCGCCCCTAAGGGGCAGAGTGCTATCCAGACACTTCAGAGTTTTCGGGGACTGGCATGAGCACCTTCACCTTCGAGTCGATCTCGTCCGATCAGGCGGCCGCCTTCACGAGCAGCGATACCCTGACCTTCACGACCACGGGCACAACGGCAACCGCCATAAGTGTCAGCTTCGTACCCTATGCCGCCGCCAATTTCTTCACCGGCGTGACGGGAAACATTGCCTCCATCAGCCTGACTGGAAACAGCCGGACGGTCACCTTTGTCGGAACCGGATCCTCATCACCGGGGATCGCTGGCCTTGGGGCCACAGCTGGCCAGATCGTCCTGCCCGACAGCACCATGCTCTTTATCGGGACCACCGGGGCTGACACGGTAACCGGCGGCAGCGGGGCGGATGCCCTCTATGGCGGCGAAGGCAATGACACGCTCTCCGGTGGCAACGGCGATGATGTCCTGCAAGGCAATCTTGGCAATGACTCCCTGGACGGCGGAACGGGCAATGACACCCTCTATGGCGGTCAGGGGGATGACATTCTCTCGACAGGGGCAGGCGTAAACTTTGCGCAGGGAAACCTTGGCAATGACACCCTGACGGGCGGCACGGGCGCAGACATCCTGCTTGGCGGACAGGGCAATGACCTTCTGACCGGCGGCGGAGATAATGACTATCTGTCCGGGGATATGGGGGATGACAGCCTAGTCGCAGGAAGCGGCAATGATACGCTTTTCGGCGGCGACGGAAATGACAGCATTTCCACCGGAGATGGCGTCAACCTCGTCAATGGCAATGCAGGCTCGGACATGATCCTGGGCGGCACAGGGGCCGATACCCTCCTGGGCGGACAGGACAACGACACGATTTCAGCCGGGACCGGAAACAATTATCTCCACGGCAATCTCGGCAATGACTCCCTGATGGCCTCCACCGGGGCCGACACCCTGCTGGGAGGACAGGGTAATGACACCCTGAGTTCCGGCGACGGCAACAACTACCTGACCGGCGATTTGGGGAATGATTCCCTTCTGGGCGGCACGGGGGCCGACACCCTGCTTGGGGCCAGCGGGAATGACACGATCAGTGACACAGGCGGAGCAAACCTGATTGACGCTGGCGAGGGCAACGATTCCATCATTTCTGGCAGTGGGGCGGACGGCCTGAGCGCAGGTGACGGGGATGACACGGTCTCTGCAGGCGGTGGCGCGGACACCATTTCGGGCGGAGACGGCAACGACTCTCTTGACGCCGGGAATGGCGACAACACGGTCACTGGGGATACTGGTAATGACACCCTGATCGGCGGCACCGGGTCCGATACCATGTCGGGCGGGGTCGGCAATGACAGTCTGACCGGCGGCGCGGGTATGGATTCCCTGATCGGCGGGGACGGCAATGATACCCTGACGGAAAGCCTCACGGGGTCTGGAATTGCAACCCTTATGGGCGGGCTGGGCGAGGATCGCCTGGACATGTCCGGCTCGGTCTCTAGCGGCTCGATCCTGGCGGACGGTGGTGATGGCAATGACAATATCATCGGCGGTGCCGGCGTAGACTATATTTTCGGCCAGGCCGGAGATGACACGGCCATCAGCGGCGGCGGAAACGATACCATCCTGGGCGGAGACGGCCTGGACAGCATTCTGGGCGGCGCAGGAAACAGTAGCCTGTCCGGGGACGCAGGGGCCGACACAATTGTTGGGGGCCTGGGCTCTGAAACCCTTTCCGGCGGTGACGGCAATGACAGCCTGACCGGCGGGGGCGGAACCGACCAAATCCTCGGCGGAAATGGTGCAGATACCCTTGTCGGTGGCGCAACGACAGCCACCCTCTATGGTGGCGAAGGCAATGACAGCCTGACCGGCGGTGCTGGGGCTGACAGTCTCGCCGGCGGGGTCGGAGCCGACACCCTCACAGGCAATGGCGGGGCGGACATCTTCCGGTTTGCGGCTGGCGAATCTTCGGACGGGTCCAGCGACGTGATCACGGACTTCCTGCACGGAACCGACAAGATTTCCTTCGGTCTTGGCGCAACCAATAGCGGCACAGGAACCAACGGCTTCAGTGTTCAGGCGGATCAGGTCACCTATTCAGCCGCCCTTAGCCTGGCTTCCAGCGTCATCGGCGCAAGCACGGATGACGTCGTGGCCATCAAGGATACGGCAGCCAGCCTGACCTACATATTTGCCGACACCAACGGCGACCACCTCATTGACACAGTTATCCAGCTGACCGGCCTCATCACCGTGTCACAGACCGACTTCGCAGCCTAGACCGGTCCTTCTGACCGGACGTGCATGGAAGGATTGACGCTTTCCATTCCCCGTTCGACAGGTCCGTCGAAACGGAAGGGGCCTATTGGCCAAGGGCCCGCCAGCCAATGTCCGTGCGATGAAAGCCCTCGGGCCAGTCGATCCGGGCAATGGCCGCATAGGCTCGCTCCCGGGCCTGGCCAAGGTCAGATCCACGGGCGCAGACATTCAGGACGCGCCCGCCGGAAGCCTGTAGGACGCCATCGGGGCCAAGACTCGTTCCGGCATGGAAGATCACCACGTCGGGTCCGAAGTCCTGATCGGTACCCCGGATGATAGAGCCGCTGACCGGCGCATCGGGATACCCTTCGGCCGCCAGCACGACACATATTGCGGCCTCGTCACGCCAGACTGGATCGGGGATGTGGGAGAGGGTCCCCGTCGCGCAGGCCAGAAGATAGGGGACAATATCACTTTCCAGGCGCAGCATCAGGACCTGGCATTCCGGGTCCCCAAACCTGGCATTAAACTCAATCAACCGGGGACCTTCGGGCGTGGCCATGAGCTCCACGAAGAGGGCGCCGCGATAGGGTTTACCTTCAGCCGCTATGCCCGCAAGCGCGGGCTCGGCAAGTCGGGTTCGAACCTGCTCAATCAGGTCCGGCGTAAAGACAGGTGCCGGCGAATAGGTTCCCATGCCGCCGGTATTTGGACCTGTTTCGCCATCATAGGCCCGCTTGTGATCCTGGGCAGAGCCAAAGATACGGGTGGTCTCCCCATCCGAGAGGGCAAAGAGGGAACCGATTTCGCCCTCAATGAAGTCCTCAATAACGACCCGAGCCCCGGCCGTCCCAAACCGGCCACCCAGGACATCGTCAATGGCAGCTTCTGCGGTTGCCCGGTCCTGAGCAATTACGACGCCCTTGCCCGCCGCCAATCCATCAGCCTTGATGACATAGGGCGGTGTGAAGACATCCAGCCCTGCGCGGGCCTCATCGGCCTTGTCATAGACCCGCCAGGCCGCCGTCGGCAGGTTGTGGCGATCACAGAAGGCCTTGGTAAAGGCCTTGGAGCTTTCCAATTGCCCCGCAGCAGCGGTGGGTCCGAAGCAGGAGATCTCGGCCGCTTCCAGGGCATCGGCCAGACCCGCCTCAATGGAGACCTCGGGCCCGATGACAACCAGGTCTGCCTCCATGTCCCGCGCAAGCGCAACTATGCCCGTCACATCCGTGGGCTTGAGGGCGACGAGTTCGGCAAGGTTCGCCATGCCCGGATTTCCGGGGGCCACGACAAGCCGGGACACCAGGGGCGAGTCAGCGATCTTCCAAGCCAGGGCATGTTCACGCCCGCCAGATCCAATGAGAAGTATGTTCATGCGGTCGGCAATGACCCGTGAACTGCCCGCTCGTCAATGGTCCAAACCCTGACCCTCAGCGCTGGGCATCCAGGGAATAGCCTGCCGACCTGACGGTGCGGATCGGATCAGGTCCAGGGGCATCGCGATTTATCGCCTTCCGGAGGCGGCCAATGTGGACATCCACCGTGCGCGCCTCGACATAAACATCCGTACCCCAGACCACGTCGAGAAGCTGCTCGCGGGAGAAGACCCGGCCAGGATGCTGCATCAGGTAATCCAGCAGGCGAAATTCTGTGGGGCCGAGATGGATCTCATGATCGGCCCGTTTCACGCGATGGGAGACCCGGTCAACAGACAGGTCGCCGCAACGGATCGTATCCTCAGCCAGTCCCGGCCTCAGGCGACGGAGCACGGCCCGAATTCGGGCGGTAAGCTCGCTCATGGCAAAAGGCTTGACCACATAATCATCGGCCCCGGTATCCAGACCCCGAATTCGGTCGCTCTCCTCGCCTCGGGCCGTCAGCATGATGATCGGCACATTGCGGCTCTCCGGACGCTGGCGCAGCCGCCGGCAGACCTCGATCCCCGAGACCTTCGGAAGCATCCAGTCCAGAACAATCACGTCTGGCAGGCGCTCGGAAACAGAGGTCAGGGCCTCCTCACCATCCGTGGCCAGGGCGACCTCATAACCTTCCTTCTCGAAATTATAGTGCAGCAAGGTCGAAAGCGCGTCTTCGTCCTCAACCACCAGAATGTAAGGGGTCATTTTTCAGGTATCCACGCCTAGCTGATGAGGGGGTCCGTCTTCGGGCGTTTGCCTGAGACAAGGTCTTGGCCCGTAATTTCGTAATGGATGATCTCGGCAATATTGGTGGCATGATCGCCGATCCGCTCGAGGTTTTTGGCCACAAACAGTAGGTGGGCACAGGCGGTAATCGTCCGCGGGTCCCCCATCATATAGGTGAGCAGCTCGCGAAACAGGCTGTTGTAGTGCTCGTCCACCTCATCATCGCGGGTCCAGACCTGGATGGCCCGGTCCAGGTCAGAGGATGTGTAGGCGTCCAAAACATCCTTCAGACGGCTGGAGACCAGACGCCCCATGCGCTCGATGGACCGGGTCAGGGGCGTGACGGGTTCGGACTCCGACAGGACCAGGGCCCGCTTGGCAATATTCTTGGCAAGGTCACCACACCGCTCCAGATTGGCCGCAATCTTCATGGCCGCGACGGTCCGGCGCAGGTCGTTGGCCATGGGCTGACGCAGGGCAATCAGCCGGATGGCCTTGCGCTCAATGTCGGCCTCCAGCCCGTCCAGGCGTTCATCCCGCTCGAGCACCTGCTCGGCAAGCGCAAGATCACGGCGGACCATGGCATCCAGGCCGTCGGCAACCTGGGCCTCGGCCAATCCGCCCATGCGGGCACATTCGGCGGTCAGGGTATTCAGTTCGTCCTCATAGGACTTGACGATATGTTCAGTCATGCGCGCGTCCTCAACCGAACCTGCCGGTGATGTAGTCCTGGGTGCGACTGTCCCGGGGATTGGTGAAAATGTCGCTGGTCGACCCGGCTTCCACCAGCTTGCCCATGTGGAAGAAGGCCGTCTTTTGCGAGACCCGAGCCGCCTGGGCCATGGAATGGGTCACAATCACAATGCAGTACTGACTGCGCAGGTCATCAATGAGCTCCTCGATCCGGGCCGTGGCAATGGGGTCCAGGGCCGAACAGGGCTCGTCCATCAGAATGACTTCCGGATTGACGGCAATGGCGCGGGCAATGACCAACCTCTGCTGCTGACCGCCCGAGAGCCCGGTCCCCGGCTGTTGAAGCCGATCGGCCACCTCGGCCCAGAGCCCCGCGCGTTTAAGCGAGCGTTCGACAATGGCGTCCAGCTCTTCGCGGCTTGAGGCAATTCCATGAATGCGCGGGCCATAGGCCACATTTTCAAAAATGGTCTTGGGAAAGGGGTTTGGCTTTTGAAAGACCATGCCAACCCGGGCGCGAAGCACGACGGGATCGATCCGCCGGTCATTCACGTCCTCGCCATCGATTTCGATCTGCCCCTCCACCCGGGCGCTGGGAATGGTGTCGTTCATGCGGTTAATGCAGCGCAGGAAGGTCGACTTCCCGCAGCCCGACGGCCCGATCAGGGCGGTCACCGAATTGTCCGGAACCTCCAAATTCACGTCAAACAGGGCTTGCTTGTCGCCATAATGAACACAGACATCCGAGGCACGGATCTTGATCGACCCGGCGGGGGAAGTCTGGATACCTGCAGACTGGGAGTCATCGCGCTGGCGGAGCATGGGTGATCTCGGAGTTTGGGTCAGGGACAAGGGCGTTACCACCGGCGTTCAAAGCGGCGCCGAAGCAGGATGGCGGCCATGTTCATAAGGATCATGAAGACCAGCAAAACCATGATGGCGGCGGCTGTGCGTTCATGGAAGGCGCGTTCAGAGGCGTTTTCCCAGATGAAGACCTGCACCGGGAGGACTGTGCTCGCCCCGGTAAAGCCCGATGGAACGCCCGGCACAAAGGAGACCATGCCGATCATCAGAAGCGGGGCCGTTTCTCCCAGGGCATGGGCAAGGGACAGGATGGCCCCCGTCAGCACGCCAGGCATGGCCAGGGGCAGGACATGGTGAAAGACGGTCTGGGTCTGGGAGGCCCCAACGCCCAAGGCGGCCTCTCGGATTGACGGCGGAACGGCCTTCAAGGCGGATCGGGTCGCAATAATGACCGTCGGCAAGGCCATAAGGGCCATGACCAACCCCCCCACCAGCGGTGAAGACCGCGGGACCTGGAGCCAGTTGATAAAGACGGCGAGCCCAAGAAGCCCGTAGACGATGGAGGGCACAGCCGCGAGGTTGTTAATGTTCACCTCGATGATATCCGTCCAGCGATTGCGGGGGGCAAATTCCTCAAGATAGGTGGCGGCGAGGACCCCAATGGGCACCGCCAGGACCGCCGTGATCAACAACATCATGGCAGACCCAACCACAGCCCCCAGGACGCCAGCCTGTTCCGGCTCTGTGGAGTCCGACCGGGTCAGAAACCCGGTATTGAAACCTGACGACACAAACCCCTTGGCGCGAAGGCGATCGAGCCATCCAAGCTGCTCGTCATCGAGCTTGCGTTCGGTCTCCGGGATCGCCCGGCCGATTTCGCCCTTGTAGTAAAGAGCCCCATCCGCCCGAACCGGGGCCTTGAGCGTGATCGTCTTGCCAATGAGCCCGGGATTGGCCTGGACCTGCTTGAGCAATTGAAAGCCCATGTCCGTGGAGATGAGATCCATAACCTTGCTGGATTTGCTGCCCAGGTCATCATCCACGACCCCAAGTCGGGCCAGAGTCTGGTCTGCAATCATCAGATCGAAATTAGCCCCGGAAATGTCCGTCTTGTCGACCCGGTTCGGGTCAACATAGACCGGAAGGGTCATCTGGTAATCGATGAAGGTCGTATAGCCCTGCAGGACCACCCGCCCGACCAGGACGGCCAGAAAGGTCAGGGCAATAATGATCGCCAATCGGCCATAGAGCCGAAACCGGACTTCAGAGGCATGGCGCGCCTTGAGACGGGACTCGACGATCCGGCGCAAGTCAGCTGGGGATGAGGGCGTGTCAGTCATACTGTTCCCGGTATTTCTGAACGATCTTCAGGGCGATCACATTGAGCATGAGCGTCACGACAAACAGGGTCAGACCCAATCCAAACGCGGCCAGGGTCTTTGGACTGTCGAACTCCTGATCCCCGGTCAGCAGGGTTACGATCTGAACCGTGACCGTTGTCACGGTGTCCAGGGGATTGATGGTGGTCTTGGCCTGCAGGCCCGCCGCCATGGTCACGATCATGGTCTCGCCAATCGCCCGCGAGATTGCCAGCAGCAAGGCCGCCACGATCCCTGGAAGGGCAGCGGGAAGGACGACGCGCTTAACGGTCTCGGACCGGGTCGCCCCCATGGCCAGGCTGCCGTCGCGCAGGGACTGAGGGACGGCATTCAGAATGTCATCTGACAGGGAGGAGACGAAGGGGATGAGCATGATCCCCATGACGGCCCCCGCGACCAGGGCCATCTGGTTTTGCACGCCGGAGAGATAGAGACCGAGGTCATTAAACGGACCGCCGATGAGCTGGGCCCCGAGGGCGTTGAAGCCACCGCGAAAGATCGGTCCGACCGTCAGGGCGGCGAAGAAGCCGTAGACGACGGTAGGTACGCCCGCCAGAATTTCCAGCAAGGGCTTGACCACAGAGCGGGTCAGGGGGGCAGCATATTCAGACAGATAGATGGCGGAATAGAGCCCAACGGGGGCAGCGACCGTCATGGCAATCAACATGATCAGGAAGGTGCCAGCAAAGAGGGGAACAGCCCCGAAAGCCCCCTGCGATCCGTACTGATCCGCCCGCATGGCGATCTGGGGATTCCATTCCAGGCCGAAGAGGAAGTCCGTCAAGGGAACCGCCTGGAAGAACCTCCAGCTCTCCCAGACCAGGGAGGCCACGATCCCCACTGTGGTCAAGATCGCCGTGACAGCGCAAATGACGAACAAGCCCGATATCCAGCCTTCAACGCGATTACGGGCCCGAAAATCCGGGCGAACCTTCGGATAGGCAAGAAAGACACCCGCGAGGGCGAGCGCGACGGCGGCCGCCAGGGCTCCATAGCGAATTTCAGCGTCGAGGCGTCTGGTTTTCTGGGTCGCCTCGGTCAGGGCCACCCCTTGAGCGCCATCATAGACGGTCTGGCTGGCCTGCGCCCCGTGGGCCAGGGCCAGGGCGTCGTCAAAAAAGACGTCTTGCTGCTGATGATCCATTCCCGAAATGGCCGCAGGCGGCGAGGTTCTTAGAAGAGCGGACTCCAGTCGACCGCCAAAACCAAGGGCCAACACAAGCAGGAAAATGGCGGGAACACTGGACCAGAGGGCCACATACCCACCGTAATATCCGGGCAGGGAATGAAGGCCCGACGCCCGTCCACCACCCAGAGTCAGGGCCTTTCGCCGAGCCGCGACAAAGATCGCGCTGGAAAAAAGCACCAGGGCCAGAAGGGCAAGCCAGGTCAGCATGGCGGTCAGACGTCCAAAATTTTATAAGGTAGGTAACGCCATCCTGTAGCGTCACATCCAGCTTGGAGCACTCTGCACGCCGGGCGTCTTTCTAATAAGACAAATTTACGACAGTTTTGTAACACCGTGCCGGGCGGGGAAATAAACGCTGAAGGTCGACCCTGTTCCGGCAAGGCTTTCGACGACCATACCCCCACGATGCCGGTTCATGATGTGCTTGACGATGGCAAGGCCGAGGCCCGTTCCCGACCGCTCACCACTCTTCTGGCCCTCAACACGGTAGAACCTCTCTGTCAGACGCGGCAGGTTTTCACGGGCAAGGCCCAGTCCCTTGTCTGTTACCCGCAGAACGGCAAAAAGGCCGGGACCAGGATCAGGCACCAGTAACGACAGTCGGGAGGCCTCGGGCGACAGGGCCTTCATGGCCGCTTCCGCAGACTGTCCGGTCTGGAGGGAAATACCAATCCGCGCGCCGTCAGGCGAATATTTCAATGCATTGTCGATAAGGTTTTGCACAACCTGGACAATCTGATCCCGGTCGCCGGGCACAACAATTCGCCCTGGAGCCGGCAGGTCTGTATCAATGGAGACCTTGCGCTCTGCCGCGAGCGGCGTCAGGGCATCGACAACATCCAGAACCGCCAGGACGAGGTCTGTATCTCCTTCAGGCGGAATATGTTCGTTCAATTCGATTCGGCTGAGGGAAAGCAGGTCATCAATCAGGCGACTCATGCGCCCGGCCTGGGTGGCCATAATGCCCAGAAACCGCTCCTGGGCCTTTTCATCGCCCCGGGCATGGCCCCTCAAGGTTTCGATGAAGCCAGACAAGGAGGCCAGGGGTGTTCTCAGTTCATGACTGGCATTGGCGAGAAAGTCCGCCCGGGTCCGCTCTGCCCGCCGAATGTCGGTTTCGTCTCGCAGCACCAGCAGGGCCAAGTGATCGTCGGCGATCGGCGTCCCCAAGGGCTGGGCCAGGGCCTTGAAGACCCGCTCTTGAGTGCCTCCTGCCTGAAGGACGGCCTCCGCAGCGACGAGCCCGAAGAGGGCTTCATCAATGGCCTGAAGCACCTCGGGATCCCGGATGGCGGTGACCAGCAATCCCTCTTGTTTCTGAAGCCTGAGCAGGTCCCGTGCGGCCCGATTGGCCAGAATGTAGCGCCGCGCCGTCAAATCATCCGGTTCACGTGCGGTAATGACCATGACCGGGTCTGGCAAAACCTCGATCAGGGACTCAAAGGCTAGCCCTCCCTTTGGGCCGGGACTGCCCGGCAATTCGGCAGGGGCTGCGATCTTTGAGGCTCTTGCCAGACGTTCGCCGAAAACCAGGCCAATGACCAGGAACAAGAGCCCTGAGGCCAGTGGAAGCCCGAGATCGGGCCGACGAAAAGCCGTCAGCGCCAGGAATCCCGTCACCGCAGCCAGGATCAAGCCCAGAATGATCCGTCCCGTCTGGATAGGCTTGCGATCTTGGGTCAAATGATCCTCCGGGGGCCAGCCCTACAACAGGCCTGCGATTTGCGACAAGATTATTACACCCCGCATTGTGGATCGGAGTGGGTGTGCCCCATGTCTTCGATTGTCCCGGGCGCGTCTGGCCAGTAGATTGACCACCGGATTTGTCCTGCACCGGCAGGGCGCGGGGCGCATCGCCTAGAAGCAGGATGAACGAATGCCTTTAAAGCGGTTTGCCGAAGCTGATGAGGCGTTCAAGGCCGGAAAACGCGACGAGGGAATCCGGATTACCATCGCCCAACTGGAAGCCGATCCCAAGGCACCCGCTCAGGTTTATCGGAATTTCGGCGGCCTGCTGATTCGCGACCAGAATTATGATCTGGCGGCCCATTGGTCCCTCCTGGGCCTGGAGCAATTTCCCAAGGATCCAGACCTCTGGAACATTCGCGGCGTGGCCTTGCGGCGCCTGAAGCGGCTGGATGAAGCTCAGGCAGCTCTGGAGCGGGGTGTTCGCCTCGCCCCCAAGAGTGATCCCATCTTGCAAAATCTGGGCAACGTTCTGAACGACCGCCGCGACCCGGCGGCCATCCAGGCCTTTTCGAAACTGGCCCGATCGGCACCGACCAATGCAGAACACCAGCGGAGCCTCGGCCGCGCCTACTGGTTCGCGGGGGATCTGGACAAGGCACAGCAGAGGTTCAGCCTCGCCACCAAGCTAAAGCCCGACCTGATTGACGCCTGGCTCGATCTGGCCGGACTCGTTTTCGACACCAAGGGCAATGAGGAGGCGCTTGCGGTCCTGGATCGCGGCCTTCAGGCCAATCCGGACCATCCCCGACTTCTGGAAGCCCGCCTGTCCAACCTGCGGCGGGCGGGCAAGTCGCGCGAGGCCGAGCAGCAGATGATGGCCATGCTCGAGCTAACGCCGGATGTTCCCTGGCTGCATTATCAGCTGGGCAATACCCTGGTGGACTATGACCGCCCCCGGGCCAATGAGCATTTGCGGCGCGCCATTGAGCTTAGCCCGGAGAATACGGAATACCGGGTCACCTATGCCGAAAGCCTTGGCCGGTCGCGGTTTGGCGATGAGGCGGCTAATCTCGAACAGGCCTATCAGGTCATGAGCGGGGCCATTGACGGGACAACCCTGACGCCGGGGGCCCTTAAGGTGGTCTATGAACTCATGGTCCGGGTCGCGGCCTATGACGATCTGGAGAAGCTCGGAACCTTCTCGGAGGTGGGACGAACCTGGGCGAATTCCGGGCGCCACACCGCGCTAATGGCCCATCTGGCGCGGGTGAAAACGCCGGAAGATCGCCTGGAACTCGTGGAACTCCACCGGATCTGGGGGCGACTGGCGGAGGCGGCGGCGGCGCGCCAGCCGATCACCCGGCGCGGGCCCCGGGCCAGCAATGGAAAGATCCGGGTCGGGTTCATGTCCTCCGACCTGAGGGGCCATCCCGTGGCCTATTTTGCCCTGCCCCTGTTCCAGTATTACGACCGGGAACGCTTTGAAATCTATTGTTATTCCTGGTACCAGGGCGACGAAGATCCGACCCAGAAACAGATCACCGAATGGGTTGACGGCTTCCGCTGGGTCAAGGACATCACCGATCGAGATGCGGCCCAACTGATCGCCGACGACCAGCTGGACATGCTGATCGAGCTGGGTGGATCGACCCATATGAACAAGCTGAGTGTCATGGCTTTCAAGCCGGCGCCGGTTCAGGCGAGTTGGGTGGGGTATCCGCATTCGGCGGGGTTGAGCACGATCGATTATCTGGTGCTGGACCCCTGGATGACTCCGGAGGACCCGGCTTTAGTTATTGAAAAACCAATGATTTTGCCGAAGGCTTGGTATTCTCTGGGGGAGAGGGCCTTCCGGGAGGAGCCGGCGGTGGACCCGGTGGCACCGGTGGAGCGCAACGGGTTTGTGACCTTCGGAACCGCCAATAATCCGTATAAATACGGTAGGGAAGTCGTATCGGCCTGGGCGCGAGCTGTGGCGCGAACGCCGGGGTCGAAATTCCTGTTCGTGCGGCCGGAGGGGGCGACGCCGACCTTCTGTGCGAATATCCGCGCTGTCTTTGCGGCCGAGGGGGTCAGCGGGGACCGGGTCCTGTTCCAGCCGGTTCGAGGACGACACCTTCCCTTTTATAATCAGATGGATATTTCCCTGGACACCTTCCCGCAGACCGGGGGGACGACGACGTGCGAGTCACTCTGGATGGGGGTTCCTGTGGTGACCAAGGTCGGGGCGGCGGTGTTTGAGCGGCTGAGCTATTCGGTGCTGCACAATGTCGACCTGGGCGATTTGTGTGCGGAATCCGTCGAGGACTACGTCGATATTGCCGTCAAACTCGCGAACAATCCGGCGAGAATCGGGGAATTGCGGCGGGGCATGCGCGCCCGGCTCAAGGCCAGCCCCCTGGGCGATCCGCGCCAGTTTGCGGTGGATTACTACGCCATGATCGAGGGTGCCCTGAAGGGTTAGGCGGGGGACGTAAGCCGGTTTCCTGCCGCGAGTTCGCGGTAGTACTGGACATACCCGTCCCAGAATCCGGGGCCATCCCAGTCTTTTGTGATGCAGGATTGCGCGTTAACGCGCACCTCGGGTTCGGCAAATTCGGATTGGGCCAGAAGCTCGACCTGACAGGGCAAATCGAGCCTTGACCGGGCCTCCCGGGCCAGCCTCTGGGCGAAGTCGCCCTGGGTGCCGACGAAGCCGGAGGGGCGGGCGAGGTGGGGGCGGCCGGGCTCGGCGAGGACCCTGGCGGCGAGGTCCGCATAGGCACCGGCCATGAGGGGGACGGGGATGTTGTCGCGGACATAGCGGGGGGTGCGGATCACGCCGGGCTGGCCCGCGAACCAGGCCTGGAAGAGGGACCAGCCCAGCCGCCCCTCCTCCATCTCGCCGAAGGGGCTGGGGATGACGAATTTCGCGAAGTCGAGACCTTCCCAGGCGGCCAGATGATGCAGGGCCAGATTGGTCAGGCCCTTGGACAGACCATAGGGACTGACGGCCAGGGCATCGGGGCCGGACCCGCCCTCGCCGGGCTCGAAGAAGGTGCCGGTGGCGATGACGGCCTGCCCGCCCGCGCGCGCCAGGGCGGCAAGCACCTCCCGCGCGCCGTCGGTATTGCGAACCATGCCGGCAATGGCGTCGTAGTCGGCGGCCCGGTAGTTGGGAATGTCGGCGGCATGGTGGGCCAGGAGATCGACGGCCCCGGGGGCCATGAGGTCCATGAAGCGGGGCGAAGCGAAGGGGGCGTCGAAGACGACCTGGGCACTGGCCGCCAGCCGGACCACCCGGTCCCGGCGCAGACCCGAATAGTCCGACAGCGGGCGGCGCAAGGGGGCCAGGACGTGATGCCCGGCCCGGGCCAGGGCCTCGGCAATCCACAGGCCGGTAAAGGCACTTGCCCCGGTGAGCAGGATGCGGGCCATGGGGTCAGCTCACCCGGTGGTCGGGATAGCCCGCATCGCGGTCCGACATGAGCCGGGGCGTATCGGGCCAGACAATGGCGAAGGCCGGATCATTCCAGCGCACACCCTGGCCGTGACCGGGCTCGAACATGCGGTCGATCTGGTAATAGACATCGGTATGGTCTTCGAGGGTCAGGAAGCCGTGGGCGAGGCCGGGACCGATGAGGAAGGCCCGGGCATTGTCGCCGGACAGCTCCACCCCGGTCCAGGACAGATAGGTCGGGCTGTCAGGCCGAAGATCGACGGCCACGTCAAATATGCGGCCCCGGGCCACCCGGACCAGCTTGGTCTCGTCATGGGGCGGGTTCTGGTAGTGCATGCCGCGCAGGGTCAGGGCGCGGGGATTGCGCGACAGGCTGGCCTGGCTGGGCAGGAAAGGATGACCGGCGGCGGCGAAGTCTGCGGGACACTGGACCCGGCCAAAGCCCCCCCTTTCGTCCGTCATCATGTCGGGCTCGACAATGACGGCCCCGGCAATCGCAGTCGGGGTAAAGCGCATCAGTCCCAGACCTTGGGCTCGGGGGCGACGGTGACGAACTTGCCCCCCCAGGTGCGAATGTGGGCAAGCTGGCCCATGATCTCGTCCTTGAGGTTCCAGGGCAGGATCATCAGATAGTCTGGCTGAATTTCGGCCACCCGCTCGGGGGAATAGACCGGAATGTGACTGCCCGGCAGATAGCGGTCCTGCTTGTGGGGATTGGCATCGAAACAGGCGACAATGTCGTCGGTGCCGACCCCGGCATGGTTGAGGAAGGTATTGCCCTTGGCCGCCGCCCCATAGGCCGCCACCCGCTTGCCCTCGGCCTTGGCCCTGGCGAGAAAGGCCAGGAAGTCCTTGCGGACCCTGGCCACCCGGTCGGCGAACCCGCCATAGGTTTCCAGACGATCCAGACCCGCCGCCTGTTCTCGGGCGCGCAGGTCGGCCAAGGCCCGGGTTTCCGGATGGTCCGCTACCTCGTGGCAGCAAAAGAGCCGCAAGGACCCGCCGTGGGTGGTCATCAGCTCGACATCGAAGGGCCGCAGCTTGCGCGAGCGCAGGACGTTTTCCACCGCCAGCAGGGACAGGTAGGAGAAGTGCTCGTGATAGATGGTGTCGAACTGGACCTTTTCGATCAGGTTCAGGAGGTGGGGGAATTCAAAGGTCAGCACGCCTTGCGGCTTCAGCACATGGGGAAAGCCCGCCACGAAGTCGCCAATGTCCGGCACATGGGCCAGCACATTATTGGCGGCCATGAGGTCGGCGGTCAGGCCGCGTGCCGCCAGATCCCGGCCGGTGGCATCATTGAAGAAGATCACTTCGGTCGGAACGCCCCGCTCGATCGCGGCCTGGGCGGTATTGGCCGTGGGCTCTATGCCCAGAACCGGAATTCCCAGGGCGGCAAAATGCTGGAGCAGATAGCCGTCATTGCTGGCCACCTCGATCACCCGGGACTGCGGGCCCAGGGCGAAGCGGGCGGTCATGGCCTCGGCATACCGGCGGGCATGGGCGACCCAGCTCTCGGAATAGGAGGAGAAATAGGCATAGCCATCATCGAAAATGGCGTCGGCGGCGACGGGGTTGTCTGCCTGGACCAGGAAGCACTGGCCACAGACCCGGGTATGCAGGGGATAGCTGGCCTCGACCCCGGCTTCGAGCTGGGCGGCGGTCAGGTAGGAATTGGCCAGGGGCTGGCTGCCCAGGTCGACAAAGTCCTGGGTCAGGGGGGCATGGCAGAAGCGGCAGGCGGGGGCGGTCATGACAGGCCTTCGTATCTCGCAATCTGGTCGCGACACAAGCCAAGGGCGTCGGCACCCTCACCCTGACGGCGATACCAGTCCATGGTCCAGTCGATGGCCTCGGGGGCGTCGAGCTGGCTTTCAAATTTCAGCAGGCTTCGGGTCAGGCTGGCATCAATGCCCAGACTGCGGGCCTCAAGGGAGGCGGGATCGGGTTCATGCCGCCAAGGCCTGGCCCCCAGGGCCTGAACCGCGCGGGTCGCCAGCTCGCCGACACTGACCTCGGGGCCACCCGGGCGCGGCCCGAAGTTCAAGGCGCGCGGGGTGGCAGGATCGGTGGCCAGGTGTTCCAGATAGACGAGATAGCCCGCCACACAGTCGAGGACATGCTGCCAGGGGCGGGTGGAGTCGGGATGGCGCAGGACGGTCTGGCCCTGGGCCTGTCCAGCCCGGACAATGTCGGCGACGATCCGGTCGCGGGAAAAGTCGCCGCCGCCAATGACATTGCCGCCCCGGGCGGTCGCCACGGGCACCCCGGCCCGGTCGAAATAGCTGCGGGCGAAACTCTGGGTGACGATTTCAGCGGCGGCCTTGGAGGCGGAATAGGGGTCCTTGCCGCCCAGGGCATCGGTTTCGACAAAGGCCCGGCCGGTTTCGGCATTGGCATAGACCTTGTCGGAGGTGACGACGAGGACGGCCTGCAAGGCGGTCTGGGCGCGCAGGGCCTGGAGCAGATGGGCCGTGCCCATGATATTGGCGGAGAAGGTGGCCAGGGGGTCTTCGATCGAGGTGCGGACAATGGGCTGGGCGGCCATGTGCAGGACCAGGTCGAAGGCCTGACCTGACAGGGCAGCCTCGACGGCGGCGGCATCGCGCAGGTCGATCAGGCGGGATGACCGGGTCAGGTTTTCCACCCCCGCCAGGTCAAAGAGGGCGGGGCTCTGGTCCGGGGCCAGGGAGAGGCCTGTGACCTCTGCCCCCAGATGGGCCAGCCAGATCGCGGCCCAGCCGCCCTTGAACCCGGTATGACCGGTCAGGAGAACCCGCTTGCCTGCCCAGAAGGCCGGATTGGGTCGGGTCACGGCCAGAGCCGCCATGGGGCCTGGCCCTCAGCCCAGAGGGATTCCAGATGGTTCTTGTCGCGCAGGGTATCCATGCCGGTCCAGAAACCGGTGTGATGGAAGGCCATGAGCTCGCCATCCCGGGCGAGACCCTGGAGGGGCTCGGATTCCCAGGGGATTTCGTCGCCCGTCACCCGACCTATGACCTCGGGCTGGAGGACAAAAAAGCCGCCATTGATCAGGCCTTCGTCACCGGGGGGCTTTTCAACGAACCGGCGCACGCCGCCGTCAATGATTTCCAGCGCCCCGTAGCGGCCCGGCGGCGAGACGGCGGTGACGGTGGCGGGCTTGCCATGGGCCTTGTGAAAGGCGGCCAGGGCGGCAATGTCCACATCGGCCACCCCGTCACCATAGGTGAAGAAGAAGGGCTTGCCCGGTTCGAGATAGCTGGCCACGCGCTTCAGGCGCCCGCCGGTCATGGTCTCGGCCCCGGTATCGACCAGGGTGACGCGCCAGGGCTCGTGATTCGTGGCGTGATATTCCACCGCCCCCTTGGCCAGATCGACGGTAAGATCGGCATTGTGCAGGACGTAGTTGGCGAAATACTCCTTGATCACATAGCCCTTGTAACCCAGGCAGATAATGAACTCGGTGACGCCATAATGGGAAAACAGCTTCATGATGTGCCAGAGAATCGGCCGACCGCCGATTTCGATCATGGGCTTGGGCCGAAGGTGGCTTTCTTCGGAGATGCGCGTGCCGAGACCGCCGGCCAGAATGACGGCCTTCATCCCATGGGCAGATTTGTCAGCCGTGTGTGCCAAGTGCCTCGTCCTCAAGGGGCACAGGGCGTGCCCAAATTCCTATTAGCCGCTTTGGAATACCGCATGAAGCCGTATCATGACCAGACCGTAAGCTCGAAGGTTCCATGACCCCTGCCCCCCTCGTCCGGTTCATGATTATCGGTGCCCAGAAGGCGGGCACAACGGCGCTGTTTGACTATCTGTCGGATGACCCGGCCTATAATCTTTCCGACGTGAAGGAGGTTCACTTCTTCGACGACGAGGGGCGGGACTGGCGGGTGCCGGATTATGGCCCCTATCACGCCCATTTTGCCTCTGACGGCCCCGATCTGAGGGGAGAGGCCACGCCCATCTATGCCTATTGGCCGGGAAGTCTGGAGCGGATTGCGGCCTATAATCCCAAGGTGAAGCTGGTCTTTATGTTGCGCGATCCCGTGGCGCGGGCCTGGTCGCATTGGCGCATGGAGACCGGACGCGGGGTGGAGACCCATGACTTTGGCTGGTGCATTCGCAAAGGCCGCCAGAGGCTGTTTGACGCCGAGCCCTGGGGCCATCACAGGGAATTTTCCTATGTGGAGCGGGGGTTCTATGCCGACCAGCTGGCCCGGGTGTTTGCCCTGTTTCCCCGGGACCAGGTGCGGGTGCTGAAGGCCGAGGACCTGCTGGCCGATCCCGGCGCGGTGCTGGGATTGTTGAATGGGTTTCTGGGGGCTGGCCCGCCGCCGCCGGTTGTCGCGCGCAAGGTGCATGTGGG
>CANCJJ010000005.1 GCA_947378305.1 Phenylobacterium aquaticum | reverse complement strand
TGGTCCGGGTCTCAGTCAGGCCCCAACGCCAATCAGGGGCGAATGGCAGGAGAATCCAGGTGGGCTTTCCCGCCCCACCTGCCAGGTGGGCAACACTGGTATCCACGCTGATCACCAGATCCATATGGGCTGTCAGGGCCAGGGTATCGGCGAAATCCTTGAGGTCCCTGCCCCAGAAACTTATGTCTTCCCGACTGTCCAGGACCACCTGATCGGCAGGCGACAGGACTTGTTGCAAGGAATGATAGTCAATTCCCTTGGGCAGAAATTCCGCGATCTGCGCCAGGGGCAGGCTTCTGTCCTGATCCGCGGCATGGGTCGGGCTACCGCTGGTGACCAGACCCACCCGGGGCCGCCCGGCCTGTCCAAGACGCCCGGCCCAGGTCTTTAGACGGGCTGGATCAGGTTGCAGATAGGGCTGAGCCCCGACCTCAGGTTCGAACGGTGCCCCCAGGGCCAGGGGAAGGCTCATCAAGGGGCAATGAAAGTCCGTCTCAGGAAGCGACTCGCCCCGGGCGAACAAGCCCGTGAGACCGGGAAGCCCCTTGAACAGGGGCACCAAAGGTGCCTGGACCTCCAGGATAACCTGCGCGCCCCGTTCAGCGACCTTCATGGCCAGACGGGCAAACTGGATGGAGTCCCCATAACCCTGCTCACAATGAAGGAGAATGCTATGCCCCTCCAGGGGCACCTGGCCCAGCCACAGCGGCATGGTCCATGGGCGGGGTTGCATGTCCCGCGCCTTCAATTGCCAGCGCCATTCATAGCCTGCCCAACCGGCTTCAAAACGTCCGAGCAGGAGATTGCACAGGCTCAGGTTCCAGTGGGCCTCGACCAGTCCGGGATCCAGCCCCAGGGCCAAATGGTAAGTCTCAATGGCCTCCTCGTGGTGTCCCAGAAGCTTGAGCACAAAGCCTCGTTCAGCGTGAACCTGGGCCATCTGGGGCCCAAATTTCAAGGCGCGATCTAGTAAGCTCAGGCTCTCTTCCAGGCGCCCCATCTTCCGCAAGACAGAAGCCTGATTGTGCATCAGGCGCGGATCTCCGGGATTAACCACCAGGGCCCGCTCCACAGCCTTGAGCGCTTCATCCAGCTGCCCCAATCCACTGAGGGCCTCTGCGCGATTGCTCAAAGCGTCGGGCTGGTTGGGATCAAGGTCGAGAGACCGTTCGGCGGCCACCAGGGCCCCAGCCGCATCGCCCAGCTTAAGCTCACACGCGCTCAGGGCATTCCAGAAAACAGGCTCAACAGGCTCCAGGGATGCCGCGCCTCGCAGGAGCGGGGCGGCCTCCTCAATCTTGCCCTTAGCGGCGAAGACCAGACCTAGGTTGAGATTTAACTCAGGATGGTCCGGCGCAATGGCCCGCAAGCCAACCAGCATGCCTTCAGCGTGCTCAACCTCGCCACCTTCCAACAGACCGGCGGCAAGCCCCACAAGCTCGGAAACCTGGTCGATAACGTGTAAGGTCTGAGCCATGCAGAGTCCGGTTCCCTGGGCAATAACCCCCACGGGCGGTACGTTAACCGTAAATCATTAACCGTTTTCTTCAGGGCAGACGGAGCCCGGCCGTCTGAGCGATGACCCACAGGCCAATGATCAGGAACAGGCCTGCGGCGAGTTTACGAACGAGGTTGAGAGAGACATATTTCAGCAGTCGGTTTCCGACCAGAACCGCTGGCACGTTGGCAATCATCATGCCTAGAGTCGTGCCCATGGTCACCAGGACGACATTGTGAAACTGGGCGCCTAACCCAACCGTGGCGATCTGAGTCTTGTCCCCCATTTCGACAAGGAAGAACGAGATGACGGTGGTCAGGAAGGCCCCATAACGCGAGGGTTTTTCCTCTTCGTCGTCCAGCTTGTCCGGCACCAGGGTCCAGGCCGCCATGGCCACGAAAGATGCGCCGATCAGATACCGGAACCAGTCGCCCTGCAGAACGGAGGCGACCTGGGAACCCAACAGGGCTGCGAGAAAGTGGTTTGCAACCGTCGCCACGAATATTCCCAGAATAATCGGCATGGGCCGATTGAACCGGGTGGCCAGGACAATGGCCAGCAACTGCGTCTTGTCGCCGATTTCCGCGAGCGCCACGACAGTGACGGAGGTGAGCAGGGCTTCCATTTAAGATCTCCGGAACATCGACTCGCCCTCAACCCTCGGCGAAAGAGGCGTCTACACCCCTTGAAGCCCCTCGCCCACCTAGGCCTGAGCGCCCAGGACCGTCCACATGGCCATCAGCAGCCCAAAGCCCCGGGTATCTCCGGCCGTGGTGGAGGCCATCTTGTTCATGACATAGGAAAAGGTCGTCCTGGCCTTCATGTCGATAACGATCAAGGAGCCGCCATATCCGCCCCAGTAGATACTCTCATCGCTTGGGAGGGGAACCGCCCCGCCATTCAGGCCAAAGCCCATGCCATATCGCACCGGATTTCCGAGGATCATGTCGGTTCCGGCAATTTGAAGCTCCAGGGCTCGTCTGACGCCCGCTTCCGTGAGGTAACGCCGACCGTCCCGCCCCATGCCGCCATTGGCCATGATTGTGTGGATCTCGGCGACAGACCGCGCATTCCCCGTGCCCCCGGCGGCTGGAATCTCCGCGCCACGCCATTCGCGTGTCCGTGTAGCATGAACATTGATCCCGGGATTGCTGGCCATGTTTACAATGAGGTCGCTGGTCGTGCCCTCCCCGATAGCTCCACCGCGGGGCGGCGGGATCAATTCGGCAACGCGATGATCCTCACTCGCAGCCAGGCCAATGTGGAAGTCGGCACCCAGCGGTTGAGCGAACTCCTCCCGGAAGACGGTCCCGACGGTCTTGCCAGCCACCCTGCGAATGACCTCCCCCACCAGATAGCCCTGGGTGACCGCGTGATAACCTGGTGCCGTGCCAGGTTCCCAGTAAGGAGCCTGGGCCGCAAGCAGGCTGGTTGCCTTCTCCCAGTCATACAGATCGTCGGCAGACATGGGTTCACGCCAGCCAGACAAGCCCGACGAATGGCTCATGAGGTGGCTTACCTTCACGTCAGCCTTCCCGGCGGCGGCAAATTCGGGCCAGTAGTGCGCAACGGGCTTGTCAAAATCGAGCGCGCCACGGTCAGCCAGCAAGAGGGCCGTCAGGGCGGTCATGGTCTTGGTTGTGGAATACACATTGACGATGGTGTCCCGGGACCAGGGAATGGTCTGGTCCTTGTCCGCAAAGCCACCCCAGATATCGACCACGGTTTCCCCGTTCCGGGTTGCGCAAAAAGACGCGCCGAGATCTGCGCCACTCTCCAGATTCTGATCAAAGACGCCCTGAACAGACGCGAATTCTGGCTGAAGAATTTTCTTGTTCATTTTGTTTTTCCAAAAATATTTCGAAATTATGAGTCATAACCGGCTGTCATTGGGCACCCCCGCCAGGGTCTAACGCGTAGATAGGGCCGCCCCACCATCACGCAGGTGCGCCTTGCTCTGGGAGGGCTCGAAAATCGCACCGGACGCCAGAAGCTCTGCAATCCGACCTTGATCATATCCAAGCGCCTCGAGAATCTCGACACTGTGTTGCCCCAGGTCCGGCGTCGGGTAGCGGAACCCCCCCGAGCTTGCCGCAAAATCAGCATAGCTTCTGACGCTGACAATCTCGCCCAGTCGGGGATGCTCCCACACCTCAAACATTCGATTATCCGCCAGCCAAGCATGCTCATAGGCTTCATAGGCCTGGACAACAGGCGCGCAAGGCACACCGGCCTGCAGGAGCATCTTGGCCGTCGCATCCCGGGGGCGATCCTTGAACCAGGTGGCCAACCTATCCGCCAAGGCCCCGTCTCTCGGCTCAACAAGGACCGCAGCAGGATTAGGCAGTTTCAGACCCGTTGCACCCACCAAGGCTTCGACATCGCTGGATTCCGTGCATGCCAAGGCAATCCAGCCGTCCTTACACGGATAGAATCTGTGAAGTGCGCGAACCCCGACACAGTCACGACCACCAAGATCGTTGGCGGGACGACCTGCATAGTGGGTGATTTCGCCTATTTGATAGGTCAGGCTCTGCGCCATCAGGCTGGTCTGAACCTCCTGACCCAGGCCAGTGCTCTCCCGTGCATTGAGGGCGGAAATCACGCCAAAGGCCACCACGGCGGCGGTGGCAACATCGTTGACAGCGACCGTATGCAGGATCGGATCATCCTGCCCGCCCTGAGCGGCCATCATGCCCCCTTCCGCCTGTAGCAAGGGATCAAACCCCGGCCTTTCCGCTCGTGAACCGCTGGTTCCATAGGCATTGATCGAGCAGGAAATTATGCGGGGATTGATGGCCTTGAGGGCCTGGTAGCCAATCCCCAAACGATCACGAACGCCAAGCCGATAATTGTCCAGCACGACATCAGCCCCCCGAACCAGATCGAAGAAGGTCTCCCGGGCAGAGGCCTGTTTCAGGTCAATCCCCAAGGCGCGCTTCCCGCGACTGAAGCCGATGAAGGGGCCACCATCACTCCGGAACGGATCGCCTTCTGCGGGTTCGATCTTGATGACATCTGCGCCTAAATTGGCCAGGACGCCGCCTGCATGGGCTCCGGCAATGACCGTTCCGAGGTCAAGCACCTTCAGCCCTGCGAGTGGCGCAGAACGCGGGTCCCCGGGGGAGGTTGGCGCAACAGCAGGCCAGGACGGCAAGGGAGCTTGCCTTGCCAAACCGCCAATCCTGCCCGGCGTTGCCAGCAGGTGCACCGGGATACCCGGGATCGTCACCGTCCCATGGATCTCGTGCTCAAAGGTCTCCCGCAAACCCGCCTCCCCGATCACAGGGCTGGCCAGCCAATCGGCCCGATCACCCACAGGGGCACAAGGCACACCGGCGGAGCGCAGGTGTTCGAGCCAGGCGTCACGCGGTGCAGACCTGAACCTTTCCTCCAGAGTGGTCACGGCAAGCTCGGGTTCTGCAACCAGGGCGTCATAGCGATCCTCAAGGCCAAATACGCCAAGGGCCAGCTTGTAGAAATTATGAAACAGAGTCCCCAGAAAGAGCCATTTTCCGTCGGAGCAGACATAGAGACGGTAATTCGGCAGGGCTCCAAGCGGCTGTCCACGGGGCATTATGGGCTGGGCCTTGATCGAGACTGGCCCGGCCAGTTGGGACATCCCATGGAGGCCACTGACGGACACAGCCTGCCCGAGACCACTCCGGGAACGCTCCAGCAGGGCCGCCCCAATGGCATTTGCTCCCATCAACGCCTGGGCATACCAGACGAGGGGCAGAACCAGATGGACCGGTGTGTCGTCATAGGCCCCTTGCCGGAAGGCCAGCCCCGTCAGGGCCGTCAATAGGCTGTGGCGCGGAGGCAACTGGCTCCAGGTCCCGGTCACCCCATATGGCGGCATCCAGACATGGACCAGTCTGGGAAACTTCGCCGTCAGGGCGGCCCCATCCAGACCCCAGGCCTCGAGAACGCCTGGGGCATGGTCGAACAGGGCCACATCTGCGCTCGCGATCAGGCCCAGGGCCGTCTCCCGATCCCCTGCCCGGCTCAAATCGAGGTTACTGATCTGCTTGTTCCGGTTCCAGGCAAGATAGCCCGGATGGTGTCTGGCCCTGTCGCCCTCGATTGGCTCGATCTTGGCGATCTCTGCGCCGAAATCCCCCAGAAACATTGAGGCCATCGGGCCGGCTGTTCCCTGACTGAAGTCCACGATCCGAAGGCCGCTATAGGCACTCATTTTCGCTCCTCCCTGAAGCCCCCGACAATGTTTCGTCTCGTCGTGGGACAAACTGACCGGATCAAATTCCAGCTGCTTTTCTTTCTGTCATGCTGGCGACTGTGCGCCAACGAAACATTTGTATTGCCAAGACCGGGCTCACCCCGATTTAAAGGGCCCAATAGAACAGGCCGCCTCGATCATGAAGGGGAACGGTGCTTTGGAGGACGTCACTTGCATTACCCGGAATTGAAGCAGGCCTGGGCCGACCTAACAGCCCCTGGTGCCCCGTTTGAGATCGAAGTGAAGTCAGTTCGCGGCTCGCCGATCCGCTGCTTCAAGAATGCGCCACCCAGCATTCGGTCGCTCTGGTTGTCGACGGCCGCCTTCGCGGACCGGGACTACATCGTCTATCTGGATGAACGGCTGACCTATGCCCAGGCACATGCCAAGGTGGCCAGTATCGCAAACTGGCTGGCCGCTCAGGGCGTTGTCTCCGGTGATCGTGTTGCCATCGCCATGCGGAACTATCCAGAATGGATGCTGATCTACTGGGCCTGCGTCTCGGTTGGCGTAGCTGTGGTCGGCATGAACGCCTGGTGGACGGCCGATGAGCTTGACTATGCCTTCAAGGACTCCGCGCCAAAGGTCGCCTTCTGTGACGCAGAACGCCTGGCCCGCACGCTGGAGCGCCCATCCATGGTCAAGGGAATCCACCTTGTCGGCGTCCGCAGCGAGACCACGGCCGGGGTCACAGACTGGTCCGAAGTCATGGCCGTAGGCGGCTCCCTGCCCGAGGCGAATATCGACCCCGATGCCGATGCCTGCATCTTTTATACCTCTGGAACCACAGGCTTCCCCAAGGGGGCACAACTGACCCACAGGGGCTGCGTTTCCAACCTCATGAACATGATGTTTGGCGGGCAGGCCCAGGGCCTGGCAACCCAGCGAGCAACCGGCATTGTCCCCGATCCGACCCTGCCCCCGCCCATCCCGATCGCCCTGCTCACCACCCCGTTGTTCCATGTTACGGCCAATAATTGCGGTGCCTATGCGACCACAGCGGCGGGGGGCACCATTGTCCTGATGTATCGCTGGGAAGCTGGAGAGGCGCTGAAGCTGATTGCGCGGGAGCGGGTCACCTCCATGAGCGGGGTTCCGGTCATGTCGCGAGAGCTCATCACCCATCCGGATTTCGACAAGTATGACACTTCCAGTCTGCTCACCGTCGGCGGTGGTGGAGCCCAACTCCAACCCGACCTGGTCGCCAAGATTGATTCCACTGTCAAAACCGCCCGCCCAAATACAGGCTATGGCATGACGGAAACTTGCGGGATCATCACCTCGATCTCGGCAGATTTCTTCATCGACCGGCCCGAGAGCTGTGGCCCTGCCATGCCGAGTTTTGAAGCCATCTGCGTAGACGACGACGGAAACCGGCTCGAGTCTGGTCAGGTGGGCGAGCTCTGGGTCCGAGGCGCCCCTGTGATCAAGGGCTATATCAACCGCCCGGAGGCGACTGCTGAATCCATCACGGACGGCTGGCTGCATACGGGCGACGTTGCCCGGATTGATGAGGACGGCTTCATCTTCATCGTCGACCGCAAGAAGGACATGGTCCTGCGCGGCGGTGAGAACATCTATTGCGCCGAGGTTGAGGCCACCATGTACCGCCACCCGGCCGTCGCGGAATGCTCAGTCTTTGGGGTTCCTGACACCCGGCTTGGCGAAGAAGTGGGCACCGCAATCGTGCTCCGGCCCGGACATGTGGCATCCGCAGATGAATTACGGGACCACTGCGCAGTGCTAATCGCCAAGCACAAGAGCCCCCGCTATATCTGGATTCTGCAGGACGCCCTTCCGAGGAACGCCAGTGGCAAGTTCCTGAAGCGCGAACTTCGGGACACCTTAAAGCTGGAAGACGCGGGCTAGCCTTAGTTCATAACACCATTCACGCACTTTGCGCCGGAGCCGCACAATGAAACTTCACCTTCTTGCTGCAACGGCAACTCTGGCAATTCCGGGACTTTCCTTGGCTGCATCTATGGGCCCACAGCCTGTGCCCATGCCCACGGCCATCGCTCAACCCCGGGACATTCCGTATCCTGGGACGCTGAAACTGCAGGTCGATGCGACGGACCTGGAGCACCGTATATTCAATGTCCGGGAAAGCGTTCCAGTCGCGGGCCCGGGGCCATTTACCTTGCTGTTCCCGCGTTGGCTTCCAGGCAAGCACTGGCCCAGCGGGGAGCTCGACAAGCTTGGCGGTTTGATCATCCTGGGCAACGGAAAGCCCATCCCCTGGACGCGTGACCCGGTGGAAGTCGCGGCCTTCCATCTGACGGTTCCCAAGGGTGTCCGGACCCTGGAGCTTCAGTTCCAGCACCTGTCCCCGACCAGTGGTGATCAGGGTCGTGTGGTCATGACACCTGAGATGATGAACGTGCAGTGGAACAGCATGGCGCTCTATCCCGCAGGCTATTTCACGCGACAGATCCCTATCCAGGCGAATCTGAAGCTTCCTGCGGGTTGGGACTATGGCACGGCACTTGAAACGGCCTCGGCCAATGACGGCGTCATACAGTTCAACCCCGTTGGGTTCGATACCCTTGTCGATTCCCCGCTTTATGCCGGGCGCTGGTTCAAGAAACTGGACCTTGATCCCGGCGGACGATCGCGTGTGACCCTAAACGTCATGGCAGACGACCCTGACCTGCTCGAAGTCACACCCGATCAGCTTCAGATTCACCGGAACTTGATTGTCCAGGCCGACCGGCTCTATGGAGCGCGACACTACAACCACTATGACATGTTGCTGGCCCTGACGGATCGGATGGGCGGTATCGGACTGGAGCACCAGCGTTCCAGCGAAAACGGCACCATGCCGAAGTATTTCACGGACTGGAGCAGGCTGGCCGCGACGCGGGACCTTCTTGCCCACGAATATACCCACTCCTGGAACGGGAAATACCGCCGCCCCGCCGACCTATGGACACCGAACTTCAACTTGCCCATGCGTGACAGTCTGCTCTGGGTCTACGAGGGGCAGACCCAGTATTGGGGCTCTGTGCTGGCCGCCCGGTCTGCCCTGGTTTCGAAACAGGATGCCCTGGATTCTCTGGCGTCGACGGCTGCGGCTTACGACCACAGGGTTGGGCGGGTCTGGCGCGACGTGGCCGACACGACCAATGATCCAATAATTGCCCAGCGCAGGCCCATTCCCTGGACAAGCTGGCAGCGCAGCGAGGACTATTATTCAGAAGGCCAGCTGATCTGGCTGGATGCTGACACCCTGATCCGGGAAAGGTCTGGGGGCAAAAAGTCCCTGGATGACTTTGCCAAGGCTTTCTTCGGCGTCAATGACGGGGACTGGAGCCAGCTAACCTACAATTTCGAGGAGGTTGTCCGGACCTTGAATGCCGTTCAGCCCTATAACTGGGCCGAATTCCTCACGACACGTCTCGAGGGGCACGGTCCCGGCGCGCCCCTGGATGGCCTGGCGCGCGGAGGTTATCGGCTCGTCTATACCGAGACGCCAAGTGACTACTACAAGAGCAATGAGAGTCGTCGCCGGATCACGGATCTGACCTATTCCATCGGGCTGGTGATCGGCAGGGATGGTGATATTGGTGGCGTCCTTTGGGATAGCCCGAGCTTCAAGGCCGGTTTAACTATAGGGCAAAAGATTATTGCAGTTAATGGGTTAACCTATGATTCTGAGATGATCAAAACAGCGATCACCAAGGCCAAGACGGCCAATGCGGGCCTGGAACTTCTGATAAGGGCCGGAGATCGCTATCGGATGGTCAAGGTTTCCTATTCGGGTGGCCTGCAATATCCAAAACTTGAGCGGATTACGGGAACGCCTGACCGTCTGGGCGATATTCTGGCTTCGAAAAAGTGAGCTGACAGACCCATGACGTCAGAGGCTCTGGAGGTGGTGATCGATGCGCGCGGGCATCACTGCCCGGTGCCGACGCTAAGACTGCGCAGAGCCCTGGAACAGGCCGCCCCTGACAGCGTGTTCCGGCTCTATGCCGACGATCCAATGGCCCGGATCGACGTTCCCCACTTCGCCAGTCAGGCCGGCCTGGAAATCCTCGAGACCACAGAGTCCGAGGCCGGCCTGAGTTTTCTAATTCGGCGAAAGCCCTAACCGACAATCGCCCCGCTAGCCTTCAAGGCGGCGATGTCTGTCCCTGAGAAACCCCAGTCCGACAAGGCTTCCTGATCGTGTGCCCCAATGACGGGCGGCGGTCCCTGGATCGCCCCCGGCGTGGCCGAGAAACGCGGCGCGGGCGCAGGCTGGATGACGCCCCCGACATCGACAAAGGTTTTTCTGGCCACATTATGCGGATGCTTCGGGGCTTCCTCCAGATCCAGCACGGGCGCGAAACACACATCGGTCCCCCCCATAATTTCCGTCCACTCATCCCGTGTCTTGGTTCGGAGAACGGCAGCCAGCTTGTCACGCAACCCATCCCACGATGCGCGGTCCATCTGCGCCTGAAAGGCAGGGTCATCAATGCCGGTCTTCTCTAACAGGAGGGCGTAGAATTGGGGCTCGATTGACCCAATCGAGACCCATTTTCCGTCCGCACATTGATAGGTGTCGTAGAAATGAGCCCCGCCATCCAGCAAGTTGGCCCGGCGCTCATCCTTCCACGCCCCGGCCGCCTTGAAGCCATAGAACATGGACATAAGTGATGCTGCCCCGTCACTCATGGCACAGTCAATGACCTGGCCTGTGCCCGTTTCCCGCGCCTGGATCACGCCAGCCAGCAAACCGAAGGCCAGATAGAGAGCGCCGCCACCAAAATCGCCCACCAGATTCAAGGGCGGAACCGGCTTTTCCTTGGTCCCCGTGGCGTGAAGGGCTCCGGTAATGGCAATATAATTCATGTCATGGCCGGCTGCACTGGCATAGGGACCGAACTGCCCCCATCCCGTCATGCGGCCATAAACCAGGCGGGGGTTCCGCTTCAGGGCGATTTCGGGTCCGAGCCCGAGCCGCTCCATTACCCCGGGCCTGAAGCCTTCAAAGACAGCATCCGCCGCCTCCATAAGCTTTAGGCAGGTCTCGATGGAGGCCGGGTTTTTGAGATCGAGCCCGATGGAGCGACGGCCGCGGCTGGTGATATCCGAGGGATTAGCCCGCCCCTGCCCCTTACGGTCGATCCGAACGACGTCCGCCCCAAGGTCGGAGAGAAGCATGCCGCAAAACGGGCCGGGGCCAATTCCGGCGAATTCAATGATCTTCAAACCCGTCAACGGACCCTGACGCATGGTATTTCCTCTCTCATCGTAATCTTGGCAATCCGGCGACCACGTCGCTGTGACAGGCCCCTATGGTCTACGCTCGGCTGAATGATCGCAACGATCTTTTGAGGAAGCCCTTCCAGGCCAGGGCCCTATCCCCCGCCCGGCAGGGATTGGCCGTCATCGATCGTAATGAGGCTGCCGGCGATCGCCTTTCCCGCGGGACCGCAAAGCATCATGAATGCCGCATCGAGATCGGTAGCCTCCATCAGCCTGCGGCGAGGAAAGCCCTTGAGCTGCTTCTGCCCGCCCTCTGTGCCCCACCATTGGGCGTTGATATCCGTCTCAATATAGCCCGGGGCCAGGGCATTCACGGCGATCCCGCGGCGCGACCATTCCCGCGCCAAACTTCGCGTCAGCATGGCAACAGAGGCCTTTGAAGCATTGTAGACAGACAGACCTGGCAAAACCGTATGGCTGGCAATTGAGGCAATATTGACAATCCGCGCCTCTGCCCGCTCCGCTGCCCCATTTGTCAGCATAAGCCTCGCTGCCGCCTGGGCTGCAAAAAAGACCCCACGAACATTCACGTCAAAGGTCTGGTCCCAGGTTTCCACAGTGATATCGAGCGCCAAACCATCTCCGCCCACCCCGGCATTATTGACCAGGATTGAGACCGGCCCCATAGCGGCTTCGACCTCTCCGAACACTCTTGGTATCTCCTCAGCCCGAGCAATATCGAGCTGCAAGGCCATGGCCCGCCCGCCTGAGGCCGCAATATCCCCGGCCAGACGTTCAATTCGATCCAGCCTGCGGGCGGTCAAGGCAACCTGAGCGCCCGCTGAGGCCAGCAATCTGGCGAAATGCTCGCCAAGGCCACCCGAAGCTCCGGTAATAATAGCGGTCTGTCCAGCCAAGGGCCCAGCCATCAATCTTGCTCCCGTCAATCGGCCACTCACCCTTTGGTAAGGCCTTTGCGGTTTAAGCATAACTCGGCTTGCGGCGACATCACCAGAGGTGGCTGGCTGGCCTTGACCCGCGACAGGATGTTTCTCGAATGCTCGACCATCTTGCTGCCGACGTCTTGATCGTCGCGGCGCATGAACAGGTTGCGAGAGCCCTTAGCGTGGGCCTTGGGGACCTGGGCTGGTTTACGATAACGGCGACGGACCCGGGCTCGGCATTGGCCGTTATCGAGGACCTGGATATCAAGATCGTCATTATTGACATGGCGTCCAATGACCCCGGCCAGCTCAGCCTGCCTGAAAAACTTCGGGCCGCCTGTCATCCGCGCATCCTGCCGATCCTGGGACTGTCGCCACCGGCCACTCTTCGGGAAGCCCATAGCTTTGACCTGATCTTGGCGACGCCCGCGGAGGCCCTTCAACTCGATTTCCGGATCGGCCCCATGGTTCGCATGGCCATGGCCAAGGAAGAACTCGGCCTGAGACTGACAACCCTGGCTCGGCTGGGGGGTGCCATGTCTGAACTCCCGCGCGTTTCAGAGCGCGGGTGTGTGCTCAGCGTAGGTGAACCAGGCCCCCAGGTCCTCTCCTTGGCCAACCGTCTGCGGGAACAAGGCCTTGATGTGATTTCTGCCCTAACACCGAATTCGGCATTTGATTACCTGCATGGGCGCACCTTCGATGCTGTGGTCATTTGGGGGGGGCAGGATGACCCAGCCGCCCTGTCATTGGCCCGGGGTGTCCGTCGAAATAGCCAAATTTATCACACGCCCATTATCCTCATGACCACAGAGCGGAGCTCTGATGACCTCAAGATCGCCTACGGTCTTGGCGTTTCCGACGTCGCAAGCCCGGAGTGTCCGGTGGATGAAACGGCACATCGTATTCTGGAGTTGGCGCGCAGTTTCAGAGACCTTCGGGTCACCCAAGATCAGTTGAGCCGGGCCTTGGGTGACCAAGACATCCTGCCCTGGACCACCTTTTCAACCCACATGGAGACCCTGACCCAAGCCGCGGGGGAACGAATGCGCCCCTTAAGCGTCTGCATCCTGCGCCTGGCTGATGGCCGGGCTAGCGACCTAGCGCTCACCAATGCCCTTGATCAGGCGGGTTCAATGATCCGCCGTTTGATCCGAATTGAAGACTGTATGGCACGTTTGGATGCCACCAGTTTTGCTGTCCTCATGCCCGCAACTCCGGCGGACTATGCGAGAATTGCGGGCGAGCGCATCCGGTCTGTTCTGGCTTGCGCAGCCTTTGATGGTGCAGCTGGTAAGGGCCACGTCGTCTTGGATTTCAAGGTTGGAGTCGCGGGCATTTCGAACGGTGAGACGGTTGCAGCGTCGCTCAACAGGGCGGCAGAAGACGCCCAGGCTTCCTGAATCAATTCGCAATCCGGGAAAGTTCGCTCAAAACGCGTTCGGCAGCATCCAAGCGTTGCTGAGGGGTTTCCCACTCGCCGCGCACGACCACCTTGTGATCGGGTCGAACCCGCCAGGCGACCTGGTTCTTCTGAACGAACTGGACGAGACCCATCGGGTTTTTGAACTCATCGCCGCGGAAGGAAACAACCGCGCCCTTCGGCCCGACATCGATCTTCGAGACATTTGCTTCCCGACACATGCCCTTGATTGCGACAACCTTGAGGAGTTGAGCCGCCTCTGGCGGCAATGGCCCGAAACGATCGATCAACTCGGCAGCCAGCGCCTCACGATCCGAGGATTTCTCAGCTTCGGAGAGCCTGCGATAGAGGGCCAAGCGCACATTCAGGTCCGGCACATAGGCCTCGGGGATCAGCACGGACGCACCGGTATTGATTTGTGGCGACCATCCCCGATCTGAGACCAGACCTTCCTGGCCGGTGCGTGTCTTTAGCTCGGCAACAGCGTCTTCAAGCATCTGCTGATAGAGCTCAACGCCGATTTCCCGGATATGGCCGGACTGCTCCTCGCCCAGCAGGTTCCCACCGCCGCGCTGGTCGAGGTCGTGGCTGGCAAGCTGGAAACCTGCACCCAGACTGTCCAGGGACTGAAGAACCTTGAGCCGGCGCTCAGCGGACAAGGTGATCTGCTTCTCGGACGGCGTGGTCATATAGGCATAGGCCCGGGCCTTTGCCCGACCGACCCGGCCCCGAAGCTGATAAAGCTGGGCCAGTCCAAACATGTCCGCGCGATGGATGATCAGCGTATTGGCGGTCGGGATATCCAGTCCGCTTTCCACGATGGTGGTCGACAGCAGGACGTCATATTCCCCGTCGTAGAAGGCCGTCATGACGGTTTCAAGCTGGGTCGGAGCCATCTGGCCATGACCGACCACGAACTTTACCTCCGGCACCTGCTCACGCAGGAACCGCTCAAGGTCCGTCAGGTCGGAAATCCGGGGCACAACATAATAGGCCTGACCGCCACGATACTTCTCGCGCAGCAAGGCTTCGCGAATGACCACGGGATCGAAGGGGGTCACATAGGTCCGTACGGCCAGTCGATCGACCGGCGGGGTCGCAATGATCGACATCTCCCGAATCCCCGAAAGGGCCATTTGCAGGGTTCGCGGGATCGGGGTCGCCGTCAGGGTCAGCATGTGAACGTCAGCCCGGAGGGACTTCAGCTTTTCCTTATGCTTCACCCCAAAGTGCTGCTCTTCGTCGACAATGACCAGGCCGAGGTTTTTGAATTCGACCATCTTGGACAGGACAGCATGGGTCCCGATGACGACCTCGATCTCGCCCCGGCGAAGCCCTTCGCGGGTTTCATTGGCTTCCTTGGTCGGCACCAGGCGGGACAGCCGGGATACCCGAACCGGCCATCCCTGGAACCGCTCGGAGAAGGTCTTGAAGTGTTGTCGGGCCAAAAGGGTGGTCGGCGCGACAATCGCCACCTGCATGCCGCTCATGGCCGTCACAAAGGCCGCCCGGAGGGCCACTTCGGTCTTCCCAAAGCCCACATCGCCGCAAATCAAACGATCCATTGGCTTGCCGGCTGTAAGGTCCTCCAGGACATCCTGGATGGCCGCGAGCTGATCGTCGGTTTCCTCGTAAGGGAACCGGGCGCAGAACTCGTCAAAGACCCCATGGGGCGGATCAACCGGGTCTGTGGTTCGCATGGCCCGCTCGGCGGCAATCCGGATCAGGCCCTCGGCCATATCCCGCAGCCGCTCCTTGGCCTTGGCTTTCCGCCCCTGCCAGGCCGCGCCGCCGAGGCGATCGAGCTGGACGCCCTCACCCTCCGCCCCATAGCGGGTCAGGAGGTCGATGTTCTCGACAGGAAGGTAGAGTTTTGCATCCCCGCTGTAATGAAGCTCCAGGCAGTCATGCGGCGCGTCTTGAATGTCTATGGTCTTCAGGCCTGCATATCGGCCAATGCCATGATCAATGTGAACTACAAGATCGCCGGGCGTGAGCGAGGAGGCTTCCGCCAGGAAGTTGGACGCTCGTCGACGCTTTCGGGGACGGGCCAGACGATCCCCGAGAATGTCTGTTTCCGAAATGACCGCCAGACTGTCGGTCTCAAAACCGGACTCTAACGGCAAGACCACGCGCTGGGGTGTTTTGGGATCCGCCGCCTTGGCAGCGTCCCAATAGGCCGCCGGGGGGACCCGAGTAAGACCATGATCGGCCAGCATTAGCCCCAAACGCTCTGAAGATCCCTCAGACCAGGAGGCAAACAGCACACGCTTCCCCGTGGCGGCCAGCGAGCGGGCATGGGCCACAGCAGATTCGAACAAATTGACCGAGTCCAGTTTGCGCTCTGCGACAAAGGTGCGGCCAAGCCGACCTCCCAAATCGACGGCCCCAACCCGTTCCGCTTCCTGGAAAGCCGAAAACCGGCGAGTCGCATGGCCGCTTAGCCGTTCAGCCCATTCCACGGAATTCAGATAGAGCCGACTCGGTTGAAGGGGCCGGTATTGAGACTTTCGATCGGCTTCCGCCCGCGCCTCATAGGCGTCCGAAATCATGGATTGCCGGGCCTCGAAGGCTTCAGACGCCAGATGGTCAATTCCAATCAGGGAGTTTGGGGGCAGGTAGTCAAAAAGAGTCGCAAGCTCGGGGTAGAACAGGGCCAGCCAGTGCTCCATGCCGGCCCTGCGCCCGCCCTCACTGACAGTTTCGTAGAGCTGGTCGCCACCAGGCGCACCGAAGGCCTCGGCATATCCGCGTCGAAACCTTGATATGGCCTCAGCATCCAGCAGGACTTCGCTGACGGGAAGGAGGTTGATCTCCTTCAGTTGTCGCGTCGAGCGCTGGGTCTCAGGATCAAAACTTCGAATGGATTCCAAAGTGTCGCCGAACAGGTCAAGGCGCACAGGCTCATCAGCCCCGGTCGGGAATACGTCAATTACACCGCCCCGTATCGCAAACTCGCCGCGTTCCGACACGGTCGAGGCGCGCTGATAACCATTTACGGAGAAATATCGCTCCAGGTCCCCGATGCTGATCGAATTTCCGGTTTTCGCCGAATAGCTGGCCAGCTTGACTGTTGCCATGGGCGGGACCCGCTGGGTTGCCGCCGTGATGGTCGTCACAACAAGCAGAGGCTTGTCGAGGTCACGTCCTGAGGCCAGACGCGCCAGGGTGGCCATGCGTTGCGCCGAAACCCCCGGCGAGGGCCCGACGCGGTCATAGGGCAGACAGTCCCAGGATGGAAACCGGATGACCTCTACGCCCTTGGCGAAGAACCCGAAGGCCTCTTCGAAGGCTGTGAGTCGTGCTCCCTCACGGGCGATGAAAACACTTAAGCCTCCACGAGCACGAACAATGTCGGCCATGACAAGGGCATCAAAGCCCTCTGGCGTTCCGAGGAGATCAAGTCCGCCTGGATCCTGAGCAATTCGACGCAGGTCCGCTGCCGACGGCGCGCGACCGTCATCAGCCACCGTGCGGCCCATCCCTGGTCACGTAAGCTTCATCGCGGAACTTACGGATCATAAACATGATTTCTGAATCGATTTCCGCGGGCAAGGCCGCGCGCTCCACGATCCATTCATAGAGGTCCTGGTCTGGATAATCCATAAGGGCCTCAAGAGCATCCAACTGGGCCGAGCTCATGTCGGGCGCATACCGGTCCACAAAAGGCCCCAGGATCAGGTCTGCCTCCCTGAAGCCCCGACGCCATGCGCGGAAGCTCAGTCGTCTCAATCGAGGGTTGGCGGTGTTCAGCATTTGATGAGCCGCGGTATAGAGGGGGTAAGGACATATGACCAGTCCGGGTTAGGGTAAATTTATGCGGCCTGAGATTCTCTTTCCCCTTTTTGCCCCGGTCTCCACGCTGAAAGGGGTGGGGCCCAGGATCAAGCCCCTGCTGGAGAAACTGGCAGGCCCGATCGTGCGCGATGTGCTGTTTCTCAGGCCTCACAGCCTCATCCAGCGACGAAGCGCCACTGTTGTCACGGCCGAAGAAGGACAGGTTGAAACCTTTCTCGTCGAAATTGACGCCTATCAGGCCCCACGGGGTCCGCAACAACCCTGGAAGGTGAAGACCTTCGACGGGACAGGCACGCTCGACCTGATTTTCTTTGGAGCCTTTGGAGCCCAGCTTGAGGCCAAGCACCCCGTCGGATCCCAGCGACTGGTGTCCGGCAAGGTTGAACGCTTCGGCCTCACCCTCCAGATCGCCCACCCGGACTATATGGTTCCTCCCGAACGGGCCGCAGACATACCCGAAACAGAGGCGATCTATCCCGCAACAGCCGGACTTCCTCATCGAACAGTTCGCAAGTTTGCCCTCGAAGCCCTAGATAAAGCTCCAAATCTTCCGGAGTGGCAGGACCCGGCCTGGCTGGCCCGAGAAGGGTTTCCATCGTGGCGAGAAGCCCTAAGCCGGGCGCATTTGCCGCGAAATGAGCAGGACATTTCCGCACAGGCTCCCCACCAGCGCCGACTGGCCTTTGACGAATTGCTGGCTCACCAACTCGCCCTAGCCCAACGCAAGGCAGAACGCAGGCGAGCCCTCTCCCCGCCGGTCCCCGCAAGTCGGCTGGCCGATGGCTTGGAGGCCAACTTGCCCTTCCGGCTGACCTCGGCCCAGAACCGGGCGCTCGCGGAAATTCGAGGCGATCTGCAATCGGGCCAGAAAATGAGCCGCCTCCTGCAGGGTGATGTGGGCTCGGGTAAAACCGTAGTGTCCATGCTCGCCATGCTGGATCTTGCAGCTGCGGGCGGACAGAGCACCCTGATGGCCCCGACGGAAATCCTCGCTCGTCAACACTTTGAAACCCTCGCAGTCCCCCTGGCGGGTCAGGGCATACAGACCATCCTGCTCACTGGTCGAGACAAGGGCGCTCAGCGCGCTGCAAAGCTTCAGGCCTTGGCGTCGGGAGAGGCCCAGATTGCCGTGGGAACCCACGCCCTCTTCCAGGATGAGGTGCATTTCAAAAGCTTGCGGCTCGCCATCATTGACGAACAACACAGGTTCGGTGTTGCGGAGCGCCAGCGGCTTCAAGCCAAGGGGGATGCCGTTCACCTGCTGGCCATGTCTGCCACGCCAATTCCCAGGACCCTCGAACTCACCAATTATGGCGATCTGGACGTCAGCCGGATTGATGAAAAGCCTCCCGGCCGAACGCCTGTCGCGACCCGAGCCATGCCTATGACCCGGGTCTCCGAGGTCGAAGCCCGGCTTAGGACGGCGGTCGCCTCCGGGGCGCAGGCCTTCTGGATCTGCCCCCTTGTCTCAGACTCAGAGCTGATCGACCTGAAGGCGGCGGAAACACGGGCCATGGAGCTTCGGGAACGGATCGGACCCAGCATTGGCCTGGTCCATGGCAAGCTGCCCGCTGCGGAAAAGGATGCCGTCATGGCAGACTTTGCAGATGGCAAGATCAGCATTCTGGTTGCCACCACTGTGGTGGAGGTGGGCGTCAATGTCCCAAATGCAACCATAATGGTTATCGAACAAGCCGAGCGATTTGGCCTGGCCCAGCTGCATCAACTCAGGGGTCGCGTCGGTCGAGGCAGTGCGGAGAGCGCCTGCGTCCTCCTCTATGACCCGCCCCTGTCGGAAATCGCTCAGAGACGCCTGGACATACTGCGGCGGACGGATGACGGCTTTCTGATTGCCGAGCGTGACCTGGAGCTACGCGGCGGCGGCGACGCTGTCGGCCTGCGCCAATCAGGCTTTCCCGCCTACCGGTTCGCAGACCCCTTCATCCATCGCGATCTGATCCTTGCGGCTGGAGATGATGCAAGGCTCATTCTTGCCCGAGACCCCCAAATGACCTCGGAACGCGGCAAGGCCCTGCAAGTCCTGCAGGAACTGTTTGATTGGCGAGAGACCATGTCCCTCAAGGATGCTGGCTAGCCTGGGCTAGCAGCTTTCAGGGTCCAGGCTGCGACCCTTGCCTTGGCATCAGCTTCAAGGTCCACATAGAAGAGGTTATAACCTGGCATGCGCTGGCGATCAGCCCAGCTCCCCGTAGGTTTCAACATTTTGGCCCTTGGCCTTGAGACCCAGAGAATTCCCCGCTCACACCTGGCCCCGACCTGGCGGATGAGAAAGGGTGGTCGAGCCCCCAATTCCAGCCCGGTGGCATTTGCGGCCCCCTGACTGCGGCGCTCGGGGGCAGATTCAAGCGTCACTGCACCCAAAACAGGATTGAAACAAAGCGGCTCCTGGCCCCCAAGGTTGTCGAGATCCCCGGATGGTGCCCAGACCAGGGAACGGTTCTGGATGTCCTGAGCTCGCGGCCAATCACCCTCGAAAGCAGATGCCCAGGCCGCAAGGCAGCCCGTTTGGGTCTGTGTCCGACATGCCGGCAGCGGCGGGTCAATGGCAGGAACCGCTGTTTCTATGAGATAGGCCGCGACAAGACGGTCACGAACGGCGGGAACCGGGGCAATTTCCTCAGCCAGAAGACGCGCACCAAGGGTCCCGCCCTGCTCGACCCCTACCAGCATGAACGGACGGTTGGCATTGCGTTCCTTAAGAAAGGCGCGAAACGCTGAAGCGACGTCGCTATAGGCAAACTTCCTGGCCTCTCGCGCATCCTCCCGCAAGGTCGTCAACGAATAGAGGCTAGCCTGACGATAGCGGGGCGCGAAAAGCCTTCCAACCCTCAGAAACGGCCCCGCATAGTTCGGTGCCATGACCCGGCGAAAAATCAGCTCTGATGCCGCATCATCAATCGGGGCGTTCCAGTGCCGACCACCGCTGAAGGTGGTTGGCGAGATGAAGAAAATGTCCACTGCAGGGTCAGATGCTGCCGCCGCGCCTGCTGGCAGGAGGCTCCAACTCTTGGGCCGGGAATAGTCCGGGACCGCAGGAGGTGTGTAAACCTGGAACGGCTGTTTGGGATCGAGCGCTGCCTGGCGAATATCGTTTCGCCAGTAATACCCCGCGGCTACGAGCAACCCAAGCAGCAGGGCGATGACGATCCGCCCCCAAGGCCTTCTGCCATCTTTACTCATGCCGTCCCCCTGGGTTCAGCCCCGGACACTCGGGATTATCGGTAGGGATCGTCGGTGGCGAGATAGTTTCCGACATAGTCGGCAATTCCGGTCTCTAGGTCTGTAAAGCCATGCGGGTAACCCGCAGCCGCCAGTCGATCCATCCTGGCCTCGGTGAAATACTGATACTTCTCCCGCAGGGAGTCCGGCATAGGGATATAGTCAATCCTGGGAGGCTTGCCGGCAGCTGCAAACACGGCCCGCGCCATATCCGCAAAGCTGCGGGCCTGCCCCGACCCGAGGTTGAAAATCCCGTTCACATGCCCGGCCTCGTGCAGCCAAGCGACAACCTCAGCCACATCGCGCACATAGACAAAATCTCTAAGCTGCCCGCCATCCTCAATGCCGTCGCGGTGAGACTTGAAAAGCTCAACCACCTCCCCTGCCCGGACCTTCGGCCATATCTGGGCGGCGACCGACTTCATCGAGCCTTTATGGTCCTCGTTAGGTCCGTAGACATTGAAGAATTTCAGGCCGACCCACTGAGGGGGCGCATAGCCGCGCGCCGCCTGCCGGGCTGCAAAAAGGTCAAACAACGATTTCGACCAGCCATAGGCATTCAGGGGCCTCAAGGCTGCGAGGGACTTCATGTCATCAAGGTCAGAGAAACCGAAATCGCCATCCCCGTAGGTTGCAGCAGACGATGCATAGATAAACCGGCGCTGGCGGTCGGTGCACCACCGGAAAAGATCACGGCTCAATGTAAAGTTGGCATGCATGATCTTGTCGGCGTCGGGTTCGGTCGTGGACGAGATCGCGCCCATGTGAACCACGAGTTCCACATCCCGCCACCTTTGTTCGAGCCAGTCGAACATGGCTTCGGGGGCGACAAAGTCGGCTACAGGATGCTTAGAAATATTCCGCCACTTGCCGAGTTCAGCCGTTCCAAGCCAGTCGCAGACGACGACGTCGAGGCTAAGGTCCTGAGCGAGCCGCGCAACAATGTTCGATCCGATAAAGCCGGCTCCGCCAGTTACAAAGATTATCCGGCGCGTCATGAGCTCTCCTTATCGGCCATGCGGGCGATTGCAGCCGTGGTTGAATAACCCTCCACGATCTGCGCCAGACGAACTTCTCCGCCCCAGGATTTTACAAGATCACCGCCGACGACCTGATCTTCGGAATAGTCAGCCCCCTTGATCAACACATTCGGACGCGCAGCCTCGATGACCCGGATGGGCGTGTCGTCATCAAAGGGCACAACCATATCGACGCAAGCCAGCCCCGCCAGAACCATGGCACGACCTTCCAGATCGTTTACAGGTCGGCCTTCACCCTTTAGCGCACGGACAGATTGGTCTGAATTCAAGCCGACGATGAGCCGATCACACCAGCTCCTGGCCTGATTGAGGTAGGCCACATGACCCTTATGCAGGATGTCAAAACAGCCATTCGTAAAACCAATCCGCAGGCCTCGACTGCGCCAGCGTTCGATTTCGACCTGCATGCGGCTGACCGTAGAAATCTTGTGCTCTGCATCAGCCATGTGGGCCGTCAGTTCAGCCTCAATGAGTTCATCAGGACTTACCGTCGCCGTCCCCACCTTCCCCACGGCCACGCCAGAGGCCAGGATCGCGAACTCGATCGCAAGCTCCAAGGACTGACCTGATGCCAGGGCCAGGCCCAAGGCAGAAATGGCGGTATCCCCGGCCCCGGAGACATCAAACACCTCCCGCGAGAGACCATGAAAGTGCCGCACGGCCTCGCCACGACGTGCCAGGGACATACCCTTGGCCGAACGGGTGACAAGTATGGCCTGGGCTTCGCAGAGCTCCAGGGCCTCGGCCAGAGCCAGTTCGATTTCGGTATCGGTTCCGGTCGGAAGGCCCGTGGCAAAGGCCAGCTCGGCGGCGTTCGGCTTGATGATGGCGACGGGGCCATAGCGCCCGAAATGTCGCGCCTTGGAGTCCACGATCATGGGCAGGCCAGTATCGTGGCAAGCAGCAATCAAGGCTTCGGTAACCACCCCCTTGCCGTAGTCAGACAGGACGATGACGCCCGCCCCCGGGCTGTGCTGGCGAATCTGACCGACCAAATGATCCGCAACTTCGCCCTCAACGGCCCGGCAGTCTTCGAGGTCTACCCTCAAGAGTTGCTGGTTGCCGGAAACGTATCGTGTCTTCAGGGTCGTCGGACGACTAGGGTCCTCGACGAGGCCGCCGTCTATTCCAGGTTCAGCCGCCAAGAGTGCGATCGCGCCTTGGCCCTCAGCATCGCTACCGATTAAGCCAACAAGAGCAACCCTGCCCCCAAGGGCGGCGATATTGCGGGCAACATTGCCGGCTGCCCCAAGCATCACGGTTTCACCGCTCCTGGCCAAGACCGGGATTGGGGCCTCTGGCGAGACCCGGGTCACCTGGCCATAGACAAACCGGTCGATCATGACATCGCCGACGCAGACGACCCGGACCTTGCGCCCGGCGTCGAGGACCTTTTGAAGTGTCGTCAGGTCCATATCCGCTAGCCGTGCCTGCGCTTGGTTATAGCGTCGTATTCGAGGAGGTCTGCCACCAGGGCCTCGAATTCTCGCAGGGGCACCATGTTCGGGCCATCGGAGGGCGCATTGTCGGGGTCTTCGTGGGTTTCCAGAAAGACAGCAGCGACCCCCACGGCAACGGCAGCCCGGGCAAGCACCGGCACGAACTCGCGTTGCCCTCCCGACCGGTCTCCTTGCCCACCGGGCTGCATGACGGAATGCGTGGCATCAAACACCACAGGGCAGCCGATCTCACTCATGATCGGAAGGGCGCGCATATCACTCACCAGGGTATTGTAGCCAAATGACACCCCACGCTCAGTGGCCATAACATTGGGGTTTCCAGCACCCGTGATTTTGGCGATGACATTCTTCATATCGCCTGGTGCCAGGAACTGGCCCTTCTTGACGTTGACCACCCGACCCGTTTCCGCAGCGGCAATCAACAAATCTGTCTGACGACACAGGAAGGCCGGAATCTGCAGGACATCCACAGCCTCCGCAACCGGGGCACACTGTGCCGCGTCGTGAACATCCGTCAGAATCGGCAGCCCGAAAGTTTCACGAATCTCAGCAAAGATCGGCAGGGCCGTCTTGAGGCCGATCCCGCGAGCAGCCTTGGCAGACGTCCGGTTGGCCTTATCGAACGACGTCTTATAGATCAGACCGACATTCAGGCGGCGCGCAATATCACAGAGCACCTCAGCCGTTTCCAGGGCGTGTTGCCGGCTTTCCAACTGGCAAGGCCCCGCAATAAAAGACAAACGCTTCCGATTCCCAATCGTTACCGTTGGGGCATTCGCGACCTTGATTTCTATGACCGCATTGGGACTGGACATGTCAGGGCTCCTACCGGGCGATGGCATTAGACGGCTAAGTGACTTGCCATTGTCGACTTCACAAGCAGGAATTAAAGCTGAAATTTCCACGGCACATAGACGTGAGCTTTACCTAGCGCAATTTACCGCTCGAAATTAACGCGTTACATCCTATTTGGGGACTTCCTCTCTCGAGTTTTGTACAGCCATGCCCCAAGACACCGTCCTGATTAACGAATTTTCCGGATCAAACCGGGGGTTCAACCGCCTGCCTGAACTGGCAGAGGTGCCGGGCATTTTCAGATCGGCCTTGCTGATCATGGCCAGAAACTGGATGGCAGGGGACCTGACCTTTGTCCTGCCATCGGGTCAAAGACTGCGGATCAGGGCAGACACCCCCGGCCCCGTCGCCGTCATCGAGGTTCGGAATTTCCGATTCATCCGCCGCGCCTTGATGGCGGGCGACATTGGTTTTGCAGAGGGATATGCCGCGGGCGAGTGGGACACCCCTGACCTGACCGCCGTCCTGTCGATTTTCAGCCTGAATTTTCAGAACCTCACGCGCATTACCGAGGGTAATCCCGTCATTGGCCTCCTGAATTTTGTCTCCCACGCGCTGAATAACAACAGCCGGAAGGGTTCGCGAAAAAACATCCATGCCCACTATGACCTGGGCAATGCCTTCTACGGGCAATGGCTTGACGCCAGCATGACTTATTCCGCTGCCCGGTATTCCTCCCCCTCCCAGACCCTGGAGCAGGCACAGGTCGAGAAATATCGAAGCCTCGCGCAAACCATGGGCCTGGACCCATCTCATACCGTCCTCGAAATCGGGTGTGGATGGGGAGGGTTTGCGGAATATGTTGCGCGCGATGTCGGGGCTCGGATCACCGCCATCACCATATCCCAAGAGCAATATAACTTTGCCCGGGAGCGTATTTTCCGGCAGGGCCTGGCCGAAAAAGCCGACATCCGCCTGGTCGACTACCGCGATGTGGACGGCCAATTTGACCGCCTCGCCTCCATCGAAATGTTCGAAGCGGTGGGCGAGCAATATTGGCCGACCTATTTCAAGGCGATTCATGATCGCCTGAGCCCGTCCGGGCGTGCAGGCCTTCAGATTATCACCATCCAGGACGACCTGTTTGAGGGCTATCGGCGTCGCGCTGACTTCATCCAGAAATACATTTTTCCCGGCGGAATGCTGATCTCGGAGCCAAGATTGAGGCAACAGACGGATCAGGCCGGTATGAACTGGACGGGCATTACCCGCTTTGGCTTGGATTATGCCGACACCCTGGCAGAGTGGAAAAAACGGTTTAACGCGGCCTGGGCGGAAATTCGTGGCCATGGCTTTGACGATCAATTTGGCAAGTTTTGGAACTTCTATCTAAGCTATTGCGAGGCTGGCTTCCGGACGAAGCGGACCGATGTGATCCAACTGGGGTTGTCCAGACCATGACTTTTGGCTGTCTAACTGACCAAGCCGACCTGAGCCCCGCCTGATGGTGCTTGCCGGAAGCCTTCTTGAAGCCATTGGGAATACCCCGCTGATCCGGCTCAATCGCGCCAGTGAGCAGACTGGCTGCGAAATTCTGGGCAAGGCGGAATTCATGAATCCTGGCCAGTCGGTCAAGGACCGGGCAGCGCTCTATATTATTCGGGATGCCGAGAAGCGGGGTCTGTTGCGCCCCGGTGGCAGGATCGTCGAGGGTACGGCCGGCAATACCGGAATCGGACTTGCCATGGTTGGAAATGTCCTTGGCTACAAGACCACGATTGTCATCCCCCGCACCCAAAGCCAGGAAAAAAAGGACGCCATCCGTCTCCTGGGGGCAGAACTGGTCGAGGTGGATGCCCTGCCCTATTCCAACCCCGACAACTATGTGCGGTTTTCTGACAGGCTGGCGGAACAGTTGAACGCCCAGGAGCCGGGTGGCGCGATTTGGGCCAACCAATTCGACAATACAGCAAATCGGCAATCCCACGCCGAGAGCACAGGTCCTGAAATCTGGGATCAGACTGCGGGCAAGGTGGACGGCTTCATCTGCGCGGTCGGATCTGGCGGGACCCTGGCAGGTGTGGCCCAGGCCTTGAGGGCAAGAAACCCAAAGGTCAGGATCGGCCTCGCTGATCCCATGGGGGCCGCGCTCTACAACTATTATCGGTCCGGCGAGTTACGCGCCGAGGGCAGTTCCCTCAGTGAGGGCATTGGCCAGGGGCGTATTACGGCAAATCTCGAGGGCCTGGCCGTCGACCTGCCCTATCAAATCGATGACCGGGAGATGCTCGAGGTGATTTTCAGCCTGGTTCGTCATGAAGGCCTGGTCATGGGTGGCTCAACCGGGATCAATGTGGCGGGTGCCATTCGCATGGCGCGGGACCTCGGCCCCGGACATACCATCGTGACCATTCTCTGCGATCAGGGATCACGGTATCAGAGCAAGATATATAATCCCGCCTTCTTGGCCGAGCGCGGCCTCCCCACACCTGACTGGTTGTAAATATCATGGTCTCCCCCCTCGTATCGACGGACTGGCTCGCTGAACGGCTTGGCCATGCAGATATCCAGGTCATCGACGCGAGTTGGTTTCTACCCATGGAGTCCAGAAACGGGGGCCAGGAATATCTCGAGGGACATATCCCCGGAGCCATATTCTTCGACATAGACGCCCTGTCAGATGAAGGTCAGGACCTACCCCATATGCTCCCCACGCCGGAAGCCTTCGCTGTCGCTGCAGGCAAACTGGGTCTCTCGCCGGCCTCGACCCAGGTCGTTTACGACACAGTGGGCATCCGGTCCTCGGCCCGGGTTTGGTGGAACTTGCGGGCCATGGGCTTTGAAAAAGTCTTTGTCTTGGACGGCGGCATGAAAGCCTGGCGAGCGGCAGGTCTGCCTGAGGAGACCGGTTTGGTCAGTCTGACCGCCACAACCCTCCAACCGCATTTTGCTGCGGACCTGGTGGCAGACATCTCTGACGTGCGGAAGGCCCTCAGCACGGGGTCCGAACAGGTCGTCGATGCCCGCGCAGCTGCAAGGTTCAGTGGAGATGCCCCGGAGCCCCGGCCAGGGGTCAAGCCCGGTCATATGCCTGGCGCGCTAAACCTGCCGTTTGATCGCCTGTTGACGCCTGAGGGACGCATGAAGGCCCCGGAAGACCTGACCCAGACCTTTGAGACCGCTGGGGTTGACCTTGACCGGCCCATTATCACCACCTGCGGCTCCGGGGTTACGGCCTCTGTGATCGCGCTTGCCCTCGAGCGCCTTGGGCGGTCGGGCGTGGCCGTCTACGATGGCTCCTGGTCGGAATGGGGCGGTCGGCCTGATACCGAAATTGCCACGGGAGCCTAGCCATGCATGAAGCCACCCGGCTTATCCACTCCGGTATGGACATCCCCCTGGCCGACGGAAGCCCCCGTACGGTTGCGCCGGTCATCCAGAAGGGATCGACGGTTCTCCTGCCCAATGCCGCGGCCCTCTATGATGACGATGCCTTTGTAACCTATGGACGCCAGGGGCTTGCTTCCCATGAGGCCCTGAAATCAGCCCTCTGCGACCTGGAACACGCAACTGGGGTGGAACTCTATCCCTCGGGCGTTGCAGCCATGACAGGGGCCATGCTGGCCGTGCTGTCGGCGGGTGATGACATCCTCGTCGTGGATACCGTCTATAAACCGACCCGCCGGTTCTGCGATCAGGTCCTCAAGCGGTTGGGCATTCGCACACGCTACTACGACCCAGGCCTGACACCGGAATCCCTGCTGGCCCTTGCCGAACAGTCCACACGTCTGATCCTGGTTGAGTGCCCCGGCTCCTTGAGCTTCGAAATGCAGGACCTGGGTGCCATAGCCAGGTTGGCAAGGACGCGAAACATACTGACCCTGGCGGACAATACTTGGGCGGCAGGCTATCTGTTTAAGCCTCTGGATCACGGCATTGACATCTCGGTTCAGGCCTTGACGAAATATGTTGGCGGCCATTCTGATGTCTTCATGGGGTCGGCCGCCGCGTCAGATCCCGTTGTTGCAAAGCACCTCAGCGATGGAGTCCTGCATCTTGGCTGGGCGACGTCGGCGGAAGACGCCTATGAAATGCTCCGGGGCTTGCGCACCCTCCCCACACGCCTGGCGAGACATGAAGCCAGCGGGCTAAAGGTTGCACAATGGCTGGCGACCCAGTCTGAAGTCCAGCAGGTCCTGCACCCAGCCTTGCCAGGCTCGCCCGGTCACGACCTATGGCGCAGGGATTTTGCGGGCTCATGCGGCCTGTTCAGCGTCATCCTGAAGCCCGCAACGACCCTTCAGGTAAATGCCTTTCTCGATGCCCTGGAGATCTTTGGACTGGGCTTCTCATGGGGCGGATTTGAGAGCCTGGCGATTGATTGCGGACCGCAACTTGCAGTGAGGGCGCACTGTAATGCTTACCCCGGCCCAATGGTCAGATTGCACATCGGTCTCGAAGACCCTGACGATCTGATCCAGGATTTAAGACGCGGCTTGGACACCCTCCACGCTTGATCTCTCCTGGTGCCGAAGCGCACTATCCAGCCAAACAAACGACGGAGGAAAAAATGGGTCCCTTTAAACTGCTTATCGATGGACAACTGGTGGATGGGGCCTCGAGCCAAAAGGTTCTCAACCCGTCTACGGAAGATCTGGTGGCCATGTGCCCCCATGCCTCCCATGCCCAGCTGGATCAGGCCGTCGCCGCAGCTCAGCGCGCCTTTCCGGCCTGGAGCTCCGTGCCGGTCGAGGATCGCCGCAAGGCCCTTCTGGGCATGGCCGATGCCATTGAGGCAGATGGCCAAAATCTCGCAAGGCTCCTGACCCAGGAGCAGGGCAAGCCCCTGCAGGATGCCATGGGGGAAATCTACGGCGCTGCCGCCTTCTTCCGTTACTTTTCCACACTTAGTCTGCCCGACAAGGTCATTGAGGATTCAGAGGCCCGCAAGGTCATTTCCCGCCGCCGCCCCTTGGGCGTAGTCGCGGCCATCGTGCCCTGGAACTTCCCTGTCATTCTGATGGCCTTCAAGGTTCCGGCGGCCTTGCTAAGCGGCAATACCGTCATCCTGAAGCCCGCGGCGACGACGCCCCTCACGACCCTGCGTATTGGCGAGCTGGTCAAGGACATACTTCCCCCGGGCGTCTTGAATGTCATTGCAGACGCAAACGACCTGGGGGCCGCCATCACGGCTCATCCGGGCATTCGCAAGGTTTCCTTCACAGGGTCCACAGAGACGGGCAAGAAGGTCATGGCCGGGGCCGCAGAGGCCCTCAAGCGCATTACTCTGGAGCTGGGCGGCAATGACGCCGCCATCGTCCTGGATGGTGCCGATCCCAAAACTGTCGCGCCGAAGATTTATAACGGGGCCTTCCAGAACGCCGGTCAGGTCTGCATCGCCATCAAGCGGGCCTATGTCCATGAGAGCATTTACGACGCGGTCTGCGACGAGCTCGCGATTCTGGCGAATGCCGCAGTGGTCGGTGATGGCCTACAGCAGGGGGTAACAATGGGCCCGCTGCAGAACAAGACCCAGTTTGAAAAAGTTCTGGGCCTGATCGAAGATGCCAAGAGCCATGGCAAGGTCATAGCGGGCGGTGCCCGCATCGGCGAAAAGGGCTATTTCATCCGTCCAACCATTGTCCGCGATATTGATGACGGCACCCGCTTGGTCGACGAAGAGCAGTTTGGTCCCGTCCTGCCCGTTATCAAGATCAAGGACGGCGAAGATGCCCTGCGTCGCGCCAATGCGTCGGAATACGGACTGGGGGGATCGGTCTGGACAAGTGACCTGGATCGCGCCCTGGACCTGGCCGGACGCATGGACACCGGGACGGTGTGGATTAACAAGCACGCCGAACTTGCTCCGAATATCCCCTTCGGCGGATCGAAGCTTTCCGGCATCGGTACCGAATTGGGCGAAGAGGGCCTGAGCGAGTTTACCCAGTTGCATGTCATCAACATGGCGAAGGCGTAAAAGGTCGTCCTGCCTGGTCCGGCTATGGCGTGCCCGGCAGGACTCGAACCTGCAACCGTCCGCTTAGAAGGCGGATGCTCTATCCGGTTGAGCTACGGGCACCTGGGAACTCAATGGGTCCAGGGCTGCTTGCGACCACTGGCGAAGTTGTCCGCATAGGCTTTCAGAATCGGCTTGGTCGTTTTTTCCGCAGACAGCTGGAAGGCAATCCCATGCTTTTGGGCGTAGGCAATAGCGTCTTCGCTCGTGGGAAAAGAGAGCCGAACCTGGCCCTGGGTGTCCGTCGTCTGCGTCCAGCCCATGAGAGGGTCAGACTTTCTCGCCGAAGCCGGCTCGAACTCAAGGAGCCAGTCTTGTGACTTGGCCCGACCCGACTGCATGGCCGTCTTGGATGGGCGATAGATGCGCGCGAGCATGCTGAACCTCGAACCCCTTAAACAAATTGGCGTTGGTCGGGGCGGCAAGATTCGAACTTGCGACCCTCTGCTCCCAAAGCAGATGCGCTACCAGGCTGCGCTACGCCCCGACGTTTGCCAACGGAGGCCCGCGATATAGCTCTTTGCCCGGGGCTGCAATCACTCAAGATCAAAATCACCCTATTCGGCCCGACGCTGCATCAGTTTGAAGACTCCCGATGCCCGAATGACATCATGGCCACCCACATAGGCACGCCCCTCGACGAAGGCGACATCCCGGGTTGCACGGGTGACCCGGCTCTCGCCGATTACCCATTCACCGACCCGTGCCATGTGCAGAAAGTCGATCGATAGATGAATGGTCACTGCCGTCTTGCGCGTCTCCCGATAGACCGCGTGGGCTAGCAGCCCGTCCATAAAGGCACTCAGCATGCCGCCATGGACCAGCCCCATCCCATTGGCGTGTCGTGGAAGCGCAAAAAAGGCCTGTTCAGACAGCTTGCTTGGGGTTTTCCGGTGAAAATAGGGGCCATTATGGCTGGTAAAGGGGCCTCGCCCCTCAGACAGGACGAATCCCTCCGGCGGGGTAGGAATTTGAGATTCAGACATGGACTTAATGTGGCTTGATGATCGGAGAGATCATGCGGTCCCCTGGCAGGACGCCCATCTCGCCAGCACGCCCCGCGGCCACCTCAAGCACCCACTGAACCGGTCCGCCAGCTGGCAAGGGAGTCTCATCATGAGGCCGGGCATTACGGGCAATCGAGAGCACCGTGCCATTTGGCCTGACATAGATGATATCCAGGGGAATGAGGGTATTGCGCATCCAGAAGGCCGCATCAGGGCGCGGAGCGCCAAAATCAAACAGCATACCCTTGTCTGGTGCCAGACTCCGCCTGCACATCAGGCCGAAGTTTCGCTCGGTCTCGCTGTCTGCCAATTCGACCTTGAACCTGAAATCGCCCTTTTGAGTCTTCAGGACGAGGGGCTGCAATGGAGCCAGTTCTGGCTGCCCCTTGCAGGTGCTTTCCGGTTGACGGGGTATTTCCGCATGAACGCCCGGCGCAATGATCATTAGTGCAGCCAGGAGCGGTCCAATATGCGCCTTGGGCAGGTTAAACTTCATATAGGGGCTCCCATGCGACCAGATCCTGGGCCTGACATCCCCAGTCAGAACCTAGCCCAATAGATAGCCCGGGTTCAGCCGCGCTCAAAGCACCCTATTCGTAGGTTTCTGGTTCGACTTCCGCCACCACAAGGCCCTTGGGTCCATTGTCAAACCGAACCCCTATTGCCTGCCCTGGCTCAAGGTCTTCCAGGCCAGCCCGGCGCAAGGTCTCGATATGCACAAAAATATCTCCGGCCTCCCGGGGACGAACAACAAAACCATATCCCTTGGTTCGATTGAACCACTTCACTGTAGCGGGCTCAAAGTCTCCACCTGAACGGATTGACTGGCGCTCTTGATCCGTGTTTTGCCCCCTGAATTCGTCCTGTCCATCCGCCGACCAACCAGATGGCCGCGCGGCCAAACTCTCGTCAATCTGAAGGATATTCACGACCTGCCACCCCTTGGGGCGACGCATGACTTCGCAGGCAATAAAGGCCCCATCCGGGACGATCTCATGCCCGATCCCACGCAAGGTCGTGACATGAAGCAGGACATCCGAGCGATCGGTCTGCTCCGGATTGTCGGGGACAATGAACCCAAAGCCTTTTCCAGCGTCGAACCATTTGATCCGACCCGTTATTTTTAAGCCCGGTCCGTCGGAACCTAGGCCCTCGAACGCAAAACCCGACATCTGACCCTCTGATAGGACAGCAACCTATCCCAAGGTATCTGGGATAAGTCTCAACTTGCTATCCTAACGCACAATCCGTCAATGGTTGCATTGAATGAAACTGAAATTAGTTGCGATTTTCGACACAAAAGGCGAACAATCAGATCTCGTTGGTAGTCCCTAGGGGAGTCGAACCCCTCTCTCCAGGTTGAAAACCTGGCGTCCTAACCGATAGACGAAGGGACCACAGTCACGAGAGCGGCGTCTATATCTGCGTTCCTTAGAGCGTGCAAGTCGCGCCGCTCATCCTTTTTCTCCAAGGGGCTGACACAGAGCCTCATCCAAGGCGCCTTGGGTCCGCTACATCTTCGATCTCAAGCTCCACCCCCTGACGTCCCTGCCAATCATCGGCACGCAATCGGCCAACCACGTGCAAGGCCGCCTGCCCGCCAAGGAGCGCCCTACCTAGCGGAGTATCCTCTGACCGCCAGGCGACCGCCTTGAGCTTGCCCCCCGAGTGATCAACCAGGGTAACCCGGATATGCCCCCCCTTCAGGGGCATGGGCCGCTCAATCCTCGCGCTTGCCACGGCAAAAACTGGCTCCGGATTGCCAGGACCAAAGGGGGCCATCCGCTGGAAGGACTCCAAAAGACCGCGATCGGCACCTGCTGTGGTTATAAGCGCATCGATATCGAGCCAGTCTTCCGTCAGCGCTACTTCACGCTCATCCGCCAATTTCTCGCAAAGGAAGGCCCTCAGATCGGGGATCATGGCCGGTTTTACACTCAGCCCGGCCGCCATGGCATGTCCGCCGCCCGCAACCAGCAGCCCCTCGTCATAGGCCGCCTGAACCGCAGCCCCTAGATTGACACCAGGCTGGGAACGACCGGACCCCTTGCCAATATCTGCAGCACGATCAATGCCCACCACGACGACAGGCTTGCGGTAGCGCTCGCGTAACCGACCGGCGACGATTCCAATGACTCCAGGGTGCCAGTCGTCCGCCGCGACCAGCAGCACGGGTGCCTCAAGCTGATTGCTCTCGCGCTCAATGATACGCACGGCCTCTTCAAGGACCTCGCGTTCTACATCCTTTCGAGATGCGTTCAGGACATCGAGTTCAGCCGCCAGCTGGGCCGCTTCGTCTGGATCATCGGTAGACAACAGACGAGCCCCCAGGTCGGCGCGCCCAATCCGTCCGCCGGCATTGATCCGCGGACCCAAAACAAAACCCGCATGAAAACTCGTCGCTGGACCCTGAGATTTTGCAACTTCAAGCAGGGCCTTCAGCCCAGGATTTCGCCAGCCGGACATGATCTTCAGGCCCTGGGCCGTCAGGGCCCGGTTGAACCCAACCAGCTGGGTCACGTCGCAAATGGCCCCCATGGCCGCAAGGTCAAGCCATTGACGGATATCGGGCTCCTGTCCCTCGGCAAACAAGCCCTGCTTTCGCGCTTCCCTGTTGAGCGCCGCCAAGAGCACAAAGGTGACCCCCGCCGCGGCGAGTACGCCTTGTCCGGAGGTGTCATCGGGCCGGTTTGGATTGACCAGAGCCGCTGCGACCGGCTGCTCGCCTGCCCGCATCAGATGGTGATCAATCACCACCACTTGGAGGCCGATTTCCGCTGCATAGGCGATCGCCTCGTGGGCTGCTGCACCGCAATCTACCGTAATCACCAGTTCGGCCCCTTGGTCGCGCAGACGCCTGAAGGCCGCAGGGCTGGGGCCATAGCCCTCGGCAATCCTGTCGGGGACATAGATGGAAAGGTCACGCCCCGCTGACCGCATCCAGCGCACGAGCTGGGCCGCACTAGAGGCCCCATCCACATCATAGTCCGCAAAGACGGCCATGGGTCGGTTCTGGACGACGGCATTCACCAGGATCTCAGCGGCAAGATCCATATCCTGGAACCGCGAGGGATCGGGAAAGAGGGCCCGAAGCGTGGGATTCAGATAATCCTGCCCCGACTCAGCAGCTATGCCTCGAGAGGCGAGAGCCCGGGCCATGGGTTCATCCAGCCCCAGGGTCCGCTGGTGATGGCGCACCAAGTCAGAGTCAGCCGGTCGGGCCCGCCATTGCCGGGATGTGGCAGACGAGGTGATATCCAGAAAGCCCGGCTCGACCCTGCCCCCTGACATGGGATCAGATTGGACGCATCATCCGCACTTCACGCACCGTGCGGGTGGACGAGTTCATGACCAGGGTGTGGGTATGCACATGCCCGTCTTCATGACGAACGCCGTCAAGCAAAGCCCCGTTGGTGACACCGGTGGCGGAGAAAATGGCATCGGCCCGAACCATTTCGTGCAGGTCATACTTCTTATCAAAGTCAGTGATGCCAACGCGCCTTGCGCGCTCTTTTTCATCAGCGTTCCGGAAGACAAGGCGGCCCTGGAACTGACCGCCGACGCACTTCAGCGCGGCACAGGCCAGAACGCCCTCAGGGGCACCACCCTGGCCGACATAGAGGTCAACGCCTGTCGAGGGATCAGTCGTATGAATGACCCCTGCAACATCGCCATCGGTGATCAAATTGACCCGAGCACCAACAGAACGCACCGACGCTATGATTTCAGCATGGCGCGGCCGGTCCAGGACGCAGACGGTAATCTCGCTCGCGTCAACACCCTTGGCCTTGGCAAGGGCCAGGACGTTGTCCGCAGGCGACTTGTCCAAATCAATTATTCCAGCCGGATAGCCGGGACCGCAGGCGATCTTGTCCATATAGGTGTCCGGCGCATTCAGAAGGGTTCCCTTCGGAGCCCACGCCATGACGGCCAGGGCATTCGCCATCGCCTTGGCGGTCAGGGTCGTTCCCTCAAGAGGGTCCAGCGCGATATCAATCTTGATCGGCCCGCCGCGTCCGACGCGCTCGCCGATGTAGAGCATGGGAGCCTCATCTCGCTCCCCTTCCCCAATGACAATTTCCCCGTCGATATCGAGGTCGTTCAGCGCCGTGCGCATGGCATCGACGGCAGCCTGATCCGCAGCCTTTTCATCTCCGTGGCCGACCAGCGCCCAGGCGGCAATCGCGGCAATCTCGGTGACCCGTACGGCATCGAGAACAAGACCGCGATCCAGAGTTTCAGAGCTCATTCAAATATCTCCTGCCGAAACGGCTGATTTGATCCATTATTCGCGGATTCTTAAATTTGCGCGATGCGTAACAATCTTGGGCGATCAAGAACTGTTGCCAGGCCCGCAATCTGATCAATCGCAGCGGCAAGGACCGATTCCGCGACACTGTGGGTGGTCATGACAATTGGCACCCCGTCGGTCTGGCCGGCGGGCTTCTGCAGGAAGCTCTCGATTGAGACTCCCGCCTCCGCGAGAGATTCTGACACAGCTGCAATAACGCCAGGCTCGTCCTTGACCATGAAGCGGAGATAGGCACGAACCAGGGTATCTGAGGGATCGACGCTTCCATATTGCTGCAGAGAGGCCGCGGGCTTCTGGAAAACGGGTCGTACCATCCCGGTCATCACATCGGCGATGTCGGCGGCAACCGCCGCAGCGGTCGGGCCAGCACCGGCACCAGGCCCCTGCAGGAAAATCCGGCCAATCCGCTTGCTCTCGACAAAGAGCGCATTCAGAGCACCACCCGCCTGAGCGAGGGGGTGGTCCAGAGGAACCAGCGAAGGATGGACCTGAACCCGAACTCCGTCTGCGCCCAGCTTGGCCGAGGCAATCAGCTTCACACGATAGCCAAGATCATGGGCCAGCTTGATATCCAGCAGATCGAGTTGATCAATACCCTCAACCTGAGCCGCGCTAAAATTTGGCGCATAGCCAAAGGCCAGGGCCGCCAAAATCGTCACCTTGTGAGCGGCATCATAGCCACCGACGTCCATCGTGGGGTCCGCCTCGGCATAGCCGAGCCGCTGGGCATCGGCCAAGACATCGGCAAAGGCCCGCCCTGTGGTCTCCATTTCGCTCAGAATATAATTGCAGGTGCCGTTCAGGATCCCGGCCAGGCTCTGGACATCGTCGCCAACCATAGCCTCGCGCATGAACTTGACTGCCGGCACGCCCCCCATGACGGCCGCTTCAAACAACAGCGGCACCCCATTTGCCTCTGCGAGCCTCGCAAGATCACCCCCGTGTTCAGCGATCAGAGCCTTGTTCGCCGTAACAACTGGCTTTCCGGCCTTCAAGGCCGCCTCGACGGACGCCTTGGCGGTACCATCGGCACCCCCGATGAGCTCAACATAAACGTCGGTTTCAGGTGAGGTCGCCAGGGCTACGGGATCGTCAAACCAGGTCAGGTTGGAAATATCGACAGGCCTGGGACGCGAGCGCGACCGGGCAGACACTCCCGTCACCACCACGCGGCCACCCGCGGGGGCAAAATCAGGGCGTTCGGCAATGAAATTCAGCAGGCCCGCGCCAACCGTTCCGAGACCGGCGACCCCTAGGCGACAGAAGTTGGATGTCATGGTGTCACCATCGCGGCCCGGGCCCGCGCCAGGATTTCGTCAGAATTGGCCAGAAACTTTTTCACATTCCGTGCCGCCTGACGAATTCGGTTCTCGTTCTCTACGAGGCCAATACGGACATAGCCTTCCCCATACTCGCCAAAGGCAACGCCAGGAGCCACGGCAACCCCGGCCTCCTCAATGAGCAGCTTGGCAAACAACATAGACCCGGCCTCGCGATAGGGCTCGGGAAGCGGTGCCCAGGCAAACATGGAGGCGGGTGGAGAGGGTATGTCCCACCCGGCCCGGTGCATGGATTCAACCAGGGTGTCCCTGCGGCTCTTATAGGTCGCGCGGATTTCCGCGACGCAATCCTGGGGACCATTCAAGGCGGCAGCGGCAGCCACCTGGATCGGCGTATAGGCACCGTAGTCCAGATAGGACTTCACCCGGGCCAAGGCTGCGCACATCCGTTCATTGCCAACCACCATGCCGACGCGCCAACCGGCCATGGCATAGGTCTTCGACAGGGAATTGACCTCAACGGCGATCTCCTTTGCCCCCTCGACCTGAAGGATGGAGGGCGGCGGATTGTCGTCGAAGTAGATTTCTGAATAGGCAATGTCCGACAGGACCAGCATGTCATGCTTGCGGGCCAGGGCGACGGCCTCGCGATAGAAGTCCAGATCCACCCACTGGGCGGTAGGATTTGAGGGATAGGACAAGATCAGGACGCTGGGCGGTGGCGCCGAGTGCTTAACCGCACGGCTGATACCGGACAGGTATTCCTCCGGCGAAAGCGCCGGGACGTGGCGGATCACGCCACCTGCCATGATGAAACCATAGGCATGGATCGGATAGGCGGGGTTTGGGCAGATAATGACGTCGCCGGGAGCCGTGAGCGCCTGAGCGAGATTGGCGAACCCCTCCTTCGAGCCCAGGGTCGCAATGACTTCGGTATCGGGGTTGAGCTTCACGCCATAGCGGCGCTCGTAATAGCCAGCCATAGCCTTGCGCAGGCCGACAATCCCTTTGGAGGCCGAATAGCGCCCTGCCTTGGGATCACGTGCGGTCTCAATGAGCTTGTCGACAATATGCTTCGGCGTCGGCATGTCTGGATTGCCCATGCCGAAATCAATGATGTCAACGCCCTCGGCGCGCAGGCGCGCCTTGATGCGGTTCACTTCCTCAAAGACGTAGGGCGGAAGTCGGCGTATTCTGTGGAATTCAGGTGTCATGAAAAGCTCGTGCTGCAAGCCCTGCAGCTTTGGGGAGCGGAGGACAGACCCGGCATATCTCCCGAAGGGAGTCTCGCCAAGCTAGTTAAACGATTAAGCCCCCGCAGGCCCTATCTTTTGGGCGGCGGAGGCGGTGTAGCTCGTGCCCGCATATCGCGCACGAAGGCCTCTGTTTCTGCCGTAGTCGCCGCAAGGCCGCTCGCCTTTGGTGCGGCCATGGCAAGGGTCTGACTGAGGAAGCGATCTGTGTCGGCAAGCGACCAGGTCTCCGGGGCCGTTAAGCGCTCGAGCTGATGGGCAGCATCGGCAATCTGCCCGGCAGAGACGCCCCAGGACTTGAGCGGCCGCACATTGGCGGGAGCCTTGGGAAAGTCAGCAAACTCAGGAAACTTGCCCGGCGTCTTTTCAATGCGGGCCATCTCGGCCTGAATCGGACTGCCATCTCCTGCTGCTGAACGCGCAGGGGCCGTGTTCAGGGCGCAGCCCCCCAGGGCAAAGCACACCAAAACAAGGCCGAACTTGCCTTCAGCTTTATGGATCAAGAAAAGACGATTATGAGCATTCATTTACACCTCAATCTTATGCCATGATGGGTCGTAACGGAAGTGCGTAGGTAAACACCCCCTCCAAAGAGGACGAACGCTATGACTGTAGCCGACGCCAAGCCGTCAAAGTCCGGCAAGACCAAGCCGACGCCCCGCAAAAAGGCGGTGGGTGAGGCTGTGAAAAAAGTCAGCCAGGCCGAACCCCAGCCGCATAAAAACGGCCAGATCGACCTTTCCGCTGATCACCTGCAAGCCATCGAAGTCATGTCGGCCAATCTTGCGCGGGCAGCCCTGACCGCGCAGGGCCTGGTCGCAGAAGCCGCCCTGCGTCAGGCGGATCGTCCCGCAGCCCTGTCGCCGGACCCCTTCCATGTCGCTCCAGCGCTCTCGGATGTCATGGGAAAGCTTGCCAGTCAGCCCACACGACTGGTCAAGGCCCAGGCGGACCTTTTCCAGAGCTATATGAACTTGTGGCAATTCGCAGCCCGGCGCGCATCTGGTGAACCTGGCCAGCCGCCTGTAACCCCAAAGCCGGGTGACAAGCGGTTCCTGGACCCGGAATGGACCGATAATCCCGTCTTTGACGTGATCAAACAATCCTACCTCATTGGGGCGAACTGGCTGAATGGGCTGGTCAGCGAGGTGGATGATGTCGACCCCATGACCAAGCGTCGGGTCGAGTTCTTCATGCACATGCTCACCGACGCCTTCTCTCCCACAAACTTCCTGGCCTCAAATCCTGCAGCCTTGCGGGAAGCTGTCGCAACACGGGGCGAGAGCCTGCTCAGGGGCATGGAGAATTTTGCGGCCGACCTGGAGCGGGGTGACGGTCAGTTGGCGATCAGCCAGACCGACTATGAAATGTTCAAAATCGGGGAAAACGTTGCGACCGCCCCCGGCAAGGTCGTATTCCAGAACGAAATTATCCAGCTACTGCAATTCACCCCGACGACCGAGCAAGTCCATGAAATCCCACTGCTCATTTTTCCGCCCTGGATAAACAAGTTCTATATCCTCGACCTGCGCCCGGAAAACTCGATGATCCGGTGGCTCACAGATCAGGGCTTCACGGTCTTTGTCGCCTCATGGGTCAACCCAGACCCACAGCTGGCCACCAAGACCTTTGCGGACTACATGCGACAGGGAATCTATGAGGGGACAGAGGCCGCCATGAAGCAGGCTGGCGTCACCCGCATTAATACGGTGGGCTATTGCATCGGCGGGACCCTGCTTTCGGCCACCCTGGCTCACATGGCGGCGACTGGCGATGAGCGGATTGCCTCGGCCACATTCTTCGCCGCGCAACAGGATTTCACGGAGGCAGGTGACCTCCTGCTCTTCACCAATGAGGACTGGCTGAAGTCACTTGAGCAGCAGATGGACGCGGCGGGGGGTGTCCTCTCCGGTCAGGCCATGTCCGACACCTTCAACGCCCTGCGCTCCAATGACCTGATCTGGTCGTTCTTTGTGAACAACTACCTGATGGGCAAGGAGCCAAAGCCTTTCGACCTCCTGTTCTGGAACTCCGACCAGACCCGGATGCCCAAGACCCTACATATGTTCTACCTCCGGAAATTTTATGGCGAGAATGCTCTGGCCCGCGGGAAGCTGGTTCTGGACGACATTCAGCTCGACCTTTCGAAGGTCAAGACTCCGATCTATGTCCAGTCCTCAAAGGAGGACCATATTGCCCCCGCCCGGTCAGTCTATCGCGGGGCAGGTTTGTTTGGTGGCCCGGTGACCTTTACCCAGTCAGGCTCCGGCCATATCGCAGGTGTCATCAATCATCCTGCTGCAAACAAGTACCAGCACTGGACCAATGACGCCCTGCCGGAAACCCTTGAGGCCTGGCGCGAAGGGGCTGTGGAGCACCCCGGGTCCTGGTGGCCACATTGGGCGACATGGCTGTCCCGGAGGTCTGGAAAAATGATCCCCGCCCGAGACCCGTCAAAGGGCCCCCTGCCCCCGATTGAGGATGCACCGGGCAGCTATGTGAAGGTCAAGTCCTGAGCCGCAGCAGGGCGAGTCTTAGCCAGACCAGCGCACTGCCAAGGGGCCAGCTGAACTGGAACATCCAGGGCGACAGGGGGGAAGGCCCCCGGTCCCAACCGGTGCCAATCAAGGCAATGGACCAGCCGGAGCCGAAACGACACTGGGTCCAGTCCAGCCAAACGGAACCGACCGCGACAAAGCAAAGCAGAGCCCAAAACGGCTTGTATCCAAGGCCGCGAGCCCGCAGGACTGCTATGGCCGATGCCACCATGACACCCGGTACGAGGAAGATCAGCCCAAGAAAAGTCCAGTTTGTGAGGGCCTTTGGCGGCCCCGGAAAGCGACTGGCGGCCACATCTTCGACCCTCACGGGCGTGACCTGGATCGATGCCAGCTTATAAACCTTCGCGATGGTGTAGCGCCGCGCGCCTTCCGCAGGCTTAGATGGCTTGGCCTCGACGACAGCAGTCCGAAAGGGCGGGCGGCCAGGGCCCATGTCGTAGACCTTCTGCCAGCCGACCTGATCAACCGCGAGGTCAATCACCAGCCGGGATTGGGCAAAAGTATAAAGATAATTCAGCCGCGCCTGAGCGGGGACCTTTTCGCCGTCGCCAGCCATGCTTGAAGCCAGCAACTTAATCGACCAGGGAGGGTCTGCCGGAAAGGCTGTCCGGGCAAACTCGATCCGATCGGCGTGATCTGACGCCGCCATAAAGCCAGGCGTGATTGAGCGGTCGATCTGAGCCCAGTCCGCACGCTGGACCGCATCAACGACCGTGCGCCCCATCCGGTCCGCATCCAGGTCCGCACGAGGGGCCGCACAGGCCTGAAGCGTCAGACAAAGGAAAAGTGAAAGGAGACCAAGGCTAAACCGGAACAAACTTGAGCGCCCATCCATTATTGCAGTACCGCAGGCCGGATGGTCGCGGACCGTCATTGAAAACGTGGCCATGATGGCCCAGGCAACGGGCACAGTGATACTCGGTCCTGAGCACACCCAGGGCATAATCCGGCTTCCGGCCGATGGAGCCAGGGATCGCCTCCCAGAAACTCGGCCAGCCTGTACCGCTGTCGTACTTTGCCGTCGAGTTGAACAGGGGCAGGTCACAGCCAATACAGACAAATCGCCCGCTACGATGCTCGTTCAGAAGCGGGCTTGTGAAGGGTCGTTCCGTGTCCTCATGACGCAGGATCTGGTAGGCATCCCGGGGAAGGCGGCGACGCCACTCAGCATCGCTCATCGTCCGCCAAACCGTGTTCGCATAGAGGTCAGCGGCCAGGACAGAGCTTGGTAATAGGGCTGCCAGGGAAAGCCCGCCCAGGAGACCGCGACGTGTCATCTTGTCAGTCTGATCCATCACATCACCCGCCCCTGTTCGTGTCCGACCAAATCATAGTCACAGGCCGGTAGATTCAGCCAGACCCAGCCTAAGGTTTAGGTTTTGCACGGCGGCACCGGACGCCCCCTTGCCCAGATTATCCAGCAGGGCCACCAGCCTGGCCTCACCGCGGGCCTGGTTGCCAAAGACATAGAGATGCATCTGGTTGGTTCCGTTCAAGGACTCCGGGTCCAGGTCATGGACATAGCCCGCCGCACCAGATCGGGCAGCCTGAAGGGCCTCACAATCCGGGGCGTCCGCGACCTTGACGAAGCTTTCGCCCTGATAAGACTCTGCCAAGATGTCCCGCAGCGCCTCATGGCTTGGACGCCCTGGCAGGGCCCACAGCGGAAGCGGAACCTCAACAAGCATGCCTTGCGCATATCTCCCGACCGCTGGCGAAAATATCGGACTATGAGCCAGCCCCGTATAGGCGGCCATTTCCGGAAGGTGCTTGTGGGCGAGGTTCAGCCCGTATCCTCTGAAGACATCCTTGTCAGGCTCCCGCTCGAATTCTTCGATGAGCCCACGTCCGCCGCCAGAATACCCCGATATGCCATGCACGCTCACGGGCCAGTCCGCAGGGATAAGTCCCGCACGAACCAGAGGGGACATGAGCCCGATAAACCCTGTGGACCAGCACCCTGGGTTGGTAATGCGCCTGGACTGGCGAATACGCTCCCTTTGCCCGGGAGCCATTTCGGGAAATCCATAGGCCCAGCTTGGGTCCGTCCGATGGGCCGTCGAGGGATCGATGACCGTCACGGCTGGATTGGTGATCAGGCTTACCGCCTCCCGGGCACCATCGTCCGGCAAACACAGGATGGCGATGTCGACCCCGTTGAGCAATTCCGCCCGTGCACGCGCGTCCTTGCGCCGCTCAGGATCAATGGACACCAGTTCAATATCGGTTCGACCAGCAAGTCTCTGCCGGATTTGCAGGCCGGTTGTACCGGCTTCGCCGTCAATGAATACCGTATGTGACATGGCCAGACTCCCAAATGCCATGGGACAGATCGCAAAAAGGGCGCTCCGGTTTCCCGAAGCGCCCCTTGCAAACGCGATAGAAATCGCGCGCTTAACGCTTCGAGAACTGGAAGCTACGGCGGGCCTTGGCCTTGCCGTACTTCTTACGCTCAACAACTCGGCTATCGCGGGTCAGGAAACCGTGCGGCTTCAGGACCGGGCGAAGACCGGGTTCAAAATAGGTCAGAGCCTTGGAAATCCCGTGGCGGATGGCACCGGCTTGACCGGACAGGCCAGAACCAAGAACCGTGACGACCACATCGAACTGGCCGAGACGGTCGGTCACTTCCAGAGGCTGGGCAATCATCATCCGCAGAACCGGACGCGCAAAATAGATGGTCTGATCTCGGCCATTGATCGTGATCTGCCCCTTGCCGGGCTTGATCCAAACGCGAGCGACTGCGTTCTTGCGCTTGCCGGTCGCATAGGCGCGACCCTGGGCATCGACCTTGCGGACGTGAACAACCGCATCGGGCTGCGGGTTTGACGACATGCTCTGCAGGGCGTCGAACCCAGTGGGGGCGGGAGCGTCTGACATGTGGATTACTTGCTCCGCAGGTTCTTGGAGTTCATTGCGCCGAAGGCGATGACCTCAGGGTTCTGGGCTTCATGCGGGTGCTCTGCGCTGTTGTAGATGCGCAGGTGCGTCATCTGCTTGCGCGCCAGGGGGCTTTCCTTGGGGAGCATGCGCTCAACGGCCTTTTCAAGGACGCGTTCCGGGAAACGACCGCTGAGGATCTTGTCCGCAGTCCGTTCCTTGATGCCGCCCGGGTGACCGGTGTGCCAGTAATAGGTCTTCTGTTCCAGTTTGCGGCCGGTGAACTTAACCTTGTCGGCATTCACAACGACAACGAAGTCGCCGCAGTCAACGTGCGGGGTGTAGTCAGGCCGATGCTTGCCGCGAAGACGGTTGGCGATGAACGTGGCGAGGCGGCCCACAACGGCGTTCTCGGCGTCGATCACAATCCACTTCTTCTCGACGTCGGCAGGCTTCAGAGAAGCCGTCGTCTTCATCATGGGATCAGTCCATTAATTGGCGCACAGGCGAGGCCCGTAACAAGAAGCGCGGGGATTAAGGCACCCCTCTCCTGAAGTCAACTAACTATGATGAGATTTAGCTCCAAACCCTTAGATTACAAGGGTTTCTCAATAACGGTATTATAATACCGCGTATTACCCTGGCTGCCTGCGCACAATCCACAAAAACCCGGTCACGACCGACAAGACGAGCGCTGCCGCCACTTGATGGGCCATTCCAAGCGCCATTGGCACGTGGGAGACCAGGGTAATTATGCCAAGCATGGACTGCAGCCCAAGGGCCACCCCCAGAAGAATAGCCATTCGCTTGGCGTTGGCAGACAGAACCGCGGATTTCTGTGCCTGAACCACAGCCACAAGGCCCGCGATCACCAGCCCATAGGCCGTGAGTCTGTGGTGCAGCTGGACGGCCCCCAGACTGTGGGCAAGGGTCCCCCAAAGGTCGCCGCCAAAATAATTGTCTGGGAGCAGCCGACCATTCATGAGGGGCCAGTCATTATAGACCAGCCCGGCATGATTTCCGGCCACGAGGGCCCCAAGCAGGATCTGGATATAGACCCCGACCAGGAGAGCCATAGACACCGCGTGCCAACGTCCGCGGGCTGAGCGCGGAGCGGGACCGGCCCAAGCCTCAAGCCCCGTCCAGACCAAAGCGGCCAGGAGCGCCATGGCAAGTCCCAGATGGGTCATCAGACGCTCAGGGGCGACAGACACCCGATGATCAAGCCCGCTTGAGACCATCCACCATCCCACTGCCCCTTGCAGACCCCCAAGTCCAAACAGGGTGATGCAGGGCAGCAGCAGCCGACGGGGAATCTGCCGGCGCAAACCAAAATAGATCAAGGGAAGGGCAAATGCGGCCCCGACCGTCCGGGCCAGAAACCGGTGGGACCACTCCCACCAATAAATGCCCTTGAAGGCGTCCAGGCTCATGCCCTTGTTGAGCTGGACGTATTGGGGGATTTGTTTGTAGCGCTCAAACTCCCCCATCCATGCCTCTGGGGACATGGGCGGAATGGCCCCTGTGACCGGCTTCCATTCTGTAATGGACAGGCCGGACCCGGTCAGTCGGGTCGCCCCGCCGACCACAACCATGGCCAGAACCAGTATCGCGACGGAAAAAAGCCAGATCCCCACGGGGCGTGAACGATCTTGATTAGAAACACTCGTCATGGCGCTGAAGCTGCCCCGTTTCAATGTGTCCTCCCGCTAACTCAGTTAACCCCAGACGTCCATGTAAAGGTGACGCGGGCCAGGCCAGGGCCTATAGGTCTGCCCATGACACCTCGTATTCGGAAAATCATTGGCGGCCTTGGCATTATGGCCTTCTTGGCTGGCTATATCTGGCTCGTTACGGCCATAGCTGACCTTCTGCCCGAAGCAGGTCCGCTGAAACTGATCTTTTTTGCGGTAACCGGGCTGGCCTGGGGCCTGCCCATCCTGCCCCTTATCTCCTGGATGGACCGGGGAGGAAAAAACTAGCCGCCGATGGTCGGAGCGACAGGATTTGAACCTGCGACCCCTTGACCCCCAGTCAAGTGCGCTACCAGGCTGCGCTACGCTCCGACATCGGCGAGGGGTCCTTCTAGCGGCTTGGAGCCTGCGGGCAAGCGAATTTCCAAATCTTATGTCCAGAGTTCAGACTGGTCGGGTTCCCAATAGGCCATCTAGCCGGCCTTTTGTTGCGATCAGGTCGGCCAGGGCCTCGGTCAACCGAAGTCTGGACGCCGCATCCGGGCCCTTGTTTGTCGATGTCGTTACCGGCATTTCCGAACTGGCAACGGAAAGCTCAGTGACGCTTCCTGCCATTAGAAATTTCAGACCATGTTCGCGATGTAACTTTTGGACCGCCTTGATGGCATGGCCCTGGTCATGCAGCAGCGACTTGATGGCGCTCAGCACGAGGACATCCTGAGGGCGATAAAATCTACGCCCCCCTGCCCGCTTCATGGGCCGGATGAAGGAAAACCGGGACTCCCAAAACCGCAGGACATGAGCTGGCACGCCAACTTCATCAGCCGCTTCTGAAATCGTCCGAAAGGCGTCCGGCCCTTTTGCCACGAAGGGTTACTTACCCAGGGCGCTATCCACGCGCGCCTTCATGACATGGGAGGCCCGAAAGCTGATCACCCGACGCGGCGCAATGCGTGCGGGCTCGCCGGTCTTGGGGTTACGCCCCATGCGGGCACGCTTTTCACGCACCTGAAACACACCAAAGCCGGACAGTTTGACATGGTCACCACGCTCCAGAGCCTCGGTTGCCAGTTCCAGCGTTCTTTCGACCAGGCCCGCGCAATCCTGCCGCGTGAGCCCAACCTCCTGGTGAACCGCTTCGCACAAGTCTGCTCGCGTTACCGTAGCGCCCTTCATTACGTCCCCCGTTTACCGCAGAAGAAAGCCTGCCTGGTCCACAGCCCGTGGACACCTTCTTATTGGTGAACTGATTAGCGCATGAAGTCAAAAGCCGCAGCAGTAAAATCAGCACAGTGCGTGCCATATTATGCGGTCAGAGCCGCAGGACGCAGGCGCCCCAGGTTAGGCCACCCCCCATGGCCTCCATCAGAATGAGCTGGCCGGGCTTGATCCGGCCATCGGCGATCCCCTGATTCAGCGCCAGCGGTATAGAGGCTGCAGAGGTGTTGGCATGCAAGGCCACCGTCGAAATCACCTTGGCCTCATCAATCCCCAGGCGATGAGCCACCCCTTGCAGGATCCGCTGATTGGCCTGATGGGGAATGAACCAGTCCACGTCAGAGAGGGCGACCCCCGCATCAGCCGCAGCGGCGACAACGGCCTCCGAAATGTTGACAACGGCATGGCGGAACACCTGATTGCCCTGCATCCGAAGCTTCCCGACCTCGCCAGTGGTCGAGACGCCCCCGTCGACATAGAGCAGGTCCTGCTTGGTCCCGTCGGCACGGAGGGCGAAGCCCAGCAAACCGCGATCATCGGTTGTCCCCTGCCCTTCGCGGGGCTCTACAACCACGGCTCCAGCGCCGTCGCCAAACAGGACGCATGTTCCGCGGTCGGTCCAGTCCATCAGTCGGGTCATGGCCTCAGCCCCTATGACCAGGGCACACTTGGAACGGTTTCGGGCGACGAAACCATCTGCCGTCGACAGGGCGTAGACAAATCCCGAGCAAACCGCCTGAACATCAAAAGCAATGCCAATGGGGCAGCCAAGCTTGCGCTGCACCATGGTGGCAACAGCAGGAAAGGTCAGGTCCGGCGTCGTGGTGCCCACGATAATCAGATCCACATCAGCAGGTGTGCGACCAGCAGCGGCTAGGGCCCGTCGGGCGGCTTCGGTTGCGAGATCGGAAACGCCATGCCCCGAAGCAATCCGGTGGCGTTGCCGGATACCTGTGCGTTCGACGATCCACTCATCCGTCGTATCAACGACCTTTGCCAAGTCGGCATTGGTCACAACATCCTCGGGCAAGTAAGCCCCTACTCCGGTAACCACACTTCGGATCAGGTTTGACACGTCAGGAAAGCTCCTCAACCGGATCCTCAGGTGCCTCAAGGGCGACCAAAAGCCGCGTCATATTGCGTTCGATTTCGGCGGCAAAGTCGCTCTTTGCAAGGTCTACAGCCAGGTCAATAGACTGGCCAAAGGCCGCAGCATTGGCCCCGCCATGGCATTTGATCACCAAACCATTCAGCCCGAGCAAGGGGGCCGCAGCCGGCGGGTTGAGCTTATCCCGGAAGGCGCGCAAGGCAGGCCGCGCCAGCAGGGCCCCTAACTTTGCAAGGAAGCTGGAGGTCAGGGCGGCCCGTAGTTCATGCGTAATATACTGCGCTGTCCCCTCGCCCGTCTTCAGCGCGACATTGCCGGTAAAGCCATCGGTGACCACGACATCAACCACATTTCGCGACAGGTCGTCGCCTTCGACAAAGCCGTGGTAATCCAGATCGAAACGACCACTCTTCAAAATCGCATGGGCCTGGCGGACCTCATCATGGCCCTTGCCGTCTTCTGACCCCACATTGAGAATCCCGACCGTCGGGCGGGCAATTCCGTGGGCAGCACGATGATAGGCTTCTCCCATGATCGCAAACTCAACGAGCCTTTGCGCATCACAATCAATATTCGCGCCAGCATCGAGCATGGTGGTCACCCCACGAAGCCCCGGCCAGGGAACGACCAGTGGCGGTCTGTCAACGGGGACACTCATGCGAAGAATCAAGCGTGAGATCGCCATCAGACTGCCGGTATTTCCGCAGGATACAGCCCCGTTTGCCTCTCCGGATTTAACCGCCTCAATGGCATTCCACATGGATGCGCCCTTGCCGCGCCGAACGGCCGTCGCGGGCTTTTCATCAGACGCAATGACCTTGTCGGTGTGGCGAATTTCGACCCGACCCTTGAGTTGGGGCAGTCGGGCAAGCTCCTGCTCGATCATGGTTGCATCGCCATGGAGCTGAAAACGTGTATCCGCAGCCAGGGCACGCCTGGCCAAGGCTAGGCCTGGCAAGGTGGTCTGCACGCCATGATCTCCGCCCATGGCATCGATCGAAATTGTCAGAGACTGCGTCACGAAATTGAGTCCGGCCCCGCAAGCGCGCGCTGGCTGAGAATACAGTTCCGATCCATATATGCAAACGCCCTGACCATCATTCTGGCTTATCCCTTAAGGCCTTGAGCGCAGCGAAGGGCGACAATTCCTCGGTTCCGGCCCCAAAGGAAAACACCGCGCCAGGTTTTCTTGGAAAGGGATCTACCGAGAGGGCGAGGTGCTCAATCAGATAGGCTCCTAAGTCGATCACGTCAGTCTCCAGAACGTCTGGCGGATCATGCTCTTCCGGATCGAGTTCGATTTCGCCGTCCGGGGAGACTTGCGGGGCATTCGGACTTCCGTGCGGGACAACCCGGATATCGATCTCGCCGGTCACATCCTGAACAAAATGATCCAGGGAGATGCCGCAGACCTGCTCGACCTGGGCGGAGAAACGCCCGATCAGCTCAGCACCATCCAGCCAAGCCCTAACCGTCAAATCCGCCGTCAGGGCTGGAATGCCGGGCAGGCCGAGGGCGCGGGCAATCTCGGTGCGACGAGCCGCATCAGCTTCCAACCGCACCGTCACGGGGCTTCTGGAAATCTCGCCAAGCCTGACTGTCGCATCCCAGCTCATGCGGCACCCCAGGTCATGTTCCCATCCAGAATCGCCTCCAGAGGCAGGCCCAGGAGATTGTCCCTTTGAGCAAGCACGTAGCTGGCAATCGGCGCAACTTCGGCGGTCGGGGTCTCGGCGAAGACGGTCCGCGCCAGCAAGGCGTTCAGCTCCTGGGTATCCGGAAGACTTGCAAAGGCGACCTCATAGCTCTTTGCCCGGCCATAGAAGGCTTCGCCAAGCTTGCGCATCTTCTTCCCGACTGACAAATCGCCGACCCCCATTTCGCGAAGGGCATCATCAAGAGCCTGAATATAAGAATCAAACAGGGCTTGTGAAATATCCTGGGCGCGGGCCCCTTGGCCCCTCATGCGATCCAGCAGGAGCATGACATGGAGTGTGTAGAGCTCGAATCGCCCCTCGACGGTGTCTGGAACCGCCATATTCAAATACAAATCCGGCAACCTGGCTTGCTCCACGCAGGCGGCGTACAGGCTGAGACCCACATTTTTTTGGGGCTTGGAACGGAATAATTTCATTTCGGCCTCGATTTCGCCTTCAGCGGCGCTTAAGGGCGGCATTGCAGTAAGGGGCTGCGAGGGATAGGTCAAAGCCTAGGAAAAATGAACAGGTCTCTAATGATCCAACGTGTCGCCTTTGCTGCCCTGGCTCTGGGTCTCCTGACCTTGCCTGCCTGCGCCCCTATTACGACCTATTCGGGGTTTCAGGCCATAGATTCTAATCCTAAAGACGTGAAGAGCGGTTCAGACACCAAGGCTACGGTGCGAGGAAGGCTTGGGACGCCATCGGCCATATCGACCTTCGATCCCAATGTCTGGTTCTATATCAACCAGACCAAGGAAACGGTTGCCTTCCAGCGCCCAACCACCACCCGCCGCGAGATCACCGCCATTTCCTTCAACAAGGACACTGAGTTGGTCGAGAACGTGAACAATCTGACCCTCAAGGACGGCAAGGTCATCGCCTTCAACGGCCGCGAAACCCCGACCCGTGGGCGCGAGCTTACCATTATTGAACAGTTGCTGGGCTCGGTCGGTCGCGGCGGAGGCATGTTGCCCAACCAAGACGAAGGCGCACCGGGCAATCGCCCGGGCGACAGACGCTAAAACATTCGGACGGGAATTCACCCCCGCCCCCCAGCAATCAAACATAAAAAATGCCCCGGAGGATCGCCTCCGGGGCATTGCTTTATCTGCCAGGCGGCCCGAGCACCCAAAGTCGGGCACCCGGGCCTTTCTGGATTAGTGGACAACCCCGTGGGCCAGGACTGCGAGGAGCAGGAGGGCAACGATGTTGGTGATCTTGATCATCGGGTTCACGGCAGGGCCTGCCGTGTCCTTGTAGGGGTCACCGACGGTGTCACCGGTCACAGCGGCCTTGTGAGCCTCTGAACCCTTGCCACCGTAATGGCCTTCTTCAATGAGCTTCTTGGCATTGTCCCAAGCACCGCCACCCGAGGTCATCGAAATGGCCACAAACAGACCCGTCACGATCACGCCCATGAGCATGGCTCCCAGCGAGGCAAACCCATTGGCCTTACCGGCAATGGCATTGATCGCGAAGAACAGGACGATGGGCGACACAACCGGCAGAAGCGACGGCACGATCATTTCGCGGATCGCCGCACTCGTCAGAATGCTTACCGCACGACCGTATTCCGGCTTGACCTCGCCCGTCATAATGCCGGGATTTTCCCGGAACTGACGGCGAACTTCTTCCACCACGGCTTCTGCTGCCCGGCCAACGGCGGTCATGGACATGCCGCCGAACAGGAAGGGCAGAAGACCGCCGAACAGGAGGCCCACCACCACATAGGGGTTGGACAGGTCAAAGGCGACCGTTCCCAGACCTTCGAAGAAGGACCCAGGCGTCGCATTGGCAGAGAAGTACTTCAGGTCTTCTGTATAGGCTGCGAAGAGCACCAGGGCACCCAGACCGGCAGAACCGATGGCATAGCCCTTGGTGACCGCCTTGGTGGTGTTGCCGACCGCGTCGAGCGCATCGGTGGTGACCCGCACTTCAGGCGGCAAACCCGCCATTTCGGCAATACCACCGGCATTGTCGGTGACGGGACCGAAGGCATCCAGGGCAACAATGAAGCCCGCCAGGGACAACATCGAGGTGGTGGCAATGGCGATCCCGAACAGCCCTGCGAGGTTATAGGTCACAAGAATGCCCGCAATGATCACCAGAGCCGGTGCCGCCGTCGACTCAAGGCTCATGGCGAGACCTTGAATGACGTTGGTGCCGTGTCCGGAAACCGAGGCCTTGGCCACCGATTTCACGGGCCGGAAGCCCGTGCCCGTATAGTATTCCGTGATCACGACGATCAGGGCGGTGACGACCAGACCGGCAACACCGCAGTAGAACAGTTCCTGCGCCCCAAAGGACTTTCCGTTCACCGTGAGCGCTGCGGGAACCAGCTTGTTAATCACCCAGTAAATCGCACCAACCGACAGGACGCCGGTGACGATCAGGCCCTGGTAGAGCGCGCCCATAATGTTCTGGGACTTGCCAAGACGGACCGCAAAGGTCCCCAGGATCGAGGTAATGATGCAGACAGCGCAGATCGCCAGGGGAAGCAACATCATGTTGGAGGCGTCGGACGGGAAGAAGATCGCAGCCAGAACCATGGTCGCGACGGTCGTCACAGCATAGGTTTCAAACAGGTCCGCCGCCATGCCGGCGCAGTCACCCACATTGTCACCGACATTGTCGGCGATCGTGGCGGCGTTCCGGGGGTCGTCTTCCGGGATACCGGCTTCAACCTTGCCAACCATGTCCCCGCCGACATCCGCACCCTTGGTGAAGATACCACCGCCGAGACGGGCGAAGATCGAAATCAGCGAAGCCCCAAAGCCCAGTGCGACCATGGAGTCGACAACGTCACGGCTCACGGGAGCCAGGCCAAGCGGGCCCGTCAGAATGGCAAAGTATCCAGCCACACCAATCAGGGCGAAGCCTGCAACCAGCATGCCGGTAATGGCACCGGACCGGAAGGCCAGGGACAGACCCTTGGCCAGACCTTCAGAGGCGGCCTGGGCCGTTCGCACATTGGCGCGAACCGACACGAGCATGCCGACAAAGCCTGCCAGGCCAGAAAGAATTGCACCCGTAGCAAAGCCGATAGCCGCCAGGGGGCCGATCAGGGCGTAGACCGCAACGAGAATCACAGCACCGACCACGGCGATCGCGGTATATTGTTTGTTCAGGTAGGCTTGAGCGCCCTCTTGAATGGCCGCCGCGATTTCCTGCATTTTCGCGTTACCGGGCGAGGCCCGCATTAACGAGGCTGTCTGGACTATTCCATACAGCACCGCCAGAACACCGGCACCGATGGCCAGCAAAAGCTCAGAACTCATTTTCGAAGCGCCCCTTTTAAGACTGCGCGGAGCCGGTCAAGGTGACGTTATCACACCCTTTTAGAAACAACCGGACCCTGGTTTCCCCCTCAAGGCGAAGCGACTGAGTCTGCCACTTCCCTGAAAGCCTGCCCAAACTGCCAAACATAGGGCAGTCATGCAATGTTTCTGATTATTTCAGCGAATTTCGTGCCTTCAGATTTTCAGCCCACCACAGAGTCTAGCGAAGAGTAAATTCCTATTTTTTTTGAGGAATTTGCTCCGCTAACATTACACCTCGCACATTGGAGGTCCCAAGAATGTTGCGGGCTATCTTCAACATCATGGCCTCCGTTTTCGCCTGATCGACCACAGTATGGTCGTCCGGAACAATCAAAGGGGCCCGGTACCATTCCCGCAATAGGGCCTCACGGAGATAGTTTTCCTTATCTGAAACCCTTTGCTTTGCCCCCTCTGGAGAAAGAATGAGCTTCATTCGAACGGCAACGAAATTTACAGGCCTGCGATCAACGACAATCGGCAGGACCACGGGCGACATCGTAAAATAAAAACCAGCCTTTGCCGCCTCTGCGGCCGTCGGTTCCTTGGATTCCGATGCCATGGCCTCCGTCGCGACCGCTGAGGACGCAAGCAGGAGGGCGGTCACCAAGACTGATGCTAAACCCAAGCGCTTCGTAGCCATCCACATAACCCCTTGTCTGACACCGCCCTATCCTGTTGGGCATTCCGGTATTGTCGCGAGCTTAACGATGCTGCCAGCCACCAGGGCCAGTTTCAACAGGCTTCCCGTCTGACAGGACGACCAAGCCGTCTCCGCCAAAGTGGCCAATGACGGTCATGCCCATGGCCGCCGCACCTTCTAGGGACGTTGCGCAGACGACCTCATAGTCATCCCCTGATGTCGCAAGAAACAGCATAGCCGCGAGGGGATCGGATTGTTGCGCAAGCCAGGTCCGCCCTTCGGGGGACACCGGCAGCGTTCCCAACGAGATGACGAGCCCCAGACGACTGGCCTCAGCTATGTGCCAGGCATCTGCCACCAACCCATCCGAAACATCGGCGGCCGCATGGGCATGTTGCCGCAAACCGTCTCTGAGATCCACACGCGGCTCAGGCAAGGTGTAACGAGCCCGCAGGCGACCGTGCGGATCATCCAACGCGTTTTGCACGACTTTTAAACCCAATCCGCCATCCCCGATGACCCCTGAAACGGCCAGAACATCGCCATCCTGAGCCCCCGCGCGCCTCACCATGCCCCCAGCAGGAACCCACCCCAGCATGGTCGCGCTTACGACAAGCGGTCCTGAGGTCGAGACAGTGTCGCCGCCCAAGAGGGTGAGCCCAAAGGCCTCTCCGTCAATATCCAGACCCCGGGCAAAGGACTCTCTCTCGGCCCAGCCATATCCGGGAGGCCAGGCGGTCGACAGCAAGTATCCATAGGGGTCTGCTCCCTTGGCCGCGAGGTCGGAGAGATTTACCCGCAGGAGTTTTCTGGCCACCAAATCCGGGCGCTCGCCAGCAGGAAAGTGCACGCCTTCAACCAGAGTATCCTTCGTGATGACCAGGTCGAAACCCGGTCTGGACGCCATGACGGCAGCATCATCAAGGAGCCCCAGAGCCTCAGGCGCGCCCCGTGTCAATGGCCTGTAGAGCCGGGCAATCTGCTCAAATTCGTTAGGCGCGGACATCCTGTGCAACTCCATCCAGAGCGCCGTTCACAAAGCCAGGTTCAGGACCATCAAAGAACGACTTTGCCAGTTCCACATATTCGTCGATCGTGACTTCGATCGGGATTTCCTTGCGGTGGGAAAGTTCAAAAGTCCCGGCACGAAGGATCGCCCGCACCGTGGCGTCGAGGCGCTCAAGCCGCCAGCCTTGCGCCAGTCGCTTGACGACGGATGTGTCTATGGCGCGCTGGTTGGCAACAACGCCGCGAACCAGATCTCCAAAGAAGGCCTCGTCGGCCTCGGCCATGATTCCGCTGTCATCCGCCTCGACCTGACGATCGAAGCGATGATCGGCAAACTCTCGAATGACGGCCTCAACGCCGAGACCAGAAACTTCCATCTGGTAGAGAGCCTGGACCGCGGCCAGCCTAGCCACAGACCGTGCCTGCTTCGGACGACCGCTCATAGGTGGGTGCCGGACAGGTTGTGCTTCAGCGCGATCATTTCCAGGGCTGCGCGAGCTGCCCCGCCGCCCTTGTCACCCTCGCTGGGTCGCGCCCGAGCCCAGGCCTGAGCCTCATCCTCAACGGTCAGAATGCCATTTCCAATGCAAAGTCTCTCTCGCACCGTGAGGTCCATAATCCCGCGAGCGCTCTCATTCGACACGATCTCGAAGTGATAGGTCTCGCCCCGGATTACCGTTCCAAGGGCGACATAACCATCATAACGGACCCCTCCGGGCCCGCGACCGGCGTCCTCAGCCAGGGCGATGGCCCCTGGAATTTCCAGGGCTCCGGGCACGGTCACAACATCCGCCAAGCCATTATGGGCCAGGATGACATCCTTGGCTCCGGCCAGAAGGTCATCTGCCAGCCCGTCATAAAATCGGGCCTCGACGATAAGAATGCGGACTTGAGCTTCACTCATGGACAGGTTCCTGATTGCATCACATCCCTTAAGCGGTTTCGCGCCAGCGCGCGAGGTAACGTGCAAGCATATCGATTTCGAGGTTTACGCGACTACCGACCTTCAGGGTTCCCAAGGTCGTGACATCCCAGGTGTGCGGGATGAGATTGACCCCAAAAACATCGTCTTCAACCTCGTTCACCGTCAGCGAGACCCCATTCACGGTAATCGAGCCCTTGGGCGCAATAAATCTGTGCAATGGCCTTGGGACCTTGATCTTGACCCGATGAGATCCGCCTTCAGACGCAATGGACACGACCTCCCCCACCCCGTCGACATGCCCCGAAACGATATGTCCGCCGAGCTCGTCACCAACCTTGGCCGCCCGCTCAAGATTTACAGGATCATTCGCCTGCCAATCGCCCAGGGTGGTGAGGCCAAGGGTCTCGCCGGAGACCTCAACAGCAAACCAGTCAGGGCCTTTTTCGACCACAGTCAGGCAGCAGCCTGCATGGCTGATTGAGGCCCCAATGTCGATGGTGGCCAAGTCAAACCGGGTCTCGATTTCGAACCGGACATCCCGATTGGTCGGCGAGATGGACCTAATTCGCCCAATGTCCGTCACTATTCCTGTAAACATCAGCCCCTCTCATATCTCTCCCAGACATCGTCGCCGACCGCTGAGACGCTAACACGCTTGAGCCTCGGCGCGTCGGCCAGATTCGCAAGGGCCATGGCGCCGATGGCCGGCATCCCCTCTTGCCCCAGGATCACCGGGGCCCGAAACCATTCCAGAGCATCCACCAGTCCCGCCTTGAGAAAACTCGCCGCGACCTGTCCGCCCCCCTCAACAAACACGCTGTGGAGGCCCGCCTTGATGATGAATTCCATCACATGAGCCAGATCAAGCTGGCCATCAGCCTGGACCCGGCAAGAGCAAACGACCACCCCAGCTGCCGTCAACTCCGGGTCAGGCTCGCGCGCTGTCATGATCCAGGTTGGCACCTCACCGGCAGTCTCGACCAGCCTGCTCCTTCGGGAGATCCGCTGTTGACTGTCGAGCACGATGCGAACCGGCTGAACTCCGGCGAAAGCGGGCGACCGCACGGTCAGGTCTGGGTCATCAGCCAGGGCCGTCCCGATCCCGATCAGAATGGCATCGTGACGGGCCCTCAGGCGATGAACCTCAGCCCGGGCCTCGGGGCCAGTAATCCAGCGGCTCTCGCCCGTGCCAGTGGCAATCCTGCCGTCCAGAGACGTGGCGAGCTTTAGCGTTACCGGGCTAAGGCTAAGGCTAAGGCTCATCCCCAGCGCCTTCGTTCAAGCCTTCAGCCCCCAAGAAGGTGGCAAACTCTCCCGCCTCCCGGAAATCGCGGTAGACTGACGCGTAACGGACATAGGCCACATCATCGAGCTGCTTGAGCTGGTTCATGACCATCTCGCCCACCACAGACGACGGCAACTCTGTCTCGCCCAAGCTCTCGAGTTGCCTGACGATCAGTGAAATCATCCGCTCAATTCGCTCGGCCTCGATCGGACGTTTGCGAGTTGCGATGGCGATGGACCTGGCCAGCTTGTCCCGATCAAAGGGCGTGCGGCGACCAGACCGCTTCAAAATTACAAGTTCTCGCAGCTGAACACGCTCAAAGGTCGTGAACCGGCCATTGCATTCCGGGCAACTCCGCCGCCTGCGTATGGCAGCACCATCATCTGAAGGACGACTATCCTTCACCTGGCTTTCGGGGTGTCCGCAGAACGGGCATCGCATGATCTAGCCCCTCCTGGCTATTGGCCGTAATTTAGGCGTCTAGCTGTAGATCGGGAAGCGTTTCGTCATCGAAACCACTTCATTGCGAACCTTGGCCTCTACCGCCGAGTTATCTGCGCCGGTCGCAAGGCCATCCAGCACCTCTCCAATCCAGCGGCCGACCTGACGGAATTCATCTGTACCAAACCCGCGAGTGGTTCCCGCAGGCGTGCCAACCCGAAGGCCCGAGGTTTGCATGGGGGGCAAGGGGTCAAAGGGGATTCCGTTCTTGTTGCAGGTGATACCTGCACGTTCCAGGGCGATCTCCGCATCCGCGCCCGTCACGCCCTTTGGGGTCAGGTCAACGAGCATGAGGTGGCTGTCTGTACCGCCAGAGACGATTTTGAACCCGGCGATCTGCAAGCTGTCCGCGAGCGCCCGGGCATTGTCGACGACCTGCTGGGCGTAGACCCTGAATTCCGGACGCAGGGCCTCTCCAAAGGCCACAGCCTTGGCCGCGATGACATGCATCAGAGGTCCACCTTGAAGACCAGGAAAGACAGCGGAATCAATCTTTTTCGCGAGTTTCTTGTCGTTGGTCAGGATCATGCCACCCCGGGGCCCTCTCAGGGTCTTGTGGGTGGTTGTGGTCACAATGTGGGCGTGAGGAAACGGGTTCGGATAGGCTCCGCCGGCAACCAGGCCCGCATAATGCGCAATATCCACCATCAGCAAGGCATCGACAGAGTCTGCAATTTCCCGGAAGCGCGCAAAGTCGATGGGACGTGAATAGGCGGAACCGCCGGCAATGACGACCTTCGGGCGCTCCGCCAGCGCAACTTCAGCGGCCTGGTCATAGTCGATCAGGTTGTCTTGGGGCCTTACCGCATAGGCCACCGGACGGAACCACTTGCCGGACTGATTGACGCTTTTTCCGTGGGTCAGGTGACCGCCCGCGGCCAGGTCCATGCCCATGAATGTATCCCCCGGCTTCATGGTGGCCATGAAGACCGCCTGATTTGCCTGACTGCCCGAATGGGGCTGAACATTCGCAAATTCACAGCCGAACAGTTTCTTCGCCCGCTCAATCGCAATTTCTTCTGCGATATCGACGACTTCACAGCCGCCATAATAGCGCTTGCCCGGATAGCCTTCGGCATATTTGTTGGTCAGGACGGACCCTTGGGTTTCCAAAACCGCTCTGGAAACAATGTTCTCGGACGCAATGAGTTCGATCTGCTCTTGCTGACGCTGAAACTCACGGTTCACCACAGAGGCAAGATCGGGATCACTGTGGGCCAGGTCCGCCTTGAAAAAGCGATCCATCTGGTCACCGGTTTGCAATGGACTGGTCATAAACTGGGCCCCCTGAAGAATCGTCTTCTCGACTGGGCGCTTCTTAGCCCCAACCTGCGTGCGGTCCAACCACAAGCCTTAATTCATTTGACCAGGGCGACGTAATATCGCCGATGGCCGATCCTAGGCAGCAAAACCGCCAACACGCTGAATATTGCAGCGGCTCCAGAGGCTTTCCAGCGCAACGGCCAATTTGTCCATCATCTCGTCCGTGTGGGCCGGACTCGGCGTAAACCTCAGCCGCTCAGTTCCGCGCGGCACGGTTGGGTAGTTGATCGGCTGCACATAGATGCCGAAATCCGACAGCAGGATATCCGAGATCAATTTGCAATGGACGGGATTTCCCACCAGCACGGGCACAATGTGACTAACCGAGGGCATGACCGGAAGACCGGCCTTGATCAGCCTTGCCCTGAGAGCCGCCGCCCGCTCCTGATGTTGGACCCGCACCTCATCATGCGCCTTCAGGTAGCGAATAGAGGCGACCGCTCCGGCCGCAATGGCCGGAGGAATCGATGTCGTGAAGATGAAGCCGTCAGCATAGGAACGAATGGCATCCACGATCACGGAATCGGCGGCGATATATCCACCCATGACACCAAAAGCCTTGCCGAGGGTACCTTCAACAATATCGATTTCGGACATGATGCCGTCGCGCTCAGAAACGCCGCCCCCCCGGGGGCCATACATACCGACGGCATGAACCTCGTCTATGTAGGTCATAGCGCCATATTTCTTGGCCAGACGAACGGTTCCCGGCACATCGGCAATATCGCCGTCCATGGAATAGACGCTCTCAAAGGCAATCAGCTTCGGCGCTGAGGGGTCGGCAGCGGCCAGAAGTTCTTCCAGGTGTTCCAGATCGTTGTGCCGGAAAATCTGACGGGCTCCACGTCCGCCCCTGATCCCCGAGATCATGGAATTGTGGTTCAGCTCATCTGAAAAGATGATCAGGCCCGGCAGGATCTTGTAGAGGGTCGACAGGGACGCCTCATTAGACACATAGCCCGAGGTGAACAGAAGCGCGGATTCCTTGCGATGCAACTCGGCGAGCTCCAGCTCGAGTTCGACATGATAGTGGGTGGTTCCGGAAATATTGCGTGTGCCGCCCGATCCAGCTCCGGCCTCATCAATGGCCTGCTTCATCGCGTCGAGAACGACGGGGTTTTGCCCCTGCCCAAGATAGTCATTTGAACACCAGACCACGACTTCGGAGGCGGTGCCGTCCGGCTGGGTCCAGGTTGCCTTGGGAAAATTGCCACGATGTCGCTTCAGGTCTGCAAAGACCCGGTACCGACCTTCAGAGTGAATCCGCTCGAGGGCAGACCGAAACGCGCCTTGATAGTCCATGGACAAAAATACCCGTGACGCGATTGACAATCTTTCGCGGCGCCGGGTTCCCTTGCTGAGGCGCGGGTTTTCGCACCCAAGCCGTTCATTGTCTAGCAGACTTAGGCAAAACCGCGGTCCGCCTCATCCGAAAAATAATCTAACTCAACTGCCCCCTGAGCAGTTGCAGGATCGACGAAAAGTCTCGCCCACCGCCGCAGAGCCGATCAAAAAGGGCATACATCGCCTCCGCTTGGGCACCCAGCGGGGTCGTAGCACCGGATTTTGCGGCGGCGTCCTGCGCCAGTTTCAAATCCTTCAGCATCATGGCCGTCGCAAACCCCCCTTCGTAATTGCGGTTTGCAGGGGCCGACTCGACCAGACCCGGCCACGGGGCGTAACTGGTCAGGGACCAGCACTGACCGGAAGACTTTGAGGCAATCTCAAAAAACCGATCCGGGGCCAGCCCAAGCTTCTCAGCCAGGGCAAAGGCCTCGCAGGTTCCGATCATGGAAATGCCAAGCAGCATGTTGTTGCAAATCTTTGCCGCCTGCCCTGCCCCATGATCACCGGCGCGAATTATGGCGCGGGCCATGGGTTCAAGAGCGGACTCAATCTGCGAGAACTGCCCCACCTCGCAGCCGACCATAAAGGCCAGGCTACCGGCCTCGGCCCCGGCAACGCCCCCTGATACAGGCGCATCGGCAAACTCAAAGCCGTGTTGGGTCACGAGGGCAGCAACCGCGCGGGCGGACTCCACGTCGATGGTGGAGCAATCAATCATCAGGGTGCCAGCCCTGGCGTTCGGAATGATCTCGTTTGCATAGACCTCACGCACCTGAGGCCCGGCAGGCAACATTGTAATAACGAGGTCACACTCACGAACGGCATCGGCTACCGAGCGGGCTGGTTCACATCCCGCCTGTTTTGCCTTCTCCAAGGCCGCCGCAGACAGGTCAAAGGCATGGACCGAATGTCCGGCTCTAACCTGACAGGCGGCCATGCCGCTGCCCATATTGCCAAGGCCAATAAAGGCGATCTGGCTCAAATGACTGATCCTTACTTCGGGCGCTGGAACTTGTAGATGAACTGGTCCGTGTGGCCCCGGAGGGTCGGATCAAACACCTTGCGGCTATGGTCATCTTGGGAATTAGCCAGGGCCTTGCTCTCACTGATGAATTTAAAGCCAGCCGACTCCAGTTGGGACCGGACCAAGGCCGGATCAATCCGGTGCAGGGTGTTGGCTGTCTCAATCAGAGGTGCGCCCGGTGAAGCCGCGTGATCAAGCACAATGTAATAGCCACCCGGCTTCAAGGCATTGAAAATCGCCTTATTTGCCACGGCAATATCGACGTTAAATCGTGTCAGAAACAGGTCGTGATAGTTCTGGGATGTCCAGATTATGTCAGCTGGGGATGGCAGAACGACGCTGCCAATACCGGACTGAACCACTTTCACATTTGGATAGTCGGCCTGGGCAGCGAGCGCGATGATCGGGTTCGGTGCCTTCGCGTCAGGGGCTGGCGGATTAATGATAGCGTAGACCGTACCCTTTGGACCTGCGGCCTTCGAAAAAATCCGCGTGAAATAGCCACCCCCCGGCAGAAAATCTCCAACCGTTTGCCCCGGCTTGATGCCCGCGAACTCAAGCATTTCCATGGGCTTGCGGTCGGCATCACGCGCCGTGTCTGCGGCTGGGCGCGCCGCGTCTGCAACGGCCAAAGAATTTGACCCAGACGGGGCTGCCAGGGCCGCCCCGGACATCGCAAGGGCGGCAATCAATCCAATTAAAACGCGAGACGACATGGGGTTCTCCAGGGTTAAAACGGGCAAGGCTGGTCTAGGCTTGAGATCTCTCAAGTCCCGGCAAGGGCGACCACTCCATATCCTGAGGCAGGGGCGCAAAGATTGCATCCAAAATCTCGGCGGTTACGCCTGCAAGGCGCGCAGGCTCCCAGGCTGGCGTGTTGTCCTTGTCGACCAGAACCGCGCGCACCCCCTCCAGGAAGTCATGCATCTGCACAACCCGGCTTCCGATGCGATATTCCATCTGCATGTTCTGGCTGAAGCTTGCAGCCTGACCACCGAGTTCGAGTTGTCGGTAAGCGACCTTGAGGGTCTGTGGCGACTTGCTGGCCAGGATCGCCAGCTGCGCCCGGGACCAATCCGTCCCCTGCCCCTCCAAGCGAACAATAATGGCCTCAACGCTTTCACCGCCAAAGGCCTGGTCGATATCCCCCCGAACATCGCCCAGGGGCGGCGGCCCGGAATCAACCCCGAAGGTGTTCAAAATATCTTCGACATCAGCAGGTGATTTAAGCACCGCCGCCTTGAAATCCTCGCAGGCTGAACTCTCAAGCACATGGGTCGCGATCCCGGCCATCAGACAGTCTGCGGCCTTGATACGGGCTCCGGTCAGGGCCAGATAGAGGCCGATGCGCCCGGGCATTCGGGGCAAAAACCAGCCGCCACCCACATCCGGAAAGAGACCTATCCCCGTTTCCGGCATGGCATAGGTGGTCCGCTCGGTCGCGACACGATAGCGCGCGGGCGCTGACAAGCCGACACCACCGCCCATGGTGACCCCATCCATCAGGGCCAAGACCGGCTTGGGATAGCCGAACAACAGATGGTTCAGGCGATATTCATGGAAGAAGAACGCCCTGGCGTCTGCGCCATCAGAGGCACCACTGTCAGCGAGCATGCGAATATCGCCGCCGGCACAGAACCCACGGGGGCCGGTATGATCGAGCAGAATCAGGTCGATATCCTCATCCTGCCGCCAGGCCATCAAGGCCTCCGTCATGGCCAGACACATGGCCGTCGTGAGGGCATGCAAGGCCTGGGGACGGTTCAAGGACAGCCGGCCGACCCTTCCCTCACGGCGAACGATCACATCATCGGTCATGATTTCATGAGCTCCCGGGAAATGATGACACGCATGATTTCGTTGGTCCCCTCTAGGATCTGGTGAACCCGCAAGTCCCGAACGATCCGCTCCAGGGGATAGTCCCGCAAATAGCCATAGCCTCCGTGGAGTTGCAGGGCCTGGTTTGCGACTTCAAACCCTGCATCGGTCGCAAACCGCTTGGCCATGGCGCAATGTCTCGTGGCATCCGGAGACTTTCGATCCAGGGACTGAGCGGCCCTCCGAACCATCAGACGCGCCGCATCGAGCTCTGTGGCCATGTCTGCCAGGCGAAATTGAAGGGCCTGAAAGTCCTGCAAGGGTCTGCCGAACTGACGTCGGCTTGCCAGATGGTCCCGCGCAACCTCCAGAGCGCATTGAGCCCCGCCGAGGGAACAGGCTGCGATATTGACCCGGCCGCCGTCGAGCCCTGCCATGGCAATGCGGAACCCTGCGCCAGCTTCACCCAGCCGATTGGCGGCCGGAACCCGGACATTATCGAGAAATACCTGGGCCGTGGGCTGGGCATTCCAACCCATTTTCCGCTCATTAACCCCGAAGGAAACCCCCGGCCATGCGCGCTCCACGACAAAGGCAGAAATTCCGCCGGAACCACCATCACCCGTCCGGGCCATGACCAGGTAGAGGTCAGACACCCCGGCCCCGGAAATGAAGGCCTTGGCTCCATTGAGAACATAGCCATCCCCATCCAGGCGGGCGCTGGTTGACAGGCTTGCCGCATCGGACCCGGCCCCCGGTTCTGTCAGGCAATAACTGGCGATCAGTTCCATCGTGGTCAGGGCCGGCAGATACCTCTGGCGCAGGGCCTCCGACCCGAACTGGTCCACCATCCAGGAGACCATATTGTGGATGGAGAGAAAGGCCGACGTCGCCACATCGCCACGGCTCAGTTGTTCGAAGACCAGGGCTGCATCCAGGCGGCTCAGGGCTGAGCCGCCGACGTCCTCCCGAACATAGAGACCCGCAAACCCCAATCCGGCTGCCTTTCGCAAGGTGTCCGTCGGAAAATGGCTCTCTGCATCCCAGCGCGCACTATTGGGGGCCAGCTCTTTTTCAGCAAAGTCGCGGGCCGTGGCCTCAATCGCCCTTTGCTCGTCGGTCAGATCGAAATCCATGAGCTCCTCATATGCCTGTTCTGCAACTGACCGCAGCCAACCCAACTGTCAACGCTCCCGGCAGATATGATCAGGCTTGCATCCGGCTGGATGTTGGGCCAGAGGCCATAGTCATGAGCCACGCCCCCCTTGCTGCCTACCCCGCCCTTCGGCTTCGCCGCCTGCGCCAGTCTGACTGGATTCGCCGCCTTGTCCGGGAGACCGTCCTGACCCCGGCCGACCTGATCTGGTCCATGGTTGTTCATGAAGGCGAGGGACAGGTTCCCGTTCCGTCAATGCCTGGGGTGGCCCGATTGTCTGTCAAGGAATGCGCAAAGGCAGCCATTGAGGCCCGGCGTCTGGGAATTCCCGCCATAGCGGTTTTTCCTCACATTGATGGTTCGAAGAAAGATGCCATTGGCAGCAAGGCGGCTGACCCGGACGGTGTCGTTGCCCGCGCCGTGAAGGCGATGAAGGACGCAGCACCAGAGGTCGGGATCATGTGCGATGTCGCCCTCGATCCCTTCACCGACCATGGGCATGATGGCCTCATCGAAAATGGCAAGATCCTCAACGACGCCACCATTGAGCGCCTCGTTGCGCAGGGACTGATGCAGGCCGCGGCTGGTGCCGACATATTGGCACCGTCGGACATGATGGATGGTCGCTGCGGAATCCTGCGACAGGCGCTGGAATCTGCGGGCTATCAGGACATGATGATCATGTCCTATGCAGCGAAATACGCCTCGGCCTTCTATGGCCCGTACCGGGATGCCATTGGATCAGGAAAGCTGGGAAGTGGCCCCGTGGAAAACCCGGGCGACAAAAAAACCTACCAGATGGATTACGCAAACAGCGACGAGGCCCTGCGTGAGGTCGCGCTGGATATCGCCGAGGGGGCCGACATGGTCATGGTAAAGCCAGGCCTCCCCTATCTGGACATTGTGCAGCGGGTCGTGGACGCCTTTCATGTGCCCACCTTCGCCTTCCAGGTGTCAGGCGAATACGCCATGATGAAGGCCGCAACACAGAATGGCTGGTTGGACGAAGACCGGGCAATTCTGGAGAGCCTCGGGGCCTTCAAGCGGGCCGGAGCCGCCGGAATCATCACCTATTTCGCCCCCCAGGCCGCTAAACTGCTTGGAGCCTGATTAGGCCTCCTGAATAAAATAGGCGCTATCGTCTTCCCGGCCGGGCAAGCGCACCGTGCCGGATCGGCGCAGGCCGACTTTTTCCAGGACCCGCATGGACGCGAAGTTCGTCAGGCTCGTTACGGCAACAACCGTTCCTAAGCCCAGCGCTTCTCGCCCATAGTCAATACAGCCTCGGGCGGCCTCCTCGGCAAAGCCTTGCCCCCAGTGCCGAGACAGAAAGGCATAACCAATATCGGGGTGATCAAGTCCGTCCCGGCGCACCAGCCCGCAAATGCCCAAGGGCTGGCCTGTCTCCAGGGCAGCCACCCGCCAGAGGCCGAAACCATTGGTCTCATAACTCGCCAGGGGTCCGTTCACGATGTAACCCCGGGCACCCTCAAGATCGCGAACGCCACGATCGCCGATGTTTTCAAGAAACCCGGGCTCGTTCAGGAGTTGTAGAACAAAGGCCTCGTCGCGGTCTGTCTCCAGCGGCTCGATAATCAGCCTCTTGGTCTTGAGAACGGTCACCATCAGGGACGTTCCAGCCGGGCAACCAGGCTCGACGTATCCCACCGAGCACCTCCCAGGGCCTGAACCTCGGCATAATAGCTATCGACCAGACGGGTCACGTCGAGCTTTGCGCCATTTGCCGCCGCTTCATCCAGAACCAGTCCCAGATCCTTGCGCATCAAGTCCACGGCAAAGCCGAAGTCAAACCGGCTCTCGCTCATCGTGATCCAGCGGTTGTCCATTTGCCAGGATTGGGCAGCCCCTTGAGAAATCGCCGCCAGAACCTCCGACGGATCAAGACCTGCACGTTTCGTAAAGTGCATGGCTTCTGCGAGGCCTTGGACAACGCCGGCAATGGCAATCTGGTTGACCATCTTTGTAAGTTGGCCAGCCCCCGGACCGCCCATGCGCCTCACCGCCTTGGCGAAGGCCCGAATGACGGGTTCTGCCCGATCATAGGCGGATTGAGCGCCGCCACACATGACGGTGAGTTGTCCGGCTTCGGCACCGGCCTGGCCACCGGACACCGGGGCATCGAGAAAATGACGCTCCGACACCTCGGCCAGGTCGGCCATGTCACGGGCGAGAACTGCCGACGTCGTAGTGTGGTCGATTATGATCCCCCCGGCCGACATTTCCGGCAGGATCTGGGGGACGAGGGCGCGGACATCGTCATCACGTCCCACGCACAGGAACACCATTTCTGCACTTTTTGCGGCCAGCTTAACGTCTAAGACTACGACTCCATGTCCGGCGGTTGCCCAGTCGCGAGCCTTCTGAGGAGACCGATTATACACGCTCACAGTGTGACCCGCCTGGGCCAGATGGCGCGCCATTGCGGACCCCATGACGCCAAGCCCGATAAACCCAACCTTCATTCGCAACACTCCAACCTAAACGCCATCTTAACGTGGTTGCAGTTTAACGGTAAGCAGTCAGAGATGAGCCGGACTCGAAAATGAGCGATAGCGAACGCCCCATCCTCATCAAAAAGGTGAAAAAAGTGGTCGGCGGCGGCCACCATGGTGGCGCGTGGAAGGTGGCCTATGCAGACTTCGTGACGGCCATGATGGCCTTCTTTCTGCTCATGTGGCTCATCAATACGACCAGCCCTGAGCAAAAGGCGGGGATCGCGTCATACTTCTCGCCCGCCAACGTCGCAGAATCTTCCTCTGGATCAGGTGGCATCTTGGGCGGCACCGGCCTTAATGATGACGGGGCTCAATCTTCCGGTTCTCCGGACACACAGGAAGTCGTTTCGCCAAAATCACAAGACGATCCCTCAGACGCCGCCCCAGCAACAACCAAGCCCGATCCTCTGGCCCAGGCCAAGAAGAAGCGGGAGGATGCCGCTTTCGAGTCCGCCGCCCAATCGCTCAGGCAATCGCTTCAGGAAATGCCTGAGTTGGCAGAGCTGTCCAAGAACATCATCGTTGACCAGACCCCTGAAGGACTGAGAATCCAGTTGGTCGACCAGGAGGGCCGGGCCCTGTTCGCGGACGGAGCGACGACACCAAACAGCCGTGGTTCGCTTCTCTTGCGGGCGACCGCCAAAATTCTCAGGCAGTTGCCGAACCGGATTACCATTTCAGGACACACAGCCGCGAATTCGGACCTGATCCAGAGTGACAGCGACTGGGCTCTCTCCACCGCCCGGGCAAATTCATCTCGGAAGGTCATTTTAGGCGCGGGCGTTCCAACTGACCGGATCTATCAAATTTCAGGGAAGGCCAACTCAGAGCCCCTGTATCCAGATGACCCCACCCTGCCGGGTAACCGGCGGATTTCCATTCTTCTGCTAAGAGAAGCGCCTGTCCTTCCCTTCAACCACAGCTTCTGACCTTGAAATGGAGGCTTGATCGCAGCGGGCCCGGACGCCTAATGGCAGAGGCGACCCGCCTGACCGTTTTAGAAGCCCCTTGACCCAGCACATCCCCAACCGCGAAATTCGATTTTACCTGACGGCACCGTCGGTGTGCCCCTACCTGCCAGGGCAGACGGAGAGAAAGGTCTTCGCCCACCTTCCTGTCGCCGACGGGGCGACTGTGAATGACAGCCTGACCCTGGTTGGCTTCAGACGATCGCAGAACATAGCCTACAGGCCTGCCTGCGAGGCCTGCTCCGCCTGCGTCTCTGTGCGGATACCGGTCTCGGAATTTCGGGCGTCTCGCTCGGAGCGCAAGGTCCTCATCAAGAATTCTGACCTGGAACGGTATCTCGTTGAGGCAGAGGCCACCCAGGAACAGTTTGCCCTACTTCGCAGGTACCTCTCGACGCGCCATGCAGACGGCGGCATGGCCGACATGACCTGGCCTGACTACATCGCCATGGTGGAAGACACCCCCGTCAGGACCCACATGATTGAATATCGCCTGTCGTCGATAGACGGGGAGCCCGGTGAGTTAATTGGCTGTGCTCTTGTGGACCTCCTTCAGGATGGATTGTCTCTGGTCTATTCCTTCTACGACCCAGATCTTTCCAAGCGCAGCCTCGGCTCCTTCATTATTCTGGATCATATCGATCAGGCCCGGCTCACGGGCATGACCTTTGTCTATTTGGGCTATTGGGTCCGGGGATCAGAGAAGATGGCCTACAAGGCGCGATTTACGCCCATGGAGGGGCTTGCACCCGCGGGGTGGGCACCCCTGTTGACCGAAGGCTAACGCACCATCAACACTTCTGCTGCGTCTATCCCCAACCTGACCCCGGGCGGCCATCGACCTCAATCGGGTCGCAGGCTAGAGACCGAGGGTGATCATTTTACAAACCCAAAACCCCTGACATGACCCAGCTCCGACTCGATCTCTGGCGGCCGGTGTTTGAGACCCACAGCCCCTTTGTTCAGGGTCCGTCCAATGCAACTGCCCGTAACCGGCTGGCAAACTGGGCAGACTGGCATGGCGGCTGCCTTGTCCTGTATGGTCCAGAGGGCAGCGGCAAGTCTCACCTTGCTCGAGACTGGTCCAAGCAGACTCTTGCCGAATTTCTCAATCCTATGGCTCCAGACCTGACCCGGGCCGCAGGGCGACCTGTCGTGATAGAGGACGTGGATCAGGGCTTTGATCCTGAATCCCTGTTCCATCTCATTAACCTGGCCGGACACGAGGGCGCAGGCCTGCTGCTGACCGCTCGAACGCCCCCGGTCAGCTGGTCGACGACCTTGCCGGACCTGGTCTCCCGCCTCAGAGCCCTGCAGTTTGTTGAACTGAGCCCGCCCGACGATCTGGTCCTTGAGGGGGTACTCAGATCTTTTTTCCTGGCGAGGGGGATGAACCCGGCCCCGGAAATCTACCCCTATCTGGTCAATCGCATTGACCGATCTATCCTCGCCGCCCGATGGATCGTTGAGCGCTTGGACGAGGTCGCTGACGGCCTGGATCGCCCCGTAACCCGGGCCCTGGCCAGACAAATCCTTGGAGATGAGCCCGACCAGCCCGACCTGCTGGCGGAGTGAACGCCACCTTGGCCTCGGGTCGGTGGAATGATAAACCGACATGACTTCTGGAGCTCTAGGACATGTTGGCCGACCCGGATCACGAGATAAATGCGGCTGGAACCCTGGTGCCGGACCTTTATCTTGATGAAGACTTGCTGCGCTCGCCCAAGCGGTTTTTCAACCGGGAATTGTCTTGGCTGGCCTTCAACAAGCGAGTCCTGGATGAGAGCAAAAATCCCCGGCATCCCTTGCTGGAACGACTGAGATTTCTCTCAATCTGCGCGCACAATCTTGACGAGTTTTATATGGTCAGGGTCGCCGGCCTGAAGGCCCAGGTCCGGGAAGGCGTCCGCGTCCTAAGCCAGGATGGCCTGGCGGCTTCGGAGCAGCTGGACAGGGTCAATGCCGATGCAGCGGAACTCATGCGTCAGCAACAGACCCGTTGGCGTGACATCTCCAAGGAAATGTCGGGTCAGGGGCTCAATCTGATTTCGCCAGACCAGGTCACGCCCACGGAAAAACAAGCCCTGGAAGACCAGTTCCTGGCCAAGGTGTTCCCTATCCTGACGCCGCTGGCCATCGATCCGGCCCATCCCTTTCCCTTCATTCCAAACCTAAGCTTCTCGCTTGTCTTGAAGCTGAGACACAATGCCGAAGGCAAGGACCTCTTTGCCCTCGTCCCCATCCCCGCCCAGGTTGCGCGGTTCTGGGAGGTTCCCAGTCACGCCCCGCGACGGAAGGCGACCGTCCGCCGGTTCATTAGCCTTGAAGGTCTGGTCACCCTCTCCCTCGGCCGCCTCTTTCCAGGTTGCGAACTTGAAGGTCTGGGTGTGTTCCGGGTCATTCGCGACTCGGACGTCGAGATTGAGGAAGAAGCCGAAGACCTCGTTCGCGAGTTCGAGGTTCGCCTGAAGCAAAGGCGGCTTGGCTCGGTCGTGAGGGTCGAGATTGAATCGACCATGCCCGAGGAGTTGCAGGATTTCATCTGCCACAACCTGCACGCCGAACCTGACGACATCATCCAGATCGAAGGCCTTCTGGGTCTCGACCAGCTGTCCCAGCTTATTCCTGCAAACCGTCCCGAGCTGAAATTCAAGCCCTTTGAACCCCGGTTCCCGGAACGCATCCGCGACCATGCCGGCGACTGTTTTGCGGCGATCCGTGAAAAGGACATCCTGGTTCACCACCCCTTTGAGAGCTTCGACGTGGTGGTGCAGTTTCTGCGACAGGCGGCCAGAGACCCGAATGTCCTGGCCATCAAACAAACCCTTTATCGAACGTCTTCCGATAGCCCGGTGGTTGCCGCCCTGATCGAGGCGGCCGAGAACGGGAAGAACGTAACGGCCCTCGTGGAAATCAAGGCCCGGTTTGACGAAGAGGCCAATCTGAAATGGGCTCGCGACCTTGAACGCGCGGGGGTCCATGTCGTCTTTGGCTTTGTCGAATACAAAACACACGCCAAGCTTTCCATGGTTGTCCGGAAAGAAGGCGATGTCCTGCGGACCTACTGCCACTTCGGAACCGGAAACTACCACCCGGTCACGGCCCGCATCTATACGGACCTTTCCTTGTTTACTTCCGACCCCGCCCTGGCGCGGGATTCTGCGAGGTTATTCAATTACATCACAGGATATGCGCGACCGGACCGCCTCGAAAAGCTGTCCTTTTCGCCCCTGACCATGAAGCCGGATCTGCTCGAACTCATCGCCAATGAGGTGAGCAATGCCCGCGCAGGCAAGCCCGCTGCGATCTGGGCTAAGCTGAACTCCCTGGTCGATCCCCAGATCATTGATGCCCTGTATCGCGCGAGCCAAGCGGGTGTAGAAATTGACCTCGTCATTCGCGGAATCTGCTGCCTTCGGCCGGGACTCAAGGGGCTGTCCGAGAATATTCGTGTAAAATCCATCGTCGGGCGGTTTCTCGAACACGCAAGGATCGTAGCCTTTGCGAATGGCTCGCCCATGCCGTCGCCGCGGGCCCGGGTCTTTATTTCGTCGGCCGACTGGATGCCGCGTAACCTCGACCGGCGGGTCGAGGCCCTGACCCCGGTCGAGAACCCCACGGTGCATCAGCAGGTGCTGAAACAAATCATGGTCGCCAATCTTAAGGATGAGGCCCAGAGCTGGAGCCTTGATAGCCAAGGAAAATTCTCCAGAGACCCCAACTGGAACCACCCCGGTGCATTTTCCGCCCATGAGTACTTCATGACCAATCCCAGCCTCTCCGGTCGCGGGCAGAAGGTCCGGGATATGCCGAGGGCCATCGATCTTGTGGCGACACGCGACTAGCCTTGTGACGTCCTTGCACAGCCTTCCGATCCGTCAGGCCGCCGTTATCGACATCGGCTCAAATTCCGTTCGTCTGGTCACCTACCAACTTGAAGGGCGGGCCATTTGGACGGTCTATAATGAGAAAGCCCTGGCCGGTCTCGGTAAGGGCGTAGCGACCACCGGTAGGTTGTCTCCCGAGGGCGTCGCCACAGCCCTAGATGCCTTGCGGCGCTATCAAGGCCTGCTCGAAGACTGGAACCCCTCGGATGTTTTTGTCGTTGCCACGGCGGCGGTCCGGGAGGCGACCGATGGCCAAGACTTTCTGCGCCTCGTCGAAACCAAGACCGGTCTGAGTGTCAGGGTCCTGTCGGGTGAGGAAGAAGCCCACTACGCAGCGCTGGGTGTCATCGCCGGCCAGGCCGATGCTGAAGGTGTCGTCGGGGACATGGGCGGCTCCAGTCTGGAGCTCATAAAACTGCACGACAGGGGACAGGGGATATCCCTCCCCTTAGGTCCCTTTGCCCTGGGTGCCCCTGGCCCCATCGACATTGACCGAGTCAGAAAAATTGCGGACCGGGCCCTGTCACCGATTTCCAGACAATTTCAAACCAAGCAGTTTCACGCCGTTGGCGGGGCGTGGCGCAACCTGGCCCTCCTGCATATGGCTCTGAGCGGTTATCCCCTTCACGTCGCTCACCAATACGAGATCAGTCGTACCGATGCCCTCGAAGTGGCGAACTTCGTCGCCCGGCAATCTCGAAATTCCCTGGAGGGTATTCAGGGCCTGTCCAAAAAGCGCTTCGACACCCTCCCCTACGCAGCCGCGATCATGGGCTCGGTCATCGAACATCTGGGGCTGGAGACCATTGTTGTGTCGGCCTTCGGCCTGCGCGAGGGCCTGCTCTATGAATCCATGTCAAAGGCTGAGCGCGATCGCGATCCCTTGGTAGAAGGCTGTGCGGCCCTGACCGCTCATCAAGGGATTGCAGATGACATGGGCGTTGAGCTTGAGAGTTTTGTCTCCCCGCTCTTTTCCGCCTTGCCCCCCCTCTTCGGCGTCCGTGACCGGATTTTGCAGGCCGCCGCCTGCCGACTGGCAAATCTCGGAGCCCGCCTGCATCCGGACCACAGGGCAGATCTTGCCTTTGATAAGGCCTTGAGAGCCCCCATTGCTGGAATGAACCATGCCGAACGTGCCTTCCTGGCCTCAGCCATTTTTGCACGCCATGCCTCCGCCAGCCTGACCCCAGAGCCAGAGACGATCTCCCGGATCTTGTCCCCTGAACGTCGCCAACGGGCCCGGGCCCTGGGGACCGCCCTACGTCTCGGCTGCGATATCGCAGGCCGCAATGGCACTGTCCTCGGCCATGTCCATATGGACCAATCCAAAGGGGATCTTCGGCTGAAGACGGACCCCGGTCGTGAAGCGATCCTCTTGGGCGAGCAGACCGTGAAACGCGCGACCTCGCTGGCCCAGGCGCTAAAGTTGAAACTACAACTGGGCTGATCCGCTCATTCCTGGAGACAAGAATGCAACTTCTGCTGACGGCCGCGGCCTATGACCGCATCAAGGATCGCATTGCACCCTTCGTGGGTGACCTCGATATCGTAACTGTAGATCAGCCCCGCAGCTTCCAGCGCAATGGCAGGGCCATATCTCCTGAAGATGTAGACCCGCAGATCGTCTGGTCCACCCTGGAGGGCTTTACCTCTGGCCTGCTGCCCACCTTGATTGGAACCCTGCTCAAGAGCCCGGACGTCAAATGGCTCCAGACCTTCAATGCGGGTCTGGATAACCCGGTCTTCAAGCAAATCATGAGCAAGGGCGTCCGGATCACAAAATCCTCCGCCCAGGGTGTGACCATAGCCGAATATGTCCTGGGCCATGCCCTGAGCCTGATCCTGCCGATCGACACGCAAAAGGCTCTCCAGAGCCAGGGCGTCTGGGCCCCGACACCGCACAAGGAAGTCAGTCAGACCCGCTGGGTTCTGGTTGGATATGGAGCCATTGGTCACGAGATTGCCCTGAGGATCAAACCCTTCGGAGTCCACCTGACGGTAGTGCGACGCAATCTCGCGCCCCTGGATCTAGCCGACGACGTGGTTCAAATGACCGATCTATCTGAGGCGATCACGAGGGCAGATGTCGTGGTTCTGGCCTGTGCGCTAAATCCCGAAACCCAGGACATGGCCGATGCAGCCTTTTTCTCGGCCCTTAAGCCGGGATCTATTCTGATCAATATCGGCCGGGGTGGTCTCGTCGATGAAGATGCCCTGAGGGTCGGCCTGGAGTCCAATCAACCCGCCCATGCCGTCCTGGACGTGTTCCAGACTGAGCCCCTGCCTGAGGGCCACTGGCTATGGTCACACCCCAAGGTCCGGGTCAGCGCACACACCTCAAACTCCGGCCTGGGAACCCAGGACAGGGCAGACCTTCAGTTCATTGACAATCTGCGGCGGTATCTGGGCGACCAACCCCTGACCAATGAAGCCAGCCCCGACGAGGTTGGACTTCCAGCTAGCTAGTCGGGCGAGGCGCGCGACGGACCTCAACAACCCGGACACGGGTTCCGTCCAAAACCAGCGCCAACTCCCCGCGCTTCAGCCTCAAGGCATCCTCACCAAAGGCTTCACGTCTCCAGCCGACCAGGGCCGGCGTATCCGCAGTGTCATCATTGGCGATCAGTTCGAGATCGGAAACTGTGGCGATCAGCTTTGAGGCAATCCCGGCATCCTCTGCCCGCGCCTTCAGCAGCACCTTCAACAATTCAACGACAGCCCCCGCCGCGGGAGAGCTGACAGGACGGCTGCGCTCGACGGCCGGCGCGTGGGCCTCAGGATTTTTCAGGGCCTCGCGAATGGCCTCCAGCAAATCGGGCCCGAACCGCGAACCCGAAAACCCCTTTGGGACAGACCGCATCCGATCGAGTTGGGCGGCATCTGTGGGAGCCTGGCTCGCCAGTTCATCAATGGCGTCATCCTTCAGGATCCGCCCGCGAGGCTGGTCCCGAAGCTGGGCCGTACGTTCCCGCCAAGCGGCAACAGATTTATAGACGGCCAGATATTTTGGCGTGTGCTTGCGCGGCTTGAGTCGCTTCCAGGCATTGTCCGGCTCGACATCATAGAGCGCCGGATTGCAGAGATTCTGCATTTCATCATGAACCCAGGCCAGCCGGCCTTCTTTTTCTAGCCGGGCCTTGAGGGTCGGAAACAAGGTCGCAAGGTGGGTCACATCTGCCAGGGCATAGGTCAGCTGGGCATCGGTAAGCGGGCGCCGAGCCCAGTCCGTGAACCGGCTGGACTTGTCCAATTCGATCTTCAGCATCTGGCGGACCAGAGCGTCATAGGCGATTTGCTCGCCAAAACCTGCGGCCATACCAGCGACCTGAGTGTCAAACAAAGGACGAGGCATACCTTTGAGATTATTGAATATTTCAACATCTTGGCGGGCCGCGTGGAACACCTTTTCGATGGTTTCATCCCGCAGGATTTCCAGGAAGGGTTCGAGGTCAATGCCCTCGGCCAAGGGATCTATAATCGCCTCGGCGACCGGCGTCGCGGCCTGTATCAGGCAGAGCTTCGGCCAGTAGGTTGTCTCGCGCATGAACTCTGTGTCCACGGCGATAAAGGGCTGGCCTTTGATGCGTTCGCAAAAGGCGACAAGTTCAGCAGTGGTTGTAATCGGCGTCATCGATTAGCTATAGCCCCGCCTAGGCCCGAGTCTGCAAGCCCGGCCGAAAAATTCTTGAAGGTTCTTCTCCCATGACCCAGACGCCGAACGGCCTGACCTACGCGCAAGCTGGCGTGAATATCGACGCTGGCAATGCCCTGATCGACAAGATCAAGCCACTGGCCAAGGCCACACGCAGGCCTGGAGCAGATGCGGCCCTTGGCGGCTTCGGAGCCCTGTTCGACCTGAAGGCGGCTGGCTACTCAGACCCCCTGCTCGTCTCAACGACCGATGGCGTCGGCACCAAGCTGAAAATCGCGATTGAAACGGGTCGGCATGACACGGTCGGGATCGACCTCGTGGGCATGTGCGTGAATGACCTGCTTGCCCAGGGCGCTGAACCGCTCCTGTTTCTGGATTATTTTGCGACCGGCAAACTTGATGTCGATGAGGCCGCCCGGGTCGTGGCCGGTATCGCCGCCGGATGCACCCTCGCAGGCTGTGCCCTGGTCGGCGGTGAAACAGCAGAAATGCCAGGGATGTATTCCGAAGGGGACTATGACCTCGCGGGATTTTCCGTGGGGGCTGTCGAGCGCGGTGCCGTCCTGCCAAGGCTGGCCGACCAGCAGGCAGGTGACGTGATTATCGGTCTGGGATCATCTGGCCCCCACTCCAATGGCTATTCGCTCATCCGGCGGGTTGTTGAACGGTCTGGCTTAAGCTGGGATGCCCCGGCTCCCTTTGCCCCCGAAATGACCCTGGCTGAGGCGCTGATGGCCCCGACGCGGATCTATATCAAGTCTGTCCTGCCCCTCCTCAAGGCAGGCCTCGTCAAGGGCTGCGCCCACATTACGGGCGGTGGCCTGATCGAGAATCCGCCAAGGGCGATCCCTGAGACCCTCAAGGCCGAATTTGACTGGAATGCCTGGCCCCAGCCCAAGATTTTCGCCTGGCTGCAGGACGTCGGCGGGATAACGGATGCCGAAATGCGACGCACCTTTAACTGCGGCATCGGCCTGATCCTGATCGTTTCCCAGGAGGCCGCGCCCATGGCTCTGGAGGCGCTTCTCGAAGCCGGCGAAGAGGCCTTTGTCTGCGGCCAGCTCGCCTAGAGCTCGGACCGAACCGAGCGCCAGCCTTGTTGGATCAGCGCCCCTTGAAGTCTGCCGGGCGTTTCTCGTTGAACGCCGCGACACCCTCGCGGCGATCTTCGGTCCTAAACAGCTGGTTGTAGTGGGCGAGTTCAAGCGCCATGGCCTGCTCAAGCGGCAGGACAGCACCGCCGTGTATGACGGCCTTTAAGGCGCGGACGGCCAAGGGCGCTTTCGAAGCAATCAAGGTCGCCTTGGCGATCACCTCATCCATCAGGGTGTCCGGTGCACAGATCCGGTTGATCAGGCCGATCTCCAAAGCCTCAGCCGCGGTCATATGGGCGGCGCTGAGGAGCAATTCTGAGGCACGCCGTTCCCCGACGGCCCGGGTCACCAGCTGCGTTCCCCCCAGACCTGGAATAATGCCCAGGTTCGCTTCGGGCAGACCAATTTTCGCAGTCTCGCTTGCCCAGGCAAAGTCACAGGCCAGGGCCATTTCGGCACCGCCCCCCATGGCCGCGCCATTGATAGCGGCGATGACGGGAACCGGGCAGGCAAGCTGGGCGCGGATCATGGCCTCGAACATGACATGCTGGGCTGACCAGTCGGAATCCGACATGCCATTACGTTCCTTGAGGTCGGCTCCGGCACAAAAGAAACGCCCTTCACCGGTCAAGATCACAACCCGGACCGTCTCATCTGCGGATAGGTTTCCCCAAAACGCCAGAAGATCATGTCCCATTTCCGTTGACAGGGCATTGGCCTGGGCCGGTCTGGAGAGCGTGACCAACCGGACCCCGGAGGCGGGCTCTGAAACATCTAGGGTATTATATTTGCTCATTTTTCCCTGGCCCCGCAATCATGCCCATGTCGTGAAGTCTGGCAATTTCCCCGTCTGACATGCCCAGAACCGTCGTCAAGACTTCGTCCGTATGCTCACCCAGACGGCTTGCTGCACGAACAGGCTGACGGTCCATCCCGGGCAGGGTGCCGGCAAAACCCGGCGCGGAATAGGTCTGGCCGCTCGGATGGCGGATGTCTGAAAAGACGGGATTGCCCGCAAACAGGCGCGGATCTTGAAGCGCCTTGCTCAGCGGCTGATAGGGACCCCAGCAAACACCCAGGCGCTCAAATACCGGAACGAGGTCTGATAAGGCCTTCTGGGCCATGGCCGCCTCAAATATGGGGAAGAGCTGGTCGCGATGGGCAAACCGCAGACCTTCGTCCGCTGCGAAGTCGACCCCCAGCCTGGCTTCCAGGGCGGCGATTTGATCGACGATCCCGAGCACGGGTTGAATTCCGGCCCACTGACGGGGCGTGATCGCAACCAGCATGATGCGGGTCCCGTCAGCAGTCAGGAAATCCCGGCCAAAGGCTCCAAAGAGATCATTCCCCATACGCGGGCGATCCCCCGCCCCAAAGGCGGTCTCGGCCAGAAAGCCCAGATTGGCCAGGGATGTCGCGGCTATATCTGAAAGTGGTATGCGGATCTCATGCCCCTTGCCATCTCGATGTCGCGAAAGAATGGCCGAGACCAGGGCAAAGGCAGCATAAGCCCCCGTGAGCAGGTCCCACGCGGGCAGGACGTGGTTCACGGGACGCGGATCATCCGGATGTCCGGTAATCAAGGGGATCCCGACTGCACTGTTGATCGTGTAGTCGACTGCAGGACCACCATCTGCCCAGCCCATGACACGAGCGCAGATCAGGTCCGGCCTGAGTGCGGAAAGCGCCTCATAGGAAAGAAACCCCGCAACAGGGAAATTGGTGACGAAAATCCCGCCATCGGGACCGGGAGCTGTTGCAAGTCGCTGGGCAAGTTCACGGCCCTCGGGGCGGGATAGGTCCAGGGCCACGGACTTCTTAGCCTTGTTCAGGCCTTCCCAATAATAGCTGTCGCCCGCGCCACTCAGGGGCCAGCGTCGAAAATCTGGCCCGCCGCCGATATTATCAAAACGGATCACCTCAGCGCCAAGCTGGGCGAGGTAGAGCCCGCAACTGGGGCCCGCAACAAAGGCGGCCCCTTCGACGATCCGGAGCCCCTTCAGAAGATCATACATGCGCGGCACCTCTCCTGGACGGCCACCGAACACAAGTCTGGGCTGACCTCAGGCCAGCCCAGGGTGTTGGTCTTCAAGACCCTGGTGACAGGGTCAGGCAGGACTAGCCGACTATGTCGGCGTCCTTAAAGAACTGGGCGATCTCGATCTTTGCGTTTTCGACGCTGTCCGAACCATGGACGGAGTTTTCACCCACGTTCAGAGCGAAGAGCTTGCGGATCGTGCCGTCGGCAGCTTGCTCGGGGTTGGTTGCGCCCATGATTTCCCGATAGCGCGCCATGGCATTGTCGCCTTCCAGAACCTGAACAACGACCGGGGCTGAGGTCATGGTTTCAACCAGCTCGCCGTAAAAGGGACGCTCCTTGTGCACTTCATAAAAGGTCTTCGCCTGGGCCTCGGTCATATGGATGCGACGCTGGGCAACAATGCGAAGGCCTGCGCCTTCGATCACGGCATTGATCTTGCCGGTCAGGTTACGGCGGGTCGCGTCCGGCTTGATGATCGAGAAGGTACGTTCAGTCATGGGTTCAACAGCTTTTTCTGGTAAATGGGCGCGGCAGGTCCACGCAGTGGCGGGCTTATAACCGGCAGAAGCCACCACGCCAACTCACCGGTCTCTTTTCCAGACAAAATGGTCAGTCGGGCGGGCCTCGACAGACCCGCGAGCCATCGAGACGATACCGTTCTGCGGCTGGATAACTCCCGAAAGCCGGTTTCCGAGGAAATCATCTCGCGACGCAGCATCCAAGCTCTGCTACAGGCTCGGCCCTCAATGTTACAAATCAATGATCTTACCTTCGACAGCTGGGGGCGGCGGTTCTTTGACCACGCCACCGTCAGCTTGCCCGTCTCCGCCAAGGTTGGCCTCGTCGGCCGTAATGGGGTCGGAAAATCCACCCTGTTCAAGCTGATCCTCAATCAGCTTCAGTCCGGAGACGGGGAGATCAGCTACCCGAAGAGCGCGCGCGTCGCCTCTGTTGATCAGGAACATCCTGCAACCCCGGTATCCCTCTTGGACACGGTGCTGGCAGCGGATGAAGAGCGCGAAAGCCTCATGGCCTCGCTGGAAACCGCTGATCCTGAACACCTGGGCGATATCTATGCCCGTCTGGGCGAGATCGGGGCCGACAGGGCGCCCAGTCGAGCCGCTGAAATCCTCTCAGGTCTGGGTTTCACACACGCCGACCTGAGCCGCCCCATGTCAGAGTTTTCTGGCGGCTGGCGGATGCGGGTCGCCCTGGCCGCGGCCCTGTTTGCCGAACCGGACCTTCTCCTCCTGGATGAGCCGACCAACTATCTCGACCTTGAAGGCGCACTCTGGCTTGAGGCGAGGCTGAAAAAGTATCCGAACACCGCCATCATCATCAGCCACGACCGCGAAATTCTGAATAATTCCGTCGACCACATCCTGCATTTGCATGACGGGAAGCTGGATCTCTATCCCGGGGCCTATGAAAATTTCGAGCGGCAGAGGGAAGAGCGCGCCCGCCTGCAAGAATCCACCCGAGCCAAGGTGGAATTCCAGCGAGCCCACCTTCAGGCCTTCGTCGACAGGTTCAGGGCCACAGCCTCCAAGGCTGCCCAGGCCCAGTCCAGACTTAAGATGATCGCCAAGTTGCCACCCATTTCGGCGGTGGCGATGGAAAGCACAGCCCCCTTCGTTCTGCCCTCCCCGGAAAAGCCTCTGCCCCCGCCCCTCATCCGGCTGGAAGGGGCGTCTGTTGGCTATGATGACGGCAAGCCGATCCTGAAGGGCCTGAACCTCCGCCTGGACCTGGAGGACCGCATCGGTCTGCTGGGGGTCAACGGGGCAGGCAAGTCCACGTTTGCGAAACTGATCGCCGGGGCCCTTGAGGTCCAATCCGGGGACTTGCGTCGAGATCGCCGGCTAAAGGTGGGCTGGTTCCACCAGCACCAAATCGAGGCTCTTGATCCCGCCGACACACCACTGGAAATCATTCGGCGCGCCCTGCCAGAGGCCAGCGAGGCCAGCCGCCGCTCGCGACTTGCCCAGTGGGGGATTACCTTCCAGAAGGTTGAAACAACCGTCGCTAACCTTTCGGGGGGCGAACGCGCCCGCCTCCTGCTCAATCTGGTCGCCATGGAGGCCCCTCACCTCCTGATCCTCGACGAGCCGACCAACCACCTCGACATTGATAGTCGCCGGGCCCTTCTGGACGCTCTGAACGACTATCAAGGTGCGGTGATCCTGATTACCCACGACCGGTCGCTCATGGAACTGGTTGCGGACCGGCTCTGGTTTGCCGCAGACGGCACCATCGTCCCCTTCGAGGGCGACATGGATGATTATGCAAAGCTCGTGATCGACCGGGCGAGGGTTGCTGCTCGCGGTCCAAGCCAGGTGAAGGAGGCCCCACCCCCGCCGCCGCCAAAACCCGTCGCCATCAAGGCCAAGGTGCCGACAGGCTCTGCACGACGCCGCGCCGAAGCCGCAGAAGCTGCACTCGCCCGCGCAACGGCCGCTGTTGTCGCCCTGGATAACGAACTTACCGATCCCAAGACCTTCAGCCAAAATCCCGCCAAGGCGGGGGAACTGGGTCGGCAGAGGGAAAAAGCCCAGGCCCAACTCGAGGCTGCGGAACTGGAATGGATGGCGGCTGTGGAAGCCTACGAGACCCTAAAGGTCGATGGCGGACTGGTTTAACCGCAGGCGATCTTCACGATCCTGCCCGTTTCCATATCCACGTAGAAATTCAGCCGCCGAGAATTGATGTCTGATCCTGGGGTGCAGGTCGCGCAGAGGACCCGCTGCAGGGTCATGTCGACAGGTACCGGGATCTCTGTGCGGGGCTGGCCAATGAGATATTGCAGGTCTGCCGCCCGGCAATGATCCCGAGGAGGCAGGACTTTGGTGCTTTCAGGTATTTTTTCAGGGGCGGGTGACAGGACCGTCGCTGCGACGACAACCGGTTTCGAGCGAGGTAGACTTGGCCCTGCACACCCGGTCGCCAGAACGATAAAGACCATGGCGGCAAGAGATGATAGCCTCATGCCTGCTTCTCCCAACGGCCGCCTGTCTGGGTCCAATGACTTCGGGAAAGCCCGCTGGTCTTCAACTGCGCCCATTGCTGCCGGGCCCGATTACGCGAGTCCTCTGCCCTGCCATTGAAGAGAATGATGCACCGCGCATAGCCTTCCAGTTCGGGCAGATCTGCCCCATCCAGCAGAAAAAGGGCATCGGCACGGTTCAGGTTGTCCGGCGATCCACTGAGCAAAACAGTCTGATTTTCGGCACCAGGGGCTGTGGAAAGGGCGTGGGGCAGAAAGGCCTCTTTCCGGTACATCCAGAGATGGTCATCCAACTCTTCCAGTCGCTTGGCCATCGGGGAACAGACCAGGGCCTTCCATCCGCGCGCGAGGGTCTTTTCCAGCAGGCTCGGAAGCACCTTGTCCAGGCGATCATCCTCCATCTGATAGAACCAGACTTCACAGGCGGTCATGGACGCCCCCGGTCGAGGTTGATCAAGGCGCTGGTGACGGCTGAGACATGGGTCATTGCGGCCAGATGATGCAGGTCAAGCCGCAAGGTAGGGCGACCTTGCTTCCTGGCATATTGGGCTTCCCGCTCATAGATGTCCGACAGGCGGAGATAGGACCACCCGGTGTGGGGTTTCAGTTCCAGATCCGGGGCGATCTGATCCAAAAATGCCCGGGGAGTTGGCGAAAGTTCGGCCTGGAATTCGGCGGCGAGATCCGGGTCGTCAATCAGTCCAGCCAGGGCCCCTTCGACAAACCAATCCGACCAGGCGGGGACAGCCTCATTGGCAAGCCCTCCCCTCAGTGTCTCGGCAAGCTCGGTCCCGACGGTCGAAAACCAGCTTCGGCCCGGATGGGGAAGGATGGCATCGGCATAGATGACATTGGCCAACTGCCACCCCAAGGTCGCCCCCACCATCGGTACCAGCGATCCCGCCGAGGAATGAACGACTAGGGTTATGCCGAGGTCAGAGGTCACCTGGCGGGCGACCACTGCTCCCAGCTCAGCATAATAGGGGGGCGCGACCGCAAAGAGGTCTGGCAATCTGGGCACATCAACCGTTATACCCCGCTCCCTTGCCTCAAGGGCGACGCCTTGCCAGACAGCAGGCCCCGTCAATGGGCTATGCAGCAGAACCCAGTGCACGATCAGTCTTCGTACTTTTCCGCCACCATACGGTTCAACAGGCGAACCCCAAAGCCTGTGGCCCCGTCCGGAATCGTCGGCACGGAAGAGGGCTTTTTCCAGGCGGTCGAGGCGATATCCAGGTGGGCCCAGGGCAGCTTGTTGACGAAGCGTTGAATGAAGAGCGCAGCCGTGATCGACCCACCCGGGCGGCCCCCGGTGTTCTTCATGTCGGCAATACTGCTGTCGATATTCTTGTCGTACTGGGCCGGCAGCGGCATGCGCCAGAGCGGCTCGCCCTCAGCCTTGGAGGCCAGGAGCAGATTGTCCGCCAGAGCGTCGTTATTGCTAAACAGGCCCGCATAGTCATTCCCGAGAGAAATGATAATGGCCCCCGTAAGGGTTGCGAGATCCACCATGAACTTCGGCTTGAAACGGTCCTGACAATACCAGACCGCGTCTGCGAGAACGAGACGACCCTCGGCATCTGTATTAATGATTTCAATCGTTTGCCCCGACATGGAGGTCACCACGTCCCCAGGACGCTGGGCATTGCCGTCGGGCATGTTTTCCACCAGCCCCAGAATACCGACCGCATTCACCTTTGCCTTGCGTCCAGCCAGAACGTGCATGAGGCCAGCCACGGCGGACGCCCCGCCCATATCCCACTTCATGTCTTCCATGCCGTCAGCCGGTTTGAGACTGATCCCGCCTGTATCAAAGCAGACCCCCTTGCCCACAAAGGCGACCGGTTGCGCTGCAGGGTCCGCTGCACCATTCCACTTGATAATAGCCAGCTGGCTTTCGCGAATGCTCCCCTGTCCGACACCCAGCAGAGAGCCCATTCCAAGCTTCTGCATGTCTGCTTCGCCGAGGATTTCGACCTCCAGTCCCAAGGCCTCAAGGGCCTTTACGCGGCGGGCAAATTCCGCCGGATAGAGCACATTCGGAGGCTCTGAGGTCAGGTCCCTGGAAAAGGCAACCGCGTCTGCCAGGGCGGCCAGATCGACAAACTCAGCCCGGGCAGCATCGGCATGGCCCGTGACGATTTCCGTCTCAAGGATGGAGGGCTTTTTGTCAGCGGCTTCCTTCGTCCGATATTTGTCGAAGCGGTAAGAGGCGAGCCGAACACCAAAGGCTGCCCGAGCGGCCGTCTCTGGCGCATCGGTTGGCAGGACGACCCTTAGAGCCTTCAGTCCGCAAGCCTTCACCAGTCCATAGGCCGTTGCCGCCACATTTTCAGCGGCCATGGCATCGAACTCAGCTGCCTTGCCAGCCCCGACCAGGACGACGCGATCCACCAGATCGGAGCTCCCGACTTCCAGACTCTGCCCCTTGGCCCCGGTAAAACGGCTAGCCCCCACGGCCCTGGCATAAGCCCCCGACTGGATGCTTGAGGCCTCGCCCTCAAAAACCACGATGGCCAGAACCGTTTGAGCGGCTGGCGCGGACTCTGCACCAACGAATTCGATCAGCATGAAATTTCCTCAGACCCTTCAATTGAGTTCGCATTGCACAAGATCGCCACGTCATCGCCCCAGACTAAGACGCTAAGGTTGTGCATCGTGACGGGTCATGATTTAGAGCAGCTTCGCTGTCCAGGCGCGGCAAATCGCCTGCGAGGACCTATTTTCTTCGATATGAGCCTAATTGACCGCTATCTGCTGCGACAATTAATCACTCCCACCTTGCTTGCCATGGTGGCCGCGACCCTGCTTGCCCTGCTCTCGACCACCCTGAGCCAGCTCGAAATCATTGTAAGCCAGGGCCAAAGTGCGGCGATCTTCCTGAAGGTGACCCTGCTCGCCCTCCCCCAATTGATCAATATGATCATGCCGATCGCCTTGCTCGTCGCAGGCTTGATGACGCTGAACCGTTTGCAGGTCGATCAGGAGCTTGTGGTTTGTTTTGCGGCGGGGATGAGCCGCTGGCGGGTCATTTCTCCGGCGATACGTCTGGCCACGGTAATGATGATTATCTCGCTCTTCATGAACCTGTGGGTCCAGCCCACAGCCCTTCGAGCCATGCGAGACACCCTGTTTGAGGTCCGCACTGACGTGGTCGCCACCCTCGTGCGCGAAGGTCAGTTCAGCCAGCCTGCCGATGGTCTGACAATCTATGCCCAGAAGGTCGACAACGGTGGCCTGATCCACAACCTCTTCATTCATCAATCCAAAGACGATGGCGGTGCAACGACCTACGCTGCTGAGGAAGGACGAATTGTTTCCCGGCAGGGGAAACCCATTCTGGAACTTTACCAAGGGTCGACCCAGACCCTCTCAGGCACCGGCGTCCTGAATTATCTGACCTTCGACAACTTCCCTTTTGATCTCTCACATTACGTCAATTCGAGCGAGTTGGTTCACTACAAGCCCTCCGATCGCTACTTGCATGAACTGTTGTTTCCGGACCTGACCCAGGACTGGGAAAGCAAAAATCGCGGCAAGTTGCTGGCTGAAGGCCATGCCCGCCTGGCCACCCCGCTCTACAACCTGACCTTTATGTGTTTTGCCCTGCTGGCGATCGTTGGCGGAAGTTTTTCCCGGATTGGCTATAGCCAGAGAATTGCCCTCATCGGTGGGCTGGCTGCGGTTGTCAGAATTCTGGGTTTCGTCATGGAGGCGACAGCGGAAAGCTCCCCTGCCGCAAACCTCTTGCAATACCTGGTGCCGATCCTCGCCGGCGGATGGGCCATGGCAAGACTCTTCAATATTCGTCTCCTCCCCGGCCTCCCCAAGGCCCTGGGCAAGCCTGCGGCCGTTCGCCCTCGGGGAATTGGCTAATGAAGCGCTTAGGACAACTGGATCGCTATGTTCTGAGCCGGACCCTCAGCGGCGTCGGCGTTGCCTTGCTCGTCATAACGGCCCTGATCACGCTGATTCAATTTGAAGAATTGTCCAAGACCGTTGGAGGTCGCTCCGATGCCGGGGTCGCAGAGCTCTTCTACCTGACAGCCCTCAAGGTCCCTGGCTTGGTCCTCCTTCTCCTGCCCTTTGTTTTCTTGTTCGGTGGGATCGGGGCTTATGTAGCCCTGAACCGCCGGAGTGAACTCATTGCCATGAGAGCGGCTGGCATCTCGGCCTGGAGCTTCATACTGCCCTCTGCCAGCGCAGCCCTGATCATTGGCGCACTGGTGGTGGGGATTGCAAATCCCCTTGCCGCCAACCTTTCTGAGCGCTTCGAAATAGAGCGTGCCCGGATGACCGAAGGCTACTTGTCCACGGTGCCCAAGGACGTCTGGCTCCGGCAAGGCGACGATGCGTCGCTGACCGTCATTCATGCCAAGCTGCGGGAATATGACCATGGTTCGGTGCTGTTGAAGGGCGTTTCCTTATTCATCTATCGCAAGGACCCCACAGGCCATCTCCAGTTCTCTCGCCGCATGGAAGCCAAACAGGCACGTCTGGAGCCGGGGCACTGGCAATTGACCGATGTTCGAGAGGCAAGCGCAGGGCAAAACTCCATCCATTCGGACTCGCTGTCCCTGAGGTCGACACTGGACTCCGAGGCCGCCATGGACCGGTTTTCATCGACAGAAGCGGTGTCTTTCTGGAACCTTCCCAAAGCCATTTCCGAGACCGAACTGGCGGGATTCAGCGCCAAGGCCTACAGGCTGCGGTTCCAGCAATTGCTGGCAACGCCTGTCCTATTTGCCGCCATGGCCATTCTGGCAGCGGCATTTTCCCTCCGGCTCACCCGACTCGGCGGGCTGGCCCCCCTGGCGGGTGCGGGGGCGGGCATTGGCTTCCTCATTTTCTTCTTCAACCAGGTTTCAAGCGCCCTTGCTGGCGCAAATTTCATTCCCATCGTCCTGGGGGCCTGGGCACCGTCCCTTGTCGCCCTGCTGTCCGGACTGACACTGCTCTGCTACACTGAAGATAGTTGAATCAGTGACCCACTTCAGTCCGCTCCGGACTCCGAGGAATTTATGACGGCCAAGGGACATCATTTCCCGACCCTCTTGCACGTCCTCGCGGGCTTTGCATTGGTCTTGGCCTCATGTCCCGCTGTCGCGATGGGTGCTGAATCGCGGCCAAATCCCGCCCCGGCTATCAATCTCCCCTCGCCGGACGGATTACAGCCGGGAGAGTTATATCTGGAAGCGGATCTGGTGGTCCGCAATGACCAGACCAAGATCACGACGGCGACGGGAAACGTTGAGGCTCGTTATGATGGCCGGACCATCCGCGCCAATGAGCTGGTCTATGATGAGGTCAACAGCATCATCCGGGCCCACGGTAAGGTCCAACTCATCAACAGCGATAAAACCGTTGAATTTTCAGAGGATCTCGTCCTCGACAGCAAGCAGAATATCGGTGCCGCCCGTCAGTTTGCCCTTCAGGGACAGGACAGCATCAAGCTCGCCGCAAATTCGGTTGTTCGCCGCTCAGAGTTGCTCAATGAGCTCAACCAGGCGATCTATACCCCCTGTGACATCTGCGCGGCGGATGGAAAATCGAAAACCCCGAGCTGGTCAATACAAGCTGATAAAATCGTTCAAGATCATGAGCATCAGCTCGTTTATTATCGTAACGCAGTCGTCAAGATCCACGGGCTCCCCGTGCTGTTTATGCCAATATTCTGGCACCCCGATCCTCAGGCCGTGCGAAAGTCAGGCTTTCTGACACCCAATGTGGGCTCGTCCCGCAGGCGGGGGATCAGTGCGCAACTGCCCTATGTCCAGGTGCTGAACAAATCATCAGATATTACGATAACTCCTCAAATTAATTCAAAGGTTAACCCTTTTGTTAATGTAAAATATCGCCAACGGTTCCAAACCGGCGCCTTGGAAGCCCGGGGCGGGATGACCTACGACTATGATTTCGATGGTGCCGGTAACGCCTTCGGAACGCGGACGGCGCGAAGCTATATCCTGGCCTCAGGCGCCTTTGCCATCAACGAGGCTTGGCGATGGGGTTTCACGGCCGAGCGGACCTCCGACAAGGTCATTTTCGACAAGTATGAGATCGGCGAGGTTTACGTGCCCCGTGGCCCCTTTGTGCCCGACGACCGGCGGCTGATCTCTCAGGTTTATGCCACACGCCAGGATGCTCAATCCTGGCTCTCGGTCGGAGCATTTGCAATTCAGGGGCTTCGGCCAGGCGATAATGATCGCACATTTCCCATGGTTGGGCCCCTGGTGGAGAGCCGTTGGGATCTTGGCCAACCGGTTCTTGGTGGGAGAATTCGGCTCCAGGCGTCTGCTGTCGCCCTGACCCGGGATCAGGCCCTGGGAACGACTGCCAATGTGGCGGGACTGGATAGTCGCCGGGCGACCCTGTCCGGGGACTGGAACAGGGTTTTTACCAGTGACACAGGCCTGCGCCTTACTCCCTTCGCCTTTGCCCGCTTCGACGCCTACAGTCTGGGGGATCTCAACGGGGTTGCGGGATCCCAGGACAGCCAAGGGCGCGCAATTGTGACTGTCGGGACCGACCTGTCCCTGCCGCTGGCCAAGCGCCTCAGTAATGCTCTCATGGTTGTTGAGCCCATTGCCCAAGTCATGGCGTCCCCCAAGATTGCCCAGATCCGGGCCGGGACAACCCGGTCAGGCGATCCAATCTATCTCAATGAGGACTCAACCATCTTCCAGTTCGACGAATCCAATCTGTTCAGGAATAACCGTTTTCCGGGATATGACTTGGTTGAGGATGGCGTGCGCGCAAATGCTGGTGTCCGCACCAGTTTCCTCTGGGATGATGGCAGGCGCGCAAATCTTTTGGTTGGCCGTAGCTATCGCGCAGCCTCAAATAGCATTTTTTCAACGACCAGCGGCCTTTCGAAGAAGGCGTCGGACTGGATTGTCGCAGCGGATGCGCAACCCATAAAGGGCCTGTCAGTCTTCACCCGCTCACGACTGGACTCCGATAATCTGACCATCCAGCGCGCAGAAGCCGGGGCCAATTTATACACCCGGTCAGGGTCAGGATTCTTTCGCTACCTCCTTGAACGCTCTTACGGGGATACCTCGAGGAAAGAAAACATCGATCTTGGCGGTGAGGTCTTCGTGACGAAGCATCTTGGGTTGACCGCCTATGGCAATCGCGATCTCGCGCAAAACGCCTGGGTCATTCGCGACATGGGCCTAGTCTACCGAGATGAATGCACCCGGGTTGATGTCATCTATCGACGGGAAGACACAGTTGTCGGGCGCCTTGGGAAAACGGATTCTGTAAGCATACGTCTGACCCTCGCCACATTGGGCGGTCCCCTGTATGCCAACTAGCTATTGTCCATTTGATCGACACATTTCAGACCTAAGCAGCAAGACCAAGAGTTCCAGGAAGGCCCCCTTTTCATGATGCGCTCCGGAAGATCAAAAGTGCAGACGGCACGCGGGCTGCTGGTGACGATGGCTGTGGCCTGCCTTGCGGGATCGTCCCTTGCACAGTCGCCGGAAGCCAAGCCCGCAGCCGCTTCTCCGACCGGCATGAATGAATCCGTTGCCGCCGTGGTCAACGACGAGATTATTTCGACCTTTGACCTGTCTCAGCGCATGCGACTGATGATTGCGACGTCTGGGGTTCAGCCAACTGCCGAGAACCTTCAACAATTCCAACGTGAGGCCCTGGTTGGCCTCGTCGATGAGCGCATTCAGCTTCACGAACTTCGCCGGGTCGCCAAGGAGCAGAAGATTGACCTGATTATCTCCGACGAGGAGGTTACCCAGGAAGTCTCCGATATGGCTCGGCAGAACAACCTCTCGGCCAACCAATTTACGGACCAATTGGCATCCCAAGGCATCGGGCCAGACACGCTGCGGCAGCAAATCCGCGCCCAGGTCAGCTGGCAGAGGTGGATTCGCGGTAGATATGGCTCGCGCCTGCGGATCGGCGAGGATCAGATAAAGGCCCAGATGCAGCACATCGCCGCCTCTGCGACAAAGGCACAGTTCCAGATTTCAGAGGTCTTCCTCGATGCCAACCGCGTGGGCGGGATGGATGTCGCGGTAAACGGGGCCAATCAATTGGTGGCCCAACTCCAGCAAGGTGCCCCCTTCGCAGCCGTCGCCCGGCAATTCTCGGGGTCCGCCAGCGCGGCAAGTGGCGGGGAGGTCGGCTGGATCAGCCAGGGTGAAATGCCCGCAGAGGTTGATACCGCTCTTGAGCAAATGCGGCCCGGTCAGCTTTCCAAGCCAATCGCGGTTCATGATGGAGTCTATATCGTCTTTCTGCGGGACAAGCGCTCCGGTGCCAATGCCTCGATTGTGCACATCAAACAGGCTGCGGTCGCCCTGCCACAGACCGCTCCGCAAGCGGTTCTTGATGCGGCCAGAACCCAGTTGATGGCCCTTCGCGGTCAGATAACCGGATGCGACGATCTCGAAACCAAGGCTGCCACGGTCCCCGGGGTGATCGCCGGGGATCTCGGCGAGGCTGAAATCAAGGATCTCGCACCGGATTTTCGCGCCGTGGCCGAACGTCTGCAGCCGGGCCAGATTTCTGAGCCCATTCGGACCATTGCCGGATTGCATATCCTGGCGATTTGCCAAAAGAGTTCAGCCGGAGAACAGGCCGCGAGCCATGACCAGATTGAGAGCCGCCTCTATGGCCAGCAATTGAGCATGATATCCAGGCGCTACATGCGCGACCTGAGGAATTCAGCGACCGTCGAAACGCGTTGATGTTTCAGTCTGGGAGACTTTAGCCCATGACAACCCCTATGGTTCCAGAGCCCCTGCCCCTCTGCCTGACCCTGGGCGATCCGGCAGGGATCGGACCTGAGATCATCCTCAAGGCCTGGCAGGCCCTGCGAGACACTGGGCCGAAATTTTTCGTCATCGGGGATCTGGTCGCCCTCGGGGTAGACGCCCATGAGATCAAGGCACCGGCCGAAACCCACCTGAGGTTCAAGAGCTCCTTGCCGGTCCTGAACCTTCCATTACCCGAACCCGCAAGGCCCGGTCAGCCATCGCTGACAGCCGGTAAAAGCATCATTCAGTGGATCGAAACTGGGGTCAGGCTTGTCGCCGAAGGCGAGGCATCGGGGCTGGTGACAGCCCCGATCGCCAAGGCCAGTCTCTATGCAGGGGGCTTCAAGTTTCCGGGGCACACCGAGTTCTTGGGCGATCTGACCCGCGAAGTGCGGCATGCGGGCCCCAGAGGCCCGGTGATGATGCTCATTGCTCAGGATTTGCGGGTCGCTCTTGTGACCGTCCATCTGCCCCTGGCAGAGGTCCCCAATCACATTACGGAAGCCGGGATCATCCATACGGCCCAGGTGACCGCCCATGCCCTCATGCAGGATTTCGGCATTCAGGCTCCCCGGCTTGCTATTGCCGCACTAAATCCCCACGCCGGGGAAAATGGCACTATTGGCCGCGAAGACATTGAAATCATTGCGCCAGCCGTGGCAGCATTAAAGTCCCAAGGCCTGAATGTGACAGGTCCAGCCCCCTCCGACAGCCTCTTCAGCCCGGACATGCGGTCGCGATATGACGCTGTTATTTGCATGTATCACGATCAGGCCCTCATTCCGATCAAGATGCTCGATTTCTGGGGGGGTGTGAATGTCACCCTGGGTCTGCCGATCGTGCGTACCTCACCAGATCATGGGACCGCTTTTGACATTGTCGGCCAGGACATCGCCCGGCCGGATAGCCTTATCGCCGCCATTAAGACCGCTGCCGCCTTGGCCGCACGGCGAGCGAGATGAAGCCACTCCCCAATATCAGTGAGAGTCTGGCCCAGCATGGGCTTATGGCCAATAAGACCTTTGGCCAGCACTTTCTGCTGGACCTAAATATCACGCGCAAAATTGTCCGGCTGGCGGATCTGAAACCTGGGGTCCGCGTTATAGAGGTGGGGCCGGGCCCCGGTGGCCTGACGCGCGCCCTGCTGGAGACAGGCGCTGATGTTGTTGCGATCGAGAAGGACCGGCGGTTTGAAGTCCTGCTCAATGAGGTTTCCGAAGCGGCAGATGGCCGCCTGCGCCTGGTTTTCGAAGACGCCCTGACGGTTGACGAAGGCCAGCTGGCAGAGGCCGTCCCAACTGCGATCGTTGCCAACCTGCCCTACAATGTCGGAACGCCCCTGCTGATCAAGTGGATGACCCAAGCCTTCCAGCCCGTAAGCATGACCCTCATGTTCCAGAAAGAGGTGGCTGAAAGGATCATCGCCCCAGTCAATAGTGAAGCCTATGGCCGCCTGGCCGTGATCGCCCAGGCCACGTGTCAGGCGAGGCTCGTAATGGACCTCCCGGCCAAGGCCTTTACCCCTCCCCCCAAGGTGGCTTCGGCAGTTGTGCATCTGATACCCCGTCCAGACCGTCCATCCCCGGGCCTGCTGGACGCCTTGCAAAAGGTCACCGCTGCCGCCTTTGGCCAGAGACGGAAAATGCTGCGATCGAGCCTGAAAACCCTCGGAGGTGAGGCCCTCTGTATAAAGGCCGGGATATCCCCCGATGCGCGCGCTGAGACGATCAGCATCGAAGGGTTTTTGGCTCTGGCGGCATCCCTATAGCTATCCGGGCGTGAGAACTGTCGATCTGAAGGCGCAAGGCGGGGAATTGCCCTGCTCACGAAAGCTTGATCAACCTGCCACCGGGGCCTAATCCTTAAGGCGTCCTTGGGCTGAGTCCGTCTCCATCGTGGACCTGGACCACCGTCAAAGGCATACCGGGAGAAGACCGAAATGAAAAAAGTCGCCTTGACCCTCGTCGCCATGGCCGCCGTCGCCACGCTCACGGCTTGCAGCAAGCCCGCGGAAGCACCAGCTCCCGCCGCAGATGCGACTCCGGCCGCAGCAGCTCCAGCCGCCGATCCCGCAGCGCCTGCAGCGGCTGAAGCCGCAGCTGCCGCCACAGCACCCGCAGCTGATGCTGCCATGGCACCGGCCCCCGCGGCCGCCGCCGCCATGGCTGAAAAGAAGTAGGTTATTTAGGGTAACCACCAAGACGGTATTGGAAAGGCCGCCCAGATTCGGGCGGCCTTTCTTGTTTGATCAGCCCTCAGTGTCGACAGAGGCCTGCATGGCCTCGCCATAGCGCGAACCTGTGACGGTTGCAGCATTCACGGTCGCCTCAACCCGGGCCATAACGTCAGCAGACAGGACCACCGAGGCTGCGCCTGCATTTTCGCGCATGTGGTCAGGTCGCGACGTTCCGGGAATTGGAATGATATTCGGGTCCTTCTGAAGCAACCAAGCCATGCAAAGTTGCGCCGGGGTGCAATTGGCATCCCGCGAAATCGCTTCAAAGCGAGCCAGCATGTCCAGGTTTGCGCGGAAGGCCTCCCCCAGAAACCGCGGCATGCCTGTGCGGAAATCGCCCTCACCTAGGCTTTCAACGTCACGAACTCCACCGGCCAAAAAGCCCCGCCCCACGGGGCTAAAGGCCACGAATGCCACCCCAAGCTCACGGCAGGCATCCAGCACAGCAATCTCGGGGTTTCGGGTCCATGGGGAATACTCGGTCTGCAGGGCCGCAATCGGATGAACCGCATGCGCGCGCCGCAAGGTTGGTGCCGAGACTTCTGACAGCCCAATGTGCCTGATCTTGCCTTCCGCCACCAGGTCAGCCAGACCGCCCACACTCTCCTCAATGGGCACCCGCTTGTCCCACCGATGAAGGTAGTAGAGGTCAATGACATCGGTCTTCAGACGCTTAAGGCTGAGCTCGCAGGTCTCCTTGAGAACGTCAGGATGGCCATTGAGTTCCCTTTGCGTACCTCGCGACAGACCGCATTTGGACGCCAGGACAAACTCATTGCGACGGTTACCAATGACTTCGCCAATGAGGGTTTCGTTATGGCCGAGCCCATACACGGCTGCGGTATCGAAGAAGGTATACCCAGCCTCCAAGGCACCGTTCAGGACAGCTTCAGCCTGTTCACGCGGCGGCGGGGGTCCATAGGCCTGGGACAGGCTCATGCATCCAAGGCCGATGGCCGAAACCTCAAGATCACCAATTTTGCGCGTATCCATCACACTTCCCCCAATCGATCCTGGCTCAGCGACGCTTGCCAAGCTCCCCGGCAATATCCTTGATTCCATGCCCGACCTTTCGGTCGGCAGCTAGAATTTGGTCGTGGGTAACGCCCCACCTCTTGGCCCAGTATTCCAGTTGATGCCGCTCCCGGGGATCCAAGCGCGGATTATCGCGAAAGTCTCGCTTACCCTTGGGCTCACCCATCTCAGACCTCATTCATCTCAGCTGGTGACAGATTGCTGGCGAAGGTCAGCGACAAAATCAGGCAGCCAGGAGTTACGCTCCGGCTTCATGCGCTCGGCCCGATAGATGTGGGTCAGGTCGGCATAGGCTCGGTCGAAATTCTTGTTAACAATGACATAGTCGTATTCCGTCCAGTGCTCCACCTCCTCACGCCCACGATCCAGGCGGCGCTGGATGATCTCCTCGCTGTCCTGAGCACGGGCATGCAGCCTGCGCGACAGATCGGGCCAGGACGGTGGCAGAATGAAGACAGAAACACTGTCCTCGGGCATGGCATTGCGGACCTGGGCAGCGCCCTGCCAGTCAATGTCAAAGAGAACGTCATCCCCGGCTTTAAGGGCTGCTTCGACAGGACCACGCGGCGTACCGTACTTGTGGTCATGCACCCGTGCCCATTCCAGCATCTCCCCCGCCTCAACCCGACGGTCAAACTCCTTATCGTCAACGAAATAGTATTCGCGCCCCTCCATTTCCCCCGGACGGGGTGCCCGCGTCGTGGCCGAAATGGAGAGCCTTACCCCGGAGTAGTCAGCGACCAGGCGGCGTGACAGAGACGTCTTTCCGGCACCCGACGGGCTGGACATCAAGAGCAAGAGCCCACGACGTTCCGTTTCCCAGGGTTTGGCGTGATCATCGGGCTCGGTCATGGTCTACTCAAAACTTGGGGTGGAGGGCGGCACCAAGGCAAGGCCTCGGATACAGCCTCTGGTAGATTAAGGCTAAGGCCTTCGTTCGATTTCCCGCCAGGCGGCGACGTTTCGATTATGGGCCGCCAGGGTCGCGGCAAAGGCATGTCCCCCCGTCCCATCGGCCACAAAATAGAGGTCCTGCGTGACCGGCGGATTGAGCACGGCTTCCAAGGCAGCTCGTCCTGGATTGGCAATAGGCGTCGGGGGAAGACCTTCAATCCGGTAGGTATTATAGGGGTCCGCCCGGCTAAGCTCGGTCGCGGTCAGGCCACGCCCGAGAGGGCGACCCTGGCTGATGCCATAAATAATGGTCGGGTCGCTTTGCAGGCGCATGCCCTGGCGGAGCCGGTTTATGAAAACAGCCGCGACCTTTGGACGTTCGTCGGCCTTTCCCGTCTCTTTTTCAACAATTGACGCCAGAATTACGGCTTCAATAGGCGACTTGAAAGGAAGCCCAGACTGGCGATTGGCCCATAGCCTGGTCAGGAGGTCTGATTGCGCTGTGCGCATACGCTCAAGAACATCGGCGCGGGGTTCACCTCGGGAAAACTGATAGGTTTCCGGGAGTAACGTCCCCTCAGGGGGTATGTCTGCAGCCCCTGTGAGCACCGGCTCTGTCTGAAGCCGCTCCACGATCATTGCTGAGGTCAGCCCCTCCGGAGCTGTAAACTGGTGCCGGACAACCCGACCTTCCCTGAGCTTGAGAATGACCCGTGCAAGGGAATCCTGACTAACAAAGGCATATTCACCGGCTTTGAGATGCCCCGAGGCACCACTGGCCTTCGCAACAAGAGCAAATAGCCATTGAGAGGAAATGACCCCGTCATCCTGAAGATGGGCCCCAATTTCCAAAAGGCTGCTGCCAGATTGCACTTGGCTCGTCGTTTCAGGTCCAACCTTCGCGGCAGGTCCTGGACCAAAAATAGACCACGCAAGGACCGCAGCCATCAGCAGCCCTAGGCCCAGGATCAACCCGGTCTTGCTGGGCCTGGAGCGCCTTCTCACGAGACCTTCTTGAACACCACGGAGGCATTGGTCCCGCCAAAGCCAAAGCTGTTGGACATGGCGACCTCAATCGCCATGGGCTTTGCGACCTTGGCAACAAGATCGATTTCCGTCTCCACCGAGGGATTCTCAAGATTGATGGTCGGAGGCGCAATCTGATCCCGGATGGCAAGGCAGGTGAAGGCGGCCTCAATGGCCCCCGCCGCGCCAAGCAAGTGGCCAGTGGAGGACTTGGTCGAACTCATGGTCAGCCCTTTAACCGAGTCTCCAAGCAAGCGTGTCACCGCGCCAAGCTCAATCTCGTCCCCAAGGGGGGTCGAGGTTCCATGAGCGTTGATATAGTCGATATCGGAAGGCAGCACCCCCGCATCTTTCATGGCTGCCCGCATGGCGCGGAAGCCGCCATCGCCGTCCTCTGCTGGCGCGGTAATGTGGTAGGCGTCGCCCGCCATTCCATAACCTGCCACCTCAGCATAGATTTTCGCCCCGCGTGCACGCGCGTGCTCATATTCCTCAAGCACGAGAATACCTGCGCCCTCGCCCATCACAAACCCGTCGCGGTCCTTGTCATAGGGACGGCTGGCACGCTCAGGCGCATCATTGAAGCCTGTCGACATGGCGCGGCAGGCGATGAAACCGGCAATCCCGACGGGACAGATCGAGGCCTCGGCCCCACCGGCCACCATGACGTCCGCATCGCCATATTTGATTATCCGGGCGGCATCGCCCACGGCATGAGCACCGGTCGCACAAGCCGTCACAACAGAATGGTTTGGACCCTTGAAGCCATGACGAATTGAGACCTGTCCGGACGCAAGGTTGATTAGGGCAGACGGGATAAAGAAGGGGCTCACCCGCCTGGGGCCCTTCTCGTGCAGTTCGACGCTGGTCCGCTCAATGGTGGCCAGACCACCAATACCGGAGCCGATAATCACGCCGGTCCGTTCGAAATCTTCCTCTGTCTGGGGCACCCAGCCAGAATCCTTGACCGCCTCATCCGCCGCGGCCACGGCGTAGAGGATGAAGTCATCGACGCGGCGCTGATCCTTGGGCGGCATGGTCTGATCCGGATCGAAAGACCCGGGAATATCTGCCCCCCCGCCGCCGCGGCCATCAATACGCGGCACCTCGCAGGCGACCTGACAGCCATAGGCCTCAGGATCAAAGGTTGTGATTCGGCCTGCTCCGGACTTTCCAGCCAGAATGGCGGCCCAAGTCAGCTCTGTGCCTTGCCCCAAGGGGGTCAAAAGGCCAATCCCGGTAACGACTACACGACGCATGGGGGGCTCCAAAACGCAGACCGCCGCGCCTCAGCAAAGGGACGCGGCGGCCAGATCTTCAAGGACTTCCGGGCTATTTAGGCGCCCAGACGCTCTCCGATGAACTTCACCGCATCGCCAACCGTCTGGATGTGCTCTGCTGCGTCGTCCGGGATTTCGATATCGAACTCTTCTTCGAAGGCCATGACCAGCTCGACATTGTCCAGGCTGTCTGCGCCCAGGTCGTCAATGAAGCTGGCCTTCTCGGTTACTTTTTCGGGATCGGCATCGAGATGTTCGATGACGATTTTGCGCACGCGCTCGAGGATGTCGGACATTATATTTGGCCCCTGCTGTTCAACTGATCCATCCGTGACCGGCGACAGGATGTCAACCGCTCACGGCACTCGGGCTGGGGGGAAACACCCTGCCACTCACTCTTGGCCGTATCATGTTCGCTGGCACTAGACCAGTCGATCAGATCATTGCCATGCCACCATTCACATGGAGGGTCTGGCCCGTCATGTAAGCAGCCTCGTCGCTGGCCAGATAGGCACAGGCTGCGGCGACCTCCGAACCGGTCCCCAGGCGACCAGCCGGTATGGTTGTCAGGATCTGGCCCTTCTGGGTTTCGTTCAGCGCATCCGTCATAGGGCTTTGGATAAAGCCGGGTGCCACGCAGTTTACGGTAATCCCCCGGGATGCAACTTCCTGAGCTAATGCCTTGGAAAAGCCGATCATTCCCGCTTTCGACGCCGCGTAATTTGTTTGCCCGGGATTGCCCATGACCCCGACGACCGAGGTGATTCCGATAATCCGGCCAAAGCGTCTCTTCATCATCCCGCGCATGGCGGAACGCGATAGCCGAAAATAGCTTTCAAGATTGACCTTCAGGACCTGTTCCCAGTCCTCATCCTTCATCCGCATGAGCAGGCCGTCGCGGGTAATTCCCGCATTGGCAACCAGAATATCAAGCTGCCCGGCCGCCGCCTCGGCCCGCCCCACCAGACCGTCTACGGAGTCAGACTCTGACAGATTCGCGACCTCAACAGAGACCCGGGACCCGAGCTCGCTGGCAAGATCGACCAGGACTGCCTCACGTGTCCCAGACAGAACCACATGAGCGCCCTGGGCATGCAGGGTCCGGGCGATTTCGGCCCCAATTCCCCCGGTTGCGCCTGTGACAAGCGCCGTCTTTCCTGTCAGGTCAAACATGATGAACTCCTTCAGAGGCTCTTGGCAAAGGCTTCGAGGTCAGCCGGTGTATTCAGGGGCATGGCCTCGGCATCGGGCACGATTCGTTTCGCCATGCCCGACAGTACCTTGCCGGCCCCCACCTCGGCAAAACGGGTCACACCGCCGTCGGTTCCGAGCCAGATCATGCTCTCGCGCCACCTGACCCGGCCCGTGACCTGTTCGACAAGCAATCTACGGATGAGGTCGGGATCCAGGGTCGGCATTGCGGTCACATTGGCAACCAAGGGCGCACGCGGGGCCAATATGATCGCGGATTCAAGGGCCCTCGCCATTTCCTCAGCGGCGGGCTGCATTAGGGGGCAATGAAACGGGGCTGAAACATTCAGCGGAATCGCCCGGGCCCCGAGCTCCTTGGCCTTTTCGATCGCAAGGTCGACCGCGGCCTTTGCCCCGGAGATCACAACATTTCCGGCATTATTATCGTTGGCAACCACGCAAACACCGACAGCCGAACCCGCCGCCGCAGCAGCCTCGGCCAGGGCGACGTCAGACTTGGGACCGATCAGGGAGGCCATGGCCCCCTCCCCCACAGGAACGGCCCTCTGCATGGCCTGGCCCCGCAGCTTTAGAAGTCTTGCGGTATCGGCCAGACTGATTGCGCCCGCGGCAGCGAGGGCAGAATACTCGCCAAGTGAGTGCCCGGCGACGAAGCTGACCCGGTCAATACCAATACCGAAGGCGGTTTCCAGGGTTCGAGCCACAGCCAGGCTGACAGCCATCAAGGCGGGCTGGGCATTCTCCGTCAGGGTAAGCTGATCCTCGGGACCATTCCACATCAAGGCCGAGAGGTTCTGGCCCAGGGCATCATCAACTTCTTGAAAGACCTCTCGGGCAGCCGGAAATGCCTGGGCGAGATCCGCCCCCATGCCAATGGCCTGGCTGCCTTGTCCCGGAAAAAGAAAGGCAAGACTCATGTGGACGCTCCCTGGCTCGGACGTATCCGTCCGGTTGTCATCGATGACGGGAGGGTTAGGGGATTAGAGCCCAGGCGGCAAGGTCACGCCGACCCCTATTCGTCCAGCCAGCCCACGAGGTCACGATCCAGCGTCAGGGGCCAGCGTCAGGAGCCAGCATAACCAAGTTCGCCACGAACTTCGACGCGACATGGAGTTCCGGCATCCTGACAGGCCCGGGCCTGCTTGTTGGCCGCCGCGCGAGCCTCTTCCTTCGTGTCGAAGGATTCATGAGCCTCGTCATCACATTGAACGGCCCAGCCAGTTCCAAGCGGGCCGACCTTAAACAACTTTCTAGGCAGAGCTGGTCGCATGCCCATCTGGCTATCTCACTCTTCAAAAAATACGAAAATATCAAGCAAACGAAAACGATTAGGCTTCGACCTGCTGGAGTTGGCTCACCTCGGCCTTTTCCACCCGAATGCCCATGAAATGGGTTTCACCGTCTTTAAATTCGATTTCGGAAATCGCGATGTCTGGATGACGCTTGAGGGCAGAATCATCGCGCGCCGTCAGATGAAGAACGAGGCTCCGCTTGTCGACCCCGTCTGCCAGGGCGCGGATCACCTGGTCTCGCAGGATGGTGACAGATTCCCGGGAGGACGCTGGGGTTGAGGATTTCGGACGCATGGTGCTTCTCTCTCTACGCGGGAACTGCCGGTCCATGGAGACCGAAGCCATTTCGCGAGGCGTTAGATACGACCAGGACCTATTGTCGCGAAATAGTCATGCGCCTTTTCCGCCGCCATTCACAGGTAAATGTGCCGAATAGTCCCGTCGCGCCAAAAATCTCCCCGACAAAAAAACCGGAGGTAGATCAATTTTATCCAAATACAGCGCCCCCCACGCAAGGGTCTCTAGTAATGTGCTCCGATACAAACTATATGGGCTCTATCGATCTCTGCTGCGCAACGCTGACTAAGCCAACTCGATAACTCGAGATGTTTGAAAGCCGAACTTTTCAGATTCGATGTCCCCCGGGCTCTTCCGGGGGTTTCGCACTCTAACGGAGGCTTTAAAATGGCTACCGGCACTGTTAAATGGTTCAACACCACCAAGGGCTTCGGCTTCATCCAACCGCAAGACGGCGGCAAGGACGTTTTCGTCCATATTTCCGCAGTTGAGCGCTCCGACCTGAACGGTCTCCACGAAGGTCAGACGATTTCCTACGAACTGGAGCGCGACCAGCGTTCCGGCAAGGAAAGCGCCGTCCAACTTCGTTCGGCCTAAGACGTCAGGCCGACCTGCCCTTCCCGGGCAGGCCTAGCCCACAAAATTAGGGGTCGACGCCCATGGCGTCGGCCCCTTTTTCGTAGTTTAACGTCTGTAACATGCCGAATATCCCGGAAAGTTAGTTCATGTCCGTCCCCGAGTTAGATCCTGCTGAAATCGCCCGCATCCGCCGTAACCGTTTATTCGGCCGAATTGTCATCATAGCGCTCGGACTTCTGGTTCTGGTGCAAATGGTGCCCATGATCCTGAGAAGCTAAGACCCAGCGAGCCCGCAAAATCATGCGCCTGACCGATCCCCGAATTTCGCCCCTGCAGGATGCTAACCTTACGCCGGATCAAGCTGAGGTCCTGGCCCCGATGGCAGCAACAGGACGTGTCCTCAATATCTTCCGGACGCTTGCACGGGCCCCGAAGGCCGCGAAGGCCTTTCTATCCTGGGGCAATTATGTCCTATCCCGGCGAAACGACCTGCCGCCAAGACAACGTGAACTCCTGATCCTTCGGATCGGATTCCTGTGCCGATCAGGCTATGAGTGGACCCAGCATGTCGAAATCGGCAAGCGGGATGGTCTGACAGAGGCAGAGATCGCACGGATTAAACTGGGACCAAATGCGCCAGACTGGTCAGAGGCAGACAAGGCCCTGCTTCAGGCGGCTGACGAGCTTCACCACGATCAGTTCATCACCGATCCGACCTGGGCAGTCCTGAAGGGCAGCTTCACCGACAAGCAATGTATGGATGTTGTTTTCACCGTGGGCCAGTACACACAGGTGTCCATGATGCTGAACAGTTTCGGGGTCCAGCTCGACCCGGGTCAGGTTCTGGACCCGGATCTGGCCGCCTACTGAACGGGCGGTTTAGGCGGGGCTCGACGCTGGGCAAGGGCGGCGCAACTCGCTGTCCCGATAGGCCCGTCGATATCGTGTAGCCAGCATGTCCCGATGGCTACGCCCTGCGCACTCGTGTGATTTACGGATTCAAAGCCGATCCATTCCCCGACAGGAAGTCGGCTAATGTAAACCGTCACATCGGTATTTATGTAGCCAAGCCCCTGATCGTAGGAGGCATTGGCAAAAGGACTGCAGAAATCAGAGGCCACAGCCACGCGCTGGAAGGGTGTCAGAGCCTGGCCGGCCACAAGTTCACGAACTTCGCTCATCCACATTCTGCGAGATCCCTGAACACCAAAACCCCCGGCAATGTTCCGCGTGGCCCACATGCGCCCCATTGGCGTCGTGCCAGGGTCGGGCGGAGGAATATCCTGCGGCAGGGGCACATCCCAGCCGGGCGGGGTCCAGACCTTTCCGGGCGGGTCTTCGGTTTTGCGGAGAAACTGGCAACTGGCCTTTGCCGAACTCACGCCGCCTGAAAACAGCTCCGCCTCGGCCATACGAATTCGGCCGCCCTCGCGGATCAAGCGCGTCTTGATCTCCATCGGCTCGAAACCCGGCAGCCGATACATATCGACCGTCAGTCGGGCGGGCATGAAGTCTGGATCCCCAAAGGCGGTTTCCAGGGCATGCCCCATGACACCGATAACCACCCGGCCATGCAGGGAATTCGGATTCCAGGGTCCACGGCCCGAGGCCTGTGGCAGATATTGGTCCCCATCGAGGACAAAGAAGGGCTGATTTGTCATGGATTCAAAAATAACTCGAAAGGTTGCGTCTTATCCGATCGATCAGGGGTTCGGTTTCAATCGCCGGCGTAAAAGTCTGCCCGGTAATGGTTTCAAAGGCCCGAATATAGACCCCTGAGGTCTCGGCGATAATTTCAGCCGGGATGTCGGGTATTGGATCAACATAGGGGTCGCAGCGTTCGGCAACCCAACTCCGGACAAAGTCCTTATCGAAACTCTCAGGTCGCTGCCCTGCGGCGAAGCGCTCCCGATAGGACTGCGCAAACCAGTATCGGCTGGAGTCAGGCGTGTGGATTTCATCCGCCAGAACCACCCGCCCCTCAGGATCCAGGCCAAATTCGTATTTTGTGTCTACCAGGATAAGCCCGCGCTGGCTTGCAATGGCCTGACCGCGCGCGAACAAGGCAAGAGCATGGGCAGACACCTCGTCCCACTGGGCGGCCGTCAGCAGGCCCTGCTCCAGGATTTGGGCCGGACTCAAGGGCTCATCATGCCCACCATCGAAGGCCTTGGAGGTGGGCGTAATGATCGGGGACGGAAGCTGCTGATTGTCCTTTAGTCCGTCAGGGAACCTAACCCCGTACATCTCCCGCACGCCCTGCTTGTAAAGGGTCAGAACCGACGTACCGGTCGTGCCAGCGAGATAGTCACGCACCACAATCTCCACGGGGAGAATATCCAGCCTCTGACCGACCACCACATTGGGGTCTGGATAGGCGAGGACGTGATTTGCGCAGATGTCGGCTGTTTCCTCGAACCAGAAGCGCGCGGTTTGGGTCAGAACCTGGCCCTTCCCGGGGATCGCGGCCAGGATACGGTCAAAGGCCGAAAGGCGATCCGAGGCGATGATGATCCGGCGACCATCAGGCAGGTCGTAGTTATCCCGCACCTTGCCGCGATAGTGGTTGGGCAGTTCCGGGATATCGATATCGACCAAGACCTGGGGCAGAGCCGCAAACGTCATCGGAACTCCTCTAAAAACTCGTTACAACTTAACTTCCACGCGAGACATATCCCGCAGATTTAGCGTATACAGGACGAAATGGAGGATTTCCCTATGAACCGCATCGTCGCTCTCTCCGTGGCCTCAGTTCTGGCCATTACCGCGTCCCCTGCCCTGGCCATGCTCGCAAAGGGCGCGAAGGCCCCGGATTTCACTGCTCCGGCGTTTCTGGCGGGTCAGCCCTTTAATTACAAGCTGGCAGATGGCCTGAAGAAGGGGCCCGTTGTGCTTTATTTCTTCCCGTCGGCCTACACCGCGGGCTGTAACCTTGAAGCCCACCTTTTCTCCGAGGCCATTGACGACTTCAAGGCCAGCGGGGCCACGGTCATTGGCGTGACGGCGGGCAAGGTCGAGCGACTCGCAGAGTTTTCGAAGGATACCGAGCGTTGCGGCGGGAAGTTCCCGGTGGCCGCAGACCCAAGCGCCGTCATTGCGAAGAAGTATGACGCGCCGCTCGCCTTCAAGGGCGTCGCAATGCCTGGCATGTCGGGGCGGACATCCTATGTCATCGCGCCGGATGGAACCGTCATCCACGCTTATGACAATCTCGACGCCAATGACCACGTGAGCCAGACCTTGAATGCCGTAAAGGCCTGGAAGACGTCCAAGGCGAAATAGGCCTGATTTGCCTTTTGCGGGGTCCTTAAAGTCCTGACTGGCTTGCTATTCAGGGCTTTATCCCGTATCAGCCGCGATCTTCTTCGGAAGGCGGTCTTGCGCACGGAATGTCAAAGGGACGGGAACCTCTCGTCCGCCTCGCGCCGGATCCATCGTAATCCCTGGTTTACCCGCCAGGGATGACGCCGCCCTCCATATTGGGAAAAGGACACATGGCGCTCTACGAGCACGTTGTTATTTCGCGGCAGGACATCTCGCCGCAACAGGCTGAAGCCCTGAACGATCAGATCAAGACCACCCTTGAAGAACTCGGCGGTAATGTCGCCAAGATCGAATATTGGGGTCTTCGTAATCTGACCTATCGCATCAACAAGAACCGGAAGGGCCACTATTCCCTCCTCGCCATCGACGCGCCGTCGGCCGCGATGAAGGAAATGGAACGTCAGCTTTCGATCAATGAAGATGTGCTTCGTTTTCTGACAATCCGCGTCGAGGAACTCGACCTGGAACTGTCCCCGGTGCTCGCCCGTCGCGACCGTGATCGTGAGCGCGAACCGCGCCGCGAAGAAACCTACTAGGAAAGGGAGGGATCATTATGACTGACGAAACCTCCACCGCAGCCGCCGGTGCCCGTCGCCCCTTCTTCCGTCGCCGCAAGGTTTGCCCCTTCTCCGGAGCGGGCTCACCGAAGATCGACTACAAGGACGTCAAACTGCTTCAGCGCTATATTTCCGAGCGCGGCAAGATCGTTCCGTCCCGCATCACCGCAGTCTCGGCAAAGAAGCAACGCGAGTTGGCCAAGGCCATCAAGCGCGCCCGCTTTCTGGCCCTGCTGCCCTACGTCGTGAAGTAAGGGAGCGCGGATCATGAAAGTCATTCTGCTTGAACGCGTTGAAGGCCGTGGAGCCCTGGGCGATGTGGTTGTCGTAAAAGACGGCTACGCCCGGAACTATCTCCTGCCCCTTCACAAGGCCCTTCGCGCGAACGCCGGGAACATGAAGGTGTTCGAGGCCCAGCGCGCTGAAATCGAGGCCCGTAACCAACGGGCAAAGGACCAGGCTGGCAAGTCTGGGGAAAAGCTCGACGGCACCCGTTACATGTTGATCCGTCAGGCTGGCGAAAGCGGCCAACTCTACGGTTCGGTGTCTGGACGTGATGTCGCTGACATCATCAATGCAGCCGGGGGCAAGATCGAACGCTCGATGGTTGTCCTGGACAAGCCCATCAAGACCCTCGGCCTGCATGATGTGAAGGTGCGTCTGCATGCTGAAGTCGCGGTGAGTGTGGTTCTGAACATTGCCCGCAGTGAAGACGAAGCCGAGCGTCAGGCGCGCGGTGAAAACATCATCGAAAGCCAGTTTGAAGAAGACCGGCTTGCAGCGGAAGAAGCGGCTCAGGACATGCTTGCGGGCGGTGCCGGGTCTCACGAAGGTGATTACGTCGAATCCTGATCGGAGGCATCTGATCAATAAATTTGGGGGCGTGGTCCGAGAGGATCACGCCCTTTTTCTTGGGCAAAACGACTAATAATTGAGCTTACTTCAAAGGAAGACGCTAATAAATTAGGCGCAACAGCCGCAAATGTTGCAGAAATGTGACAGCCATTACTGCCGAGGCACCCTAGTTTCCCGCCCAACGCGCCCGACCTAATGGGCGACTGTTCGAGGAGACCTAGATATGAACTATCGTCACATCCTTTTATCGGCCGCGTCCTTCGTGGCCCTGTCGGGAACTTCGGCCCTGGCCGCCGAAACAGCAAAGCCTGCAAGTGTCGTCGAAGAGCTGGTGGTCACGGGCACCCGCACAGAGGGCCGCACCCGGCTGGAAAGTCTCGCCCCCGTCGATGTCATTTCTGCGCAGACCCTGCAGCAGCGCGGCACAACGGAGCTGGCAACCGCCCTCGCGGCGACCGTTCCCTCCATCACATTCGCACGCCCCTCGAACACCGACGGCACCGATGCCATTCGCCCCGCCACACTGCGCGGCCAAGGCCCTGACCAGACCCTGGTCCTCGTCAATGGCGCTCGGCGCCATGTCACAGCCCTGGTCAACACCAATGGCTCTGTCGGCCGGGGTTCGGCTGCGGTTGACCTGAATGCCATTCCCTCAACCGCCGTGGACCGCATCGAAGTCCTGCGCGACGGAGCCTCAGCGCAATATGGCTCGGATGCCATTGCCGGCGTCGTGAACCTGCGACTGCGTGAAGCCAACCATGGCGGCGGCCTCTCCGTCACCGTTGGCGAGTATTTCACGAGCTTTGACGGTTTTTATGGCGGCAAGCGGAAGATCCAGGACGGTCTGACCACCACGGTCGCAGGCTGGCAGGGTCTGAAGCTGCCCGGCGAAGGGTTTCTGACCCTGTCGGCAGAATACCGTGACCGGGCCAATACCAACCGGTCAGACACCGATCCCCGGGTCACCCCGGCCCGGATCACCTCGCGCTTTGGCGACGCTGACGTCACAGATGTCGCGGTCTATGCCAATGCGGGCACCCACCTTAATGAAACCTGGCAAGCCTATGGCTGGTATGGCTACCAACACCGGGATGGCTCCTCGGCGGCGACCTATCGTCTGCCGACCGATGCGACCCAGAACATTCTGTCGGTCTATCCCAATGGCTATCTGCCCCTGATTGGGACCAAGACCTCGGACAATAGTGCTGGCCTTGGCGTCAAGGGCGAACTCTACGGCTTCAAGTCCGACATCAACCTCGTTTACGGCAAGAACGAAATCGAGTTTGGGGTCAGCAATACCCTGAACCCGTCCCTCGGCCCGACGTCGCCGCACAGTTTCAATGCCGGATCCCTTGCCTATGACCAGGTGGTCTTTGGGGCCGACTTCAGCCAAGGGTTCGAGGTTGGCTTGGTCAAGCCGCTCAATGTCGCCTTCGGTCTCGAAGCGCGCCGTGAGTCCTTCCAGATCGGTGCAGGTGAGCCCGGCTCCTACATCCGCGGTCCCTTCACGACCCTGGCTCTGGGATCTCGGGGCTTTACCGGCTTCACCCCGGCAAATGTCGTGGATGTGAATCGTAGCAATGTTGGGGTCTATCTCGACCTCGAAGGCAATCTGACGACCAAGCTCTCGGTGGATGCTGCGGTCCGCTACGAGGACTACTCCGACTTTGGCGGAAACACCTCCGGCAAGCTTGCCGCGCGCTATGACGTGAACAACGCCTTTGCCATCCGGGCCTCGGCCTCAACGGGTTTCCGGGCACCGTCCCTGCAACAGCAGTATTACACGGCCACCTCGATCCTCTACATCAACGGCGTTCCCTATGAAGCTGGGACCTATCCGTCTGTCAGCTCCGTTGGTCGCGCCCTTGGCGGCACAGCCCTGAAGGCCGAAACCTCAGAGAACTACGCCCTTGGCTTTGTCTATCACAAGGGGCGCTTCGAACTCACCGTGGACGGCTATGAGATCAAGGTGAAGGATCGGATCGTTCTGTCAGAGACCCTGACCGGCAGCGCCACGGCCGCCGTTGGGACCAACTCGCGGGTCATTTTTGACCTGCTGGCCCCTTATGGTGCCTCCGCGGCTCGCTTCTTCATCAATGGCGTCGACACAGACACCGTCGGCGTTGATGTCGTAGCCCGCTATCGGATCCTGGCGGAGAACGCTGGCAACTTCGACCTTACGGCTGCAGCGAACGTCAATAACTTCGACGTGACCAAGACCCCGAAATCGGGCGCTTCTGTCCTGCCAGTCCCGGTGTCGCTGTTTGCGCGTCAGGCGACCTTGAGGTTCGAAAAGAGCACGCCTTCCCGCAAGCTGGTCTTGCAGGGCGACTGGAGCCGTGAAGCCCTCGGTGCAACCCTTCGCACCACCTTCTACGGCAATGTGTTGGCCCCCGGGACCCTGGCGGACGGCAGCGCAGACGCCAACCTGGGCGCACAGGCGGTCGTCGATCTGGAGGCCCGCTATACCCTCCCCGTCGGCCTGATCGCTTCGGTCGGAGCAGACAACCTGTTTGACAACTACACACGTCAGATCCCGAAAACCCTCAACACGAGTGGAGCGGCACCTTTCAGCTCCTTCTCGCCCTTCGGGTTTGGCGGACGCTATGTTTATGGTCGTCTTAGCTACAAGTGGTAACGACCTGATCTAAAATCTAATTACGGCGCGGAGCTTCTGGTTCCGCGCCGTTTTTATGTCTGGTTCCAAGAGACTCGAACGCAGAGTTCTCCACAAGACACCGGCAAACCTGTGTATCAGCCGCTCGCAGGGGCTGACCCGGACGGGCGCGTTGGGATAACCCTAGGGTTATGGCCATAGCTCCGATTTTTGACCTTATTCCCCCCATGACCGACGTGGTCATCTCGCACGCCCCTGCGAATGTTGAGGCGGAGCAAGCCCTGCTGGGGGCCGTCCTCTATGACAATGCCGCCTTCGAGCGGCTTGGGGACTATCTCCAGGCCAGGCACTTCTACGAACCTTTCCATCAGCGTCTCTATGGGGCCATCGAAACACACATTCGGAAGGGACAGCTCGCCGAGCCAATCCTGCTGGCAGAGCAATTCAGCCGGGACTCAGCCTTTGAGGCCTTGGGTGGCGTGCGATATCTCGCCGACCTGGTGGACCGCGCGCCCCCTGCCGCCCATGCGGCGGACTATGCCCGGGCCGTCTATGATCTCGCCTTGCGCCGAGACCTCATCCGAATTGGTGGTGACATCACCACAACTGCCCAGGCTCCTGAAGAAGATCGCTCGGCCCGGGATCAGATCGAGGCCGCAGAAGCCCAGCTCTATGCCCTGGCAGAGACCGGCGGCACGTCACAAGGGTTCGTCCCGTTTGCAGAAGCCCTCCATGGGGCCGTCACCATGGCGGCGGAAGCCCATGGCCGGGAGGGTGGACTGGCAGGTGTTTCGACAGGCCTGATGGACCTAGACCAGAAGATCGGGGGCCTGCATCCATCTGACCTAGTGATCCTGGCCGCACGGCCATCCATGGGCAAGACCTCACTGGCCTGTAACATCGCCTACAATATCGCCAAGAACTACGCCTGGGAGCCGCAGCCGGATGGCTCGCGAAAGACGGTGTCCGGGGGCGTTGTGGCCTTTTTCTCGCTGGAAATGTCCGCTGAACAGCTGGCCATGCGCTTGTTGGCGGAGGTCTCCGGGGTTTCCGGGGACAGGCTTCGCAAGGGCGAGATCGATGCTTTGGAGTTCGGAAGGGTTCGGGATGCAGCCCTGGAAATCCAGGATGCCCCGCTCTACATCGACGCCACGGGTGGATTGACCATGGCCAAGCTGGCCGCGAGGGCCCGCCGCTTGAAGCGACAACATGGCCTCGACGTCATATTTGTAGACTACCTTCAGCTGGTTACCGGAGGCGACGCCCGCAGCGACAATCGCGTCCAGGAAGTCTCCATGATCACTCAGAACCTGAAGGCCTTGGCCAAGGAGCTGGCCGTCCCCATTATCGCCCTGGCCCAGCTATCTCGTCAGGTTGAAAACCGGGAAGACAAGAAACCCCAACTGTCTGATCTGCGGGAATCCGGCTCGATCGAGCAGGACGCGGACATGGTCATGTTTATCTATCGGGAAAGCTATTATCTCAGCCGCCTGGAACCCCGCGAGGGTTCGCCCGAACATTTGACCTGGCAGGAACAGATGGACCAGGTTGCGGGTCTGGCCGAGATCATTATCGGAAAACAGAGACATGGTCCGATCGGCAATGTGAAACTGTCGTTCAATGAGGAAATCACCAAGTTTGGGAACCTCGCCCGGGATTCCAGCCGCTATGAGGTCAGATAGAGGCTCGTCAGCCTCTAGCCCTCCAACAGCAGACCCGGTATGGCAGCGTTCATGCCTCAACCGCTCGCCCCCCGTTTGATTATCGACCTGGATGCCCTGGCACGAAATTACACTGTGCTTACAAGCGTTTCCGGAGTTGAAGTTGCCCCGGTTATCAAGGCCGACGGGTACGGCCTTGGAGCCACCAAGATTGCAATCCGGCTCTGGGCAGAGGGAGCCCGGCGGTTTTTCGTGGCCCGGCTTGGGGAAGGCGAGCGGTTGCGGCGCGGGCTGGGACCGACGCGTCCCGCTGAGATATTTGTTTTGGATGGCTTTACCGCACACAGTGGCGAACGGTTCACCAAGTCGAAACTCACACCTGTTATCAACACCTTGACGCAAATTTCTGATGCGAAGGCCTTTGCCAAAACATCGGGAGACTTGCTCACCGTGGCCCTGCATGTGGACACTGGAATGAACCGGCAGGGGCTGACTTTGGAGGAAACGGACGCGGTTTCCAGGGACCCGGAGGGTCTCAGGGGGCTGAGAACCGAGGTCATTATGAGCCATCTGGGGTCGGCAAACGCCTCAAACCACCCTCGAAACGCCATACAACTGCGCCGTTTTCAATCGGTGTTGAGCCTTTTTCCGGGAATTCGACGCAGTCTCTCAGCGTCCGCTGGCACGTTTTTAGGTGACGATTTTCAGTTCGATCTGGTGCGCCCCGGGGTCAGCCTGTTTGGCGGCGGGCCGGAAGAGGTGCCGGACGATCGGCTCGAAGCGGTGGCGACCCTGCTGGCCCCGGTCCTGGACATTCGCGAGATTCCGGCTGGCGAATTCGTGGGCTATGGATCGGATCTGAAAATGGCGCGACCAGCCCGGGTGGCGATTGTCGCCGCAGGCTATGCTGACGGGCTGCTGAGGGCTGCGCGGGGCAAGGCCTTCGGGTGGATTCACGGCAAGCCCTGCCCCATGCTGCTGGTGAATATGGATCTGATCGCCCTCGAGATTGGCGACATGCCCGTCCGGGTTGGCGACTGGGTTGAGCTGATGGGCCCAAATGCCAAGATCGACCTTCTGGCCGCCGCCGCTGGAACCGTGGCCCATGAATGCCTGGTCAGAATGAGTTCGCGCGCCAAGCGAGTCTATGTGGGCTTTCGGGGGTAGACTGCACCCCAAGACGAATCAGGAGACCCCATGGCCCGCGACGGTGCCGTCTATGTTTGCCAGTCCTGCGGCGCGACCCAGTCCAAATGGGCGGGTCAGTGCCCGGCTTGCAGTGCGTGGAACACCATGGTGGAGGAAACCCAGGTGCGCCAGCCTGGAGCCCTGGCCCCGACCAAGGCCTCTCGCCAGCGGGGACTGGCCTTTGAGGGGCTGACCGGGGAAACGCCCCCGCCCCCGCGGATCATTACCGGCATTGAGGAATTCGACAGGGTTTGCGGCGGGGGCGTAGTCCCTGGCTCGGCCATACTGGTGGGCGGAGACCCGGGCGTCGGCAAGTCGACCCTGCTCATGCAGGTAGTGGGGGCTGCCGCCAGACGCGGGGCGAGTTGCGCCTATATTTCCGGTGAAGAAGCGGTGGAACAGGTCCGCAGCCGTGCCCAGCGGATGGGCTTGGCTGATGCCCCGGTTCAGCTGGCCGCCGAGACCAGCCTTCGCGACATTGTCGACGGGCTCAAACGCGCCCGGTTAGATCTGGTGGTGATCGATTCCATCCAGACCCTCTGGAGCGATGCCCATGAAGCTGGCCCCGGGTCGGTGACCCAGGTTCGGGCAGCGGCAGGAGAACTGGTCCGTCTGGCCAAGAAGCAGGGCGTGGCCATCATTCTTGTAGGTCACGTAACCAAGGAGGGCACCATTGCCGGGCCTCGGGTCATTGAGCATATGGTCGATGCGGTCCTGGCCTTCGAAGGTGAGCGTGGGTACCCCTTCCGCATATTGCGGGGGGCCAAGAACCGCTTTGGGGCGACCGACGAAATCGGGGTCTTTGAAATGGCGGATTCCGGCCTGAGGGAGGTCCGCAACCCCTCAGCCTTGTTTCTCGACACGTCAGGGGAGCGCGCCGCTGGAGCCGCCGTCTTTGCCGGGATTGAGGGCTCGCGCCCCGTACTGGTCGAGTTTCAGGCCCTGGTGGCCCCGTCGGCCTATGGAACACCGCGGCGGGCCGTGGTGGGCTGGGACAGCGGGCGTCTAGCCATGGTTCTGGCAGTCCTGGAATCCCGGTGTGGTCTCGCCCTCGGCAATCGGGATGTCTATCTGAATGTCGCAGGCGGCTTGCGGATTAATGAGCCTGCCGCCGACCTGGCCGCCGCTGCTGCCCTCGCCTCCTCGGCCCTCGATGTGGCCCTGCCCCAGGACTGTGTGGTCTTCGGCGAGGTCAGCCTGTCAGGGGATGTCCGACCGGTCAGTCGGATGGACTCCCGCCTGAAGGAAGCCGCAAAACTGGGGTTCCGGCAGGCCCTGGCCCCCAAGGATGCGGAAGGTGGGCCCTTGCACTTGAATGGCGTGCTTAGACTGGCCGATGCCATTGCCCGCATTGGCGGCGGCAATTGGGACCTGTCGTCATGATCTGGTTTGACCTGATTGTTCTAGGCATACTTCTTCTGTCGGCGGGGATCGGGTTCTATCAAGGGGCCATTCGGGAGATGGTCTCGGTCCTGGCCTTTGTGGGCGGCGTGCTCGGGACAATATATGGGCTGCGATTTTCCGGCCCCCTGGCCCGGCACATGATCCATCCGTCGTGGGCCGGGACCGCAGTAGCCGTCATTCTTGTGTTTATTCTGATCTATCTGGGCCTGCGCCTGCTGGGCTCCGGCCTTACGGGCGGCGTGCGTCAGATTACGGCCCTGAGCATTCTCGACCGCACAATAGGCCTGGGCTTCGGCCTGGCACGGGCCTTTGTGTTTCTGGGCATTTGCAATCTGGTCTTCTTGGCTGCGACCCCTGACCGGTTCATGCCGCGATGGCTGCAAGGATCGCTCTTCTTTCCGATGACGACGGCGGCGGGGTCTGTCCTGAAGGCGGTGGCCCCAAAGGGATTGGACATGGCAAGCAAGCTGACCCCCTCGCTCGGACGGGCGATTGCAGAAGATCCTCCTTCGCGAAAGGGTGACAGCCGACACAACCGGGGCTATGACGCCGGTAATCGAAACTCGATTGACGACCTCGTGGAGAAATCGCGTTGAACACCCCTCCCGATCGATGGCGGCAACGAGATCCGGAGGATGATACCCCCCGGCTAGAGTGTGGGGTTTTCGGGGTGTTCGATGTTGGCGATGCCGCCGCGATCACAGCCCTTGGCCTGCACGCCCTCCAGCATCGGGGACAGGAAGCCTGCGGCATCGCCACGTTTGACGGGGTCGGGTTCCACACGGAACGCCATATGGGCTATGTCGGCGATGCCTTTGCGGGCTCGGACCTGATGGATCGCCTGCCCGGCCAGTGCGCCATTGGCCATACACGCTATTCGACGGCGGGCGGCAGCTTCGTCCGGAATGTCCAGCCCATGTTTGCCGACCTGGATACGGGCGGCCTTGCGATTGCGCACAATGGCAATCTGACCAACTTCCTGACCCTGCGGCAGGAACTGGTCGCTGAAGGACGGATTTTCCAGTCCACGTCGGATTCCGAAGTCATACTGCACCTGATCGCCCGCTCTCGGCGCGACCGGTTCGTGGACCGGTTTATCGATGCCTTGAGCCAGATTGAGGGCGGCTATGCCCTCGTTGCCCTGACCAACAAGAAGCTGATCGGCGTGCGCGATCCCCTGGGGATCCGTCCCCTGGTCCTTGGGGACCTGGATGGACATGCGGTTCTGGCGTCAGAAACCTGCGCCCTGGACATGATCGGTGCCCAGTTTGTCCGGGATGTTGAACATGGCGAGATGATCGTCATCGACCAGGACGGGGTGACCAGCCTACGGCCCTTCCCGGCCGCCCGCGCCCGGCCCTGTATCTTCGAATATGTCTATTTCGCCCGTCCAGACAGCGTGGTGAATGGTCGGTCTGTCTATGATGTTCGCAAGCGAATGGGCCGACGTCTGGCCCAGGAGTGCCATGCCGAAGTCGATGTCATCGTCCCTGTGCCGGACTCAGGCGTCCCGGCCGCCCTGGGCTATGCCCAAGAGACGGGTGTGCCCTTCGAAATGGGCATTATTCGTAACCACTATGTTGGCCGGACCTTCATCCAGCCGACCCAGGGGGCAAGGGAAACCGGCGTTCGCATGAAGCTCTCGCCGAACCGTTCAGTCCTGGCGGGCAAGCGCGTCATGCTGATTGACGACTCCATCGTCCGGGGGACCAATTCCATGCGCGTGGTCCGCATGGTGCGTGAAGCGGGGGCCTCCGAGGTCCATCTGCGCTCCGCGTCCCCGCCCATCATGTGGCCGGACTTCTACGGCATAGACATGCCGGACCGGGACAAGCTCCTGGCCGCGAACAACTCTGTTGAAGAGATCGCCAAGATTCTGAACGTCGATTCCATGGGCTATCTGTCCATAGACGGCCTCTACTGGGCCATGAATTCAGAGCCCAGAAATCCGGCAGATCCCCAGTTCACCGATCACTATTTCACGGGCGACTATCCCACCCGGCTGGTGGATCGTGAAATCGCCGAGGGGCGCAACGAGCAATCCGATCGTCAATTGTCCTTCCTGGTCGACTCGTGACGACAGGCGCAAGGCCGGGCTGGCTAAAGCGCCTGAAGCCCGACACCTACATTCTGCTGATTGTGGGTATGGTCGTCCTGGCCTCCGTCCTGCCCGCCCAGGGCATGGCGGCTCCGATCGTCAGCACGGCCACAAAGCTGGGCATAGGCCTGCTCTTCTTCCTGCATGGCGCACGGCTCTCACGTTCCGCCGTCCTGAAGGGTATTCTGCACTGGCGGCTGCACCTGGTGGTGCTGGGCTCAACTTTTGTTCTGTTTCCGCTCCTGTGCATCGGCATGACCCGGCTTCCGGCCTGGATCATTCCGGCGGGCCTGGTGCCCGGGCTGATCTATCTGGGTTGCCTGCCCTCGACCATCCAGTCGTCCATTGGCTTTACCTCCATTGCCCGGGGCAATGTTGCTGCCACGGTCGCCGCCGCCACAGCCTCAAACCTGCTCGGCATGTTCCTGACCCCCATCATGGCGGGGATCTTGCTCCAGACCCAGGGCGGCGGAATCTCCCTGCACGGGTTGGAGTCCATCGGCCTGCAACTCCTGGCCCCGTTCCTGGCCGGGCAGGTCCTGCACCAGTGGATAGGCCCCTGGGTAATCCGCAATGGCAAGATGCTGGCCCTGGTGGACCGGGGTTCGATCCTGCTCGTCGTCTATTCCGCCTTTTCTCAGGCCGTCGTCAGCGGGTTCTGGCAGAGAACGGGCGCACCTGAGCTCTTGCAGCTCCTGCTGATTTGCGGAACCCTCCTGGTCCTGGTCCTGCTTGCCACCGTAACCGCCGCCCGCAGCCTGGGCTTCAGCAAGGAAGATGAGATCACCATCGTCTTCTGTGGGTCCAAGAAAAGCCTCGCCAGCGGCGTACCCATGGCCAGCGTCCTCTTCCCCGGCGCAAGCCTTGGGATGATGCTCCTGCCCATCATGATCTTTCACCAGATCCAGCTCATGGCCTGCACCCTGATTGCCCAGAGGTACGCCGAGCGCTCCCAGACGGGGGCTGACGCGGCAGGATCAACGGTCTAGAGAGGGCCCATGAACGACACGCCATCCCCGACCGCCCTGCCCCTCTCCGGCAAGATCGCCCTTGTTACCGGCGCAAGCCGGGGCATCGGCCGAGCAACCGCCCTCGCCCTCGCCAAGGCCGGTGCCCACATCATCGCCACAGCCCGAACCCAGGGCGGTCTGGAATCCCTGGATGACGAGATCAAGGCCGCGACCGGTCAGAGTGCCACCCTCGTGCCAATGGACCTCGCAGAGCCCGATGGACTTGACCAACTCGGTCTGGCGATCTTCCAGCGTTTCGGTCGGCTGGACATTCTGGTCCACTGCGGGGCCGTCCTGGGGGCGATCACCCCGGTCAGCCATATAGAGCCCGCCCTCTGGGACCGGGTCATGACCATTAATGCCACCGCAACCTTTCGGCTTATCCGGTCCATGGAGCCCCTGCTGAAGGCCGCGCCTACCGGACGGGCCATCTTCGTGACGACCGGGCGCGTTGCCCGCCCCAAGGCCTTCTGGGGGGTCTATGGGGTGTCCAAGGCGGCCATGGAACATCTAGTCCGCACCTGGGCAGATGAGATGGAAAGCACAAGCGTCCGCGCCATACTCGTGGACCCGAATGCCATGCGCACCAAGATGCGGGCCGAGGCCATGCCGGGAGAAGATCCCAGCACCCTGCCCGATCCTTCAGAAATCGGCCCCATGATGGTCGAGCTGGCCCAGAGCCATCCGGGCCTGCCTGCGACTAACGTCGTGTTTTCGGCATGGCGGCAAGGGTCCGGGTCGCCCGCTTAGGCTTGACCCCCGGCCGCGCAGCCTTGGCGGCCCGACCCTTGGGGGTGCCGACCTGCTTGGGCTTGGGGACAGAGGCGCGTTTGGGCTTGCCGACGGCACCCGCCTTGGCCTTGGCCGCAGCCTCCGTGCGGGTTTTTGTGGCCAGACCGGTCTTGGCCTTGTTCCGGTTCGGCCTAGGTTTGTCGCTCGAAGACCCGCTCTTGGCCTCGCCCTCGGCAAAGGGATTTTTGTTTGACCGGACGGTAAGCCGGATGGGTACGCCAGGCAGTTCAAAACTCTCTCGCAGGGAGTGAACCAGATAGCGGCGGTAATGTTCCGGCAATTGATCGGCACGGCTGGCAAACATGACAAAGGTCGGTGGCCGGGCCTTGGTCTGGGCCATGTATTTCGGCTTGATCCGACGCCCCCCGACAGACGGGGGCGGATGTCGCTGAATGGCCATGGCGAGCCAGTCATTCAGGTCGCGGGTCTTGACCTTGGTGGCCCAGTCCTCATGCACCTTGAAGACCGCCGGCATGAGGCGGTCGAGATTCCGGCCGGTTTCAGCAGACAGGGCAATCATGGGTGTACCGCGCACCTGCGGCAGGAGCCGGCTCAGTTCCTCGGTAATCTCGACAAGCTTGGCCTGGGGGTCTTCGATCAGGTCCCATTTCGCCAGGACAAAGACCAGTCCCCGGCCCTCGCGCTCGACAAGGTCGGCAATCTGCAGATCCTGAATTTCAAGCGGGTGGGTCGCATCCATGACCAGGATGACCACCTCGGCAAAGGTGATGGCTCGAATGGAGTCTGCGGTTGAAAGCCGCTCCAGGGTCTCCTGGACCTTGGCCTTGCGACGAAGGCCTGCAGTATCGACCAGGCGGATGGGACGGCCATCAAAGTCCCAATCGACCGGAATGGCGTCTCGCGTAATCCCGGCCTCGGGGCCAGTGAGCAGGCGGTCTTCGCCGATCAGCTTGTTGATCAGCGTCGATTTGCCCGCATTCGGGCGTCCAACAATGGCAATTCTGACAGGCTTTTCGGCCAATTCGCCGTCGACGATTTCCATCTCATCGGAATAGCCGACCAGGGCCGTAAAGAGGTCGGCCATGCCCTCGCCGTGTTCAGCAGAAATGGCGATGGGTTCGCCCAGGCCGAGGCGGAAGGCTTCATTGACTCCATCGTCGCCCTTCTTGCCTTCAGCCTTGTTGGCCGCGAGGACCACGGGCTTGTCCTTCTTGCGAAGGATCTCGGCAAAGACCTCGTCCATGGGGGTGACACCCTCACGGGCATCCACGACGAAGAGGGCCACATCGCATTCATCAATGGCCAGTTCGGTCTGGGCCCGCATGCGCGCTTCCAGACTGTCATCGGTGACGTCCTCAAAGCCCGCCGTGTCGATCAGCTCAAGTTCGAGGTCGCCGAGTTGGCCCACCCCAAAGCGACGGTCACGGGTGACCCCGGGCCGGTCATCGACAATGGCAAGCTTCTTTCCTGCCAGTCGATTGAACAGGGTCGACTTGCCGACATTTGGGCGTCCGACGATTGCCAGCCTGAGCGGCATATTCCCACCATCCCTAACGCAAGGCGATGAGTTGGGCCTCATCGGTCACGACATAAAGTGTTCCATCAACGCCAATTGGCGCAATGGTGACAGCCTGGCCCAGCTTGATGGACCGCTCGACAATGCCCGTCTTGGCATTGATGACGACCATTTCCCCGGTGTCTGAGGCTGTGATCAGTTTGCCATTGGCCAGAACCGGACTCGACCAGATCGGGCGGACAATCTTTTTGGCCCTTAGCTTCCCGTCCGCATCCCGTTTTTCCACGGCGGCCTTGGCAGGCTTGGCCTTGCCAAAACTTGGCAGAGTGAGGCCAGTCTTCTTGGCACGCCCCTCGCCCAGGTCCTGAATCCAGTAAGCTTGGCCGGTTTCACGGGCAATACAGTAAACCTTCCCGGCCTTGTCGATGACATAGACAACATCCCCTGCCGGCAGGGGCGAGGTAATGCCCGTCAAAGGCAGGTTCCAGCGCACCTGTCCGGTACGCAAATCTGTGGCGGCAAAGACACCGGAATGGCTGATGGCAAAGACATCGCCCTGATAGATGACGGGGCGGCCCGGAATATCCCGAATTTCAGACAGGGCATTGGTCCGGCTGGCCCGGGACAGGGCCCCGTTCCAGAGATCGTTTCCGTTGGAGGTCCGCAGCGCGACCAGTTCGCCAGACCCAAAGCTGGCCACAACGGTGTCCCCGGACACGGCGGGACTGGAGGCCCCAAGAATCCGCGCGGGCTCAGAGAGGGCCTGATAGGTCCAGCCCTCTGCCCCTGTGGCCAGGTCAAAGGTCAGCAGGGTATTGTCGACCGCCACGACGAAGATACGCCCGCCCGCAATGGTGGGCGCGGCGTGAACCGGTTGCTCGGTATTGGTTTGCCAGAGCATCTTGCCGGTATCCGCATTCAGTTCCGCCACAAAACGGAAGCCGGACGAGACCACGAGCTTGCCGTCAGCTAGGGCGAGACCGCCCCCGAAAGCCTGGGCCTCTGCCTTCTTTTTCGGATGCAGGTTCCGCTTCCAGATCAAGGCACCGGTCTTGGCGTTCAGGGCCGAGATGGCCACCTGACCATCCATGACATAGATCTTGCCGTCGGCGACCACGGGCGGGGCCGTGACGTGCGAAACAGAGCCCGACTTGGCACCAAAGCCCTTCTTCCAGGCAATGGACAGTTTTCCGCCCGCCTGAATATTGCCCATGGACTGTTCCAGCGTGCCCCCGGGGAGGGACCATTGGGTCACGGCCTGGGCATCGGGCAGGAAGAAATCCGCCCCCTTCAGGCCCTCAGCCGGAGTAACCGTGTCGTCAAAGGCCACGATGGAAATGCGCTCGCCCTGAGCGGCGGTTTCCTTGGCCGACTTGGTCGGTGCGTGGAAGGTCCGCTTGAAGGTCGCACATCCACTCGCGCCCACCGAAACGGCAAGCAGAAGAGCGATAAAGCCAGATTGGCGCATCAGGTTCATTGGCCCTCGGGACCCTGGGGTGGCTGGGCCATGAGCCCGGGAACGGCACTGCCGGGGGCCATGGGTGTAGGCGCAGGCAAGGCAAGGGTCGCCTTGACGATGGCAGGAACCGACTTAGCTGAGCCGGAGTCAATCAAGGCCATGGCGGCATTTGCCCGCGTGCGCGCGCCCTGCTGGGCGTCGGGCGACAGGGAGACCACGACAAAATCTCCGCGCGCGCCCTTGAAGTCGCCGGCCATGATCTTGGCAAAGGCCAGGGCCTCGCGGGCTTCGGTACGATAGGGATGGCCGTCCTTGAGCAGGGGATCGAGACGGGCCTGAATGTCCTTTAGCGGTGCCGTGTCCAGCAGGGCATAAACTGACTTCAGCCGGGCCGCATCCCCGATGATCAGGTCCGGAGCCACCTTGGCCGACTGGTCGAACAGGCTGACCGCGCCGGTCACGTCACGGTCGGTGAGCTTGAGCCCGCCCAGATGCTGAAGTGCCAGGGCCTTGTAGACCACGGAAGGCGACTTGGAGACCTCGAGAAAGCGGGTCTGGGCCTCGGCCGTCCGGCCCTGTTCAAAGGCCTCCAGCCCCAGGGCATAGGCCTCCGAGGCCTTGGCGGCCGTCTTGGTCTGATAGACGCCATAGCCCTGCCATCCACCGACCGCCAGCAGGACAGCGGCAATGGCTCCCCCGACCCACGGCAGGGTTTTAAGGGCAAGTTTCCTGTAGTGGTCGGAACGTAGCTGTTCCTCAACCTCTTCGAAGACATCGACCACTTTGAAAACTCCGGGCTGGGGCGCAGGTGATAACTGAGGCGGAACCTATAGTGACGCGCCTTCCGCCGCAACGGTCCCGGTCAGTCCACATGCAAATGCAGTCTTGCCCGGCAAGCATGGCCGAACCATGGCGAGGCGCAGGTCAGGTCGCCTCGAAGATCCAATTCTTCAGCAGGATGAGGCTAACCACGCCCGCGCCGAGAATATACCAGGCTTCCGTTGGGGGCGCGGCCAGGAGCTTGGTCGCCTGCAAGACCTGCTCCCAGCTTGAGGCCAGATGGCGATCAAAGGCGGAGATAGCCCGAAGGCCCTGACCGATCAGGCCCCGGGACTGCCACGCCACAAGGCCAGCCGGAAGCAGCAGGGCAAGGGTCTGGATCAGATTCCGTATGAAATGGGCCCGGTCCAGCCTGCGCAGGACCTGTTCGGCAAAGACCAATTCATCACCGAACTCACTGGGAGCGGCAAACCGGGCTTCGAGGTCGCGCTCAAAATTGAAATCAGACATGAGGCTATCCAACCTTCCGAAGCGTGAGGGAGTCCGGGGCAAGTCTGGCCCGGAGCTTGTCCAGACCGCGTTTAACATGAGATTTCACCGTGCCGACCGGAAGGTTCAAGGCCGTGGCAGCCTCCTTGTGGGAGAAGCCTGCCCCGTGGCAGAGGGTGACACTGATCCGCTCCATCTCTGACAAGGCCTGAAGCGCCTGATCGAGATCGCGCCTGAGGCCCGGGTCGGGGTCAGGGAGGATAGCGCGACCAGCATCAAGGGCCGCTTCAGCGGAGACCTGTGCCCATCTTTGCTCGCTCTTGAGGAACCGCAGGTACTTGCGGATGGCTATGGCGCGAATCCAGCCCGGGAAGCTGGTTTCCCCCCTGAAATCGGCAATGGCTCTGAATGCGGCGATGAAGGCCTCCTGAGCCACATCATCCGCCCGGGCGAGGTCCGCCCCCATGCGCCGCAGGATCAGGCGAACCTGGGCCCCGTGACGTCGAACCAGATGGCCAAAGGCCGTGCGATCTCCACCGGCCGCCAGGAGCGCAAGCCCATGGTCCGGAAGGTCCGATCGAAGATCAGCACGGTTTGGAAACATGTCTGCGGGCCTCGGTCAGGCCGTCTTCTTCCGCAGGTAGAAAAACATGCCGAGGAAGGCCAGGCCAAGACAGGCAGGCATTGCAGACGCCCCCATCAGGGCATCCACGTTCAAGACACGCGACAGACAGAAGGATCCGATGGCCGATGCAAGGAGCAGGAGGCCAATGAGCAGGCTGGCGTCCGCCGTCAGACGGAACCCGCCTTCCTTTGGGATTGAAAGGGCATTGATCATCTCTGGCGTGAGTTGCTGGCCAGCCTCAATGGCTGCCTTCAAAAGTGCACGGGTGCGCATGCGCTCTTGGGTACGCAGATATTGCGGCACCAGAACGATGGCCCCAATCATGATGAAAAAGGTAATCGGTATTAGAATTTCCATAAGGGTCTCCATTGTCGGATCGCATGGTCCACAATTGCACCATTTGTAGACTAAGAGCCCCCTCGCCCTGCCTTTGGATGCAGCTGCTGGCGTTTTTTTTGCTCGTCGCCATGTCAGACCGTGCCTCGGTCTTGATGAATGTTATGTTATAACATATTGGGTCGGCAGCACGCCTCCGGAGACTCGTTCATGCGCCTGACATCCCTGCTTATGACGGCCACGTCTGTGTCTGTCCTGTCCTTGACGGGTGCCCGGGCAGCGGAGATTAATCCGCATGAGGTGTCCGAAGTCGTCGTCACCGCGGCGCCCTATGCGGTTTCGGTGAACAGTGCCACGACGAGCATAGACGTGATCAGCCGCGAACAGCTGGATACCCTGCCCCCGGCCGGGCTTGGGGATGTGCTGAACGGCATGCCGGGGCTGAGGTCGACCTTTTTTGGTCCCGGGGCCAGCCGCCCCGTCATTCGCGGCCTGTCGGGACCCCGGGTCCTGATTCTGCAAAATGGCGTGGGCCTGGTGGATGCCAGCTCCCTGTCTCCGGATCATGCCGTGGCCTCAGACCCCGGCGAAGCCAGCCGGATCGAGGTCCTGCGCGGCCCGTCCACCCTGGCCTATGGCGGATCGGGAATTGGCGGGGTGGTCAATGTGCTGGATGAGCGGGTGCCGACCTCCCGGGCAACAAACCTGGAGGGGCGATTGTCGGCCACCTACAATACCGCCGATCAGGGCCAGTCGATTTCCGGCGGGACCAAGTTTGGCTTTGGTCCCATTGTCTTTGCCACCGACGGCGTGCACCGCACCTCGGAAAACTATGATGTTCCATCCAACCCGGTCTCGAACCGGCGGGCCAGGCAGGACGGCGTGCTGGCCGCGCCCGACCGACAGGTCAAGAACGCTGCCGTCACCATGGATGCCTATGGGGCCGGGGTGTCCTATGTGGCGGAGGACGGCGGCTTTGTCGGCCTGTCCGCCAAGCAGACCAACAGCACCTATGGCGTGCCCTATGCCCAGCTGGTCGAGGCGGGCAACGGTCAGGATCAGGTGCAGATCGAGCTGAAACAGACCCGCTGGGACCTTCGCGGGGCCAAGGATGTCGACTTCGGACCCTTCGAAAAGATCAAGGGCTCGGTGGGCTATGCCGATTATCAGCACCGCGAGATCGAGGTGGCCACGGGAGCCGTAGGGACCCGTTTCCTGTCTAACGGAGCCGAGGGCAGGCTCGATCTGGTCCAGAAGGCCCCCGGCGACCACAAGGGTGCGGTAGGTCTCCAGGTCCTGAGCCGCAGTCTGGAGGCCCTGGGGGCAGAGGCCTTTATCCCCTCGGTGGATATCCGGGAGGAAGGTATCTTTACCCTCCAGCGCTGGGACTTCGACACCTGGGGGCTGGATACCGGCCTGAGGCTCGATCATCACACGGTCAGTGCCAAGCTGGCGGGCCGCCCCTCCAGCGCCGCCGCGAAGGCCGCCGGGATCAACTGGGCCACAACCCCGCACCAGCAGGATTTCACCAATATCTCGGCCTCGGCGGGCCTGTTCTGGAAGCCGATGGACCATGTCTTCTATGCCCTGTCCCTGTCCCAGAACGGACGGGCTCCGACAGAATCCGAGCTCTATGCCGATGGCCCCCATGGCGGGACGTCCAGCTATGAACTCGGCAATCCTCATTTCAGCTCGGAAACCGTCACCTCCCTTGAGGCAACCTTCCGCTATACCCCGGACAAGGGCCGGGCCGAGGTGCACGTCTATAGCGCGGTCTATGACGGCTATATCGAGGAAAGCCCCACGGGCCAGACGGAAGCGGGCCTGCCCGTCTTCCGCTATACCCAGACCGGAGCCACCTTCTACGGCATGGAATTCGAGGGGCACCGCGACCTGTGGCAGACCGACCAGGGCCTGCTGATCCTGTCCGCCTCGGCAGATTATGTGCATGGCGAGACCGATCTGGGCATACCCGCGCGCATTCCCTCCTATGCCGTAACCAGCGCCCTGGCCTGGGAGGGGGACACCTTCAACGGCAAGATCGAGGTGCGCCATGTGGGCAAGCAGGACCGGGTGGCCGACTATGAGCTACCGACCGACAGCTATACCCTGCTGAATGCGACCCTGAGCTGGAAGCCCGTTTCCCACTCCAAGTTCAAGCTGTTTGCCGACGCCCACAACCTGACCAATGCCACGGCCCGGGAACACACCTCATTCCTGAAGGATGTCGCGCCCCTGCCCGGCCGATCCCTGCGCGTTGGCGCAGCCTACAGCTTCTAGACCAAGGCGGTCGCCCACTGGTCGGGCTTGAAGCCAACAAGCAGGCCCCTGTCATATTCAACGATGGGACGTTTGATCATGGCGGGCTGGGCGATCATCAGGGCCACGGCGCGGGCCTGATTCAGCCCGGTCCGCTCTGCTTCGGACAGCTTGCGGAAGGTGGTGCCCGACCGGTTCAACACAGCCTCCCAGCCCAAGACGTCGCACCACCTGGCCAGTTGCCCGGCATCAACGCCGGCCTGTCGGTAGTCATGAAACGCAAACCCCAGACCCCGCCCATCGAGCCAGGTCTTGGCCTTCTTGACCGTGTCGCAATTGGGGATGCCGTAGACGACAAGGGTCATGGTTTGTCCTGTGGATCGTCGCCCAGCCTACGCATCCAGTCCGCCAGGGCGCGGGCATCGGGGGTGCCTTGGTCGTAGGCTTCCAGCATGCCAGTACGGGCTTCGGGCCGGTGCTGGTTGAGCTTTGCTGTGCACTCCAGGCTGATGATGTCCAGAGAGAAGGCGACAATCCCCTGGAGCATCCTCGCCGAATAGTCCTTGGGCAGGCTGCGCCACTGGTCGGCATAGGCCGGATCATGGTCGGCGATCAGGTACTTGAGCAGGGCGTCCTTGTCGGCGGGGTCGTCCAGAATCGTCGCCTCGACTTCGCAGTGAACGGCCAGGTAATTCCAGGTCGGAACCCGCATGAGGTCCGGATAGACCCGGGGCGACATAAAGGCGTGTGGCCCCATAAAGGTGACCAGGGCGCGCGGACGGTTTTGCAGCAGGTCCGCGTGGGGATTGGCCCGGGCGAGATGGCCCAGCAAGTGCCCCCATGTCCCGCCCACTCCGCCCGGTCCAGTCCCGGACGGTGCCTGCCAGTGCAGGGGCAAGTGACTAACGACCGGGCCGCCCGCTTCATCCACCGAGATCAGGCTCGCAAACGGATGGGCGCGCATGAGGTCAATGGCGACCTGAGGATCGTCGGAACTGAATTGGGCGGGACGGTACATGGGCAGAGCCTACAAGCGGAGGGATTGGGGTTCAATCGGTCCGGGAAGAATGCGCGAGGCTATGATTCTGGTGGTGGAGAGCGAGGGAGGCATTTGAGGGACGGGTCGAAAATCCATGCCGGTACCCAATAGATAAAAATTTCGTTTCGAAATAAATTTAACGAATTTTCCATCCGACAACATCAACCTTGGAGCCAGATTTGACTAAACCAATAATGTAACGATGACTATTTAGTGTCACTGGTGTGTGCCAACCCGATGATCGACGATTGACAAACTGAAGATCTTTATAAACAAATTTCCCGGAGGTGTTCATCCAAATTACGTTATTCGTCTCCCAACCAAAACCGCGACCAGAGTTACAAATTAAGTCTTTTTTTCCATCTAGATCCAAGTCTTCAAAAATTATTTTATAACACCAGCCATCTTGATTTTTCCGATTAATGGACTGATCAGAGAAATAGTCACTTGTCACATCTTTCCAGGCTTCATTATTTTTCCTTAAAACCTGAAATTCGTTATAATTCCAACTACATGAATAGGAGGCAATAATTTCATTAACCCCATCGGCATTCAAATCCTGTGTAGAAATATAGGAATAGGGTAACGGATTTGACCCACAGAATTTTTTAAAATCGTCGCTCGGATAAAATAAAATAGACGGTTTGTATTTAGCAACACCATCTGACTCTAAAATTTTTATCTTTGAATTGTCGGCTACAACCAAATCAGGCACGCCATCTTTATTGAAATCAGATGAAGATCCTACAGTAAGTCTATTATCAATTAAATTATCGGTAGACGTAAAATTAATGTCATTAAATTTTGAAAGACTAAATGTACCTTGCCTTAATTTTACCTCATTAAATAAGACGTAGCTCTCCATCACTCGCTTGCCACTAGAATCTCCACAATCATTGAAGCCAGGGACTAAATTGCATTTGGTGTCAGAGGTAAGAAAATTATTTATAACAAGTATATCTTTTCTTCCGTTTATATCGAAGTCATCGATGATAATTCCATGAGAATAATCTGAATATTGTGGCAACATATTCGTCGCATTAACAAAACCAGAATTTTTATTCAGCAGAAGTGTGTTCTGAGCTCCATAAGGTGCATCATCATATCCATGATCAGCTATAAATATATCTGACCTTCCATCCCCATCGATATCAGTTATCGCAGCCTGACGTGGATGTTGATTTTTGCTCAAGACACTTTGGATCTGTTTATCCGTCTGAAATTTAAAATTTGAATTATCAAACATTAAAATAACCGGTGTAATTGCACCGCTTGGATTTTTATTGTAATCAATTCTCATTAATCCTACAACCAGATCATCGTTTCCGTCACCGTTAATTTCTCCAGAAGATAATAAGTTGAACCAAACTTCATCTGTCCCAAAATAATTCGAATCGGAATTAAGATCAAATTGACCCAGATTCACTTGAGCTGTCGTTTCAAGCGTCTCGACTTTGACTAAGGGCGTTACTGGTTGGTCTATATTAGCACCACCGCTGCTATTATTGCATGATGCCAAAAATAAAATTAAAATTAATGATAATTTTTTCATCCTTAAGCGATAACCTGGAATAGGTTACTCCCACTCAATCGTGCCAGGCGGCTTGCTGGTCACGTCATAGACAACCCGGTTGACCCCCCTCACCTCGTTGATGATCCGCGTCGCACAGCGACCCAGGACTGCCCAGGGGAATTCGAAGAAGTCGGCGGTCATGCCGTCGGTTGAGGTGACCGCGCGCAGGGCCAGGACGTCTTCATAGGTCCGGGCATCGCCCATGACGCCCACCGTCTTGACCGGCAGGAGCACGGCGAAGGCCTGCCAGATCTGGTCATAGAGGCCAGCCTTGCGGATCTCCTCAAGATAGATGGCGTCGGCCTTTTGCAGGACGGCGACTTTTTCGCGAGTGATTTCGCCGGGTATGCGGATGGCCAGGCCCGGCCCCGGGAAGGGGTGGCGTCCCACAAACTGGGGCGGAAGGCCCAGCTCGACGCCCAAGACCCGCACCTCATCCTTAAACAGTTCGCGCAGGGGCTCGACCAGTTTGAGCTTCATATAGTCCGGAAGGCCGCCCACATTGTGGTGGCTCTTGATGACGGCCGAGGGGCCGCCCCGGGCCGAGACGCTTTCAATGACGTCGGGATAGAGGGTGCCCTGGGCCAGGAAGGCTGCCCCCTCGATCTTTGCGGCCTCGCGATCGAAGACCTCGATAAACAGGCGGCCGATGGTCTTGCGCTTGGTCTCCGGGTCGGACACTCCGGCCAGCTCGCCCAGGAACAAGTCCCCGGCCTCAACATGGACCAGAGGGATGTTGTAATGGTCGCGGAACATGGTCACGACCTGCTCGGCTTCATTATGGCGCAGGAGGCCGGTATCGACGAAGACGCAGGTTAGCTGGTCGCCAATGGCCTCATGGATCAGAACCGCCGCCACCGAGGAATCCACGCCGCCGGAGAGCCCGCAGATCACCCGGCCCTCGCCGACCTGATCCCGGATTTTTGCCACCATTTCCTGACGGAAAGAGGCCATGGTCCAGTCGCCGGTCAGCCCGGCAATCTTGTGGGTGAAGTTGCGCAGGATCAGGGCCCCGCGCGGGGTATGGGCAACCTCGGGGTGGAACTGGATGCCATAGAAACGCCGGCCTTCATCGGCAATTACGGCATAGGGACTGCCCTCCGAGGAGGCCACGACGTCAAAGCCAAGCGGCACGGCGGTGATCTTGTCGCCATGGCTCATCCAGACGCTTTCGCGGTCCCCCACATCCCCCAGGCCGGCCAGAAGCGGGCTCTCTCGCTCGATGCGGATCTCGGCGCGACCGAACTCGCGGGCATGGCCGCTTTCCACACGTCCGCCCAGCTGGGCGCAGAGGGTCATTTCGCCATAGCAAATCCCCAGAACGGGAACGCCCAACTCAAAGACCCGGGGCGTGACCGCAGGGCTCTCGTCCTCATGGGCACTGGCGGGCCCGCCGGACAAGATGACCGCCCGGGGCGCGAAGGCGTCCAGCATGGCCTCGATCTTGTCGTAGGGGTGGATTTCGCAATAGACGCCGCTTTCGCGCAGTCGCCGGGCGATCAACTGGGTGACCTGGCTGCCAAAGTCGACGATCAGGACCCGCTCATGGGTGGGCTGGCTAGCCATATTCAGCCTTTCAGTTCGGTTGTGCCGTTCGCTCAAGCACGGCGACAAAGAAGCCGTCCGTACCCGCCGAGGCCGGGGTTAGTCGCAGATAGCCTTCAGACGTCAGGAAACCTGCCAGGGCCGGATCATCGGTCGCAGGCCTGACGATATAGTCGGGACGCCGGGCGAGGAAGGCTGTGACGCGATCTTCGTCTTCCTCCGGCAGGACCGAACAGGTGACATAGATGAGCCGCCCGCCCACCTTTGCATAGGCCGCGCCCAGGTCGAGCACGGCGTCCTGATCAGCCTGACGACGCTCGAAATTTTCCGCACTCAGCCGCCATTTGGTGTCGGGATGCCGACGCCAGGCCCCGGAGCCGGAACAGGGCGCATCGATGAAGACCACGTCCATGCGGCCTTCAAGTCCCTGAAGGGCATCTCCATGAACGGGCGAGCGAATCTGAAGGTTGCGCACCCCTGCACGGTCACCCCGGCGAATGGTATCGGCCAGACGACGGGCTTCGCTGTCATAGGCATAGATCTGGCCGGTATTGCCCATGGCGGCGGCCAGGGCCAGGGTCTTTCCCCCGCCCCCGGCACAGAGGTCCAGAACCTGCGCGCCCCGCACGTTTCCGGCACAGGCTGCGGCAATCTGGGACCCAAGATCCTGGACCTCGAACCAGCCCTTGGAGAAGGCGGGAATGGATTCCACCGACCCGGCCCGCGCCTCGGCAGCGGGGGGCTCAATGCGCAGGGCATTGGGCAAGAGATCGAGGGGATGGGCATTGAGGGGTGCGGTGGCCTTGAGTCCCCGTTCCCGGTCCGCCTTTAAGGTATTGATCCGCAGGTCGATGGGGGCCCGCGCAGCCAGGGCCTGGCCTTCTTCCACCATGCGGGAGCCATAGATGCGCTGGAAGGAGGCTTCGAGCCATTGCGGGACATCGGCGCGAACGCTGTCGGGCGCACCGGACAAGTCCCTGGGGCTCGTCAGGGCCGCCGTTTCGGCCTCTGACAAGGGACCGTGGCCATGAAACTCCTCAGCAACGGCCTCGGCCACACGTTCAAGCGACCAGCCCCACTGGAAATGGAGCACGGCAAGGACGGCGGCGCGGGGACTGTCATCGCCCATCTGCCAGGCGAGCGAGCGCCGTCGCCGCAGGGCGTCGAGCGCCAGTCCGGCCACGCTGGCGCGATCCTTGGACCCGGCATAGCGCGCGGACTCGCCCCAGGTCTTCAGGGCCATCCGGACAGGCCGGTGACGGGTCTCGACGTCGGTGAGGACCTCGATGGCTGCGGTTAACCGTCCACCGTCACGCAAGGAAGATCGCCGCCACGACCATGAAAATTCCTGCAAGGCTGACCGACCAGATCAGGCTGCGGAGCATGGGGATGCCTGCGGCATAGACCGGCACATAAAGGGCGCGGCCAATCACGTAGAGGGCGGAGCCCCAGGCAGTGAGCGGGCCCAGCTTTTCCGTCAGACAGGCCACCAGAACAGCCGCAGCAAAAAGCGGGAAGGTCTCCAGAAAGTTCTTCAGGGCCCGGTCGAGACGCGCCGCAACGCCTGTAATGGGCATAACCTCATCGCGCGGCCCTGCGGCCCATTTCAGGTCCTGTTGCCGCCGGGCGGCTCCGGCGGCCCAGAGCAGCTGGACCAGACCGATCACCACCGCCACACCGAGAAACTTGAGTTCGTAGACGACCTGCATTGGACCTAAACCGGGCTTGTGTAATTGGGGGCTTCACGGGTCATCATGACGTCGTGAACATGGCTTTCGCGCAGGCCTGCCCCGGTAATCCGGATGAAGCGGGCGCGTTCCTGGAAGGTGGCAATGTCAGCGGCCCCGACATAGCCCATGGCCGCGCGAAGCCCGCCGACCATCTGGTGCAGAATGCCGCTGATAGGCCCCTTATAGGCAACCTGCCCTTCGATTCCTTCCGGAACCAGTTTCAGGGCCGAGACTTCTTTCTGGAAATAGCGATCCGCTGAGCCGTTGGCCATGGCCCCCAGGGAGCCCATGCCGCGATAGGCCTTGTAGGACCGACCCTGGAACAGGAAGACCTCGCCCGGGGCCTCTTCGGTGCCCGCGAAGGCCGACCCCATCATGGCAGTGGAGGCCCCCATGGCCAGGGCCTTGGCAAAGTCTCCGGAATACTTGATGCCGCCGTCGGCAATGACGGGAACGCCTGTGCCCTTGGCCGCACGCACGGCATCGGCAATGGCCGTCAGCTGGGGCACGCCCACGCCGGCGACAATCCGCGTTGTGCAGATGGAGCCCGGCCCGATCCCGACCTTGATCGCATCGGCCCCGGCATCAATCAGCGCCCGTGCACCCTCATAGGTCGCCACATTTCCAGCGACGATCTGAACCCGGTTGGCTTCCCGACGAAGCCGCGCAACCGCGCGCCCGACATCAGCATTGTGTCCATGGGCCGTATCGATGACCACCACGTCGACGCCTGCATCCACCAGGGCCAGGGAGCGTTCAAGCCCGCCATCACCAACGGTAGACGCCGCACCGACCAGAAGCCTGCCCTGGGCATCCTTGGCAGCTATGGGATGGGCCTGGGCCTTTTCCATATCCTTGACGGTGATCAGACCCACGGCCCTGTAGGCATCATCCACAACGATCAGGCGTTCGATCTTGTGCTTGCGCAAGAGGTCCCGGGCCTCGGCCTGGGTGCAGCCCTCCCGCACCGTGACCAGGTTTTCCGAGGTCATGAGCACCTTTGCCGGCACGTCATCGGAACCCTCGAAGCGCATGTCCCGATTGGTCAGAATACCCACCAGACGGCCCGTGCCAGGCTCGACGACGGGAAAGCCCGAAATCTTGCGGCGCGCCTTGATCTCACGAACCTCCCGAAGAAGCGTGTCGGGATTAATGGTCAGGGGGTTGATGACCATCCCGCTTTCATAGCGTTTCACCTCGCGGACCTGATCGGCCTGTTCCTCAACCGTCAGATTGCGGTGAAGTATGCCCATGCCGCCCGCCTGGGCCATGGCAATGGCCAGCCGACTTTCCGTCACCGTGTCCATGGCAGACGAGACAATCGGTATATTCAGACTGATTTCTCGCGTGAACCGGGTGGAGGTATCCACCTGTGTTGGCATCACATCGGATGCACCGGGTTCGAGCAAAACATCGTCGAAGGTAAGCCCCTCGCGAATCTCCATGAGACTCTCCATTTTGCGAGACGGCTATAAAGGCAGGCAGGGGGGTGGGGCAAGGCTTCCCTTGATCCCGGCCCGACTAATTTCGTCCCTTGAAGCCTGTGGCGACCAGATAGGTCTCAGAAGAGTCCGCCCGACTGGCCTTGGGTTTCATGTTTTTCACCTCGGTGAAGTGGTGCTTCAGGGTCGCAATGACCACGGAGGTCTCACCGCCCTGGAAGGCCTTTGCCACAAAGGCCCCACCCGGCTTCAGTACGCTGATGGCAAAATCCACGCCGATTTCGATCAGTCCCATGATCCGAAGGTGGTCCGTCTTGCGGTGGCCGACCGTGTTGGGGGCCATGTCGGACAGGACGATGTCCGGCGGACCGCCCAGCATCTCGATCAGCAGAGGGCCACAGGCCGGGTCGGTGAAGTCCATCTCGATGATCTGGGCTGGCGGCAGGGGATCGACGGGCAGCAGGTCGACCCCCACCACGCTGGCCACCCCGCGTTCGATTGCAACCTGGGTCCAGCCCCCCGGGGCAGCCCCCAGATCTATGACCCGAACCCCCGGCTTCAGCAGGTTAAGCCGGTCGTCAATCTCGGTCAGTTTGTAGGCCGCGCGGCTCCGATAGCCATGGGCGCGCGCCTTTGCGGCGAAGGGATCATTGACCTGGCGCGAGAGCCAGGCCTGGGATGAGGGGGTGCGCATGCGCGCGGTCTTTAGCCGTGCTGGCTTGCCCCGGCCTTCTTCACTGCCCCCCGTGGGCGGGCGGACCATTTTTTTTCTGGGCGGCTCAGTCATGACGAAGGGTCTTTCCCCGGACGGTTGGTCGACCTGCGACGACGGCGACGACGATTGCGACCTGACATCAACGACATCAGGATACCTTCCCGCAGGCCCCTGTCGGCAACCCGCAGGCGCGAGCTGGGCCAGACCTCCTGGACAGCCTGGAGAATGGCCGCTCCAGCCAGGACCAGGTCAGCGCGATCAGGCCCGATGCAGGGCTGCGCTGCGCGCTGATCCAGGGATAATGCAAGGAGCGCATCAGCGGCCGCCTCACAGGATGCCCGGCTCATCCAGAGGCCGTCAATTTGGCTGCGATCATAACGGTCAAGCTGTAGATGCACCCCGGCCAGACTGGTAATCGCCCCGGACGTGCCAATGATATGGGCTTCGTCCCGCTTAAAAACGTCCTGGAAGGCATCCGCCCCGCGAAACTCTGCCAGACCGCGCTTAAAATGCTCGACCATCTTTCGGTACCAGACCGCGGTTGGCTCCAGACCTTCCGGGAAGGCCTCGGCGAGGGTCACGACACCCAGGGGAATCGAGAGCCAGGCGCGCACCGGCAGGCGCTCAGCAGAGAACGGACCCGCGTGGGGCTCCAGTTCATTGCCGCTCAGATCAACCCATGACAATTCCGTCGAGCCACCGCCGACATCGACCACAAGAGCGGCCTCCGTCGTCCTGTCAAACAGGTTCATGCACCCGGCGACGGACAGCAAGGCCTCCTCACGGGGCTGAATGATCTCAAGCCTGAGCCCGGTTTCCTGCTCAACCCGGTTGATGAATTCCGCGCCATTTTCAGCGGAGCGACAGGCCTGGGTCGCTATGGCCCGCAGCTTGACCACACGACGGCGGCGGACTTTTTCCGCACTGACCTTGAGGGCCGCAACGGCGCGATCCATGGCGACTTCGGACAAGCGTCCGGTCTGGGATAACCCCTCCCCGAGCCGAACAATCCGGGAATAGGCATCGATCACCCGAAACCCCTTACCCGCGGGCGTCGCAATCAACAGTCGGCAATTATTCGTTCCAAGGTCGAGCGCGCCATAACATGGCACGTCTGACTTCAAGACTTCCCGGCCACCGGATTCGGGGCGGGGCGCGCGCGGCGCCTGAGGCATGGACCAACCTGTCCTATCGGGTGCCGAAATCAGCACACCACTTGGACCTACCCTAGCCGAAGGCGTGGTCCGCTGAAAGGTGCCTTACAGTCCCGGCCTTGATAAATAACGCCGATCGCCGTCTTGGGGCTCCCCGACCTTGAAGCCGGTGTGCTAGAACTGAGTCCATGGGCATACAGAAAGACAATTCGAGCCGTCCCAAGGCTCTGGACCAGGCACGTGAGGCCAAGTTCGCGATCGGTGACGTGGTAAGGCACCGCGTCTTTTCCTTCCGCGGCGTGATTTTTGACGTGGATCCGACCTTCTCGAATACCGAGGAATGGTGGCTCTCCATTCCCGAGCATGTTCGCCCAAGGAAGGATCAGCCGTTTTATCACCTGCTGGCCGAGAACGATGACAATGCCTATGTGGCCTATGTCTCGGAGCAGAACCTTCTCGCCGACGAAACCGGCGAGCCGGTCGGACACCCGCAAGCACAGCTCATTTTTGAGTCGTTTAATTCAGGCCACTACACCCTGAAGCCACGCGTCAGCCACTAGGCGTCGTCAGCGACGCCTGCGCACCAGGCCATATAGCCGCCGTCCAGATAGCGCAGGTTCAGTTTGAGGCCCGATAGCATCGACAGGGCCTGGGAGGCATCAGGGCTATAGAGACCCTGGCCGCAAATGACGACGTCACGGTCAGCAGGCACTTCGCCCACACGACGCTCCAGCTCATGGGATGGAATATTAATGGCCCCAGGGACGCAATCCACCGCGAACTCTTCCGGGTGACGAACATCAATCACGGTGATTTTGCCGACCTTTAGCCCTTCGACAAGTTCAGCTCGGCTGATCGGGGTCGACTTCGCCATGAAGCTGTATAACGAGGACCCCACATCCGACCGGCCCTCGGCCCATTTCGCCAAGGCCAGGGACACAACCATGACGCCGCGATTGCTGACCTGGTAATACACCCGACGACCGTCGCGACGGGAATTCAGGAAGCCCGAACGTTTCAGGACTTGAAGATGCTGGGAGAGATTTGCAACGGAAATATCAAGGCTGGCCGCCAACCCCTCCACAGACCGCTCGCTTTGGCTCAAGAGGCGAATAACCCGCAGCCGAATAGGACTCGCAAGCGCCTTACCGACATCTGCGACGCCGTCCATAATCAGGTTTTCGAGGCTTTCGGTCGGAAAAATCACGTTTTTGATTCAAATCCGGTGAATTTTGCAGCGGGGCCACCGCGGAGGGTGGGAGGTGTTTAGTTGCATTACTGTCTGCGTCAAGCGTCAAACCTCCCATGAATCCGGGCATAAAAAGCCTTTGCTTGTATCAGTATGCTCACATCCCCTTATTTTTAAAGACTAATCTAAAAACTCAAGCTAGCAGAAACTCGATCATATTTTCATGAGCACGGAAAAATCGAGGAAGCTATCAATCGAAAATAGCTGGGCGACACCGCGACATGAGAAACTGGATCTTGCACCGACCTACGCAATCCGCGCTGCTAATATAAAAGCGTTTAATTGATTGTTACATCAATATGAATTGCGTTTAACAAAATTACCTTAAGTCAATGTTTCGCGTGCAATCCTGGTGAATTATAGCATATGAGCACTACAATAAATTAGACGTTCGCAAATGGAGCATAAATTGAACGATCCAATTGCCAAAATGAGGCAGATCGAAACCGAACTCGGGATCAAGACCATGACCCTCGAGCTCGAGGTCCTGTTGCTCATCAACAAGCTGGGTGCACCGTCGTCCAACGACATCATCCGCAGTTCGCGATTCTCGCCGGCCTCGGTGAACAATTGCCTGAGGAACCTGGAAACCATTGGCGTGATCACCATCGTATCTGACACGACGGATCGCCGACGGAAACTCCACCGGATCAAGCCGAAATTCGTCAATACGATCAGCACGATCGTTCAGTGATCTCTTGAGGCGGGGCTCCATAGCGTGAGCCCCTCCAAGCCTCGCAATCGCCACCTCATGGCGATTGCGGTCAGGTCAGCCTAGAGGTCTGCATAGACGTGACGTTCGCCGGCCATGCCGGGATGCGTGACTGCGCCCTTGTGGGCCGCGCCGACGATCTGGGCGTATTTCCACAAGGCCCCGGACCCGTAGTTTGTCACCTTGGGTTCCCAGTGCTTGCGGCGAGTCTCCAACTCAATGGGATCAACCTCCAGGTCGAGCGTGCCTGAGTCGGCATCAATGGAGATGATGTCCCCGTCCCGAACCAGGGCAATGGGGCCGCCGAGCTGGGCTTCCGGGCCCACATGACCGATGCAGAGCCCCCGGGTCCCCCCGGAGAATCGGCCATCTGTCACCAGGGCCACCTTGTCGCCACGTCCCTGGCCGGACAGGGCCGCCGTCGTCGACAGCATTTCCCGCATGCCCGGACCGCCGCGCGCGCCCTCATATCTGATCACCAGAACGTCTCCGTCCTCGTAATTGCCGGCCTCAACCGCGTCAAAACAGGCCTGCTCGCCATCAAAGACCCGCGCAGGACCACGATGGGACCGATGGGAGGTCATGCCGGCAACCTTAACAATCGCCCCGTCCGGTGCCAGCGAGCCCCAGAGACCCACAACGCCGCCCGTAGGTGACAGGGGATTACTGACCGGACGAATCACCTCCTGGTCATCGCGCCAGACAACGTCCTTGAGGTTTTCAGCAATCGTCTTGCCGGTCACGGTCATGCAGTCGCCGTGGATATAGCCGCCTTCCAGCAAGGTCTTCAGAAGCATGGGCATGCCCCCCGCCTCACCCATGTCCTTGGCCACGAACCGGCCACCTGGCTTGAGATCGGCAATATGGGGCGTGCGCAGGGCAATCTCGGCAAAATCCCGCAGGGTGAAATCAATCCCGCACTCATGGGCCATGGCCGGGAGGTGTAGTCCCCCATTGGTTGAGCCGCCGGTTGCGGCAACCACCGCTGCAGCGTTCTCAAAGGACTTGCGGGTCACAATGTCGCGCGGGCGAAGATTGGTTTCGATCAACCGCACCACCGCCTCGCCCGAGGCAACGGCATAGGCATCCCGGCTCAGATAGGGCGCGGGCAAGGCCGCAGACAGGGGCAGGGCCAGACCTATGGCCTCTGAAACGCAGGCCATGGTGTTTGCCGTGAACTGGCCACCACAGGCACCGTCCGAGGGACAGGCGTGTTGCTCGAGCGAGCAGAGGTCTTCCAGGCTCATCTTGCCGGCAGAATGCATGCCCACGCCTTCGAACACATCAACGACGGTGACGTCCTTGCCCTGCCAGCTGCCTGGCAGGATCGAGCCGCCGTAAAGAAAGACTGACGGGACATTGAGGCGCAACATGGCCATCATCATCCCCGGCAGCGACTTGTCACACCCTGCGAGCCCGACCAGGGCGTCATACCCATGTCCCCGCATTGTCAGCTCGACAGAGTCGGCGATCAAGTCCCGGCTGACCAGGGAGGAGCGCATGCCCTCATGGCCCATGGCAATGCCGTCTGTCACCGTGATGGTGCAGAATTCACGGGGTGTGGCTCCAGCCTTCTTGACGCCTTCGGAGACCGCATGGGCCTGACGCATCAGGGCCGTATTACAGGGTGCCGCCTCATTCCAGCAGGAGGCCACGCCAACAAAGGGCTGGGCAATCTCGCGAGACCCCAGACCCATGGCGTAATAATATGACCGGTGAGGTGCCCGCGCGGGCCCTTCCGTCACATGCCGGCTGGGAAGGCGGGATTTGTCCCAGGTTCCATCAGGATTGCGGGTCATGGGAAGGCCTCCAGATCATCAGGGGGACTTACCTAGCGGTCGCAAGGCCCGCTTGGAAGTCCCTCGCGTCGATTGTCCGGATCACGGCTTCATTTTCGGCCAGTCCGGCATGGCGATCTTGACGGGATTTCCAGCCTCCGTGGTGGCCAGATGCAGCAGGAAACTGGCAATTCCGGCCGCCCCCTGCATATAGCCCGTCTGGGCCTGGAGGAAATCGCCCCGCTCCCTGTGCTCGGCGTGTCTCCAGAGCCGCTGACCGTCCTGAAGGTCAGAGTGATCCAGCACCACGGTGGCGCACCGGCGGGCAAGATCCAGATAGGCGTCATCGCCGGTCCGCGCGGCCATAAGCAAGGCAAATTCACCGACGCCCGCATCGCCACAGCACTGGCCGAAATTGTTCCAGTATCCCTTGGAGCGGATTTCCGGAGCCCCCATGTCGAGGAGGCCTTGAACCAGGGCGCGGGCATCCTCCAGCCACCGGGCCTCCCCCGTCAGGTCATGGAGTTCCAGCAGCAACCGCCCAGTCCCTGCCGGTCCATGGCAGGCCCCCAGATAGAACATGGGTCGGGGGGACTCCTCGGAATGACAGACCAGCCGCCCTCCCCCAACGGAATGAGACCGGCTCATCGTATAGCGCGCCGCTTCCTTGGCCGCATGGAGGTAAGGGGTCTCTCCGGTTGCCCGGAACATCTGCGCCATGAGATAGCCGACGCCAGCACCGCCATGGGCGAAGTTCGGCGCGGTGAAGGGAAAGGGCATGTCGGACATCAAGCGCCAGCGCAGGCCATCGGCATCGGGCTCGGCGACTTCGAGAAGCCGCTCACAAACCGCCTTCGCCCAGTCCAGAGCCTTGGGATGTAGCCCAGCCTCGTGGGCGTATAGCAGGACCAGGGCAGCCCCCGCCGCGCCCACGGACTGGTCGTAGATCTCACGGTCGCCGGTAAATCCGGTAATGTCGGAGAAGGGCATGGGTTCGATCCAGCCCAGCCCGCGGCCAAGCGGCTTGGCCTGGGCCATCAGACGCTCCAGACACCGCGCTGCAGCATGCCGAAAATCCTCGCGGCCTGAGGCCCGGGCCAGTTCACTCAAGGTAAAGGCATAGCCGGGCCAGCCGGTAGACGGACTGACAGACAGCCAGTCCTTGCGCTCGAGATAGGCCATAACTGCCTCCCCTGCCGCTTCGGCTTCAGCCAGGGCCTTTGCGTCCTGACCGCTGGCATTCAGTTCCAGCAGCAGCAGGATCACGCCGCAGGACCCCCGATAGAGCGTGTAATCTGCACCGGAATCCGCCTCATCGGTCCGCCGCCAGCGCGGCTCATCTCCCAGGCCTTGGGCGCGAATAAAGGCCATGGCCTCGTGGACGGATGCCAAATGCGTGGTCATGCTTGCCTCCCGACAGCCTGTTTTCCAGGGCTCGATTGATCGACCTAAAGAGGCTGTCCTCGCGGTCTGGGTCAAGTCCCCATTGAAAAGGCTTTAAAAACCCTGTCTCATTAACGGGATATTCCGGGGGGAAAATGACGTCGGATACGACCCGAGAACCTGAGCTCAAACCCGGTCAGAGACTGGCTTCCATCATGGGAGCCTCGGCCGGGAATATGGTCGAATGCTTCGACTGGTTCAGCTATGCCGCCTTTGCCCTCTATTTCGCCAAGGTCTTCTTTCCAGCTGGAGATCAGACCGCCCAACTGCTGAGTTCAGCGGCGGTCTATGCGGTCGGGTTCTTCTTCCGTCCCCTGGGAGCCTGGCTCATGGGACTCTATGGCGACCGGGTCGGACGGCGGGCAGCCATGATTGCCTCGGTCTGGCTCATGTGCCTGGGCTCCCTGGCCATTGCCCTTTGCCCTGGTTACGCAACCATAGGACTGGCCGCGCCCATAATCCTCGTCCTGGCCCGGATCCTCCAGGGCATCAGCATGGGCGGCGAATACGGGACCAGTGCGACCTACATGTCCGAAATGGCCGGACGCCAAGACCGCGGCTTCTGGTCCGGAGTCTTCTACGGCACCCTGATGACGGGCCAGCTTCTGTCCCTTGGCCTGTTCCTGATATTGGGACGGGTGATGTCACCAGAGGACATGCAGGCCTGGGGCTGGCGCATTCCGTTTTTCATTGGCGGAGCCCTCGCCCTTGCCGTGTTTTGGCTGAGACGGGACATGAAGGAGACCCCCTCATTCCTGGCACGATCCAGGGTACGAATGACGACCTGGGATCTCCTGCGACAGCACCCCCGACAAAGCCTTCTGGTCATGGGCCTGACGGCCGGGGGAACGCTTGGCTATTATACCTTCGGCACCTACATCCAGAAGTTCCTCGCCAATACGTCCGGCTTCTCGAAGGACCAGGCCAGCCTGATTACCGCCGGGGCCATGTTCATCTTCATGCTGGCCCAGCCCCTTGTGGGTGGACTCTCCGACCGGATTGGTCGCCGCCCCCTGCTGATCGCCTTCGGTGTCCTGGGGGCCGCCATGACCTGGCCCGTGTTGTCAGCCCTATCCCATACCCGGGATGTCGCCACCGCCCTGATCCTGGTGACGGGGGCTCTGCTGGTCGTCAGCGGCTATACGGCCGTGAATGCGGTCGTAAAAGCAGAGCTGTTTCCAACCGAAGTCCGTGCCCTTGGTGTGTCACTGCCCTATTCCCTGGCCAATGCCCTCTTCGGTGGCACAGCGGAATTCATCGCCCTTGGCTTCAAACAGACCGGCCATGAAACCTGGTTCTTTACCTATGTGACCCTTGTCATTCTCGGGTCCTTGCTGGTCTATCTCGTCCTGCCCGACACCCGTAAAAACAGTCGAATTCTGGAAGACTAGACCTCAGGGCACCACATCGAAGGCAATCGGCTTGAGCCCGGCCCGCCAGCGCCGCCAGGCGGTCAGATAGGCCTGTTCTAGGTGCCGGGCCGACTGAGCGGTATCAAACAAGGGACAGATATCCCGCTGCATTTCGGTCTTTTTCCGCAGTTCACCCAGGGCAAGGGGATCACGGGCCAGACGAAGGGCCTGAGCCTCATAGTCTTCAAGCGTTTCCGTCACCAACTCGGGAAGCCCCGCCGCCCGCAGAATGCTGGCCGCCACCCTTGAGGCAAAGGTTTCCCCCATGCAGGTGAGCAGGGGCAGGCCAGCCCAAAGAGCATCGCTGGCCGTGGTGTGGGCATTGTAGGGCAAGGTGTCCAGAAACAGGTCCGCCAGTCTCTGGCGCGCCAGGTGCTTGTCCAGTGGCAAGGGCGATGCAAAGACGAGCCTGTCTGCTGATATGCCCCGGCGAGCTGCCTCGGCGAGCAGATTGCCTTCCACCGCCTCCTTCGGCTTGTAGAGCCACAGAACAGACCCCGGCACCTGCTTAAGCAAGCGCATCCAGATATCGAATATGCTGGGTTCGATCTTGTAGCTGGCATTGAAACAGCAAAAGACAAAGCCCGTTTCCGGCAGCCCTGCCTCGGCCCGGGTGGGGGTTTCAGGCGCGATGGGGCGCTTGGAATCGTTCACCTGATAGCTGAAGGGCAGCCGGATGATCTTCTCGCTATAGGCGGCTTCCAGCCCGACGGGCGTGACCGTCGCATCGCCCAGAATATAGTCTGTAAACCCGCTGCCCATGGTTGCGGGAAATCCTAGATAATTGATCTGAATGGGCGCGCATCGGCGGGCAAAAATCTCTGGGTGGCAGTGGGTCGTAAAGCCATTCAGGTCGACCGCAATGTCGATTTCTGCGTCACGAATGTGCTGGGCAATCTTCAGGTCACTCCAGCCTGACACATCATGAAAATGATCAAAGGCCGCGCTTATGCGGCTCCGCACTGGATCCGTGGTCGTGGGCGGCAGGGAATAGGCGTGCCACTCAAAGCGGGTCCGGTCATGCTGCTCAAACAGCCCTGCCATGAGATGGCCAACGGCATGGGATCTCAAGTCTGAAGAGACATAGGCCACCCTTATGCGCTCATGGTCATAGCCCTGACCTGTCCAGGTGGGGGGGAAGGGACTGGGAAAACGATCGCGCAGGTGAACCTTGGCGCAGGCCAGCTGGTCCATGGCCGACCGAGAATGACCCAGAAAGCTAAAGGGCAGATCGACATTTTCGCCCTGGCGAATCCTCTCGGTGATTTCAAGACTGCCCGCTTCGATACCGTCCCAGTCACAAATCCGAAGCTGGTCGGCCAGCAGGGCTCCGACCACATCCTTCATGGAGGGATCGGCCTTACGCGCCTTACGATAGGCCTCCACCGCACCTTCATGTTCACGCAGGCTGGACAAGGTATGGCCGCGATTGGCCCAGGCCAGAGCATAGTCCGGCCGAGCCGCAATGGCCTTGTCGAAGCTCTTCAGGGCCTTCTGAACGTCCCCCAGACTCCGCAAGGCATTGCCCTGACAGAGAAGCGCATCCGGGTCATCGGGCCGGACCTTCAGGGCCATGTCCGCTGCTTCCAGGGATTGCTGATGACGTCCCAGACTGCGGCAGGTTCGGGATATGGCCAGATGAACATGAGCCTCCCGCGGCGACCGTGTCACGACGTCCGCCCAGATCTTCAGGGCCAGGTCAGGTTTCCCCCGCCCGCGCTCGATCAGGCCAAGATTATAGGGTGCCCCCACATGGCCCGGGTGGCTGGTCAAAATCGCCCCATAGGCCCGCGCCGCGTCATCAAGCTTACCCGCCTGATGCAACTGCACAGCCTCATCGAAGGCCTTTGAAACGTCTATATTCGAAGCCCCCGAGCCCATGGACGAGATCAGCCCTTCGCGTGGGATAGGGTCGTCTCAACCGTCTTCACCAGATCGGTATCCAGCGGGTCTGTGCGAGGCCCAAAGGCTGTAACCAGGTCGCCATCGGTGCCGACCAGAATCTTGTGAAAATTCCAGGTGGGGTCGGCGGTCTCTCCGAGAACGTCCAGGGCCCATTTATAAAACGGATGCGCCGTGCCGCCCTTCACGTCTGCCTTTGAGGTCAGTGGAAAATCCACGCCGAACCGGGTTTCACAGAAAGTCTTGATGTCAGCTTCAGAACCCGGTTCCTGGCCCATGAACTGGTTGCAAGGCACACCCAGGACGACAAGCCCCTGATCCTTATACTTGCTGTAGAGCGTCTCCAGACCCTCGTATTGCGGCGTGAGACCGCATTTCGAGGCGGTATTGACCACGAGAATAGCCTTTCCCTTCAGATCGCTCAGCGGCATGGGCAGGCCGTCAATGGTCGTGAAACTGAAATCATAAGCGTTGGTCATGGACTGGGCTCCTAGCAAGGGTTGTCCGGAAGATAGGGTCTTAGCCTTCAGGTTTCCAAGGCTTGCTCGATGGCAAGCGCCAGATCAAGGGCTTGGGCGGCTTCTTCGCCTGTGACCACGGGGCGGCTGACCTCTCCGCGCACACACGCCAGAAACCCGGCAATACTGGCCCCAAGCGGGTCGCGCGCCGCCGGAGTGTCGGCAAAATCGGGATTGAGGTCAAAACCCGTCGTATTGCGAAAGGCCCGGGTCAAAAAGTCGATTTCAAGCTCGCCTGACGGATAGACCAGCTTCATGGTGCGCTTGCGCTCAGGGGCCATGCGGGATGCATCGAAGACGGCGCTGAATCCGGTACTGAAACTGACGTCTGCCGTCACGTGGTCCCAGCCACCGCTATAGTCGCGCACGCCCTCGGCTTCCGCTGTTATGGCATCGGCCCCGGTCAGGGACAGGGCAAGGTCGAGATCATGGATCATCAGGTCCAGCACGACCGAGACATCCAGGCTTCGCTCCGAGGGCGGGCCGTGACGTACCGCTTCCAGCCGGATGGGAGCCTGGGGCAGGCCAAAAAGCCCAATGGCCTGGAACACAAGTCTTTCCTGATGGCCGCAGGCCAGGACAAGAGACTGCCGCCTAGCTGCGGCGATGATCCGGTCGGCATCTGCCAGACTGACGGCAAGCGGCTTTTCAACATAGACTGACTTGCCCGCCCCAAGCGCCGCCAGGGCGCCTTGTGCATGAAGTCCAGGCGGTGAGGCCACGGTCACCACATCAACCTCGGCCAGAAAGGCCTCAAGATCGGTAAAACCCCGGCCACCAAATTGCTGGGCCAGGACCGAGGCTCGGTCGCCGACAGGATCGTAAACGGCTTCCAGGCAGGCTCCTGCGGCATTGGCATACTGGCGCGCGTGATAGCCGCCAAAAACCCCTGCCCCAATCACCCCGCCCCGCAGAATTTCGGCCATGACCTGCTCCAAACCTTTAACCTCACCGCGCCTAGCATCCGCGAGGCTTCGAGGCTACACCGGGACACCATAACAGGATGAAGCTTAAGCTTGTTGTCCGACCACCCCTGGAGGAAGCCCCATGACCAAATCCCGCGAAATCCGCCTGAAGTCCCGCCCTTCAGGGCTGCCCACCCATGAAAATTTCGAGATGGTCAGTGTCGACCTTCCTGCGCCGGGGCCCGGTGAGGTTCAGGTTCGAAATACCTGGATGACCGTTGATCCCTACATGCGCGGCCGCATGAACGACGTGAAGAGCTACACCCCGCCCTTCCAGATTGGCGAAGTCCTCCAGGGCGGTGCGATCGGGGAGGTCATAGCCTCGAACGATCCATCCCTGACGGTCGGTGACCTGGTGCAATCTGGGAATGGCTGGCGTGAAGCCTTCAACGCGCCCGCGAGCACGGTCCAGAAACTGGACACACAGGGCCTGCCCTCCGAAGCTTTTCTGGGCGTCGCTGGTATGCCGGGTCTGACCGCCTATGCGGGCCTGCTGCGAATTGCCGCCCTGAAGCCTGGCGATGTGGTGTTTGTTTCCGGAGCCGCCGGGGCTGTCGGCTCGCTGGTTTGCCAGATTGCCAAGCTCAAGGGCCACAAGGTCATCGCCTCGGCCGGGGGTCCGGAAAAGATGAAGTTCCTGACCGAGGAGCTCGGGGTCGATGTGGCCATAGACTACAAGGCGACCAAGACCCTGACCGCCGACCTCATGGCGGCTGCCCCCGAGGGCATTGACGTCTATTTCGAAAACGTCGGCGGAGAACATCTGGAAGCTGCCCTCGCTGCGGCCTCCCCCTTCGCCCGTTTTGCCATCTGCGGCATGATCTCCCAGTACAATGCCACGACCCCGGTACCCGGCCCCAGCAATATGGCCCAGATCATCGGCAAGAACCTGCGGCTGGAAGGCTTTATCGTCTCCAACCACTGGGACATGATGCCCGCCTTCATCAAGGACCTGGCGGAGTGGCACAAGGCCGGAAAGCTGAAATGGCGTCAGACCGTGCGCGAAGGCATTGAGACCGCCCCCGACGCCTTCATCGGCCTGTTTTCTGGCGAAAACTTCGGCAAGATGCTCGTCAAGCTGAGCTAGACATCCCCGAAATAGGCCAGGGCGGCCTGAGCAATCGGGTCGCCCCATTCCTGCAGGAAGTGCCCGCCTTCCGGGATCAGCATGGGCTTTGAACAGCCCCGAATTTGCCCGTGGAGAATGTCCATGACCGGCGGCCCCAGAACCATATCCGCTCCGCCTACGGCCATGAAGGCTGGCCCGTTCCACTGATTTGACCAGAACTCGACGGCAGCTAGGCTCTCGGTCACGCCCTCCATGTCAGGATGAGTCATGACACGTTCGGGGAAGGCCCGCGCTCCGGCCTTATAGGTCTGGTCGGGATAGGGCGCGTCATAGGCCGAGATCTCTGCCGCCGAGAGATAAGGCGTTCCCCGCCCCATCAAGGCCCCGACATTCAGATCGGGATTAAGCTTGGCATAGGCCCGCCAGGCATCGAAACCCGGGCTCGGGCTCGCGCCGACCGCCAGGGTCGTATTCATGACCAGCAAACGAGACAGCCGCTGCTTAAAGCCAGCGTCGACAGGCAGGGTCAGGCCGATAAGACCGCCCCAGTCCTGAACCACCAGGGTAATATTGAGAAGGTCCAGACGTTCCACCAGCCGCAGGATCATGTTGCGGTGAAAATGAAATCCATAGACCGCATCGTCGACAGGCTTGTCCGACCGCCCAAACCCAAACAGGTCCGGGGCCACTATCCGCGCGCCACTGGCCAGGAAATGCGGGATCATTCGACGATATAGAAAGCTCCAGCTTGGCTCCCCATGAAGGCACAGAAAGGTCCGGTCGCCCTGACCTTCGTCGATATAAGCGCATCTCAAGCCCTCATACCCCGCCAGATCGTCGATATAGTGGGGCGTGTAGGGAAAATCTGGCAGGTCGGCGAAGCGGGCGTCGGGCGTACGAAGGGCCTGGATCACAAAAGGACTCCATTTTGGGGAAGGAACCTGGAATTTGAACCTCTAGGTCGTTGGCGCTTGCAAGCCAAGGCGCTACAAGCACGCCTTACCCTAGCGGAGCCCGCCCGTGTCACGCCTGTTCAATGCCTATGTCATCGTCGACTGGAGTGCGGCTGCCAAGCCCGTAACGGGGGCGGACTCCATCTGGATCGGGGTCATGAAGCGCGATGTGCGCTTTCGTCTGACCTTCGAGAGCTTCAATCTCCCGACCCGGGCCGAAGCGGAAAAGAAGCTGGCCAGCCTGCTGGAAGACTTCAAGAAGCGGTCTGAGCGGGCCCTTGTCGGCTTTGATTTCCCCCTCGGGTTTCCGCGCGGATTTGCCAAGGCCCTGAACCTGAGCACGGAGCCTGCCTGGCGGGCAGCCTGGGATCAGCTCGACAAGATGGTCAAGGACAAGGCGGACAATACCAATAACCGGTTCGGGGTTGGCTCAGAGATCAACCGCCGCATGACCGGAGGCCCCTTTCCCTTCTGGGGCTGTCCGCCCAAGGACACCCTGACAACCCTGCAACCCAAAAAGACCCGCGATCATGGTCCCGATGACCTGCCGGAATATCGCCATGCCGACCTTGCCGCCAAGGGCGCGGCCTCGATCTGGAAGCTCTACTATAACGGCTCCGTGGGGGGGCAGGCGATTATGGGGATTCCGGCCGTGCGTCGCCTGAAGCTCCCAAGAGGCGATGCTCTCAAGGCCTGGCCGTTTGAGACAGGGTTCAAGACCCTCACCGAGGCCGATTTGGCCGGTGTCGATGTTGTGGTGGCGGAGGTCTACCCCTCGCTGTTCAAGATCCAGTTGGCTCCGGGAGAGGTCAAGGACCAGGCCCAGGTGCGCACGACGGCCGAACACTTCGCCAAACTGGACGAGGCTGGAAAGCTTGGGGCTGCCTTTGCCCCGGCCAAGACCGTTCCTGAGGACGTGGTCGCGGTTGCGGAGGCCGAGGAAGGCTGGATCCTCGGCGTCGAAAACTAGAGCCGGTTCCGATTGACGGGAACCGGCTAACGGATCGATCCAGGCTCTAACCCGCTCGCCGCCAGAGCCAAGCAAAGCGGGCAAGGAGAAGCCCTGCGGACAGCAGGCTCGCCAGGATGACGCCCAGGACAATGCCGTTCACGCCCAGGCCTGCCGGAATGGCCAGCCACCAGGACAGAGGTGCCATGACCAGGACATAGCTCAGAAAGTGCGTCGCCGTGGGCATCCAGACGTCCCCGCGCGCGCGCAGGGTCTGGGCAACGACGACCTGAATGGCATCGGGCAGAACCATGGCGCTGGCCAGGGCCATGGCGGGTACAGCCAGCGCGAGGGTCGCCGGGTCGATCGTATAGGCAGAAGCGACAAGCTTCGCGCCGGGCCAGACCAGGAGGGCGATCAGGCCCCCAAACAGGGCAGCAAGCCCATAGGCCAGAAGGCTCGCCCGACGCACCTCAGTGAAGTCTCCAGCACCATAGGCCCGTCCGACAAGGACAGACGCCGCAGTCGACAGGCCGAGCGGCACCATGAAGGCCACGGAGACGACATTGACCACAATGGCCCAGACTCCAACCGACACACCCCCCAGCCAGCCCGCAATGATGTTCATGCCGGCAAAGGCCGCGATCTCGAAAAACCCTGACGCCCCGGCCCCATAACCCACCCGCCTCTGCTCCGTCTCGGCCGCACGATCACGCGGGGCAGGCTCAAAGACGCCGAGGTCACGCGCCTCGGGCATGAGAAGGATGAAGACCAGCAAGCCCAGGGTCAGAAACCCTCGCGCCGCCAGGGTCGCCCAGGCTGCGCCGACGGCACCCATGGCAGGAAGTCCAAAGGTCCCGGGGACCAGCAGGAACAGGGCCAGGAGGTTGATGCCGTTAGCCACCCACATGAAGATGGCCGGGATTCGGGTCCGGCCCAGACCCTCAAGCCAGGAACTGGCCGCAGCCCCCATGACGAAGAAGGGCATGGAAATGGCCAGGATCTGGATAGGTCGCTCTGCCCCGGCAGTCAGGTCTGCCGGCAGCCTGAAGGCCCGCAATAGCGCCGGGCCAAAGGCAAATTGCGCCACCGCCGCCAGGCCGCCAATCATCACGGCATAGGACAGGCCCCGACGCAGCACCGCCCCGGCCTCCCGGGGACGACCCTCCCCCATGGCGCGGGAGGTCATGACCTGAACACCGCCCATGAGGTTCAGGCTAACGCCCAGGACGACACTGGTGATCGACCAGGCCAGGGCTTGCCAGCCGAGTTGCTGGGGCGAGAAATGCCCCACGGCAACCGTATCGCTCAACCCCATGGTCATGATGCCCAGCCGCGACACCACCACCGGCCAGGCCAGGGTAAATAGAAGCTTCAGGTCCCGTCGCACGGGCCAGGGGGCAGGATCGGCCGCAAGATTGGCCATGGCCAGAAGTCCTTTTGAATTCGGCGGGAACCTGCCCGGACCCTCGCCTACATGCAAGGACCCTTGTGGGTAATCAGCGGGTAAAGACGCCGACCAGTTCCAGGTGCGGCGACCAGAGGAACTGATCCACGGGCAAGATGCGATCAAGTTTAAATCCAGCGTCCACCAGGGTGCGCGCATCCCGGGCAAAGGTGGCTGGATTGCAGGACACACCAATCACCCGGCCGACCTTGGATCGCGCCAGCTCAAGGCATTGCTCGGCGGCCCCGGCGCGAGGGGGATCGAAAACCACCAGGTCGATCTTCTTCATTTCAGGAACCAGGAGCGGGCGCCGGGTCAGGTCGCGGGCTTCGGCGGTAATGCCCTTCAAGCCTGGCGCTGTAGCCACGCCCGCGCTCAAGGCGCGCACAGCTGCTGCCGAGGCTTCCAGCGCCAGGACCGGCGCAATCGTCGCCAGGGGAAAGGTGAAGGTTCCGATACCGCAATAGAGGTCAGCTATGCGCTCAGCCCCGGCGGCATTTTCGACGACGAAGGCGGTCATCGCCTCCTGCGCTGGAATGGTCGCCTGGAGAAAGGCTCCGGGCGGCAGGGAGACAACAGCCGGTCCAATGCGAACCCGGGGCTGGCGCGCCAGATAGAGGGCATCTCCATCCAGGGTAACCCGCGCGAAATTCGCCCGGGCGGCCAGGGTGGCCACAGCGGTCCGGGCATCGGCTGACAGACCACCGGACTTCGCCTCGACCCCGGTGATTTCGATATCCAGGCCGTCGTCTGTCAGGGTGACATGGAGGGTTGGGGCAGACTTGTGATGTTCAAACAGCGGGGCCGCCATGCGCCGAAGGTCCGGAAAGGCCCTTTCCAGCCTGGGATCGGCCACGGGACAGGCCTCGACATCGACAACTGTCCAGGAGCGGCGCTCCTTGAACCCGAGGCGGACCATGTCGCGGGAGCCCCGCCGGGCATGGAGGGCCAGTCGGCGACGGCTCGCCGGATGGGCCGCGACCGGATCGAGAATTTCACAGTCCAGATGCTGCAGGGCCAGTGTGCCGCGCAGGCGCTCGACCTTCCAGGCCAGATAGGCGTTGGCCTCCCAATGCTGGAGGGCGCACCCGCCACACACGCCGAAATGCTGGCAAACCGGGGCAATCCTCTGGGGGCTGGGCTCGATGATTTCCTCTATGCGAAGGATTTCATTGCCCGAGGCAACCCGCACCCTTTCACCTGGCAGGGAAAAGGGCACATGGACCGCGCGGCCGTCCTGGGTATGAGCAACCCCGTCCCCTTCCCCGCCGAGGCTTTCGATCACCAGTTCGGTGGCCGGAGCATGAGGTTTTGGGCGAACTGGACGTCGGGGACTGCGCATGATCTGCCCGGTCTACAGGAAATTCCCCAGAAAGGGCAGTGCGCGCGGCGAAAGGGAACGGGCTCTAGAGCTTGCGCGCCTGAACCAGATATTCCTGATTGCCGTCCGCGCCTGCAATCACGGCGTCTTGAGACGCCAGGACCGTCCAGCCCGATCCTTCCAGAAAGTCGATAACCTGTTGCAGGGCTCCTGCCCGGGCGTCGGCATCCCGAACAATCCCCCCCTTGCCGACAGCGCCTGGTCCCACCTCGAACTGCGGCTTGACCAAAACAAACAGCAAGGCCCCGGTCCGCGCCAGGGACAGGGGGATGGGCAGAAGCTTTGCCAGGCTGATGAAGCTGACATCACAGACAACGAGGTCTGGTGCCTCAGGCAGGTCCTCCGAGGTCAGACTGCGGGCATCGCGACCCTCCAGGTTGACCACCCGGGGATCACCTTTAAGCCGGCTGTGCAGCTGCTCTCGCCCCACATCCACCGCATAGACCAGACGCGCACCCCGTCGCAGGCAGACCTCGGTAAAGCCCCCGGTCGATGCACCCAGGTCGAGCACGACGGCCTGGTCCAGGGACGCTTCGGCAAACCCGGGCGCGCCCAGAAGCTTCAGCGCCCCGCGCCCGACAAAGTCATGGGCGGGCTGGACATCCAGCGAGATGTCCTCGTCAAGCAACTCCGACGGCTTGGCTACCCGCCGTCCTGCGGCAAAGACCCCGCCCGCCTCGATAGCCGCCCGGGCCCTGGACCGGCTGTCGATCAGGCCACGCGCCACCAGCAAGCTGTCAGCCCGCAGGCGGCCCATGGATCAGGACTCTTCAAACAGCTTTTTCAGCTCGTTCTTGAGGATCTTGCCATTGGGATTCCGCGGGAGGGTCTCATGCCAGAACTTGATCTTGACCGGCACCTTGAAGGCCGCAAGTCGCTCGGCGACGTGAGCCCTTAGCTCGGCCTCGGAGGCCTCCGCGCCGGGTTTAAGGGTCACCACAGCCCCGGGCTCCTCGCCCAGGGTCCGGTGCGGTATTCCGACCAGGGCTGCGTCCATGATCGCCGGGTGATCATAGAGAACGTTCTCGACCTCAATGCAGTAGATGTTCTCACCACCCCGGATCAGCATGTCCTTGGCCCGGTCGATGATGAAGCAGAAGCCTTCTTCGTCCAGACGCGCCAGATCGCCAGTCCGCACCCAGCCCTCGACGAAGGTCTGGGCCGTCGCTTCCGGCTTGTTCCAGTAGGCCTTCACAACCATCGGGCCGCTGGCCCACAGCTCGCCGACCTGGCCCGGCTCAAGAATTGTAACCCCGTCCGCAGGATCGCGAATTTGCAGCGCGGCCACAGGAACAGCGGGGCCGCAGCTGTCGGGACGGTTGGCATAGTCTTCACCGCCATGGGTGGTTACCGTCGCGCAGGTCTCGGTCATGCCCCAGCCATTTCCGGGAGCGGACTTGGGGAAGGTTTCGCGGATCTTGCGCACAAGCTCTGGGGCCGACGGGGCCCCGCCATAGGACACGCTTTCCAGCGAGGAGAGGTCGTATTTTTCCCGCAAGGGATGCTCGATCAGCTGCCAGGCAATGGTCGGCACGCCGCCTGCAAGCTGGATCCGTTCGCGCTCGATCAGCTCAAAGGCCCGGACCACATCCCAGCGATGCATCATGACCAGCTTGGCTCCGCTCGCCAGGGACGGGTTCAGGACGGCGAAACACCCGGTCACATGGAAGAAGGGCACGGAGAGAAGGCTGGCCCTCTGGGGACCCGTCGGATCGGGCGCAGGCGGCATTTCGCCACGACGCAGAAAGGCGCGGGCTCCGGCGCAGGCTGCACTCAGAATGTTGGAGTTCACACCCCTCTGGGTCGCCAGAGCCCCCTTGGGTCGTCCCGTTGTCCCGGAGGTGTAGAAAATGGTCGCATCATCGTCCGGCAGGATATCCACCGCGGGCAGGGCCTGATCGGGAAGGCTCGCCCAGGCCACGGGGCTGCCGATCACGTCTTCGAGTTTGGTGACCATGGGATGGGCAATCTCGTCGGTCACCCGGCTGACATAGATTTTCGTCAGGTCCGCACAGTTTGGCAGATGCTCGCTCAGGCGCTCATAGCGTTCGGCATCCATGAGCACGACCTTGGTTCCGGAATCCGTCAGGCCGTATTCCAGCTCCGGCCCGGTCCACCAAGCATTCAGGGGCGTCACAATGGCGCCCAATGAGGCCCCGGCATAGAAGGCCACGACCCACTCAGGCAGATTGCGCATGATGACCGCAACCCGGTCGCCCTTGCCTATGCCATCGGCCTGCAACTGGTGGGCAAGGGCGGCCACGGCCCGGTGAAACGCCTCGAAGCTGACGCGCTCATCCTCATAGACCAGGAAGATACGATCTCCATGGGCGCGGGACATTTCCACCACCGACCGAAGGGACGGCGGCAGGTTTTTCCAGGCCCGGGTGGCGACACCCCGGATCATCACATCCTCCATTTCGAAGGGTGTTCCGGGCGCAGTCAGGGCCGCGTGGGCCTGATCAATGCTCATGGCTGGCCAGCCGGCGGGCAGGTCCGTGGTGGTCATGTGTGCATTCCTTAGAGCGTTATGTGTCGGTCAGGGCTGGCCAAAGAGTGACATGACATCCCGGCGGAAACGGGCCTGGCTGTCGGGACGCGAATAGAACATGTGGCCACCGGGATAGAGGTTCAACTTCACCCGCCCCGGATCGCCCATGACCGGCATCTGATCGACGATGAGGCGCGAGGCGAAATAGGGGCAGCTCAGATCGTCATACCCATGCACGATCAAGACCTTGAGCCGGGGATCGGCCGCCACAGCCTGGCGCAAGTCCGTGACGGATTCCACGCTGGTATACCAGTTGGGCTCCCAAGCGCGATTGACCGCATCCGACAAGGCATTGAACCGGCCTTCGACCTTCCAGCCCACCGTGTGGGTTATGAATTCCACCATGGCACTGGTGGTGGGCGCGATGATGGCGTCCAGGATGGGGTCGCCCGCCCGCTGATAGCCGGACCAAGGGAAGGGGTCGTAGGTGGTGACATTGGAGTCATAGATGCTCGCGATCTTGCCCTGCTCCCGATAGAGCTCGCGCAAGAAGGTGGAAGCATCCACCCGCCCGCCCATGCGGCGCACCAGGGCCGGATCAAGGCCCGAATATTGGGTCACCTTGTCAATGAGGCGAGCCAGTGCCGCAGGGTCAGAACGGCCCTTCATCAGATCAACGGCGAAATCTCCCCGGGCATAGGTCTCGACCTCGGCCAGCAGGTCCGGGCTGAGGGTCTTGCCCTGGCGTTCATAATGGGCCGCAGCCATGGAGGGCAGATTGACGATCCAGGGCATGGGGGAAATGTCGTCGCCCACACCGGTGCGGGCATCGAGGAAGGGCGAGACCATCACAACACCCGACGGCGCGACGCCAAGCTGGCTCTGAAGGAAGCGGGCAATGGCCGGGGCGCGATAGCCACCATAGCTTTCGCCCACAATGTATTTCGGCGAGGCCATGCGTTCGGATTTGACCAGCCAGTCAAAGACGATCCGGGACAGATATTCGACATCCGGCTTGACCTGGAAGAACCGCTTCTTGGTTTCCGCATCATCCACCAGGCTGCGGGAATAGCCGGTTCCGACCGGGTCAATGAAGACCATGTCCGTGAAGTCCAGCCAGGTGCCCTGATTGTCCAGTAACCGGGCCGGGTCAGAGGCCGAGTTTCCCTGGGCCCCAAACTGAATGCGCTTGGGACCGATTGCGCCCAGATTGAGATAGACCGAGGCGGCACCTGGCCCCCCATTGAAGGCGAAGGTGATAGGCCGGTCCGGCGAACGCGGGCCGTCCAGGACATAGGCGGTATAAACGACCTCGGCGATCTTCTTGCCCTTCTCGTCGCGCACCGGCAGGGAGCCGACAGTGGCGGTATAGTTCAGGGTCTTTGCGCCAAGCCGGATCGACTGATGGACGGAGGCGTCAGCCGGAAAGGCCGGGAGATCGACCTTCTCACTGACCGGTTCAGCGGGCTTTGCGGCTGTTTCAGCCAAAACCGGGCCAGAGATCAGCAGGGCAAGCGGGACAAGAATCGCACTCAAGATTGGTCGCATCAAGCATCTCCAGGTTCCTGGGCACCTTGGCAAAATCCGGGGGCTATCGCAAACCCTACCGACGCAGGCTCGTAAATGGACACCTGCTCCGGATTGAGATACCGACAGCCAGATGAGCAGGAATGAAACATGGGCGCGGACGGGTCGGGAGGCGGGGCTCATGCTTGCCCTGCTGGCCCTGGTCATGCGTCTCATGCTGCCCTCGGGCTTCATGGTGGCGGGCTCAGCGGGCCAGGGCACCAGTCTGGTGATTTGTACGGGAACCGGTGCCCAGACGGTCCAGCTAGATCCGACTGGACACCCAGGCGTTGCAGCATCGGACCAGGATCACGGGCCGAAAAAGAGCCCGAACCCATCAGATTCGGGGCGGTCTCATCCGTGTGCCTTTGCAGCTTCCGGTCACGGTCTTGCCTGGCCTGACGCCCTGCCTCCGACCCAACCCGTCACCTATGCCCAGGCCATGTCGGCCCATGCCTCGACCCCTAGCCAGCGCCCCGGCCTGGGACTTGCGGCACCACCGCCCTATACGACCGGCCCTCCGACCACCGTCTGATCAAGCCCGAACCTGACCCCCTGCCAGGGGTTGGAGACCTTGCTCATTCGATTGGAACTCAGATGTCCGCCAAGCCTTTTGCTGGCCGCATGCAGCCAGCCTGCCTGCTGGCCCTAACCAGCCTCTTGCCCAGCCTTGCCCATGCCCAGGCCGCTTCGGAGCCTGCCCATCTCAGCGAAATCCTGATTGTCGGCCAGGGCGATCACCCGATTACGGTTCAGCCACGGGGACTGTCTGTTTCCCTAGGCGAAACTGAATTTCAGGCGATTAACGCCCTGAACGTCGAAGACTTGATGAAATATGCGCCGAACTTTTTTGTCCGGAAGAGGTTTGCTGGCGATGACAATGCCGTTGTCGCGCTTCGCGGGGCCAATACGGTTCAGAGTGCCCGGACCCTTGTTCTGGTAGATGGGTTTGTTGTCTCAAACTTCCTGGGCAACCGTTATGACTATCCGCCGAAATGGAACCTTGTGGGTCCGGCAGAGGTTAGGCAATTCGACCTTGTCTATGGCCCCTACTCAGCGCGCTACGGCGGCAATTCCATGGGCGGGGTCATCTCCGTGACCACGCGCGCACCAGACCGGAACGAGGTCTATGCCCAGACCCAGTCCATGATCATGCCTTTTCGGGAATACGGAATTGACGAGGCCTTTTCCGGATTTAGCGCCGAGGGGGGCTTTTCCTGGCGGCCAAACACATCGCCCTTCCACATGAGGGCGGGCTTTCGCCATTTCGAAAACATCGGCCAACCCATGACTTACACCCTTCTGACGCCGTCCAGCGGAGGTGGCACCCCTGTCACCGGGCCCTTTGTGGACCCAAGACTCGCAACACCTGTCTTTGGAGCCGCCTCACCCGTCCACGTGATTCAGGATCAACTGCGTCTGCGTGCCGGAGTCGACTATGCCAGCGGCTGGTCAGTAGAGGCAATTGGATCCATCTGGATGACGGATCAGGACCTGACAGATACCCGAACCTTCATGAAGGACGGGTCAGGGACCTCAATCGCCCAGGGCAAGGTGAGTTTTGGCGGGAAAACCTGGACGGCGGCAGGGCTCAACATGTCGCTTACCCAGCGTGCAGAATACCTGCTGGGCCTCAAGGCCGACGGCAAAATGGCGGACTGGGAGACACGGTTCAACCTTTCCCGTTACTGGATCGGTCGCCAGGACACGCGAACCTCAAAGGACTACCTGACCGGTGCCAGCAATGGGGTCGGACTTCAAACCCTGGGGCGACAGCCCGGTTGGTGGACCTCTGATCTGACCCTGAGCCGCGAGATCTCAAGGCATGACTTCGCCCTGGGCCTGAGCGCAAACCTCTACGAGACCGACCAGGACACCTATGCATCTGCAAACTGGAAGGATGGCAGAACACCAATTTTCTCAAGTGCCTCATACGGTAAGACGCGCCTCTTGGGGGTGTTTGCTGAGGACCGCATAGACCTTGGTGATGGATACAGCCTGACGGCAGGCCTGCGATTTGAGGACTGGCGAGCCTTCGATGGCGGGCTCGCAAAGCCATTGAGTGGCCGACGTCTTGATGCCGCTTATGCAAGTCGATCCCAGAGTTCAATCAGCCCCAAGTTCAGCTTACAAGGTCCCCTGGCAGAGGGGTGGACAGCCCAACTCAGCCTGGGCCTGGCCACGAGATACCCGACGGTTGGCGAGCTCTTTCAGGGCCGGATTGACGATGTCAGCCAGCAGATCGATCCCCAGAGCTTCGATCCCAATCTTCGCCCGGAAAAATCAAAAGATATCAACCTGATCCTTCGTCACGACTTTGGCCCGATACGGTCGACCGGGAGCTTCTTCTTTCAGGACGTGGAGGACTCAATCTTCAGTTTCAATGGGCTGAATGCTTATGGAAACGTGGTGTCCTCATACAAGAATGTCGATCTAGTCCGGCAATTTGGGATGGAACTCATCCTGGAGGCACGGGACCTTCTAATGGATGGACTGGACATTGACGGCAATGTTTCCTGGATGGATGCCCAGACGGTCAAAAATACCTCGGCCCCGGCTGCTGAAGGTGTTCAATTTCCGAGAATTCCCCGGTGGAGGTCAAACGGAAATCTAAGATACCGCCTGACCGACCGCATGCGAGCATCCCTGGGCTGGCGCTATGCGACCCGACCGAATTCGGATCTTTTTGGTCTGTCCCGGGGCGATGCATATGGTTTTCAGAGTGAATATTTCACCGTCGATGGGCGCATCACCGTCAAGTTAAGCGAACAGGCCGAGCTCGGCGTGGGCGTCGACAACCTCTTCAATGACCAGGCCTATGTGGCCCACCCCCTGCCCCAGAGGTCGTTCATTATTGACCTGAAATCTCGGTGGTAGGCTCATGAAAATCGCCACAAAGTCATCCGCCCGCAAGGCCATCCTGACTCGTCGCGCAATCTGGCGCTGGCATTTCTACGCCGGGCTCTTTTGCGCGCCCATTGTGATTGTTCTGTCGATTACGGGGACGATCTATCTCTTCAAGCCCCAGGTGGAGTCCTGGCTGGACCGCCCCTACAACCATCTGTACATTGAGGGACCCCGCCTGACGGTCAACCAGCAGGTGGACGCCGCCGTCCGGGCCAGACCCGGGGCGCGCTTCAAGTCGATTGAGGTTCGTCCGGACCCGACAGATGCCGCGCGGGTGACGATTTCGACGTCAGACTCTGATTTCCTGGTCATGGTCCACCCTGGGACGGGCCAGATCATGAAGGTCCAGACGCCCTCGGACGCCCCGATGGAAATCGTCAAGACGGTGCATGGTGAGCTCTTGATGGGCCAGGCTGGGTCCATACTGGTCGAACTTGGTGCCGGGTGGGCGATTGTCATGATCGTGACCGGCCTTGTCCTCTGGTGGCCCCGAGGCGCACAGGGGTTGGGCGGAACCGTCTGGCCAAGGCTCGACCTGGGTGGGCGGATTGTCTGGCGAGACCTGCATGCCGTCACCGGAGTCTGGATTTCCAGCCTGGCCCTGTTCCTGCTGATTACGGGACTGCCCTGGACCACGGTCTGGAACGCGGGATTCAAGGAGGTTCGGCGGATGACGGCGACCGATGGTCGCCAGCAGGAATGGACCCAGTCACGGTCCAGCGAGCTCAGTGATGCCCACGCTGATCACATGGGGCGGATGGCCATGGGCACATCCATGTCCATGACCAGACCGGATCTGGATCGACTTGTCCTGCGGGCACGCAGCCTGAACCTTCCGCCACCCGTGTCGATTGTCGCCCCCTCGAAAAACACGAGCTGGCAGAGCAAGCGCCAGTGGACCCTCAGATCAGAGACCCAGAACCGGCCCCGTCGCGTGACCCTCAGTCTTGACCCTGTAACAGCTGAGGTCATTGGACAGGATGGTTTTGCGGCCAAACATCCCATCGACAAGGCCATAGCCTTTGGCATTGCAGCCCATGAAGGTCAGTTGTTCGGCCCCCTCAATCAGGCCCTGGGGGCCCTGACCGCCCTTGGTCTCGTTACCCTGTCCGTGAGTAGCTGGGTCTTGTGGTGGCGACGTCGACCAGAGGGTCAGCTTGGTGCCCCGGAGCGCCTGACCAGCGAACCTGCCGCGCGCGGCATGGCGGTGGCCTTGATTGTCCTTGGCCTTCTTTTGCCCGTGCTGGGAGCCTCAATGATCCTGGTGGGCCTGGTTGAGAGACTGGTGCTCCGGAGGGTGCCAGTCATTCGCAACTGGCTTGGACTAACTGCCCCGCGAAACGCCCAGGCCTAGACAAAAATAGCCACGGTCTGGCGGGCGGCGAGGACAAACCCTCCCTGGTCATCCCAGATTGTCATGGATTGGGTCGAATAGCCGGTGGCAGCGGCCTGGGCCTGGCTATGAACAAGCCACCAGCCACTGGCGCTTGCGGGCGCATCAACGGCCAGGTCGATGGACCAGGTCATGGTGCTGAAGGGACCGGGTTTCGAAAACAGGACCAGAACGGGCGGAGGCAAGGCGTCGGCCAGAGCAATAAGGCCGGTCAGGCCCGAGCGGGCCGCCGCGTCCCCATGACGAATCCAGACCAGAAGTTCCGGCAGACTGTCCGGCGAATAGACTTTCTGCCCACCGGCCCGGCGAACATCGAAATGCCGGGCAAAGGACGGGGCGGTATCAGGGTTGAAGAAGCTCGGGCAATCGCCTGGCGGAGGCACGGCGGGGGCTGGCATGGCCGAATAGTCCACCAGGGACGGACGACTTGCCCCGAAGGTCAGCAGAGACCGGGCCGCGGGTCCTGCCTCGCCATCCAGATTGACCGAGACCACCACGCTGGACTTGCCGCGTCGCACCACCTCTGGCGACAGATGGACAAGTCCGCCTGCCGGACCCACCAGGGCGAACTGGGCAGACCTGAGCGGGGGAAGGTCTGGCGCATGCCTAAGGGCTGATTCAACGCAGAGCGAGGCGGTGAGCCCACCATAGGCTGTCCGGCCCTGAAGCCAGTCGGCAGGCAGGTCGACGGAATGACCGGTGGCCGTCTCGACCATGCCAGTCAAGAGTTCGCTAAAGGGCGTGATTTTCAAGCCGTCTAGCCCAGGGCCGATTCCGCCACCCGCCGGGCCGCCGGATAATCTGCCTTGCCATTACTGGACCGGAAGGTGTCCGCCGTGGCAAAAATGCGCTTGGGCGTTTTGTAGCCCGCCAGGGCCTTGCGAACGTGGGCGCGCAGGACATCTTCTTCCAGCACGGCACCGGGTGCCAGACGGACGACGCCGGTGACAGACTGCCCCCATTTCTCGTCAGGCAGGCCGACGACTAGGGCATCCTCGACGCTGGGATGGGTCTTGAGAGCCTCTTCGACCTCCTCCGGAAACACCTTTTCGCCAGCCGTATTGATGCAGGCACTTCCCCGCCCCAGGAGGGTCAGGCTGCCATCCGGCTCGACGATGCACCAGTCCCCCGGGATGGAATACCGCACGCCCCCGATGACCCGGAAGGTGCGGCCGGACTTCTCCTCGTCCTTGTAATAGCCCACAGGGTTCGGCGGACCGATTGCCACCATGCCGGACTTTCCGGAGCCCGGCTCGACAGGCTGGTCGTTTTCATCAAATACCCGGCAGCGTTCGCCCAGCATGAACTTGGCCGTCTGGACTTCGGAGTCCTTGGTCATGACCGACGCGCCCATGCCCAGGGCTTCGGAGGATGAGAAACCATCGTTCAGCATGGCCCCCGGCATGTGTTCCAGGAGCCCGCGCTTGACCTCCAGGCTCCACATGACGCCGGACGAGACGATCCCGACTATGCTGGAGACATCATAGGTGCCAGGGGCGGCATTCAGGGCATTGAGCAGGGGCTTGCCGAAGGAATCCCCCACCACGACCAGGGTCTGGGGCTTGTGGCGATCAATGGCGGTGAGCAGTTCAACCGCATCGAAATTGGCCCCTTCCAGGGTAATCACGCAGCCGCCGCCCATCATGACGCCCATGGAGGTCAGCAGGCCCGTGCCGTGCATGAGCGGCGGTGCCGGCAGGATGCGACTGCCCGCCCCGACCTGTCGCGTGAAGGCCGCAAGCGCCTCCAGGGTTTCGGGAACCGGTCCCAGCTTGCGCGCGCCCTGAAGGGTAATCTCCCGCAGGTCGTGATGCGCCCACATGACGCCCTTAGGCATGCCCGTGGTCCCGCCGGTATAGATGAAGAACTGGTCATCCCCGGACCGCGCGATCTCCAGGGGCGCGCCATTCCCCTCCTGGGCCAGGGTGTCGAAGTCTTCGGCAAAGGCGGCAATGTCCCCCTCAGCCCCGACCTCGATCCAGGACTTTACCTTGGGCAGGCGCGGCCGGATTTGTTCGACCGCCTCGCGGAACTCCGACGCATAGACCACCGTCTGGGCATCGGAATTGTCGAAAATGTACCAGACCTCTTCGGGGGTGTAGCGATAATTGACATTCACATGGGTCAGTCGGGCCTTCCATCCAGCGGCCACGCTGAGCAGGTATTCCGGACGGTTGCGCATGTAGATGGCGATCTTGTCGCCCGGCTGCGCGCCCCTGGCGATCAGGGCCCGGGCCAGATTATTGGTGATCCGGTTGGCCTCACCCCAGTTGATGATCCGCGCGCCGTGTATGAAGGCCGGGGCCTCAGGCGGCACATTCGGGCCGACTGCATCCATGATATCGCCGAAATTCCAGCCCATTGTCGCCTCCCACATGCCGCCCGTTCAGGCGTGTCATTTTGCGGCGGTCAGGTTTGAACGCACGGTCGATAAAAGCAAGAGGGCCTGGCCGCAAAGTCGGGTCAGGCGTCCTCAAAAATGGCCACGGCCCGAATCCATCCGGCACCCGCCGCCTTGATCTTTACCGGGAAGCAGGAAATCTCGAACCCGAAGGCCGGCAGTTGATCCAGGTTGGCCAGTTTTTCGATCTGGTAATACCCAATCTCCCGGCCCGCCTTGTGGCCCTCCCAGATGATCGCCGGGTCGCGGGTCTCGGCCCAGCGTTTGGCGGTATGCACGAAGGGGGCATCCCAGGACCAGCCGTCGGTGCCGACAATCTTGACCCCGCATTCGGCGAGATAGAGGGTCGCCTCCCGGCCCATCCCGCAGCCCGAGGCCACATAGCCCGGCTGGCCATACTTCCCGCCCGCAGACGTATTTATGACAACAATATCATATTCTTGAAGACTATAATTAATGCGCTTTAGTTCAGCTTCGACATCGGCACGGGTGACGACATAGCCGTCAGCGAAATGGCGGAAGTCCAGCTTGACACCGGGCCTCTGGCACCAGTCCAACGGCAGTTCGTCAATCGTTTCTGCCCGGCGACCGCCCGCAATCAGAGCTTCGTCCTGAGTGGCATGGAAGTGCCAGGGCGCGTCCATATGCGTGCCATTATGGGTGGAAAGCTGTAGGACTTCCACGGCCCATCCTTGACCGTCGGGCAGGTCTTCCCGGGTCAGGCCTGGAAAGGAAGCGGCCAGGCCCTTCCAGGACTCCTCATGGCGAATATAGCGGATCTTGGGTTCCGACCCCGGAGGGTCGGACTCAATGTCTGCCTCAATGGGGACGGACAGATCCACATACCGACGTGCCATTGGCCTACCCCCCTCTGGATCTACTGGACCGCTGCGGCGTGCAGGGCGGCGACAAAGGCTGCCCGCTCCATATTCAGCTTCTTCCCAGTCGCCTGGGGCCAGGCTGAATTGATGACGATTATCACCCGGTCCTTGCGGAAGGTGGTGATGGACTGGCCAAAGATTCCCACGGCCTGATAGTCTTCACCTGGCAGCATCCACCAGAAATAGCCGTACCCCGGACCACCATTGTCAATCTGCTTGGACGTGGCCTGGGCCACCCAGTCGGCAGGAAGTATGGCCTTACCCTGGGCCTTGCCGCCATCCAGGATGAACTGGCCGACCCGCCCGTAATCCCGCAGGGTCATGGAGATACAGCATCCGCCCCGCTCCTGGCCTGAGGTATCGGTCATCCAGATGGCATCCTGTTCCATGCCATAGGGTTTCCAGATTTTCTCAGACGCATAGTCGGCAAGTGATTTGCCAACGGCTTTGGAAACCATAATCCCGACCAGGTCGGTTTCACCGGTATTGTAGTTGAAGGTCGATCCCGGCACCCTGGCCCTGGGCAGTTTGCGCATGTAGCTGACCATGGGATTGACCCCAGCCTTGTCGTCCGCACGGGTCAGGCCAGCCTGCGAGACATCGGAATTTGGATCGGCATAGTCCTCATTCCAGCGAACCCCGGAACTCATCATCAGAAGTTGGCGGACCGTAACGCCCTCATAGCCTGACCCCTTAAGCTCGGGGACATAGTCAGTAACATGGGCATTGAGACTCTTGATCTTGCCATCCTTGATGGCCGCCCCGACCAGGGTTGAGGTCACGGACTTGGCAACGGAAAACGAGGTCCAGCGATCCGTGGGCTTTCGCCCCAGGCCATAGCGTTCCAGCAGAACCTTCCCGTCCTTCAGGACCAGAAGGCCAGAGACCTTGTATGTCTGCATATAGTCATCGACAGACCAAGACCGTCCGTCATGGGTGAAGGTCGTCGCCATGGACTGCGCGGCGGGGAGCATGGCCTCGACCCGGTCGCCGCGATGAATGGTGTTTACGTGATAGACGGACTCAATGGACCGGTACCAATCGCTTTGCTGCTGAGGAGACCAGACCAGGATGCTGGGGGTTCCCGGGGTCAGGGCCTGCTGGGCCGCAGCGCCGCCGCCAATCAGACTTAGTCCCGCCAACAGACATGCCAGTTTACGCATGATGTTTCCCCCATTTATTCGCCCAGAGAGGCTGGAGAGCGCACGAGATGTCAAGGGTGCCTACTTCAAAAAGCCGTCCGCCCGATCCGGGAAAAGTTTGTTAGGAAATTTCACCTATCCCGATAAATTGAGGAATCTCAGTCTTGAGAGTTCGACGTTTTTCGAGGCAGGATCCAGCTTTCCAACCATGACCCCAGCCAAGAAAGACGTTGACAAATCCAGAGGTTCTGATCGCTTCAGAATACCTACTTTTGAGAAAAGATGCCGGAATGGCACGGTGAGGATTGTGGGAGTAAGTCGAATGGGCACATCAAGCTTACGTCATGCAGCTGTAATTACCCTGGCGCTGCTCGCTGCGGGCTGTAGCGCGAAAACAGAATCCCGCGCGGATGACGGGATCAAGGCAACGATCGTCCGAGACTCCATCGCAAAATATCGTCGCGGATGTCCCTGCCCCTACAGCCTGAACAAGGAAGGGAAGGCCTGCGATCGCAAGAGCGCCTACAGTCAGGGGTACAAGTCTGCGCCCCTCTGCTATCCGCGCAATGTGACCAAGGAGGCCATCGCGGCCTACCGGGCAGAGCACCAGTCCTGATCGACCCGACGGACAAGTCATGACGTTGCAGGCTGCCATGCGACTTGTCATGGCCCCCGGGGTGCCTATAGACCGGACCGAAAGTTAATGAGCAGGTTGGCTCCGCGACTGGGCAGGACTCTTTGTCTGCCCATGTGATCGAAGCCGGAGGGGGAACTAGCGTGACGGATGTCGAGCCCAAGGCCACAGATCGACGGGACAGTACGATGATGCGCTGGCGCTGGCGCATCATGATTGCAGGCCCAGTTGCCATAGTTGCCCTGGTCGCATTCCTAATCCTGAACAGTGGAAAGTCTCAATCCACCGAAAATGCCTATGTCCAGATCGCCCGGACCGCCGTCGCGCCCTCGATCAGTGGCCGGGTGGTGGAGATCAAGGTTCAGGAAAACCAGCTGGTCAAACAGGGCCAGGTTCTGTTCCGGCTTGATGCCCGTGATCTGGCCGTCGGACTCACCGCAGCAAATGCGCAATTGGCCAGTGCTGAACTGGCCGTGGCCCAACAGCGCGCCACCTATCGTCGCGAAACCGCAAATTTGGCCGCCGCGGAAGAAACCCTTAGCTTTGCCAATTCAGAAGCCGAACGTCAGAAGAAGTTGCTGGCGGCGGGTCTGGCCTCGGATCAGCAATATGACCAGGCCGTTCATGCCGCCCAGCAGGCCAAACAACAACTGGCCGCCGCCCAGCAGCAAGTTGCCTCGGCCCTGGCCGCCCTCGGTGGCAATCCGGACCTTGCCGACCAAGCACCCTCCGTCCTTCTGGCCAAGGCCCAGCTGGACCGTGCCCAGTTGAATTCCTCCTATTCAGAAATCATAGCCCCGTCAGACGGCGTGGTCGCCCGGGTCGATCAGCTCCCGGTGGGAGCCTATCTGAACGCCTCTCAGCCGGCCTTCTGGCTTCTGTCCGGGGAACCCTGGATCGAGGCGAATTTCAAGGAAGACCAGGTTGCAAAAATGCGTGTGGGCCAGCCGGTGCTGATCCATATTGATGCCTTTCCCGGCGGAGACCTCAAGGGGCATGTGGCCAGTTTTGCCCCCGGGACCGGATCGGCCTTCTCGCCCCTGCCCGCCCAGAATGCGACCGGCAACTGGGTCAAGGTCACCCAGCGCCTTCAGGTCCGCATAGCCTTTGACTCTCCGCCCCCTGGCATGGCCGCGCGCGCCGGACTTTCGGCCCGGGTCAAGGTCGATGTCCGCCCCCAGGCAGGACGAAGCTAGAATGGTTCGGGACATGAGCAGGACCCCTGTTGCCCTTCGCTCGGCTGAGACGCGTGGGTCAGTCGGCTGGCGGCTCATCCCCCTGGCTGCCGCACTTGTCCTGACGGGATGCACATCGCTCGGACCCGATTTCAAGCCCCCCAAGTCGCCCACGGGTCGGACGGCACAGGCCTATGCCTTGGAGGGCGAGCGCGCGCCTTCCGGTGTGCATCTGGTGGCAGACCTTCCCGCTTCAGGCCCCTGGTGGCAGGCCTTTGGATCTCCCGAGCTTGACGCTACCATCCGGCTGGCCCTGTCGAACAATCCCAGCATTGCTGAAATACAGGCGCGCCTGGAAAAGGCTCAGGCCGAAGGTGACGCCGCCGACGGCGCACGGGGCCCTCGTCTCGACGCGAGCGGCAGACTTGAGAACCAGCGTTTCAACAGCCAGGCCTTTGGCCTGTCCGGATTCCCCAATCATACCTTCTCCCTTTATTCGGTGGGCGCTATGGCCCGGTACGACCTGGATGTCTTTGGGGGCGGTCGCCGTTCAGCCGAGGACTACCGGGCCCGGGCAGAGAGGGCTGGCCATCAGGCGGACGCGGCCAAGCTCGCCCTGACCGGCAATGTTGCGCTGGAAGCCATAAAAATCGCCCGGCTTCAGGCCCAGATCGACGCTGTGAAGGCCCTAGTCGCCAGCGATCGAAGCCTGGTGGAAATGATGCGTCAGGCCAAGGCGCTTGGCAAAGAGGTCCAGCCTTCGGTCAACCGGGCAATCTTCCAGATGACCCTCGATGAAGATCAGCTTCCGGGCCTGGAGCGCGACATCGCTGCGTCTCGCCACCGTCTGGCGATACTTGCCGGACAATCTCCTGCAAGCTGGACACCACCGACCTTTAGCCTGGCCAGCCTGAAGGTCCCGACGGACATCCCGGTCAGCCTGCCTTCAGACCTGGTTCGCCACAGGCCGGACATCCTTGCGGCTGAGGCCGACCTGCATGCGGCAACGGCGGCTGTGGGCGTAAGCCTAGCCAACCAGTATCCAGACATCCAGCTTACTGCAGACCTGACCCAGGCTGCACTAAAGCCTCAGACCCTGTTCAATTATGATGGCACCGGCTGGACCCTCCTGGGCAATCTGACCGCCCCCGTCCTGGATTCTGGCGTCAGAAAAGCCCGGACGAAGGGGGCGCAAGCCGACCTGAGAGCCGCCGGTGCGAGATACCAGCAGACGGTGCTCGCAGCCTTTGGTCAGGTCGCCGACCTCCTGAGTGCCCTTAAGTCTGACCAGACAGCCCTCATGCTCGTGGATCGCGAGACCCTACTGGCAGAGGGCGGGGTTGACCAGGCCACAACAGGACAGAGGCTTGGCAGCGCCACCCGGATGAATGTCATTGAGGCCCAGCGGCAAGTCAGCCTGATCCAGGACACCAAGGCCACGGCGGAGTCTCGGCGCTTGTCAGACATGGTCTCCCTCTATACCGCCACCGCCGCCGACTGGCGCGGGCTCTAGAGCCTGGGAAGGGACAAAAGCGTGGCTTCCGCCAAGGACATTGAGAACAGGATCCCCATCACCGGGGCCCTGATGCTGGCCACCCTGATGAATACCCTGGACAGCACCATTGCCAATGTCGCCCTGCCCCACATGCAGGGCAGTCTCCAGGCGTCCCAGGATCAGATTACCTGGGTCCTGACCTCCTACATTCTGGCCACAGCCGTCATGACGCCCTTGTCCGGCTGGCTGTCGATGAAGATCGGCCGCAAACGGATGCTGCTGTTTTCGATCATTGGCTTTACGGCCGCCTCCATGCTCTGCGGCATTGCCACCTCCGTGCCCGAAATGGTGGCCTTCCGACTATTACAAGGCCTGGCGGGGGCGGCCCTTATGCCCCTCTCGCAATCGGTCATGCTGGACCTCTATCCCCAGCGCCTGATACCCGTTGTCATGAGTGTCTGGAGCGCGGCGGTCATATTGGGGCCAATTGCCGGACCCTCCCTCGGCGGCTGGATCACCGAACATCTCAACTGGCGCTGGGTGTTCTTCATCAACCTGCCCATCGGAATCCTCGCCGTTCTGGGGATCCTCACCTTCATGGCCCGGGATCTGGGCGGGCGACAGAGACCCTTTGACTTCATCGGCTTCACGGCCCTGGTCTCCTTTGTCGTCGGGCTCCAGGTCATGCTGGACAGGGGCCCGGGGCGGGACTGGTTTGAATCTCCCGAAATCTGGATTGAGACGGCGCTGGCCATTGGGGGACTCTGGGTCTTCATTGTTCAGACGGCCACCGCAGAACATCCGTTTTTCCATCGCGACCTGGCCAAGGACCGCAACTTTATCGGGACGACCATATTCGGCTTTTTTGTGGGTGTGCTTCTCTTCTCAACGACCGCCCTCATCCCGTCCTTCATGCAGAACCTGCTGGGATATTCAGCCATGCAAAGTGGCACGGCCAGCATGAGCCGGGGCCTGGGCTCACTGGTATCCTTCCTGCTGGTGCCTCTGCTGGTCAGCCGCATGGGCGCGAGACTGGTTCTACTGTTTGGCCTGACGGGTTGCATTTGCGCCCTGTGGATGATGGCCCAGTTCGACCTCTCCATGACCGCCAACCCGATTGTCATGAGTGGATTTATTCAAGGGCTTGGGGTGGGCCTGCTCTTCGCGCCCCTGAGCACGCTTTCCTACGCCACACTGGATGCCTCTCACCGGGTCGAGGGCACGATTGTCTCGACCATGGCCCGCAGCCTGGGATCGAGTGTCGGCATTTCCTTGGTTCAGGCCATGGTCATTCGCGACGGGGCCCTGGCCCACAGTGTTCTGGCAGGACAGATTGATACCTCGAACCCCTTGCTCCGTTTCACTCTGCCCAAGGCGCTTGATCCCTCCACCCCGGGCGGACTGATGGCCCTGAATGGCGAGGTGACGCGTCAGGCGGCCATGATCGGATATGTGGATGTCTTCAGCTGGATGACCCTGCTGACCCTATTGCTCATTCCCCTGATCCTGATCCTGCGCCCGGCCCCGGCAATCCGGATGGAAAAGATCGAGGTTCACGCCGACTAACCGGGAACCGCTCAGGTGCGGGGCTGGAAGTGCAGCCAGACCATCAGCCGGGGACGGCCCTCGGAGCAAATCAACCAGCGATCCGTGTCGGACAGCATGCGAAGCTCCTGGAATTTTGATGGATCGCGCGGTCCGGTGGTGACGGCCCGGTAGGTGTGGGTTTCCGATGCGTCGGCAATCAGTTGCTCAAGCTTGGCCTTGCCGTTTTCCACCATGAAGTCGTGAAGTTCGACAATGATGTCCGACTTCGAAAAATGCGCAAAAAAGGCCTCGTCCATGAGGGTGAACTCATGGCCTTCGACATCGATCAGGACGAGGCATTCCTCTGGCGGGACGTCCGTTAGCTCCAGATAGAACCCCTTGTCCGCAGCCCCCCGGATGTCGAGTTCACCGCCAATCCCGTTGAGCCGGGCAACGTCGGCGATAACCTCACGTCCCGTGTCCGTGAGTTCATAACAAATTGTTTTTGCGAAGTGTTTACCCACGAGCATTCCGGCGGCGTAATTGCCCTCCCCGGCACCCACATCGATAAAGGTTGAATATTTCCCGCTCAGGGACTGAATGAGCTGGACGACTTCGGCCTCATACAAGCCCAGCAACATGGCCGCCTTGTCAGACGCACTCCAGTGGGTTCTTTCCGACATGATGAGACCCGTCAGCGGCCCATGGGCGACGGTGTTTTTCAGGTGCTTCTGCACCAGCCCGGAGAGTTCGACCCGCCGGGTTTCAATTATGTGTCCGACAATGTCGCGATTGTTTGCGGCAATGATATTGCTGATCTGGATGAGAGACTTTTTATAATCGCTCATGGTCGTGTCCCCGCCCGTCTTTGCCGATTATTTGAGTATGCCAACATAATCCATGAGCTGATCTATCTGATGACGCCAGGAGAGTTTTTCCATGGCCAGGGCCGAGGCCTTGCCTTGTGCCTGGGCCGCCTCACGCTTCTGCCAGACGGTTTCCAGCCCTTCGACAATCTCCTCGACAGAGGATTCACCCCAACCTTCGGTGCCGTCGTCAGGACCCAGGCTCGCCACGGTGCCCTGCTGCGTGAGGGCAATCCCCGCTCCGGCGTTCAAAAGGTCCATATGGCCAGTATTGGCGGAGACCAGGCAGGGAACTCCACAGGCCAGGGCCTCCATGGCCACCAGATTTGTCCCGCCTTCGCAGCGGTTCGGGAAGATGGCCACGTCCGCCTCCCGCAGGATCTGGGGCATTTGCCCATTGGGAATGTCCGGCAGGATGAGCGAGTCCTCTGGCGGAATGCCGTTCTCTGACAGCCAGCGATCAATCGCGAGCTTGCCCCGCACATCCAGCTCAATCTCGGCTTTGAGATAGGGCGAGGCCTTGAGCCGCGTGACGCCAGCGCTACGCGGCCAGTAATTGTTCCAGGAGGTCATAAGCAGGGTTTCGGGATGGCGCTGGCGGAAGGCGGCGACAGCAGCGACAACAAGATCCTGCCCCTTGCGGAATTCGAGCTTTCCCCCGGAAAAAATAACGAAACGGCCCGGGAAGAGGTCCCGGCTGGGGCCAGGGTGAAACAGGCCGATCTCAACGCCCTGGATGTTATCCCGGACATTCTCAACCCCAAGCGCCCGCAGCACATCGCCATTCCATGTGGACCCGGCAATCACGGTGTCAAAGGCCTTAAGGTCATGCAGGGCTTCACTGGAAAACCGGGTATTTTCGAAGAAGATCAACCCGTGGTTCGAGGTTCCCCTGGCCCGCAAGCTCGTCCGTCCGAACTGGGGTTCGGAATTATTGCCCCGGGCATGAAGGATCGGGAACCGGCAGTTTAGCGTCCCCTCTCCGGCCCGCTTCATCATCTCCATGACCTCAG
>CANCJJ010000004.1 GCA_947378305.1 Phenylobacterium aquaticum | reverse complement strand
GTCTGGCAGATTGTCCTGTTCCTGAACCTTAACCAGAGCCTCACGGCCTTTGGCGGGGCCATGGCGCTGGCCGCCATTGCCGGAGCCCTGGGGGGTCTGGTGCTGGGGCGGGTCGTGGATGCCGGTCATGGTGGCCGGGCTGCAGCCCTGGCCTTCACCGTGCTGGCGGCGACCATTGTCCTGCGAACCCTGGCCAGTCACCCGGTCCTGGCCCTGGCGGCCAATGCCCTGGGCTCCCTCGTAGGCTGTCTCTATGTCCCGCCCCTGATGACCGCCGTCTATAATCTGGCCAAGGCCTCACCCTGCGCCCTGCGGTTCCACATGGTGACGGAGGGGGCCTTTGACCTGGGGTGCGGTGTCTGCTGCCTGCTGACGGCGTGCCTGATCCATTTGGGCGTGCCCATCTCCCAGACCCTGCTGCTGGCCCTGCTGGGCGCGACCGGGACCCTGCTCCTGCTCCGGCGATATTATGCCGAGACCCCCATGGCCGAGACGGTTTGAAACCCCTGTCACGCAGCAGATGTCCTGAGGGCCAAAATCTGCGAGTCTGTGACCACCTGATTCCCATTCGAGGACCCTGTCATGAAGCCTCCCGTCAAGCGGCTCTCCGATCTCAAGGGGGGCAGTCCAAAGCCCGGGACCTTTGCGCCGCCGACGCCCAAGGTGTCGCGCATGAAGCCGGGAAAGAAGCTGACCGCCGCTGAAAAGGCCGCGTTTCTGGCCTCGCGTCCCGACCTCGCCGGAAAGTCCTGAGCCTCACACCAGGGCGGCCATCAGGTTGATGGTCAGGGCCAGAATGGCGGTATTGAAGGCAAAGGCCACCACGGTGTGCAGGGTGCCAAGCCTGCGCATTTGTTTGGAGGTAAAGGCGACATCCGCCGTCTGGCTGGCGGCACCGAGCACCAAGGAAAAGTGCAGGAAGTCCCAATAGTCCGGCGGTTCGCCCCCCAGAAAGGCCAGACCGCCCTCCAGATCATCGTCCTGCTCGTAATAGCGGTGGGCATAGTGCAGGGCGAAGATCAGCTGGACCAGGAACCAGCACTCCGCCACCGTCCAGACGGCCAACCCGACCCGCCCAGCCCGGATGACCCCGGTCACAGACTTGGCAGCCCCCAGCTCCACGGCAACGGCCATGAGCCCGACGATACAGGCGACCAGAACAAAGCCCAGAATCAGGCCCTGGCCCTCATCCTGCCGCGCTGCCACCTGGCGAATCTTGTCCGCCTGACCACCGCGCATGTGGAGCAGGGAGCCGCAGATGAACCAGAGCCCGGTGATATTCCAACCCAAGACATTGGCCGTGACCCGGTCCAGGGACGTAAAGCCAAGGGCCAGCCAGCCAATCAGTCCCAGGGCAAGCGCGGTGACCAGCAAGGGCCGCCGGGTGAAGGCGGTGATCAGTCTGACCGCAACATGCCGCCGGGATGGCAATGTCATGCCTGAACCTCGGCGGGCACCCAGTTGCCGTGGAAGCCGAAGGGCACCCGGCGCGGCACACGGGCCATGCCGACCGGGCCTCGATCCACATTCATGGCGTCCATAACCACCAGGTCGGACACATTGTCCGCCGCGCGCCAGACCACGGCGGTCAGCCAGCCCTCGCCTTCCGCCGCCGAGGCCGACCGGGGGGTGAAGACCGGCTCGGAGACCATGTCGCCAGGACCGAAGCTGCAAACCTGCCTCTGGCCGGTCGCAAGGTCCATGTGGGCAATGGCATTCATCTTGACCGACTTGGCGTTCGAGGTGTCGGCGGCATAATAGCCATGCCGATAGGACAGGCCGGTGCGGCGTTCGTCCAGGCGGGGGAACTCGCTGTCCAGATCATCCATCGGCTCTTCCAGCACCGTGTCGGTGGCCCCGGACAGGTCGAAGGTCCAGCGAACCAGCCTTGCCCCGCTGCGGAACCCTGGCGATCCATCTGCCAGGGGAAAGAGGGGGGCGGCATCATAGAGGCAGACATGGGCAATGATCTTGCCGTCCGCCTCATAGGCATTCATCGGGTGGAAGACATAGCCCGGACGGGTGTTGAACCACCGCAGACTGGAGACCTCCGCATCGCGCCGCATGACGCCCACATAGGAGGGCTTGTCCGGCTCCCAGGCATAGCCCGGCAGGCCCTTCATGGCCCGGTCCAGACTGCCGGTCAGGGGCATGACCGGGAAGAGGACGTGGTTGTCCGTCACCATGAAGTCGTGGACCATGGCCGAATAGGGGGCTTCAAAATCCGTCCGCCGGGTGACCTGGCCCGTGGCATCGGTAATCCCGTAGCTCATGGTGCGCGAGAAGGGCGCGTCGCCCACGCCATAGCCAAACCAGGTCATTTCGCCCGTGACAGGGTCCAGCTTCGGATGGGCCGTCACCCGCCCTTTATAGGCCTCGACATAGCCCAGGGACTTCAGGCTGCCGTGTTCCATCTCAAAGGGCATGTGCCCCTCTTCCAGAGCCAGAAGCCGCCCGGCATGGCTGACGATATTGGTATTGGCCACCCCGGAATCGTGGCCTGCGGACAGGGGATCGGCCAGCATGGGGTTGAACCCGCCAAACAGGGCCCGGCCGTGTTCGCGCTCCAGGGACCAGCGCGGGGTGCGCACATAGCGGTTGCGATAGCTGACCTTGCCATTCTCAATCTGGAAGGCGTGGACCATGCCGTCGCCGGTGAACCAGTGATAGTTCGGGTCGCGGGGGGTAAACTGGGGATTGGGGCCGGTTCGATAGAGGGTGCCGGCGAGGTCACGCGGAATCTCGCCGGTCACGGTCAGCTCGAAATCGTCTTCTGTCGCAAGCGGCGCGAAATTGCCGCTCAGATAGGGGTTGGTGCGTACCCGATCGCCCATGGCCAAGTCTCCCGCTGGCTTTTACATTGTAAAACAATCACCCAAGTTGTACCCGTCCGCAAGGCCTGTTGCCCCCTGAGAGATCGCCATGCCCCGCATCCTTTCTGATGCAGATGTCGCAGATTTCCGGGAGCGGCTCTGCGATGCCGCCGAGGACCTGTTCGCCCGCCTGGGGCCGGATGCCGTCACCATCCGCCAACTGGCCAGGGCGGTAGGGGTCAGCCCCATGACCCCCTATCGGTATTTTCGGGACAAGGACGACATTCTGGCCCTGGTGCGGACCCGGGCCTTCAACGCCTTCGCCGAGACCCTGGAAGCCGCCTTTGACTCCATCACCGGAGCCCTGGAACAGTCCCAGGCTGTGGGCCGGGCCTATCTCGACTTCGCCTTTGCAAACCCGCGCGCCTACAAGCTCATGTTCGACCTCGACCTGCCCCTGAATGACACCTGGCCCGACCTGACGGCGGCCTCCGACCGCGCGAGGCGAACCCAGGTCCGGCACGTTCAGGCCATGCTGGACGCCCATTTGATCACCGGCGAGGCTGACGCCCTGGGCCAGACCTATTGGGCCATTCTGCATGGGGGGATTACGCTGGAAATGGCGGGCCAGATTCCCTCAGGGTCCGCCCGGGCGATTGCCAACCTGTCAGGGGCGGCCCTGACCCGGGGGCTCCACGCCAGGGCTTGACGCTGGAGCCGACAAAAGGCCCATGTGGTCGCAATGTTTTGCCGGGAGAGTCACACCATGCCCACCCCCTTTGAAGTGCGCTGGACCGATACTGAGGTCAATGCCGTCCTGGACCGGGTCCGCACCTATCCCTGGCCGCCCATGGCCGAGGTCCCCGATGGCTGGGCCTATGGCTGCGACGGGGCCTGGCTGAAGTCCCTCTGCGCGCACTGGACTGGAGGGTTTGACTGGCGCGCCGCCATGGCCAACCTGAACCGGTTTCCGCAATTCACCGCCCGGGTGGAAGACTTCGACCTGCATTTCGTTCATGTGGTCGGGGAAGCCCAGGGCAAGCGACCCCTGCTTTTGAGCCATGGCTGGCCGGGCTCGCACTTTGAATTCTGGGGCGCAATTGAGAAACTGGCCTTTCCGAGCCGGTTTGGCGGCAAGGCCGAGGATGCCTTTGACCTGGTCATTCCCTCCCTCCCGGGCTTTGGGTTTTCGTCCAAGCCACAGCGTCCGATTGGCCAGAGGTCGACCGCGCGGCTGTTCAACGGCCTGATGACCCAGGTGCTGGGCTATGAGCACTATCTGGCCCAGGGCGGGGATTGGGGCGGTCTGGTGACTTCCTGGCTGGGCTATGACCATGGCCAGCACGTCAAGGCCATCCACCTGAACATGTTTGGCCTTCGTCCGTTCGGCAAACCGGTCAATGAGGCGGAAATTGCGTGGATTGTCCGCCAGAACAGCATGATGGACCTGATGGGGGCCTATTTCCGACTGCAGGCCTCCAAGCCGCAATCCATCGCCTGGCTGGGGGCGGGCAATCCTGTCGGTCAGGCAGCCTGGATCTCCGAACGGTTCCACGACTGGTCGGACCTGAGCCAGAAGAGCCTGGACGAAGCCTATTCCAAGGACCAGTTGCTGACCAACATCATGATCTATGTGATGACCGGAAGCTTCACCACCGGGGCCTGGTACTATCGCGGGCTGCTGGAGGAAGGCGGGGCGGTACTGGCCGAGGGTCAGCGTTGCGAAACCCCCACGGCCTTTGCCGAATTCCCCGGGGAACCCCTCTATGCGCCACCCCCGAGAAGCTGGGCTGACCGGGCCTATAACCTCACCCGCTGGAGCGTCATGCCCCGGGGTGGACACTTCGCCGCCATGGAGGAGCCTGACCTCTATGTCGAGGAAATCCAGGCCTGGGGTCGCGAGACCCGCTAGGGTTCAAGGATAGGGTGAAGCATGGCGCGCTACGATTTTGCCTCGGATAATACCGCCCCCGTGGCCCCCGAAGCCATGGCGGCCCTCATGGAGGCCAATGGCGCGGGTTTTACCTCAGGCTATGGCACGGACGAGGTGTCGCGGGTCGCGGCCGACGCCATCCGGGGCTGGCTGGACGCCGATGCAGAGGTGCGGTTCGTCGCCTCCGGGACAGCGGCCAATGCCATATCGCTGGCGACGATCTGCCAGCCCTTCGAGGCGGTTCTGGCCCATGAACACGCCCATGTCTGCACCGACGAAACCGGAGCCCCCGGCTTTTTCGGTCATGGTCTCGGCCTGATCGGTCTGGCGGGTGCCTCTGGCCGGATCGACCCGGCGGGTTTGGTGCCCCCCCTGGCCCGGCCAGACCAGCCCCACTGGCAAGCCCCGGCGGCCCTGTCCCTGACCCAGTCGACGGAATATGGCACGGTCTACAGCGCCGAAGCCTTGCAAGCCCTGATCGGGCCGGTTCGAGCCCGGGGCTATAAGGTCCATCTCGATGGAGCCCGGCTGGCAAATGCGGTGGCCGCAGGCTTTGACCCGAAATCCTTAGCCGGGCTGGGGGTCGACATTCTGGTCATTGGCGGCACCAAGGCGGGCATGCCCCCCACCGAGGCCATCGTCCTGTTTGATCGCGATCTGACCCGGCGCTTCGACGCCCGGCTCAAGCAATCCGGCCAGCTTCCTTCCAAGGGCCGATACTATTCCGCCCCCTTCATCGGCATGCTCAGGGACGAGGCCATGATCCGTCATGCCGCCCACGCCAATGCCATGGCCAGACGACTGGCGGCCCTCATGCCATTTCCCCTGGTCCACCCGGTCGAGGTCAATGGCGTCTTTGTGCAGATGGACGACGCCGCCCTCAAGCGCCTCCAGGACGCAGGCTGGTTTGTCTACCGGTTCATCGACGGGTCGGTGCGGTTCATGTGCTCATGGGCGACCACGCCCCAGGCCGTTGACGACCTGGGCGCGACCCTGAAGGCCCTGGCCTGACGCTCAGACGACGAAACGTGCCAGACGCCCGGTGATGATCTCTTCGGCCTCACGCACCATGCGGCTGATCAGCTCGGCGCAGGAGGGAATGTCGTGGATCAGGCCCTGGACCTGGCCTGCCGACCAGATTCCGTGATCCGGGTCGCCGGTCTCATAGACCCCCCGGCCCCGGGTTCCGGCGACAAGCTCCCGAACATCCTCGAACTTGGCCCCTGACCGCTCCAGCTCGACAACCTGACGGCTGATGTCATTCCGGGCCACCCGGGAGGTATTGTGCATGGTGCGGAAGATGAGGTCGGTGGCGCGTTCGTCATTCGCCACGATCTGTTGCTTCACGTTCTCGTGGATCGGGCTTTCCTGGGTGCACATGAAACGCGTGCCCATATTGACCCCTTCGGCCCCAAGCGCGAGGGCTGCCACCAGGCCCCGGGCATCGCCGATCCCGCCAGACGCAATCATCGGAATCTTGATCTTGTCCGCCGCCGCCGGAATCAGCACCAGCCCGGGAACATCATCCTCGCCCGGATGGCCCGCACACTCGAAGCCATCAATGGAGATCGCATCCGCGCCCATGCGTTCCGCGGACAGGCCGTGACGGACCGAGGTGCACTTGTGGACCACCACAATGCCGTGGGCCTTGAAGTCCTCGACATGCTCCTGGGGCTTGTTGCCGGCCGTCTCAACAATCTTGACGCCGCTTTCGATAATCGCCCGGCGATATTCGGCATAGGGCGGCGGGGTGATGGACGGCAAAATCGTCAGGTTGACCCCGAATGGCTTGCGGGTCAGGGACCGGCAGCGCTCGATTTCTTCACGAAGTTTGTCAGGCGTCGGCTGGGTGAGGGCGGTGATGAAGCCCAGCCCCCCGGCATTGGCCACGGCAGCCACGAGTTCGGCACGGCCAACCCACTGCATCCCGCCCTGAACAATCGGATGTTCAACGCCCACGAGCTCGGTAAATCGGGTCTTCAGCGCCATTGGGTTTCCTCCAAACCTGGGTTTGGGGGCTAATCAACCCGCGAATTGGAGATCAGGCAAGCCCCGGACTTACTGAAGCCCGCTGCGACCGATGGCATAGAACCTGTCGGCCCTTTGCTTTTTGAGCTTGGCCACGCTGAGCTTGGACAGCATTTCCAGCTCTTCCTCGACCGCGTCGCCGACGACCTGAATGGCCACGTCCGGTGCCGAATGCGCCCCGCCCGGCGGCTCCGGGACAATCCGGTCGACGATCTTCATCTTGATCAGGTCCTGGGCCGAGATCTTCATCGCCTTGGCGGCTTCCTCGGCGGTGCGGGACCCGCGCCAGAGGATGGAATTGGCCCCCTCCGGCGGGATGACGGAATAGATGGCGTGTTCCAGGATCAGAACCCGGTTGCCGCAGGCAATCCCGAGCGCGCCGCCAGAGCCCCCCTCGCCTGTCACCACGGCCACCATGGGCACGTCCAGCATCAGGCACTTTTCCGTGGCGCGGGCTATGGCCTCGGCAACGCCCCGTTCTTCGGAGCCCACACCAGGATAGGCGGCGGGGGTATCGACAAAACTGATGACCGGCAGGTGAAACCGCTCGGCAAGCTCCAGCAGGCGCACGGCCTTGCGATAGCCTTCCGGGCGACCATAGCCGAAATTGTGTTTGACCCGGGTGACTGTGTCCCGGCCCTTTTCGTGGCCCATGACCACCACAGCCTGCCCACGGAAGCGGCCCAGACCGCCCATGATGGCCTGATCGTCCCCATATTTCCGGTCGCCCCGGAGCTCGACAAACTCGTCAATCAGTCCGGCGCAATAGTCGACAAAATGCGGGCGCTCGGGATGGCGGGCGACCTGGGTCTTCTGCCAGGCATCCAGCTTGGAATAGGCTTCGGTGCGCAGTCCGACAGCCCGGGCCCGCAAGGCCTGAATCTCGGCCTCAAGCTCAGTGGAGCCGGTGGTATCCGCAAGCTTGGACAATTCCTCGATCTTGATCTCAAGATCAGCAATCGGGCGCTCAAATTCGAGGTAGTGGGCGACCATTCGGGCGCGGGCCTTTCGTGTTGCGCAAGACGCGGAAACTAAAGTGCATCCCGTGAAAGGGAAAGCCGGTTTTCGCAAAGTCCGGCCACAGGCTCATCCCTTGGGCGTATGAGGCCTGCGCGACAGGGGATGATGGGTCGCAACCACCTCGCTGAGATGCTCGCTGGCGACATGGGTATAGATCTGGGTCGTGCCGATGTCGGCATGACCGAGCAGGGTCTGAACGACACGCAGATCGGCCCCGCCCTCCAGCAAATGGGTGGCAAAGGCGTGGCGCAGGACATGGGGGCTGACCCGCGCCGGATCGATCCCGGCGGCCAGCGCTGCCTCGTCAAGCAACTGCCCGACCCTGCGCGGTGTCAATCGCCCGGCCTTGCCCCGGGACGGAAAAAACCACGGATTGGCCAGGTCGGTCCTGGGCAGAAAGGTCGAGCGAATGCCCAGATAGGCCTTGATGGCGGCCCGCGCGGGGCCGTTCAGGGGCGCCAGCCGATCCTTGCCGCCCTTGCCGCGCACCATCAGAAAGGCCGGGTCCCGGGCCAGCATGGCAAGGGTGAGATCGGTGAGTTCAGAGACCCGCAGGCCAGAGGCATAAAGAAGCTCGACGATACAGGCCAGCCGCAGTCCATCGGCCCCGTCCCGACCTGCCGCCGCCGCGATCAGCTGGTCCACCTCGGCCCGGCTCAGAATCTTTGGAAGGGATCGGCCCTTGCGCGGTGCATCCACCCGCCGGGAGGGATCATCGCTCCGCCAGCCCTCGCCCAGGACAAACCGGTAGAACTGCCGCAGGGCCGCCCGACGTCGGGACGCAGTGGCCGGAGACAGACCGCGCTCGCCCAGGGCCCTGAAATAGGCCTCGACATCGGAAGCCCCCGCCGCCGCCAGTCCCCCGCAACGCGGCTTCAGATACGCTTCCGCATCGGCCAGGTCCTTGGCATAGGCGCTCAGCGTATTGCGCGCAGAGGCCCGCTCCACCGCCATCATTTCCAAAAAGGCCTCGGTCCAGCCGGAACCCTCGCCCATGGTGGTCCTTTCTTCTGAAGGCCCCAGTTGAGCCTCCCGACACGCCGACAGACCCCGATCTTAGGGCCATTCGCCACGGGTTGAAATCGCTCAGCCTTGGCGTCACCCCCCCGGATCGTGTAAGGTTTTGCCAGGAATGGACCCTTTAGCACCCCTGCGCGCCCGAACCATCACCCTTGTGGGCCTGATGGGAGTCGGAAAATCCAGTGTTGGGCGACGGCTTGCCCATGCCCTTGAGCTACCGTTCCGGGATGCAGATGACGAGGTCGAGCTGGCCGCCGGGCGATCCATACCCGAGATCTTTGCAGACCTGGGCGAGCCCGCCTTCCGCGATGGTGAAAGACGGGTGATTGCCCGCCTGCTGGAAAATCCGCCCCAGATTCTGGCCACGGGCGGGGGGGCCTTTATGAACCCGGAGACCCGGGCCCTGATCAAGGCGCGCTCGATTTCCGTCTGGCTGAAGGCGGACCCCGAGGTCCTGGCCCAGCGAGTCCGTCGCAAGGATAATCGTCCCCTGCTTGCCGGAAAAAACGCCCTTGAGGTTCTCCAGGACCTGGCAAGGCTTCGCTACCCGACCTATGCCGAGGCCGACCTGATGGTTGAGTCCGGCGATGTGCCCCACCAGGTCATGGTGGACCGCGTGATTGACGCTGTGACCTCCCATCTCAAAGGCCAGGAGCCATGACCCGCACCCTCCATGTGAGTCTGGGCGAACGGGCCTATGATGTGGTCATAGGCCCCGGGATTCTGGCCCGGGCTGGAGCCGAAATCCTGCCGTTTCTCAAGCGCCGTCGGGTCGCCATTGTGACCGACGAGACCGTCTGGGCCGCCCATGGCGACACCCTGCAGGCCGCCATGAGCGCCGAGGGAATTTCGACGGACATTATCCGCCTGCCCCCCGGCGAAGAGACCAAGAGCTTTGCCAGCCTGGAGGAGGTCAGTGATCGCCTCCTGGCCCTGGAACTGGATCGCGGGGACCTGATCCTGGCCTTTGGCGGCGGCGTGATCGGGGATCTGGCAGGCTTTGCGGCCGCCATCTACAAGCGCGGGGCGGACTTTGTGCAAATCCCGACGACCCTGCTGGCCCAGGTGGACTCCTCCGTCGGTGGCAAGACCGCCATTGATACGCCCCGCGGAAAGAACCTGATCGGGGCCTTTCACCAGCCGAAGCGGGTCCTTGCCGACACCGACCTCCTCTCCAGCCTGCCAGATCGTGAGGTCCGGGCGGGCTTTGCCGAGGTGATCAAGTATGGCCTCCTCGGCGACCGCGACTTCTTTGACTGGCTGGAAGTCCATACCCAGGCCGTCCTCAGCCGGGACCCCGAAGCCCTGGCCCGGGCCGTTGCCCGCTCCGTGGAAATGAAGGCCGAGATCGTCGTCGAAGATGAAAAAGAGGCGGGGCGGCGCGCCCTGCTCAATCTGGGGCATACCTTTGGCCATGCTCTGGAAGTCGAGTGCGGCTTTGGCGAGACCCTGCGTCATGGAGAGGCCGTCGCCTTGGGATGTGCCATGGCCTTCCGGTTTTCCGCCCATCTGGGGCTGTGCTCGGGCCAGGATGCCCACCGGGTTGAAGCCGCCATTGCAGGCGCGGGACTGCCCACCCGTCTCGCCGATCTGGATCACCCCGGATTTTCTACCCCGGCCCTCGTGCGGCAGATGGGACAGGACAAGAAGGCCGAGGGCGGTCGTTTGACCTTTATTCTGGCCCGCGCCATCGGAGATGCCATGGTGGTGCGTGATGTTAATCCCGAAACCCTGACCCAGTTCCTGAAAACAGAAGGTGCGACCTGATGTCTCCGCTTCTGGCCCTGGCCCCCGTGGTCTGCGGCCTGCTTGCCGTCTCTGCGCTTTTCTCCGCCGCTGAAACCTCGCTCACCGGGGCCAGCCGCACCCGCATGCACCAGCTTGAGCGAGACGGGGACCGGGCGGCCTCCCGGGTCAATCGATTGCTCGGCGATCAGGAGACCATGATCGGGGCGGTGCTGCTGGGCAATAACCTGATCAATATCCTAGCCTCGGCCCTGACCACCGAGGTCCTGACCCAGGCCATCCCAGGCCCCTGGGGCGTGGCAGCCGCGACCGCCGTCATGACCGTCCTGGTGCTTGTCTTTGCCGAAGTCCTGCCCAAGACCCTGGCCATATTGCGGTCAGATGACGTGGCCCGCTTCCTGTCTGGACCGACCTTGGTGGTCGTGCGGATCTTTGGGCCGATCATCTACACGATCCAGTGGATTGTTCGTCGCACCCTAGGCCTGTTCGGTGTTCGGCTGAACATGGAACTCGACGTGCTGGCGGCCCACGAGGAAATTCGCGGGGCCGTGGAATATCACCATTCCGAGGGTCTGGTTGAGGCCCGGGACCGGCGCATGCTGGGCGGAGTTCTCGATCTCTCGGACATGGATGTCAGTCAGGTCATGGTCCACCGAATGACCATTGCCATGGTCGATGCCGACCTGCCTCCGCGCGACCTGGTGACCCAGGTTCTAAACAGCGATCACACCCGCGTTCCGCTCTATCGCGGGGACCCGGAAAACATCATCGGGGTCCTGCATGCCAAGGACCTGCTGAACCAGATTGCCGAGGCCGAGGGCGATTTCAAAGCCCTGTCGATTGAGAAGATCCGCCGGGAACCCTGGTTCATCCCGGAGACGACCAATCTGAAAGACCAACTCAACGCCTTCCTGAAGCGGAAAAATCACTTCGCCCTGGTGGTGGACGAATACGGGGCCCTGCAAGGACTGGTGACCCTGGAGGACATTCTCGAAGAAATCGTCGGCGAGATCGAGGACGAGCACGACATTACCGTCGAAGGCCTGAGGCGTCAGTCTGACGGATCCGTCTCAGTTGCAGGCACGGTTGCCGTCCGCGATCTAAACCGTGCCCTGGACTGGGACCTGCCCGACGAACAGGCGGTCACCGTGGCCGGACTGGTCATCCATGAGGCCCAGACAATCCCCAAGGTCGGCCAGACCTTTATCTTCCACGGACACCGCTTCCAGGTCGTCAAACGCCTTCGCAACCAGATCACCGGCCTGCGAATCTCCCCGCCCCTGGAGACCAAGGCTGAGCGCTAGGGGCGAGCCCTAGAGACCCTTTGCCATCAAGCCTTCCAGCACCTTGTCCGGGGTCATGGGATAGTCACGCAGGCGCACGCCGCAGGCATTGTAGATCGCATTGGCCACGGCGGCCCCGGCCCCGCAGATACCCAGTTCGCCCACGCCCTTGATCCCCATGGGATTGGCCTTGTCATCGGCCTCGTCCAGGAAGATGGCATCCAGGTCGACAATGTCGGCATGAACCGGCACCAGATAGGTTCCCAGGTCCTGATTGGCGAAGGAGCCGAACCGGGGATCAATGGTATTGGCTTCCGTGAGGGCGGTGCCCACGCCCCAGATCATGCCGCCCGTGACCTGGCTGCGCGCCGTCTTGCCATTCAGAATCCGCCCGGCGGCAAAGACGCCGAACATCTTGCGCATACGAACCTCGCCGGTCACCACATCGACACCGACCTCTGCAAAGTGGGCGCCATAGGTGTGCTGGGAATAGTCCCGCGCATCGGCCGCAGGCGAGATTGACCCTTCTACATAGACCCCTTCAGGCTGGGACCGGGCCACAAGGGCTGCGAGGGTCTCGGTCTGATTATCCAGGGCGATATTGCCGTTGGCAAAACTGACCAGGGTGGGGTCTGCGCCATAGAGGGGCGAACGCGGATCGCCGGTGGCCAGGTCTGCCAGGGTCCGGCGCATGACCATCCCCGTTTCATAGGCCGCTGAACCGGCAGTGGCTGCGCCAAACTGACCGCCCGAGCCAGGGGCCGGGGGCATGTCGGAATCCCCGAGCTCGACCCTGACCTGCTCAAGCGGCACCCCCAGGGTTTCCGCCGTGATCTGGGCCAGGATGGTATAGGTGCCCGTGCCGATGTCCGTCATGCCCTGGGTCAGGGTCAGGACTCCGTCCGCCGTGATCCTGAGGCCCGCCTTGGCTGGCAGGAGGAAATTACCGCGAATGGCCGCCGCCATGCCCATGCCGACAAGCCAGCGCCCGTCCCGGACCTGACCGGGCTTGGGATTACGCCGGGACCAGCCGAAGCGCTGGGAACCCTCATGCAGGCACTGTTCCAGCTGGCGAACCGAGAAGGGCTTGCCGGTTTCTGGATCCACGTCGGGTTCATTGCGCAGGCGCAGCTCAATGGGGTCCAGCCCCAGCTTTTCTGCCAGTTCATCCATGGCGCACTCGAGGCTGAGCATGCCAGGAGCCTCCCCCGGCGCGCGCATGGCACCCGCATGAGGAATGTCCATCCGGACCAGACGGTGGCCCGTCAGGCGATTGGGGGCGGCATAGAGGTTGCGCGAAAAGTTGGCCGCATGCTCCGTGAAGGTCGCATGGCGCGCGCAGTGGGTAATGGCCTCCAGGGCAAAGGCATTGAGCCGCCCATCGGCATTGGCCCCAAGCCGCACACGCATCTGGACGGCGGGGCGGTGGATCGTCCCGTGGAACATTTGCTGACGCGTATAGGCCACCTTCACCGGTCGCCCGACGGCACGGGCCGCCAGGGCGGCCAGGGTCAGGTCGTCATAGGCCTGTCCCTTTCCGCCAAAGCCGCCGCCGATATAGCGGGTGATGAGGTGAACCCGGTCCGAGGGAATGGCCAGGGTCTCGGCCAGGGCGTGCTGCCCGCCCTTGACCATCTGGATCGAGGTATGGACCGTGACCTTGTCGCCATCCCACCAGGCGGTGGTGGCACAAGGCTCCATCTGGACGTGGTTTTGGATCGGACTGAAATAGGTCTCGTCCACGGTGACCTGGGAGGCCGCAAAGGCCTTCGGAAAGTCCCCAATGTGAACGTCCTCCTCCCCGGGGGGGAGCTCGCCCTGATCCAGGCTGGCCAGGAAGTCCACGACCGCGGTTTCCGCCGCATAGGTGATCTCGACTTTCTCGGCAGCGGCGCGGGCATTTTCCAGGGTGTCAGCCAGAATGAAGGCCACGGTCTGGCCATAAAACTCGACCCGGTCAGAGGCCAGGGCCGGGTTTGCAGGTCGCTGGCTGCGAGGATTTAACCGCTCGCCCCGGCGCGCCTGGGGCGGGACATTCAAATGGGTCCAGACGGCGAGAACGCCGGGGGACTGCTCCGCAGCCTGGGTCTCGATGTGGGTGATCCGCCCCCGGGCAATGGTGGCAGTGACCATCTGCCCATAGGCGGGCGGGGCCGGCGGCTCGACCTCATAGGCATAGGGGGCTGTGCCGGTGACCTTCAGGCGGCCTTCATACCGGTCAACCGACTTGCCGATCAGACCTGACCGGTTTTCCGTGATCGGGTTGGGCGCAGCCCAGTCCTTTACCGAGCTCATGCGCCCCTCCCCGTATTGGTCTCGTCAAGGACGGCCCCCAGAAGGCGCCGGACCAGGGCAATCTTGCCCGCATTTTGATCCGGATCCTGGGCCTGGGCCAGTTCGGCCATGGCAGCCTCTGTGCGGCTGGCCCCCGAGGCCAGGGCGGCTTCGGCCGTCTCGGCCCGCCAGGGCTTGAGCGCCACGGCCCCCAGGACAAGCCGTCCTCCGGCGACGGCGACACTGGCCAGCCCGCCCACATAAGAGGCCCGGGCCCGGACCTTTCGGTAGAGCTGCCCCCCCGGCGCGGGCGGGGGCAAGTTAACGGACGTGATCAATTCATCCGCAGCCAGCTCGGACTCTGTTTCGGGGCTTGTCCCCGGCAGGCGGTGCAGGTCGGCCACGGCCAGGCTTCGGCTAGTCCCGTCCGGACGCAGGGTTTCGATCTGCGCATCCAGGGCCACCAGGGCGACCGCCATGTCCGACGGATGGGTGGCGACACAGGCCTCACTCGCCCCGAAGATGGCATTGGCCCGGCTGAGACTGCCCAGGGCACTGCAACCGGACCCCGGCTGGCGCTTGTTACAGGGCTTGGCCGTATCATAGAAAAAGCTGCACCGGGTGCGCTGCATCAGATTGCCAGCCGTCGTGGCCTTGTTGCGCAACTGGCCAGAACCGCCTGACACAATCGCCTGGACCAGAGCCGGATAACGGGCGCGGATGTCGGGGTGGGCCGCAACCTGGCTATTGCGGGTCATGGCCCCAAGCCGGACCCCGCCTTCGGCAGATGCCTCAATGGTGGCAAGAGGCAGGCGGCTGACATCGACCAGATGGGTCGGGGTTTCAATTTCGAGCTTCATGAGGTCCAGGAGGTTGGTCCCGCCGGCGAGATATCTTGCTCCCGGCGTCTGGCTGACCGCCTGAATGGCTGAGGCCACGTCGCTGGCCCGCTCGTAGGTAAAGGGCTTCATTGGGTCGCCCCCGCAACCCGCCGTACCGCCGCCAGAATCTGGGGATAGGCCGAGCACCGGCAGATATTGCCACTCAGGCGTTCGCGAATTTCAGCATCGGTGAGGGAGATGGGGCCGGTCAGGGACTCGGTCTCCTGGCTCGGCAGGCCAGCGGCGACTTCCTGCAACATGCCCACCGCAGAGCAAATCTGGCCGGGGGTGCAATAGCCGCACTGGAAGGCATCTTCCGTCAGAAAGGCCTGTTGCAAGGGGTGCAGATTTTCCCCGTCGGCCAGCCCTTCGATGGTCAGGATCTCGTCGCCGTCGTGCATGACGGCCAGGGACAGACAGGCATTGATCCGGGTGCCGTTCACCAGGACCGTGCAGGCCCCGCATTGTCCCTGATCACATCCTTTTTTCGAGCCCTTAAGGTCCAGGTGCTCCCGCAGGGCGTCCAGCAAGGTGGTTCGGGTATCGAGGTCCAGGGACCTCACCTGCCCATTGACGGTCATGGTCGTCTTCAACTTGGCCTCCCTCGCCCGATCTGTCGTTACAGACCCTTGCAATCAAATCGTCGGATCAATCTTCGCCCGGCGCAAGAGCCTTTACGGAAAGGGCATGAACGGGTCCCGCCAATTCCGCCTCAAGCACCTTGTAAACCTGCCTCTGGCGCGCCAGACGCGGCTGGCCCTTGAAGGCTTCGGATTCGATCAGGAGGTTAAAATGTGTCTCGCCGTCCGGTCCAGCCCCGGAATGGCCCGCGTGACGCGCCGAGTCGTCAACCACTTCAAGCCGGGTCGGCGACAGGGCCTCGGTGAGTTTGAGGCGTATGGAGTTCAATATGGCGCCCATTGGGAAAATCTTCAATTCTTGAAAGGGTGGGAAAGACCATCATACTGGTCATATGGCTGATGCGTTCAGGTACAAACCGAAATTCGTGGATATCCGCGTGCGCCCTCCCTCGGCGGAGGATGCCGTGCAGAACGATGACGTCTTTGCGCTGAAGCCCGGCGAGCGGGTTTGCGACCACGCGGAATGTCGTCTGGCAGGGAGCGCCAAGGCTCCGAAATCCCGGGACATGTCCAATGAACACTACTGGTTTTGCCAGGGACATGCGGCAGAATACAATCGCAAGTGGAACTTCTTTGCGGGCATGAGCGAGGGGGAGATTCGCACGCGCGTTGCCCAGAGCTCGGTTGGCGACCGCCCGACCTGGGAGTTCAAGGCCAGTCGTGTCTCTCGCGAATCAGCGGCAGCGACCCGGGGCTTCGCCAAGGGCGACGGCTATAACGACCCCTTCAATATTTTCGGCAACGGCAAGGGCCAGGCCGCCAAGGCCGGGGCTCCGGAACGCAGAAAGCTCGGCAAGCTGGAACGAAACGCCCTGGCCGATCTCGACCTGACCGAGGATGCGGACAGCCCCACCATCCGCGCCCGCTATACCGAACTGGTCAAACGCTGCCACCCAGACGCCAATGGCGGCGACCGGTCGGCGGAACACAAGCTGCAAAGGGTCATCAAGGCCTACCAGGTCCTGCGCAAGGGCAAGCTGGTCACCTCCTGATTCCGGTCAGGCTCAGGCCGGTACCTCGCCCGCGACGGTCGTGCGGTGCATGAGCCGCAAGTGACCGTCATATCCGCCTTGCGCAAAGTGCATAGTGCAGCGGTTATCCCACATTAGCAGGGTTCCGACGGACCAGGTGTGACGGTAGATGTATTTTTCCTTGAGCATTTCCGCAAAGAGATGGCCCAGTATGGCCTTGCTCTCGTCGTCCGAAAATCCCTCGATCCCTACGGTATAAACCGGGTTGATGAAGAGGGCCTTGCGGCCCGTGACGGGGTGGGTCCGGACCAGGGGATGGGTCCAGATCTTGTTGGCCTCCTCGGAAACCTTGATCTTCATGGTCCGGGCCTCGGTGTCCCGGGCAAAGACCCCTTCTGTGCCGTAGGAGCGACTGGCCGAGTGGAGCGCCCTCAGCGGGGCGATCATGGCCTTCATGGCCTCGGACAGGTCGTCATAGGCCCGGGTGGCATCGGCAAACAGGGTATCACCACCGACAGGTGGAATAACCTCGGACCGCAGGATGGTGGCCGCCGGTGGCCGCACCATGAAGCTCCAGTCAGAATGCCAGCCTGCCCCGAAATTCGTCGCCTTCTCGTCGGCCTCCCGGCGGAGTTCCAGAACATTGGGATGGCCGGGCATGGGCTCGATATAGGGGTCATCACCAAAGGCCCCGATCTGTAGCGTAAAGGCCTCCAGGGCATTCAGGCTGAGGGGCTGGTCGGGGAAACTCAGCACACCATGTTTCGCCCAGGCCGCAAGGACGGCCTCACGCAGCTCTGGGCTCATGGGACGGGAAAGATCCAGCCCGGTGACCTGGGCACCAAACCCATGGGGCCTGGGCTCGACATGCAAACTGGATGGCAATGACTGCGACATGAAAGCCTCCCTGGGGCGTCCCATTTAATTTCGGGACCTGAGCGATTAAACACCCGTTTGCATCAGCGGCGGAACCCTGTAATCGATTTTAGCCATGACGACACTTAACGACACCCCCGACGACTCCCTCATTGGCCTGGTTCCAGACCGCATGGTTTCCGCACGCGAAACCTTCGGCATCGACTCCGACATGATGGTTCCCGCCTTCAGCGTGCGGGATTCCCATGTGCCGGACATTGACCCGTCCTATAAGTTTGATCCGGAAACCACCAAGGCCATCTGTGCCGGGTTTGCCTTTGATCGTCGGGTCATGGTCCAGGGCTATCATGGCACGGGCAAGTCGACCCATATCGAGCAGGTGGCCGCCCGCCTGAACTGGCCCCTGATCCGGGTAAACCTGGACAGCCATGTCTCGCGGATAGATCTCGTCGGCAAGGACGCCATTGTTCTGAAGGATGGCAAGCAGATCACGGAATTCCGGGAGGGCATCCTGCCCTGGACCATCCAGCGGCCCATGGCCCTGGTGTTTGACGAATACGACGCGGGCCGCCCGGACGTTATGTTCGTGATCCAGCGGGTTCTTGAGGCCCAGGGCAAGCTGACCCTCTTGGACCAGAACCGGGTCATCAAGCCCAACCCCTATTTCCGCCTGTTCTCGACCACCAATACGATTGGTCTTGGGGACACGACCGGTCTTTATCATGGCACCCAGCAGATCAATCAGGGGCAGATGGACCGCTGGTCGATTGTCACCACCCTGAACTATCTGGCCCATGACGTGGAAGCCGATATCGTTCTGGCCAAGTCTCCGTCCTATGACACCCCCGAGGGTCGCCGGACGCTGGCTGCCATGGTGCGCGTGGCAGACATGACCCGGAACGCCTTTATCAACGGCGACATTTCGACCGTCATGAGCCCCCGGACCGTAATCACCTGGGCCCAGAATGCAGAGATCTTCAACGGTGACCTGGCCCTGGCCTTCCGCATGACCTTCCTGAACAAGTGTGATGAACTGGAACGCGGCACCGTCGCCGAATTCTATCAGCGCGCCTTCGGTCAGGACCTGCCGGAAAGCGCCGCACGGGTGCGGGTGACCTGAGACCTTAAATCCATCCAGCCCTGAAGTCGGGGCTGGACCTGGCGGCCATAAACATTGATCCTGCCCGAAAATAAGAAACGAATTTCGGGAGATCGACATGTCAGGAAAATTCACAGCCGCCCTTGTGGTGGCCTTGTTCAGCTGCAATCTGGCCATGGCCCAGACAGCTCCGCCCGCAGCAGACGCCCGCAATGACTATGCCAAGCCGGAGTCCTGGCTGTGCCTGCCCGGGCGCAAGGATGCCTGCGCCAACGACAATTCGACGACCATCGTCCAGGCCAATGGCACCCTGACCAGGGAGGCCTGGAAGGCCGACCCCAAGGCCCCGATCGACTGTTTTTATGTCTATCCCACGGTCTCGAACGACAAGACCCTGCTCTCGGACATGATTGCCAATGACGAGGAGAACCGGGTCGTTGAGCAACAGCTCTCCCGTTTCGCCTCAAAGTGTCGGGTTTTCGCACCGCTTTACCGCCAGTTTACCCTGACATCCCTGCGCGCCACCATGACGGGCAAGCCCCTTCCAGGCGGTCTTGCCGCGAATGCCCCGCGGCCGGAGACGGGCTATAACGACGTGGTAGATGCCTGGAATTACTATCTTGCCCACGAAAACAAGGGGCGAGGCGTCATCCTGATCGGCCACTCCCAGGGCTCGGGCGTCCTGACCCAGCTACTCGCCCGCGAGATCGACGGAAAGCCCAGTCAAAAGCGGATGATCTCCGCCATCCTGGCCGGAACCGGCCTGCCAATTGAACCTGGCAAGACCACAGGCCTGCTGAAGTCCATTCCCACCTGTACTGCTGATGGCCAGACTGGCTGTGTCATCGCTTTTGCCAGCTTCCGCGATACGATCCCGCCGCCCGCCAATAGCCGGTTCGGGCGCCCGCGCTCGGCGGGGACGGACATGGTGGTTGCCTGTACCAATCCAGCACGACTTTCAGGCGGCCCAGCCCCCCTGCACGCCTACCTGTCTGCCACGGCCAATGGTCAGGATCCTGCCGGATGGGTGAAGGGAGGCGCAGCGATCTCGACGCCCTTCGTGTCGACCCCCGGGCTCCTGACCGGCCAGTGCGTTTCGCGGAATGGCTTTAACTATCTGGAAGTCCACATCAATGCGGACCCGGCCGATCCGCGGCTGGATGACATTCGCGGCGATGTGGTGGCGGGCGGCAAGGTCAGCGAGGACTGGGGCCTGCACCTGATCGACATGAACCTGACCATGGGGAACATGCTGGATGTGGTGACAAGCCAGACAAAGGCCTGGCTGGCCCGCAAATAGACGGGTCCGGGGCTTTCCTACCTGCCCGATATCGGGCTAGGAAAACAGATCATGTCCAAGAACCCGGAAAGCCCCCTCGAGCCCTTCAAGCGTGCCCTGGCCAATGCGGCCAGGTCGCTGGCAGAAAATGCGGATCTCGAGATTGTCTTTTCCGGGGAAGGCCCCCTGTTGCAGGGGAACCGGGCCATTCTTCCCCACCCCCCACGCGACCTCACGAGCGCCGACGCCGCCCGAATTCGGGGTCTGGCGGATCAGATGGCCCTGCGCGTCTCGCAACACGACGAGGCCATCCACCAGAAGGCACGTCCAGGCTCTGCCGAAGGGGCCCCGATCTATGACGCTCTTGAACAGGCCCGGATCGAGGCTCTGGGGTCCAATGCCCTCGGTGGTGTCCGCGAGAACCTGAAGGCGGTTCATGATGCAGCCTGGGCCAAGCGGGTCTTTAACCCGATCGAGGCCGGAGCCAATCCGCCCCTGGCTGATGTCATGTCCCTGATGGTCAGGGAGCGCCTGACCGGCGTCGCGCCCCCGCCCCAGGCCCAGCCACTTCTCGACATGTTCCGCACCGATATCGAGGCCCGTGCAGGCGAAAACCTCGACAAACTGGTGGACGCCATGGGCGACCAGAAGGCCTTTGCCCGTCTGTCCCGGACCATTCTGCGCGACCTGTCCATGAGTGATGACCTCACAGACGCCCCCGATCAGGCCGAGGAGCCGGAGGACGAGGGACAGGAAGGCGAATCCGAGGCGAGCGAAAACGGGAACGAAAACGACAGCGAAGATCAGTCTCCACAACAGAGCTCCATGGACGAGAGCGAGGCCTCCCATCGCGAGAGCGAGGATGCCGACAGCCAGATGACCGAGGCTCAGGAAGATGATGACGCCGAGGATACGGATGCCCCACCGGACATGGGAGAGGGCGACCAGCCGGCCCGCCCGGACCTGAAGGGCGACGCCAAGACACCGACCTATAAGGTCTTCACCACCGCCCACGACGAAATCGTGGCCGCGGAAGAACTCTGTGATCCTGAGGAACTGGGACGCCTGCGCGCCTATCTGGACCAGCAATTGGCCAGCCTATCCAGTGTCGTCTCCCGGCTGGCAAACAAGCTGCAGCGCAAGCTCATGGCCCAGCAGAACCGGTCCTGGACCTTCGACCTGGAAGAAGGTCTGCTGGACGTCGCCCGTTTGACCCGCGTGATTGTCGACCCCACGGCCTCCCTCGCCTTTAAGGAAGAAGAAGACACCGAGTTCCGGGATACCGTCGTCAGCATATTGATCGACAATTCCGGCTCCATGCGCGGCCGTCCGATCATGGTCGCCGCAGTCTGCGCCGACATTTTGGCCCGCACACTGGAAAGGTGTGGGGTCAAGACCGAGGTCCTGGGCTTTACCACCCGGGCCTGGAAGGGCGGGACGTCCCGGGAGGACTGGTTGAAGGCTGGAAAGCCCGCCATGCCCGGCCGACTGAATGACCTGCGGCATATCATCTACAAGGCAGCTGACGCGCCCTGGCGTCGGGCCCGGCGCAATCTGGGCTTGATGATGCGTGAAGGCCTGCTCAAGGAAAACATTGATGGCGAAGCCCTGATGTGGGCGCACCAGCGTCTGATCGGTCGTCCGGAAGCCCGGCGAATCCTCATGGTGATCTCGGATGGGGCCCCGGTGGATGATTCGACCCTGTCGGTGAATTCAGGGCACTATCTTGAACGCCACCTGCGCGAAGTGATTACCGAGATTCAGGACAAGAGCCCGGTCCAGTTAATTGCCATCGGCATTGGCCATGATGTGACCCGCTATTATCGCCGGGCCGTGACCATTGTGGATGTTGAACAACTCGCCGGGGCTATTGTCGACCAGCTGGCCGCCCTGTTCGACGAGGAGCCCCGCAAGGTCAACCGCAAGACGGCCAGCCTGCTTCAGCCGCCGCCGACGACCCAGGGACCGCAGGGACCCGCCCGGCGCTCCACCTTCAAGGAAGTCCGCAAGGCCGTGGCCTGACCCCCAACAAAAAAGCCGCCCGTTTCGGGGCGGCTTCTTGAAAGACTGTAAGTCTCGATCAGGCGGCAGCGGTTTCCGCAAGCTTGGCCTTGAGCTGACGCTTGATCTTCAGAGCGCGCGGCGAGAGGTTCTCGTCGTCAGCCTTGACCAGGAAGGGATCCAGACCGCCCCGGAAATCCAGGGTCCGCAGGGCTGCGTTCGTGATCCGCAGCTTGAAGGACTGCCCAAGGGCATCCGACTGAAGCGTTACGGGGGCAAGAGCCGGCAGGAAGCGGCGCTTGGTCTTGATATTCGAATGACTCACGCTGTGGCCGACCATGGGGCCGATACCGGTGAGTTCGCAACGACGCGACATGGCTCTATATCCAGGCGAAATAAGGGACCCGCCGGGCGGACCCGAACGGAAGAGCGGCGATATAGGCCAACCCTGTCGCTCGCGTCAAGGCGCGGCAGGATCAGGGAGCAGATTTGCTGGGTCTCAATCCACAGCTGATCCTGATTGCGAAAAAACAATTTGTGGTTAATGCATCTTCAGATACAATACCTAGTAGGGAACAAATCCTGAATTGGCGGGCGTCGCTGATTCGGTCATGATTCGTTTCGCCCATGTTCCCCAATTTCCAGATCATCATTAACCTGTCCCCGGGATATAGCCGCTCTTGGGCAGGCTTAAGGTAAAGTCATCCCCCGTTTCAGACAGGGATGGCCTTGCCCGCCTTCGATTTTCGACGCACCTTCACTGTCATGAGTGAGCTCCCGATCGGTGCTGCGCCTTCACGCCTTGTCGCCGTGCTGGGGCCAACCAATACTGGAAAGACCCACCTGGCGGTCGAGCGCATGCTGGGCCATGCCTCGGGCATGATTGGCCTGCCCCTGCGACTTCTGGCCCGGGAAATCTACGACCGCATTGTCCGGGCTCGGGGCGCGCGCTGTGTCGCCCTGATTACCGGAGAGGAAAAGATTGTTCCGCCCCGGGCTGTCTATTTCGTCTGCACGGTCGAGGCCATGCCCCTCAGCCGCGAGGTGGAGTTCCTGGCCATTGATGAAATCCAGCTCTGCGCGGATCCGGAGCGGGGTCATGTCTTCACCCACCGCCTGTTGAATGCCAGAGGCCGGTCCGAGACCATGCTGATGGGGGCCAGCACCATGGCCCCCATGATCCGCAAGCTCCTGCCCCGGGCGGAAATCGTCAGCCGGGAACGATTCTCCAATCTCAGCTATTCCGGATCGAAGAAACTGACCCGCCTCCCGCCCCGGTCCGCAGTGGTCGCCTTTTCGTCGGACCAGGTCTACGCCATTGCCGAGTTGATCCGTCGCCAGCGCGGCGGGGCGGCTGTGGTCATGGGGTCCCTGTCTCCACGCACCCGAAATGCCCAGGTGGCGCTTTACCAGTCCGGGGAGGTCGACTTCCTGGTGGCTACGGACGCCATTGGCATGGGCCTCAACATGGATGTCGACCATGTGGCCTTTGCGGGGCTGCGCAAGTTTGACGGCAAGCGGACACGCTTTCTGCACCCCCAGGAAATCGGACAGATCGCCGGGCGCGCGGGGCGTTACCGGACCGATGGCACCTTCGGCGTCACGGGCGAATGCGAGGAGATGGACACAGACCTGGTCGAGTCCGTCGAGGGTCACCAGTTTGAACCCGTGGTCGCTGCCGAATGGCGCAATGGAAAACTGGATTTCAGTTCCCTGGCCAATCTCCTGCGCTCGCTTGCCCAGGGGCCGGGACGCCAGGGCCTGACCCTGTCGGCGGAAGCCCTGGACGAACTCACCCTGCGCCAACTGGCCACGGACCCAAAGATCGTCGATCGATGCCGGGACAGATCTGCGCTCCTGCGACTATGGGATGTTTGCCAGACTCCCGACTTCCGAAAGACCAGCCATGAGGATCACCAGCGTCTGACGCGAGACTTCTTTGGCTGGCTCACCAGCCATGGCCGTCGCATCCCCGAAGACTGGATGGCGACCCAGCTGGCCTATCTGGACCGGACCGACGGCGAGATCGACACGCTTTCCGGGCGTCTGGCCAGTGTCCGGACCCTGGCCTATGTCGCAAATCGCCCCGACTGGCTTGCAGACGCTGCCAACTGGCAGGGCCAGACCCGTGGGCTGGAAGACCGGCTCTCAGATACCCTGCATGAAAAGCTCATGGCCCGGTTCGTTGATCGGCGGACCAGTGCCCTGATGCGTGGCCTTCGGGTCAGGAATGACATGCTGGCGGGCGTCGCCGATGATGGCACAGTCACCGTGGAGGGCCAGTTTGTCGGCAAGCTGGCCGGGGTGGGGTTCGAGATTGCCCGGGGCAGCTCCGTCCTTGAGGACAAGACCCTGAGAGCCACGGCCATCACGGCTGTCGGCCCGGAAATTGCCCGGCGTTTGGGCAAGCTGGCTTCTGAATCCGACGACGCCTTCCAGCTTGAGCCCGCAGGTCTGATCCTCTGGCGGGGAGAGGGCGTCGCCGCCCTTGCTGGCGGAACGGCGTTTGCCCCCCGCGTACGCCTGTTTGGCGAACTGGGCCCTGCGCCCGCCCGCGCCCGGGCAAGCCAGAGGCTCGAAGCCTTCCTGGCCCAGGAAGCCGGACGCAGGCTGGCCCCCTTGCGCGCCGTGGAAGCCGCCCTCAGCGACGGGCGATTGCGGGGGCTGGCGCGGGGACTTGCCTATCGCCTGAGTGAGGCCGGCGGGCTTATGGATCGGGCGGAGGTCCGCGAGGAGGCCCGGGCCCTCAGTCCTGTGGAGCGCCGCATGTTGAAGCGCCTGGGTATCCGGCTGGGAGCCTGGTCCATCTATATGCCGGGCCTGCTCAACCCGGCCGCCATGGCCTTTGCCCAGGCCTTTTCATCTGGCAATTGGCGTCCCCCGACGGATCAGGTCAGCCGGTGCCCGGAGCCTCGGCCCACCCCCCAGGCCCTGGCAGCCTTTGGCCTGCGGGCCGTTGGCCAGCTTGTTGTCCCCGTGCTGGACCTGGAGCGCCTGGACAGTCTGATCCGTGCCGCGCCGACCAAGGGCCCCTTGATCACCCTGCCTGCCAGGACGGCGGAGACTCTCGGCTGGCGGGACCAGGACTTGTCGACCATCCTGCGGGCGCTGGATTTTGTCCCGGCGGAAAAGGCCTCGGGATCCGGCCCCTTAACCTGGCGGCGCCGGAAGCCCCGGCCCCAGGCCCCGGCCAGTGCGCCTGTGCCGAACTCGCCCTTTGCCGCCCTGGCCTCCCTGAAGGCCCCGGCCCTGCCCGCCCGCCGTCCCCGCCGTCGCCGCAAACCTGCCCAGGCCCGGGTCAGCCAGGCATGAGCGAGCCGCCAGCCTCACTTCGGGCCGATCAGTGGCTGTGGCGCGCGCGCTTTTTCAAGACACGGTCCCAGGCCGCAAAATTCCTCGATGAAGGCCGGGTTCGCCTGACCCGGTCTGGCCTCCAGACCCGGATCGACAAATGCGCCCGTCCGGTTCGGGTTGGCGACGAACTGATCTTTGCCCTTGGCGGTCGGCTGAGTGCCATTATCGTGGAAGGTCTAGGAGAGGGGCGCGGCTCGCCGACCCTGGCCCGGATGCTTTATTCCCGCCATGACCTCGACCAGGTTTCCGGCTCTGGAGAGCCGCCCGGCATTGACAACCCCGCCCTGTCCCCCGACAACCCGGCGCAATAGCGACTTAAACCGCCTGGAGCCCGACGATCCGATGACCTACATCGTCATGGACGCCTGTATTAAGTGCAAGTTCATGGACTGCGTGGAAGTGTGTCCCGTGGACTGCTTCTATGAGGGCGAGAACTTCCTGGCGATCAACCCGGATGAGTGCATCGACTGTGGTGTCTGTGAGCCGGAATGTCCGGTGGATGCGATCAAGCCCGACACCGAGGACGAGCCGGACGGCAAGTGGCTGCGGATCAATTCCGAATACGCTAAGATCTGGCCGAACATCACCGTCAAGGGCGAGGCTCCCTCTGACGCAGAGACCTTCGAACGCGAGACCGGCAAGTTCGAAAAATACTTCAGCGAGAAACCCGGCAAGGGATCCTGAGCCACGCCCGACGGGCACCTTCCCGGGCAAGCCTTTCATTGGGCTGATTTTTATGCTATCCCGCCTCTCAGCGTGGGGGCGCAAGATTGTCTCACAGCTAATTGTGCAGCATTGCCGGGTTCGGTCGATCTGCGCCCTTAAAAAGGCGAAGGGTGTCCTAGACGTTTCAATCGTACCGATAATTTTTGTCGCCTGGTGACCAACCGGGCACAAGAACCTGTCGATGAATGGAACGAGGACGGCGGGTTCGGTCGAGGTCAAAAGGACAAAGTCGAATGAACAAGAGCGGTCTGGAATTCACCGTCGGGGATAACGTGGTTTATCCGGCGCATGGCGTGGGACAGGTTCAGGGCATCGAGACCCAGACCGTCGCGGGCTTCGAGCTGGAAGTTTATGTCATTACCTTTGACCATGAAAAAATGACCCTCCGCGTTCCGACCGCCAAGGCCCGGGTTTCCGGCCTTCGTTCCCTGGCCGAAGGCAATGTCGTGGCCCAGGCCCTGACCACCCTGAAGGGTCGCGCCCGGGTCAAGCGCACCATGTGGTCGCGCCGGGCCCAGGAATATGAAGCCAAGATCAATTCTGGAGATCTGGTCTCCATTGCCGAAGTGGTCCGCGACCTGCATCGGGCGGAAAACCAGCCGGAACAGTCCTATTCGGAACGTCAGCTCTATGAATCAGCCCTGGACCGCATGGCCCGGGAAGTTGCCGCCATTGAGCGTATTGATCGCGATGCCGCCATCGTCATTCTGAACAAGAGCCTGATCAAGGCCGTCGCGGCGGCCTGAGCCGGGCCCGGGGGGCCGGTCAAAACGCCCCCCGTCTCCAGTTTGGCTTGACGGACCCAATAGGACTCCGGCTAATCCCTCCCAACAGCCAAGGGGGGACACCATGAAATTCTATAATTCCGTCGGACCGAATCCGCAGGTCGTGCGCATGTTCATGGCCGAGAAGGGTCTGGACATTCCGGTTCAGCAGGTCGACCTCATGGCCGGGGAAAACCGCAAGCCGCCCTTCACGACCCAGGTCAATATTTCCGGCCAGCTGCCCGCCCTTGAGCTGGATGATGGCTCCACCCTGGCGGAAATCACGGCCATTTGTGACTATCTCGAAGAGAAATTCCCCAACCCGCCCGTGATTGGTGCAACCCCGGAAGCCCGGGCCGAAACCCGCATGTGGGTTCGCCGGATCGATCTTGGCATTTGCGAACCCATGGCCACCGGCTTCAGGGCCGTGGAAGGCCGCAGGCTGTTTGAGAGCCGAATGAGCCTGATGAGCGTCGAAGGGGCCGCCGAACTCAAGGCCCTGGCCCGGGAAAAGATCCTCTGGCTGGATGCCCAGATGGCAGGCAAGACCTATGTCACCGGTGATCGTTTCAGCCTGGCCGACATTTTGCTGTTCGTCTTCCTGGGCTTCGGCGCCACGGTGGGCCAGCCCATCCCCGAGGAGGCCAGCAACATCCGGGCCTGGTACGAGCGAATCAAGGCCCGGCCCAGCGCCTCGGCCTGACCTTTCCTCAGCTGGTGCGGGCGGTCGGGGTCGAACCGACACTCCTTGCGGAACCGGATTTTGAGTCCGGCGCGTCTACCAATTCCACCACGCCCGCGAGGCTGGTCCACGTCGACGGGTCCTTGGGGCCCTCGGCGCGTTCTGGCTTAATCCTGCTTCCATTATCGCCTCCCACCCGTCCTTGCACCCGGTTTTTTCATGGCAAGGAATCTCTCGACCCCCAGGCATGATCATGATAATCATTCGCAACTGAGTGTTCCGGACACTCGATGAGATCAGTTTATGCGTGTTCCATCAGACCCTCCTGCGGGATCCGACCTCCTGGCCCTCAGCCAGGCACGCCCGGGGGATCGCGGGATCATCGTCTCGGTGGGCCAGGGAATGGCCCAGCCCGGCTCCGGGGTCGACCCTGAGGAGCTTGAGCGCCGCCTTCTGGAATTCGGCTTTGTCGAAGGAGCCCATATCGAGGTCCTGCACGAGGGGGCCATAGGTCATGACCCCATAGTCGTTCGCCTGGATGACATGCGGGTGGCCCTCCGCCGGGCCGATGCTGCCGAAGTCCGCTTTCAGAGGGATGCGGCATGAAGCCTGCCTTGCGCATCGCCCTGGTCGGCAATCCCAATTGCGGCAAGACCGCCCTGTTCAACGCCCTGACCGGGTCCCGGCAGAAGGTCGCCAACTATGCTGGCGTCACGGTCGAGCGCAAGGAAGGCGCCCTGGTCACGCCAGAGGGCCAGGCCCTGACCATACTCGATCTTCCCGGCACCTATTCCCTGCGGGCCCGTAGCCCGGACGAAGTCGTCACCCGCGATGCCGTCCTGGGCCGACTGGCTGGCGAAGTGCCGCCGGACGCGATTGTCTGCGTCGCCGATGCCACCAATCTGCGGCTGGTTCTGCGGCTGATCCTGGAGCTGAAGGCCGTAGGCCGCCCCCTCATCCTGGCCCTCAACATGTACGATATCGCCCAGCGCCAGGGTTTGCGAATCGACCTGGAAGGCCTGGCCCGGGACCTGGACCTTCCCATCATCACCACGGTGGCCACCCGCCGGCGGGGCATTGGCGAGCTGGTCGCCCAGATGGTCGAAACGGCGACAAGCCTCCATACAGATGTCCGGGCCAGCCTCTGGCGTGAACCCGATGGCACGGCCCTGCGCGACCTGCACAAGGAGGCCCAGCGCCTCATGCGCACCCATGTCCACCCGCCGGAGCGTCCCGACACCCTGACGGGCCGGATCGACCATGTCCTGCTGCATCCTGTGGCGGGAATTGCCGTCCTGCTCGGCCTGCTCTTCGTCATGTTCCAGGCGGTGTTTATCGGGGCGGTCCCTATCATGGACCTGATCGACCAGGGCTTTGCGGGCCTGAGTGATGTTGTCGGGCAAGTCCTGCCTCACGGCTGGGGGCGTGACCTGATGGTCGACGGGGTGATTGCCGGGGTGGGCAGTGTCCTGGTCTTCCTGCCCCAGATCCTGATCCTGTTCCTGTTCATAATCCTGCTGGAAGATTCCGGCTATATGGCCCGGGCCGCCTTTCTGATGGACCGGATTATGGGCGGTGCCGGCCTGCATGGCCGGGCCTTTATTCCCCTCTTGTCGAGTTTCGCCTGTGCCGTGCCCGGCATTATGTCGACCCGGGTGATCGACAATCGCCGCGACCGCCTGACCACCATTCTGATCGCCCCGCTCATGACCTGCTCGGCGCGGATTCCGGTCTATACCCTGGTGATCGGGGCGGTGATCCCGAACCGCACGGTTCTGGGCGTGCTGAACCTTCAGGGCCTGGTCATGTTCGCCCTCTATGCCGCCGGTATTGGCTCGGCCCTGGGGATTTCCTTCATCTTGCGAAAGGTCTTCTGGCGCGGCCAGAGCGAGCCCTTCATGATGGAACTGCCCACCTACAAGGCGCCAAATCCGGCCAATGTCCTGCGGACCCTCATGCAAAAGGCGAGCATGTTTCTGACCCGGGCCGGGCGGATCATCATGCCCCTGATGGTGCTGGTCTGGTTCGTCTCGGTCTTTCCCGGACCCCCGGCGGGCGCGACGGGGCCTGCCATCAATTACAGTCTGGCGGGCACCCTCGGACAGTTTCTGAAACCCGTTTTTGCCCCTATTGGCTTCAACTGGCAGATGACGGTCGCCCTGGTTCCGGGCATGGCTGCGCGGGAAGTGGCGGTCGCTGCCCTGGGCACGGTCTATGCGGTGGGCGGCGGCGGGCTCAGCCTGGCGGAGACCCTGTCGCACCAGTGGTCCCTGGCCTCGGGCCTGGCCTTCCTGGCCTGGTATGTCTTTGCTCCCCAGTGTGTCGCGACCCTGGGCGTGGTCAAGCGCGAGACCAATAGCTGGCTCTGGCCTGCAATCATGTTTGCCTACATGTTTGCCCTGGCCTATGGGGCAGCCCTGATCGTCTATCAGACGGCCCGCGCCCTGGGGTTCGGCTGATCGATCCGCCGACCGGACTCTGGGACAGGACCGCGCATGTTTCGCAAGCTCTATGACGGCGTTATCCGACTGGCAGGCTCCCGCCATGCGCCCTGGGTCCTGGCCCTTGTCTCGTTTGCCGAGAGTTCCTTCTTTCCGGTTCCGCCAGATGTCATGCTGGCCCCCATGGTCCTGGCCCGGCGCGACAGGGCCTTTCACTATGCCGCCATCTGTACCCTGGCCTCGGTCCTGGGCGGCTGTCTGGGCTATGCGATTGGTTATTTTCTGGAGCCGGTCGGCCTGGCCATACTCCGCCTCATGGGTCATGCCGATGGCCAGAAGGCCTTTCAGGCCTGGTTTGCCCAGTGGGGCCTGTGGGTCATACTGATCAAGGGCCTGACGCCCATTCCCTACAAGCTGGTCACCATTGCCTCAGGCCTGGCGCATTTCAGCTTTGTCACCTTCGTCTGGGCCTCGGTCGTGACCCGGGGGGCGAGGTTTTTCCTGACCGCCACCCTGCTGAAATATTTTGGCCCCCACCTTGTGGCGGAATTCGAACGCCGGATGGGCCTCTATCTCATGGCGGCGGCCAGCCTGCTCCTGGTGGTTTTCCTGGTCCTGCGCGGACTGGGCCATGGTTGAGCTTGGACCTCACCCGGGATTTGGGGCATAAGCCGCGCCATGATCAAGCTCTTGTCCCGGGTGATTGAGCACTGGCTGGCATGTGCCCTGGCCGCCAGCGCCCTCATGCTGGGTGCCGCCCATGCCTTTGAGACCTTTGGCGGCTATGCCCCCTGCACCCTGTGCCTGCGCCAGAGGGAGGTTTACTGGATCGCGGGCAGTCTGGCCCTGGCGGGTCTGGTCCTGACCCGGCCTGCCGGGCTGCAGCGTTTCAAGGGTCTATTTCACCTCGGTTTGGCCCTGGTCTTTATGGCGGGCGTCGGCATTGCCGCCTATCACGCCGGGGCGGAATGGAAGTGGTGGCCCGGCCCCTCGACCTGCGCCAGCAATAGCAGCCAGATCAATGCCCAGGCCCTGAGCGCCTTGATCCAGGGCACGGCCAAAATCCGCCCCCCCGCCTGTGATGAAGCCGCCTGGCGGATGCTGGGCCTGTCCATGGCGGGCTGGAATGTGCTGATCTCGTCCAAGCTCGCCGGTCTCAGCCTTGTTGCCCTTTTGCGAGGAAGGCAGACCGCCCCATGAGCCCGCTCCCTCCCCGGCCCGGCAAGGGGGCCACGACCGCCCGACTGGCCGAAATCCTCCGCGTTGACCATGCCGGTGAACTGGGGGCCGTCCACATTTATCGCGGTCAGAGGGCCGTTCTGGGCAAGGCCCCCGGTCATGAGCGCATTGCCGGACAGCTGGCCGAGATGGAGGGGCACGAGGCCGTTCATCTGGCCCGGTTCGACGCCCTGCTCAATGAACACAAGGTCCGGCCCACCCTCTTCACCCCCCTCTGGCGGCTGGCAGGTTTTGCCCTGGGCGCAGGCACAGCCCTCATGGGCGAGAAGGCCGCCCATGCCTGCACCGAGGCGGTGGAGACGGTGATTGCCGACCACTATGCCAGCCAGATCCGCGAACTCGAAACCCGCGACCCCGCCCTGGCGGCGGAACTGACCCAGTTTCGCAATGAAGAGCTTTCCCACCGCGACCAGGCGGTCGAAGAAGGGGCCCGCGACGCCCCGGGCTATGCCCTGCTCGCCGCCATCATCCAGGTCGGCTGCAAGACCGCGATCCGGATCAGCGAGAAGGTTTAGAGCCCTCTAAAAGCTCTCATTCACAAAGTTAGAGCCTGTTTCGATCCGATAACCGGTTCCCACTTATCGGAACAGGCTGAAGATCCCTTTCAAAAAGTTAGAGCCTGTTTCGATCCGATAACCGGTTCCCACTTATCGGAACAGGCTCTGGTCAGGCCTCCAACTCGCTGTCCCAGTAGAGATAGTCCATCCAGCTGGCGTGCAGGTGGTTGGGCGGGAAGCGGCGGCCGTGGGCCTGGAGTTCGTGGGAACTGGGGCGTCTGGGCGGGTGCAGGGGGTGCATGTTGGCTTCGGCGGGCATACGTCCGCCCTTGATCAGATTGCATCGCGAACAGGCCGCGACGATATTTTCCCAACTGGTGCGCCCGCCGCGAGAGCGGGGAATGACATGGTCGAAGGTCAGGTCTTCCGACCGGCGGCAATACTGGCAGGTAAAGTCGTCGCGCAGAAACAGGTTGAAGCGGGTGAAGGCGGGGGGCCGGTCCTGGGGGACATATTGCTTCAGCGACACCACACTGGGCAGCCGCATCTCGAAAGACGGCGAATGGATCATCTGGTCATAGGTCGAGACCACGTCGACCCGGTCCAGGAAGACCGCCTTGATCACATCCTGCCAACCCCAGAGGGACAGGGGATAATAACTTAAGGGCCGGAAATCGGCATTGAGAACAAGGGCAGGCCAGCCATGCGGTGAATGCCTCAGCACCTCCATGATTGAACCTCCTGACGCGGACCGAACCAAATATGGACTCGATTCTGAGGCTTCGTCATGACGCTGATGTGACGCAATGCGGCAAAACAAAAAGGGGACCCGAAGGTCCCCTTGGTGAGCCCCTGAATGGGCGGATATTAGATGACGCCGAGGGTCGCGGTCGCAACGGCAACCACAACGCCAAGCACCACCAGCAGGGCCGGGACAACACGATCGAAAAGCCGTTCGAACTGGGCGAGAGACATGACACACTCCTTAAGTTGGGTCCCCCGGGGGAGCAGGGGACATATTTATTTGAACATTGCTTAGATACACCCCATCTAAGCGATGTCAAGATGATCTTTACGCCGCTTGGATATAGATTTACGGTCAGCATCATGAGTGAAACTGCAACAGCCGAAGCCCGCCCCTATCACCACGGCGACCTGCGCCGGGCGCTGATCGCCGCGGCGCGTCGGTTGCTGGAGGCGGAGGGCCCGTCTGCCCTGTCCCTGCGCGCCGTCGCCCGGGAGGCTGGCGTCAGCCCGGCGGCGCCCTATCACCACTTCAAGGACAAGAGCGAGTTGCTGGACGCCGTGGCCCACGAGGGCTGGGAAATGCTCAATGCCGCCCTGGCCAGCGCCCGGGTGGATACCCAGTCCACCCACGACAAGCTGGTGGCACTTGGGGTGGCCTATGTCTGTTTTGCCCGGGACAATCCCAGCGTCTACCGGGTCATGTACAATAGCTCCCGGGACCGGGAAGACCTGTCCCCTGCCCTCAAGGAAACCGGGGCTTATCGTCAGGTGCGCGATGCCCTGATGGCCGGAGCCGACCCCGTCGACCATGTCGGGCTGGAGCTGGCAACGTCTGCGGCCTGGTGCGCGGCCCATGGCCTGGCGGAAATGGCCTCCTTCCGGCAGTTCGACCAGATCAAGGCCACGGTGGGGGGCGAGGAGGCCTTCTTCCGGGGTCTGTTCGGCCACATGCGGGTGTTTCCGGACGAACCTGCCGAGTGAGCCCGGCCGCCCTGCCCGCTGTCCGTTTCGCGCCCTCACCGACCGGACGCCTGCACAAGGGCCATGCCTTTTCCGCCCTGACGGCCTGGACCACGGCCAAGGCGCTAGGTGCACGCTTCATCCTGCGGATCGAGGATATCGACCATACCCGCTGCCGCCCGGCCTTTGAGGCCGGGATTTATGAGGACCTGACCTGGCTCGGCCTGACCTGGGAGACCCCAGTCCTGCGGCAATCCGATGAGGGGGCCGTCTATCGCGCTGCCCTGGAGGGCCTGATTGAGCGGGGGCTGGTCTATCGCTGTTTTCGAACTCGCCGCGACCTGACCATGGCCAGCGCCCCCCATGGCCCCGTGGAGGCCTTTCGCGGACAAGCTCTGGCTCCGGCAGAGGAGGCAGACCGCCTGGCGCGGGGCGAGCCTTTTGCCTGGCGACTGTCCCTGGATAGGGCCCTGTCTGCCCTTGGCCCTGGCACCTGGCAGGCCTTTCTTGAGGAGGGCTCCGGCCCTGAGGGCCAAGCCGGGCGGATCGTCACCCGTCCGGAGCTTGGCGGCGACGTGGTTCTGGCGCGCAAGGATGTGGGCGTGGCCTATCACCTCGCCGTCACCGTCGATGATGCCCGCCAGGGGGTCACTCATGTGGTTCGTGGCCAGGACCTGTTTGAGGCCACCCATGTCCAATGTCTGCTTCAGGCCTTGCTTGACCTGCCCCAGCCGGTCTATCGCCATCACCGACTCCTGACCGGGCCGGACGGCAAGCGCCTGGCGAAACGGGATGGGGCCGAGACACTGGAAGATTTGCGTTCCCGGGGGGTGACACCGGCGGCGTTGAGGCGGGAGCTGGGATTTGACTGACGCGAGCCCCGTGGACGGGTCCAGATCCCATATTCGCGCCCTGCTGGTCCTGATTGGCGGGGCCTGCACCATCGGACTGGGACCAATCATGGTCCGCCTGGCCGATGCGGGGCCCTCGGCGGTCGGATTTTGGCGGCTAACCTTCGCCCTGCCGCTTCTGGCCATATTGGCCCGCCAGCAGACCGGCGGGATTGGAAAACTAACCCCCATTACCCTGATCACCGGCCTGACCTTCGGTCTGGACCTGGCCTTCTGGCACTATGGCATTGAGTTCAGCTCAGTCGCCAAGGCCACGGTCCTGTCCAACCTGACGCCGGTCCTGGTAACGGCCGTGGCCTGGCTGGTCTTTCGCCAGAAGCCGCGCCGTCTATTCCTGGTCGCAGTTGCCATGGCCGTGGCCGGAGCCTGGATCATGGCCGCAGCCCGCGGCGGAGGAGCCATGGGCAAGTCCCCTGCGCTGGGAGATGCCCTCTCTGCCATGACCGCCGTTTGGTATGCCCTCTATTTCCTGGCCGTCAGCCGGGCGCGCGAAAGCCAGGGGGCCAGCCGGATCATGTTCTGGTCGTCCCTGACGGGGGCACCCCTTCTGCTGGGGATTGCCCTGGCCCTGCATGAACAGATCCTGCCGGGATCGGCCCGGGGCTGGATCGCCTGTGTCGGCCTTGGGCTCATGCACGTGGTTGGCCAGGGATCAATTGCCTGGGCCCTTGGCAAACTGCCGCCTGCGACCACCTCGGTGGTGGTTCTCGTCCAGCCGGTCGTCGCAGGCCTTCTGGGCTGGCTGATCTTCCAGGAGGCCTTCGGACCCATTCAAATTCTAGGCGGTGCCATTGCCTTGTCCGGCGTCATACTGGCTCAGTGGGCGGCCCGCCCCCAGCCAGAGGCGAATCCAGCCTAAGCGACAGCCGCGCAGCCTCAAGGGCCTGGAGCTTGGCCTCCAGCGGGCCCCAGTCATCTTGATCGGCAATAGCGGCCCAGAGGGTCTCGATCTCCCCGATCAACAGTTCCTCCGGGTCCGGCTTCTGGAAATACCCGGCGGCCAGTCGTTCCGGCCGGTCGGGCTGGGCCTCGGCCATGGCGGTCCGAAACTCGGCAAAGCCTTCCCCGGCATAGAGCCCCCCCCGCACCCCGCCCATGGCCCGGTCAGCGTCCGCGCCGAACCAGTCAAAGAAGAAGGGCTCCCATCGCAGGTCGTCGCCGCCGCTGGCCAGGGCCTTGAAGGCGCAATTCACCAGGTGGGCATCGCGCGCGTCGCCCCGGGGCATAACCCCCAGCCGGGCCAGGACTGCCGCTGCCAGGGCCTGACGATAGGCCGGACCAAACCCGTTCAGGGCCTCGATCAACCCGTCCTGGGCGACCCCGGTATGGGACAAGGCCCCGGCAAGGTGCTGGAGATTCCAGAAAACCGCCTCGGGTTGTCGCCCAAAGCTGTAGAGCCCAGAGGAATCAAAATAGGCGGCGACAAAATTCGGATCACTGCGCGGCAGGAACCGGTAGGGGCCATAGTCGAAGCTCTCCCCGGTAATGTTCATATTGTCGGTATTGAGCACGCCATGCACAAACCCTGCTGCCATCCAGCGGGCCGTGGTGGTCGCCATCTGCGCAATGACCGCCTCCAGCAGGGCCACCTCGGGGACAGGGCTGGCAGCCAGAGCCGGGTAATAGTGGGCGATGCAATAGGCGACCAGTTGGCGGATCGCCTCTGGCTCGTCCAGATAGGCCAGTCTCTGGAAGGTGCCAAAGCGGATGTGTCCGTGGCTCAGGCGCACCATGACCGCCGAACGGGTCGGACTTGGCTCATCGCCCCGGGTCAGGTCCTCCCCGGTCTCGATCAGCGAAAAGGTCTGCGAGGTGGGCACCCCCAGGGCTTCAAGCTGGGCCGTTGCCAGGACCTCGCGCACCCCGCCCTTGAGGGTCAGGCGGCCATCCCCCTGACGCGACCAAGGCGTTTGTCCAGAGCCCTTGGTGCCCAGGTCCAGCAAGCGGCCCGTGCCCGTCTGGCGCAACTGGGCGAAGGTAAAGCCCCGCCCGTCGCCGAGATCGGGATTATACACCCGAAACTGATGACCGTGATATCTCTGGGCCAGGGGCTGGGGCAGGTTGCCGGGAAGCGGTTGAAACCGCCCGAAGTGCGCGATCCATTCCTCCGGACTGAGGTCGCCAAGACCCACCGTCTGGGCGGCCCGCTGATTGCGAAAACGCAGGACGGTCTGTGGGAAATCCGCCGCCTGGACGGGATCGGTGAATCCCTCGCCCAGGTCCGGCAGTCGTGGATCGGGCAGGTAGGTGGAAGACACAGGCATGATCACCAGATGAGCCAAGCCGGGGCGCGGCACAAGCTCAGCCTGCACCAAATCTGATTTGCGTGCCCTACGGCTCATGTTACCCAAAGGCATGGCCCGCCGCATCACCCTTGATTTCCTCAAGACCGAAGCCGCCTCGGGCGTGATCCTGGCCCTGGCCGCAGCCCTGGCCATCGGCCTGGCCAATTCACCCGGATCAGAGTTTTATTTCAGCTTCATCAAGCATCCCCTGACCTTGCAGGTTGGGCCGTTTGAGGAAACGAAAACTGTCCTGAAATGGGTGAAGGATGGCCTGATGGCCGTCTTCTTTTTCGTCGTTGGCCTGGAGATCAAGTTCGAGATCCTGCGCGGCGAGCTGTCCAACCCGCGAAAGCTGGCCCTCCCCGTTCTGGCAGCCCTCGGCGGCATGGTGGTGCCAGCCCTCGTCTATGCCGGTTTGAATTCAGGTCCGGGGGGAGCCCCGGAGGGCTGGCCTGTCCCGGTAGCCACAGACATTGCCTTTGCCCTGGCGGCCCTGGCCATAGCCGGACCTCGCCTCCCGGCCAGCCTGCGGACCTTTCTCCTGACCCTGGCCATTGCCGACGACCTGGGCGCCGTCGGCCTGATTGCTGCCCTGTTCACGGGCCACTTCGATCTGGTTCCCCTGGCCCTGGCCGGAGCGGGACTGGCCCTTATGGCCCTGGCGGGCCTCTGGCGACGGACGCCCCTGGCCGTTTATGGCCTGCTCTTTGTCCTTGTCTGGGCCATGACCTTAAAGAGTGGGCTCAACACCTCCCTGGCGGGCGTGGCCGCCGCCATGACCATTCCGATCGGAGCCCGCAGGCCCGGCGAGGAGGGCGTCTTGCGCCAGGTCATGCACGCCCTGCATCCCTATGTCGCCTATGGGATCATGCCCCTGTTCGCCTTTGTCGCGGCCGGATTTTCCGCCTCCGCCCTGTCCCTGGACAGCCTGTTCAGCCCCGTGACCCTGGGTGTGGCCCTGGGCCTGTTTCTGGGCAAGCAGGTGGGGGTTTTCGGTGCCTCGGCCCTGGCCATCGGCCTGAAACTGGCGCGTCGCCCCACGGGGGCCAGCTGGCTCGACGTCTATGGCTGTGCCCTGCTCTGCGGCGTTGGCTTTACCATGAGCCTCTATATCGGGGCCCTGGCCTTCAGTGCTGACAATCCTACCGCCCAGGGCCAGGTCCAAATGGGCGTGATTGCGGGCTCACTCCTGTCCATTCTGGCGGGTATGGCCTGCCTGGCCTGGAGCCAGAGGCGGCGTCCGATCTAGCCAAGCGCCGCCTTCAGAGCCGCCGCCGCCTCGCGCGCAGCGGCCTCGACCGCGGGCGAGACATCGCCCATGACAAAGAAATCGTGCACCAGGTCCGGATAGTGGACATGGTCCGTGGCAATCCCGGCCGCCTTGAGACGATCGGCATAGTCGCGGCCCTCGTCCTGGAGGGGATCATATCCCGCCGTGACCACATAGGCCGGGGGTGTCCCTGACACGTCCGCTCCGGACCCCAGTATGACGCGGTTGATCGCTGGATGGTCGTCCGCCGCCAGGCAGGTCTGGAACCAGTCGAGGGCGGCCTTGGTCAGGATCGGCCCGTCGAGGGCCTGGCGTGACGGCGTGGTCTCATCCGGGCAGATATAGGGATAGAGCAAGAGCTGGAAGGCCAGTTGCCGGACCGGGTCTGACTTCAGGTCTATGGCGATTGAGGCCGCGAGGTTTCCCCCTGCCGAACACCCGCCAACCGCTATGCGACGTGGATCGAACCCGATCTCTGCGGCATGATCAAAGGCCCAGCGGGTCGCGGCCAGACAGTCGTCATGGCCTGCGGGGAAGGGATGCTCCGGAGCCAGCCGGTAGTCTATGGCCAGAACGCGACAGCCTGAATAGGCCGCCAGCCGCCGACAATGTCCGTCATGGCTCTCGAGGTCGCCAATGGCAAACCCGCCGCCGTGGAAATAGACCAGCCCAGCGGTCACGTCGGGCGCGCCAGCGGGCACATAGAGCCGCGCGGGAACGGGCCCCTCGCCGCCGGCAACCCTTAGGTCCCGCACCTCGACATCGAGCGGGGCCGACTGGTTCTGGGATTTGCGCTGAAGGCTGTAGCCCGCCCGGATCATGGCCGGTGGAACGGCGCTCAGGGGCGGCGGTGTCTGGCCCGCCGCAGCGGCCGCTTCCTGATCCAGCATAGCCTTGAAATGGGGATCCATGGCCAGGCACCTCCTCTAAGTCAGGGCGCTTTGTGGCCCCGGCAACTTTCCAGACCAGATGGCACCATCTGATCGGGAAAGGCGTCGAGTGTTGGAATTCCCGGGGGGTAGGTGACGCCATGGGCACCTGCCCCCCGGATATCCGATAAATGCGTTATTCCGCGGCTTCCTTGGGCGCATAGCCCAGGATGGCCTTGGTCTCCAGGAACTCGTGGAAGCCAAAATCGCCCCACTCACGCCCGTTACCGCTCATCTTGTAGCCACCGAAGGGGGCCATCATGTCGCCGCCACCGCCGTTGATGGAGACCTGACCCGCCCGCAGCTTGGCCGCGACTTCGCGGGCCTTGCCGAGGTCTTCGGACTGGACATAGGCCGCGAGGCCATATTCCGTGTCATTGCCGATCTTGATGGCCTGATCCAGGGTGTCGTAACCGAGGATGGAGAGGACGGGACCGAAGATCTCTTCCTTGGCGACCGTCATTTCGTTGGTCACATTGGCGAAGACGGTCGGCTTTACATAATAGCCCTTGTCCAGGCCGTCAGGGCGACCGACGCCGCCAGTGACCAGGGTGGCCCCCTCGTCAATACCGGCCTGGATCAGCTTCTGGATCTTGGTGAACTGGACTTCAGACACAACAGGACCCAGCTGGGAATTGCCGTTCGGATCCCCGACCGTGATCTGGGAGGCGGCTTCACGGGCAACAGCAATGGCCTCGTCCATACGGGCGGCAGGCACCAGCATACGGGTCGGGGCGTTACACGACTGACCGGAATTGGTCATCATGGTGGCGACACCCCGGGCCACGCCCTTGGCAAAGGCCGAGTCATCGAGAACGATGTTCGGGCTCTTTCCGCCGAGTTCCTGAGCCACGCGCTTGACCGTAGGCGCCGCATTCTTGGCCACTTCGATCCCGGCGCGGGTTGAACCCGTGAAGGAGACCATATCGACTTCCGGATGGCTGGACATGGGCACGCCCACGCCGATCCCGTCGCCATGGACCATGTTGAAAACACCGGCCGGAACCCCGGCGGCGTGCATGATTTCAGCGAAGATCTGGCCGGAGAAGGGTGCCACTTCCGAAGGCTTCAGCACCATGGTGCAGCCCGTAGCAATGGCAGGAGCCACCTTGCAGACGATCTGGTTCAGAGGCCAGTTCCAGGGGGTGATGAAGGAGCAGACGCCAATCGGTTCCTTGACGATCAGGGTCGGTCCGCGATCTTCCTCGAACTTGAAGTCCTTTAGAACCGAAACGGCCGTGGCCAGATGGCCCATGCCGATCGGAACCTGGGCCCGCTGGGCCAGGGAAGCCGGAGCCCCCATTTCTTCGGTCACGGCTGTGGCCAGGTCACCAAAGCGCTTCTGATATTCCGCGAGAATGCGGTTCAGCACATCCAGGCGTTCTTCGCGGGTGGTCTGCGACCAGGCCGGGAAAGCCTTACGGGCGGCCATGACGGCCTTGTCCACATCCGCCGCCGAGCCCAGGGCAATCTTGCCGCAGACGGCTTCAGTCGCCGGATTAATGACATCCAGGGTCTTGAGCTCGACCGGCTCAACCCACTGACCATCGATGTAGAATTTTAGATACTCGCGCATGGCGTCCTCCGCATTCGCTTGTTGGAAAGCTGCCGGACTGGCCATTGGAGCCCCCCGGTTTCCTGTCCTATTTTAGAGATCACCGCGCCCGGGGAAAGAGGTTTTCGGCATGAGGCAAGGTCCTAACCGAAAATTAATTCAAAGCCCCGCGCCCCGCCGGGCTTCGCGCCCCACCTGACCTGACACCTTGGGACCTCGACAAGTGTCTGTGGGCTCGCTAAAGCCGAGGAAATCTTGAGGAGTCCTTCATGAGCCCGCTGGCCATCATCATCCCCTTCTTCGTCGCCTTTCTGGCTCTGAACATGATCGATTTCGGACGCTTGGACTAGGTTCATGCCGACGGCGCCTCGCGGTATCGCCCTGGTCACCGGGGGCGCTCGCCGGATTGGCCGCGTGCTGGTCCGGACCTGTGCAGAGGCCGGTTATGATGTCGCCATCCACTGCCGTCAGATTGATCCCGATGCCGAATCTGCGGCCGCAGAGGTCATGGCACTTGGCCGTCGGGCCCTGCTCATTCCTGCGGATCTGGGCATAGAGGCCGAGACGACGGACCTGCTGGACAGCGTCTGTCGCGATCTGGGGCCAGTGACCCTACTCGTCAACAGTGCTTCCCTGTTCGAAGAAGACCATTTTTCCAGTATGGACCTCGCCGGCTGGCAGGCCCACATGCAGATCAATCTCCGCCTGCCGCTGATCCTGTCCCAGGCCATGTCCCGGCAACTATCAGGCAGCCAGACAGGCTTGATCGTCAACCTGATCGACCAGAGGGTCCTGCACCCCCGGCCGGAATTTTTCAGCTATTCGCTGTCCAAGACCGCCCTTTGGGATGCGACCCAGATGATGGCCCTCGACCTGGCCCCGACCATCCGGGTCAACGCCATTGCGCCAGGTCCGGTCTTGCGCTCCATCCACCAGAGCGAGGCGGACTTTGCCGCCGAAGCGGCCCAAACGCCCCTGGCCCGGTCCGTTGATCCCGCAGAAATCGGCCAAGCCTTGATCTATCTAATCGGCGCCCCTTCGGTGACTGGCCAGATGATCTGCGTCGATGCCGGCCAACACCTGACCTAGCTTTCCGACTTCCCGACCAAAGGCTCCCACACCAGATGACCGTCGAACCGCATGCCAGGGGCCAAATGGTCATGACCCGAATCTTCGTGGCCGGTCTTCGCCTGGAGGCCGAGATCGGCATCCATCCCCACGAAATAGGGCGTACCCAACCCCTCATCGTCGACGTCGAGCTGGAGGCCCCAAGCGCCGGAAGCCAGACCCTAGCCCAGACCGTCAATTATGAAATGGTCGGCGAAGCGGCCCGCGCCATTCTGGCCAGGGGCCATATCGACCTGGTTGAGGCCTTTGCCGAGCAACTCGCCCAGGCCTGCCTTCAGGACTCCCGGGTGACCCAGGTTCGCGTCCGGGTCGAAAAGCCCCAGGCCCTGGCCCCGCACGCAGCGGCCGCCGGGGTCGAGGTCATATTGGTCCGGAGCTAGTAGGGCTCGCGTCGCACCATGTGGGCATAGTCTTCCATGAGGCCCAGGGAAATCTTGCCCGGCGTGAAGCGATAGTCGCCGATCTCGGCAACCGGCGTGACCTCGGCGGCTGTGCCCACCACAAAACACTCCGAAAAGTCCGCCAGTTCCTCCGGCAGGATATGGCGCTCGATGACGTCAATGCCCTTGGACTTGGCCAGATCAATGACCGACTGTCGGGTAATGCCATTCAGGAAACAGTCCGGCGTGGGCGTATGCAGAGCTCCGTCCTTGACGAAAAAGACGTTCGACCCGGTGCTTTCGGCGACATAGCCCCGATAATCCAGCATCATGGCGTCGGTATAACCTGCCTTTTCAGCCGCATGCTTGGAGATGGTGCAGATCATGTAGAGCCCGGTGGCTTTGGCGTGGACTGGTTCGGTTTCCGGCGAGGGACGCTTGTATTTCGCCCAGCACATCCGAATGCCCCGGGCCCGCTCCTCAGGCTTGAAATAGCTGGGCCAGTCCCAGACCGCGACGGCAACGTGGATCTTGGTATTCTGGGCAGAAACGCCGATCATTTCCGAGCCGCGCCAGGCAATCGGACGAAGATATGCATCTGTCAGTCCGTTTCGTGCACAGGTGTCCTTGCAGGCCTGATCGATCTCCTCCACCGTATAGGGGATTTCGAAGTCCAGAATTTCCGCCGACTTGAACAGACGTTCCGTATGCTCACGCAGCTTGTAGACCTCTCCGCCATACATCCGCTCGCCTTCAAAGACGGCCGAGGCGTAGTGGAGTCCGTGGGTCAATACGTGCACCTTCGCCTCGCGCCAGGGCGTGAACTGGCCGTCGAGCCAGATCCATCCATCGCGATCATCGAAGGGAACCAGTGACATGGGGAAAACTCCGTTTCTCAAGAGCCTTCCCTTACAGACCGCCGTTTGCCCTACGTCAAACAATTTGGGTGAGCCAGGGCCTCAAAGGGGGCCGGGATGAGCGCCTTCGACACGGATACCTCGGCCTCTCACCTGCTGGTCGTGGATGATGACAACCGAATTCGGGACCTGCTGAAGGAATATCTCTCCCGCGCCGGGTTTCGCGTGTCTGCGGCCCGGGACAGTGCAACGGCCCGCAGGCTGGTGGAGACCCTGGACTTCGATCTGGCGATTCTCGATGTCATGATGCCCGGCGAGGACGGCCTGTCCCTGGCGAGCTGGATGCGGGCGCGTCCGGGGTCCGTGGGGGGCATGCCGATCATGATGCTGACCGCACGCGGTTTGCCGGAAGACCGGATTGAGGGCCTGAGGCTTGGGGTCGATGATTATCTGGCAAAGCCCTTTGAACCTGAAGAACTCGTCCTCCGCATTCGGTCCATCCTGCGGCGGACGGCCACGCCGCCCAAGGCATCGGGAGGGCCGGTCCAGTTGGGAGCCTGCCAGTTTGATCCTGACCGGGGGGAACTGACCCGCGACGGGACCCCGGTGCGCCTCACGGAGGCAGAAGTCGCCCTCCTGCGGCATCTGGCCCGCTCACCTGACCGGCCCGTTGACCGGCTCGAACTGGCCCGCGACACAGCCGACCCTTCCGGCAGGGCCGTGGACATTCAGGTCACCCGGTTAAGGCGCAAGATCGAAGCCGACCCCAAGACTCCCCGCTACCTGCAGACCGTGCGCGGTGTGGGCTATTTGTTGGCCCCTGACGCATGACCCCGGTGACTGACCTATCCTCCCGCTGGGCGCGCCTGATCAAGAAGTCCCTGCCGACCAGCCTGTTTGGCCGCTCCCTACTGATCATCATCCTGCCCGTTGCCCTGATGCAGCTGGCCGTGGCCTGGGTGTTTTTCGATGCCCACTGGCGCAATGTGACGGCCCGACTGTCCGAGGGGCTGGCCGGGGATGTTGCCTGGGCGGTAGAGAGTTTTCAGGATGATCCCAGCCCTGCGGGACTGGCGCGCCTGACCGACCGGGCGGAAAGATCCATGAGTCTATCCATTGCCCTTCAGCCGGGTCGAAAACTACCTGAGGGTCGGCGGCATAACCGGCTGGAGGTCGTGGACACTTCCCTCGAACGCGCCCTGACCTCCCGGATCGATGCGCCCTTCTGGTTCGATACCACCCGATATCCGGCCTATATGGACATCCGCGTCCAGACCCCCCAGGGGGTCCTGCGCGTGCTTGCGCCCCGGGAGCGGGCCGTGGCCACCCAGGGGCTGATCTTTGTCCTGTGGATGGCGGTGGCCACCCTGATCCTGACGGCCGTCTCGATTATCTTCATCCGCAATCAGGTGCGCGCCATTGAGCGCCTGGCCTCAGCGGCGGATGATTTCGGCCGGGGGCTGGACGTCCCGGCCTTCAAGCCCCACGGGGCCCGGGAAGTGCGCCAGGCGGCCCAGGCCTTTCTCGCCATGAAGGCCCGGATTCAGCGGCACATCGACCAGAGAACCGCCCTCTTGGCCTCCGTTAGCCACGACTTGCGTACGCCTCTCACCCGACTAAAGCTCGAACTCGCCCTGGCTGAACCCAGTCGCCGGACGGCGGACATGAAACGCGATCTGGCGGACATGGAGCACATGATCGATGAGTATCTGGCCTTTGCGCGCGGCGAAGGCCGGGAACAGGTTGAGACGATTGCCATTTCGCCCCTGATCGAAGGCGTCGCCGAAAGCGCCCGCCGGGCAGGCGCCGAAGTCACCTGCGTGACGGGCCCCGACCTCATGGCCGCCGTCCGGCCCAACAACCTGAAACGTGCGATCTCGAACCTGGTCACCAATGCCGCTGCCTATGGGGACAAGGTGGTTATTGCCGCCCGTCAGACCGGCCGGGGGCTCGAAATTTCCGTCGATGATGATGGGCCAGGCATTGCCGATGATCGCTATGAGGAAGCCTTTAAAGCCTTCAACCGGCTGGATGACTCCCGCAATCAAAATGAAAAGGGCGTCGGTCTTGGCCTGGCCATTGCACGGGACGTGGCGCGAAGCCATGGAGGGGATGTCACCCTGCAGCGCTCCCCCTTGGGCGGCCTGCGCGCCGTAATCCGGATACCGGGATCGACCTAACCCCCCAGCTCCCGGGACCTTTGGGTTGCCGCCGCCACCGCGTCCCGCAGAAGCGGGCCAAGCCCTTCAGACCCCATCAAGATCTTCAGAGCCGCCTCGGTCGTGCCATTGGGTGAGGTCACCTGCCTGCGCAAATCACTCGGGTCCGCCTGCCGTTCCGCCATGAGGGCAGCGGCCCCGGTCATGGTCGCGTGTGCCAGCTTTCGGGCCGAGTCTGCCGGAAGCCCGGCCTCAATGCCAGCCGCCTCGAGAGCCTCAACAAAGGCATAGAAATAGGCCGGCGCGGATCCGGACACGCCCGTCGCGGCATGCATGAGAGATTCATCATCCAGATCAACCACCGTGCCCACAGGCGAAAACAGGGCATGGGCTCGCGCCCGGGCGGTGGCATCGGTGGTGAATATGCTGGCGACGCCCTGACCAATGGCGGCTCCGGTCGTTGGCATGATCCGCGCCACACGACGCCCCCCAAAACTGCGGGACAAGTCGGCGGTTGAAACACCCGCTGCCACGGACAGGATGATCGCGTCAGGGGCCAGGTGGGCTTGAACCGCCTCAGCAGTCTCGCGCCAGATCTGGGGTTTCACAGCCAGGAGGACGGTCTGGGCCAGGGCCAGCCCCCCGTCCTGCGGATTGAGTCGACACCCCTGTCCCTCCAGCTCAAGAATCTGAGGGGAGGGAAAGGGATCGCGAATTATCAGCTGGTCAGGCGTGTAGGTGCGCGCCTTAAGCCAGCCCTCAATCAGGGCCCCGCCCATGCGGCCAGCCCCCAGCATCAAGATGGGCGTTATGCCGGACGGGGAAATGGCTCAGGCCTCGCCGACAGTGTCGAACATGCAGGCGGCCATGGCCGCAGATGCCGACTTTCCGCCCCGGATCAGGAAATCAAACGCCGGGAAGAACCGGTCCGCCGCTTCCATGGCCGCATCGATCATGGCGGCGGTCTGGGCCAGACTGGGGCTGTCGCCCGCCGGCAGAGCCATGCCATGCCGGAAGATGATCGAGCCGTCTTCCCAGATCTCAAAATGACCCAGGCTGGTCTTGGCATTGATGATGTTGATGAGCTCCAGGGCCTCGCCCTTCTGACCCGGCTCAAAGGTCAGATCGATGGCCAGGAGGACCTGAAGGCATTCCACCTCCGCCCGCCATGAAAACCAAAGGTCAAAATCCCGCCAGTCACCTGACAGAACAAAGGTCAGATCGCCGCGTTCATTGCGGTCGAATTCGAGATTTTCTGCTTCCAGGACGTGCTCGACGATATCCAGCGGGTCATGGCTGAAGACGACATCATCATCCGACAGGGGTGTGTCCATGAGTCCCGGAAATCCTTACTCGTCGACCGCAGGCTTCCCCGCGAATCAATCTCTCAACCTCAAGCTACAGCGCTTTCAGGGCCAATTGTCAGTGCCGTGTCGTCTTTTACCCGCAAAAGCCAACGGCACCTGCGGAGTCCCCTATTTCGCGGTCTTGCTGCGCGCGGGCTTGGGCGCACGCAGGGCGGCGACCTCCTCACGCAGGGCCGCAATCTCGGCCTTTAGCATGTCGAACTCATCTCGGCGGATCAGGTCGAACTCAGCCACCATGCGATCTGCCTGGGCTCGAAAGGCCGCACGGGCCTCTTCCCCCGCTGACTGGGCAAGGCCCATGGCAGCATTGGTCAGTTTGGCCATCTCATCGAGGAAAGGATTCTGTGTCTGCATGTCAGCAATATGATGCCTAAGGGGATGAATGCGAAGGGGTAGTCAGCTAAAACGCAATAAATTGATTTCAGCTCCGGCTGCTGGAGAGACGGACGTGTCCCTACCCTACCCTCAGATCGATCCCGTCCTGGTGCATATCGGACCCGTCGCCATACGCTGGTATGGGCTGGCCTATATCGCCGGGATTATGGTGGGCTGGCGCTATGTGGCGAGCTTGCTGGGCAATGCCCGACTCTGGACCCGACGGCCCGCCCCCATCACGGTCAGCCAGTTTGATGACCTGATCCTCTGGATCACCCTTGGCATCATCCTGGGTGGACGCCTCGGCCATGTTGTTTTTTACACGCCGGAACTGCTCTGGACGAACCCGCTGGAAATCCTCCAGGTCTGGAATGGCGGCATGAGCTTCCATGGCGGGACTCTGGGTGTGCTGATGGCCACCCTCGCCTTTGCCTGGCGTCACAAGCTCGACGTCTTTAGCCTGGGGGATGTCATCACTGCGGCGGTTCCTCCGGGGCTATTCTTCGTCCGGCTCGCCAATTTCGTGAATGGTGAATTGTGGGGACGGCCCACAGACGTGCCCTGGGCCATGGTCTTTCCGGGGGCGGGGCCCCTGCCGCGCCATCCCAGCCAACTCTATGAAGCCGCTCTGGAGGGACTGGTGCTGTTCACCGTCCTGGCCTGGGCCACCTTTGGACGCCGCCTGCTGGAGCGGCGCGGCGTCATCGCCGGGATATTCTTTCTTGGCTATGGCCTGATCCGGATTGGCCTGGAAAACCTGCGCGAGCCAGACAGCTATCTGCCGATTTTCCCCTTTGGCCTGACCATGGGCATGATGCTCAGCCTGCCGATGGTCGTGGGTGGCCTTTGGCTGATCTGGCGTGGACTTGACGAACAGCTCCCGCCCGTGATCGGGAGCCAAGATGAGCCTGCGTGAGCGGCTGGTGGATCAGATCCGGATTGGCGGGCCCATCACCGTCGCCCAGTACATGACGCTATGCCTGCATGATCCGCAGGACGGCTATTACGCGACCCGCCCTGCTATTCGCTCAGACGGCGACTTCATCACCGCCCCCCTGATCAGCCAGATGTTCGGGGAAATGATCGGGCTGTGGCTGATCGAGACCTGGTCCCGCCTGGGTCGCCCCGCACCCTTCCGGCTGGTTGAAATGGGTCCGGGCGATGGCAGTCTCATGCATGACATTTTGCGCACGGCCCGGCTGGTCCCGGACTTTCTGGCCGCCGCTGACGTCTGGCTGGTGGAGGCCTCCGCGCCTTTGCGCACCCTTCAGGCCCAAAAACTGGGGTCAGGCCCCAAGACGTGCCCGACCCTGGCCGAGGTGCCCGATGGCGCGCCTCTGCTCCTGGTCGCCAACGAATTGCTGGACTGCCTTCCGATCCACCAGTGGGTTCGCACCCCGTCAGGCTGGGCGGAGCGTTGCATCGGCATCAATGATTCCGGCGATTTGGTTTTCGGCCTGTCAGAGGCCCCCTACATGGCGAGTCTACCAGACGCAGAAGCCGGGATGGTGATGGAAACCTCCCCCGCCCAGGAGGCCCTTGGGACCGAAGTCGCGGACAGGCTGGTACAGGATGGCGGCGCGGCCTTGCTGATCGATTATGGCCGAGGCGCGCCCGGGCCCGGCGATACCCTCCAGGCCATTGGAAGCCACCGAAAAGAGCATCCCCTCGCCCATCCGGGCCAGGTTGACCTGACCGCCCATGCCGACTTTCCAGCCGTCCTTGCCGCCGCACGTGCCGCTGGAGCCGCGACGGCACCGCTGCTCGATCAGGCGACCTTCCTCGCGCGGCTGGGCATTTTCGAGCGGGCCGAAAGACTGGCCCAGGCCCAGCCCGAACGAACGGACCAGATCGGACGTCAACTGGAGCGCCTGGTGGCCCCGGACCAGATGGGCGAACTCTTCAAGGTGGCCTGCCTGCATGTTCAGGGCCTGGTGCCTCCGGGATTTGAGACAGAGACATGACGACCCTGGACCCCATCACAGCCCCACAACTGACCCTCCCGGGTCTGAAACATGGGTTTTTCACCCGGACCGGGGGCGCATCTGCCGGGATATTTTCCAGCCTTAACCTCGGGCGGGGTTCTTCGGACCGTGCCGAGGATGTTTCGGAAAACCGTCGCCGCGTCGCCGCCCATTTCGGTCGGCCCGAATCGGCCCTGACGATTGCCTATCAGGTCCACTCAGACCGAGCTCTGCGGGCAGATCAGCCATGGGGCGACACCCGCCCGGAAGGCGATGCGGTGGTGACAGCCACCTCCGGTCTCATTTGCGGCGCTCTTGCCGCCGATTGCGCACCCATCTTGCTGGCAGATCCCCAGGCCCGGGTCGTTGCTGCCGCCCATGCGGGGTGGCGAGGGGCCCTGGGCGGAATTGCTGAACGCACGGTAGAGGCCATGTGCGAACTGGGCGCGCGGCCAGATCAGCTAATCGCCGTCATTGGCCCCTGTATCGGACCCGAGTCCTATGAAGTCGGGCCGGAATTCGTCGAGCAATTTGTGGCCCGGACCTCAAGCTACCGGGCCTTCTTCACGGTCGTCCCGAATTCAGACCGGTTCCTATTCGACCTTCCCGCCTTTGTGCTCGGCCGGTTGCGCCAGGCGGGGGTGACAAATTGCACCTGGATAGGGGCCGATACCTGTGCCGACGAAACCCGGTTTTTCTCGAACCGCCGGGCCTTTAAGGCAGGGGAACCCGATTTTGGCCGTCTGGTCTCGGCAATTGCTTTGGATTGATCCCCGGAAAACCGTCGCCCGGCCCTTGCCCGGAACCGCCTGACTGCTACAAGCCCCATCCATGGGTTAACCTGGAATTTTGAGGGTCCGATGAAGCTGCTGGCTGGCAATTCCAACCGCACCTTGGCCGATGCGGTGGCGGCACATCTGGATCTGCCCCTTACCAAGGCACAAGTTAAACGGTTCTCGGACAACGAGATATTTGTAACCATCGACGAGAATGTCCGGGGCGAGGATGTCTTCGTCATCCAGTCGACCAGCTACCCCGCCAATGACAACCTCATGGAACTGCTCATCTGCATTGATGCCCTCAAGCGGGCCTCTGCCCGACGCATCACGGCCGTCATGCCCTATTTTGGCTATGCCCGGCAGGACCGAAAAACCGGGGGCCGGACCCCAATTTCCGCCAAGCTGGTTGCCAATCTTATCACCCGGGCCGGGGCCGACCGGGTCCTGACCATGGACCTGCATTCGGGTCAGATTCAGGGCTTTTTCGACATTCCCACCGATAATCTGCTCTCCGCCCCCCTGATGGCAGGCGACATCAAGGGGCACTATCAGCGGACCCACGAAATGCTGATCGTCTCCCCCGACGTCGGCGGCGTTGTGCGGGCCCTGGCCGTGGCCAGCCGCCTGGACGCGGAACTGGCGATTGTCGACAAGCGCCGGTCAGGGCCGGGCAAGAGCGAGGTTGCAAACATTATCGGTGACGTTTCTGGCCGCCGCCTGATTCTGTTCGATGACATCGTTGATTCCGCAGGTACGCTCTGCAATGCGGCCCAGTCCCTCATGGATGCGGGCGCCACCGAAGTCTCGGCCTATGTGACCCACGGCGTCTTGTCGGGGGCGGCTCACGACCGGGTGGCCAAGTCTGCCTTGAAGGAACTGGTCATCACCGACTCCATTGAAGCCACACCTCTCGTGGCGGGCTGTGACAAGATCCGGGTCGTCAGTTGCGCGGCCCTGATCGGTGAAGCCATTCGACGGATTGCCAACGAGGAATCTGTTTCCAAACTGTTTGATTGACCTCTGGCTCAAGAGGCTCATTCCGCCTACACTCTCCCGCGGAATGATTATCCCGGGCAGGGACAGGCCTTCGTCTCACATATGGCGAGCCATTCGATCTTCCGCCCGCAGTGAGCGATTTGGAGACGGATCATGACGCGTTGGCGTGTCTGGGCATTTGCGGCACTACCCTTGATTTTAGCCACGCTTCAGGCTTGCTCGACCCCAGAACCAAAGGTCGCCGTTGTCGAACCCGCACCGCCTGCCCCCCAGATCACCCTTGGGTCCCGCCTGATCGAACAGGCCAGTGCCTATCGAACCTATATGGACTCTGCCTCTGCCATTACGCCGAACTTCTCGGACGGGGCCTCTGTCGAAGTCGCCGTTCAACGGGGCGCAAAGTACGAAACCAACCAGCTTCTCCAGGGTGCCATGGCCTATGGTGCCCTCGTGGCCTTGCAGACCCCAGAATTTGTTGATGGCATCAGAAGCCAGGCCGCAAGTCCGGAGCAGGCCAGGGAATTGGCAGATCGCCTGACGACCAATCCCTATGCCGTCCTGGGGCTCACTGGCGCGCAAGGGGCCAGTCTTCGGGTCACCAAGGCCCTGAACGATGACGGACAGACCCTTTACAATGCCGGGCTGGCGGTAAAACAGTCGGCCTATGACCTGCAGAAACAGTCCTGGTCAAAGGACCTGATCGCCCACCGGGAGACCCGGCTGGAACTGGCCAAGAGCCTTTCAGCTACGCCCATTAAGGGCAATTTGGGTCAGGGCGACTTGCTGGCCCATGCCGCCCTGAGATCGACTCCCGACCTGACAGCCCCCTCGCCTAACAGTGCGCCGACGGTTCGCAGCATGACCCTTGCTGCACTTGCGGTTCTCGGACGCGCGGGCGACGATAATGATGAGACCGTCTCAGCCATCATGGCCGATCCGAATGTCGCGTCCTGCCTGCGCATGTCGAAACTGAATCTCAACCAGTGCCTGGCCGTCGCTGGCCCGAATTACGAAGACATCTTTTGTCTTGGTCAGCACATCATGATGGACAGCGGCCGGTGCGTGATCAAGGCGTCCGGCATGACCGAACCCTATGAGGCAAAATTCATTCCGACAGTGCGTCCAATCGCCAATACGACCGTGGCGCAGAGGGCTCCCGGAAAGAAATCTGGCAAGAAGCGGGGATAACCCGTCACCTGACGTGCGGCCAGCCGTTGCCACGGGCAACTCTTTTGTGTATGCAACCCATCCTTTCGGCCCTTGGGGTCGTCCGTCGCCGCGCGGGACGTTCGCGCGGCGGTTTCGTTTCGAGGCAAGGCCATGGCCGATATCATTCTGAACGTAGAAGTCCGTGAACGTACCGGTACCGGTGGTGCCCGTGAGACACGTCGTGCCGGCAAGGTCCCCGGCGTGCTTTATGGCGGTTCCAAGGACCCCGTGGCCGTCGCCATCAAGTCCAATGAGTTCCGCAAGGCGCTCTATACGGGCAAGCTGCTTGGGCACCTGGTGACCCTGAAGTATGGCAATGAAACCCAGCCGGTCATTGCCAAGGCCATCGACATGCATCCCGTCACGGATGAGCCCTGGCATTTCGACCTCTACCGGGTCGATGAACACCAGCAGATCACGATTTCCGTGGCCGTCCACTTCCGCAACCAGGACGCCTCACCGGGCATCAAGCGCGGCGGCACCCTGAATGTCGTCCTGCATGAAGTCGAGCTTAAGTGCTCTGCAGACCACATCCCTGAGGACATCCTGTTCGACCTGACCGGCCTGGATATCGGCGACGCCATTCGCGCAGCCGATCTGGTCCTGCCCACGGGCGTGACCCTGGCCAACAGCCCGGACGAAGTGGTGGCTACGGTTGCTGGCTCGTCAGCCTCGGCTTCGGCGGCGGCGGCGGAAGCCACAGCCTAAACCTGATGGGATAATAGGGGCGAGGCCAGATGCTGATCCTCGCGGGCCAGGGCAATCCTGGTCCGGCCTATTCCGGAAATCGTCATAATGTCGGCTTTCGGGCCGTAGATGAGATTTCGCGCCACTGGCGGCTTGGCCCGGAGCGCGCGCGCTTTCACAGTCTTGTCCGTGAGGGAGAGATCCCGACACCGGCCGGAGGCGTGAAGGTCCTGACCCTCAAGCCCCAGACCTTCTATAACGAGAGCGGCCGGGCCGTCGCCGAGGCAGTGAAATTCTACAAGCTGTCTCCGGCCGACGTCATCTTGTTCTATGACGAAATCGACCTGGCCCCAGGCCGGTTCCGGATGAAAACGGGCGGCGGGGCCGCAGGCAATAACGGCGTCCGCTCGCTGATTGCACATATTGGACCTGACTTTCGCCGGGCTCGGCTGGGAGTCGGTCATCCTGGACACAAGGACCGGGTCCAGGGCCATGTTCTGTCCGACTTCCACAAGGTGGATCAGGCCTGGGTGACAGCCCTTCTGGAGGCCGTTGCCGAAGCCCTGCCCCTGCTGGTGTCAGGGGAAGATGAACGCTATCAGACCGAGGTCATGCGACTGGCCCCGGCAGACAAGGCCGATCCTCGCCAGAGCCAGGGATAGGAGCCCAAATCATGTCCTTGCCGCTCTTCGGTCTGTCCCTGATCTTTTCCATCGCGCTTTGCATCCATGCCGTCCGGACGGGACAGCAGACCTTCTGGCTCTGGGTGATCCTGATGCTCCAGCCCCTCGGCGGGCTTGTCTATCTGATCGCCATACTTGGCCCAGAACTCACCGGAGGGCGCACAGCCCGAAGATTGACCGTGGCGGCCCGAGACACCCTGGATCCCCATCGCGAGTATCGCGACGCCAAGCACGCCTGTGACGAAGCCCCCACAGTGCGAAACCTGTCCCGTCTGGCCTCTGCCGCAGCCAACATGAACCGACCCGACGAAGCCGAACGTCTCTATGCAGAGGCCGCCCAGGGTGTCTATGCAGATGACGGCGTCCTGCTTCTTGGCCGCGCCAAGGCCCTTCTGGACCTCGACAGGGCAACCGAGGCCCTCAGCCTGCTCGACAGGCTGGTGGCGGCCGGGGACACAGCCCCGGGCATCTCCCTGGCCCTGGCACGCGCCTATGAGGCGACCGGCCGCATGTCCGACGCAGAGCGGGCCTTTCAGACCGCCATAGAGCGCCTGACCGGTTTCGAGGCCCTGGGACGCCATGCGGCCTTCCTGGCCCACACAGGGCGTCGCGCAGAGGCCACGGCGGCCCTCGCCGACATTGACCGGCGGCTCGAAAAGACCAATGCCCAGTTTCGCAAGGAAGGCCGACTTTGGCGTGACCTTGCGGCCCAGGCACTCATGCGGGGATGACCCGCACCCGCGCGCGTGGTAGTCGGCGCGCCTTGTCTGAAGGATGAAACTGAATCATGGCCCTTAAAGTCGCCATCGTCGGCCTGCCCAATGTCGGGAAGTCGACCCTGTTCAATGCCCTGACCCAGACGGCTGCGGCCCAGGCGGCGAATTATCCCTTTTGCACGATCGAACCCAACTTCGGAGACGTGGCCGTCCCCGAGCCACGCCTCGAGGCTTTGGCCAAGGTCGCGGGGTCCAAGGAGATCCTGCCGGCGCGGATCAATTTCGTGGATGTGGCGGGTCTGGTGCGAGGTGCCTCGAAGGGCGAAGGTCTAGGCAACCAGTTCCTGGCCAATATCCGTGACTGTGATGCCGTGGCCTTTGTGGCGCGGTGCTTCGAAGACGATGACATCACCCATGTCGAGGGTCGGGTCGATCCGATATCCGATCTCGAAATTATCGAAACCGAGCTCATGCTGGCCGATCTGGAGAGCCTGGAAAAGCGGGTCAATAATCTGGAAAAGCGCGCCAAGGTTGGCGACAAGGACAGCATTACGACCCTTCGTCTGGTCAATCTGGCCCTGGAACAGCTCAATCAGGGACGCCCCGCCCGGACCGCGACCATTCCCGAGGAGGACGACAAGGCCTGGCGCATGCTCCAGCTGCTGACCTCCAAGCCTGCCCTCTATGTCTGCAATGTCGATGAAGGCTCAGCCTCCGACGGCAATGCCCATTCTGCCCGGGTCGCTGAGCGCGCGGCGCGCGACCACGCCAACAGTGTGGTGATCTCCGCACAGATCGAGAGCGAAATCGCCATGCTGGACAGCGCCGAGCGCGGCGAGTTCCTGGAGACCCTGGGGCTGATCGAACCCGGCCTGAACCGGTTGATCCGGGAGGCCTACAAGCTGCTTGGTCTTCAGACCTATTTCACCGCAGGGCCAAAGGAGGCACGGGCCTGGACCATCCCGGTGGGTGCCACGGCCCCCCAGGCCGCCGGTGTGATCCATACGGACTTTGAAAAGGGCTTTATCCGCGCCGAAACCATCGCCTTTGAGGACTATGTCCGGCTGAACGGTGAAGCCGGAGCGCGGGAGGCGGGGCGGATGCGGGCTGAGGGCAAGGAATACCTGGTCCAGGACGGGGACGTCATGAACTTCCGCTTCAACGTCTGATCCAGCCCTTCACAGCGCCGGGCAGCGGATTAAAAAAAGGGCGTGACGGGAAACCGTCACGCCCTTTTCGTGTCTCAAGTCAGAGCGGTCTAGTGGGCAATGTTCCGCCAGATCCGGCGATAGCTCACATAGAGCAAGACCGAGAAGATCAGCAGGTAGATCATTGCGCCGACGCCAAAGGCCTTGCGCTCTTCCATCTTGGGCTCGGAAGCCCAGGCCAGGAAGACCGCTACATCTGAAGCCTGCTGCTCCAGGGTGGACGGCGTGCCGTCATCAAAGGTGACCTTGCCTGCGACCAGCGGGGGCGGCATGGCGATGAAGCCACCTTCCGGAACATCCTTCATATCCCCGGACCAGAAGCCACTCACGTCGCCTGGCATATAGGGGTTGTAGTACTTGCCCGGCGGCACCTTGAGGTTCGCCGAAGGAGTCTTGTAGCCCGTCAGGATGGAATAGATGTAGGCCGAGCCGCCTTCACGCGCCTTGGACAGGGTCGACATGTCCGGGGGAAGTGCCCCGCCATTGCCAGCCCGCGCCGCAGGTTCGTTCGGGTAGGGGTTGGGGAAGCGATCCGCCGAGGTGCCCGGACGCTGAACAACATCACCGGTCTCAGAGTCGATATCATTGACCTGATAATCCTTGGCGATGGACTTCACATAGGGGTTGTCGTTCGGGTTGGGATATTCCGCATCATAGAAGGGCCCGCCCTTCTGACCCAGATTCCGGAAGGAGACGAGGTTCATGGAGTGGCAGGAGGAGCAAACCTCCCGATACACCTTGTAACCCCGTTGCAACTGGCCGCGGTCGAACTTGCCCACGGGGCCTTCGAAGCTCCAGTGAATTTCCTTCGGTTCAACCTGGGTTGTCACCGCCAGGGCCGGAGCCGCCATCAGGGCGAGTCCCAGCGCCGCGAATACGTAAACCTTGCGCAGCATCGAGGCTTAACCCCTCTTTTCAGGCGAAGCCGCAGCACCGACAGGTGCCTTGGCAGGATGCGACAGAACCGGTGCACTGATCGACAGGGGCTGGGCGAGGGGAACCTCGGTCAGTCCCAGAACCGGCAGGATGATCAGGAAGTAGGAGAAGTAATAGGCTGCGGCAAAGCGTGAGAGCCAGACCATGGAATTCAGGTCTGCATCCAGCAGCTGGAAGGTTGTCAGGCCCGGAATGACATGAGCATCCGGCAGCTTGCCACCGCAGAAGCCCAGCACCAGACAGGCCAGAACAAAGATAAAGAAGTAGAGCTTTGCTGTCGGCCGGTAGCGCATGGAGCGCACCTTCGACGTGTCCAGCCAGGGCAGGATGAACAGCATGGCAATGGCCCCAAACATCATGAGCACGCCCATGAGCTTGTCCGGAACCGCGCGCAGGATCGCGTAGAAGGGCAGGAAGTACCATTCTGGCACGATATGGGCGGGGGTCACCAAGGGGTTGGCCGGAACATAGTTCACGGCATCGCCCAGGGCATTCGGGTTAAAGAAGACAAAGGCGGCGAACATCAGCAGGAAGACCGAAATCGCAAACCCGTCCTTCACCGTATAGTAGGGGTGGAAGGGGACGGTATCTTCCTTCGACTGGACCGAAACGCCTGTCGGATTGTTGTTCCCGACCACATGCAGGGCCCAGATGTGCAGGATAACAACACCGGCAATCATGAAGGGCAGCAGATAGTGCAGGGAGAAGAAGCGATTGAGGGTCGGATCATCGACCGCGAAACCGCCCCATAGCCAGGTGGTGATGGACTGGCCAACAATGGGCAGGGCCCCAAACAGGTTGGTAATCACGACCGCGCCGTGGAAGCTCATCTGACCCCAGGGCAGGACATAGCCCATGAAGGCTGTCGCCATCATCAGGAGGTAGATCACGCAGCCCAGGATCCAGAGCACCTCGCGAGGGGCCTTGTAGGACCCGTAATAAAGGCCGCGGAACATGTGCACATAGACCGCAATGAAGAACATCGAGGCCCCGTTGGCATGCATGTAGCGCACCAGCCAGCCATAGTTCACATCGCGCATGATGCGCTCGACCGAGTTGAAGGCCATGTCCACGTGCGGGACATAATGCATGGCCAGCACGATGCCGGTGACAATCTGAATGCCCAGGCACAGGGCGAGGATCCCGCCAAAGGTGTACCAGTAGTTCAGGTTCTTCGGGGTCGGGAAATCGACAAGACTGTCATAGGCCAGCCGCACGATGGGCAGGCGGGTATCGAGCCACTTCTCGACGCCAGACTTGGGTTCGTAGGTTGAATGTCCGCTCATGATACCTAGCCCACCTTAACCTTGGTGTCGGAGAGGAATGCGTAGTCTGGCACCGCCAGATTCTTCGGTGCAGGACCCTTACGAATCCGGCCCGACGTGTCGTAGTGCGAGCCGTGGCAAGGGCAGAACCATCCGCCGTAATCACCGCCGCCAAAGGTCGGAACGCATCCGAGATGGGTGCAGGTCCCGACCAGGATCAGCCATTCGGCCTTGCCTGGCTTGTGACGAACTTCGTCGGTTTGAGGATCGCGAAGGGCGGCATGGTCGTCCTTGATCGCGCTGGCGATCTCGGCACCGGTCCGGTGCCGAATGAACAAGGGCTTGCCGCGCCACTTGATGGTCACGGACTGGCCGGCCTCAACCTTGGTCAGGTCAAACTCGACCGAAGCCAGGGCCAGGGTGTCGCCCGCCGGGTTCATCTGATCGATGAACGGCCAGGCCAGACCGGCCACAGCTCCGACCGCGGCCACGCCGGCTGCGATATGAATGAAGTCACGCCGGTTGGGGTCTTCCCCTGCAGCATGTTCTGGGTTTGCGCCCACGACGGTGTCGGCCACCTTAAAGCTACCCTTTATCTAGGGTCCGGGACAAAAGGTCCCAGCCCGGGTTCGACCCATCCAGAGGTTCTGGTATGGGTCCGTCAAATGCCTCGACAATCGCGGGTTTGAATTCGTGGAATTGTGATGATCGATTGCCTCGATCTCCACCGCCCCCGATTCGCCCCTCGCTCCCGCAAAGCACATTGAAGGATCGCTTAGAATGCTGCTCGCGTTTTTTCAACCGGACATTCCGCAAAACCTTGGGGCGGCCCTTCGTCTCGGAGCCTGCCTTGGCGTCGCTGTACACGTCATTGAGCCCTGTGGCTTCCCCCTTTCTGACAAGGCGATCCGCCGGGCAGCCCTTGATTATGGCGATCCTGCGGTCATTCAGCGCCATGCGGGCTGGTCGGAATTTCGCCAGGCCCAGACGGGACGCATTGTTCTTTTTTCGACCCGGGCCGCGACGCCCCTCTATGATTTTTGTTTCCAGCCCGACGATGTCCTGCTGTTTGGACGGGAAAGTCAGGGCGTCCCGGACGAGGTCCACGATTTCGTTGACGCCCGCGTCATCATTCCCTTGAGCCCGGGCCGCCGATCGTTCAACGTTACGGTCTCTGCCGCGATTGGCCTTTCAGAAGCCCTTCGCCAGACCCATCAACTTCCGAAATCCGAAATGTCATGACCGAAACCAGCCCTCTCGAAACCCGCAACACCCGTGCCCGTGCCTGGTTCGATTCCCTTCGCGACCGCATTGTCAGCGCATTTGAGGCCATGGAGGACGAGGCTCCCGCCGATCTCTATCCCGGCACACCCGGTCGTTTTGAACTGAAGCCCTGGGTCCGGCCCGCTGGCGGTGGCGGTGTCATGGGCTTCATGCGTGGCGGACGGTTCTTTGAGAAGTGTGGCATCCATATCTCACTGGTCCACGGCACATTCACTCCAGAAATGGCCGCGACCATGCCCGGCGCAGACAAGGACCCGCGCTTTACGGCCACGGGGATCAGTCTGATTGCCCACATGCACAATCCCCATGTTCCAGCCGTGCATATGAATACGCGCTTTCTGGCCACCTCTCAGGGTTGGTTCGGTGGCGGCGCAGATCTGACCCCCACACAGGACAGCCAGCGCAGTCAGGACGCTCCGGATGCCCAGATCTTTCATGCGGCGATGAAGGCAGCCTGCGACAAGCACGACCCTGCCTGGTACCCAGCGTTCAAGGCCCGCTGCGACGAGTATTTCTTCCTGCCCCACCGAAACGAACCCCGCGGGATCGGCGGCATATTCTATGACCACCACAATTCCGGCGACTGGGAACGGGACTTCCAGTTCACCCAGGATGTCGGCGAGGCTTTTCTGGACTGCTATCCCCGTATTGCCCGGGGTCGGATGCACCAGCCATGGACCGAGGCCGACCGAACGGAACAGCTGATCCGGCGTGGCCGCTATGTGGAATTCAACCTGCTCTATGACCGTGGCACCATGTTCGGCCTAAAGACCGGCGGAAACATTGAGAGCATTCTGAGCTCCATGCCGCCCATGGTCGTCTGGCCCTAGGTTTCGGGAACAGCCTGGGCCAGGAAGGCCTTGATCCACTGGCCGACCCGGGCGGCATCGTTGTCGCCGGCATAGCTGGCAATGGCCGTATCAGCCTGGACATCGGTGTAACGCGATCCGCGCCGGGCCTCGATCAGGGCCTTGGCATAGGCCGGATCAAACTCCGGATGCAGCTGGATGGAAATGGCCGGCTGATCGTCATAGGCCAGCATGCCAAAGGGCGTAAACGCACTGGACGCAATCACGCGTGCGCCTGGCGGTGCCTTGATCACCTGGTCCTGGTGCGAGGCGGCGACATGAATGGGACGGTCTGAGTCCATCCAGGGCTCCAGGGCCTGAACCTCATATCCATGAAGGCCGACACACCAGCCCTTGGACGACTTCACCACCTGACCTCCGAAGGCCTCAGCCATAATCTGATGGCCGAAACAGACCCCCACCAGGGCCGCCTTGCCCCGCGCCGAGACCAGAAAAGCCTTGAGGGGCTCAATCCAGGGGTGATCTTCATAGACCCCTGCGGACGACCCGGTAATCACATAGGCGGCGAAATCCTCCGGACGATCGGGAAGTTCACCAGCCATGACATTAAAGCTCGTCGCCGTCTCAGTGCCCAGGAGGGCGCGGAACATGTCGGGATAGGTTCCGAAGGTCACTTCGAGCCCTTCAGGCGGTGCCCCGGTTTCCAGAATGGCCAGCTTCATCACTCAGAACTCCCTTCCGCCCGATGAAGATCAGCTCGCGCAATCAGGGCTGGCTTGTCATCTGAAAAGTCTCCCTCAACCCAAATTCGTTCCAGGTCGCGCAAAATAGCACCAACCCTGGGCCCCTTCGGAACGCCCAGGCGGACAATATCGGCCCCCGCCACGGGAAAGACTGGAGCCTGCCAATGGTTTGCCAGGTCCAGTGGGGCCTGCCAGGCGGGATCGCCCGTCCGGGCCCATGCCAGGCTGACCCTGTCTAGAAAGGCCTGTTTTCCGAGGCGATACAGGGCCCGCCGCCAGGCCTTGGCATCCATGGCTGCCGAGATCGCCACCTCGGTCTGAACAAGCGCCAGCAAGCGGTCGCGATCACGGTTTGACAGCCGAAGGTGTTCAAGTGCCCCAGCCATGCCGTCCGGGTCCAGAGGCAGCAGGCTTGCCAGTCGAAGCAAGGCGTCACCCGCCCCCCAGTCCTGGATCTCCAGTTTACAGAGAGCCTCAAAGAGGGTGATCCCCGTCGCCCCGGGCAGAAGCACGCCAAGGACTCCCGTCTCGGCCATGAGATGGATCGCTTGCCTTGGATCCCGGGCAGACAGGAGGGTCAGAAGTTCACGGCTTGTCCGCTCCGCAGGCAGTATGGCCACGCCTGCAGCTTCGTGGGCACAAGCTTCAAGGGCGGTCGCATCGGGTGCCCCCCGCCCATACCAGGCCAGAAACCGGAAAAACCTCAAGACCCGCAGATAGTCTTCGCGGATCCGGGTCCTGGCATCGCCGACAAACAGGATTTTTCCGGCCAGGGCATCGGCAATCCCATGACCGGTCGGATCAAACAGCGTGCCGTCCCGGCCTGCATAGATGGCATTGAGGGTGAAGTCCCGACGCCCGGCATCCTCGCTCCAGTCCTTGGTGAAGCCAACCACCGCGCGACGGCCATCAGTGCTGACATCACGCCGCAAGGTTGTGACCTCGAAGGGCGTTCCGTTGACAATGGCGGTGATGGTCCCGTGGGCAAGGCCCGTGGGCAAGGCGCGAATACCCGCCACGCTCAGGGCCTGAAGGGTCTCCTGGGGCAAGAGGACGGTGGCCAGATCAATATCGGCAATTGGTCGCTTCAGAAGGGCATTGCGGACGCACCCTCCGACAAGGCGCACACAGCCGGGACCGCCCTTGGCCTCCAAGGCATCCAGCACACGCACAAGGCCGGGCTCGACCAGCCAGTCCAGAGGATCGAGACGCTGGATTATGGCCTCCCCATTCCCGGACATTCTAGGTCCGCACCTCATCGAAGAGCCGATGGGAAAGCGCCCGAAGCATGCCCGCAGTCGCCCCCCAGATAAACCGGTCATCATGGGTCATGGCATAGAATCGGCGGGTCTCACCGCCCGGCAAGACGCGCTCGTGCTCCTCATGATTTGACCGGTCCATGAGGTAGCTGAACGGGGTCTCGAAGATGTCGGCAACCTCATCGGGGTTCGCTTCAAGGCTGAAACCCGGTTTCACAAAACCGACCACCGGGGTGATCAGATAGCCCGTCCCCGTCCGATAGGGGGAGGACAAGCCCACCAGGGAGACGAAATCCGGATGCAGGCCCACCTCTTCATGGGCTTCGCGCAGGGCCGCTCCCCAAACGGTCTCTCCCTGATCGCGCCGTCCACCCGGAAAAGCGATCTGGCCGGCATGGCGGCGCAGGGTGTCCACCCGGCGGGTCAGCAGGACCGAATGGCCCGTTTCTCGCGGAATCAGGGCGATAAGCACCGAGGCCGGCGTCAGGGGCTCCAGGGGCGCAGGCAGGGCATTCGGGCTGAGGTCATAGTCTGAGGTCAGGGGGCGATCCCCTTCATGATGCAGGGGATCGAGCCGACCCACCATCCGCTCATGCAGGGCAGGATCGCCGAGATCAGGCGCAGGACTGGGCAGGGTCATTCTGCCGCCTCCCCTGTGGTGCCCAGAGAAAACCAGAACCCGCCGGAAGAAATCTGTAACTGGCCGTCGCGATCTTCCGCCCAGCCGACGAGCTCATAGAAGACGGGTCGGGTGATGAGCGCCTCAAGGCCGCTTCGCACATGCAGATAGGGGCGAGGTTCCCCGCTCTTTGGATCCATATCGACCCGGATCTCGTGGCCAGGCCCGGCCTCGACCTGATCGCCAACATTGGTCAGGAAGACCAGTCCATTCTCCGTCTGGTCGACGCGAACGGCGAGGAAGGGCGCATCCTCGACCGTGATTCGCAGTTTCTCGACCGGGGTTACGAGGTGAAACCCGTCCGGGTCCTTGCGCAAAATGGTCGAAAACAGCCGCACCATGGCCTCGCGACCGATGGGTGAGCCCTCGTGAAACCACTGACCATCCTTGCGAATGACAATGTCGATGTCGCCGCAATGGGTCGGATTCCACAGGTGCACAGGCGGCAAGCCGCGCCCCGGGGCCTGACGCGCCGCCGCGATCACACCGTCCAGGCCTTGGGGCGTTTTCGATTCCGTCATGGCTTATAGGTAGGCCCGCTGGTCGCGAGCCTCAACCTTCTTGCGAAATCAGGCGGTCACAGGCCCAGAGAGCGGCCCCGAGGCACCGCGGGCGAGGAGGCGGCTCATATTCACCGGACCCGGCATCTGGACCCCCGCCGTCTCCCGTGCGGAAAATCCGAAGCGCCGGAAATAGGGTTCGTCGCCAACCAACAGTATGAGAGGCCAGCCCGCGCCTTCGGCGGCCAGACAGGCCTGTTCCACGAGTTGACTGCCCGTGCCGGATTCCCGGAGGTCGCGATGCACGGCCAAGGGGCCCAGAAATAAGCAATCCTGTCCGCCGATCCGGACCTGCCAGAGACGGACAATGCCAACCACCTGGTCATTGGCCCATGCACAGAATGAAAGATCACGCCGGGGGGTGGCAAATTCGCGCACCCGCTCCGAGACCTTAGAGAAACGTCCCGGACCGAAGGCATGGTTTAGCAGGGCCTCGATTGCGACCTGATCTTCAGCCTGCTCAGGTCGGATCATGAGTGTCTGCCTCGCCCCGTCTTCAACGCCCGGTCTTCATCGCCCTCAGGGGGCGGGCAATTAGGATGCTGGGACCGCGTCGTCAACGCTCCATCGCCCAAGTCAAAGCCATCGACGCGGAAGGGCCTTGCCCAGGGGGCGCACCTCGCGTTCGGCCAGGCCCAGGCGTTTCATCCGGGCGGGTGTCAGCGCCACAACCGCCTGTACTGGCTCAATACCCTTGACCGGACTGGCAGAGACCCTGCCGAAGGCCGCCGCAGCATCAATCGCGGTCCACTCAGACTTGGCGCGATCCTCATGACCGATCGCGAAATAATAGCGCATGGGCGCAGGCTCGCCCGGAACCTCAACCAAAACGGCGATTAGCCAGCCTGACATCTCAACTCCACCGCATACCGCCTGCAAAATGGGCTTGACGGTCCCCAAACCATGATCTGAATCTGCGACAGAAGAAAAATATCGCGGCAGGTCATTCCGATCATGACGATTCCCGCCTTCGATCCGCTTACAGCCTTTCTAGTGGTCCTGGCGACTGCAATCACGGATGCCATCTACATCCGGTTCACGGCAGCGATCATCAACCGCCAGCGACTGGCGACGGCCAACTGGAGCAGTCTCTGGTACCTGATGTCGTCCTTTGCGGTCATCAACTACACCCACAATTGGATCTATGTGGTCTTCGCCGCCGCAGGGTCCTGGATCGGGGCCTATGTCTCCATGCCGGGGTCACGACCACCCCAAAACCGGCGTGCGAGTGACCAGAATAGCGACGACTTCAGCGAATAGGCATTGCACAGTCGGGGCGCTTTGGGCCAAATCAGCCCACAAATGTCGATTACCCCTCCAGAGCCGCCCGCCCTCCGTGACCTTTTCGGTCGCCCGGATTTCATGAGATTCTGGTTCGCGCGTGTCGCCGCGACCCTCGGCGTCCAGATTCAGAGCGTGGCCCTCGGCTGGCAGATGTATTCCATCGCCCGGGAAACCATGGGCGTCGCCCAGTCTGCCTTTTACGTGGGCATGCTCGGTCTGGCAGCTTTTCTTCCGGTATTTCTGCTCGCCCTGCCGGCGGGGGAAGCGGCTGATCGCTATGATCGCAAAACAATCCTGCTGGCCTGCTACACCGGGGAGACGGTCACGGCGATCATCCTGGCCTGCGCGACGATATTCCATTTTGCCTCAATTCCGCTCCTGCTGACCTTGTCCGCCGCCTTCGGTGCCAGCCGGGCGTTTATGGGACCGGCCGGGACCGCCCTGGGCCCCATGCTCGTGCCCAAGACCCTGTTACCCCGCGCCATTGCCCTGAACTCTCTGGCCTGGCAGGGCGGATCGATCCTGGGCCCCACCCTGGGCGGACTCCTGGTGGCCCAGTCGGCCAGCCTGTCCTACGGCGTCACCACGGCCCTCTATCTGGTCGCCGCCATCTGCGTGCTCGGCATTCGGGAAAACACCCGCCCCGTCCTCAATCCGGGCTCCCGCTGGGACCTGATGAAGGAGGGGCTGAGCTATGTCTGGACCAACAAGATCGTCTTTGGTGCCATCTCACTGGATCTGGCCGCCGTCCTGCTTGGGGGGGCCACCGCCCTTCTCCCCGTCTTCGCCCGGGATATTCTGCATGTGGGCGGTCAAGGATTCGGTCTGCTTCGCGCCGGTCCGGCCATAGGGGCCACCCTGGTGGCAACAGCCCTGACGCGGTTCCCCATTCATAGACGCGCTGGAACCATCATGTTTGCAGGTGTCGGCGTCTTTGGTGCGGCAACCCTGGTCTTTGGCCTGTCGACCTCCCTGCCCCTGTCCGTCCTCGCCCTGGCCGTCCTGGGCGGCGCAGACATGCTGAGTGTCTATGTTCGCCAGACCCTGGTTCAGATTGTGACACCGGATCATATGCGCGGTCGGGTTGCTGCCGTGTCGTCCCTGTTCATCGGAGCCTCCAACGAGCTGGGGGAATTTGAGAGCGGCGTTGTGGCCAGATTTTTGGGGCCGGTCGGCGCCGCCGTGTTCGGGGGCGTGGGGGCATTGATTGCCACCGGGCTCTGGGCCAAGCTATTTCCAGCCTTGCGCAAGGCCGACAGGCTCGAATAACAAACGAGACATTAAATTAAGGGAGGTGATTTTATGGGTGCTCTTACAGGCAAGGTTGTCTTGGTTACGGGTGGCGGGAACGGCATTGGTCGGGACTGCGCTCTGATTGCGGCGCAAGAAGGCGCGAAGGTCGTGGTCAATGACCTCGGGGGCAGCCTCAAGGGCGAGGACGAAGGCTCTCAGGGTCCGGCTGAAACGGTCGCCCAGGAAATTCGGGCCGCAGGCGGTGAAGCCGTTTCCAATTCTGACAGCGTAACCAATTTCCGGTCCGTTCAGGGCATGGTCGAGCAGGCGCGTGACACCTTTGGTGGCCTGCATGCCGTGATCAATCCCGCCGGGATCCTGCGTGATGTCATGTTCCACAAGATGAGCGAAGATGACTGGGATCGCGTGATCGACGTTCACATGCGCGGGTCTTTCAATGTGGCTCGGGCCACCATCGACCTGTTCCGCGAGCAGAACGACGGGGCCTACATGTTCTTCACCTCGACCTCGGGTCTGTTCGGCAATATCGGCCAGGCAAATTACGGGGCTGCGAAGATGGGTATTGCCGGTCTGTCCCGGATCATCGCCATGGAAGGGGCCCGCAACAATGTGCGCTCCAACTGCCTGGCCCCTGTGGCCTGGACCCGCATGACCCAGTCCGTGCCGGTCAAGGACGAAGCCGCCGCTGCCCGTCGGGCGGTCATGGCTGAAAAGATCCGCGCCGATCAGCCCGCACGATTCTCCGTGGCCATGGTGGCCCCTGCCGCCGCCCATGTGTCGGGGCAGATCTTCGGAGCCTCCGGTGAAAACATCATCCTTTATTCCCAGCCCCGGCCCATCGAGACCGTGACCAAGGAAGAAGGCTGGACCGTCGACACGATTCTGTCGGAAGCCGTGCCGAAAATGGCCCCGAAATTCTTTGACCTGAACCGGGCCGTCATGCCGGGTGCCCAGGCGGCAAAGCCCGCAACGGCAAGCTAGAAAAACGGATAGACCTCAGGTCTGTCTATAATTTAGCGGGGCGGTGAATCCGAAGGGGTCTGCCGCCCCGTTTCGTTTCTAGATATCCAGTCTTCACGACTCATTTCCCAGTAAAAGGAGTCCCGGCGGGTGCCGTCGGGGCGCAGGCTCTGGCGCTGGCCCATGGCGCGAAATCCGGCCGCCTCGATGACCCGGGCAGAGCGGACATTGTCGGTCGCCGCCGTCAGCCCTATCAATCGTACCCCGAGGGTCTCGAACATCCAGTCAAAGGATCGCGATGCCCCGCTCGTGCCCTGGCCCCGGTTCTGCAAGTCTGCCCGGGTGGCCCCGGCGATTTCAGCCGAGCTTCGGTCGGGCCAGACCGAAAAGCGCGAATATCCTGCAACTTCGCCGGACTCATCCAGAGTCAGGATCATGACGGCCTCACCCCGCGCCTGAAGGTCGGACGTTTGCGCAATCCATTCGCGGACATTGGTCTCGGTGAGCGGCCTGGGCAGGTCGTAAATGGGATCAGACACCCTGGGATCGGACAGCATGGCGGTCAGGGAGGTCGCGTGTTCCGGCCCGGCAATGACCCTGTTGGGTCCAAGCGACAGGGGGTCTGCGGCACGCACCCTCTGGCGGATGTCATCTGCCTCCTCCGCCGAGGCCTCGATCTGGGTAAGGGGCGGCGCACTCATCCGGCCAGGGTCTCCAGGGCCTCGCCTGTCAGACGCCGGGTTGTCCATTCGGTCTGGGCCCCGGCACCGAGAGAGTCATAGAAGGCAATCGACGGGGCATTCCAGTTCAAGACCGCCCATTCAAGCCGGCCCAGACCCTCGCTTCGGCACCGCTGGGCGAGGGTTTGTAGCAAGGCCCGGCCCGCCCCCTTGCCCCGGGCCTCAGGAAGAACAAACAGGTCTTCAAGCCAGATTCCGTGCCGTCCCTGAAAGGTCGAATAATTATAGACCCAGATGGCAATTCCCACGGCTTCGCCGTCCGATTCTGCAAGATCGCAAAACACCCGGGGCCTAGGCCCGAACAGGTCACGGGTCAGGGTCTCCTGACTTGCCTCCACCTCGTCCTCCAGGTGCTCATAGACGGCAAGGGCATGGACCATCGCGTGGATCAACCCGGCATCGTCCGGCCTTGCAGGCCTGACTGTCAGCATCACAGGACCACGCCGGTGGTGGCTTCCGAAACCTGCCAAAGCCGCTCGGCATCCTCGGGGTAAAGGGCATGGGGCATGACCCCGGATCGCGGCTCAACGCCCCACGGATGAGCCTGGGCAAGGTCTTCCAAATAGAGGCCGCCAATCCCCTCCAGATCCTCGCTCACCGCCGCCCAGACACTTGTGGACGCCCCCTGGGATGGGGTCTTGAAGCCTTGCGCGACCACCCCCTGGTCATCCATCCAGCCCATGGCGATCATTTCTTCACGGGGGAGATGCCGCTGGAGGGGCGTCATGATTCCGCCCGGCATGACCGCATTGGCGGTAATCCCCAGATCGACAAATCGCTCATGAAAACCAACGGCAAACAAGGCATTGGCGGTCTTGGACTGCCCATAGGCCTCCCACTTGTCATAGGCGCGGGTGCGGTAGTGGATGTCGTCCCAGTTTATGCCCCCCAAGCGGTGACCAATCGAACTCAGCACGACCAGCCGGGCCGTCTGGCCCGCCTCTGTGGCGTTCATCATGGCCCGGGCCAGGCCAACACTCAGGAGGAAATGGCCGAAGTGATTGGTCCCGATCTGCATTTCAAGATCATTGGTGGTGTAGGTCAGGGGGCAGGCCATGACCCCGGCATTATTGATCAGGGTGTGCAAGGGCGCGTCACCCCAGGCATCGACAAAGGCTCCGACGGAGGCGAGATCAGACAGGTCAAGGCGGGCCACCCGGACACGATCCGTCCCGATCGAGGCATTGATCTCCTTCGCCGCCCGCTCGCCAGCGGCAAGACTTCGCACAGCCAGGGTGACGTCCGCCCCGGCACCGGCCAGGGCCCTGGCCGTCTCGACCCCGATGCCGGTCGCCCCGCCCGTTACAATCACGGAACGACCGCCGAGATCATGGTCCTCGCAAACCAGATGGGCGTCGGTAAACCGATCCAGGCCCGAGACAATGCGTTCCATAGTCTTCCCTCGTTTTTCGGGGTCCCTCAGGTGGGAGCCCTCTAGGTTTTGACCTGATACCAGTTGATGCCGTCACGATCACAGGTCCGCACGACCTGACCCCTGGCCACCAGGCAGTTCAGATGCGCCAGGCTCTCCCCGGTTGCCAGACCCAGGAGCCATTGATTGATTTTCCGTCGAAACAGAACATGGAAGACGTCGACCGCCCGCTTGGGCTCCGCCACCAGGTTGAGCAAGCGAGCCAGACCCCGCTCGTGGCCGCCGATCAAGTGATCAATCCGCGCATGCAGACCGTGAAAGGGCTCATTGTGGGCAGGAAGAACCAGGACATCATCTGGCACCCGGGTCTTGATATAGGCCAGGGAGGTCAGCCAGTCGGTCAGGGGGTCTCCGTCCGGTTCGGTCGGAAAGACCGACACATTGGAGGAAATCTTGGGCAGGATCTGGTCGCCGCTGATCAGCAGCTTCAAGGCGGGGCAATAGAGGCAGACATGCTCCGGCGAATGGCCTGAGCCCACCACAACCTGCCAGTCATGATCGCCAATTCGCACGCGGTCGCCATCGGTCAGTCGATGGAAACTGTCGGGCAGGGCGTGGAGCCCCTTGCCGAAGCCACCAAAGCGCACCCGATAATTCTCGAGGGCCTCGTCGTCCCATCCCGCTGCACGATAGAAGGTCAGGGCATCCTGGGGGGCTTCACGCCCTGTATCGGCCGCCAGGGACCTGCACATGAGGAATTCAAGGCGGCTGATCCAAAGTCGGCAATCGAACTTCCGCGTCAGCCAACCGGCCATACCGATATGGTCTGGGTGCATGTGGGTGACAAAAACCCGGGTAACCTTGAGCCCCTTGAGGGGACCGGCAAAAGCCTGACGCCAGGCCTGTTGGGTCTCCGCGCCGCCCATGCCGGTGTCGACAATCGCCCAGCCGCCGTCCTCTGCAATAGCCCAGACATTGATGAAGGCCAGGGATCCACCCAGCGGCATTCGCAGCCACTTGATCCCTGGAGCCACATCCACTGCCTCGCCGTGACCGGGCCCTTCGGAGAACGGATAGACCAGTTTCGGCCGCGCCGTTTCCGGAATTGCCTCGTCAATGCCGTCGGCCATCTGCCATCTCCCTCGACTAAGCCTATTGTTCACGGTCCTGCGCCCGGGATCAAATGCCCATTGCCCATTCCCACAGCTTGGCGTTATGTCGCCAAGATAAGATTACCGTCAGGAGAAACTCGGACCATGAGGCCTATAACAATCGGAATAGTGGCTGCCCTTGCCTTTGCGGCACTGGCCCCAATTGCCGTTATGTCTGCCCCCAAGAAGGAAGAGGCCATCCCCGCTGCCGCGCGCAAGCAGGGCATGGCTGAGGCTCCTGCGGTTGCCCAAGCCGCCGGCATTGCCTGCCAGGTGACCGACGCCCGCTTTATCGGCAAGATCGTAGAACCCAAGACCAAGGCTGCGACAAACTATTACGAAGTCGATTGTGACAAGGGCCTTGGTTTCATCCTCCAGGCTCCGACGGGCGGCAAGATCACAGCCTTTACCTGCGTCGAGGCCAACACGACCCAGCCCGATGGCAAGCCCCCCTCCCTGCCCTGCAAGCTGGAAGGCAATGCCGATCCGAAGTCTGATCTTGCCCCCCTGCTGGCCAAGGCCGGCGTGATGTGCACCCCTGAGGCTGCCCGCGGCATTGGCCAGAGTGCAACTACGACCTTCCTTGAGGTCGCCTGCCAGGGCGGCCACGGCTATGTGCTTCAGGCCTCGGCTCCGGCCAATCCTGACGGGAATGCGTCTGCTGGCGATTGCCTGAACTATGACGCCGCTGCGACCAACATCAAATGCACCCTGCATGACGCGGCCTATCGTCTCCAGGTCGTCGATCAGTTCGCGGCCGCCGCCAACAATGGTTGCGCCGTCAAGGATCGCCGGTTCATCGGCATGTCCCAGTCCGGTGCGGCCTATTACGAGGCGGCCTGCCAGGATGGTAAGGGGTACATCTACAAGACCGAAAAGGGTCAGCTCACTCAGGCCTTTGCCTGCGAAAAGGCTGGCAACATTCTCGGTGGATGTGAACTGACCAACGCCAAGGAAGCCGAAACCGCCCAGGCGGGTCTCTATACCCGGCTTTCGAAGGGTGCCGGTTTTGACTGCCAGGTTTCCAAATACGCCCTGTTCCCGTCGCCTGCGGGCAAGGACATTGTTGAACTGTCCTGCGGCAATCGTCCGGATGGCGCTGTCGGCATCTTCGTGTCGCCCACCAGTCAGTCGGTTGTGGTCGATTGCGCCCGCGCACCGATCCTGGGCTATCGCTGCAGCTTCTCCAAGCCTGAGGCTTCCTACAAGATCATCACAGATGATCTGGTCAAGATGGGCAAGAAGGAATGCACGGTGTCCAACACCCGTGTGATCGGCAAGTCTGCCAAGGGCACGACCTATCTGGAAACTGCCTGCGCGGACGGTCTCAAGGGCTATATCATCGAATATAACTCCGAGCCCCTCGCCCCAGTGGCCGTCGTCGGCTGCGCCTTCTCGAAGGACTGCAAGCTGCCGGGTAATGTCTGATAGCGTCTGTGTCCTGAACCTAGACACAGATATCTAACTGAATTTGGCCCGCAGGTTCGCCTGCGGGCCTTTTTCATGGGTATGTTAAATGGCGGCTTCGATGAACTTCGGACCCGGCTCGCGCATGGCGCGAGCAAAGGCTGCATCAAAGGCCTCCGCCGTCTCGCAGCGGACCGCATTCAGACCCAGGCCCTTGGCCAGGGAGACCCAGTCGATCCTGGGATTGCCGAGGTCCAGCAGCTTGCTGGCCGAGGGCCCGGGATTACCCGCGCCGGTTCGGCCCATCTCAATGTTCAAAATGCGATAGCTGTGATTGGCAAAGACCACCACGGTCACATCGAGATTTTCCCGGGCCAGGGTCCAGAGGCTCTGGACCGTGTACATGGCCGCGCCATCGCCATTCAGCGAAACGACCTTGGCCTCCGGGCGAGCAACCGCGGCACCAATCGACAAGGGGGCACCGATCCCGATGGCACCCCCGGTCAGGGCCAGAACCTCATGCGGGGCGGCTGTCATGCAGGGCACGGCTATGGCTCCGCCTGACGTCACCGCGTCATCACAGAGGATGGCCCCGTCGGGCAGGTGCCGCGCAATGGACTGACCACAGGCTTGAGGCGTCAGGGCTCCGGTGGGCATGGCGTCCGGGCGCTTGAGGGGTTGGACCGGACCCGTCGAAGGGGCACCTAAGCCCTCTGCCAGGGCCTGAAGCGCCGAAACCGGGTCCTGGCTGCGGTCGGCCAGGGTCAAGGTCTGGCAACCCTCTGGAACCAGAACACTGGGCCGGTCCGGATAGGCAAAAAACGCGACCGGCAGGGTTGTGCCGACATAAACCATGAGGTCCGTGCCCTCCAGGTCCGCGAGCGCCGCCTCGCCAAAATAGGCCATGCGGTCAGGCCCGAAAACGCCAGCCCCGCGCGGCTGGCGCGCAACAAAGGTATCAACCATAACCCGGATGCCTGCGGCCTGAAGCCGGGCCGCCTGGACCAGGGCCGGCCCCAGACAGGCGCGGCCTCCCAGAAGGACAACTGGCTTTTTCGCGGCTCGAAGGGCCCGGGCCACCTCATCGACGGTGCCTGCCGCCACGGTGCTGGCCTCATGCCGATGGGCGCGAACCGCGCCCTGGCTTGTCTCCGTCCAGGCGGAGTCGGCCGGGAGGATCAGGCTGACGGGTCCGCCCGGCGGGCCATAGCTGGCGCTAATGGCTTCGGCCGTCATGGCGGCCACACTGTCGGCCGTATCTGCCGAACCAACCCAGATCGAATTGGGTTTGACCAGGGTCGGGATGTCAGAATTCAGCGGGGCATCATATTGCCGGTGATAGGTCGCATGATCCCCGACCACATTCACGATGGGGGTATAGGCACGACGGGCATTGTGCAGGTTGGCCAGACCATTGCCATAGCCCGGACCCAGGTGCAGCAGGGTGCAGGCGGGCACATCTGCCATCCGCCCAAAGCCATCCGCCGCGCCCGTTGCCACGCCCTCAAACAGACAAAGCACGGGCCGCATGCCCGGCTGGCGATCCAGGGCGCTGACAAATTGCATTTCACTGGTTCCGGGATTGGCAAAACATGCCGTCACGCCATTGAGAACCAGGGTTTCGATCAGAGCATCTGCACCATTCATCGCATTGGGCCTCCCTGCCCGATCCTGTTTTTCTAGTCGAAGCTCAGGACATCCGGTCCCGGCGGATTGGCAAAGAGCCGGCCAAGATCAGCCACCCGAATGGCCCGGGCCTGGGACTGAGCGATATAGCCCTTGTCCGTGATTTCTCCGGCGTGAATGTCCGGCGGGGTGGGCAGGACCAGGGCCCGGGCAATCCGTCCGCCCGATCCGCGCGCCTGGAGGTTCATCCGGGACAGACCATCCTGCACCGCCTGGAGGATGTCATCGCTGGCGACACCCGGCTTGGGATAGAACATCAGGCCGACACTTTCCTGGCCCTCGCCACAGACCACCGCATCACTGACGGAATCGCCCACAAAACCAACTGCTGTCACCCGCAGGTCCCCGGCACTGACAAAGGTCCCGCTCGCCAGTTTGAAGTTTTCCGAAAGGCGACCGTCAAAGGCCAGTCCTTGAGTTAGATCGTCAGGATCAATCAGCCGGGCGGCATCGCCCAGTCGATAGAAGCCGTCCTCATCGAAGCTGGCTGCAGACACCTCCGGCAGGCCGAGATAGCCGCTGGTGACCTGAGGGCCTCGAACCCGAAACTCCAGTCGGTCCCCATCCGGGGCCAGCTTTACCGAAGTCCCGGGCAGAGGCAGGCCCATGAGCCCCATGCGATCATTGACCCAATGGACATTGGCCGCGGTTGGCCCGGTCTCCGTTGCGCCATAGCCGCTCGCAAAACTGATCCGCTCGCCAACGGTCCGGACCGCAACGGCCTGGATCCGGTCACAGATTTCCTGGCCGAGATTGGCGCCGCCATATTGCAGGACGCGTACCCGGGCAAAGAACCGTCGCGCCAGGTCCTCGTCACGCTCCAGGGCGCCGGCCATCAGCATCCAGCCCGCTGGCACCATGTTCTGATAGGTGGGCGAAATGGCCTTGAGGTTGCGGATCGTCTCATCAAAACGCCCCGTCACCGGTTGGCCCGCGTCGATATAGAGGCTCCCGCCCCTCTGGGTCGCCATGTGCAGGATGGAGTTCGCGCCCAGGCTATGACTCCAGGGAGCGGAATTGACCATGATCGGGGGGTCAGGGTCATCAAAACAGGCGGCCACCTGGGCGGAATTGATGACGATATTCCTGTGTCGGCAGATCACCGCCTTGGGCCGGCCAGTCGAGCCGGAGGTCAGCAGATATTTGGCCGGTTGGTCGGGATCCGCCGTGGCGTCGGCCTGGCGAGCCTTCAGCAGACTCTCGAGGGTAATGTCACCCGGGCGCGCATTCAGGGCCGCGATCACGGGCAGGCCTGCCAGGAAGGGGGCTTCCAGGGCGTCGGCGAACATGGCTGCGTCTTCGGTAAAGACGGCTGCGGGATCGAGGACCTCAACCGCATGGGCCAGCCGGGCCAGATTGGCTCCGGGCAATCCATATTGCGGGGAGACCGGGGCAACCGGCATGCCCTGGCTCATGGCCGCGTATTTGATCAAGGCGTGATCAATGCCGTTTCGCGCCAGGATGAGCAGCGGTCGCGAACTCACCAGGCCCAGGGCCTGCAAGCCCCCGGCAAGGGCGCGGACCCGGTCGAACCCTTCACCATAGGGCATTTCCCTCCAGCCCTCCCCGGCACGCTCGGCAAGCCAGAGGCGATCGGGATCTTGCCCGGCCCAGGCCTTGAGTCCATCCGTCATGGTCTGGAAGCGGGTCGTGACTGGGGCAGGATTGAAAATGACCAGGGTGCCATCAGGGCGGCGTTCGACCTCCAGCTTGCGGGGCGCATAACGCGGGTCACGGAAGGGGGCCAGGATCAGGGTTTCATCAGTGCTCATAGTGACAGGCTTAACGGTCTGAGGGCGGCCCTGCCAAGGGGAGATAGGTCGAAAGCGACTCCTGGCCCGTTGCGCAGGCCGTCTGGCCGCCTTACCTTTAGACCCAGCGTCTTGTCCCTGCCCTGAGAAATGGAAGCTTCACATGTCCCGTCACATCGCTCTTGCAACCTTGTCCGCCTGCGCTGCCCTGTCGCTGGCAGGCCAGGGTCTGGCCCAGGCAACCGTCGATCCTGGCTCCGTCAAGTCCGGCACCTATGCCCTCGAAACCAGCCATGCCCGGGTCGTGTTTTCGCTGACCCATATGGGCTTTTCGACCTGGTACGGGGATTTTTCAGGATCGACGGGGACCTTGAACATCGATCCCAAAGTCCCCGGTGCGGCCAAGCTGGACATTACGATCCCGACAGGTCAGGTGACGACGACTAATGCCATCGTTGACAGGGAACTGAAGAGCCCTGGCTGGTTCGACGCCGAGAAATATCCGGCGATTACATTCCACTCCACCTCCGTGGTCAGCACTGGCCCCACGACGGCAAAGGTCACGGGCGACCTGACCTTCCATGGCGTCACCAAGCCGGTTGATCTGGACGTGACCTTTAAGGGGGCCGGAACCAATCCCCTCAGCCGCGCCTATACGGTCGGCTTTGATGCTCGCGGGAGCCTGAAACGCAGCGATTTCGGCGTCTCAAAATATGTGCCCATGGTCGGGGATCAGGTCGAGCTGATGATCAGCGCGCCCTTTGAACGCAAGGGCGACTAAAGGGATTGGGCCAGGGTCTCAGAGAACCTCACCGGTTCGCCCTGGCCTGCTGCAACCACGTCACCGTCGCGCATGACAATACGGCCCCGGATGATGGTCGCCATCGGCCAGCCCTTGGCCTCAAAGCCATCAAACGGCGTCCAGCCTACGCGGCTGGCCATGTCCTGATGCCTGATGGTCTTGCGCGCCTTGAGGTCGACCAGGGTAAGGTCGGCATCATAGCCCACGGCCAGTCTGCCCTTCCGCGCCATACCAAACAGCCTCTGCGCGCCATGGCTGGTCAGGTCCACCAGGCGTTCAAGGGTCAATCGCCCTTCCGCCACATGGGTCAGCATGATGGGCAGGAGGGTCTGCACCCCGGGCATGCCTGAGGGTGAAGCAGGATAGGGGCGGGCCTTTTCCTCACGAGTGTGCGGCGCATGGTCCGATCCCAGGACATCTGCCACGCCAGACTGCACACCCCACCAGAGACCGGCCTGGTGCGCAGCCCCCCGGATCGGCGGATTCATCTGGGCAAAGCCCTTGAGGCGTTCATAGGCCTCCGGGGCCGTCAGCGTCAGATGCTGGGGCGTGACCTCGACGCTGGCCACATCCTTGTGCTCGCTCAGAAAGGCCATTTCTTCGGCTGTGGTCACGTGCAGGACGTGGATGCGCTTGCCCAGCTTGCGCGCAATGCGCACCAGCCGGTGGGTCGATTCCAGGGCTGAGGCTGCGTCGCGCACTTCCTCGTGGCTGGTCCAGTCCCCGGTTCGGGCAAGCGGCCTGCGGGCGGCCAAGCGGTATTCATCCTCGGAATGGAAGGCGGCCCGGCGATTCACATGCCGCAGGACCTGCTCAACCCCTTCGTCGTCTTGAACGAGAAGGGTACCCGTCGAGGCCCCCATAAAGACCTTGATCCCGCAGCATCCTGGAAGTCGCTCCAGCTCACCCAGAAATTTCGCATTTTCGTGGGTGCCACCGACATAAAAGGCATGGTCACAGTGCATCCGACCGCGGGCCCGCGCCAGCTTGTCGGCCAGGGCATCGGGATCCGTCGTCGTGGGCTCGGTATTGGGCATTTCGAAGACCGCCACCACGCCCCCAAGAACTGCGGCGCGAGACCCTGTCTCCAGGTCTTCCTTCCACTCCAGACCCGGCTCACGGAAATGAACCTGGGTGTCGATGACGCCGGGCAGGATGGTCAGCCCCGTTGCATCGAAAACCTCGCCGGCATCTGCGCCGGTCAGGCCGCCAATCTCGGCGATACGCCCCTCCGTTATGCCGACATCCGCAAGGCCGCGGCCAGCATGATTGACGACTTCGCCGCCACGAATGATCAGATCAAAAATTCTGGACATCAATCTTCCGCCAATAAAGCCGTCGCCGCCGCAACCACGGTCGCAACCGGCAAATCCATCATGTGACACAATGCCTGTTGAAAGCCCGGGTCAACAGACACGATCTGTTCAAATTCACGCGGCCCCCGAACGACCCGAGTCTTCGGCCCCCAGGGCGCATATAGCCGGTCATCCGATGGCCCAAACAGGCCCAGGGTCGGGACGCCCGCCGCGGCTGCCAGATGCATGAGCCCGGAATCATTTCCGACAAACAGGGCCGCCTGCTTCAGGGCGGCATAACTCACCAGCAGATCAACCTTGCCGACCAAATCGATAAACCTGCCCCGTGGCAGAACATCGCGCAGGGCCGGGACGACATTCACGTCCTCAGGTCCGCCCAGCACCATAAGGCGGCCGCCCGCCAAGGGCCCGCCATCTCCCAGCAACTGAATGGCGACTTGGGAAAATCGCTCCAGAGGCCAGGTCTTTCCCACCCAGTTTGCAGACGGGGCCAGGGCCAGTATGGGGCCGGTTCCAGCCAGAAGGTCCCGGGCAGCAAGCTCGGTCTCGGCGGAGGTAAAGATATAGGGCGCGGGTGGGTCTGCCTCCAGCTGGAGGACGGCCGCGGATTCAATCACCTTGTGAACCGGGCTGCCCCCACCCCGGCGATAGACGGCCCGGCGCTTTCGTCGAAGGAGGTTGCTGAGTGCCGATCCCCGAAGGTCAACAATCAGTCCCCAATGGGTCTTGCGAACCTGCTGCCAGAGCCGGAACCAGTGGCCTCCGCCCTTTGTTTTTCGCAGCACAATCAGCTGATCGAGACCCGGGACATCCTGAAACAAGGGGGCTGCGGCTGGCCCGGCCACGATAGTGAAACGGGCATTCGGCACCTCCTGGGCAAGGCGGTGCAACAGTCCCGACGACAGGACGGCGTCGCCAATCCGTGTGGCGGTAATGAACAGAATCGGAAAGGACCCAAGGGTCATTTTATGAATATATCGCGCAATGGGCTGACGCTCCAGCCTCAGCGTGGCAATCTATATCCGATGACTCAAACGCCTGCCTCATTCATTGGCCAACTTCCCCGGCGCGCCCTGGTCCGGTTGACGGGTGAGGACTGGCGATCCTTTCTCCAGGGCCTGATCACCCAGGATGTAGAAACCCTCCGGCCCGGCGAAATCCGCTTCGGGGCCTTGCTCAGTCCCCAGGGGCGTTTGCTCCATGACCTCTTCATTGTGGGTCTGGCGGACGGGGTCTGGCTGGATGTCGAGGCCGATCAGAGGGCAGCCCTGATCCAGCGCCTCAAGCTCTACAAGCTCCGGGCACGTGTTGAAGTTATTGCCGATGAGACGCCGGTCTTGGCAGCCTTTCCCGATCCCGAAGGCCCGGACTGGTATCGCGACCCAAGGCTGGCCACCCTGGGGTCACGGGGTTATGGCCTGATCGGAAGCCCAGGAGATGTGTCTGAGGCTTATGACGCCCACAGGCTATCGCTTGGGGTCTCGGGCCCGGGCGACTGGGGCCATGACAAGACCTACCCCATCGAGGCTAATTTTGACCTCCTGTCCGGTATCGATTTCAAAAAAGGATGCTTCGTCGGCCAGGAAACGACCTCGCGCATGAAGCGGCGGGGGGTCATCAAGTCCCGTATGCTGGCCGTCCATCTTGAGGGACCCTTGCCCCCCGAGGGCAGCGAAGTTCTCGCAGGCGAGCTCAGGGCCGGAGAGATTCTGACGGGGCTAGGCACCCGTGCCATGGCCCTGATGCGGCTGGATCGGATTGAGCGCCCCCTGACGGTGAACGGCCAGCCTGCCCGCGTGGAGGTCCCGGAATGGCTGAGCTGACCCGTTGCAACTGGCCGGGCATGCAGGGCACGCCCATCTATGAAGCCTATCACGACACCGAATGGGGCGTCCCGGAATACGAGTCCCGTGCCCTTTGGGAAAAGCTGGTGCTGGACGGCTTCCAGGCTGGCCTGTCCTGGATCACCATTCTGAAAAAGCGCGAGGCCTTCAGGCTGGCCTTTGCCGACTTCGACCCGGAACAGGTCGCCCGCTTCGGACCTGAGGATCGCGCCCGGCTCATGGCGGATGGCGGAATTATCCGCTCCAACGCCAAGATCGACGCCGCAATAGACAGTGCCCGCCTCTATCTCGACATGCAGGAAGCCGGGATCGATTTTTCAAAATTTCTCTGGGACTTTACCGGTGGCCGCCCGATTCAGAACCAGATGGACAACTGGAAGGTGACCCCCGCCCAGACACCGCTCTCGGTGGAAATATCCAAGGCTCTCAAGGCGCTTGGATTCAAGTTTGTGGGCCCCGTGATTGTCTACGCCTTCATGCAGGCCACGGGCATGGTCAATGACCATCTGATCACCTGTCACCGCCATGATCCGGTTCGGACTCTGGGGCTCTGATGCCAGACCTGCATCTTGAAGCCGAATGCCTTCAGCCGGTCTGCGGGGTGGATGAGGCGGGACGGGGGCCGTGGGCTGGTCCGGTCTGTGCCGGTGCGGTCATTCTTGACCCGGCCCGTGTGCCTAAGGGACTGGATGATTCCAAAAAACTTTCCGCAAAGCGGCGCGAGGCCCTGGCCCTGGAGATCAAGGACACCGCGCTTGCCTGGTCCGTCGCCTATGGCACAGTCGAAGAGATTGAAGCCCTCAACATTCTGCAAGCCACAGGCTTGGCCATGCGCCGGGCGGTCGGCGGCCTCGGCTTGAGGCCTGAATTTGCCCTCGTCGATGGCAACTACGCCTTTGACCTCGGCCTGCCCCTGCGTCCGGTCATTCGGGGCGACGGAATCAGCGCCTCCATTGCCGCCGCCTCCATCCTGGCCAAGACCGCCCGCGATCAGCTCATGGTCGACATGGATGCCCTCTATCCGGGCTACGGATTTGCCGCCCACAAGGGCTATCATGCCCCGGACCACCTTGCAGGCCTGGCCCGGCTGGGCCCCTGTCCCATTCACCGCATGGGTTGGGCCCCTTTGAGGCGCATTCTGGATGGCAAGCCTGCGGGGAAATGACGAATTTGCACAATTAATCGTGCATTTACCATGTTTAGTCATACACCCTAAATCACGATGATTCAGGATTCCGCTTCGTGTTCAAAGAGGCATCCATGGGCATTACCCCCGACAGCATTATCCTTGGCGACTGCATTGAGGCGCTGAAAAAGCTGCCTGCCAAGTCCGTGGACCTGGTCTTTGCCGACCCGCCCTACAACCTCCAACTTGGAGGCGACCTGCTTCGCCCGGATAATTCCAAGGTCGATGCGGTTGACGATGACTGGGACCGGTTTGACAGTTTTGCGACCTATGATGCCTTCACCAAGGCCTGGCTGAGCGAGTGCCAGCGGGTACTCAAGGACGATGGGGCCATCTGGGTTATCGGCAGTTATCATAATGTTTTCAGAGTGGGCGCGACCCTTCAGGACCTGGGTTTCTGGATTCTAAACGACATTGTCTGGCGCAAGACCAATCCCATGCCCAACTTCAAGGGCACACGGTTTACCAATGCCCACGAGACCTTGATCTGGGCCGCAAAGGGACGGGGCGGTCGGCGCTATACCTTCAATTACGATGCCATGAAGATGGCCAATGACGAATTGCAGATGCGCTCGGACTGGTCCTTCCCCCTCTGCACCGGTGAAGAACGCCTGAAGGATGCCGACGGCAACAAGGCCCATCCCACCCAGAAGCCCGAGGCCCTGCTACACCGGGTAATCCTGGCCTCGACCAAGCCGGGCGACATCATCCTCGATCCGTTTTTCGGTACAGGCACCACCGGGGCCGCCGCCCGCCGTCTGGGACGTCGCTATATCGGTATCGAGCGCGATCCGGCCTATGTGGACCTCGCCAAGGATCGCATTGCCCGGATTATCCCCATCTCCCCGGCGGATCTCGAAGTCACGGGCTCAAAAAGGTCCGAGCCCCGGATTCCGTTTGGCCAGATTCTCGAAGCCGGACTGCTCAGTCCTGGCGATGTGCTCTATTGCCCCAAGGGCGAGCGCGCTGCGCGGGTTCGTGCTGATGGGTCGCTGATTACCGGCGAGATGGCCGGCTCGATCCACAAGGTCGGTGCCATGGTGCAATCTGCCCCGGCCTGTAATGGCTGGACCTATTGGCATTTCAAGACCGACAAGGGCCTCGCCCCGATCGACGTCCTGCGCGCCAAGATCCGCGGGCAGATGGTCAGCTAGGTAATTTTACTAGGCATGGAGACCAGCGCGGGTAATCTGATCCCATGAACCCGCGCATCCTCGTCCTGACCCTGTCGACCTTTGCCTTTGGCTCGGCGGCCTTCATCTTCACCGGCATGCTGGAGCATCTGGCCCGAGACCTTGGGGTTTCGACCTCCCTCGCCGGGCAGTTGCAGACCATCTATGTCCTGACCTCGGCCTTTCTGGGTCCTGCCCTGGCCCTTCTCCTGGGCAAGCTGGACCGAAAGCTGGTGCTGATGATCGCCCTGGCTTCAGGGGCTCTACTCAATCTGGGATGTGCCGCGGCCCAGAACTTTCAGACCCTGCTTGTCCTCAGGGGCCTGATGGGCATGGCCGGGGGTCTGGCCTTTCCTGCTGCGGGCGTGGCCGCCGCAAGCCTGGTGCCGCCCGACCGACGCGGGTCGGCTGTGGCCATGGTGATGGGCGGCATGACCTTTGCCTTCCTTATGGGAATTCCCTTGGGCAGTGTCGTCGGGGCCGCCTTCGGGTGGCGGTCAACCTTCGTACTTGCCGCAGGTCTGGCCGGTCTGGCGGTTACAGGGGTGGTGGTGTTCATGCCCAGTGTCATGCCCCTGCCCCAGGTGAAGGGCGCACGCCTGAACTGGAAGGCCCTCTCGCCCCTCTTCATGGTCAGCTATTTTGCCTTTGCCGCCAACATGACGGTCAACCTGTTCATTGCCCCAGTTCTCAGGGTTGGGGCGGGCGTGACGGGAGCCGGGGTCAGCGCCTTTCAGGCCATGATCGGGGTGGGCTCGATCCTGGGTCTGGCGCTTGGAGGCCGGGCGGGAGATCGCGGCGCGGGCAAGTCCTGGATTCTGGCCGGTTTCGGGGGCCAGATCCTGGCCATGAGCCTGCATTTTGCCGCCACCCGGCACGCGGTTCCAGCCGGTTGGCCGAGTTACATTCTGGTCGCGTCGGCAATATTTCTGGCGGCTACCTCCTTGTTCGCCGTCATGCCAGTGGTGCAGTCGCGCCTGATCAAGACCAGCGGAGGCGCGCCTCTGGCGGTGGCCCTGAACGGATCCCTGAACTCCGTCGGGCAGGCGACAGGGGCGGCCATGGGCGGCGCCGCCCTGGCCCATCTTGGGGTCTCGGGCATTCCTGCGACAGCCATAGGCATTGCCCTGACCGGCCTGGTGGCCTGTAGTCTAGCCCTGCCCCTCGGCCCCGCCGTCGGCCCGGACCTCTAAAGCCCGACCCTTGCTGCCTTCATAAAGACACTGGGCAGGCCTGCGAGGGCGGCTGTCTCTGCCCAGGTCAGGGTCTCGGCATGACCGATTCCGGAAAAAACCCGCAAGGTCAGGGCAAAGTGCGTGAAGACATGCTCGACCGCGCCGGCATCGCGCCAGACAGTGACGGCGGGGGCCGCGGCAACCGCTTCGGTATCGGTAAAAGGCGTGGCCCGCCATTCGGTGGTTGGCAGGCCGAGCATACCACCAAGCAGGCCTGAAGGCGGGCGGGTTTCCAGGCCGATCTGTTGGCCCCGCGTCAGGACATAGGCCACACCATAGCGACGCGGACGCGCCAGCTTGGTCCGTTTCCGGGGAAAGGTCTCGGCCTGGCCCGACGCGCGCCCCAGACAGGGCTCGGCCAGGGGACAGGACTCGCACTGGGGTGCCCGGGGGCGACAGACTGTGGCCCCCAGGTCCATGAGGGCCTGGGCCCAATCGCCCGGACGCTCCGGCCCGACCAGGCCAAGGGCGTGGGCATTGAGGGTGGGCTTTGCGTCTGGCAGGGGCATTTCGACGGCAAACAGCCGGGACATGACCCGCTCGACATTGCCGTCCACGACATTGGCGGGCTGGTCAAAGGCAATGGCGGCGACGGCCGCGGCCGTATAGGGGCCCAGGCCCGGAAGACGCCGCAGGTCGGCTTCCGTTTCGGGAAAGACCCCGTCATGGTCCCTGACAACTGCCCGCGCGCAGGCCAGAAGGTTCCTGGCCCGGGCATAGTATCCAAGGCCCGCCCAGGCGGCCATGACCTCCTCATCGGGCGCGGCCGCAAGGTCCCGGACTGTCGGCCAGCGGGCAGTGAACTTCAGGAAATAGGGCGTGGCATGCGGCACAGTCGTCTGCTGCAACATGACTTCAGACAGCCATATCCGGTAGGGGTCGCCCCGCCGGTTACCCATCGGGGGCACACGCCAGGGCAGGTCCCGCGCCTGGTCAGTGTACCAGGCCAGAAGGCGCGCGCGGATGAGGTCTCTATTCACCTCTCCAGTTAGACGCATTCAGGCCGACAGACCACCATCTGACATGGAAAACCGCTGCAATTCGGGTTAGGACATGAGACCATGTCCCGCCGGCCCTTGCCCAGTCCCGCTGAAGCGGCCGCCATACTGTCCCGGCGGCGCAGCCTTCCGCCGCGACGTCCGCCGCCAGCCCTCGGCCGTAGCCTTTCGCCCTTGCTCAAGTCCCTGGACGAAAAGTTTGGAAAGGGTCCTGGCGCGCTCCAGGCCCGCTGGCGCGAGATTGTCGGTGAAGACCTGGCCCGGCGGACGGAGCCGGTCAGGCTGAGTCGCCCGCGTGGCGGCGGTCCGGCAAGCCTCGAGATCCGGGTGGCCGGAGCGGTTGCGACCCTAATCCAGCACCAATCTCCTGAGATCATTGCGCGGGTGAACCTTTTTCTCGGCACGGATACTGTGGGACAGGTGCGGATTGTTCAGGGCCCCTTGCAGATTACCCCCACCCTGGTGCGGACATCCCGACGCAAGTCCCCGCCCCTGGATGCCGCAAAAGAGACGGAATTGGTCGCCAGCCTCGGCGGGACACTGGATGGCCCCCTCAAGGAGGCCCTGCTCCGGCTCGGGCGAAATGTCCTTCGCGGTTCCGTAAAGACTCGAGTTTGATCCCACAGCCCAAGAATCGGGCTTTAATCTGCGAAATACGCCTTTCCATGAGGACGCAATGTCGAAATTCAGCCGTAGCTTTTCCATCCTCGCCGTTCTGGTCAGCCTGACCCTGACGGCCTGTAACAAGTCCGCCCAGTCCAGCACCGAAGACATGACCCTGGGTGACACCAAGGCGAAGGTGAAACTGGTGGAATATGCCTCGGCCAGCTGTGTCCATTGTGCGGCCTTCAACAACGATGTTTTCCCCGCCTTCAAGGCCAAATACATCGATACGGGCAAGGTTCACTACACGCTCAAGGAATTCCTGACGCCTCCAAATGAAATGGCTGCGGCGGGCTTCCTGACGGCGCGATGCGGCGGGAAGGACAAGTATTTCAGCATTCTGGATGCCGTTTTCAGGGCCCAGAATGAAATGTTCCAGAGCGGCGACATGCGGGGTCCCCTGCTTCAGATCGCCCAGTCATCCGGTCTGACCGAAGCCCAGTTCAACACTTGCATCACGGACGAAGTGGCCCTCAAGGCCCTCCAGGATCGCGTCGAGCGAGCCGTCAAGGTCGACAAGATTACCGGGACGCCGACCTTTGTGGTCAATGGCAAGCAGGTTGCGTCGGGGGAAGTGACGCTTGCCATTCTCGACAAGGCTGTCGCGGAAGCCTCGAAGTAAGAGAGGTCTGACCCCGTCGTGGACTTCCAGCGCCTGAGACTTTCCGGGTTCAAGTCCTTCGTCGATGCGACGGAATTGCGCATCGAGCCCGGAGTCACGGGCATTGTCGGGCCGAATGGCTGCGGCAAGTCGAACCTGCTGGAAGCCCTGCGTTGGGTCATGGGGGCAAATTCCGCCAAGGCCATGCGGGCTGGCGGCATGGACGACGTGATCTTTGCAGGATCCGGCGGCCGCGCCTCGCGAAATCATGCCGAGGTCACCCTGACCATCGACAACAGCCAGCGCCTGGCTCCAGCGGCCTTCAACCACGCTCCCGTGCTCGAAGTCGTCCGGCGGATTGATCGGGGCGAAGGCTCCAGCTACCGGATAAATGGCCAGGATGTCCGGGCGAGAGACGTCCAGCTTCTCTTTGCAGATGCCTCCACGGGATCAAACTCTCCGGCCCTGGTACGTCAGGGGCAGATTTCCGAGCTTATCGCGGCCAAGCCCCAGAACCGGCGAATGATCCTGGAAGAGGCGGCGGGTGTCTCCGGCCTCCACTCGCGCCGTCACGAAGCCGAGCTCCGGCTGCGGGCTGCCGATGCCAACCTGACCCGACTGGATGACGTGGCGCGGGAACTGGAAACAGCCCTGGGCCGATTGCGCCGGGAGGCCCGTCAGGCAGAACGCTATCGCAAGCTGTCTGCCGAAATCCGCAATCTGCAAGGGGCCGTCCTTTATGCCCGGTGGAACGAGGCCAGGGAGACCCTTGCCGGTCTCCAGACTACGGTCAGCCAAGCGACAAGGGCTGTCGAGGACACGGCGCGCGCTGCTGCCTTGGCCGCGACGACCGCTACGGAAACCGAGCTGAAGATTGCCCCCCTGCGCGAAGCCGAAACAATTGCAGCAGCGGTTCTCAACCGGCTGGCCATAGATCGGGATCGCCTGGAACGCGAAGGCGAGGCCATGGCGGCAGAGATTGCCCGCCTCATTCAGGACCTGGTCCGCATCGACGCCGACAGGGCGCGAGAAACCCAGGTCATGGAAGATGCCAACCTGGCGCTGGGTCGATTGAATAGCGAGATTTCCGACCTTGAGGCCGCGATGGCCAAAGCGCCCGAGCGCACTCCCGAGCTTCAGATCCAGGTCCAGGCCAGCGAGACGGCCAGGACCTTGGCCGATCAAGCCGTGGAGGGCCTGGCTGCAAATGCCGCCGCCGCTGAAGCAAGCCGCAGAGCCGGTCAGGCCCGGGTTCAGGAGGCTGAAATTCGCCTTGCCCGCACACGTCGGGCGCTAGACCAGGCAAGATCCGAGCGCGCTCAGCTGGGGCCCGAGATCAATCCTGCGCTTGTCGAGGCCGGCTCACGTCTAGCCCTGGCCGAAGCCACCCTCGCCCAGGCCCGCGCAGCGGTAGAGCAGCGGGAAGATGATCGTAATCAGGCCCAGGCCGCTGATCGGCAGGCGGGCGAAGCCGCCCGGCAGCTTCAGGATCAGCTGGGCACCCTGGTTGCCGAAGCGCGGGCCCTGGCGCAGATTTTTGCCCAGCAGCGTCGGGGCGAGTTCAACTCAGCGGTCGACTCCGTCGCCCCCGAGCGCGGCTTTGAGGCGGCCTTGGCTGCCGCGCTTGGCGATGACCTTGACGCAGCCCTGGATCCCGCCGCCCCTGCCTTCTGGCGCGGCGGCCCCGTCAGACCCGCAAGCCTGCCCGAAGGTGCAGTACCCCTGGCCCCCAAGGTCAGTGTGCCTGAGGCGCTTGCGGCCCGATTGGCCTATGTCGCCCTCGTGGCCCGGGAAGACGGCGACCGGCTTCAGCTTGGTCTTTCGCCGGGCATGCGACTGGTCTCCCGTGAAGGCGACCTCTGGCGCTGGGATGGCTATACCTCCAGGGCAGATGCCCCAAAGCCCGCCGCCGTCCGCATGGCCCAACGCACCCGGCTGACCGAAGTCGAGGCCCGGATCACGGCCCTGCAACCCCAAGTCGATGCCGCAAAAGCCGGGCATCAGGCGGCCACGGACCAGGTCAAGGCGGCAGACCTGGCCTTGCAGACGGCAAGGCTTACAACGCCGGCCGCAGAGCAGGCACTCCGCCTTGTCCAGGCAGACCTGGACCGCCTCAATCGCGACTCAGCCCGGCGGGAGGTCCAGAGCCAGTCCCTGGACGACGTCATCCGGCGATTTGAGGCGGAACTCGCGGAAACAGAGACCGCCCTTGCCCAGGCCCAGCAGGCCCTCTCAGATGATCCGGACGCCGCCGACCTAGGCGCTGAACTCGCGCAGGCGCGGAGCCTCGCCCTCCAGGCCCGTGAGGCAGCGGCCCGGGCCCGGGCCGAACTGGATAGCGAAATCCGGGAAAGAGAGGGCCGCGCGCGCCGCCTTGGCGACCTGGTTCGTGACCGCACCGAATGGACCCACCGCGCCGAGGCGGCGGGCGTCAGGGCGGAACAACTCTCGCAAGCCCGGCTTAAGGCCCAGTCTGACCTGGACGCGGCCAATCAGAAACCGGCAACCCACCAGGTGCGCCTGGAAGCCTTGCAAGATGACCTGGCCGCCGCCGAAGCCCGAAGAACCCGGTCGTCCGAAGCCCTGGCCCAGGCAGACGCCGAGAGGTCCGACGCCGCCCGCACCCTTCGCGCCACCGAGGTTGCCGCCAGCGAGGCCCGTGAGCAAAGGGCAAGCCTGAGCGCCCGGCTGGACGGGGCGCGGGAGCGTTTCGCCGAAATCTCCCATCAGATCCGTGAAACCGCCAAGGTGGAGCCCGAGGCCCTGGGACAAGGTCTGGCGGACGAGGCGGTGGCCATTCCGGCCGACACGGGCGGGATCGAGGCCCACCTCTACAATCTGGAAAACCAGCGTGACGCGATCGGGCCGGTCAATCTGCGGGCCGAGGAAGAGGCCGTGGACTATGCCGGGCGCCTTGAGACCATGAAGTCCGAGCGGGCCGATCTGGCCGGGGCGATTGCGCGACTTCGCCAGGGCATTGATGAGCTGAACAGCGAGGGACGTGAGCGACTGATTGCGGCCTTTGACGTCATTAATGGACATTTCAAGGCCCTCTTTGAGGCCCTGTTTCAAGGGGGACAGGCAGAGCTTCAGCTTGTGGAGTCTGATGACCCGCTCGAAGCCGGATTGGAAATCTTCGCCTGCCCACCGGGCAAGCGGATGGCTACCATGAGCCTGATGAGTGGCGGCGAGCAGGCCCTGACGGCCTGTGCCCTGATCTTCGCCGTCTTCCTGGCCAATCCGGCCCCCATTTGCGTTCTGGATGAGGTGGATGCCCCCTTGGACGACGCCAATGTCGACCGGTTCTGCAACCTGCTGGATGAAATGCGCCGCCGGACCCGCACCCGCTTCATCACCATCACGCATAATCCGGTCACCATGGCGCGGATGGATCGGCTGTTTGGCGTGACCATGGCCGAACGCGGGGTGTCTCAATTGGTGTCTGTCGATCTGCGACAGGCTGAGGCCATGGTGGCATCCTGATCCTGCCGAAGTCCGCCCCGGCGCGGCTGCGAGTCACCTGTCAGGCGGAGGCGGCGCCAGAAGTTTCGATTAATCCCAGATTTGTTAATTTTTTCAATATCTTAAATACCTTCTAGCCAGCCTTGACGCACTGCGGCCGCGCCTATAGGTTCTGCGCGACTTGAAACCCGGGGCTGTGGCGGTTCCGTCATGGTCCAAAGACTGCGTGACGCATGCCACTTTCGGAAACTTCGCGCGACGCTGCCATCCGGCGGCTCGACGAACAGGCTGATGCGTTAGCAGCGCGTACGGCCCATACCCCGCCGGACTATAGTTCCAAGGCGGCGGGATATGGGGCGCGTCTGGTGGCGTTGCTGTTTGGTGGGGCATTTGTTGGGGTCGGCTTTGGAGCCGTCTTCGATGCCTTCGCCAAGACGGCGCCTTGGGGGATGGTTGCGGGGGTCCTAGGGGGCTTTACGTTATCGATTTGGTTGGCTGTTCGCACAGCCCAGCGCATGAGTGCCGAAGCGGCGAGGGAATGGGGTCCGGTTCAGGATCTTCCCCTCGACGACGAGGACGATTGAAGGAGTTCGAGGCGGCATGGCCAGCCCGATGCACCAGTTTGAGATCCAGCCGGTTCTCGCCCTGCCGACGGTGAATATCCCCGGCCTGGGGATGATTGACCTGTCGATCAACAATTCAATCCTCTCCATGCTGATTGCAGCCGGGGTGGTGATTGTGCTCATGACCCTGGCAACCGCCCGGGCCGCTGTCGTGCCTGGCCGGGTTCAGGTCATTGGCGAAGGCGTCTTTGGCTATATCGACGATTTGGCGACCAGCATTATCGGCCACGAGGGCCGGTCCTTCTTCCCCTTCGTCTTCACCCTGTTCCTGTTCATTTTGACGATGAACTTCCTGGGTCTGTTCCTGATGTTCACCGCGACGGCCCAGCTGGCCGTTACGGCGACCCTGGCCGCCATGACCATTCTGCTGGTCCTGGTCGTTGGCTTCGTCCGGAACGGGGCCAATATGTACAAGCTGTTCGTCCCCGCGGGCGTGCCCTGGTACATGTTGATCCTGGTGACGCCGATTGAAATCATCTCCTTCCTGCTTCGCCCGGTGACCCTGGCCCTGCGACTGTTCGGCAATATGCTGGGTGGCCACGTGGCCCTGAAGGTGTTTGCGGGATTTGTGGCCCTGGCCTTCGGTGGCGGGATTGGCCTGCTCGGAATTCCCGTGGCCACCCTGTCGCTTGGCGGCATTGTTGCCCTGACAGCCCTTGAATTTCTTGTGGCCTTCCTTCAGGCCTTTGTTTTTGCAGTTTTGACCTGCGTCTATCTGAACGACGTGGTCAATCTCGGCCATCACCATTGATGGACGAGCGACACACCACCTTCTTTTCAACTTCGAAACGGGACTAAAAACATGGATCCGGCAGCAGCAAAATACATCGGCGCGGGCCTCGCGACCCTCGGCATGATCGGCGCAGGCATCGGCGTGGGCACCATCTTCGGGAACTTCCTGAGCGGTGCCACGCGCAACCCTTCGGCCGCTGGCGGCCAGTTCACCAACCTGATCCTGGGCGCAGCCCTGACCGAAGCCCTGGGCATTCTCGCCTTCGTGCTCGGCCTGGTCATCCTGTTCAGCTAAGTCACGACCCGCAGTTCGGGGCGTCGTGTGTTTTCATTCGACGCGCCCCCCTGCCTTAAGGACGCGCAAGCCTAATGGCCGCCGAATCTATGTCTGAGCCCGCTGCCGTCACCTCGACGGCGGCGACAGGGTCCACCGCAACCGCCGAACACAGCGGAGGCGGGGGATTGCCTCAATTTCGGTTTGAATACTGGGGGGGCCAGATTGCCTGGCTTCTCCTGATTTTTGCCGTCCTCTACACGCTTCTTGCCCGGGTCTTTGTACCCAGGATCCGGCGTGTTCTGGACCTTCGCGCTGCGACCATCTCAACGGCTGTTGAGCAGGCCAAGGCCGTCCAGGTTCAGGCAGATGCCCAGGCTGAGGCCGCCAAGGCAGATATCGAAAAGGCCCGTGCCCAGTCGCGAGCCCTTGCGGCTGACGCCAAGGCCAAGGCCACGGCCGAGCTGAACCTTCGCCAGGCCGCGGAAGACGCCCGTCTGGCCGGGGAACTTGCAGAAGCTGAAACCCGTATCCGGACCTTGCGGGATGCCGCCATGACCAATGTCAGCGGGATTGCGACCGAGATTGCTCAATCCATTGTTGAGCGCCTGAGTGGCGAGCCTGCCAGCGCCACCGACCTCAAGGCCGCGCAGTCGGCACAGGGGGCCAACTGATGTCCGAAATTCTGAACCCTATGGAAGCCGAATTCTGGGTCGGCATTGGCCTGCTGATCTTCCTCGGCATTGTTGCCTTTATCGCAAAAGCCCCTCAGGCGATTGCCGCCCAACTGGATGCCCGGACCGCCAGCATTCAAGCCGATCTCGACGAGGCAGCCCGGATCCGCGCTGAGGCCGAGCGTTTGCTCGAAACCCTCAAGATCGAGCGCGCGCAAGCTGATCGTCAGGCCCGGGACATGCTCGCCGCCGCAGAAGACCAGGTTCGGCTCTTCGAAGCCGATGCCCGTGCCAAGCTCGAGGAAAGCCTCGCGCGCCGTCAGCAGATGTCGGAGCGCAAGATCGCCAATGCGGAGGCCCAGGCCCAGGCTGAGGTCAAGGCCGCCGCCGCTGACCTCGCGACCCGGCTTGCCGAGCAGGTTCTGTCCAGCCGCATCGCTGCGTCTGGCAAGGACCCCTTGATCGACAAGGCCATTTCACAGATCTCAGCCAAGCTTCAGTAGGTCTGGAGGGTTTATCCCTCAGACAACCTTTGGCCGCCGACGGAACAGTCCCCGAATCTGGATACGGGTTCGGGCGGCAAAGCGCCAAGGGCGCGGAAGAACCGTGCGCTCGACACGGAGATACTGTTGCCAAAAGATTTTCAGCACCTCAGGGTCACGGCGCAGCAGGCGGCGGACCGGGGATACGAGCCTGGGATGGGCATGCTGAAAGCGAATGAACTGGCGCTTGGCCTTAAACGATCCGCGCAGCATGATCATGATCCCCAGGACCACAACCGGCAGGCCCATGGGACCGGGCAGGGGCGCGATCACGACCCCGAGAACGGCAATCGAGCCCCCGATCAGCGTCAGGGCAACCCGCGCAAAACCTGCGACCAGGGACCTGGCATAGGCATCTGAATCTCGATGCACACGTTTTGTTGGGCGCTCCGGAGCCACGCTAGGCCTTTGGTTTGAGATGAAAACGGGACACCCGGGAGGGTGCCGTCAGGCCTCTATATGGAACTGCGAGGTCAGTGGATAAAGGTCGCTCGCGACAGAATATCCATTCCGGCCAAAATATTTATCCTTGAGACCTTTGCGCCGCCATGGCGGCCTTCTGGAAAGCCTGTCTCCGCGCCCGCCGCCGGATCGGTCGCCTAACCCGCACGAGAAAGCGGTAGCGCTTACCGGGCAAGAGCCGCTCCATCCGAAGCATTTGCTGCCAGAATACCGGCATGACTTCAGGCTCACGCCGCATCAACCGCCGCAGGGGGAAGATCACCTTCGGGTGGGCGCGCTGCATGCGTACAAACCGCCGCCGGGCCTTGAAGGAATTCCTGAGCACAATCATGAGCCCGATCACCAGGATCGGAAGTCCGAGATGCCCCGGCATGGCGGCCGTGACCAGGCCGACGGCCATGATCAACAAGCCCAGAACAAGCAGGAGGAATCGCCCAAGCCGCATGGCGAGGTCTCGGGTGGCTTCGTCAGAAGCGCGAATGACGCGAAGGTTCGGCATTGCGAACGACACGAGTTGGTCCTGGAGTGCACGGCCCGCGCTCGATCAAGAAGGTCGAAGGGTGGCCGCGAGACCTTGATATGCAAACCCCACCCCCCCGCGTAAAGGGGTGGGCAGGGTTAATTATTTTTTAGCTTCGCTATTCCTGCCAAATCGGCACGGGGGCCACACTTCAGGCCTCCGCCAGCCACCTGAGCTTCGGCTTACGCGCTGCCAGGGTCTCATCAAGCCGTTTCAAGGGAGCCAGATAGGGCGCGCCGGTAAACCGCTCGACATCTCCGGCTCGGGCCGCGGCCAGGGCCAGGAGGGCATCACAGAACCTGTCAAGCTCCTGGAGGGACTCGGTCTCCGTCGGCTCGATCAGCATGGCCCCATGGACCACCAGGGGGAAATACATGGTCATGGGATGGAAACCCTCGTCGATCATGGCCTTGGCGAAGTCCAGCGTCGTAATGCCCGAGCCTTCAAGCCAGTGATCGTCAAACAAGGCCTCATGCATGCAGGGCCCGTCCGGGAAGGCCGCAGACATGGCACCCGACAGTCGGGCTTTTACATAGTTCGCGTTCAGGACGGCGTCTTCAGCGACCTGGCGAAGGCCATCGGCCCCATGGCTCAACATATAGGCATAGGCACGCACGAACATGCCCATCTGGCCGTGGAAGGCCACCATCCGGCCAAAGCCTGCGCTGGCTTCGTCGACCGTGTCCTCGACCAACCGGAATCCCTTGCTGTCACTGACCACCCAGGGAGCCGGCGCAAACGGGGCCAGGGCTTCGGAGAGCACAACCGGACCCGCACCGGGACCGCCGCCGCCATGGGGCGTCGAGAAGGTCTTGTGGAGGTTGATGTGCATGGCATCAACCCCAAGGTCACCGGGGCGCACTCGTCCGACAATGGCGTTGAAATTGGCCCCATCGCAGTAGAAGTAAGCCCCCACCGCATGGGTTAGCCGCGCGATTTCAATAATGTCACGCTCGAAAAGCCCGCAGGTATTCGGATTGGTGACCATGATCGCGGCCACATCCGTGGAGAGCTTTGCCTCCAGATCGGCGAGATCGACGCGACCATCCTCCGTCTGGGCAATTTCGGCGACATCATAGCCCACGAAGGCGGCAGTTGCCGGATTGGTCCCATGGGCCGAGGTCGGCACCAGGACGATGCGCCTATGGCTCTGCCCCTTGGCTTCATGGGCCGCCTTGATGGTCAGGAGCCCGCAGAGTTCTCCATGGGCCCCGGCCTTGGGCGACAGGGCCACCGCAGGCATGGCCGTCATGGTCTTGAGCCAATGGGCCAGCCGGTCCATCAGGGCCAGAGCCCCCTGGACCGTCGACACCGGCGACATGGGGTGCAGGTCCGCAAACCCGGGCAGACGCGCCAATTTCTCATTCAGCCGGGGATTATGCTTCATGGTGCAGGAGCCCAGCGGATAGAGGGCCAGGTCGATGGCGTGGTTCTTCTGGCTGAGACGCACATAGTGCCGCACGGTCTCGGGCTCGGACAGGCCGGGCAGGCCAATCGGGGCCGTGCGAACCAGATCGCCGAGGTCGCTCGCATCCAGATCGGCCGGGGCAAGATCAACCCCGGTCTTGTCCCAGCCCCCCATTTCGAAAATCAAGGCTTCGTCCTGCAGGAGACCCCGGGCACCCGTCAGGGAGGTGTGGGCGGTTGAGGCTGCGGGCGTCGGACGCGTTGGCCGACCTACGTTATTGAGGCTCATGCAGAGACCCTCCCCTTCAGGGCTTCAGCAAAGGCGGCGATATCCGCCTCCGAAGTGGTTTCCGTTGCCGTCACCAGCAGGACATTTTCCAGACCGGCCCCTGGATCAAGCCGGGCAAAGGGCACGCCGGCGACGATTCCGTCGGCCAGCAGGGCCTCGACCGGGGCTCCGGCGTCTTGGGGCAGGCGAATGGCGAACTCATTGAAGAACCGGGGCGTCAGGATTTCGAACCCGGGCACGTCTGCCAGTGCCGCCCGCAACTGCCGGGCGCGACTGTGATTGAGCAGGGCCAGATCCCGCAGACCGCGCTCACCCAGCAGGGACATATGGATACTGAAGGCCAGGGCGCACAGGCCGGAATTTGTGCAGATGTTCGAGGTCGCCTTCTCCCGGCGGATATGTTGCTCGCGGGTGGAGAGGGTGAGGACAAAGCCCCGGCGTCCCTCGGCATCCAGGGTCTCGCCGCACAACCGACCCGGCATTTGGCGCACAAACTTTTCACGTACGGCGAAGAGCCCCACATAGGGGCCCCCAAAGTTCAGGCCGACCCCAATGGATTGACCCTCGGCAACCGTAATGTCGGCCCCCATCTCACCGGGGGATTTCAGCAGGCCCAGGGACACGACCTCGGTGGTCACCACAATCAACAGAGCCCCGGCGGCATGGGCCGCCTCGGCAATCTTGGTGACGTCCGTCACAGTCCCGAAGACATTCGGCGTTTGCACCACCACACAGGCCGTATCGGCATCAATGGCGGCCAGGACATCGGCCTCTGCATCAACCGCCACGGGCAGGCGGACAATATCCATACCCTCAGCATGGGCGATGGTTTGCGTGACTGCCGCATAGTGGGGATGCACGCCCCCCGAGAGGACCGACTTGTTCCGCCGGGTCACCCTTTGCGCCATCATGACGGCCTCGGCGCAGGCGGTCGATCCATCATACATGGAGGCATTTGCCACATCCATGCCGGTCAGGGCGGCCACCTGGGTCTGAAACTCAAACAAGACCTGCAAGGTGCCCTGGGCGATCTCTGGCTGATAGGGCGTATAGCTGGTCAGGAACTCGGACCGCTGGATGATGTGATCCACGGTTGCTGGCACATGGTGCTTGTAGGCCCCGGCCCCACAGAAAAACGGTCCCGCTCCGGCAGGTCGGTTGAGGGCCGCAAGGCCCGCCAGCTCGCGCTCAACCTCAAGCTCGCCTGCGTGATAGGGAAGATCAACAGGGCCGGACAGCCGGGCGGCAGCGGGCACGTCCGCAAACAGGTCGTCGATGCTGTCGACACCGATCACGCCCAACATGCGGGTCCGATCAGCGGGGGTAAGGGGCAGGTAACGCATGAGGGTCAGAGGGTCTCCAGAAAGGCGTCATAAGCCGCACGGTCCATCAGGCTTTCATATTGCGCCTTGTCCGCCAGTCGCACCCGGGCAAACCAGCCAGCCCCTTCGGGTTGGTCATTCACCGTTTCAGGCGCGCCGGAGAGGGCCTCATTGGCCTCGATCACTTCGCCAGAAACCGGGGCATAGACGTCAGAGGCGGCCTTGACGCTCTCGACCACCGCAAGGCCCTCGCCGGCCTTGACCGTCTTGCCCGGCTCGGGCGTCTCAACGAAAACGACATCGCCGAGCTGCTCGGCCGCATAGGCGGTAATGCCGATGGTGGCCACATCGCCGTCGAGCGCGACCCATTCATGATCTTTGGTAAAACGCATTTTCAGGGTCCTTTTCAGAGCTTGCGGACGTATTGGTGGGGAACAAAGGGCATGGCGACCACCTCGGCGGTCTGGGGCTTGCCACGAACGATAACCTTCAGGGCCGTCCCGACTCCGGCCAGACCGGGCGGCACAAACCCCATGGCGATGGGAATGGACAGGCTGGGCGAGAATCCGCCTGAGGTAATGACCCCAACGACCTTACCGTCCGCGTCAGCAATCTCTGCGCCCTCCCGGGCCGGAGCGCCTTCGAGAACCTTCAGGGCCACGCGCTTGCGGGGTGGCCCGTCCGCCAGTTCCGCCAGAATGCGCGCGGCACCGGGAAAGTCTGCGGCCAGTCGACGCTTGGGCGAGACCGCAAAGGCCAGATCCGCCTCAATCGGACTGACGCTTTCATCGACGTCATGCCCGTAGAGGGGCAAGCCCGCCTCCAGACGCAAGGAGTCCCGCGCGCCCAGGCCGATGGGACGAACCCGCTCGTCCTCGAGCAACAGGGCCCAGACCCGGGCGGCCTGATCGGCAGGCACAGAAATCTCGTAACCGTCTTCGCCGGTATAGCCGGACCTGGACAAGATCAGGTCTGTTCCCAATCCTTCACAGGACAGACTGTCCATAAAGACCATGCTGGCCGCCTGGGGCACATGCCCAGCCAGGACCCGGGCGGCCTCCGGTCCTTGCAGGGCCAAGAGCGCCCGGTTTTCCAGACGCTCAATCTCAACCCGACCAGCGAGCTGCTCGGCCATCACCTTGAAATCATTGTCCTTGCAGGCCCCGTTGACGACAATAAACAGGCCGTCCGCATCCGGCCGGGCCGCCATCAGATCGTCAATAATGCCACCGCTGGCATTCAAAAGAACGGAATAGCGCTGCTTTCCCGGCTTCAGGCCGACGAAATCCCCGGGCGTTACCGCCTGGAAGGCCTCGAAGGGATTTTCGCCCCGCAGGCGCGCCTGACCCATGTGCGAGACATCAAACAGGCCTGCGTGGGTGCGGGTCCAGACATGCTCCTTGAGCACGCCATCCCGGTACTGAACCGGCATAGAATAGCCCGCAAACGGCACCATCCGCGCGCCTGCCGCGAGGTGCGCCTCATAGAGTGGCGTGATCTTCAGATCGGGATCGGACAAGGGACGGACTCCGGTTGATTCAAGACGCACGCCGTCGGGGCTAACCCAGTCCGCGCCGCGCCCCCGCTGTCCTTGGAACCTGAGAGATTTGGATGTCGTCCGAGGTCGACACCATTGCTCCTTCGGCGAGGACCCGGCGAACCGGCCCCTGCTTTCCAGCGTTTATCCGTCCTTCGCGGTCCTTTTGCCTGAGCGTTTCCGGGGCGGTTGCGCCTTCGGCTCCGGGTCCCGAAGGCCCGGTCTCTCCCGCGAGAGTCGCGGATGAACCTGTTCGAACACACCCGGTGTGTCAAGGAAGGGTGGACCTTGCGGGAGACAGTTTGGCGAATTGCTGTGGATCATGCCCGCAAACTGCTCAAACGGGGGCGCTGGCCTGCAAGGGCTCCGGCTGATACCTCTAGGTTCGCGCCCCCGACCAGAGTGACCGAACCCCTTTTGAACCTTCCGCAGAACATCGCCGCTGATCCTGCCCCCATGGCCCTCGAAATCTCGGGGATCACCAAGACGTTTGGCCCGTTTTCTGCCCTCGCGGACATTTCCCTTCAGGCCCGGGACGGTGAATTTCTCGCCCTGCTGGGACCGTCAGGGTCGGGCAAGACGACCTTCCTGCGGGTTCTGGCCGGACTGGAGCAGCCTGATTGCGGGGCCATCCGGTTCAAGGGCGAAGACTTCCTGGCCCTGCCGGTTCGCGACCGGCGGGTCGGCATGGTTTTTCAGCACTATGCCCTATTTCAGCACATGACCGTCGCCCGGAACATCGCCTTTGGCCTGGAGGTTCAGCCCCAGCCCGTGCGCCCGTCCAAGGCTGACATCCAGGATCGCGTGCAGCACCTCCTCGGTCTGGTCCAGATGGAGGGCCTGGGAGACCGGTTTCCGGCCCAGCTTTCCGGTGGTCAGCGCCAGCGCATTGCCCTGGCCCGAGCCCTGGCGATTGAACCCCGTATTCTCCTGCTGGACGAACCCTTCGGGGCGCTGGATACCCAGGTTCGCCGCGACCTGAGGCTCTGGCTCCGGGAGTTGCACGACCGGGCGGGCGTTACCACGGTCTTTGTCACCCACGATCAGGACGAGGCCATGGATCTGGCCGACCGCATCATCGTGCTCAAGGACGGACAAATCGTCCAGCTAGGCACCCCGACCGAGGTCTACGACTCCCCGGCCAGTCGGTTTGTTTTTGATTTCATGGGTCCGGCCTGCCACCTGGAGGGTCAGATTTCGGCAGGCCGCCTGAGCGTCTGGGGGTGGGACAGCCCCGCCCCGGAGGGACTTGCGGATGGCCCTGTCGTCATGTGCTTCCGGCCCGATCAGGTCAGCCTGCTTCCCGAGTCCCAGAAGGGCATATCGGCCAAGGTGAAATCCATTCACCCGCGAGGGTCGGGGGTCAGCCTGACTTGCGAGGTCGCCGGCCATGACCTGGACTTGCGCTTCCACAGCCGCGACGTGCCTCAGAACCTGGCCTGCGGCATGCAGCTTACCTTGCGCCCGGACGCCCCCCGAATCTACCCCAGAAGCTAGCTGGACCTACATCCGGTCCGGCGCATGCATGCCCAAAAGATCGAGGGCCAATTCAAGCTGCTTGAGGGTCGTCTGGGCCAGGGTCAGTCGCGAAGCCCGCACCGCGCCTTCTGCGGGCAGGATCGGACAGGCTGCATAGAAACGCGAAAAGGTCTGGGCCAGCTTGTAGGCATGTTCGGCCAGAAGATTTGGCGCGCGCTTGTCATAAGCCTCGCTCAGGGCCGAATCGAAGGCATCGAGCAGGAGGATGAGTTCCCGCTCGGCCGGGTCAGTCAGCTGAATCGGTCCGGCCTGGAGGCCCTGATCGGTCGCCCGCCGCAGGACCGACTTCACCCGCACCGCCTGATAGAGCAGATAGGGCCCGGTCTTGCCCTCGAAGCTGGAAAACCTGTCCAGATCGAAGACATAGGACGTGCCGCGATAGTTGGACAGGTCCGCAAACTTTAGGGCGGCGACAGCCACCTGGCTGGCGGTCTGCTCAAAGGCTTCTGGCGCAAGCTCGCTGCCTAGCCCGGCCTCGGTCAAACGCTCGCGGGCCTTGGTGCGGGTCATTTCGATGAGGTCGTTTAGCTTGAGCACCCCGCCTTCACGGGTCTTGAAGGGCTTGCCATCGGTCCCGTTCATGGTGCCGAAGCCGATATGCTCCAGACTGCCCTCGACGGCATAGCCAGCCAGGACGGCGGCCCGGAATACCACCTCGAAATGGTCGGCCTGACGCTGGTCGACGGCGTAGAGCACCAGGTCTGGCCCAAAGGTCTGCTTGCGATCCAGAACCGTGGCGAGGTCCGTCGTGCCATACATGGCCGAACCTGCGGAAGACACCACCAGAAGGGGGGGAAGCTCGCGCTTGTCCCCCTGCCGGGCGACGCGGATGATCCGGGCACCCTGATCGTCCATAAGCAGAGCCCGCTGGTCCAGGTCATGGACCATGTCCGGGATCAGGCCATCGACATCGCTTTCACCCCGCCAGAGGTCGAAGTCCACGCCCAGGGCATGAAAATCCCGGGCCAGGGCAACCTGGGTCACCCGGGCAAAGTGCTGCCAAAGCCGATAATAACCCGGCCGCTTGGCCTGAAGTTCAACCGTGAGCCTGCGGGCCCGGTCGCGATAGTCGGCATCTTCCTTGCCCCGGGCCGCCGCCGCCGGATAGAGCCGGTCCAGGTCAGCCAGGGTGATGGTGTCGGCCTGGGCCTTAAAGGCTTCACCTTCGGTCACGGTCTCAGTCTCTGGCGAGTTCAGGCGCTCCACAAGACCACTGAGTCCGGGGTTTTCATCCAGTACGGCCCCGATGAGGAGGCCCATCTGATAGCCCCAGTCGCCGAAATGGGCATCGCCCACGACCTCATCGCCCCGAAACCGGAAAATCCGCTTCAAGGATTCGCCCAATATGGACGAGCGCAGGTGACCGACATGCATGGGCTTGGCGACATTGGGGCCGCCATAGTCGATGAGCACGCGCCTGGGCGCTTCGACCTGGTCGGCGCCCACCCGGGGATCGGTGGCAATCTCGTTGGCCCGCTGCGCCAGACGGGCATCGGAAATACGCAGATTGATGAAACCAGGTCCGGCGATTTCGACGCTGGCCAGGTCCGGATTTCCTGCGAGCCCTTCGGCAATCTGCGTGGCTATGTCCCTGGGATTTCGCCCTGCCTTTTTGGCCGCCGGCAAGGCCCCGTTGCACTGGAAATCGGCCAGATCCGGGCGATCCGAAGGCGTGACCCGTCCGAGTTCAGGCGGCAGGTCAAGCGCCACAAAAGCGGCGGCCAGGGCATCGCCAAGCCGGTGTTTAAGATCGGTCATTTGGGGTTCGGATCACCAGCAGGCAGGTTGGACCCGGCATCCAGGCGGAAGCGCTTTCCGAGGCGATTAAAATCCGCCATTTTCGGCGTCACATCAAATCCGACCAGGACCTCGAAGTTCGATCCAGAGGTGGTCATGCTGGCCCGGGGGATGACGAGGTGCTTGATCGAGTCCGTCACATAGGTGCGGTCTTCACCCTCGGCAAACCGCACGGGCAGGTCGAAATACTGCTTGGCAATGACCGACATATTGCGCTGGGTGACCGCAACCCAATAGCGGTAGGTCTTGGTCGAAGAGGTGGCCTGAGGCCCCCGGCCCAAGGCAAACAGGATGTCCATCTCGACTGTAATAGGATCGGTCGACTTGTAAGCGCAGCCCGCCGAAATGCTCTGAATCTCGCCGGAATAGATGACATTGGCCGAGGTCTCCTGGTCACCCTTGAATTCCACATAACGACTGGCGTCGTAGAGGACCTTCACAAAGGGGCAGGGACCGGCATTTCTTAACTGGGGCAAGGGGGCCTGGGTATCGCCAAACTCCGCATCCCGCTTTTTCTTCTTGGCCGCCTCCTCCTGTTGCTGGTCATCCGGATTCTGCCGCCGGCTCTGGGCCAGGGCGGATGTCGCAGGGAGGGCAAGACCCGCCATAAGCAAGGCGGACAGGATCAGGGAAGAACGGCGCATGGGGTCGTCCAGACTGGAAAGAGGGGCGCGCCCCCCGAATGGGGCCTGCCATGGAGTCTTCCTAATGATTTAAGATTGCGGCTGCAACGCGGCTGGCGAGAGTCCGTGAGAAGGCCTAATATCCCAACATGGCTATTGACCCTGCAAAGACCCGCCCCCTGACCATCCGACTGGCAACGCCCAGGGGCTTTTGTGCAGGCGTTGACCGGGCCATCCAGATCGTCGAACGCGCCATAGAGCGGTATGGCGCGCCGATCTATGTGCGCCATGAAATCGTCCATAACCGCCATGTTGTTGACCGGCTGAAGGCTCTAGGGGCGGTTTTCGTCGAGGACCTGGACGACTGCCCAACCGACCGGCCGGTGGTGTTTTCCGCCCATGGGGCCCCGAAATCGGTGTCCCTTGAGGCTCAGGCACGGAAGATGATCTATCTCGATGCCACCTGCCCCCTGGTTTCGAAGGTTCACGTTGAAGCCGAACGGCATTTTGAATCCGGGCGCGAAATTGTGCTGATTGGCCATGCGGGCCACCCGGAAGTCATAGGGACGATGGGCCAGTTGCCGGACGGGGCCGTTGCCCTGGTCGAAACCCTTGCCGATGCCGAGCGGTTTCAGCCCAGAGATCCGGAAAATCTCGCCTTCGTCACTCAGACTACCTTGTCCGTCGATGATACGGCCGACATTGTTGCAGCCCTGCAACGCCGCTTCCCTTCGATGGCTGCCCCCCACAAGGAAGACATCTGCTACGCGACCACCAACCGTCAGGAGGCGGTGAAGGCCGTGGCGGAAAATTGTGACCTCTTGCTGGTCATCGGTTCGGGCAATTCTTCCAATTCCGTTCGTCTCGTGGAAGTTGCCTTGCGGGCCGGGGTCCCCAAGGCCTTTTTGATCGATGATGCGAGCCATTTGGATATGGCCTGGCTGACAGATGCCCGGACCCTCGGCATTACGGCGGGGGCCTCAGCCCCTGAGGTCCTGGTCCAGGAGGTGATAGACCGCATTTCCCAAGACTTCGCCGTGACCGTCCAGAACGTCGAATCGGCTCGGGAAACCGTCAGTTTCAAGCTCCCGCGCGGGCTCGGCCCCGAAAGCTGAGCTGTTCAGACACGATATTCGACGCGCCAACACCTTGACCCAATGCCCGACCTCGCTCATCCGGGGGTTATGGCCGTCTATACCGACATTACCGATGAAGACCTGCAGACCCTGCTTGCGGGATTCGACCTGGGATTGCCCCTGTCCCTGAAGGGCGTGGCCGAAGGCGTCGAAAACTCGAATTTCCTGCTGGAAACCGAGACCGGCCGGTATTTCCTGACCATCTACGAAAAGCGGGTCCGGGCCGAGGACCTGCCCTTTTTTCTCGACCTGCTGACATGGCTCTCAGATCATGGCTTTCCCAGCGCAGCCCCGGTGGCGGACCGCTGGGGACAGGTCTTGCAGTCCGTACGGGGCAAACCGGCCGCAATTGTTACCTTTCTGCCTGGCCTGTCGGTCAGACGCCCCAGTGTCAGCCAATGCCGCCAGGCCGGAGAGGGGCTTGCTCGACTCCATCTGGCTGTAGGCGGATTTCCGGGACGCAGGCAAAATGATCTGGGCCACCAGGCCTGGAGCCCCATGTTCGCCCGTCTGGAAGCTGATGCAGAGGCGCTAAAGCCTGGACTGGCCGCCACCCTGCGCAAGGACCTTGAAAAACTGGACTCCAGCTGGCCCCAAGACCTGCCCACGGGCATCATCCATGCGGATTTCTTCCCGGACAATGTGTTCTTCCGCGGGGATCAGTTCGCGGGCGCGATCGACTTCTATTTCGCCTGTTTCGACGCCCTGGCCTATGACGTGGCCATCGCCCTGAATGCCTGGTGTTTTGAGGCGGACGGCAGTTTCAACATCACCAGTGCCCGGGCCATGTTGGCGGGATATGAGCAGCATCGCCCCTTGAGCCCGGCTGAGCGGGCGGCCTTGCCCATTCTGGCTCATGGCGCGGCCATGCGGTTTTTCCTGACCCGGCTTGCGGACTGGGGGGCAACGCCAGCGGGCGCACTGGTGCGGCCAAAGGACCCGCTTGAGTATGAACGCAAGCTGGCCATCCATCGGGAAGCGACCGATTTGGTCCTCTTTGGCGCCCCCGAATGAGCCATGACGTCGTGATCTATACCGACGGGGCCTGCTCCGGAAATCCTGGGCCCGGCGGCTGGGGGGCCATCCTGATGGCCAAGGGTCAGTCCAAGGAAATCTGTGGCGGAGAGCTTGCGACCACCAATAATCGCATGGAGCTCATGGCGGCGATCCAGGCCCTGGAAATCCTGACCAAGCCCTGCCGTGTCGAACTCCACACAGACAGCCAGTATCTCAGGACCGGGATCACGGAATGGATTCGCGGCTGGAAGGCCCGGGGCTGGAAGACCGCTGATCGCAAACCGGTCAAGAACGAGGACCTCTGGAAGCGTCTGGACGAGGCCCGCACCCGCCATGCCGTCGACTGGCGCTGGGTCAAGGGTCATAATGGTCATGAATTGAACGATCGCGCCGATGCCCTGGCCCGAAAAGGTCTTCAGGAAAACCTCGCCAGGGGTTGAAAACCTGGGGCGACTTTCTATTTGGTTTAACATCAAACCAATTCGGACGTTCGCCATGCCCGTAAGGCCCGCTTCCCTTCAGCCTCAACCCTATGTCGATGTGTTCGGGGACATTGCCGTGATTGGGCATTACCTTCGGATGTCCATCATCCGCCACCTGCCGGAAGACATGACCTACACCCAGTTCCAGATGCTGAGCTATTTCGTTCGCAATGGCGACGGCCAGACCCCTGTCGAGCTGGCCCGAGCCCTTTTGATCACAAAGGGGGCGATCACCAGCGTTCTGCAAAAAATGGAAACCAAGGGCCATGTCATCGTCCTGTCCGACGTCGATGACCGTCGCAAGAAGCGGGTAAGGGTCACCCAGGCCGGCCTCGCAGCGGCTGGCCAGGTATTCAAGTCGCTACGGCACGAGACGGGTGCCCTGCGCGACGCCTTTACAGACCAGGAATTCCGCGACGCCCTGCCGTTTTTGAAGGCCATGCGGACCTTTCTTATGGACCTCGGCGACCTGGAAATGCCATCAGAGGTCAGACTTTGAGAACGGATCGTCCTGTCCTTCCCCTTACCTTTCAGACCTGAGGACTTCGCGCCGTGTATCGCCTGATAATGGCCCTGACCTTCCTGATCTCCGGTCCCGCCCTGGCGGCAACCGCAAAACCGGCACCGGTCAAGGTAGAGCATTTAGATGCCCGAAGCCCGGCCAGCCTGATCGCTCTCTTGGGCACCATGAACGCGAAGGCGGAGATCACCCGGCAGGACGCCGACCAGATCTTCCTGGTCATCTCAACATCGGGCGGGAAATTCGGCGCACAGATGGTCAATTGTGACGCCAGTGGAGCCACCTGCCAGGGCCTGGCCCTGTTCAGCACCTTTGACCTCAAGGGTCCCAATCTTGCGGAGATTAATGACTTCAACCGCAGCCAGCTCGCCTGCCGGGGCATATTGACCCCCGAGGGCAAGCCCAGCGTCATGTATTCGACCCTGCTCAACGGACGAATGACCCGGGAAGACATGCAAACCCATATTGGTGTCTGGCAGGGCTGCCTGGCCAGTTTTGGGGAATTTACCCGCGACCCCATCGCATTTTTGTCGAAACCCCACATCTAGACCTCGCAGGGGTCCTGTCAGACAAGAGGCCATAGCCCATGATCGATGTCCGAAAGTTCTCAAGCCTGGGTGCGGCAGACCACGGCTGGCTGGATGCCCATCACCACTTTTCGTTCTCCAGCTATCACGACCCAAGCCGCATGAACTGGGGCGCGCTCAGGGTCTGGAATGATGACCGGATCGCGCCGAATTCGGGGTTTCCGCCCCATCCCCATGCCAATATGGAAATCATTACCTATGTCCGCGAAGGGGCCATTACCCATCAGGACAGCCTGGGCAATCATGGTCGCACCGAAGCCGGGGATGTGCAGGTCATGAGTGCCGGCTCCGGCATTCGCCATGCGGAATACAATCTTGAGCCAGGGCCGACGACCCTGTTTCAGATCTGGATCGAACCGGATCAGGCGGGCGGCGCGCCTTCCTGGGGGGCCCGGCCCTTCCCAAAAGGCGATCGGGCGGGCCGTTTTGTGACCCTGGCGTCTGGTATGGAGGGCGATGACGAGGCCCTGCCCATCCGGACCAATGGCCGCGTGGTTGCCGCGACTCTCAAGGCCGGTGAGACCGTGGATTACCTTCTGGCCGCAGGGCGGTATGGCTATCTCGTCCCGGCGACGGGACGGGTTGAGGTCAATGGCGTGGCCCTCATGGCCCGGGACGGGGCCGCGATCCGCGATGAGCCCCGGCTGGTCGTCACGGCGCTGGAGGACAGTGAACTGGTCCTCGTCGACGCCGCCTAACCCCTTGAGGGGCTATTGGGCAGTATAGCCACCGTCAATGACCAGCTCACCTCCGGTCATGAAGCTGGACTCGTCGGAGGCCAGAAACACCACCGCATCCGCAATTTCCCGGGGCTCGCCCAGTCGTCCCAGCGGGTGTCGGCCAATGATCATCTGACGGGCCTCATTGCCATTTTCCGCATTGTGCAGGACCTGGGCGACCATGGGAGTGTCGATATAGCCCGGATGGATCGAGTTCACCCGGATATTGAGGGGGGCCCATTCCAGGGCTGCCGACTTGGTGAGCAAAAGCACGCCGCCCTTGGAGGCAGAATAGGCGGCTGCACCCGCGGACCCGACCTTTCCCAGGATTGAGGACAGGTTGATCACCGAGCCGCCCCGGCCGCCTGCGGCAATGGCAGGGCCGCAATAACGCAGGCCCAGGAAAACCCCATCCAGATTGACGGCCAGGGTTTGTCGCCAGGCCTCAAGGCTGTGGGTCATGAGGTCCAGTCCGGTCATGGCGATCCCGGCATTATTCACCAGGACGTCGAGCCGCCCGAAGGTCTGGACTGTGGTCTCCACAACCCGGGCCCAGTCCTCTGGCGAGGTGACATCATGGGTCAGAAAATGGGCCTTGCCCCCGGCGTTCAGAATTTCGTCCGCAAGGCCTTGGCCAGCCTCCGCAGCGCGATCCGTCAGAACCACGGCGGCCCCTTCCCGAGCCAGACGGCGGGCCGATTCAGCCCCCAACCCTGACGCGGCCCCCGTGACCAGGGCAACCTTGCCTGCAACCCGACCCGTCAACATTTGCGTGCTCCTGCTCAGTTCAGGGTCAGGATGACACCGGACGGGCCGCCTGAAAACACCTGGTTATGCCCTCCACGGCACATTGCTGACCCGCACGGGCTGTGGAACAAGAAAGGCCATGACCCTAGCCCTCCTCGGTTTTGGAATGGTAGCCGCCTTTACCGTTCTCATCATGACCCAGCGCATAACCCCGCTGGTCGCCCTGATCATTGTGCCCCTGGCGGTGGGCCTCCTGGCCGGGCACGGAACCGACCTTGGCCCCATGATGATCTCTGGCCTCAAGGACCTCGCCCCGACGGCGGTCATGCTGCTGTTCGCCATACTCTTCTTCGGGATCATGACGGACGCTGGCCTGTTCGACCCCCTGGTGGCGGCAATCGTCCGATTGGCCAAATCAGACCCCTTGCGGATTACCCTTGGCACGGCGGCCCTGGGGACCCTGATCTCCCTCGATGGGGATGGCTCCACCACCTATCTGATCGCCTGCTCAGCCATGCTGCCCCTCTATCAGAGACTGGGCATGAACCGCCTCTATCTGGTCTGCCTGCTCATGCTGTGTAGCGGCGTCATGAACCTGACCCCCTGGGGCGGGCCGACGGGCCGGGCAGCGGCGGCCCTGCATCTCGACATGGCGAGCCTGTTCTTGCCCTTGATCCCGGCCATGGTTGCGGGTCTGGGTCTGATTGTCGGAATGGCCATCGTCTTTGGCCGGGCCGAACGCAGGCGACTGGGCGAGGTCTCCCTGGACGATACACGTCCCACCTCGGATATTATCCAGTTACGCGTCGGACCTGCTTCTCGAACCCGCCGCAATGGGGTCAACATTGTCTTGGTCAGCGCCCTGATGGCGGGCCTCATTCTTCCAGCCTTTGGCATCACCACCCTGCCCCTGACCATTTTAATGATGCTGGCCCTTGCCCTGGGCCTCATGGTCAACTTTCCCCGGCTCGAAGATCAGAGACAGATGATCGCGAGCCATGCTGGCAATGCCGTGTCCGTGGCGGCCCTGATCTTTGCCGCAGGCATATTCACCGGCATTTTGAAGGGCACGGGGATGATCGAGGCCATGTCCCAGGCCGTCCTTGCAACCCTGCCTCCGGGTCTTGCCCCGCACATGTCCCTGGTGGTCGCGATCCTGAGCCTTCCGGGCACCTTCTTCCTGTCGAATGATGCCTTCTATTTCGGCATGCTGCCCGTGCTGGCAGAGGCCGGTGCCCACCATGGTCTCGCCCCCGCCGCCATGGCCCGCGCCGCCCTAATGGGCCAGCCCTTCCACCTCTTGAGCCCCCTGGTCCCCTCGACCTGGCTTCTGGTGAGCCTTGCCGGGGTCGACATGGGCAGGCACCAGAGGTTCACCGCGGGCTGGGCGGTCCTGCTATGCACCGTCATGATCCTGGCGGCCTTGGCCTTCGGGGCCTTTCCGCTCTGAGACCTCAGCCCCTAAGCCCGGGAACCTCGTAACAGGCCAGGGCCTGGCGGACCGCCGCAGGGTCTCCGACAATCTGGGCCGCGCCGGAGGCCAGGGCATGGTTCAGCGTCTCCGCACCTCCCAGAATTCGGGTCAAAAGATCGTAGGACAGGATCAGGCGGTCTTCAGCCCCCGCGCCGTCAGTTGCCACGGAAACCGAATTGCGGATGTGCAGACCGCCAGGGGCCGCATCGGTAAAGGCAAGTCCGATATGCTGGTCCAGGCCCGAGGCCCGATCCGGATCCAAAAGGACCCGCAGCAGGTTCAGGGTGTCAACGGGGGCAAGACGCGCCAGGGTTGCCGGACGCAGCCGGTGTTCGCGGGTTCTCGACAGGTCCGCCGATCCGTCCAGGTCCCTGGCCCTCGTAATACACCAGTTCCTGATATTGGCCGCCGTCGTCCTTTGGGCAATGTCGCGCAGGACGTCTGCCAGGGCCTTGTGATCCTCGATTTCCGCCCCGGCACGCGTGCTCAGCCATGTGGCCAACTCGAGAGCCCAACGCAGATCATTGGCGGTTCGAGCCTCGTGAACCCGGCCGCGGACAACCTCCGCACCGCCAAATCCGTCGACAAGCCGCCCTGCCCGTTCGACCGGTTCAAGCGGAAAGAGTTTGGCCGTATCGCCGTCATACCAGCCCCGAACGCCCATTGCGATCTGGCGGACATGGTGTTCGCTGACGCCGTAGAATTCGGTGGTCAGATAATCGTCATCACAGGCGGCGGGCAGGACCACGGAATGGGCCAGGCGATCTGCGGTCATGCCCTTGTTCAGGCCCCGCACAGTCTGGTCCCAGAGGAACTGGATCGAGTCGCGATAGCGCAGGCTTCGGCTGCGGATTTCATCGACCCCGGACAGGGGCGGGCCGTGGGCCCCCAGCATATGCTCGGCCCCAAGACTGATGACATGATCGATGCCGCTCAGCAGAACCTGAGGATCGCGATACGCCTCGCCCCGGATCGGAAAAATGTTGAACAGGGTCGGCCAGATGATGTTTTGCACACAGACGCCCAACTCCGGGAACCAGAAGGTGACAGAGTCATCGGCATCCGAAGGCGCGTGAGTGACCTCGACCCGCAAGCCCGCGACCGAGAGGGTCTCCCCGCCCCGGAAGGTCTCCGTCGGTGACAGATAACCCGGGGTAAACGGCGCATGGCTGGCGTCACGAAAGACCAGTCCCAGCCCCATATTGACGACCCCGTCGGGGCCGTCTTCGGGCATGCGCAGGCCGAACTGATGGATCAGGCCACTGGAATAGGCCGGGCCAATTTCCGAAGCGACCCGGGCCAGATTCAGGTCGATCCGCTCATGGCCCAAAATCGGAAGCTCGCGGCCCTCGGCCTGCAGAATGGCCTTGGTTCCGCCGACGTAATGGAAATGCGTATAGAGGACCGCCACCACCGGCCTGGAGGTCTGTTCTCGCAGGCTCGCCAGGGCAGAAGCCATTTCTTCCTGACTTTCGCCCGTATCAATGGCGATTATGCCGTCAGGCCCCTCAATGAAAGACTGGTTGGACAGGCCATTGCCTACCAGGGTCCAGACACCCGGCCGGACGTTATAGAGCTTGCGCTCCATGCGGGCGGACTGCTCCAGGGCGCGGCGGTGCACCCGCTGGCCCCTCTGATCCTCAACGACGACCGACGGATCCGGATCAAAACTGCGCATGGTGCCCCCTGAAAACGCGACCCTGGTTCGTCAGGTCTTGGCGGCACGATAGGCTAAGGCTGACGCCCCCGCCAGATCAGAGACGGAAATTCAGCCCCGCCCGATGGAGGCATAGGTAAAGCCCATGGCGCGCATGTCATCGGGTTTGTAGATATTTCGCAGGTCCACCATGACCGGATGGGTCATGAGGTCCTTGACCCGGTCAAGGTCCAGGGCCCGGAACTGGTCCCATTCCGTAATGATTACGAGGACGTCGGCCCCCTGGGCGGCGGAATAGGCATCCTCCCGAAAATCCACGCATTCGAGCATGTGGCGGGCTTCGGTCATGCCTTCGGGATCAAAGGCCTGAACCTTGGCCCCCAGGGCCTGGAGGGCCGGAATAATGTCCAGAGCGGGCGCATCGCGCATGTCGTCGGTATTGGGCTTAAAGGTCAGGCCCAGGACGCCAACAACCTTGTCCTTCAGGTCTCCGACCACAGCGGCGACCTTGCCCGCCATGGCCTTCTTGCGGGCCTCATTGACCGCCACCGTCGTTTCGATCAGGCGTACGGGCGAGCCAGCATCCACCGCCGTTCGGACCAGGGCCAGGGTATCCTTGGGAAAGCAGGAGCCGCCATAGCCCGGACCGGCATTCAGGAACTTTCCACCAATCCGCTTGTCCAAGCCTATGCCCCGGGCGACCTGCTGGACATCCGCCCCAACAGCTTCGCACAGGTCGGCCATCTCGTTGATGAAGGTGATCTTCATCGCCAGGAAGGCATTCCCGGCATATTTGATCAGCTCGGAGGTCCGGCGTTCGGTGAACTGTATCGGCGTTTCATTGAGATAGAGCGGACGATAGAGCTCGGTCATGACCGCCCGGGCGCGATCGTCATTCAGGCCGACCACTACCCGATCCGGGCGTTTGAAGTCCTCAATGGCCGCCCCTTCCCGCAGGAATTCCGGGTTGGAGACGACGGCAAACTGGGCATCCGGCCGCCGGGCGCGAATGATTTTCTCAATCTCATCGCCTGTGCCCACGGGGACGGTGGACTTGGTGACAATGACCGTAAAGCCGTCGATCAGGCCGGCGATTTCCTCGGCAGCGGCAAAAACATAGGACAGGTCCGCATGGCCATCGCCGCGCCGGGATGGGGTTCCGACCGCGATGAACACCGCATCGGCCTCGGCCACAGCGCGGGTGGCATCGGTAGTAAAGGACAGGCGGCCTGCCTTCACATTCTGGGCGACCAGGACATCCAGCCCGGGCTCATAGATCGGCATCCGACCCTCATGCAGGCCCGCAATCTTCCCCGCATCCTTGTCGATACAGGTCACGCTGTGGCCAAAATCGGCGAAGCAGGCCCCGCTGACCAGGCCCACATAGCCGGTTCCAATCATTGCAACATGCATGGAGTCAGATTTCCTGATTGTAGTTGCCGACCTCGGAATGCCGGGCCAGGCGGGGTTTCACTTCCTTGCGGAACAGGTCGCGCATGTCGTCGTCGGAGCGGGTGCTTTCCACCACAACGACGATTTCAGGCTTGTTGGAGGAGGCGCGCACCAGCACCCATGAACCGTCCTCCAAGGCCACTCGCACGCCATTGACGGTGATGACCTCGGTGATTGCCCGGCCAAGCAAGGTCCCGCCAGCCTTGGCCAGAGCCTCGTATTCGGCCACGATCCGGTTCACCACCTGATACTTGGCTTCGTCTGCACAATGCGGCGACATGGTCAGCGAGGTCCAGGCGACGGGAAGGGCGTCCTTCAACTGGGACAGGGACTTGTCCGGATTCCGGTCCAGCATGGCGAGAATGGCGGCGGCGGCGGTCAGCCCACAGTCATAGCCGCGACCAAAGGGGGCATTGAAGAAGAAGTGCCCTGACTTCTCAAACCCGGCCAGGGCCCCGATTTCGGCAGTCTTGCGCTTGATGTAACTATGGCCGGTCTTCCAGTAGACGGTCTTGGCCCCGTTCGCGGCGAGGACCTCATCGGTTGCAAACAGGCCGGTCGACTTCACATCGACAATAAAGGTCGCATTGGGGTTCAGGGCTGACAGGTCGCGGGCCAGCATGAGGCCGATCTTGTCTGCGAAGATTTCCTGGCCCGTATCATCGACCACGCCACAGCGATCCCCATCGCCGTCAAAGCCCAGGGCGAGGTCCGCCCCATGCTCCCGCACGGCCTCCGCCATGGCCTGCAGCATTTCATGGTCTTCCGGATTGGGATTATAGCGCGGGAAGGTCCAGTCCAGGGTGCAGTCCATTTCATAGACCACCTCGACGCCCATCCGGCGCAGGGCTTCGGGTGCGAAGGCCCCTGCGGTCCCGTTGCCACAGGCACAAACTACCTTGAGGGGCCGCTTCAGCGCGGTCCGGCTGGACACGTCGGCGATATAACGCTCGGCGACGCCCGGGACATGGGTCAGGCTGCCACCGGGCCGGGCCACCCATTTTCCGCCGAGAACAATCTCCTTGAGCCGCCCCATTTCGTCCGGCCCAAATGTGAGGGGCCGCTGAGCCCCCATCTTCACCCCGGTCCATCCGTTTTCATTATGGCTCGCCGTGACCATGGCCACACACGGGGCGTCGAGGTCGAACTGGGCGAAATAGGCCATGGGGGACACGGCCAGGCCGATATCCAGGACTTCGCAGCCTGCGGCAACGAGCCCGAGGGTCAGGGCCTGTTTTATCGATTGGGAATAGGAACGGAAGTCATGCCCGACAACAATCTTCGACTGCCCAAGCTCATGGATATAGGTGCCAAGCCCCAGGCCCAGGGCTTCCACACCCAGAAGGTTGATTTCCGAACCGAACAGCCAACGGGCGTCGTATTCGCGAAAACCGGTGGCCCGAACCAGGGGCAGGTTTTCATAGTCCGGAGTCTGGATCGTCAGATCGGCGCGGGGGGCGGACAGCATAGCGATTCCCATCTGCAGGTTTGACTTGGCCTCATAGAGGCCTTGCCCGGCAAAGGCCAGTCATGCGTGGGCAAGGGCCCTACATCACGCCAGCACGAAGCAGGTCATGCACGTGCAATATGCCGACAGGCTTGCCGGCATCGACAACGAACAACATATGGACGCCCGGGGCTGGATCGGCCATCAGGGCCAGGGCCTCAGAGGCAAGCTGACCGGGCGCGACGGTCTTGTTTGGCCCAGGCGTCATGACTTCACCCGCGGTGCGCGACATCAGGCCGTCCATGTGGCGGCGAAGATCCCCGTCGGTAATCACCCCAATCAGGCGACCATCCGGCCCCTGGATGCCGACAATGCCGAACCGTTTCTCGGTCATGACCAGCAGGGTTTCCGCCATGGGTGTATCCGGCCCGGTCAGGGGCAGGGCATCGCCTGTGTGCATGAGGTCAGCCACCGTCCGCAGCATGGCACCAAGCTTGCCTCCGGGATGGAAGGTCTTGAAGTCCTTGGCCGTGAACCCGCGCCGCTCAAGCAAAGCCACGGCCAGGGCGTCGCCCAGGGCGATTTGCAGAGTGGTGGAGGTGGTGGGTGCATTGAGATCGCCCGTGGCTTCCTCGGCCTGAGCCAGTTGCAGGACGACATCTGCCGCCCGGCCCAGGGCGCTGGCAGGCTGGGCCGTCAGGGCAATCAACGGAATCTGGAAACGCCGGGAATAGGCCAGCACATCTGCCAGTTCGCGGTTTTCGCCAGACTTGGACAGGCCCAGGATCACATCATCCTGGCCAATCATTCCCAGATCCCCATGACTGGCCTCATTGGCATGGACAAAGATCGCTGGAGCCCCGGTCGAGGCGAAGGTCGCCGCAATCTTGCGGGCCACGTGCCCCGACTTGCCAATCCCGGTGCAGATAATCCGCCCCCGGGCAGCGGCCAGAATATCCACGGCGCGGGCGAAATCCGCGCCCAATCCTGCGGCCTGAAGGCTCAGGGCCCCGGCTTCCGCTTCAAGCACGCGGCGGCCGACCGCTATGGCATCAAAGGCAGTCATGATTGGACAGGGCTCATGGGTTGGGCGTGAGGGTCTGGTCCTGCAGGGCCCGAACGGCCTGCTGGGCCTTTTCGATTCGCGAATTGGACTCGTCGGCTTCCCGTTTCATGGCGGCACGCATGGCGGCTGTCTGCTGAATAGGAACATGTCCGAAGGGCGCAGGCGAGCGCGCGCCAAGGCCTTGGGGCCAGACAAGGGCCAGGGCAATCATGGCCAGGGCCAGGACGGCGGCACCTGGAAGGAACAGACGGTCGAGCATAAGGCAGGTATAGCCCTTCGCCCTTAGGACGGCTAGTCAGCAGGCTCTTGACGCAAGCCCGCCACGAGTCCTAGTCGATCTCCTCAGTTGCTGGAGCCCGATCCCCATGCCCACCCTCATCCTGCTGCGCCATGGTCAGAGCCAATGGAATCTCGAGGATCGCTTCACCGGCTGGGTGGATGTCGACCTGACCGCCGAGGGCGAGGCCCAGGCGCGCAAGGGCGGCGAGCTCATGCAGGCCGCAGGGCTTCAGATCGACCGAGCCTTTACCTCGGTTCTGACCCGCGCCATCCGCACACTCTGGCTGGCACTGGGGACAGCGAAGCAAACCTTCATCCCGGAAATCAAGGACTGGCGTTTGAACGAGCGCCACTATGGCGGTCTGACGGGACTCAACAAGACGGAAACAGCGGCCAAGCATGGCGCTGACCAGGTCAAGATCTGGCGCAGGTCCTACGATGTCCCGCCGCCGCCGCTTGCGCCCGGCGGCGACTATGATTTTGCCGGTGACCGGCGCTATGTCGGTGCCAAGCTTCCCGACACCGAAAGCCTGAAAACCACCCTGGAACGGGTCGAGCCCTACTGGATATCAGATATCGCCCCCTGCCTGGCCTCAGGCGAGACAGTCCTGGTCGCGGCCCATGGCAATTCCCTGCGCGCCATCGTCAAGCTGTTGTGGAACCTCTCGGCGGATGAAATCGTCGACGTTGAAATTCCGACGGGTAATCCCCTCGTCATCGACCTGAATGATGGCCTGGCCCCCGTCTCCGCCAGGTATCTGGATGCAGACCGGGCAACGGCCCTGCCCGCGACGAAATGACACTAACCGACCTAGACCACATGCGCCACGCCATAGACCTGGCGAGACTGCAGGTCGGACAAACCGGGGATAATCCCGCGGTCGGCTGTGTGATCGTTCTGAATGGCCATGGTGTGGGCGAGGGTGCCACGGGTCAGGGGGGGCGGCCACATGCTGAGGAACTCGCCCTCGATCAGGCCGGGGACCGGGCTCGGGGGGCTACGGCCTTCGTCACGCTTGAACCTTGCGGCGAACGCTCGGCTGGCGGGTCGTCCTGCTCGGAGAGGCTGATTGCGGCCGGCATTGCGCGAATTGTGGTGTCCAGTCAGGACGCCTCCCACCTGGCCGCCGGGCGGGGTCTGGAGCGTCTGCGAGCGGCGGGCCTTGAGGTCGAGCTTGGACTTGCGAGCGCCGAAGCCGACCAGCTCTACCTGGACTATCGTCCTGCAAAAAAATGAGTCCGGCTATCGGACAGGCGCTCTGCGCGCCTGCCCGACGGAGATGGCAAGGGCCTTTAAGCGGCCTTTTCGCCTTCAATGAGACTGGCCGAGGTCGTGGAAATCTCAATTCGGCGCGGCTTCAGGGCTTCCGGCAGTTCGCGCTTCAGGGCGATGGTCAGAAGGCCATCCGCGAGGCTTGCCTCGGTCACGCTGACATAGTCTGCAAGCTGGAACCGCCGGTCAAAATTCCGTTCGGCCAGCCCCCGATGCAGATACCGGCGCGGCGTGTCATTGGCCGTCTTTCGCCCCTGAACGGTAAGCACATTGTCCTTGACCTCAAGGGTTAGCTCCTCAGACCGGAATCCAGCCACCGCGATCTCAATGCGATAGGCGTTCTCGTCTGTGCGCTCGATATTATAGGGCGGATAGCCAGAGGCAGACTCCACCGTGGCGGTTTCCAGAAGGTGCGCCAGCCGGTCTGAGCCGACAACGGACCGGTAGAGGGGGGAGAAATCGAGGCTTCGCATGATCTTTACATCCTTCTTGTCTAAGCAAGGTTGCGTTGAAGTTCGAGAGTGCCGCGCACCGAAGTCGCGCGTATCCCGGAAGGCCCGGACATCCAGCGCCTTCACCCATTTAGATGGCTCCACCCAAACGAGATTCAAGGGTAAGTGAAGGATCGCCTGACACTTGAATTTCAGGCAGAGTGCTCCAACGAGACTTGGAAACGGACCCCTAAGAATGGCAAGCCTGGAAGACCTCACCACCCGCCTGCAACTCGCCCTGGCAGGGGGATCGAGCCTAGACAAGACCATCAAGCTCGACCTGAAGGGGGAGGGTTTCATCCATGTCGATGGCCAGGCCGTGACCAATGAAGATCTGCCGGCCGACCTGACCGTTCGGGTCAGCCGCAAGGACCTGGAGGCCCTCGGGAAGGGCCAACTGAATCCCATGACGGCGACCATAACCGGCCGCCTGCAGATATCCGACATGGGTCTGGCCATGTCCCTGATGCCCCAGGTTCAGGACCTTTTCGCAAAACTTTCCTGACCCCTCCCCCGACCCTTTCGACGACTGGAGCCTATCCATGCTTGAATCCGCGCCCCTGACCGAAACACCTGACCTCAAGGCTCCCGGCAAGGGGGGCGGTTACTGGTTCAAGGGGGCCGATGGCGCACAGCTCCGCGCGGCCCTTTTCAAACCCAAGGGCCTGCCAAGGGGGACTGTGGTTCTGGGAACGGGCCGGACGGAACCGATCGAGAAGTATTTCGAGGTGATTGGTGACTTGCTGGGACGCGGATTCGTGGTCCTGGCGCACGAATGGCGCGGTCAAGGCCTGTCACATCGGGAGCTTTCCGACCGGCTGAAGGGACATGCCAAGGGGGTACAGCCCTACATGGAGGATTTCCAGGCCCTGCTGGTGGCCTTTGAGGCGCAAATGCCCAAGCCCTGGATCGCCATGGGCCACTCCATGGGCGGATGTCTGACCCTGACGGCCCTGGCCAAGGGACAGGCGCACAGATTTGCCGGGGCCATATTGTGCGCGCCCATGCTGGGCTTGCGGGCACCGCCCCTGGCTTCGGTTCTGGTCGGCCTGCAAATGCTGACCGGTCACAGCGGTGACTATGCCCGCCCGCCCGTTGACCCCCTCAAGGACAAGTTCGAGGGCAATGTCGTGACCTCTGATCCCGTGCGCTTTGCCCGCGCCGGGGCCCTGCTAGAGGCCAATCCAGACCTGGCCCTGGGGAGCCCGACCTGGGGCTGGCTCGATTTTGCCATCAAGGCAACGCGCTGGCTGGCCGACGCCCGGAATCTGGTCAGCGTCACCCTTCCCGTCGTAATTGTCTCAGCCGAACGGGATCAACTCGTCACCGACCCGGCCCAGCGGGCCATTGCCGCCGCGCTGCCCAAGGGTCGATTTGTCAGCGTGGCGGGTGCCGAGCACGAAATCCTGATGGAGACCGACGACAAGCGCGCCGGATTCTGGGCTGAATTCGACCTCCTGGCCGCGCAGCTGGCTCCGAAGTGACCCCCGGATCTAGACAGCATAATCCCTGAGCGAAACCAGGGCCTGGTCGAGGCAGGCTCGGTCTCCTGCCATGACAATCTGCCCCCCCTGGCTGCCAATCTCTTCACCGGACCAGTTGGTGACCACACCGCCCGCGCCCGCCATGAGGGGGACGGCGACTTCAATATCCCAAGCCTTGCAGGCCTGGGATTCGACGACCAGGTCGATGGTGCCGGCCGCCACCATGGCGTAGGCATAGGCGTCACAGCCCAGCCTGGCGAGCTTTGAGGCCGCGCGGACCTTGTTCCAGGCGATCTGCTCCCGAGGATCGAAATAGGCCGTCGGGTCGGTCGAGGCGATGATGGCCTGACCAAGATCGGCACAGGGCCGGACCTTCAGGACCTGGCTGCCCTGGCGCGTCAGGACCCGCGAGCCCTGGGCATGACCCATGAAGATTTCACCGACATAGGGCTGGCCGATGGAGCCCAGGACCGGTCGCCCCTGATAGCGCAGGCTGATCAGGGTAGTCCAGACGGGCAGGCCCGCGATAAAGGCCCGGGTGCCGTCAATGGGATCCAGCACCCAGACAAATTCGGCATCGGGGCGGTCTTCGCCATATTCCTCGCCAATCACGCCGTGTTCGGGAAATCTTTGGGCCAAAATACGCCGGATCTCGGCCTCGGCTCCCTTGTCTGCCAGGGTGACAGGATCAAAGCCCATGGCTCCGCCCTTGTCTTCCAGACCATGCTCCTTGCGAAAATAGGGCAGGATCACCTCCGCAGAGGCGTGATTGAGATCGACAAGCAGGCTGTCGAGGGCGGTCAATTGATCGGAACTGAGCATCACCTAAACTAGCCCGGCCCCTTCATTCTGAAAATAGCCAGATGAATTTGCCTTCATGGGGGAGGGACGGGTAGGACTAGGCCATGACGCAGACAAAACCTTCCTGGCAACAGGATCTGGTCTGGAGGCTCGAAGCGCTGGTCTTCGACGCGTTTACAGGTCTTGCGCGTTTGTTTCCGATTGATGCCGTCTCGGACTTTGGCGCAGGCCTCTTTCGAAGACTTGGTCCCCTGACCTCAACGCATAGGGTCGTCAGGACCAATTTAATGATCGCCTTTCCCGAGGCGGATCCTGCACGACTGGCGCAATTGCTCGACGAAAGCTGGGCGGAAGCCGGGCGGGTCTTTCTCGAATTTCCCTTGCTCGACAAGATTATGAGCGATCCGACCCGTGTTGAGGTGGTCAATGGGGAACGGCTTGCCCAGATTGCCCGCGACCATGAGCCGGTCGTCTTTATCTCGGGCCATTTCTCCTCAATGGAGGTGATGTCTGCGGCCATCGTCCAGGCGGGCATAACCTGCCAGATCACCTATCGTGCCATGAACAATCCCTATGTGGACGCCGCGTTTCGAGAGAGCCGGTTCCGCTACGGGGTTCGCCTGTTTGCGCCCAAGGGGGGAGACGGGGCCCGCGAACTGCTGCGCGCCCTGGGACGTCGGGAATGCGTGGCCCTGATGAACGACCAGAAATTCAATGGCGGCATTGCGGCCCCCTTGTTCGGCGTCACCTGCTACACGGCCCCCGGGCCCTCCAGCCTGGCCCTGCGGTTTGGCGTTCCTCTTCAGCCCATGTCGGTCCAGAGGATCAGGAAGGCTCGTTTCCGAGTGATTGTGCATGATCCCATTGTGCTAACCGCTAGCGGTGATCGCGCCGCCGATATCGAGGCCGGGGTGCGCAAGGTGAACAGCTTTATGGAAGAGCGAATTCGCGCAAGGCCCGCGGAGTGGTTCTGGGTCCACAAGCGATGGCCCTCTGAGATTTACAAAAAATCTAAACCTGAAGAATAGGTCTGGCACCGACCATCAGCATGGGGTCCAGGTAGCGACCATGCCACTTCATGCGCCAGCACAGATGTGGCCCCGTCGCCCGGCCCTCCATCCCGACGGCACCAATGACCTGACCCACATGCACAAGCTGGCCTTTGCGGACCGCAATCTGGGACTGGTGCAGATAGGCGGAAATCAGGCCCTGGCCGTGGTCGATCAGGGTCAGGCCGCCCTCATAATGCAGACCGGTTTCGGCAAAGCACACCATCCCGGCTGCCGGGGCGTAGATTTTTGTGCCGATTGGCGCAGCCATGTCCGTCCCATAATGCGGGGTCTTGGGCATTCCATTGAGAATTCGCTGGCCCCCAAAGCGGCCGCTGAGCCGGTACGACTTCAGGGGAAGGCTAAAGCCGGATCGAAAGTCGTCCCGGTCCGTCCGTCTGGAAAACCCTTCCGCCTTGCGCGCGCTCTCGGCGGCGATCCGCGCCAGCAGCTCGGGGGATTGAGGATTGACCTGATCCTCTGGCAAGCCGTCGATCCTTTGAATATCAAAATCACCGGGGCCGACCCGCACCGACTGCTCTGTCAGGCCAGAGGGAGTCTGCACGGCTATGGTCACGGTTGCGGGACTGTCGCGATCCAGCCCGACAACGAACCACCCCGAGGCCGAGGCTCGCCCCTCTTCAACCCCATCGACAAGGATTGCGGACCGGGGGCGGGTCCGGCCCACAAGCGTCCCGCCCTGTATGGCATGACCTGCAAGCCTGAAGGGCGAAGCCTGGGTCTCAGATATCCATGGATGGACAGACAGCCCGGCAAACCCCGTCAAAATTTGTCGACGGTCCAAATGCGCCTCAGGGATTCAAGGCCTGCCAGCGCGCCAGGGATTCGGCCGGACCCGCATAGGCTTCCTGAAGGGGCGCGCTCCAATAGCGCAGGGCTTCCAGGGGAATCCGGACGCCGGACACAGCGCAGAGGACATAGCGGCCAGGCCGAACAATGGTGAACTCCCCATCCCCATAGTGAATCTGGGCGAGGTCTGCAGAGCCAATATTTTTGTCACGGGCGTTCATGGGCAGCACCATACCTCAAGCTGGAGGATCAGAACAGATCGCCCTGGTCAGGGGGCGTCTTGGCCGCACGCGGGGGCCTGGGGGACCGCGACATGTCCGCGACGGGAGGGAGAGAGGCCCCCTCTATCACCGCGTGACGAGTCATATCCGCAAAGATCAACGACACCGCCTCGCCCGCCTGCAAATCCCCGCCCATCCGAACCAGGCCACCGTCTTGGCGATGCACACGGGCAAAGCCTCGGCGCAAGGGGGCACCAGGATCCGCAGACCCATGCCGCAGGCTGAGACTTTCCAATCTTTCCGCCTGCCTGGACAGGTACCGCGTCGTCGCGGGTTCAAGGCGCGCAGCCAGCCGCCCGAGGCGATCTGTGTGAACGACCTGAGGCCGCTGTAACAAGCCCGTATTGAGGCGAGCACTCACACGCACCAGGTCCATCTGGTGAGCCTCGATATTGCGCGACAGGGCCGCGGCCAAGCGGTTTCGAGCCAGGGTAAATCGCTGTTCGGCCAGTTCGAGCTGATCAGGCACCCGGGCGAGGCTCCGCCCAAGAGCTTCCAGTCGACCCCGACGGTCAGAGACGAGCCGTCCGCCCGCCCTGTGCAGTCGCCCGGCCAGGTCGAAACTTGTGGCCTTGAGTTCCGACAGCACCGGCGTGGCCATTTCGGCGGCCGCCGTCGGCGTGGGCGCGCGTCGGTCTGAAACAAAATCGATCAGGGTGGTATCGGTCTCATGTCCGACGGCAGAGATCAGGGGAATGGCGGACGCGGCCACCGTCCGGGCCAGGGCCTCATCATTGAAGGGCCAGAGGTCCTCAACCGACCCGCCCCCCCGCGCGACGATCAGCACGTCGGGTCGCGGCACTGGACCGTCTGGAGCCAGTCCGTTGAAGCCTTCAATGGCGGCCCGGACCTGGGCGGCGGCAGACTCGCCCTGCACCACCACGGGCCAGACAATGACGTGACAGGGCCAGCGCTCACGGATTCGGTGCAATATGTCCCGGATCACCGCCCCCGTGGGACTGGTAATGACGCCAATCACGCCCGGCATGGCGGGCAGGGCCTGTTTTCGGACCGGATCAAACAGGCCTTCGCCCTGGAGCCGCGCCTTTAGTCGCTCCAGTTGCGCCAGCAGGGCCCCGATCCCTGCCGCCTCCAGGCTATCGATCACGATCTGATAGCGGGATCCCGCGGGATAGGTGGTGATCTTGCCCGTCACGACAACTTCCAGGCCCTGCTCGGGACGGGTGGAGAGGTTGCGAACGGACCCTTTCCAGATAACGCCATCAATCGCGGCACGATCATCCTTGATCGTCAGATAGACATGGCCATTGGAATGAAAGGTCACTTTTGACAGTTCGCCACGCAGGCGAACAAACCCGTACTGATCCTCCAGGGTGCGCTTAAGCGCCATGGAGAGTTCCGACACCGAATAGGGTCGGGCATTATCTGTCAGGGGCTCGTCGGGAGCATCGGTCATGGCAGGAAAGAAGCGCGCCAGACGCCAGAGGGCAAGCCCATCCTACGCGGCGCGCCCCCCATCCCCAACGGATCGGCTGGCAAGGCAAGGTCGAGCGCCGCGCAGATCGTGCCGGGCGCGCTCACCTGACCTGGCTCTAGATGTAACGACGCAGGCTGCGCGCCAACTCACTGCCGCCACGCTTCTTGGACTGGGCAGGCTGGTAGGCCACCTGGGCGTGCTCAACGCAGTAGGGACCCGCCGACTGACGGCGGCCGCAGAAGGTGAAGCCGTCTGTGGAGGGATCGCCGATCGGCCACTTGCACATGTGGGCCCCCAGGGTCAGGACTGTCGCCGAACCCGGCGCTTCATCCACATAACGGACGGGTGTCGGGGCCTGGGCGACAGCGACCGGGGTTGCAGCCGGCGCAACCACCCGACGGGGCGCTGCGGCATGAACGGGCGCGCGCTGAGGCCTCGGGGCCTTGAACGCAGGACGGGCGGGTTTGGACGGCGCGGCACGTCCGGACAGTCCGAGGCGATGAACCTTGCCGATCACGGCATTACGGGTCACGCCCCCAAGTTGCTTGGCGATCTGGCTTGCGGATAATCCGTCCTGCCAGAGCTTCTTCAGCATTTCGACGCGTTCGTCTGTCCAACCCATGGTTCGCTCCACTGTTGTATCTTTATCCCGGGCGACGCCCCCGCGAGGGGCCGGGATCAATATGTTGTGGCAACCAGCAATCCCAACTGCCTGCGGCCACCACATATCGTAACCAATTCCTTAACGACCACAATAGGCGCCCGCCCCTCCATCCACAGAAACTACATCTTGATTGGGGCTCCGAGGCCTCTGGAGACACTTGCTTAAGGGCGCAAGGCGGCGCAAATCAGGTCCATGAGCGAAAAACATGCAGATCAAGTCATCCTGCCCCCGCAGCCCCGCGACTATCCTGGCGTGAACTGGGCGGGTTTCAGAACCCTGTACCGCCGCGAAGTCATGCGCTTCTGGAAGGTCGGCATGCAGACCCTGGCCGCACCGGTCGTGACCTCCCTGCTCTACATGATGGTCTTCGTCGTGGCCGCCCAAGGCGCACGTCCGCCGGTGCATGGTGTTCAGTTTTCGACCTTTGTCGCCCCAGGCCTGATCATGATGGCGATCCTGAACAATGCTTTTGCGAATTCCTCATCTTCCCTGCTTCAGGCCAAGATGAATGGTCTCATTGGGGATTTTCTGACCCCGCCCCTGACGCCGCCAGAACATGTCGGGGCCTTTGCTCTGGGTGCCGCAACCCGTGGCATTCTTGTCGGTGCTGTGACCTGGATTGTTGTCGCGCCCTTCAGCCATTTGCCCATCGCCCACCCCTGGGCCGTGCTCTATTTCGGCATTGGAGCCTCGCTGATCCTGGGGCTGCTGGGGATTATGGCGGGGCTATGGAGTGAAAAGTTCGACAATATTTCCGTCGTGACCAACTTCGTTGTCATGCCCATGACCTTCCTGTCCGGGACCTTCTACCTGGTGGATCGCCTCCCTGAACCCTTCCGGACCGGGAGCCATTTCAATCCCTTTTTCTACCTGATCGATGGCTTCCGGTATGGCTTTATCGGTCATGCCGAGGGGTCCCTGTTTACCGGGGTGACCATGACAGCAGGGCTGGTGATTGCCTTCACATCCATTTGCCTCTGGATGTTTGAGACGGGTTACAAGATCAAATCCTGATCTGAAGCCCAGCGGCCCCCGTTTACAGACGCGGTCCGGAAGCCTAAAACCTCAAGCCTTCAAGTCCCCGTCGCTCAGGTGCCGGGGACGATTACGTTTTGGAGGGTCATCCTCGTGGCCGCAAAGTCAGTGTCCGAAACCCCGTCTGTACCCAGCGATCATCTGATGAGCGTCTATAGCCGCACGCCGCTGGCCTTTGAGCGCGGCGAGGGCTCGCGCCTCTATACGACGGACGGTGAGGCCTATCTGGACGCCATGGCAGGCATTGCGGTCAATGCCCTCGGTCATGCCAATCCCAAGCTGGTTGCAGCCCTGAGCGCCCAGGCGGCCAAGCTCTGGCACGTCTCGAACATATTCACGATCCCGCAGCAGACCGAACTGGCCAAGGTCCTGACCGATGCCACTTTTGCCGATGTAGTCTTCTTCACCAATTCCGGCACCGAGGCCATTGAGTGCGCCATCAAGACGGCCCGCAAATATCATTGGGCCAAGGGTGAGCCGGAACGCATCGACATTATCGGCTTTGACGGGTCCTTCCACGGCCGGACCATGGCTGCGGTCAATGCCTCGGGGAACAAGGCCTATCTGGAGGGCTTCGGTCCGCCCATGCCGGGCTTTGTGCAACTGCCCTATGGCGACCATGAGGCCCTGAAGGCCGCCATTGGTCCGACGACCGCCGCCATTCTGATTGAACCGGTTCAGGGGGAAGGCGGGGCCAGGTCCCTGCCAGATTCCTGCCTGCGCGCCCTGCGCCAGCTCTGCGACGAAGCGGGCATTCTGTTGATCCTGGACGAGGTTCAATGCGGGCTGGGTCGGACTGGCAAACTCTTTGCTCACGAATGGGCAGGTGTTGAGCCTGACATTATGGCCGTCGCCAAGGCCCTGGGTGGCGGATTTCCGGTGGGAGCCTGCCTGGCCACGGCCAAGGCGGCCTCGGGTATGAGCGTCGGCTCCCACGGCTCGACCTATGGGGGTAATCCCCTGGCCATGGCTGTTGGCCTGGCCGCCATGGCGGAATTGAATTCGCCTGCGCTTCTGGACCATGTGTCCAAGGTGGCCGGGTATCTGGTCCAGCAGATCGAGGGCCTGAAGGCCCGCTTCCCCGACGTCGTGGCGGATATTCGTGGCCGGGGCCTGCTCATAGGGATCAAGTTGCACACGCCCAATCGGGAATTCATGCAGCATGCCCGCGATGCAAGGCTCCTGATCGCCGGTGGCGGCGACAATTGCGTCCGCCTCCTGCCGCCCCTGGTCCTGACCCTGGATGAAGCGCGCGAAGCGATCGAAAAGCTGGAACAGGCCTGCCTGGCTGCCCGCGCAAAAATCCCGGCCTGATTTTCACCGAATTTCCAACCCTAGCGTCTGGAGCCTTCCGATGACCACGTCGGTAAGACATTTCACTGACCTATGGACCCTCGACGGGGCCACGCTGCGCACCATTCTGGACGATGCCGCTGCGCGTCAGTTGGCGCGAAAAGGCTGGCTCCAGGGACGGGTCGATGCGGATGCGCCCGCCCGGGACCGCACCCTGGCGATGATTTTCCAGAAGAACTCCACCCGCACCCGGTTTTCTTTCGATGCCGCCATGCGTCAGCTGGGCGGGGATGTCATCATTTCGACGGCCAATGACATGCAGCTGGGCCGGGGCGAAACCATCGAGGATACGGCGCGGGTCCTGTCGCGCATGGTGGACGCCATCATGCTTCGCGCCAATCGCCATGAGGACATTCTGGCCCTGGCTGAAGCTTCAACGGTCCCGGTGATCAATGGCCTGTCAGATGGCGGCCACCCCTGTCAGATCATGGCCGACCTGCTGACCCTGGAAACCCATCGCGGTCCGATTGCCGGCAAGACCCTGGCCTGGGTCGGCGACGGCAACAATATGTGCTCCAGCTTCATCCATGCCGCCCCCCTCCTGGGCTATCGACTGAACATTGCCTGTCCGGCCGACTATGCGCCAAACCCGGATGATCTGGCCCGGGCCTGGACCCATCAGGGGCAGGTCAATGTCACCACAGATCCGCGCGAAGCGGTCGAGGGTGCAGACTGCGTCATGGCCGACACCTGGGTCTCCATGGGCGATCTCGATACAGAGCAGAGGCTCAAGACTCTGGCCCCCTACCAGGTGGACGGCAGCCTTATGGACCTTGCCGCAAAGGATGGGGTTTTCCTCCACTGCCTGCCCGCACACCGGGGTGAGGAGGTCACCGCCGAGGTGATTGATGGCCCTCGCTCCCTCATCTGGGACCAGGCCGAGAACCGCATACATGCGCAAAAGTCGATCCTCGCCTGGTGCTTCGGCGCAATCTGACCCTCGTAAATCTACCGGGTTGTGACTATATCCGCCAGCCATGACCCTGACCCTAGCCCCTGACGACCTCGTTGCCCCCTTCCAGATCGAAGGTGAGCCTGTGCGCGGGCGTCTCGTCCGCCTCGGGGCCGCCGTCGACAAGATCCTGGCCGCCCACAACTATCCCGAAGCGGTTGCAAACCTGCTGGGCGAGACCTGCGCCCTGGCCGCCCTGGTTGGCTCCAACCTGAAGTTTGAGGGTCGCATGATTGTCCAGGCCCAGGGTGACGGGCCGGTTCGCTATGTTGTCTGCGACTACGACACCTCCGGGGCTCTGCGCGGCTATTGCCGTTACGATCAGGAGGCCGTCGAGGCGGTTTCAAAGGGCTTTGTTCGCCCCGGGGCAAAAACCCTGCTGGGCAGTGGCGTCTTTATCATGACGGTAGACCAGGGTCCGGACATGGATCGCTACCAGGGCGTCACGGCAATTGAAGGCGAGACCCTGGCCCTCTGCGCCGAGCAGTATTTTGCCCAGTCCGAACAGACCCCCACCCGGGTCCGGCTGGCGGTCGGTCAGGCAGACATGGGCGATGGCCCCCAATGGCGCGCGGGCGGGATGCTGATCCAGAATATCGCCGAGGATGATGCACGAGGACCTACGGCAGACGCCTGGACCCGGACCCAGGCCTTTTTCGAGACCGTCGGCGAAGACGAACTCATTGACCCGACCATTTCAGCCGACACCCTCTTGTTCCGCCTCTTCCATGAAGACGGGGTTCGGGTCTTCGAGGCCAAGCCCCTGACGGCGACCTGCCGGTGTTCCCAGGAACGCATTGTCTCGGTCCTGGCCTCCTTCAGCCCCGAGGAACAGTCGGACATGGTGGAGGCCGATGGCCAGATCCGCGTGACCTGCGAATACTGTTCCAGCGTCTATGCGGTGGCGCCGGAAGTTCTTAAGAGCCTCTAGGTCAGGACGCCGCCTTTTTCACGACCCCAACCAGGTCCTTGACCACCTGACGGACGAGGGACTCGTCGTCACCTTCCGCCATGACGCGGATCAGGGGCTCGGTGCCTGAGGCGCGCACAAGAAGCCGTCCTGTCCCGGCAAGGCGCTGTTCCGCCTCTGCGATCGCGGTCTTGACGGCATCGGTCTGGAGCGGCTTGCCCGACGAAAACCGGACATTCTCCAGAATTTGCGGAACAGGCTCGAACTGCCGGGCCAGGGCACTCATGGGCTTTGAGCCGGACTTGAGGACAACCAGAACCTGCAGGGCCGCCAGGAGGCCGTCGCCCGTCGTCGAATAATCAGACAGGATGATATGCCCGGATTGTTCCCCGCCAAGGTTGAAACTGCCCTCGCGCATGCGCTTCATGACGGAACGATCGCCCACGGACGTGCGCTCAAGATTGAGCTTTCGCGCATTCAGAAATCTTTCCAGGCCCAGATTGGACATGACGGTCGCCACGACCCCGCCCCCGGTCAGCCGGTCATGCCGCGCCCAGCTATCGGCAATGAGGGCCATGATCTGGTCCCCGTCGACCACCTGGCCCTGTTCATCACAGATCACCACCCGGTCCGCATCGCCGTCGAGGGCAATACCGATATCTGCGCGATACTCTCGCACAGCCTGGACCATGGCCTCGGGATGGGTCGAGCCACAGGCCTCGTTGATGTTGGTTCCGTTCGGGTTGACCCCCACCGGAATGACCTCTGCCCCAAGTTCATAGAGCACCACCGGGGCCACCTTGTAGGCGGCTCCATGAGCGCAATCGATAACAACCCTCAGGCCTGAGAGGTTCATCGTGCGGGGAAAAGTCGCCTTGGCAATCTCGACATAGCGGGCCTGGCTGTCATCGACCCGCGCCACGCGCCCGAGGTCCGTCGGCGGGGCAAGTCCATCTTCGAGGTTTTGGCCCATCAATGCCTCGATCTCCAGCTCCCGGGCATCGGACATCTTGTACCCATCGGGGCCGAACAGCTTGATACCGTTGTCGGTATAGGCGTTGTGAGAGGCGGAAATCATGACGCCAAGATCGGCCCTCAAAGACCGGGTCATCATGGCAACCCCCGGGGTCGGCATAGGCCCCAGCAAACGCACATCCATGCCCACACTCGCAAACCCTGCGACCAAGGCAGGCTCAACCATATAGCCGGACAATCGCGTATCCTTGCCAATCACCACCATGTGGCGACGTTTGACATCACTCATGAACAACTTGCCTGCAGCCAGGCCGACACGCAGGGCAACCTCTGCGGTCATGGGGTGCTTGTTGGCCTGACCGCGAATGCCGTCGGTCCCGAAATAAGCGCGTTGTGTCATGGGCCTTACCGAACTTTCGTCATATTCTGGCCACGGGCCGAAACGATCCGAAACCTAGATTTAGTTTACGCCATTTTTGCGGGTGCTAAAGGCGGCACAGGCAAAGAGTCTACCCCCTCCTCGCGGGATCAACAAAGGGACTGGCACAAATGTGCGGCATTATCGGAATTGTTGGCCGGAGTCCGGTTCAGGATCGCCTCATCGAATCCCTGAAGCGGCTGGAGTATCGGGGCTATGATTCGGCCGGAATTGCCGTCTACGGGCCGAACGGCGTGGCGCGGTGCCGGGCGAGTGGAAAAATCCGGGCCCTGGAGAGCAAACTTTCTGAACACCCCCTGGAGGGCACGATCGGTATTGGACACACCCGCTGGGCAACCCATGGCGGTCCGACGGAGGCCAATGCCCACCCTCACAGGGTGGGTCGGGTCAGTCTGGTCCATAACGGCATTATCGAGAACTATGCCGAGTTGAAGGCAGAGCTTGCGACCAAGGGGGCAATTTTTGAGAGCGAAACCGATACCGAAGTCATCGCCCATGTCCTGAATGCAGCCCTGGAGGCTGGACTGGCACCCCTTGATGCCCTGAAAGCCACCCTGGACAAACTGACCGGAGCCTTTGCCCTGGCCGTCCTGATTGAGGGCGAGGACAGCCTCATGCTGGGGGCCCGACGCGGCAGCCCTCTGGTCGTCGGCTATGGCGATGGCGAGATGTTCCTGGGCAGCGATGCCCTGGCCGTCGGTCCCTTTACCTCGAAAATCGCCTATCTCGACGAGGGCGATTTCGTCGCGATCGATCACACAACAGCCCGAATCTTTAATTCTGAAGGTCACCCTGTGACGCGCCAGATCCGGATCGTGGCTGCGTCCGCAGCCCTGGTGGAAAAGGGCAATTACCGGCACTTCATGGAGAAGGAGATCCACGACCAACCGGAGTCCTGCGGCCATACGCTTTCGGCCTATCTCAACCCGGTTACAGGCAAGGCCATCCTCCCCCCGGGGCTGGATTTCGCCAAGATCACGCGACTGCAGATCGTGGCCTGCGGAACCGCTTATTATGCAGGCTTGATCGGCCGCTACCTTTTTGAATCTATTGCAAGACTTCCCGTCGACATCGATGTTGCCTCGGAGTTCCGCTATCGGGAGCCGCCCGTGACACCCGGGACCCTGGCCATGGTGATTTCCCAATCTGGCGAAACCGCCGACACCCTGGCAGGCCTGCGCTGGTGCAAGAGCCAGGGCATGGTCACAGCCGCCTTGGTCAATGTGCATGAGAGCACCATGGCCCGGGAGGCAGACATAGTGCTTCCGACCCACGCAGGCCCCGAGATCGGGGTCGCCTCGACCAAGGCCTTCACCAGCCAGGTGGCCGCCCTCACTGCCCTGGCCATAGCCGCTGGCGTCGCCCGGGGTCACGTCAGCCCTGACGACGAGTTGCATCTGACCCGGGTCCTGCTGGAATCCCCCCGACTGATCTCGGCTGCCTTCCAGATGGAAGACGCCATCCGCAGCCTGGCCCCGGAATTGGCAAAGGCCCGGGACGTCCTTTATTTCGGACGGGGCTCCATGTCGGCCCTGGCCCTCGAAGGTGCGCTAAAGCTTAAGGAAATCAGCTATATTCACGCTGAAGGCTATGCTGCTGGCGAACTGAAACATGGCCCCATCGCCCTGATCGATGAATCGACACCCGTCATTGTCATCGCGCCATCCGGGCCACTGTTTGAAAAAACCATGTCCAACATGAGTGAGGTCATGGCGCGAGGCGGCCCCATTATCCTGATCACGGATGCCGCAGGCGGACGCCAGGCTCCGGCGGGGATCAAGGTCCTGATCGCCCCCGATTGCGACGCCTTGGTGGCCCCCCTCGTCTTTTCTGTCCCGATCCAGATGCTGGCCTATTATGTCGCGGTCCAGAAGGGTGCCGATGTCGACCAGCCGCGCAACCTCGCAAAATCGGTCACGGTGGAATGAGCCAAACCCGGAAGTTCCATCAACTGGACGTCTTTTCCGCTGAACCCCTCATGGGCAATGCCCTGGCCGTGGTTCATCAGGCCGAAGGGCTCGACGACGAGGCCCTGGCCGCCTTTGCGCGCTGGACCAATCTTGCCGAAACGACCTTCCTCCTGCCGCCCACACACCCCGACGCAGATTACCGGGTCCGGATCTTTACCATCGACGGTGAACTACCCTTTGCCGGCCATCCGACCCTGGGCAGTTGCCGGGCTTGGCTGGAAGCGGGCGGCAGACCCCGCAATTCCGGACAGGTGATTCAGGAATGCGGCATTGGCCTGGTCCGTGTGCGCCAATCCAAAAGCCGCCTGGCCTTTGCCGCGCCGCCCCTGCGGCGTTCAGGGCCGCTGGATGAGGCCCTCGTGTCCCGGATTGCGGACGGGCTTGGTATTCCCAGTTCGGAGATCCTCGCTCATCAGTGGGTGGATAATGGCCCCGGTTTCTGCGCCGTCATGCTGGAGTCCGCCGCCAAGGTCTTAGCCCTCAAGCCCGACCGCCTGAAGCTAAGGGGCATGGAGGTCGGCGTCCTCGGCCCGCAGGTCGAGGGAGCGGATTCCGATTTCGAAGTCCGGGCCTTTGTGACCAGCGAGGGGGTTCCAGAGGACCCGGCCACCGGGAGTCTCAATGCAGGCCTGGCCGTCTGGCTGACCGGGGCAGGCCTCGCCCCGGATCATTATTGTGTGGCCCAGGGGACAGCCCTGGGACGGCGAGCCAGGATATTCATCGACCGGGAGGGTGAGGATATCTGGGTGGGCGGCGACTGCGCCGTGGTGGTTGATGGATCGGTAAATCTGGGTTGACCCCATCCCGGGTGGCGTTCCTGGGGCGGCTAGACTAGAGGTTTGTCCATCCATGGAGGCTTCGATGGCGAAACCCGTACGCAAGGCTGTCTTACCTGTCGCAGGACTGGGAACCCGGGTTCTGCCCGGTACCAAGACCACGCCCAAAGAGCTTCTGAATGTCGTCGACCGCCCGATACTCTCCTATATTGTCGAGGAAGGGCGTGCGGCCGGGATCGAACACTTCGTCTTTGTGACGGGTCGGGGCAAGGGCGCGATCGAGGACTATTTCGATCATCATGTCGAACTGGAGGCCCAGCTCGAAGCCAAGGGGAAGCTTGATCTTCTGGCCGATGTTCGCCGCGACCTGCCGCGCCCGGGCGAAATGAGTTTTGTCCGCCAGATGTCCCCCCTGGGCCTGGGCCATGCCGTCTGGTGCGCCCGCGACATTATCGGCGACGAGCCTTTTGCCGTCATGCTGCCAGACATGCTGATGATGGCAGGCACCGCCGCCCTTGCCCAATGCGTCGAGGCCCATAACCGCACAGGCAGTAATATAATCGCGGTCGAGCCTGCCCCTGAGGGCGAGACCAACAAGTACGGAATCGTTGCCCTGGACGGACGCGATGGGCGTCTCAACAGAATGACCGGCATGGTCGAAAAGCCCCCCCTGGGGACGGAGCCGTCCAACCTGTTCATCTCCGGACGTTACATCCTCCAGCCTGAGATTTTTGAGCTCCTGGCGCGCCAGGGCAAGGGCGCGGGCGGGGAGATCCAGCTGACAGACGCCATGGCAGAACTCATGAAGGTCCAGCCCTTCCACGCCCTGGAATATGACGGAACAACCTATGACTGCGGAGACAAGATCGGGCTCCTGCGCGCCAATGTCGCCTATGCCCTGGCCCGACCCGAATTGAGCGAGGCCGCCCGGGCCGTCATCCAGGCCCTCCTTTAGGCATCAAATGCGGCTCTTCATCTTCGGTTATGGCTTTTCCGGTCAGGCCCTGGCCCGCAAGGCCAGGCTCCAGGGGTGGCAGGTGACCGCGACCTATCGCACGGATGATACAGCCCATCTGAGAGATGGCGTTCAGCCTGTATCCCTCGCGGACGCGGAGGGCCTCATAGACCAGCTCGACCAGGCCGATGCCATCCTCATTACAGCCCCTCCGGGCCCGACGGCCTGTCCGGGCTTGGCAGTGATCACGCCCAGCCTGATCCGACGCAAGCTGGGGCCGCGCTGGATCGGTTATCTGTCGACCACCGGTGTCTATGGTGACCGAAACGGAGGCTGGGTTTTTGAGACAAGCCCTGTGGCCCCACGCTCGCCAGAAGCCCAAAGACGGGTCGTAGCAGAGGGCGACTGGCAGGATGTCGGCAAGCGTTTCGGCCTGACCGTGACGCTCCATCGCCTGCCCGGCATTTACGGGCCAGGACGCTCGACCCTGGACAGGGTGCGCGATCACTCGGCCAGACGCTGGGACCTTCCCGGTCAGGTCTTCAGCCGCATCCATGTGGACGATCTGGCGGACGGCCTTTTGGCCTCCATTGTCCGGCCCAGGCCCGGCGGTATCTACAATTTCTGCGACGACGAACCCGCCGCCAATAGCAGGGTGGTCGCAGAGGCCTGTCGTCTGCTCGGACAGCCTGTCCCGCCGGCAGAGACCTTGGACCTCGAAGCCCTAACGCCACGGGCCCGACGATTCTGGACGGAGAACAAGCGGGTCTCCAACGCACGGGCCAAGGCGGAACTGGGCTGGCGGCCCACCTATCCGACCTACCGCGAGGGGCTGGCGGCTATCCTGGCGGCAGAGATCAAATGACCGCCTCTACAGCAGCGATCAAACGGCTCAGGTCCTGAGGGCGGGATAATCGATGATCACCATCCCGGATCAGGGTGGTCACAAGGTCAGGACCGGGCAGGGCTGCGGCCAGAGCCATGGCATGGGTCCAGGGAACGTCAGCATCCGACTGCCCCTGGATTATGCGCACGGGCACCCTGATCGGAATTGGGCCCGGCAGGAGGGACCACTGCGCGCCGTCTTCCAGCAGGGTTCGGGTTATCGGATAGGGCGCGCCAAACTCTGACGGTCGCATCCAGACGCCCGTCTGCGCCAGGTCATCCCGCGCCGACTGGGGCAATGAGGGGGCAAGAAGTTTGTCGGTGAAATCAATCGCCGGGGCCAGCAAGACCAGCGCCTTGACCCGGTCGGCACGGACCAAGGCCAGCAGGCAGGCAAGCCAGGCTCCCATGGACGAGCCAACCAGCAAAACCTCGCCTCTCGTCAGGGTGTCCAGCACGGCAAGGGCATCTTCCCGCCAACGGCTGATGGTTCCCGCCTGAAACGCCCCTCTAGACTCACCATGGCCGAAATAGTCGAAGCGCAGGAAGGGCCGTCCGGTGGCCTGGGCCCAGGTCTTCAGCGCCTCCGCCTTGGTACCCGTCATGTCGGAATTAAAGCCACCGAGCCAGAGCACGGTTGGGCCCTCGCCGGGAATGCGACGCCAGGCCAGATCCTGCCCATCCGGTCGTGCCAGAATTCCGCTCACTTCGTCCATGAGCGTCCATAGCGCGACGCAGGTCAGTAGGCTATGGAGGTCAACGTGACCCTGGCCCCGACCTTCATCCTTCTGCAAGTCGTTCCCGATCTCGATACCGGCGGGGCCGAGCAGACGACTCTGGACGTCGCCCGCGCGGTTGTTCAGGCCGGTGGGCGCGCCCTGGTGGCGACCCGGGGGGGGCGCATGACCGACCGGCTGAAGGCCGATGGCGGTGAGGTCATCCTGCTGCCCATGTCGTCGAAAAATCCCCTGGTCATGTTGGCAAACGCCCTGGCCCTGATCCGGATCATCCGTCAGTGCGGGGTCCAGGTGATCCATGCCCGGTCGCGCGCGCCTGCCTTCTCCGCCCTGTGGGCCGCAAGAGCGACCGGCATTCCGTTCATCGCCACCTATCATGGCGTCTACAAGGCCCGCTCGGCGCTCAAGCGCTGGTACAATGCGGTCATGACGCGCGGCGATCTGGTGATCGCAAATTCGGACTATACCCGTGACCATGTTCTGGCCGAGCACGGCCTGGACCCGGAGCACGTGGTGACCATTCCGCGCGGCGTGGACCTGGCCCGGTTTGATCCGGCCAAGGTTACAAAGGCCCGCCTCGGACGTCTGCGCGCACTCTGGGGACTGGATGCCACTGAAGCACGCCCGGTTTTTCTGTTGGCCGGGCGACTCACCCGCATAAAGGGCCATTTGACCATTATTGATGCCGTCGCCCGACTGAAGGCCAGGGGGCGGGACGTCCTGGTTCTGTTTGCCGGGGACGATCAGGGCCGATCGGCCTATCGCCAGGAGGTTCAGACGGCGATTGAAACGGCGGGTCTCAGCCAGCACATCCGACGGGTCGGACATTGCGACGACATGCCTGCCGCTTGCTTGCTGGCAGATGTTGCCCTCCTCCCGACCCTGGTGCCGGAATCCTTCGGTCGTGCCGCTGTAGAACCTCAGGTCATGGGCCGTCCGGTCATTGCCTCTGCCCATGGCGGCACAACGGAGACGGTGGTGGATGGCCAGACGGGCTGGCTGGTCGCGCCCGGGGATGCGGACGCCTGGGCACAAGCCATGGATCATGCCGCCAGCCTCGGTCGCCGCCGCTTGAGGGCCATGGGAAAGCGTGGCTCGGAGCGGGCCCGCAGGCTCTATTCGAATGAGACCATGTGTGCGGCGACCCTGGAGGTATATTCCAGACTTCTTGCGGGAGGTCACAAGCGTCGATGAAACGGGACATCCAGAAAATCCTGGTCATCAAGCTTTCGGCCCTGGGGGATTTCGTCCTGGCCCTGGCGGCGATGAAACACATTCGTCAGGTCCATGCGGGCGCGCACATCACGCTTCTGACCACGCCGCCCTTCGAGGCCCTGGCCAGGGCTTGCCCCTATTTCGATGCGGTCGAGATCGACGGCAAACCCAAGGGCATCAAGGCCTGGTGGGACCTGCGCAAGCGGATCAAGGCCGCGCGGTTTGACCGGGTCTATGACCTGCAGACGTCTGCGGCCTCGTCGCGCATCTTCAACCTGCTACGCCCCTTTCCACCGGAATGGTCAGGCATCGCCTGGGGGTGTCAGCTTCCCCATAAAAACCCGCACAAGGACGGTATGCACACCCTGGAGCGTCAGGCCGACCAGCTGAAATATGCCGGAATCTGGCCCGACGCCCCGACTCGACCGGGCTCTGCGCCCCCGCCGGACCTCGCCTGGATCGCGGCAAGCGAGCCTGCAAGCCGCCCCCTCGCTGCGGGCGTCCAACCTCGCCCCTATGTCATGATCATTCCCGGCGGGTCCGCCCATCGACTGGACAAACGCTGGCCAGCCGAAAAGTTCGCAGCCCTGTCACGGCATTTCTACAGCCAGGGTTTTGACGTGGTGGTCATTGGCGGTCCCCAGGAAACCCGTCTCGCGCGGGTGATCCAGCAGGCGGTCCCCCAGGCCCGGGACCTGACGGGACGCACAGACTTTGCCAGGGTGGCTCTAATTGGCGCGCGGGCGGCCCTGGTGGTGGGCAATGATACGGGCCCCCTGCACCTGGCGGCCGCCGCTGGGGCCCGCACCATCGTGCTGTTTTCCAAGGCCTCTGACCCGGCCCTGTCCGCGCCGCGGGGCCATGTCCTGGTTCTGCAGGCCGAAAACTTGGCCGATCTTGATGTGGCCCAGGTCGCACAGGCCGCCAGCACTTTAGGTGTGTTACAATAGCATGGCTTGATCGCAGGCGGTCAGGCAGTCATATAGTCGAGGTGAAGGCCTGCCGCGTTATCAACGCGCCGAAGTCTCGCATGTTTCAATAGCTCACGGAGCAAAAGCCTATTCGCCGTCCTATGCAGTCGCCTCCCGTCAAAGACGGTCCGCGCATTAATGAAGATATTCGCGTCCCAAAGGTCCTGCTGATCGATCAGCATGGCGAAAAGCAGGGCGTAATCCCCATAGCCTCAGCCCTGGAAGCCGCAGAGGAAGCCGGCCTGGACCTTGTGGAAATCGTTCCCAATGCCGATCCGCCCGTCTGCAAAATCCTGGATTATGGGAAGTTCAAATTCCAGGAACAGAAGAAGAAGAACGAGGCCCGCAAGCGCCAGAAGGTCGTCGAGATCAAGGAGATCAAGCTTCGGCCGAATATCGACACCCATGACTACGAGGTGAAGGCCCGTTCCATGCACCGCTTCTTTGAAGAAGGTGACAAGGTCAAGGTGACCCTGCGTTTCCGGGGGCGCGAGCTGGCCCACCCGGAGCTGGGCATGAAGTTGCTTCAGCAGGTGAAGGTCGACTTCGAACCCGTTGCCAAGGTCGAATACGAGCCTCGCATGGAAGGTCGCCAGATGATCATGATCCTGGCACCGCGATAAATCAGACAAGCCTGACCGGCACCCTTGCCCCCCGGCACGGGTGCCGCTAACACCGGGCCCATGGCCGAGTCCGTGACCCAGGGAGATCAAGCGCCGCGCTTCGCTGCCCTGTCCCTGATTGCTGTTATCTTCATAAATATGCTCGGCTTCGGGATTATTGTTCCCCTGCTGCCCTTCTATGCCCGGTCGTTCAACGCACCCGCCTGGCAGATCGCCCTGATATTTTCAGCCTATTCGGTGGGGGCCTTCTTCGGAGAACCCTTCTGGGGCCGACTGTCAGACAAGTATGGGCGAAAGCCCCTGCTGATCTCGACGATCACCGGCAACTGCCTCTGCTATCTGGCTCTGGCCTTCGCCCCCAATATCTGGGCGGCCTTCCTGATCCGACTGGTCGGTGGATTGGCGGCGGGAAACGGGGCCGTCGTCCAGGGTTATCTTGCCGATGTTACCCCGCCAGAGCGCCGGGCCCGGCAAATGTCCTACCAGGGTGCCGCCTGGAATATCGGCCTCATTGTTGGGCCTTCGGTCGGGGGTTTATTGGCCAACACCCATTCGGGCCCCGGCGGGTTCCGCCTGCCCCTGTTTCTGGCCTCGGGCCTTGCGGCCCTCTGCGTCCTGGCGATCATCATCTTCATCAAGGAAAGCCGGACGCGGGACCAGGGTCTGACCCACAGGCCGAGTCGCTGGTCGGCCATTGGTGATGCCGTCAGCCATCCTGTGATTGGCCGGCTCATGTTGCTGACCTTCATGGTGGGCTTCGCCTTCACCGGAATTGAATCGGTCTTCGGTCTTTGGGCGAATGCGCGGTTCCATTGGGAGCCACGCGATATCGGCGTCTGCTTCGCCTTTGTTGGCGTATCCTCCGCCATAACCCAGATGTTCCTGACCGGCCGCCTGTCCGAGCGCTATGGCGAGGGACGAATGCTGGCGGTGGGCATGACCATGACTGTGATCGGAGCCGGCCTGCAGGCCATCTCCAACGGGGCGGTGATGACCATAACCCTTATGTGCATAACCGCCATCGGCCAGTCTGTGGCCTTTCCCAATGTCGGGGCCTTGATCTCCCGGACGGCGGACCCCCACAGGCAGGGCCAGATCCTGGGTCTCAACAATGCGACAGGGGCGCTAGCGCGGGTTGTCGGGCCTTTCTGTGCCGGACTGATCTTCCCGCACATGATCAATGGCCCCTTCCTGATGGCCGCCGCCGTGGTCGCGCCCGCCATATTCCTGGCCCTGTCGGCCAGTCGTCGGGCCGGTCCTGTGGGGCAGATGTCATCCTAGGCCTTGCCTTAGGCACAATATTGGCTTACTAGCCCGCCCCTTCGGAACCGTCTGGCCAAAGGCATGCCAGGGCAGTTCATCAATACACCAGAGGACGGGGCCGTGAGGTTCCGACGTGAAATGCCGAAACTGAAGACGAAGTCAGGCGCCAAAAAGCGCTTCAAGATCACTGCGACCGGAAAGCTCAAGGCCGGTGTGGCAGGCAAGCGCCACCGGCTGATCAGCCATAGCGCCAAGTACATCCGCCAAAACCGCGGCACTAAGGTCATGAGTGAGTCTGATAAGAAGACCATTCGCACCTACCTGCCCTACGGCCTTTGATCGGAGACCTGACACATGGCACGCGTTAAACGGGGCGTTACCGCCCACGCCAAGCACAAGAAGGTTCTTGAGCAGGCAAAGGGCTTTTACGGCCGTCGCAAGAATACCATCCGGACGGCCAAGGCCGCTGTCGATCGGGCAGGCCAGTACGCCTACCGCGACCGGAAGGTTCGCAAGCGGAACTTCCGCTCTCTCTGGATTCAGCGGATCAACGCTGCGGCCCGGCTTGAGGGCATGACCTATGCCCGATTTATTCACGGCCTTGATCTGGCCGGGATCGAAATCGACCGTAAGGTCCTCTCGGACATTGCGGGCAACGATCCGGTCGGCTTCAAGGCGATCGCTGAGAAGGTTCGCGCCGCGCTGGCCTGAGGCCTGGAGCTTTCGCTCTAGATGCAATCAGAAGCCCTTCGGTGCTGCCGGAGGGCTTTTTGCTGCGGGGCGACTGGCTAAATTTCAACACGACTACACAAGACCGTCACATCATGACCGATCTCGCCAATCTCTCTATCGAAAATACCGCCTTGATCCGGGCCGCCACCAGTCTGCAAGGGCTGGATGAGGTTCGGGTTCAAATTCTGGGAAAGTCCGGCAGCGTCACCCTGCTGGCCAAGACCCTGGGCGGCATGAGCCTTGAGGACCGGAAGACTCAAGGACCCCTCATAAACGCCTTGCGCGATGACATGGCGGCCCAGATCGAGGCGCGACGCGCGGACCTGGAAGCCGCCGACCTGGCCAGCCGCCTGGCCCGGGAATCGGTGGACCTGTCCCTGCCGCCGCCGCCCCGCCGGCGCGGGAGCGTCCACCCAACCATGCAGGTCATGGACGAAATGATCTCGGTCTTCGCCGATATGGGATTTGCGGTTGCCGAAGGTCCCGATATCGAGACCGACTTCAACAATTTCACTGCGCTCAACTTCCCGCCCAAACATCCTGCGCGGGAAATGCATGACACCTTCTTTCTGCCGGAAGATGCCAAGGGCGAGCGCAAGGTTCTTCGGACACACACCTCTCCGGTCCAGGTGCGCATCATGCACCAGGTCAATGAGAAGCTTCCCGACTGGATCGCCAAGGGACAGGAACCCCCGATCCGGGTGATTATTCCCGGCCGGACCTTCCGCAAGGATTCCGACCAGACCCATACCCCTATGTTCCATCAGATCGAGGGCCTGGTCATCGACAAGGGCATCCACATGGGTCACCTGAAATGGACCCTGGAAACCTTCATTTCCCGGTATTTCGAAACCGATGCCGTCACAACGCGGTTCCGCCCCCACCACTTTCCCTTCACCGAGCCTTCCGCCGAGATGGACGTACAGTGTGACCGGTCCGCGGGCGAGGTGAAGATCGGTGAGGGCCAGGACTGGCTGGAAATTCTGGGATGCGGCATGGTTCATCCCAATGTCCTGCGCAATTGCGGCCTCGACCCCGAGGTTTGGCAGGGCTTTGCCTTTGGCTGCGGCGTGGACCGGCTGGGGGTGTTGAAGTACGGCATGCCTGACCTGCGCGACATGTTCGCCTCCGATGTGCGCTGGCTGGAGCATTATGGCTTCTCGGCCCATTCCGCCCCCAATCCTGCAACTGGCCTCAGCTAGGGAGCGCGCCATGAAGTTCACTCTTTCCTGGCTGCGCGAGCATCTGGACACCCCGGCTTCCGTTCAAGACGTGGTCGAGGCCATGACCATGGCCGGCCTTGAGGTCGAGCATGTCAATGATCCCGGCAGCAAGCTGAAGGCGTTTTCCGTCGCGCGCATTGTCGAAGCCGTGCAGCATCCCAATGCCGACCGCCTGCGCGTCTGCCAGGTCGAGACGGTGGACGGCCTGAAGGAGATCGTTTGCGGGGCCCCCAATGCCCGGGCTGGCCTGACCACGATCTACGCCCCCCTGGGTGCCTATGTCCCAGGATCAGGGATTACCCTTGAGGCCCGACCCGTGCGGGGCGTGGTGTCTAACGGAATGCTGTGTTCTGCCGCAGAACTCGAGGCGGCTTCAGAGTCCGATGGCATATTGGAGCTAGACCCTGCCCTGCCCGTCGGCACGCCTGCGGCAGAGGCTCTGGGGATGGAAGCCGTCATCGACTTCGAAGTGACGCCGAACCGTCCCGACTGGCTGGGCGTGGTGGGCATTGCCCGGGATCTAGCTGCGACGGGTCTGGGCACCCTTAAGAACACGGTCATTCCCGAGATTGCCGGCAGTTTCCCCAACCCGATCGACATCCGGATCGATGGCTCAGATGCCTGCCCCGCCTTTGCGGGGCGTCTGGTTCGGGGGGTCAAGAACGGGCCGTCACCGGACTGGCTCCAGCAGCGCCTGATTTCGGTCGGCCTGCGGCCCATCAGCACCCTGGTCGATATTACCAACCTGATCACCTATGATCGGGCCCGCCCCCTCCACGTTTATGATGCCGCAAAAATCACCGGGGGCTACCTGGAAGCGCGGCTGGGCCGCGACGGTGAAAGCATCCCCGCCCTGGATGGCCGGACCTACACCGCAAGCGATGAAATCTGCGTCATTGGCGATGGCTCCGGAGCCATTGGACTGGGCGGCGTCATGGGTGGGGCCTCGACGGGCTGTTCCGAAGCCACCACCGACGTCTTCATCGAAAGTGCCTGGTTCGATCCGATCCGCACGGCCCAGACGGGCCGGACCCTCGGGATCAATTCCGATGCGCAATATCGCTTCGCCCGGGGCATAGATCCGGCGAGTCTGCGCCCGGGACTGGACCTGGCAACCCGCCTTGTTCTCGAGCTTTGCGGAGGGGAGGCCTCTGAGGTGACCCTGGTGGGCGCGACGCCTGCGGCGCCCGGCGAGATTGCGTTCGACCATGGATATGTGAAGCAACTGGCGGGGCTAGATCTCCCCCCCGCCCGGATCGACGAAATCCTGGGCAAGCTCGGCTTCGAAAAGACGGCCAGCGGCTTCACCCCACCCTCCTGGCGACGGGATGTTGAGGGCAAGGCGGACCTGGTCGAAGAAGTGGCCCGGATCGAAGGCTATAATGCCCTGCCGGCAACGCCCCTGCCCACCCTGCCGCCCCGGGCGGGAGGCGTCCTGACCCCGCGTCAGGCCCGGGTTCGGATGGCCCGTAGAGCCCTGGCAGCCAGCGGCTATGCGGAGACCATCACCTGGAGCTTTATGCGGCATGACTTTGCCCGCCTGTTCGGCGGCGGACAGCCGGAGTTGGTGATTACCAATCCGATTGCCTCTGACCTGGATTGCATGCGCCCCTCAATCCTGCCGAACCTGATCGAGGCGGCCGGCCGCAATTCCCGCCGGGGCTATCCCGATCTGGCCCTGTTTGAAATCGGCCCGGTCTATCGCGGCGATCAGCCCGGTGATCAGGCCCTGGCCATCACCGGCATCCTGGCTCCCAACCCGCCCAGGCGATGGGACGGTGGATCAAGTGATGCCCTGTTTGACCTGAAGAGCGACCTGATGGCCCTGCTGGACACCCTGGGAGCGCCGCCCTTGCAAATCGTCCAGGGCGCAAGTTCAGACTGGTGGCACCCGGGCCGCTCAGCGCGGCTGCAACTCGGCCCAAAGACAATCGTCGCGGAAATCGGCGAGATTCATCCCGCCGTATTGAAGTCCCTCGACACCGAGGGACCCTTGCTGGCCTTTGAAATCCACCTTGAGGCCCTTCCGGAAGCCAAGCGCAAGGCGACCAAGTCCCGGAGCGCCTTCTTGCCCTCGGCCCTCATGCCACTCAGCCGGGACTTTGCCTTTCTCGTGAACGAGACCACCCCGGCGGCCGATCTGGTCCGACCCGTCATGGCCACGGACAAGGGGCTGATCACAGAGGCACGGATCTTCGACATCTATCAGGGGCCAGGCGTTCCAGAGGGTCAAAAGTCCGTTGCCATCGAAGTCCTGATTCAACCCCGCGACAAGACCCTCACAGATGCGGAAATCGAGGAACTGTCAGGCCGGATCATTGCCGCTGTTGCGAAGGCCACCGGAGCCAGACTCCGGACCTGAACGGCGTGGGTTGTGAATTCAATCCGGGCTTGCGATGGATCAATGGGTAGGGACTGGAAACCTCCTTCCAAGGGGGCTAACCTTCTCGCCTGGAAACTGCCCGGATAAATAAAAATGACCGCGACCAGCCTGCTTGAACGCCCCGCCCAAACCCGGACCGAACACGTCGATGTCCTGATTGTCGGGGCTGGCATTTCGGGAATCGGTGGAGCCTACCACCTCAAGACCCAGTGCCCGGACAAGAGCTTCATCATTCTGGAGAGCCAGGCGAGTTTTGGCGGGACCTGGCTGACCCACAAATACCCGGGCGTTCGCTCTGACAGCGACCTCTATACCTTTGGCTATCGTTTCAAGCCCTGGGTCAATGCGCCGATCGCGAGCTCCAAGGAAATCCTGACCTATATGAATGCGGTGATCGACGAGAACGATCTGAACCGGCACATTCGCTATCAGCACAAGATCGTCTCGGCCAAGTGGTCGACCCAGGACAATCTCTGGACCCTCGAAGTTCTGCAAGGGTCAACGGGCGAGACCCTGCGCTTCACCACCAACTTCCTTTGGATGTGTCAGGGCTATTATCGTCATTCCGAGGGATACACGCCCGAATGGCAAGGCATGGCGGACTTCAAGGGCAAGATCGTCCATCCCCAGACCTGGCCCGACGACCTCGACTACAAGGGCAAGAAGGTTGTGGTCATTGGCTCGGGTGCCACCGCCGCAACCGTGGTTCCAGCCATTGCCGCCGAGACCGAACACACCACCCTGCTCCAGCGCTCGCCCACCTATTTCATCCCCGGCCGCAACGCCAACGAACTGGCCGACACCCTGCGCGACCTGGAAATCGATGAAAACTGGATCCATGAAATTGTCAGGCGCCGAATTCTGAAGGACGGCGATGCCTTTACAAAGCGCTGCTTTGAACACCCCGAAGAGGCTCGCACAGAGATCATGGCCGGGGTCCGCGCCTTCCTGAGCGAAGACGAGGTCCAGAAGCACTTCTCGCCCTCCTACCTTCCCTGGCGCCAGCGCATTGCTTTTGTGCCGGAAGGTGATCTGTTCCAGGGCATCAAGTCAGGCAAGGCCTCAGTCGTAACCGATGAAATCGAAAGGTTTACCGAGACCGGCATTCTGCTGAAATCGGGCCAGACCCTGGAAGCCGACATCATTATCACCGCCACCGGGTTCAACCTGAATGTCCTGGGCGATATTGCCTTTGAGATCGACGGCAAGCCCCTGGATTTCGCCAAGACCGTGACCTATCGCGGCATGATGTTCACCGGCGTGCCAAACCTGATCTGGGTCTTCGGCTATTTCCGGGCCAGTTGGACCCTACGCGCGGATTTGATTGGAGATTTTGTCTGTCGGTTGCTGAAGCACATGGACAAAAAAGGCGTCAAGCACGTGGTTCCGGCCCTCCGCCCGGAGGACAAGGACATGAAGCTTATGCCCTGGATTGATCCGGAAAACTTCAATCCGGGCTATCTGATGCGCGGCATGCATCTCCTGCCCCAGAGCGGGGACAAGCCGGACTGGCAGCATACCCAGGACTACTGGAGGGAGAAGGACGCCCTGCCCGCCATCGATCTGGACGACAAGGCCTTTGTTTACGGCTAGTTGAGCGGCCCGCGAACCGAGGCATCGTCCTCAATGGCGGCGATACAGGCGATAATCTCGTCCCAGGCGGTCAGACCTTCGACGTCTCCCGTGGCCGCCAGTTCGGCAGCCCGCAGGACCGCGATGATCTCGGCATCGTCGCCATATTGCGCGATGAGCCCCAGGGCCGCCGTGCGGGTGGCCGGGGAATAGGTTTGATCTGAACTCAAAAAACGATCCTCACCAGGGGATATTGACACCATTCCAGTCAATAAATCCACCATTGTCCGCAAGGGTGAGCCCGTCCATGACCGACAGGAGGGCCTGAGCGGACTGGGCCGGGGTCATGACCTGCCCATCCGGCAAAGCCGATTGAAAAGGCTGACTTAAATCCGTGTTCACTGTGCCGGGATGCAGGACCACACAGAGCCCCAGAGGCCGGGTCCGGCGGTGTTCAATGGCCAGGGTATGGACCAGCATGTTCAGAGCAGCCTTGCTGGCGCGATAGCCGTACCAACCGCCCAGATGGTTGTCGCCTATGCTTCCGACCCGGGCGGACAGGGCGGCAAACAGGCTTGGGGTGTCGCGGGGGGTCAAGGGCAGGAGATGTTTGGCGACGAGGGCGGGGCCTATGGCATTGATGGCGAAACTGCGGGCCAGACCTTCGGGATCGAGGGCGCGCATGGACTTTTCGGGGACCAGGCCCTGACCGTGCAGGGCCCCGGTGGCCAGGATGATCCGGACGGGCTGACCCAGGGTGCGAATACGATCAGCCGCTTGCTTAAGGCTTGATTCATCAAGAATATCCGCCTCAATCCAGAGGGCTCCCTGGTCGGGTTCCTGGGCATTTCGGGCCATGGCAATGACCTGATCATAGGCCTTGTCCCGGACCAGGGCCGCCAGCAGGGCCCGGCCAATTCCGCCATTTGCGCCGACCACAATGGCCAGTCTGGGTTCAGCCATGGGCCAGGCCTGTGCCGAGGGCGAGGCCCAGGGCGGCGACGAGGGTCAGAATTGTCCTCAACCGGGGGTACCAGCTGGGCAGACCGTGGCTGCGAATGTCCCAAATTCCTTGTAAAATCAATGATATGAACAGCACCCCAAGCTGGAGATCGAGCTGGCCGGGCAGGAGGCCCAGGACGGCGAAGGCGGTGAGGGTGGGGAGCATGGACAAGCTGAGGGTCAGGGCCGACGGCACCGGGCGGTCGATGGCCAGACCCCAGCGCGCACCGCCAAGAAAGGATAAAATCAAGGCTCCATAAAAACTTAGCAGATTGAGCCAGGCCTCGCCCTGGGCCGGAATGGCCAGGACCAACAGGGGCAGGGCCAGGAAGGGGATCAGGCCGAGCAGGCCATAAATCAGGGCTGGCCGGGGAATTTCTGACGAGGATGACATGAAAAATCCGACAAAACTGACGGTGAAACGCGGGTGAAATCGGCTGGGTTGGCGTACCGATTTGAACCCCAGCGTTCGCATTTTGCGTGGAAAAGCGCTAGCCTTTTGCGTGGTCTTTTTCGGCCAAGGGAGACCCGGCATGGGGCACGACAAACAGGGTCTGGAAATGACCGGAACCGGGGCGGCCATCGCCGCCTATGACCGGGCCGTGGACAGCCTCCTGCGGATGCAGCCTGAGGTCGTGGTCCATTCGGTGGCCGCCCTGGCGGAGGATGCGGACTGCGTGATGGCGAGGGTCTTGCAGGCCTATCTGGGCCTCATGTCCAGCGAGGCCGCCGAGAGCCGGGCAGGGGCCGCCCGGGTGGCCGGGGCGGTGGGCCGGACGGCGCGGGAACAGGCCCACCTTGAGGTCGTGGCCGTCTGGCTCGGCGGCGACTGGCACAAGGCCGCCCGGCTTCTGGATGCGATCCTGGCGGAAGATCCCATGGACAGCCTGGCCCTGTCGGTCGGCCACCAGCTGGACTTCCTGCTGGGCGATGCGGCCAATCTGAAGGGGCGACCGAGCCGGGCGCTTGCGGCCTGGCCGACCGGGCATGATCACCGGGGATTTATTCTGGGCATGCAGGCCTTCGGGCTGGGGGAGACCGGGGACTATGACCGGGCGCAGGCGGCAGGCCACGATGCCCTGGCCGCCCATGGCGAAGATGTCTGGGCCATCCATGCCCTGGCCCATGTGCATGAAATGCGCGGCGAGCCTGAAGCCGGGCTCAGCCTGCTGGACGGCCAGAGGGCCAACTGGGACGCGAACAATTTTCTAAAGGTCCATACGTCCTGGCACGCCGCCATTTTCGCCCTGGACCTGGGCGACCCTGACCGGGCCCTGGAGGTCTATGACGCGGCGGTGTTCAATGCCCAGTCCCGGGGCATTGCCATGGAGATGCTGGATGGCACCAGCCTGCTCTGGCGGCTGCATCTGGACGGGGTGGAGGCCGGCCCGCGCTGGGCCGTGCTGGCCGAGGCCTGGGCCGGGAAGCCCACCGAGCCCTGGTATGTCTTCAATGACCTGCACGCCATTATGGCCCTGATCGCCGCCGGGCGTCAGGCTGAGGCGGAGGCTGTGCTGGCCCGGCTGGAAGCCTTTGCCCAAGGTCCCAACCTGCCCCGGAGCAACCACCTGGCCGTGGCCTCGGCCGGGCTGGCGGTGGCCCGTGGATTGATTGCCTATGGCCGGGGAGATTTCGAGGCCAGTGTGGCGGCCCTGGCCCCGGTGCGTCACCAGTTGGCCATCTTCGGGGGCAGCCATGCCCAGCGCGATGTCTGGCAAAGGACCCTGCTGGTCGCTGCCGAGAAGGCCGGAGCCAAGGCCTTTGCCCACCAGCTCGCCCGGGAACGGCTGGACCTGCGCCCCACCAGCGCCTGGGCCCGGTCCAAGCTGGCGCTCAGTCGGTAAAGCGAAACCGGTTCATGCCCTCGGCATCGGTCTGGACCGCAATCGCCCGTCCCAGGGGATCGCGGGCCCGCGCGGCCTCAAGGGTGGCCTGGTCGCCCGCCTTTGCATTGGCCACGAACCGCCAGCCGTTGACATCCAGGCGTCCGACCACCACCACGAGGTCACCGTCCTTGTGCGGGATGATGGTGTAGGTCTCGACCCGGGCCGACCCTTCGGCGGTGTCCAGTTCCAGTCCGGGCACGGGGGCATCGGCGATCTTGGCCAGGCGTTGATCGGGCTGGGTCCAGTCGGCGGGCAGGGTCGAATAGACCCCGGCCGAATATTTCGACAACATGCCGCCATTGGCCCCGACAAGGCCAAAGGCGCCGGGACGCTGGCGCAGACGGGTCACCATTTCGGCAATCCCGTGCATGGAATAGTTGTTCCCCGCGCCGCCAAAGAAGGGCAGGCCGCCGGTCAGGGTCAGACCCCGGGGGTCGTTGGCCGCCATGCCCAGACCGTCGAGCATGTTGAACACGGCAATCGGAAAACAGCTGTAGAGGTCGAACAGGGCCATGTCGGCCTGGGACTTTCCGGCCAGAGCCAGGGCCTTGAGGCCAGCGGCGATGGACTGGGGACTGGCGGAGATATCCGGCCGTTCCATGATGGTCAGTTCATTGGCATCGGCCTGGCCGTGCAGGAAGACCCACTTGTCTTGCGGTATGCCCAGGGCCCGGGCCTTGCCCACCGAGGTCAGGACGAGAGCGGCGGCCTGATTGACCTGATCGCGGGCCACCAGCATGCGGGTAAAGGGCTCGGCGACGATCCGGTTGCGTTCGGTGACGGTAATCAGCTCTTCCGCCGTTCGCGCCGTGGGGGCAGCGGAATAGGGATTGGCGGCGGCCACGTCGGTGAAGGGGGCAAAGAGCCCCCCCATGTCCCGGGCATAGTCGGCGCGGGACTTGCCCAGCCGACCGCGACGGGCGGTCTCGAACAGGGCATAGGCCGGTATGGCCCCCCGGATGCGGTGCTTGAGCAGGCTGGCGGTGAACATGCCCTCCAGACCATAGCCCCGGTCTTCCAAATCGCCCTCGACGGTCTCGGACCAGTCCGGGGTCTCGCCCTTGGCTTGAAGGTGGAGGACGGTGGACATGGCCTCTGAGCCCACCAGCAGAACGGCCTCGGCCTCGCCCCGGGCAATGGCCTTGCAGAATTCGCCCACAAGACGCTGGGGCCCCTGCCCGCCGGTGATTTCTAGAATGGCCCGGCGGGGATCGGCCCCGACCCGGCTGGCGACCGAGCGGGGGAAGTTGTTGGAGGCTCCAAAGGGCGGACGGGCCCCCGGCGTGGAAATCTCGAACTGGCGAATGGCGGCGACCACATCCAGGGCACCGGCCAGATCGCCCCCGGCCCCGGCATCGGCCAGGGCGCGCCGGGCAGCCTCTGCCCCAAGAGCTACGGGAGACAGGGCCTGATAGTCAGGATCGGTCGGACGCTCCGCCGCCTGGCCAACGCCCACAAGGACCGGAGTCCGGTCATCCAGAGTGCTCATGTATCCTCCCCCTAGAGTCTTTCCCGCCATCGGAATTTCACCGAAGGGCGGGGTGGCGGCTTATTTTTCAGCCAGCAACTTGTTGAACACCGCCTTGGCGTCGGGGCCAGACCAGTCGGCTCCGCCCAGGACCCGACCGCGCTCCACGCCGTCCTTGCCATAGATAACCGTCGTGGGCATGGCCGAGCTGGCGGGTTTCAGATCGTAGGGCAGCTTCAGTTTGGGGTCGATGTAGAAGGTCAGGGGGGCATGCTGGCCAATAAAGGCCCGGGCCTTGTCGGCGGCCCGCTCGCCATCCATGGAGACCGCCACCACGACCAGATCCTTGCCCTGCATGTCTGCGGCGAGCTTGGCCAGGGTGGGCATTTCCAGGACACAGGGGGCGCACCAGGTGGCCCAGATGTTGAGCACAACCACCTTGCCCTTGAAGTCGCTCAAGTGCACGGCCTGACCGTCGGGTCCGATGAAGCTGGTGATGGGGGCCACGGAGGCCTCGGCAGGCAGGGTCAGCTTGGTCATCTCGCCCCGGGCGAGGGACTTCAGCCCCATTTCCTGGCGGGGGTTTAAGATCGACTGGCCGATGATATAGAGAACAACGGCAATGCCAAAAACAGCAAAGCCCCAGAGGACCCATTTCAAGGGACCTGCTCTGGGGGATTCGACTTCCTGACCTGGGCTCATATGACCGACGGCTCCTTAAAATCGACGAAGACACCCGCCACCCCGGCTCAAGGCCAGGCCATGTGGGGGGGCCGGTTCACGGCCCGGCCAGCCGACTTGATGCAGGCGATCAATGTGTCCATTGGATTCGACCGCCGACTTGCAGCACAAGATCTTGCCGGATCGCGTGCCCATGCCGCGATGTTGCGCAACCAGGGCGTGATTACAAGCGCTGACGAAGCGGAAATTCAGAAAGGCCTCACCGCCATTGAAGTGGAAATGGCCGAAGGCACCTTCCCCTTCCGGGAGGAGTTCGAGGACATTCACATGAATGTCGAGGCCCGCCTGCGGGAACTGATCGGCCCGGTGGCCGGACGGCTGCACACGGCGCGGAGCCGTAATGACCAGGTGGCGCTGGATTTCCGCCTCTGGGTGCGGGATGCCTGCGACCGGACGATGGGTCAGCTCAAGGCCCTGCAAACCGCCCTGCTCGCCCGGGCCGAGCAACACGCCGACACCCTGATGCCGGGCTTCACCCACCTTCAGCCCGCCCAACCCGTGACCTTTGGCCACCACCTGCTGGCCTATGTGGAAATGTTTGGACGCGATGCTAGCCGCTTTGCCGATGCCCGCGCCCGGATGAACGAGTGCCCCCTGGGGGCTGCGGCCCTGGCCGGATCGCCCTTCCCCATTGACCGGACCCAGACCGCCAAGGCCCTGGGCTTTGATCGCCCCACGGCCAATTCCCTGGACAGCGTGTCTGACCGGGACTTTGCCCTGGAATGTCTGGCGGCGGCGACGCTGTGCGGGGTTCATCTGTCAAGGCTGGCCGAAGAAATCGTCATCTGGACCACGCCGCAATTTGGCTTCATCCGCCTGTCGGATGCCTTCACCACCGGCTCCTCGATCATGCCGCAGAAGAAGAATCCCGATGCCGCGGAACTGGTGCGCGCCAAGGTGGGTCGCCTTCTGGGATCGTTTACCCAGCTGACCGTGGTGATGAAGGGCCTGCCCCTCGCCTATTCCAAGGACATGCAGGAGGACAAGGTGCCGACCTTTGAAGCCTTTGACGCCCTGGAACTGTCCCTGCTGGCCATGGCAGGCATGATTGGCGACCTGGAGCCCGTGCAAGAGCGCATGGGTCCGGCGGCAGGGGCTGGCTTTTCCACCGCCACAGACCTGGCCGACTGGCTGGTTCGCGAACTCGACATGCCCTTCCGGGATGCCCACCATGTGACCGGGCAAGCGGTGCGCATGGCGGAGACGCGCAATTGCGGACTGGCCGACCTGCCCCTGGCCGACCTGCAAACCCTCTGCCAGGGCATTACCGACGACATTTATTCCGTGCTGACCCCGATGGCCTCGGCCACCAGCCGCAAGAGCTATGGCGGAACCGCCCCGGATCAGGTGCGGGCCCAGATTGCCCGGTGGACAAAGGCCCTGTCATGAATTTGCGAAACCTGCTCCTGCTCAGCGCCAGTCTGGCCCTGGGACTGTCGGCCTGCGGCAAGCTGGGCCAGCTGGAACGGCCTGGCCCCGCCCCGACCTCGGGACGGGATATTGATGCCGGTGCCGATCCGACCCGGACCATCAAGACGGTCGATCCCCGAAACCGCAGTCAGGACCCCTCGGCGGCGTCCCGGGCGCAAGAGACCCCGGATGCCCAACCGAAATGAACTTTTTCGAGCCCATTGACGGCGAGCTGGCCTGTGAGGGCGTCCGGCTGACGGAGATTGCCCAGGCGGTGGGCACGCCGGTCTATGTCTATTCCAGCGCGACCCTGGAACGCCATTACACCGTGCTGACGGACGCCCTGGTTGGACAGGGCCTGAAGGGGCGGGACGGGGCCGCGCCCCTGATCGCCTTTGCCGTGAAGGCCAATTCAAATCTTGCGGTTCTCAAGACCCTGGCCCGGCTTGGGGCCGGGGCCGATACCGTGTCCGAAGGCGAGATCCGGCGCGCCCTGGCGGCGGGCATACCGGCCGAGCGCATTGTCTTTTCCGGCGTGGGCAAGACGGCGCAGGAGATTGAATTTGCCCTGAAGGCCGGGGTTTCGGAGATCAATGTCGAATCCGAGCCGGAAATGCACCTGATCTCGACGATTGCCCAAAGGCTTGGGCTGAGGGCCCCGATAGCCCTGCGGGTCAATCCGGATGTCTCGGCCGGCGGCCATGCCAAGATCGCGACGGGAAAGTCGGACAACAAGTTTGGCGTGTCCATATCGGAAGCCGAACGGCTCTATGCCCAGGCCTCCAATAATGCGGGGCTGAACCCCGTCGGCGTGACCTGCCATATCGGCAGCCAGATTACCGACCTGGCCCCGCTGGAAGCGGCCTTTGCCAAGATGGCCCGGCTGGTGGCCCGGCTTCGCGCAGACGGGCTCAGCGTGGAGCGGCTGGACCTGGGGGGCGGACTGGGGGTTCCCTATTTCGACCAGCCGGAACCCGCCACCCCCGCCGACTATGCCGCCATGATTGCCAGGACCCTGGGCGATCTGGACATTGCGCTTTCCTTCGAGCCCGGCCGGATGATTGCCGCCAATGCCGGGGTCTTGCTGGCCAAGGTCCTGCACATTCATGAACGCCCGGAGGGGCGCAAGTTTGTGGTTCTGGATGCCGCCATGAACGACCTGATCCGTCCGGCCATGTACGATGCCTATCACGACCTCCGCCCGGTAAGGCCGCGCCCGGGTCCCGCAGACACCTATGATGTGGTGGGGCCGGTCTGCGAGACCGGAGATACCTTTACCCGCGACCGCCGCCTGCCCTCCCTGGAAGCGGGTGATCTGGTCGCCTTCATGAGCGCCGGGGCCTATGGGGCGGTCATGGCCAGCGAATACAATAGCCGCCTGCTGGTGCCCGAAGTCCTGGTCCGGGGCGACCAGTTCGCCATCGTCAGGCCGCGCCCGACCTATGAGGACATGCTGGCCCGGGAAGTGGTTCCGGACTGGGTTTAGGGGGGTGATAGGTTTCCCTGAGTAACCCTTGAAACTGATAAGATTTCCCAACTCGGTGCCATCTGGATTTCGAAGGGAGCTTGATTTTGTCATAAGCTTTCCAACATGGCATTTTTAAGGAGCTAGCTACTTGATAAGAATCTCAAGGGTTTCCCTCAAACTTTCAGCCCTTACAGTGTAAGTAGAAATATTTTCCACATTTTCTTCAGAAAACGCGTTAGAAGGAACCATATTTTTCAGTTTCGCAAAGATAAATTTTCCCTTGGCTCCCTTTAGGGGTCGTTTTTTAAATGAATTCCAAACATCATTGTTAGTAGGGCCTCCACCTTCCTTGTGTAACTCTACATTATGTGCCGCTCGTTGTCTTGAGAACTGATCATGAATGTCTGAATGATGCTTTTCTAAAATATCAGTTATCCATTGATTGCATGTTTCGATCGGCTGATTGGTCAACTCGGACAAGAAAATCGGATCGCAGAATTCCGCTTCGATGTCGGACTGATCTGTAAGCCAAAGCTGGATGCCCTCGCTTTTATAATTATCCCTCATTGTGGTCACTTCGTCATCAGAGAGCGAGTCACGATCTCTATGGACTAGGAGATTGAATTTACCTCCAAGAGTTGCTCTTAGCTCTTTTGCCTCAGGCAAAGTCAGAAGGTTTTTGTGGCCGCTACCGGGGAGTACAGCTACCGCCCGGTCAATTTCTGGCCACTGTCGGATGAGCTTTTTTAGTAAGATATTTTTTGAATCTTCGCTGACTACGATGACTTTTTTACCGAAAGCCCCCCAACCCAGAGCAAGTTCGACCAAAATCCGATCGTCAGCAAATTTCTCACCATCCGCGAGCCAGAAAATATTCGTATCTATTGGTGCGCCACGAACAATGAATGGGGAGTGCGTAGTCATTATGATCTTGATCCCTCGAGATCGAGCGATTTTTAATAGGCTTCGGGCCAGTTTTTCTTGTACAGTCGGGTGCAAATGAATGTCCGGTTCGTCAACTAACAATATCTTTGGATTAAATAAAAGAATATAGCAGTAAATTTGTATCAACTGTAGATAGCCCGTACCTAATAATTCTAATGGCAAATTCACGTTATTGATTGTAGCTTCGGCACGAATATCGAAATCTTTTGCTTCGTCGAAACTCACGTTCAACTTGATAGATCCGAGAAGGGGCTCCAGCCATTTCTCGATTTTAGACAAGTTTTCGGGCGAGAGCAGATTTAGGGCGTTTCGAAGGTAAACATTTGAATCACCAAAGGAGCAGGCCTTCAGCACGACCCGCTTTGAATTTTTCTGCTCAACATTCGGAATCCCCGATATTCCCGGGATGAAACTGCTGAAGAATGTACTAGTGCCACGAAATTGGGTTCTGACCTGCTCCGGAAGCTCCCCGAGTACGGAGATGCCTGCGTTTCGCGCCGACCGCATTTCGAGCGTGGCCTTCACTTCCGTGCCACCATCGCCACGGAACGTGAAAATTACCTTGGAAGAAGGACTTTTCGCACGGTTACCCCAATCCCCTTCGTGACCAAGTCGCCAGTACTCATCCGATGGAAGGTAGTCGAGATCACTCACACGTACCATTGACGTGGTGTCCGTTCGTATTCGCTCTACCTGACGCATCAGACAGGATGCTAGGTGAAGAGCCTGAAGTATCGAAGATTTCCCACTGCCGTTAGACCCCACAAGGATATTGAGGTCGGCGAGCGGAAGTTCGATGGCTTTGATCCGCTTGAATTTCTCAATCCTAATTGTGTCTAATCGCATTGGCTCATCCGAAATTTGCTTCGACTTGTGATATATAAGTCTACTTTAATATTTAAATTTCAAGATAGAAAATTATCTTTTATGTACTGTTAGCCCATCCCAAGTCGCCGCTAGACCACCAGCCCAACTGACAACAAAAGGCCATTAAAACAGACACTTTTCGATGGGATCCAAGGTTGCTGGCTCAGGGCAGCAAAGCGAGATTTCTTTTCCGGATCAATAACTTAAGTCGCAGAATGATTTCGGGACTTGCAAAGAGGGCATGCAATATGACCGAGAATAACAGCCTCAACGCCCACATTATTAAGCCGCCACCTCAAGCCTCGTGACCGCAATATCCTTCTCGTGTGCCCGCGCCTGGACAAGGTCGTAGGTCGTCTGCATCCGCAGCAGGGTATCGGCCTTGACCCCAAATGCCTTCTCGAAGCGAATGGCCATGTCCGCAGACAGGTTGGCGTGGCCATTGAGCAAGGTGCTGAGGGCCTGACGCGACACACCGAAATGACGGGCAAGGGCGGCGACATTGATGCCGTGGGGGTCAACAATGTCGGTCTTGAGCCAGTCCCCCACATGTACGGCCAGGGAGGGATGCCGTTTAATCGCCATGATAATCCTCCAGATTCATTTCTGTCAGTTCGCCCGCGTCATTGATCCTGAATGTCAGGCGCCAGTTGCGGGTGATCGTCATTGACCAGGTTCCCTCGCGATCGCCCCTGAGCGGATGCAGGCCGTAATTTGGCGGCACTGACAGCTCGTCGAGCGACGCGGCAGCGTCAATGAAGGCCAGCATTTTACGAAGCCGCCCGACATCACCAACCAGCCCCTTTGAAGTCCCCGTCTCGAAGAAACGGCGCAGGGCTTTGTGGGTGATACTGTCGACGTCCATGCGTCATGTGATACTTGACATCTCTGATTGTGTCAAGTCTGGCTTGACGGTAGCCTAGGCCGGAACCGCCGTCATGTCCGGCACAGACTGGCTCAGGCGGCCGCCGATGCGGATGGGCTCTATGCGCAGGGCGAGACCGGTGCGGTCGTCGGTTTCGACGAAGACGCCGCAGACGGTGGCGGGGCCTGAGGCGGGCTTGTAGCGGCCGCTGGAAATGCGGGTGGTGAAGCGCCGCAGGGGCTCTTCCTTTTCATTGCCGATCACGCTGTCATAGTCGGCGCAGGCTCCGGCGTCGGTCTGGTAGGCGGTGCCGCCGGTGAGGATCTGGGCGTCTGCTGTGGGCACATGGGTGTGGGTGCCGACCACCAGGCTGGCGCGCCCATCACAGAAATGTCCCATGGCCATTTTTTCGGACGTGGCCTCGGCGTGCATGTCGACAATGACGGCATCGGCCACCATGCCAAGGGGGGCCTTGTCGAGTTCGCGGTCCACGGCGGCAAAGGGGTCATCCAGACTGTCCATGTGGACCCGGCCCAGGAGATTGATGACGAGGATGCGTTGTCCGGCCTGGGTCTCGAAGAGATTGGCCCCGCGCCCCGGGGCGTCGGCGAGGACGGAATAGTTGAGCGGGCGGATCAGCCGGGGTTCGCGCACGATGTAGGTGAGCGCCTCCTTCTGGTCCCAGGAGTGATTGCCCAGGGTGAGGCAGTCGGCCCCGGATTCGAAGAGTTCGCGGGCGGTATTCTCGGTAATGCCGAAGCCAGCGGCGGCATTTTCCGCATTGACGACGACGAAATCCAGGGCGAGCTGGCGGCGCAATCCGGGAAGATAGTCGGCGAGGCCATCCCGGCCCGAGCGGCCCACAACATCCCCGAAAAACGCTAGTCGCATGTCTGTCCCCGCAGGCCCGTTTGGCCGCTCTTTAGCAAGTTATAGCCGGTTTCTGTCAGAATGGCGTCCATCCTCTGATCATGGGGTTCGAGATCGAGGGCGGGAACCTCCTGACCGGCATAGGCAAGCCCCAGGACGAGGACGGTCTTTTGCGCCCGCAAGGCGGCGAGGGTGCGGTCATAGAAGCCGCCGCCCTGGCCCAGTCGCCCCCCCTGGCGGTCGAAGGCCAGCAGGGGCGTGATGACCAGATCGGGCTGGATGACGGGGGCGTTGGGCGCAGGTCCGGGAATGCCGATGACGTCGGGGACGAGGGTGTCCGGGCCCTCATAGAGCCGAAAGACCAGGGGTTGATCGGGGGCCAGGCAGACCGGGAGGGCAAATTTCAGGCCTGCATCCCGCAGGCGTTGCACCAGGGGGCCGGGGTCCATTTCTGAGCCCAGGGGATGATAGGCGGCAAAACTGGCCCCGGGAGGCAGGTCGGACAGGGGAAGGGCCAGGGCCGCCTGACGGGCCGCGTCGGGGGCCTCTGAGGCCAGACGTGTGCGCAGGGCTCTTAGCTTGCGACGCAGGGTTTGTTTGGACTCAGCCCGGGTCATGGACCCCTCAGAGGAAAGGGTGGCGGCGCCGCAAGGACCGTGAAGGGCGGTTCTATCCCCTCGACCTGGATAACCAGGTGGGCACCGTATGCCCGGGCCCACGGGCCCGGACAGGGACAGCTCCCTTAGAGACGATTAAGGTCGCTGGGATGTGTTGCCTTCGACGAGAGCTGCAGCAAGACCCGCCGCCTGCATAGGTAGGCGCTTGGCGGCCCGGACTCAAGGCGTGGTTGATGCCCCGGTCAGCTTGCCGCCAGTTTTTCCAGTTTGCGGGCGGCATTTTCGATGGCCAGGACGGCCCGGGCCTCGATACGGGCAGGCTCGACCTGCAAGCGGGCGACATCGGCCTGGAGGGCCTGGAGGCGGGCGCGGGTATCGGCCAGCTCATCGGCCAGCATCAGGGCGCCCATGAGAAACAGCCGGGTTTCGCCCAGCTGGCCAATATCCTGGGAGACCTTGCGGACCTGCTGGTCAAACAGCCGGGCCAGTTCGGCCAGATGGGCTTCTTGTCCGTCCTCGCAGCCCACCGCATAGGGCCGACCGTTAATCTGGAGATTGATCTGCGACATGACCTAGCCTTCCTTCCCGGAGTCTTGGGGACCTGTATCGTCAGGACCCAGGGCGGCGCGAATCTCGGCAATGGCCCGGCCCAGGGCTGCGGAGGCCTCGGCCCCGGCGATTTCCAGGGCCTTTTCCCGGGCCAGGGCCTGATCCAGGGCCTGACTCAGTCGAACCGAATCCTGGGCAAAGAGTTCTCCCAGGGGTTCCGGCGGACGGGATGCCAATCGCTGTTCCAGCTGAATCAGGGCACGATCCAGCCTCTGGACAGCCTGGTCGAGGGTGTTTTCCTCCCGATTCATACCTTGCTCCAAAGTGTGACCTTCAATCTATAGACTGCTCCGGGCCGGTATCGAAACCCGTTACCTTCCTTGACCGGCAATCACTTGCATGCGACCCCGCCTGTCTCGCCTTATTGCCAGACTGGACCTGCCCATGCCCGCTCCGCTCAAGACCATGGCCGATGCCATCCGCGTGCTGTCGATGGATGCGGTGCACAAGGCAAAATCCGGCCACCAGGGTATGCCCATGGGTATGGCCGACGTGGCCACGGTGCTCTGGACCAAGTTTCTGAAATATGACGCCGCCCAGCCGGACTGGGCCGACCGCGACCGGTTTGTCCTGTCCGCCGGTCATGGCTCCATGCTGATCTATTCGCTCCTGCACCTGAGCGGCTTCAAGGCCGTGACCATGGACCAGATCCGCAACTTCCGGCAGTGGGGCTCGAACACGCCGGGGCATCCCGAATTTGGCCATACCCCGGGGGTGGAGACCACGACCGGTCCCCTGGGCCAGGGGATTGCGACGGCGGTCGGTATGGCCATGGCGGAACGTCATCTGGCCAACCGGTTCGGGTCGGACCTGGTGGATCACCGGACCTGGGTGATTGCCGGCGATGGCTGCTTGATGGAAGGGGTCAGCCATGAGGCAGCCTCGATTGCCGCGCGATTTGGCCTGTCGCGGCTGACCGTCCTGTTTGACGACAACAATACCACCATTGATGGCGAAGCGACCATTTCGGAAACCGGCGACCAGCTGGCCCGGTTCAAGGCCTATGGCTGGGCGGTCAAGGCGGTGGATGGCCACGACCACGGCAAGATCGCTGCGGCCCTGCGCTGGGCAACCCGGCAGGACAAGCCGACCCTGATTGCCTGCAAGACCAAGATTTCCAAGGGAGCCGGTCCCAAGGAGGGCGACCCCCACAGCCACGGCTATACGCTGTTCGATGACGAGATCGCCGAGGCCCGCAAGGCCATGGGCTGGGACCTGCCGCCCTTTGAAGTGCCGGACGAGATCACCAAGGCCTGGCGCAAGGCCGGACGGCGCGGGGCCAGCACCCGCAGGGCCTGGGCGCGCAATCTGGCGGCGTCTGGCCAAAAGGCGGAGTTTGCCCGGGCCCTGTCCGGCGACCTGCCCGCCGGAGCGTTTGAGGCCCTGGATGCCCATATTGCCGAAGCTGTAGTGAGCAAGCCTGCGGCGGCGACGCGCCAGCATTCCGGGGCCGCCCTGGATCGCCTGGTCCCCGCCATTCCGGAAATGATTGGCGGTTCGGCGGACCTGACCGGGTCCAACAATACCTATGTGAAGGGCACCAAGGCCTTCGACATGCCCGACTATGCCGGGCGCTATGTGCACTATGGCGTGCGCGAGCATGGCATGGCGGCGGCCATGAACGGCATGGCCCTGCACGGCGGGGTGATTCCCTTTTCCGGCACCTTCCTGGTGTTTTCCGACTATAGCCGCCCGGCCATCCGGCTTGGGGCCCTGATGGGCACACGGGTGGTCCATGTCATGACCCATGACTCCATTGGCGTGGGCGAGGACGGTCCGACCCACCAGCCTGTCGAGCATGTGGCCTCCCTGCGGGCCATGCCCAATCTGCACGTTTTCCGCCCGGCCGATGCGGTGGAAACCGCCGAATGCTGGAAGCTTGCGCTGACGGCCAGGTCGACCCCCTCGGTCATGACCCTGTCGCGCCAGAAGGTCCCGGCGGTGCGCACCGTGGCCAGTGGCGAAAACCTCAGCGCCCATGGGGCCTATCAGCTGGTTGCCGCCGGAAGCCCGGCCCGGGTGACGATCTTTGCCTCGGGCACGGAAGTCAGTGTGGCCATGGCAGCGCGCGACCTGCTGGAAGCCGACGGCATAGGGACCCGGGTGGTCTCGACCCCCTGCTGGAGCCTGTTTGACGCCCAGACCGACCGCTACAAGGCGGCCGTCATTGGTCAGACGGAGGTGAAGGTGGCGGTCGAGGCGGGCATCCGGTTCGGCTGGGACCGGTTCATTGGCCAGGACGGGATCTTCATCGGCATGGAGGGCTTCGGGGCCAGTGCCCCGGCCGAGCGGCTCTATGAGGAATTCGGCATTACCGCCCAGGCTGTCGCGGCAGCCGCCCGGGCCCGGCTGGACTGATCCTCATGCGCCTGGGCACCCCGCTTTCGTCTACGGCCGTTCGGGTCATGCTGCTGGGGTCTGGCGAGCTGGGCAAGGAAGTGGCGATTGAACTCCAGCGGCTGGGCTGCGAGGTCATTGCGGTCGACCGCTATGCCCATGCCCCCGCCATGCAGGTCGCCCACAGGTCGCATGTAATGGCCATGACAGACGGGGCCGCCCTGCGCGCCCTGGTGGAGGCCGAACGCCCCCACCTCATCGTGCCGGAGATCGAGGCGATTGCCACCGACACCCTGGTACAGATCGAGGCCGAGGGTCTGGCCACCGTGATCCCCACGGCCCGGGCCGCCCAACTGACCATGAACCGCGAGGGGATTCGCCGACTGGCGGCCGAGCAGCTTGGCCTGCCCACCTCGACCTATGCCTTTGCCTCGACCGAAGCCGAGCTGGTGGAGGCCGCCTCGGAGGTCACGGGATTTCCGTGCTTTGTGAAGCCGGTCATGAGCTCGTCGGGCAAGGGCCAGTCCTATGTTGAGCGTCCGGACCAGATTGCCGAGGCTTGGCGCTATGCCCTGGCGGGCGGGCGGGTCGAGCAGCCCCGGGTGATTGTCGAAGGCCGGGTGGCCTTTGATTTCGAGATAACCCAGCTGACCGTGCGCCACCGGGCGGCAGATGGAAGCGTGGCCACGGCCTTTTGTGCGCCCATCGGCCATCGTCAGGTCAAGGGCGATTATGTCGAGAGCTGGCAGCCCCAGCCCATGAGCCCCCTGGCGCTTGGCCGGGCGCGGGACATGGCGGCGGCGGTCACCGCCGAACTTGGCGGACTGGGCCTATTCGGGGTTGAGCTGTTTGTTTCCGGCGACGAGGTCTGGTTTTCCGAAGTCAGTCCCCGCCCCCACGATACGGGACTGGTGACCCTGGCGACCCAGACCTTGAGCGAATTTGCCCTCCATGCCCGGGCCATTCTGGGCCTGCCTGTGCATGTGGACCTGCGAACCCCGGGGGCCAGTGCGGTGATCTATGGCGGGCTGGAGGCCCGGGGCGTGGCCTTTGACGGGGTGGCCGAGGCCCTGGCCCAGCCCGGGGTTGACCTGCGGCTGTTTGGCAAGCCCGAGGCCTTCGAGCGGCGTCGCATGGGGGTTGCCCTGGCCCAGGCCGAGACCGTCGAAATCGCCCGACGCCTGGCCACAGAGGCCGCTTCCAAGGTCCAGGTCCGGGCCGGGACGAATGAGCAGGCTTGACTTAGCCGCCCGGGACCGAAAAAACCCACGGCAAAGCTTAGCCGTAAAGATTCAGGAGACCGATTCATGACCGTCCGGGTTGCCATTAATGGCTTTGGCCGCATTGGCCGTCTCGTCCTGCGCTCCATTGTCGAGCACGGGCGGAGCGACATTGAAGTTGTGGCCATCAACGATCTTGGACCGGTCGAAACCAATGCCCACCTGCTGCGTTATGACAGCGTGCATGGCCGCTTCCCTGGCAAGGTCACGGTGGACGGCGATTCCATCGATGTCGGGTTCGGCAAGATCAAGGTCACGGCCATCCGCAATCCGGCGGAACTGCCCCACCGCGAACTGGGGGTCGACATTGCCCTGGAATGCACGGGCCTGTTCACCGCCCGGGACAAGGCCGCCGCCCACCTGGAGGCCGGAGCCAAGCGGGTTCTGGTCAGCGCGCCCTGCGACAATGCCGACAAGACCATCGTCTACGGGGTCAATCACCAGACCCTGACCTCTGCCGACCTGGTGGTCTCAAACGCCTCCTGCACCACCAACTGCCTGGCCCCGGTGGCCAAGGTTCTGCATGAACTGGCGGGGATTGAGCGGGGCTATATGACCACGATTCACTCCTATACCGGTGACCAGCCGACCCTGGACACCATGCACAAGGACCTCTACCGCGCCCGGGCTGCGGCCATGTCCATGATCCCGACCTCGACCGGTGCCGCCAAGGCTCTGGGCCTAGTGATTCCGGAACTTCTGGGCAAGCTGGACGGCTCGTCCATCCGGGTGCCGACGCCGAATGTCTCCGTGGTGGACCTGAACTGGGTGCCCGGCCGGACGGTGACGGTCGCGGAAATCAATGACGCCCTGCGCGCGGCGGCGGACTCCGGCCCGCTGAAGGGTATTCTGGCAGTGACGGACGAGCCCCTGGTGTCCTCCGACTTCAACCATATTGCTGCCTCCTCGACCGCCGCCCTGGGCCAGACCCAGGTGATTGATGGCGGTCTGGGCCGGATCCTCACCTGGTATGACAATGAGTGGGGCTTCTCGACCCGCATGAGCGACACGGCCCTGGCCATGGCGAAGTTGATCTAGCCTCCATGTCCTTTTCGACCCTTGCGGACGCAGACCTGAACGGCAAACGCGCCCTGGTGCGGGTGGACTTCAATGTCCCCATGCAGGAGGGCAAGGTTTCGGACGATACCCGCCTGAAGGCTGCTTTGCCGACGGTGGACGTTCTGCGCAAGGGCGGGGCCCGGGTGATCCTGCTGGCGCACTTTGACCGGCCCAAGGGTCGCTGGGTGCCGGATATGAGCCTGGCCCCCATTGTGCCCGCCCTGTCGGCGGTTCTGGGCTGCAAGGTGACCTTCGTCGCCGATTGTCAGGGAAAAGATGTGGCCGATGCCGTGGCTGCCATGGCCCCGGGCGATGTGGTCCTTCTGGAGAATGTCCGGTTCTATCCAGGCGAAGAGGCCAATGATCCGGCCTTTGCCCGCGCCCTTGCCGAGAATGGCGACATCTATGTGAATGATGCCTTTTCCGCCGCCCACCGGGCCCATGCCTCTACCGAAGGTCTGGCCCACCTCCTGCCCGCCTATGCCGGCGAACAGATGCGGCTGGAACTGAATGCCCTGGACAAGGCCCTGGGTCATCCCGAACGCCCGGTCATGGGGATTGTCGGGGGCTCGAAGGTCTCCTCCAAGCTGGACCTGCTGCGCAATCTGGTGACCCGGCTGGACAAGCTGGCCATTGGCGGCGGCATGGCCAATACCTTCCTCTATGCCCAGGGCCATGATGTCGGGGCCTCCTATTGCGAGAAGGACCTGGCCGAGACCGCCCGGGAGATTATTCGTCTGGCCGGGCAGAACAATTGCAAGCTCTTCCTGCCCATCGACATTGTTGTGGCCGAGAAGATGGCACCGGGCGCGCCCGCCCGGGTTCGCCATCTGGGGGCTGTGGACGAGGATGAGCGAATTCTCGACGCCGGGCCGGAAACCGTGGAGCGGCTCTGCCGGGCCATGGGCAATTCCCGGACCCTGATCTGGAACGGCCCCCTGGGCGTCTTTGAAATTCCGCCCTTTGACAAGGGCACGGTCGAGGCCGCCCGGCATGCGGGGGACCTGGCCAAGGCTGGAAAGCTGGTGGCTGTGGCCGGTGGCGGTGATACGGTATCGGCATTGCACCACGCGGGCTGTGCGGAGGACTTTACCTTCGTCTCGACCGCCGGGGGTGCATTTCTGGAATGGATGGAAGGCAAGGACCTGCCCGGTGTGGCGGCCTTGTCAAAGCAGAACAAACGTTAACGGAGGGCGGGGCATGGCCCGGATTACACTGAGACAGCTTCTGGATCACGCCGCCGAGCAGGGCTATGGCGTGCCAGCCTTCAATATCAACAATATGGAACAGGGGCTGGCCATACTCGAGGCCGCCGATGCGACGGACTCGCCGGTCATTATCCAGGCCAGCCGGGGCGCGCGCTCCTATGCCAATGACATTGTCCTGAAGCACCTGATCGATGCCCTGGCGGAAATGTATCCGCACATTCCGATCTGCATGCACCAGGACCACGGCAATAACGAAGCCACCTGTGCCACGGCGATCCAGTATGGCTTTACCTCGGTGATGATGGATGGCTCCCTGATGGGAGACGGCAAGACCCCGGCGGACTACGACTATAATGTTCGCGTCACCCGCAATGTGGTGGACATGGCCCACTGGGTCGGGGCCAGTGTCGAGGGCGAGCTCGGCGTTCTGGGCAGCCTTGAGACCGGCATGGGCGAAAAGGAAGACGGCCACGGCTTTGAGGGTAAGCTCGACCATGATCAGCTGCTGACCGATCCGGACCAGGCCGTGGCCTTCGTCAAGGCCACAGAGGTCGACGCCCTCGCCATTGCCATGGGCACCAGCCATGGGGCCTACAAGTTTACCCGCAAGCCCGACGGGGCTGTGCTGGCCATGAATGTGATCGAGGAGATCCATCGCCGCCTGCCCAATACCCATCTGGTCATGCACGGCTCGTCCAGCGTGCCTCAGGACCTGCAGGACATTATCAACCAGTATGGCGGCAAGATGCCCCAGACCTGGGGTGTGCCGATTTCCGAGATCCAGCACGGCATCAAGCACGGCGTGCGCAAGATCAATATCGACACGGACAACCGCATGGCCATGACCGGGGCCATCCGCAAGGTCTTTGCCGAAAACCCCGGCGAGTTCGATCCCCGCAAGTATCTGAAGCCCGCCATGGACGCCATGCGCGCCGTCTGCCACCAGCGCTTCGAGGAATTCGGCACGGCCGGACAAGCCAGCAAGATCCGGCCCATCCCGCAGTCGGAAATGGCCAAGCGCTATGCGTCGGGGGCGCTGGCACCGAAGATTGGGTAGAACGAGCCCAGCCTGGAGCTCACGACCACCCCCTAATCCATCGGCGCGCCCTTCATTTCCCGCACGAACAGGCCGCCGATGACGACCGTCACGGCGGCGACGAGGATGGGATACCAGAGGCCGTAATAGATATTGCCGGTGGCGGCGACGGGAAAGCCCCATCACGTCTTGAAGCTTGACGCGCAACAATCTATGTTGCAAAAATCGACGTGATGGAGAAGCGTCGCTCTACCCATGACCTGGCCGCGATCAAGGCTGCGTTCGCGAGTCCGGCGACCTTGAACCGAACCAAGGTGGCGACCCGGGACGCATCTGCCCTCGGGATGGACGCTGCAGCCGTGGTGGCGGTTATACAGGCGCTTCGATACCCGGCCGATTTCGACAAGAGCGCAACCGCCCACAATGCCCCGCAACAGTGGCACGACAGCTATAAACCCGTTGCCGACCAGGGCAGGCTCTATCTGAAGTTCACTGTGGATGACGCGGGTAAATTTCTGCTTACAAGCTTCAAGGAGGCTTGAAATGACTGATGAAAAGACGAGACCCTGCCCCTCCTGCGACGGCCTCATGCGCCGGGGCGTTCAAGAGGAGACGGTGACCTTTCAAGGTGAGTCCCTGACCTATTTGCAGCCGGGGTGGCACTGTGAAAACGGTGATGACGGGGTTCTTGAAGGGACAGACAACGAGTATGCCGACGCGGCCTTGCACGAGGTCATGGCCCGCGCCAAACATTCGCCGATTTCGCCGCTGATGGTTCGCGCTGCGCGGGAGGCTGTCGGCGTGTCCCAGCGTCAGGCCGGCAAGGTTTTCGGCGGCGGTCCCACGGCCTTTTACAAGTACGAGACGGCGAAGGCCGTTCCGTCGGAGGGTATGGCCAACCTCCTGAGGATGGCCCTGGAAAATCCGGAATACTTCATCAAACCCGCGCGGAGTGGGTTGAACTGGCCAACGGCTCAGGATGCCCAGCTGCTGCGGCGCGTCGTTACCGACAATAAGTTGGGGGCCATATTGCGGCGCATCTATCCGCAAACTGCCGACGCCGATGAGAGGGTCGTGGGCTAGGGTGGTCCCGCCCTAAGACGGCAATACACCCGTCCTACTGGTCCGGGCCTTTTGCCAGGCTGTCCAGTCGACGACTTCGCTGGCGACGAGTGTGAAGTCTGCGGGGGTGAACTTGTCCATGAACAGGATGAGGTTCTGGCAGGGCCACCGGGCGCTGGGGGCGATGATCCCGTCAAAGCCCAGGAAGTCGGCGGCATCGGCTATATCCTGGGTCCGGCCATAGTCCAGGGCGCCATAGGTTTCAGTCGGAACGCCGAGGCCGGACACGGCCGCAAGGTCTGCCAGCCTCAGGGTGCGCCGGGTCCGAACGGTTATCTGGTGCAGGACTGAGCGCATTTTGGACGGGAAGACCGGTTGGCGGCTCAGGTGGAAATAGATTTCTTCCAGAGCGCCATCGCGTTCAAGTGACGTATAGAGCACATCGAATGTGCCAGGGTCCCATCGCGCTCCAGAGGGCGAGGCCTGCAAGACATCCCGCTCCTGACGGACGATCCGCCAGACGTCGCCCTGGAAACTGATGCCAGCGTGACCTTCCAGCGCATCCAGGAGGGCGAGATCTCGGGCTATGCGTGCCGACACAGCCTAAACATAGGCCCCGGCATCGAGCCTTTCGATGACGGCAAGCACATCTTCGGTTTCATCTCGATTGATAAGATCGATGGCGCGTTCCCCGTTCAGGAGCGGATGACGCGAATGAAGCCAGAGGCGGGCTTCGTCAGGCGTGTAAAAGTCACTCAGTTTTTCGACCACATAGCGCAGGTCTGCGATCACGGTCTGGGTATGGAGGGTGGGAGACGCATTACCGTGCGCCCATCGCGAAACCGTGGCGGTCGAGACATTGACGATATTGGCAATGTCCTTGCCTTGCAGGCCGCCCCGGGTCCGGAGGTCGTCAATGATCCTGGCAACGGCGGTGCTCATGGCCTGATCTCCCTGATGTCCACCGCTGGAGGATAGCGGATTACAAAAAATTTCATAGTAGAGAGATCATGAAATCAAAATGCAATCGCATGGCTCCGCGACGACCACCCCCTAATCCATCGGCGCGCCCTTCATTTCCCGCACGAACAGGCCGCCGATGACGACCGTCACCGCGGCGACGAGGATGGGATACCAGAGGCCGTAATAGATATTGCCGGTGGCGGCGACCATGGCGAAGGCTGTGGTGGGCAGGAAGCCGCCGAACCAGCCATTTCCGACATGGTAGGGCAGGGACATGGAGGTATAGCGCACCCGGGCCGGGAACATTTCCACCAGGGCGGCGGCGACCGGGCCGTAGACCATGGTCACATAGAGCACCAGCAGGAAGAGCAGTCCGACCACCCGGGGCTTGTCGATCCGGGCCGGGTCGGCCTTGGCGGGATAGCCCGCCTGGGCCAGGCTTGCGCCCAGGGTCTTGCCCCAGGCCTTGCGCTGGGCGGTGAGGTCAGGGCCGCTGAGGCTCAGGCCATCGAGGCCCGCAAGCTCGGTGGAGCCGATCCGCACGCGGGCGATTGTGCCCGCCGGGGCGGCCTGGTTTGCATAGCTGACACCGGCGGTGGCCAGGGCCGTCTTGGCGATGTCGCAGGAACTGGCAAAGGTCTTCTTGCCCACGGGGTCAAACTGGAAGGAACATTCGGCCGGATCGGCAATGACCGTGACGGGGGCGCGGGTGACCGCTGCGGCCAGGGCCGGATTGGCCGCCTCGGTCAGACCCTTGAAGATCGGGAAATAGGTCAGGGCCGCCAGCAGACAGCCCGCCAAGATGATGGGCTTGCGGCCTATCTTGTCGGACAGCCAGCCGAAGATCACGAAGAAGGGGGTGCCGATCAAGAGGGCCACCGCCACCAGGCCATTGGTCATCAGGCCATCGACCTTGAGGGTCTTTTCCAGGAAAAACAGGGCGTAGAACTGCCCCGTATACCAGACCACGGCCTGCCCCGCCGTCAGGCCGACCAGGGCCAGGGCCACCTGTTTCAGGTTTTTCGGATCGGCGAAGGCGTCGCGCAGGGGCTGTTTTGAGGTGGTGCCCTCATCGACCATGCGCTGGAAGACCGGGCTTTCGTTCAGCTTCAGGCGAATCCAGAGGGAGACGCCCAGCAGGAGGCTGGAAACCAGGAAGGGAATCCGCCAGCCCCAGGCCTTGAAGGCCTCCTCGCCCAGCCTTGTGCGCACGAGGATAATCACGATCAGGGAGAGAAACAGCCCAAGGGTGGCCGTGGTCTGAATCCAGCTGGTGTAAAAGCCGCGCCGACCTTCGGGGGCATGTTCCGCCACATAGGTTGCCGCCCCGCCATATTCCCCGCCCAGGGCCAGACCCTGAACCAGGCGCATGAGAACCAGGGCCACAGGGGCCGCCAGGCCGATCTGGCCATAGTCCGGCAAGAGGCCCACGGCGAAGGTGGACAGGCCCATCAGCAACATGGTCACCAGAAAGGTATTCTTGCGCCCCCAGAGATCCCCCAGCCGACCAAAGATGATGGCCCCGAAGGGACGCACGGCGAAGCCTGCGGCAAAGGCCATCAAGGCCAGGATGAAGCCGGTGGTTTCATTCACCCCGGAGAAGAAATGCCCGGTGATAAAGGCCGCGAGGGAGCCATAGAGGTAGAAGTCATACCACTCGAAAATCGTGCCCGCCGACGCGGCGGCGATGATCAGCCGGTCATTCTGGCCGGAGCCTGTGGTGGCAGTGGCGGTCATGGTCCCCTCCCCGGGTGTTTGGCCAAGGTTAGGGGCGGACGGGCGAGATCACAATCTTTGAGTTGGGGGTGGGGATGGACCATGAAAAAGGGCCGCCCCGTAGGACGGCCCTGATGTCGTTTGATCTCAGCTAACCTGCCGGGATCAGAAGATTTCGAAGAGGCCAGCGGCCCCCATGCCGCCGCCGACGCACATGGTCACGACGCCCCACTTCAGGCCCCGGCGCTTGCCCTCGTGCAGGATGTGGCCCGTGGCGCGGGCCCCGGTCATGCCATAGGGGTGGCCGATGGAGATGGCACCGCCGGAGACATTGTACTTGGCGGGATCAATGCCCAGGGTATCGCGGCAATAGAGGCACTGGGAGGCGAAGGCCTCGTTCAGTTCCCACATGTCGATGTCGTCGATCTTCAGGCCATTGCGCTCAAGCAGTTTGGGGATGGCGAAGACGGGGCCAATGCCCATTTCCTCAGGCCCGCAACCGGCCACGGCCATGCCGCGATAGGCCCCAAGCGGGGTCAGGCCGCGACGTTCGGCTTCCTTGGCTTCCATCAGGACCACGGCGGCGGCACCATCGGACAGCTGGCTGGCATTCCCGGCGGTGATGAAGCGGCCTTCCTTGACATAGTTGCCGCCCTTGAACACCGGGGCCAGCTTTTGCAGGTCGGCCAGGGTGGTGGAGGGACGGTTGCCCTCGTCCTGGGTCAGGGTGACTTCCTTTTCGGAGAACTCCCCGGTTTCCTTGTTTTGGACCATCATGATCGAGGTCAGGGGGGCGATTTCGGCATTGAAGAGGCCTGCGGCCTGGGCGGCGGCGGTGCGCTGCTGGGACTGATAGGCGTATTCGTCCTGGGACTCGCGGCTGACATTGTAACGCTCGGCGACGATTTCCGCCGTTTCCAGCATGGAGGTGTGGATTTCCGGCACATGCTCGTTGAGCCACTTATCGCTGGTGCGATAGCGGTTCATCTTGTCGTTCTGGACCAGGCTGATGGATTCCAGACCGCCGCCTACGGCATAGTCTGCGCCATCGTTGAGGATGTATTTGGCGGCCGTGGCAATGCCCATGAGGCCGGAGGAGCACTGGCGGTCCAGGGTCATGCCGGAGACCGTATTGGGCAGGCCCGCGCGCAGGGCGGCCTGGCGGGCGATGTTGTTGCCCGTGGAGCCCTGCTGGAGGGCAGCGCCCATGACGACGTCGTCGATCAAGGCCGGATCGATGCCGGCGCGCTCTACGGCGGCGCGGATCACATGGCCGCCCAGCTCGGCGCCTGAAGTGTTGTTGAAGGCCCCGCGATAGGCCTTGCCAATCGGGGTCCGGGCAGTCGAGACGATGACAGCTTCACGCATGGCGTGGCTCCTTGAAGTGAGTGTGTTTGAAGGTATGGGAACAGAAAGAAGGCCCCGTCATGCGAGATGACAGGGCCTTTTAAACGCCTAGAGGTCGGAGAACTTCTTGCCCTCGGCAACCATTTTTTCGAGCAGGGGGGCGGGCTTGAACTGGTCGCCCATGGTGGCCTGGAATTCCTTCATCTTGGCCAGGACCTTGGCGGGCGAGATCTGGTCGCCATACCACATGGGGCCGCCGCGATAGACCGGCCAGCCATAGCCATTCTGCCAGACGATATCGATGTCGGAGGCGCGGATGGCCTTGCCCTCTTCGAGGATCTTCACGCCCTCGTTGATCATGGGATAGAGGCAGCGCTCCAGAATTTCCTCGTCGGAAATCGTCCGGGGATTGGCACCGGACTTCACGATGAAGTCGTGGATCACCTTTTCGGTGAAGGGGGATGGCAGGGCATTGCGGTTTTCGTCATAGTCGTAATAGCCCGCCCCGGTCTTCTGGCCGCGCCGGTCAGCTTCGCACAGGACGTCGCGGATGGTTTCGCCATTGGAGCGTTCCTTGACCCAGCCAATGTCCAGACCCGCCAGATCGCTCATGGCGAAGGGACCCATGGGGAAGCCGAAGTCGAAGAGGACGCGGTCGATATCCCAGGGCATGGCCCCTTCGAGCACCAGCTTCTGGGCTTCGCGCTGACGCGCCCCCAGAATGCGGTTACCGACAAAGCCGGGGCAGACCCCGACCAGGACGGCGATCTTGCCGATCTGCTTGGCCAGCTTCATCGAGGTGGCGATGACCGACTTGGAGGTATGGTCCGCGCGGACGATTTCCAGCAGCTTCATGACATTGGCCGGCGAGAAGAAGTGCAGGCCGATCACGGCTTCCGGACGCTTGGTGACCGAGGCAATCTCGTCAATGTTCAGGCCCGAGGTATTGGTGGCCAGGATGGCACCGGGCTTGCAGATGGCGTCGAGCTTGGTGAAGATATCCTTCTTGATGTCCATCCGCTCGAACACGGCCTCAATGACCAGGTCGACCGGGGCCAGGGCGTTCATGTCCAGGGCCCCCGTGATGAGGGCGCAACGCTGTTCCACCTGCTCGGCGGTCAGACCGCCGCGCGAGGCGGTGCGCTCATAGTTCTTGCGAATGGTGGCGAGGCCCCTCTGCAGGGCATCTTCCTTGAGCTCGACGATCACCACGGGAATCCCCGCATTGGCGAAGTTCATGGCAATGCCACCACCCATGGTGCCAGCACCGATAATGCCGACGCTCTTGACCGGGATCAGGGGGGTGTCATCCGGAACGTCCGGAATCTTCTGGGCCTGACGTTCGGCAAAGAAGGTATAGCGCTGGGCAGCCGACTGGGACCCGGTCACCAGTTCGGTGAAGAGCTTGCGCTCCACGGCCAGGCCCTCGTTGAAGGGCAGGTTCACCGCCGCTTCAATGCAGCGGATATTGTATTCGGGGGCGAGGAAGCCCCGGAACTTGCGGGCATTGGCCTTGCGGAAGGCGGCGAAGATTTCGGGCTTGCCGCGGGCGGCTTCGACCTTGGTGTTGTTGTCGCGAACCTTGACCAGGGGCTTGTTCTCGGCGACCGCCTTGCGGGCAAAGGCCATGGCGGTTTCCCGCAGCTTGCCGTCCTCGGCCAGTTCATCGACCAGACCCATTTCCAGGGCTTCCTTGGCCGGGGCATGACGCCCGGAGGTCATCATTTCCAGAGCCTTTTCGACACCGGCCACGCGGGGCAGGCGCTGGGTACCACCGGCACCGGGCAGAAGGCCCAGATTGACTTCCGGCAGGCCGAAGCGGGCGGACGGGACGGCAACGCGATAATGGGCGACCAGGGCGATTTCCAGACCGCCGCCCAGCGCCGTGCCATGAATGGCGGCGACCACAGGCTTGGGGGCATTTTCCATCATGTCCTGGACTTCCGTCAGGGACGGACCCTTGGACGCGCCGCCGAATTCGGTGATGTCGGCTCCGGCGATGAAGGTCCGGCCTTCACAGATCAGCACAATGGCCTTGACGGCGGGATCGGCATTGGCGGCCTTGAAGCCCTCGAACAGGCCTTCGCGGACATTGGCGGACAGGGCATTCACCGGGGGGGAGTTCAGGGTGATGACGGCGACATCGCCCTCTACCGTCAGATCGGTCACTGAATTTATCGCGCTCATCAAATTTCCTCGCTGGAAGACTGAAGCCGCACTGTTGATCCCGGCGGCCTGATCGAATTCAAACGAATGTTTATACGGCGGGTGGCAGGCGGGCGAGTCAAATGTGCACCGGGTTTGCGCCGGGTCGGACCAGGGCTATAGACGATGATCAAGGAATTTCCGGGAGGGAATAATGGCTCTGGATCTGTTTTCACTTAAAGGTCGCGTTGCCCTGGTCACAGGCGGTTCGCGCGGCATTGGCAAGATGATTGCCGAGGGCTTTTTGGCCCAGGGGGCCAAGGTCTATATCTCCTCCCGCAAGGCCGGGATTTGCGACGAGGTGGCTGCCGAGCTGTCGGTGGACGGCCGCGAGTGCATTTCCCTGCCCCAGGATGTGTCCACGGTTGAAGGGGCCCGCGCCCTGGCCAGCCGGTTCATGAGCCTGGAACCCCGGCTGGACATTCTGGTCAATAATGCCGGGGCCGCCTGGGGCGCGCCCTTTGAAGATTTCCCGGAAAGCGGCTGGGACAAGGTGGTGGACCTGAACCTGAAGTCGCCCTTCTTCCTGACCCAGGCCCTGCATGGCGCATTGAAGGCCGGGGCCAGCCACGACCAGCCCGCCAAGGTCATCAATATCGCCTCCATCGACGGCATCCGGCTCAATCCCCAGGAAACCTATTCCTATCATGCCTCAAAGTCCGGCCTGATCTACCTGACCCGGCGGATGGCCGCCCGGCTGATCCGGGACAGCATTAATGTCACCGCCATTGCCCCCGGGGCCTTTGCCTCGGAAATGAACCGCGTGGCCCGGGACGAGAGCGAGGCCGTAGCCAAGCTGATCCCGTCGCGCCGCATTGGCCGCGATGAGGACATGGCGGCCGCCGCCATCTATCTGGCCAGCCGCGCAGGGGACTATGTGGTGGGTGAGACCATCGCCGTCGACGGCGGCGTCGCCCTGGCCAGCTTCGGCGGCCTTTGAGGGCCGGGGCCGTTTCAGGTCACCCCTGAAACGGCCAAGAGTGTGACCCTGCCCTAAAGAGCCCGGTAGGCTGGCAGGGTCAGGAATTCCTCGAAGCTGTCGGACAGGCTCATCTGGGTGAAGATGGCCACGGCCTCGGCAAAACGGCCGGTTTCGAAGGCGCTGGGGGCGAGGGACTGGTGCAGGGCGGCCATTTCTTCGTCCAGCAGGGTGCGGAACAGGTCGGCGGTGACCGTGCGGCCATCCTCCAGCTTGGCCTGGCCCTTGATCCACTGCCAGATCTGGGCGCGGCTGATTTCGGCGGTGGCGGCGTCTTCCATCAGGT
>CANCJJ010000003.1 GCA_947378305.1 Phenylobacterium aquaticum | reverse complement strand
TAGTCGTCGCCGCGATTTTCCTGGACCAGATCGATCAGGCCCCAGTCCTTGGCCTCTTCGGCCGTCATGAAGGTATCCTGGTCAAGTTTCGCCTCGACCTCTTCATAACTACGCCCGGTATGTTTTGCGTAGATCTGGTTCAGACGCTTCTTGGTCTTCAGAATATCCTCGGCGTGGCGCTCAATGTCCGACGCCTTGCCTGAATAACCGCCCGAGGGCTGGTGAACCATAATGCGGGAATTGGGCAGGCTGATCCGCTGTCCAGGTGCGCCCGCGGCCAGCAGGAAGGACCCCATGGAAGCCGCCATGCCCATGCACAAGGTCACGATCGGGCTCTTGATGTATTGCATGGTGTCGTAGATCGCCAGACCGGAGGTGACGACGCCTCCCGGTGAGTTGATATACATCTGGATCTCTTTCTTGGGGTTTTCGGCCTCAAGATACAGGAGCTGGGCGCAGATGAGGGCCGACATGCCGTCCTCGACCGGCCCGCTCAAAAAGATCACCCGCTCCTTCAGGAGCCGGGAGAAAATATCAAAGGCTCGCTCTCCACGACTGGTCTGTTCGACCACCATGGGAACCAGGTTCAGGGCGGTTGTCACCGGATCCGGCATTTTCGAGGAACCCTTCATCACGTTTTGCAACCCTGATCACAGAATTGCTGACCCTGTCGATATTGCGTGTTGCCTGCGCCGTTGCAAGGTGAGCTGGCGAATTCACCGGCCCATTCAGACCCTAGCCGCCGTAGCCAACGGGCATGTCGTCTTCCTTAAGCAACTCTTCCTTGGTCACGGCGTCATCAGAAACAGTGGCCTTGGACAGGATGAGGTCAACGACCTTGTCCTCAAAAATCGGGGCCCGCAGCTGGGCCTGGGCCCCTGCGTTCTGGCGGAAGAACTCAAAGATCTGCTGGGCTTGAGCCCCATAGCGCATGGCTTCCGACCGCATGGCCTCGCCGAGTTCCTGCTCAGTGACCTGGACATTATTGATCCTGCCGATTTCAGCCAGAACCAGACCCAGGCGGACACGACGCTGGGCAATCTTGCGATACTCGCCTTCAAGCTCTTCATCGGACTTCTCTGCATCTTCGGGGGGCAGACCGCCGCGGGCCTTGTCGTCCTGGACCTGATCCCAGATCTGGCCAAATTCGGCCTCGACCATCTTGGGTGGCAGATCAAAAACGTGCTTTTCGTCGAGCACGTCCAGAAGGGCGCGCTTGACCTTGAACCGAGAGGCTCCGGCATATTGCGACTGGAGGTTGGTCTTCAGGAGTTCGCGAAGCTTTTCCAGGTTTTCAACACCAAGACGTTCTGCCAGGGCATCGTCGGCCTTGCTGGCAACGGGGGCCTTGACCTCTTTGACCGTCACGGCAAACACGGCATCCTTACCCGCCAGGTGCACCGCTTGGTAAGGCTCAGGGAAGGTGACCTTCACGTCGACCTGATCACCCGGCTTTGCGCCAACAAGCTGCTCTTCAAAGCCCGGAATGAATTGACCTGACCCGAGGGTAAGGTCGACGTCCGTGGCCGTGCCACCCTCAAAGGCCACACCATCCACTGTGCCAACGTAATCGATCACCAGCTGATCGCCGTCCTTGGCTTTCAGCGACTTTCCGGTCCGCGGGGCATAGGTACGGTTCGATTTGGCAAGTTCCTCGAGCGCCTCGGTCACCTCGGCCTCAGTCGGCTCGTAGATGGGGCGAGACAGGGAGATAGCCCCCAGGTCAGTGGGCTCAAATTCCGGCATAACCTCAATAGCAATGTCGAACAGCAGATCGGCCGTTCCCTCGACAACATCCTGCAGATTGCCTTCCGGACGCAGGTCGGGCTCGCCTGCCGGCCGCAGCTTGTTGTCTTCCAGGACCTTCTGGGTGGATTCGTTGATGGTCTGCTCAACGATCTCGCCCCGGATCGACTTGCCAAACATCTTGCGGACGTGAGCCGCAGGTACCTTGCCCGGGCGGAAGCCCTTTATGTTCATCGTCGGCGTAATCTCTGCAATCTTCGCCTCGACCTTTTCGGTCAAAATGGCGGAGGAAACGGTGACGCCATAAACGCGGCTCAGGCCTTCGACGGACTTTTCAACGATCTGCATAGACATTCCCAGATTTCCGGACCGATCGCGGCATGACGCGCGCCAGGTCCGCCTTCGGCGTGTAAAAAATGAGCGTTACCACGGCGGGTAACGGGGGGCGACCTTATGTCACGAGCCCTGCCCCGGGCCAAGTCCAAACCGGACAGTCAACCGCAGGATCTGCGCCAAGCCTGTCCTGGTGGTGCGGGCGAGAGGACTCGAACCTCCACGCCTTGCAGCGCTGGAACCTAAATCCAGTGCGTCTACCAATTCCGCCACGCCCGCATTGGACCCAGCCATAGAGGCAATCCGCGACCTCGCCAAGCCTCAGACTGGGGGAGATCCGGTGCCCTCCCGTTTCAAAGAGGCTCGCGACAGAAGCGTGCCAGAACGGTCAATCTGGGGGCAGTCCGCCCTTAACCCCACCCGTAAAGCCGCTTAAGTACCCTGGGCAGCAATCCTGGAAGATCTTCCGCGATCAATCCCGGTCCATGCAGATCGCCAGCTTCGGTATGGATCCAGGCCCCGGCACAGGCAGCATCAAAACTGTCCATGCCTTGCGCCATCAAGCCTGCAATCACGCCCGCCAGCACATCCCCAGACCCCGCAGTCGCAAGCCAGGGCGAGCCGTGGCCGTTAATGGCCGCGCGGCCATCTGGGTGAGCAATGACAGTGTCGGCCCCTTTCAGGAGGACAATGGCCCCGGCCTTTCGGGCCGCACGACGCACGGCACTGATCCGCTCGGGGGCGCTCGCCAGATAACCCGGAAATATCCGATCAAATTCTCCGACATGGGGCGTCAGAACATCATCCATGTCGAGCGCACTGAACAGTTCACCTGGATCATCCCGAAATACGGTGATGGCATCGGCGTCAATGACCAGGGCCGCCCCCGTCCTGGTTAGGGCCAGGGTATTTCGGCGGGTCGCCTCCGTCAGGCCCGCAGCAGGTCCTATAACGACGGAATCCATCTCTTCGGCAAGCAGACGCAGGTCCTGGTCAGACTCAAACGGACACAGCATGACGGCCTCAAGATGTGCCGCATTTGGCAGGAGCGCCTCGGGCGGCGAAAGTAGGGTCACCGCCCCTGCCCCTGCTCTCAGACCCGCTCGGGCCGAAAGCCTGGCGGCACCGGTATTCCAGGCCCCCCCGCTCACAACGGCCAACCGTCCCCGGGCATATTTGTGCGAGCTTGAATCCGGCCAGGGGAATTGGTCAAGCCAGGCCTCAGGCGAGTTTTCGATCAATTTGGTCCCAGCGGGCTCAAGACCGATATCGACAACGACGACCTCGCCGCAGCGCCCCTGACCCGGTTGCAGGACATGGGCGGGCTTCTTGGCGTGGAAGGTCACCGTAAGGTCAGCCCTGAAAGACACATCGCCAGGGCTCCGCCCCGTATTGCCCTCAAGGCCACTCGGAAGGTCTACCGCGACCATGGTTACAGATTTTTGAGACAAAGTCCTCGCCCTCTGGGCAGCAGGAAGGGGCAGAGGCCGATCCAGACCCACCCCAAACAGGGCATCCACAATCAGGCTGGGCACACGATCGCCCTGGCCCCAGGCCAGGGTATCCCCAGTCCAGGCCGCTTTAGCTGCCCTCGCTGTCGCCGTCGCAGGCTGGGCAAGCGGTTCCGCCCAAACCTCCCAGCCTCGGGCTTTCAGTCCAGCGGCAATCACGTAGCCATCACCGCCATTATTTCCAGGACCACACAGGACCGCAGCCGGTTGTGGCGGAAACCGGTCGCAGATCACGTCCACAACGGCGCGACCCGCCCGATTCATGAGATCCAGCTCAGAGATGCCGCCGGTCATGGCGGCCATCTCTGCCTGCCGCATTTCGTCGACCGTCAGGATTGACCATGCAGACACGACTGGAGCCTTCCCGACCTAGAGGACGCCCGTCGAGGCCTCTGGACCACGCTCAATGAGGGTCAGGGCCTTGCCGTCCGACTCCAGAACACTGACCGAAGCATGGTCCGGTCGAAAAACCAGGACGCGTTCGTCATCGGCCAGAAGGGACATGACTGCATTGATCGCAACATAATGGCTGAAGACTGCCGTACCCGATCGGGCCACCAAGGCCGCCGCCACATCACGCCGCCATTGATCATAGTCCAGGTCACCCTTGGCATCCGCCCAGCGTCCTGCAAACACCTCCCGCAGCCAAGCGGGCCGGTCTTCGGCTGAGAGTCCCGAAGGGGTCGGGATTTCCCCGACACCCGGATCGATTTCGACCTGAACCCCCAGGGCCAAAGCCGTCGGCTGCGCGGTTTCCTGGCAACGCTTCAGGGGAGAACTGACAACCCGACGGGGACGCTCTGCCTCAGGGAGGGACATCAGATAATCCCGGGCAGCCTCAGCCTGGGCTCGACCCTGGGCGTCAAGCCCGGGATCCAAGTCTTGATCTCCCCAGGTTGCAGCGGGCTTGCCGTGGCGGATCAAAAACAGTCGGGACATTTCAATTTCCACCAAGAATGCGTTGGGAACGATAAGCCTCCGACTTGACGCCAAGGCCAGCCAAACTTCAAGTCTTGACCAAGCTATCAACCGCGCACGACGACCCCGGCGGCTCCGCCCTCACATCGCCGAAATCTTTAGCAACTGGAGAGAACCGCATGCTCTGCCTGCCACGCAAAGATGACAGAAGGATGTCAATAATGGCGTCTGTGATGGCGAGTCCGAACGCGTTTGCCCCATCCTGCCCCCAACCGGCGGCCTGAATTCCATTTTGAATAGGCCTAATCCCCGTTTTCGGTGATGATCAAAAAATAATCAGTTGAAGGTGAATTTTTAGACAATTTGGTTTTCAGGTTGCCGTGGGGAATGTAGACCTCTACCTCGCCTATTGCGACCCCACCTCCCCCATGTTCCAAGGCGGGAGAGCCCGGTCGAAATGACGTCCTGGCAAAGACCGCTGAGCCCATGAAAAAAATCGAAGCGATTATCAAACCGTTCAAGCTGGACGAGGTCAAAGACGCCCTTCAAGCCCTTGGCGTTCAGGGTCTGACCGTGCTTGAAGCGAAGGGTTATGGCCGACAGAAGGGACATACAGAGCTCTATAGAGGGGCTGAATATGTCGTTGATTTCCTTCCAAAAATCAAGATTGAAGTCGTCATTGCCGATGACCAGCTTCAGCCAGCGCTTGACGCCATCATCGGGGCTGCCCGGACGGGTCGGATTGGTGACGGCAAGATCTTTGTTTCCGAAATTCTCGACGTCGTGCGGATCCGCACGGGTGAGACAGGTGCCGACGCGGTCTAGGCCGCAGATTTTCAGTTAGACTTCGAAAGGGGATAGTTAAATGGCTACGGCTCAGGATATTCTGAACGAAATCAAGGAAAAAGACGTAAAGTACGTCGACGTCCGCTTTACCGACATGCGCGGCAAGATGCAGCACGTCACCTTTGACATCGACCTCGTTGACGAAGATTTCCTCAATGACGGCACCATGTTTGACGGATCGTCCATCGCGGGCTGGAAGGCCATCAACGAAAGCGACATGAAGCTCCGGCCCGACCTGAGCTCGGCCATCATCGATCCCTTCTACCAGCAGACAACCCTGGCCCTGTTCTGCGATGTTGTGAACCCGGACACGGGCACACCTTACAACCGCGACCCGCGCTCGATCGCCAAGGCTGCGCTGAACTTCGTGAAGTCCTCGGGCATTGGTGACACCGTCTTCTTTGGTCCTGAAGCGGAGTTTTTCATCTTTGACGACGTCAAGTGGTCCACCCAGCCCCACAATACTGGCTATTCCTATGACTCTGTTGAGTTGCCGGTGAATTCGGCGAAGGATTACGCAGAAGGCAATATGGGCCATCGTCCCGGTCCGAAGGGCGGCTATTTCCCGGTCAACCCAATTGACTCCGCCCAGGATCTCCGCGGCGAAATGCTGGCCGTTATGGGCGAGCTGGGCATGAAGCCCGAAAAGCACCACCACGAAGTGGCACCCGCCCAGCACGAGCTTGGCCTGAAGTTCGATACCATGGTGGTCATGGCTGACCGGCTTCAGCTCTACAAGTACGTCATCCACAACGTCGCAGCCGCCTATGGCAAGACCGCGACCTTTATGGCCAAGCCCATGTTTGCGGACAACGGCTCGGGCATGCACGTGCACCAGTCGATCTGGGGCGACGGAAAGCCGCTCTTTGCTGGCGACAAGTATGCGGGTCTGTCCCAGATGTGCCTCTGGTACATCGGCGGCATCATCAAGCACGCCAAGGCGATCAATGCCTTCTCGAACTCCACGACGAATTCCTACAAGCGTCTGGTTCCCGGCTATGAGGCGCCCGTCAAACTGGCCTATTCGGCGCGTAACCGCTCCGCCTCAATCCGGATCCCGCACGTCGACAGCCCCAAGGCCAAGCGTCTCGAGGCTCGGTTCCCGGACCCGATGGGCAACCCCTACCTGACCTTCGTCGCCCTGCTCATGGCCGGTCTGGACGGGATCATCAATCAAATCGACCCCGGCGCGCCCCAGGACAAGAACCTCTACGACCTGCCCCCCCGCGAGCAGAAGAAGGTTCCAGAGGTGTGCGGGTCCCTGCGTGAGGCCCTTGAAAGCCTCGACAAGGACCGGGCCTTCCTCAAGGCCGGTGGCGTCATGGATGATGACTTCATCGACGCCTACATCGAACTGAAGATGGAGGAGGTTATGCGGTTGCAACTCCATCCGCACCCCGTTGAGTTCGACATGTACTTCAAGTGCTAATCACTATAAATTAAAGTTAGATCAGGAGGGCCGCAGTTCACGCTGCGGCCCTTTTGTTTTGCGATAAATGCGGAATGGAGTCCTGCGACACCCTCCGAATCGACGTTATGCTGCGCCCATGTCCAACCCTCCTCCCCAAGCCTCCCTGTTCGAGGAAGCGCCCCGACCTTCCGCTTCCCAGGAGCCATCCGCGGTTCAAATCGCGGTAGAGACCGCCAAGGGCGGCTATTCGGCTAAGGATATCGAGGTCCTGGAAGGGCTGGAGCCGGTTCGTAAAAGACCCGGCATGTATATCGGCGGCACAGATGAGCGCGCCCTCCACCACCTTTTCGCCGAAGTGTTGGACAACGCCATGGACGAGGCGGTTGCGGGCCACGCCAAGCTGATCGAAGTCTCACTTTCGGCGGATGGTACCTTGACCGTGAGGGATGATGGCCGGGGCATTCCCGTTGATCCCCACCCGAAACATCCCGGCAAGTCCGCCCTGGAGGTCATCATGACCGTCCTTCACTCCGGCGGAAAGTTCTCAGGCAAGGCCTATGAAACCTCTGGCGGCCTGCACGGCGTCGGCATTTCAGTCGTTAACGCCCTGTCCGAACGGGTCGAGGTGACAGCCTTCAAGGACGGCTTCGAGTGGCGCCAGGTTTTTTCACGCGGCAAGCCCCTCGGCGCGATTGAAAAACTGGGCCCGACCCGAAAACACGGGACGGCGATCTCATTCACCCCAGACCCGCTGATTTTTGGCGACGGCGTGAGCTTCAAGCCCGCGCGGCTCTACCGCATGTCGCGCTCAAAGGCCTATTTGTTTGGCGGCGTCGAGATCCGCTGGACCTGCGACCCCTCGCGGATTCACGACCAGACACCGGCGGAAGCCGTCTTCCGGTTCCCCAATGGCCTCGCAGACTTCCTGGCCGAGCGGGTTGCGAAGATCGAAACCGTGACCCCCGAACCCTTCGCCGGGAAGTTCGAACGCAAGGGCGAGTCCGGCAAGGTCGAATGGGCGGTCACCTGGACGGCCGCAGGCTTTGGTGAGGCTGACGGCTTCATGCAATCCTATTGCAACACCATCCCAACCCCTGAGGGTGGAACCCATGAAGCCGGGCTTCGCGGGGCCCTCACCCGGGGGCTGAAGGCTTATGCGGAACTCACAGGCGAGAAGCGGGGCGGGCTCATCACCGCCGAAGACGTCATCGCCCAGGCCGGGGCCTTGGTCAGTGTCTTCATCTCGAATCCCGAATTTCAGGGGCAGACCAAGGAGCGTCTGTCATCTGCTGAAGCCCAGCGTCTCGTGGAAGGCGCCCTGCGCGACCCCTTTGATCACTGGCTGACCGCGCAACCCAAGGCCGCGACCGCCCTGCTGGAATTTGTCATCGACCGGGCCGAAGAACGCTTGAAGCGTCGGCGTGACAAGGAGGTGTCCCGCGCCTCAGCCACCCGCAAACTGCGCTTGCCCGGGAAGCTCGCTGATTGTTCAGGACAAGCAACTGACGGGACGGAAATCTTTCTGGTGGAGGGCGACAGCGCGGGCGGGTCTGCCAAACAAGCGCGAAATCGAAAGACACAGGCCATCCTGCCCTTGCGGGGCAAGATCCTCAATGTCGCCTCGGCCACAATCGACAAACTGGGCCAGAACAAGGAACTGTCTGACCTGCTGCTGGCGCTCGGCGTCCAGGGCGGCAGCAAGTTCAAGGAAGAAGACCTCCGCTATGAGCGCGTCGTCATCATGACCGACGCCGATGTGGACGGTGCCCACATTGCCAGCCTGCTGATTACCTTCTTCTTTCGGACCATGCCGGGGCTTATCCGGGCTGGCCGCCTCTACCTCGCCATGCCCCCCCTCTATCGCATCAGCCATGGGGGGAAGGTGATTTATGCCCGCGATGACGCCCATCGGGAGGAACTTCTGACAACCGAATTCAGGGGCAAGAAGCCTGACATAGGCCGCTTCAAGGGCCTTGGTGAAATGATGCCGTCCCAGCTCAAGGAAACCACCATGGATCCAGCCAGCCGGATCCTCGCCAGGGTCACCCTGCCCCGCTCAGAAGAGGCTGTCGAGGAGCTGGTGGAGTCGCTTATGGGCAGGAAGCCAGAGCTTCGTTTCCGCTTTATTCAGGAAAATGCAGAGTTCGCGACCGCAGACCTCGATGTCTGACGCCCGAGAGCGCCTGTATCGCGTTGACTTGCGACAGCTTGTCCCTATTTTACCGGCAGCGCGACGATTGCCGGACGCGCAGCCGCGGCACGCCAACCCACATCAAGCGGGCAGGTCTACCGCCCCTCATTGTAACTGATGACCGAATTTTCTGAACTGGGCCTATCGCCCGCGACGCTCCAGGCTGTTGCCGACACAGGCTATACAACCGCCACCCCCATCCAGGCCGAGGCCATTCCCGTTGCTTTGGCGGGGCGCGATGTCTTGGGCATTGCCCAGACAGGCACAGGCAAGACAGCAGCCTTTACGCTTCCCATGATCGACAGGCTGGCCGCAGGCCGGTCGAGGGCGAGAATGCCCCGGGCCCTTGTCATTGCCCCGACCCGTGAACTCGCAGACCAGGTTTCGGCCTCCTTCGAGCGTTATGCCAAGGGACAGAGGATCAAGCTCACCTGGGCTCTGCTCATCGGCGGGGTCTCATTCAGCGACCAGGAGCTAAAGCTGGACAGGGGCGTAGACGTCCTGATCGCCACGCCAGGGCGCCTGCTTGACCACTTCGAACGCGGAAAATTGCTCCTCACTGGCGTGCAAATGCTCGTCGTCGATGAGGCTGACCGCATGCTGGACATGGGCTTCATCCCGGACATCGAGCGGATCTTCAAGCTGACGCCGGTGAAGAAGCAGACCCTGTTCTTCTCGGCGACCATGCCACCCGAAATCACGCGGCTGACCAAGCAATTCCTGAAGGACCCCGTCCGGATCGAAGCGACCCGGCCCGCGACAACCGCTGAAACCATCGCCCAGCACATTGTCCGGCTTCCGACCTCGGACCCCAAGGCAAAACGGACCGCCTTGCGCATGTTGATTGAAGCCGGCGACGTTCAGAACGGCATCGTCTTCTGCAATCGGAAGTCAGAGGTCGATATCGTCGCCAAGTCCCTCCGGACCCACGGCTTTGACGCCGCCGCTATACACGGTGACCTCGACCAGCAAACCCGGATGCGGACCCTGGAGTCCTTCCGAAAAGGCGAACTGAAACTCCTTTGCGCCTCCGATGTGGCCGCCCGCGGACTCGATGTTCCGGAAGTCAGCCATGTCTTCAACTATGACGTCCCTATTCATGCCGATGACTATGTCCACAGGATCGGCCGGACGGGTCGGGCTGGACGGAGTGGCAAGGCCTACATGATCGTGACCCCGGCCGATGCAAAGAACATCGACAAGGTTCTTAAGCTGATCGGCAAGGTTCCTGAGGAAATTACCCTTGAGGGTGTTGATTTCGCCGCCATCAAGGATGAACGTCGGGATGATCGCAAGGCGCGCGGCAGTCGGGATCGGGACCGCGACAGGGATCGCACCCCCCGCCCCCGGGCGTCTACGCGTCCCCAGCCCGGCGACGCGTCGACGGAACCAGATTCCACACCCAGGTCGGTCGAGCCTGCTGCCCCCGTCGCCGTGGCAGTGGAGCCCGAACAGGCCCCGCGGACGCCGCGTGCCGCAAGGCCCCCGCGGACCGAACAACGTGCTCCACGCCAGCCCGACGCCGGGACTGAAGAGCGGGCATCCGGCAATACATCCCGCAACCGCGACCGGGGTTCGGACAGGCAACGTCCGCCCCTGGAAGATCGCGATGACAGGGACTCCGTCGTAGGCTTTGGCTCTGAATTGCCCGCCTTCCTGGCCCGCCCCGTCAAGGGCAAGCCCTAGGATCTGGTCAACCCCTGAAATAAGCACTTCAGGGACTGATCTGGTCGGGTGTCCATTTGCAGTTCCGCAAATGCGGATTAAATATCGTGGCCATGTCTTCCAATTCTGAATCTCGGCTACAGTCCGTAGACGGCTTTGAGTTTGCTCGGGCCGTTCTGGAAGACATGGAGCGCTACCGGGTTCCACCGACCCCCAATAATTTTGAGCTCTGGGCCCACAAGGCGGCTGACCCTGAAGGGCCCGTTGCGCTGGAGATAGCGCGCCTGACAGCGGCAGGCTCCCCTTTGAGCAACTCGGTTCTCGACGACCTCACCTTGACCTTTGTGCCTCAGGTCAAACTGAACCAACAACTCCGCGACGCGGGCGAGGATCTGTCGCGAGAATTGGCCGCTGTAGATGAGGCGGTCAGCGCTGCGCGCAAGTCCGGGGACGTCTATAGCGAGACCCTGCAATTCGCGTCGGACTCCCTGGATTCCAAAAACCCAGAGAAAACCCTGGGCGAGACCATCAGCTATATTTCTGACGCGACCCAGATCATGCAGAGGCAGAACAATGCCCTGCGAAGCCGGCTTAGCGAAACAACGGTGGAAATCGAGCGCCTGCGAACTGATCTGGAAAAGGTACGCCGGGATGCCAAGACCGACGCCCTGACCAATCTGGCCAACCGCCGGGCCTTTGACGAGGAACTCGAACGCGTTTGTGATCTTGCCCATTCGGGTTTGATCAATCTGACGGTTGCCGTGATCGATATCGATCATTTCAAAGTGTTCAACGACACCTGGGGTCATCAGACGGGAGACCAGGTCCTACGGTATGTGTCCGCTATTATTCGCGCCAGATGCCCTGCCCCCATATTTGCTTCCCGGTATGGCGGTGAAGAATTTGCCCTGCTCTTCCCGGGAGAAACCTCGGATCAGGCGCACGAGATCATGCAAATTGTCCTGACCGACATCGAGGCCACCAATCTAAAGCGCCGATCGACCGAGGAAGCCCTAGGACGGCTTACCATGTCGGGGGGGCTGGCGTCCTTCCAGCTCAATGACGGGCCAAGCCTTATCATGGAACGGGCAGACAAAGCCCTCTATGCCGCAAAGGCCAATGGACGAAACCAACTGGTTCTGGCTGAGGGAACCCGAGCCCGGGAAAGCTAGCCTGGCCGGTGGCGGCAAGGAACCCGTAGATAGACACATAAGAAAAGCCTGGGAGCGCACCTATGACCTATTCAAAGATCACCACCCGGATCGAAGATGCCATTGGGATTATCACCCTGGCGGACCCCTCCACCCTCAACGCCGCAGGCTTGGACGTGGTCGCTGAATTAGGGCAGGCCTTTCAAGCCTTCGCGCAGCCTGGTTCCGGCGTGGGCTGCGTGGTCTTGACCGGTGAAGGGAGAGGTTTCTGTTCAGGGGCCAACCTGACCGGTGGGGGAAGCGCATCTAGCTCGGCTGAGGACGGCCCGGATGCCGGTGCGGTCCTGGAGACTGTCTACAACCCGTTCATGACAAGCCTCCGGGACTATCCCATGCCCATCGTGACCGCCATCAACGGCGTTGCCGCCGGTGTGGGTTGCTCCCTGGCCCTGATGGGCGATATCGTTCTCGCATCTGAGAGCGCCTATTTCCTTCAAGCCTTCCGCAGGATCGGCCTCGTCCCAGATGGCGGATCGACCTACCTCCTGCCACGCCTGATCGGGAAGGCCCGCGCCATGGAGATGGCCCTGCTCGGAGAGAGGTTACCCGCCCGAACGGCCCTGGAATGGGGTTTGATCAACCGCTGCGTCGCAGACGCGGATCTCATGGCCTCTGCCCTGGAGATTGCACGGTCCCTGGCCTCAGGCCCCTGGGCCCTTGGGGCCATCCGCAAGCTGGTCTGGGACAGCCTGGATTGCGACTGGTCTGAACAGCTTCAAAATGAGCGCAAGGCCCAGAAGGTCGCGGGACGGACCCATGACGCCCGCGAGGGTATCTTGGCCTTCCTACAGAAGCGCGCCGCCGTCTTTACCCGAAACTAGCGCCAGCTAGGCTGATGCTGGCGAGATCGTAACGCTCTCGCCGCAACCACAGGCGTCGGTCTCGTTGGGATTCCGGAAAACAAACTTGGCCGACAAGGTGGTCGTTTCATAGTCGATCACGGTCCCGATGAGGAAAAGCACCGCCTTGGGCTCAATAAAGATTGTGACGCCCTGATCTTCGACGATCTCATCCAGAGGACCCGGCCCCTCGGCATATTCCAGAACATATTCCTGGCCGGCACAGCCACCGTTCTTCACCCCGACGCGCAAGCCAGCATAGGACGTCTGAGCCTCGCTCATAATCGCTTTCACCCGGTTTGCGGCAAGCTCGGTCAGGCTGACGACCTTGGGTCGGGGGCGACGCAATCTAGGGGCGGAAATGGCAGGATCGATGGGGGTCATATGGGTCATATAGGATCAGAACATGTTCAGTTGAAGTTTGGCTTCATCCGACATCCGGGTGGAATCCCACGGCGGATCGAAAACCAGATCGACCTTCACATTGCGGATTTCCGGAATTTCACGAACTGCCGTCTCGACCCAGCCAGGCATTTCCCCCGCGACGGGACAACCGGGCGCGGTGAGGGTCATGTCTATGGCGACATCTTTCTCGTCAGAGACGTCCACCTTGTAGATCAGGCCAAGCTCATAAATATCGACAGGAATCTCCGGGTCGAACACGGATTTTAGCTTTTCAATCAGCAGGTCCGTCAAACGGTTAAGCTCATCCTGGGAGAGTGGAGCCGCCGGCTGGGAGGTCAGATCATCCATGGGTCAGGGCCTCACGAAAAGAAGGATTGGGTTCGGTCAAGGGCGTCGATAAAGGCATCGACGTCGCCCTCGGTATTATAGATCGCAAACGAGGCCCGGGCACTGGACGTCACCCCAAAGCGGCTCATCAAGGGCTCAGCGCAATGCGAACCCGCTCGCACAGCCACCCCGTACCTGTCCAGGATTTGCGCCACGTCGTGGGCGTGAGCTCCGGCCAGATTAAAGCTCATGATCGCGCCCTTCCCTGGTGCCTCGCCGAGAATCGAGAGTGAATTCATCCCACTGACTCCGGCCAGAAGTCGGGCATAGAGCGCGTGCTCGTGGGCCTGAACGACGGCGCGATCAAACTGCGAAAGCCAGGCAATGGCCGCCCCCAAGCCTATGACTTCAACAATCGGCGGTGTTCCGGCTTCGAACCTGTGCGGCGGGTCTGCGTAGGTGATCTTGTCCAGAGAGACTTGCGAGATCATTTCTCCGCCGCCTTGATAAGGCGGAAGAGCATTGAGGCGCTCGGACTTGCCATACAGGACGCCAATCCCGGTTGGCCCGTAGAGTTTATGCCCGGAAAAGACGTAAAAATCGGCATCAAGGGCCTTCACATCCACCTCGAGATGCACCACGGCCTGACACCCGTCGATCAGGCAAATCGCCCCGACCGACCGGGCCATCGAAATCATGTCTCGAACCGGATTCACCGTCCCCAGGACATTCGACATATGGCTCAGGCCAACCACCCGGGTACGCGGCCCCAGCATGGCCTGATAGGCATCCAAATCTAGCTGGCCGTCGTCGAGCACAGGAACGAACTTCAGGACGACCCCCAAACGCTCCCTCAGGAAATGCCAGGGCACGATGTTTGCGTGGTGCTCCATTTCAGTGAGCACGATCTCATCCCCGGCGACAAGCGACTGTCCAAGCCCTGAAGCTACGAGGTTTATCCCCTCGGTCGCCCCCTTGGTGAAGACAATTTCAGATGTGTCTGCATTCAGAAATTTCGCAACACTATCTCTAGATTTTTCAAAGGCTTCAGTGACTTCATTCGCCAAGGTATATAGCCCGCGATGGACGTTGGCATAGCCGTTTTCCATGACGCTCGTCATGGCCTGAATAACGGCCCGTGGCTTCTGGGCCGAGGCGGCGCTGTCGAGATAGACCAGGGGTTTACCGTGGATCTGGCGGCCCAGAATTGGAAATTCCGCACGGATCGTCTCAACGTCAAAGGCCATCACGTGCGACCTCTGGCATCGGATATCCAGGTGCGCGTACAGTCCTGCGCGGCGGAATCCCGGATCAAGCAGACGACTTCATCGACGAAGGCCGCAATCAGAAGGCTGCGGGCCTCCTCCTCCGGAAGCCCCCTCTGGCACATGTAGAAAAGGGCTTCCTCATCGAGGGCCCCGATAGTGTTGCCATGGGCACACTGAACGTCATCCGCATGTATGAGCAACTCAGGGCGGGCATCGACCTCAGCGCGATCCGAGAGGATCAGGGCATGGTGGCCCATCTTCGCCTCTGTCTGGTCGGCTCCGGCATCGACGAGGATCCGGCCCTGGAAGACCCCACGGCTCTGGTCGCGCACCACGCCCTTGGTCAATTGCCGGGTTACGCCGCCGGGACCTGCGTGTTCAACAGACGTGGTTATGTCTGCATGTCTCTGTCCGTCCAGCAGATAGACGCCATTCATCTCAACCTGCGCCTCGGCCCCCGGATGGACGAGAACCGTCTCAATCCTCTGACGCCTGGCCCCCCGTGTCAGAACACTCTGGGAAAAGCTCGACTTCGGGCCCATGACCACATGGGAACGATTAACGCTAATGGCGTGGGCACCGTCATCAGCGATGACAATGCGCTCCAGCCGCCCACCCTCGGCCAGGTCAAAGTCCAGATCCACACTGGAGATATAGCCGTCTGCGAGGCCTTCATGGCTCTCCAGGAGTACAAGCTCTGCCCCTGCTCCCAGCTTCACCTTGAAGGCGACGGTGTGGCTCGTTCCGTCAGTGGTCGAAACCAGACGAAGGCGCACGACCTGCCGGGTATCTGGCGCAATGACGAGTTCGAGCCCAGCCGAAGACTGGCCATTGATAATCAGGATTTCCTGACCTTCCAGGGACCCGAACGGCCCGGCTGCAAGCACGCGGTCATCAATGGGAGACCTGGGCGGGGCGGTCTTGATGACGCCCCTCAGGTCCGTCCAGCGCCAGTCTTCGTCACGCCGGCCCGGAAGTTGATTAAGATCCCCGGTCAGCAGGGCATTGGATAGGCTCATGCGGCACCCGCATACTTGTCATAGCCCTCACGCTCCAGTTCGAGGGCGAGCTCAGGCCCGCCGGACGCCACGATCCGGCCCCCCGCCAGAACGTGAACTCGATCCGGACGAATATAGTCGAGCAAGCGCTGGTAGTGGGTGATGACCAGCATGGACCTGTCCGGACCTCGCAGGGCATTCACGCCTTCCGAGACAATACGCAGGGCGTCAATATCCAGGCCGGAATCCGTTTCGTCGAGGATCGACAGCCGCGGCGAGAGCATGGCCATCTGAAGGATTTCCATCCGCTTCTTTTCGCCGCCGGAGAACCCGACATTGAGGGCTCGCTTCAGCATGTCGAAATCCATCTTCAACTCGCCAGCCCGAAGGCGAACAAGCTTCATGAATTCGGGGGCTGTGACGTCAGCCTCGCCACGCGCCTTGCGCTGCGCATTCAGGGCTGTGCGAATAAAGGTCAGGGCTGGAACCCCGGGAATTTCTAGCGGGTACTGGAAGGACAGAAACATCCCCTTTGCAGCCCGCTCATTCGGCAGGAGGGCCAACAAGTCCTCGCCGTCCAGCTCCGCACTTCCGGCTGTCACCTCGTAGCCCGGCCGCCCGGTAAGCACATAGGAAAGGGTCGACTTTCCAGCCCCGTTTGGGCCCATAATGGCATGGACCTCGCCCGTGGGGACCTCGAGGGTCAAGCCCTTCAGGATTTCAGTTCCACCAACTTCGGCCCGCAGGCCCTCGATCTTCAGCATGAGGCTCGGGTCCTGCTCGAAATGACTTTAAGCGGGCTGGGCCCTGCGGGAGACGGGGTAAGGGGCCGGATCATCCGACACTCCCTTCCAGAGAGATGGCAACAAGCTTTTGAGCCTCAACGGCAAACTCCATCGGAAGCTCTTGAAGAACCTCTTTCACAAAGCCATTGACCAGCAATTGAACCGCCTCTTCCTGAGAGAAGCCGCGCTGCATGGCGTAGAACAACTGGTCCTCGGAGAGCCGGGTCGTCGTGGCTTCATGCTCCAGAACACAGCTTCCGTTCCGCGCCTCGACATAGGGCACAGTATGGGCAGCACAAGTCTTGCCAATCAGCAGGCTGTCACATTGGGTAAAGTTTCGGGCCCCGCCGGCCTTGGGATGTATTGAAACCAGACCGCGATAGGTGTTTGAGGACCGGCCCGCGCTAATTCCCTTGGAAATGATCCGGGAGCGCGTATTCGCCCCCAGGTGGATCATTTTGGTGCCGGTGTCGGCCTGTTGACGGCCATTCGTGATGGCAATCGAGTAGAATTCGCCCACGCTGCCCTCGCCCCGCAGGATGCAGGACGGATACTTCCAGGTGATCGCCGATCCGGTTTCGACCTGGGTCCAGGAGACCTTGGATCGCGCACCCCGGCAATCTGCCCGCTTTGTGACGAAGTTATAGATCCCGCCACGTCCGGTTTCCGGGTCGCCGGGATACCAGTTCTGAACGGTAGAATACTTGATCTCCGCATCGTCGAGCGCCACCAGTTCGACCACGGCCGCGTGCAGCTGGTTCTCGTCCCTCATCGGGGCCGTGCAACCCTCAAGATAGGACACATAAGACCCGGCATCGGCTATGATAAGCGTCCGCTCAAACTGTCCGCTCTCCGCCGCATTGATCCGGAAATAGGTCGACAATTCCATTGGGCATCGCACACCCGGAGGAATGTAGACAAAGCTACCATCGGAAAAGACGGCTGAATTCAGGCAGGCATAATAATTGTCTGAAACCGGCACCACAGTCCCTAGGTACTTCTGCACGAGTTCGGGATGTTCGCGGATGGCCTCGCTCATCGGACAAAAAATCACGCCAACAGCCGCCAGCTCTTTTTTGAAGGTGGTGACCACGGACACGGAGTCAAAGACGGCATCCACGGCGTAGCGGGGAGAGCCGATCACACCGGCCAGAACCTCCTGCTCTCGCAGTGGAATTCCGAGTTTGGCATAGGTTTCAAGGATTTCAGGATCAACCTCATCCAGGCTTGCCGGACCCGTCCGTTCCTTAGGGGCCGCGTAATAATAGCTGTCCTGGAAATCGATCTTCGGAAAGCTGACCTTGGCCCAGTCGGGCTCATTCAGCGCCAGCCAGCGCTCATAGGCCGCCATCCGCCAGTCGAGCATCCACTTGGGCTCGCCCTTCTTTTCGGAGATGAAGGCAATCGTATCCGCAGACAGCCCCTTGGGCGCGAAGTCCTGCTCGATCGATGTCACAAATCCGTGCTGGTATTTTTCCAGATTTTCAACTTGTTGGACGGTTTTCTTGACAGCTACCATGTCGCGATACTCCTAAGCTGCCGAAACATGGCGACGTGTCTGATGACGGCTGTAAAGCTCAAGCCAGGCATCTGCAAAGCGAATCCAATCTTCTTCAGTCGTCGCAAAGCCGCCGCTAACTCGGATGGCATTGCCCGCCAAATCGCCGAGATTCATGGCCGCAAGAACATGGCTGGGAGCCACTTTTCCTGACGCACAGGCCGAACCCGAGCTCACCATAATACCAGCAAGGTCGAGCCCCATGACCTGAAGGTCTGCGGCATAATCCGGAGTAACGAGACAAAGGGTGTTATCCAGACGCAGGCACCCCGCACCGACGTCGATCGCCCCGGCCGTGACCAGACGACGCGCGGCAGCATCTCTCCAGGCAGGGGGGCTAGACTGAATACCGAGCTCAGCCACGGCCCCGAAGCCCGCAATGCCGGCGACATTCTCAGTCCCCGCGCGCCGACCGCGCTCCTGACCGCCGCCGTGCTGATGGCGAACCATGACGGACCCTGGACCAAAAACCAGAGCGCCGACGCCCTGGGGGGCCCCAAGTTTATGCGCAGACAGGGCCAGGCTGTCAGCCCCGGTCTCGGCCATGTTCAGCGCCATCTTGCCAGCGGCCTGAACCGCATCCACATGCAGCCAGCCACCCGCCTGATGGACAAGCTCTGCGGCTTCAGCGACCGGCTGGATAATCCCGGTTTCATTATTCGCCAGCATGAGCGCAACGAAGGGTCTTCCATCGTCGGGTGTCCAATTTGACAAGTGGGCTTTCAGCCAGTCGAGGTCTGCAAGACCCGCTGTAGTCACAGGCCAAATTTCCGTAGCTGCAACCGCGCGTCTGGCGGGCTCAAGCACGCTGTCATGTTCAATGGCGCTGACCACAAGCCGACGAGACCCCGAGGCGACCGCGCTTTGAATGGCGAGGTTATTGGCCTCTGTGCCCCCCGCAGTGAAAATCACCGAGTCTGGACCCCGTCCCACCAGCCGGGCGACCTGAAGCCGGGCTTTTTCAACCCGCGCACGCGCCTTGCGGCCTGCGGCATGGACGGAGGATGGATTTCCCAGGTCAGCCAGGGCGTCCAGCATGGCTGTCCTCGCCTCGACGCGCAGGGGTGCTGACGCATTATAGTCGAGATAGGTCGAGGTCACGCCGACACCTCCCGGGAAGCCGACCGGTCCCGAATGACATCCGCCAGGGAGACTGACGAGAGATAGCCCTGGATCTGCTGGCCCATTTCCTCCCAGAGGTCATGGGTCAGGCACCGCTCACCATTCTTCAGGCACCCCTTGACCTTCCCGACGCAGCGCGTCGTCCGCAGAGGCTCATCTACAGCCAGGACGATATCGGCAACAGTGGTTTCCTGGGCGGACTTGGCCAGCAGATAACCGCCCCCCGGCCCTCGCTGGCTCGTCACAATGCCGCGACGGCGCAACCGGGCGAACAATTGCTCAAGGTAGGACAGGGAAATCTGTTGCCGGGCAGCAATATCCGCCAGGGCCACCGCGCGATCGTGGGATTCCGGCTCGCCCTGGCGACGTGCCAGATCGGCCATAGCCATCACCGCATATCGGCCTTTCGTGCTGAGTCGCATGGGACGGAGTGAACCTGTTTCGCTTTTTTCGAGCAATTTGGGGGGGCCATGTGCTAAAGCCGCCGCCTTGTGCGGAGCTTAGCCTAGGCTGCTGAGGAGCGATCTAGGAAGACCCAGCGCATTAGTCAACTATTCGACAGACAAATGTGGGGATCCCATGCCTGAAGTGGTTCTAACTGGCGCAGCCGGACGCATTGAAGGCCGGTTCACGGCTGGCAAGAGCGAAACGGCACCGATTGCCTTGATCCTGCACCCTCACCCGAAGGCGGGCGGACAGATGAACAATCCTGTCGCCGTGCAGCTTTATCATCTCTTCATGAAGCGTGGCTTCTCCGTCCTCCGGTTCAACTTTCGCGGTGTGGGACGCAGCCAGGGTGAATTCGATGCCGGCATTGGCGAACTCGCCGACGCAGCCACAGCCCTTGACTGGCTTCAGACCAACAACCCCGCCGCCTCCCAGTGCTGGGTGGCTGGTTATGATTTTGGGGCCTGGATCGGCATGCAACTCCTGATGCGCCGCCCGGAAACGGACGGCTTCATTTCTGTTTCTCCGCCGACCAACATGTATGACTTCAGCTTCCTGGCCCCATGCCCGGCCTCGGGCCTGATGCTGCACGGTAGCGAGGATGTGGTCACGCCCCCGACGGAAGTCGAACGCGTGGTCTCAAAACTTCGGACCCAGAAGGGAATTGTGATCGATCACGATGTGGTCGAGGGCGCGACCCATTTCTGGATTGAACACCTGCCCGAAGTCGAACGCCGGGTCGGGGCCTATCTTGACCGCCGGATCGAAGCTGAACCCATCTAGGGCTGGGCGATCCGGCCGCCGGTGGATGGCGTGCGAACACCCGTCGTCCCCGGGAAGGAGATTGGCAGGCCGTGCCAGGTCCGGGCCGCCAGGAAGGCAAAGGCTTCGGCCTCAAGGGCATCCCCGCGCCAACCATGGGCCTCTGCAGACTGAACCTTGACCGGTAGGCCTTCATGCAAGGCGCGCATGATTTCAGGATTATGCCGTCCGCCCCCACTGACAATCAGGCTTCCGGGCCTGGAGCCCGTGAGGTCCAAGCCTCTTTTGATGGCTTCAATTGTAAAGGCCACAAGGGTGGCCGCCCCGTCCTCCAGGCTCAAACCCTCAAGGTCCGAAATCGCAAAGTCATACCGGTCCAGAGACTTTGGTGCTGGCGCACGGAAATAAGCATGGTTCAACAAGACCTGGAGCCGGGCGTCATCGACTCGTCCCTGGGCAGCAAATCGCCCTCCCTCGTCGAAGCGCAATCCTGATCGGGCATGAACCCATTGGTCGATCAGGCCATTCCCGGGGCCTGTATCAAAGGCAACCACATCGTCACCTCCAGACCAGGCGGTGAGATTGGCGACCCCGCCGATATTCAGAATAGCGAGAGGGGCTTCAAGCCCTGAATGCCGGGCACGGGCCAGGTGATAGATCGGGGCCAGCGGAGCGCCCTCACCTCCAGCCAGGACATCGGCAGAGCGAAAATCGAAGGCAACGGGAACACCTGTCGCCCTGGCGAGCCACTCACCGTTCCCAAGCTGTAGAGTCCGCCCAGGCTGGCCCATTTGAGGACGCTCATGCAGAACCGTCTGACCGTGCATGCCGATCAGGTCGAGGTCCCGCCATGCAAGACCATTGTTCTTCAGAAACTCTGACCCCGCCGTAAAATGTTCCCGCGCCACCGCTTCAGCAGCCTGGGAGAAAATTTCGGGCTCCGCCTGTCCCCTGGGCCAGTTTAGCGCCTCTGAAATCGTCCTAACCAAAAGCGCCCTGAGGCCCTCGTCCAGGCGACGCTCACCCGCTGGCCCAAACGCCGAAACGGTCTGCCCATCGGTCTCCAGAATGGCCATGTCACAGGCATCCAGGGAGGTTCCGGTCATGAATCCCAATACGCGCATCCGCATTGACTGCCACGCGCCGGGCTTGGTATCCAGCCCCCATGTTCAAGGTGAAGTCCCGCTCTGGAACCTATTACCGCCAGCCCTGATGCTGGTGCCGTGAACGCTTGCGCCAGCCAAAACCGCTGGTGCCAATGGCCTTAATCCTTTGACGCCAGCTCCTATCCCGAAGGAGATACGTCAATGACCCTCGAAATCGCTGTCCGACCCGTGCTAGAGCGCGTTGCGTCTGACCACGAGTTCTCCCCCATGACCGAACACCCGACCTATAAAGCCGACCTGCTGAAGTCCATGCAGGCCCGTGGGTATATCCACCAGATTACCCATCCGGTTGAGCTGGATGACTCTGCGTCAAATGGGGTGATTTCAGCCTATATCGGCTTTGATGCGACCGCCCCCAGCCTGCACGTGGGCAGCCTCATTCAGATCATGATGCTCCGGCGGCTCCAGCAGGCCGGACACAAGCCTATTGTGCTGATGGGCGGTGGCACCACAAAGGTGGGCGATCCGACCGACAAGGATCAATCGCGCCCGCTGCTGACGGAAGCGCAGATTCAAGCCAATATCGACAGCATCAAGACGGTCTTTGCGAAATTCCTCACCTTCGGCGATGGCCCGACGGATGCCATCATGGTCAATAATGCCGACTGGCTGGACAAGCTTGGCTATGTGGAATTCCTGCGCGAGTTCGGGGTCCATTTTACCATCAATCGGATGCTGAGCTTTGAGTCCGTCAAGCTGCGGCTCGAACGCGAACAGCCCATGACATTCCTGGAATTCAACTACATGCTGATGCAGGCGACGGACTTTCTCGAACTGGAACGCAAGTTCGGCTGCATCCTGCAAATGGGGGGCTCTGACCAATGGGGGAATATCCTCAACGGCGTCGAGCTGATCCGCCGGGTTGACCACAAGCCGGCCTTTGGCCTCACCACCCCCCTCCTCGCCACAGCGTCCGGCCAGAAGATGGGAAAGACTGTGGGGGGGGCCGTCTGGTTAAACGCCGACCAGCTCAGCCCCTATGACTACTGGCAGTTCTGGCGCAATACCGAGGACGCCGATGTCGGCCGGTTCCTCAAGCTGTTTACGGACCTGCCACTTGGTGAAATTGCACGATTGGAGGCCTTGCCCGGGGCTGAAATCAACGAGGCAAAAAAGGTTCTTGCGAACGAGGCTACGGGAATGCTGCACGGTCAGGAGGCCGCCTTGCAGGCCGCCGAAGCGGCCCGGGTCGCGTTTGAATCCGGTGGATTGTCGCAGGACATGCCGACTCTGGTCCTGACAGCAGGTGAGCTTGACGCCCTGACGACGACGACCCTCATGGTTCAGGCAGGCTTTGCCAGCTCCAACGGTGACGCCCGCAAGCAGATTGCCAATGGCGGGTTTCGTATAGCCGGAGAGAAGGTCAGCGATCCGAACGCCCGGGTCCAGATGGCTGGATCGGAAACCGAACTGCGCAAGGGCAACCGTCGCTTGCGCCTGGTCATTGAAGGATAGGACAGCAGATGACGACACTTCAGGTTGGCGACAAGGCCCCGGAATTTACGCTTTCCGCACAGAGCGGTCCGATCGGACTGTCAGATTTTCAGGGCAAGGCCCTCGTCCTCTATTTCTACCCGAAGGACGACACGTCTGGCTGCACTCGCGAAGCCCAGGACTTTTCCGCCCTGGCGGGGGAATTTGAAGCGGCTGGTGTTCATCTCCTTGGCGTTTCCAAGGACTCCGTGGCGAGCCATGCAAAATTCATCGGGAAATATGACCTCACCATACCCCTCGCGTCCGACCCCGAAGGACAGACCGTCGAGGCCTATGGGGCCTGGGTCGAGAAAAACATGTATGGCCGGAAATATATGGGCATTGATCGCTCGACCTTCCTCATCGGGCCGGATGGCACCCTGGCCCAGGTGTGGCGGAAGGTGAAGGTCCCGGGCCATGCGGCTGAGGTTCTGGACAGCGCGCGTAAATTCTTTGCGAATTATTGACATATATCCTTGCTGAAGGCCGAGTGATTCGTTTCCGGCTTGCCACAAAACCCTGTCCTGGCGCATATACTGGTCTCGTCTTCAACAAGCCTCACGGTAAGTATGACGCGTGCCTTGCGCCTGTATCGACATTTCCTGGACATGTTTACGGAGCGCCACCTCTACATCCGTTCCGGTGACATAGTTCGTGGTTTTGTCCTAACACCCGCACGACAGATCGCTCTGTTGTCGATTCTTGTCGCCCTGACACTTTGGTTTACCTTCTCAACCATCTCTTATGCGCTTGATGCCATAGAGATTTCATCCACGCACCGCGAGCTCGCGCAAATGCAGGCCCGGTCTGAGCGTTGGGTCGCAGATCGTGAAGCCAGGCTGAACAGTGCCGTCACCCAATTGAATGCTTCGAGTGGCTCGATGGACAGCCTGGCAACCGCGGTCGAGAAGCGCCATGCCGCACTTACCGCCCTGTTGGCCGATGCGAGGACGACGCCAGGTGTTACCAATGCTATCGCCCCGGAATTACGCCGGGCAATAAAGGCACCCACGTCGACCAATCCAGTTGCGCGAATTGCCCAGGTTGAAGCCAGTCAGGAGCGGCTCATCAGCGCGACCGACAGTTTTGCAAAGGGCCGTGCCGATCGCCTGCGTCTGGCCTTCCGGCTGGCTGGCCTCACACCGTCAAGTTTTGTGCCCCGCAGCGGGGCCCTGGGCGGCCCCCTGATCGAGGGCCGTGATCCACGCGCCTTGGCAACGGTTCTCGACGTCGATGAAGGTTTTGCTGAGCGCATTCAACATGCTGCTAATAGCCTCTCAGAGGCCCAGGCCCTGTCGGCTGCAGCCGCAAGGCTGCCCCTTTCCAAGCCGACCCAGGTGGCAAACAAGTCCAGCAATTTCGGATTCCGGATTGATCCGTTTACGAGCCACCCGGCCTTTCATTCCGGAATGGACTTCATGGGCGGGATTGGCTCACCGATCTATTCCACAGCGCCGGGAGTGGTCTCCTTTACCGGCGTGAGGTCGGGCTACGGGAATACCATTGAGATTGACCACGGCGCGGGCTTCAAGACGCGGTATGCCCACCTGTCAGGGATCGGTGTTGGCGTCGGCCAAAGGGTTGCAGTCGGCCAGCGGATTGGTGCCCTCGGCAATACCGGGCGCTCGACCGGGCCGCACCTACATTATGAGGTTTGGGTCAATGGTCAGGCCAAGAACCCAGATAGATTTGTGAAAGCAGGCGAATATGTTCAACAAACCCGCTCCTAAGACAGGGCTTCCGGCATCTGACCGGCTCGTGGCTCCGCCCCTGACCCTGGCCGAGGTGGCCGTGACGCGGTCAAAGACCAGCGCCATTTCCGTGCTGGCGCAAAACCTGACGATTGAAGGCACACTTCAAAGCGACAGTGAAATCCAGATTGACGGCATTGTTCGCGGCGACATCCGGGCCGAGAAACTGATTATCGGCGAAACCGGCCAGATCGAAGGCCAGATCATCGCGGACATCGTCGAGGCCAAGGGCCGTGTCATGGGCACGATTACCGCCAAGCAGGTGCGCCTCTATGCGACGGCGCAGGTTCAGGGCGACATTACCCATGAACAATTGTCCATCGAGTCTGGAGCCTCATTTGAGGGCCGCAGCATGAAGTTCCAGAGGCCGAAGGCCGTCGCGCCCGCTAACTCCACGGGCGCAGCACCCGCAGTCTAACCCTCGCGGGTAATGCCCACCCGCTGGGCCAAACTCGCCCCCATGAAGGCGTCGAGGTCCCCGTCCAAAACGCCCTGGGTATCGGAGGTTTCGACGTTGGTTCGCAGGTCCTTGACCATCTGGTAGGGCTGCAGGACGTAGGACCGGATCTGGTGACCCCAGCCTATATCCGTTTTCTGGTCTTCAAGGGCCTGGGCGGCCGCCTCGCGTTTCTGTAGCTCGAGCTCATAGAGACGCGCCCTCAGCATTTTCCAGGCTTCTTCCCGGTTCTGATGCTGGGATCGCCCCATCTGGCAGGCAACGGCAACCCCGGTCGGGATGTGGGTCAATCGAACGGCGGAATCGGTCTTGTTGATGTGCTGGCCGCCCGCGCCCGACGCCCGGTAGGTATCCGTTCTGACGTCCGAGGGATTGATGTCTATGACAATCGTATCGTCGACGACGGGATAGACCCAAACCGAGGCAAAGCTGGTGTGCCGTTTTGCCGCGGAGTCGAACGGTGAAATGCGCACCAGACGATGAACGCCAGCTTCAGTCTTGAGCCAGCCATAGGCATTGGGCCCCTTTATTTGCAGGGTCGCGGACTTGATCCCCACCTGCTCGCCTGCTGTTTCTTCCAGGAAATCGACGGTCATGCCATGAGCCTGGGCCCAGCGCGTATACATGCGCAGCAACATTCCGGCCCAGTCGCAGGATTCTGTCCCCCCTGCCCCGGAATTGATTTCCACGAAGGCATCATTTCCGTCGGCCTCGCCAGACAGCAAGGCTTCAAGCTCGGCCCTCGCCGCCCGGTCCTTCAGGCTCTTAAGCTGCTGGCGCGCCTCATCCAGGCTGGCTTCATCGCCCTCGTCTTCGGCCATTTCGGCATAGCCAAGCGCATCGACCAGGTCGCGTTCAATGGACTGAACTGCCTCGACGGAGGCTGCCAGTTTGGAGCGCTCCCGGCTCAGGGCCTGGGCGGCCGCTGCATCATTCCACAGGGTGGGGTCTTCGACCCGGGCGTTGAGTTCATCCAGTTTTCGAAGGGCCGGAGCCCAGTCAAAGACGCCTCCTGAGCAGGTCTATCGACTGCTCGATGTCGGCTTTAGCAGCCTCAACATCCGCTCTCATGGGACGACTCCGAAGGAAGGGAACACCGCCGGTTCGACGGGCTCTTTGGTCTGGGCGGCGGGAGTAGCGCGCTCAGCGCCCTAATACAATCCGTTCATATCATCGACCTTGCGCGCTGGCGGCTGCGCAGGTGCAGGTGCCAATGCGGGCTGAGCGCCGAACGGGATCAGTGAAACCGGCATGCCCAGAGGATCAAGGGTCTCCACCTTGGGCTCAGTCCCCGGTCGGAAAGCCTCGCGGATGCCCCGGATCATGGCAAACTTGGCCGTCTTGGGAGCCTGGAAGTCCGTCTTCGGGAGGTTTCGTGTGGCAACCTGCATAAACTCGGTAAAGATTGGTGCGGCGGCCTGAGCACCGGTTTCACCGCTCCCGAGACTGCGATTGTCATCAAACCCAATAAAGACGCCAGCCACCAGTTGCGGGGTAAATCCAACAAACCATGCGGACCGGTATTCATTGGTTGTGCCCGTCTTTCCAGCCACAGGGCGTCCCAGAACAGAAACCGAAGTTGCCGTCCCCCTCTGCACAACGCCCTGAAGCATAGTCGTGATCTGATAGGCTGTAATGGGGTCCATAACCTGGACCCCGTCCGGGGCGATGCGCGGGCTCTCATCGCCATTGAACCCTCCCGAACAACGCAGGCAATCGCGCTTGTCCGCCCGGAAAATTGTCTGTCCCTGACTATCCTGGATCATCTCGATCAAATGGGGTTGGATCTTGCGACCGCCATTGACGAAGCTGGCATAGGCACCTGTCAGCCTCAGAGGCGTTGTTTCTCCAGCACCAAGCGCCATGGCCAGAACAGGCTCCATGGATTGGGTCACACCAAGACGAAGCGCCATGTCGCGAATCTTGGGCATGCCGACGCCCTGGGCCAGACGAACCGTCATGGTGTTCCGAGACAGCTCCAGCCCCTTCCGAAACTGAAGGGCTCCGAAATAATCCCGGCTATAATTTTCCGGGGACCAGGCCTCGCCATCCTTGCCCGAAAGGGTGATCGGGGAGTCCATAATCACGCTGGCTGGCGTGTAGCCGTTTTCCAAGGCAGTTGCGTAAACAAAGGGTTTGAAGGTCGAGCCCGGCTGTCTCTGGGCCTGGGTTGCCCGGTTGAAGCTGGACAGGGAGAACGAATATCCCCCGACCATGGCAAGCACTCGGCCTGAGTTCGGCTCCATCACGACCAAGGCCCCATTCACGAGGGGCACCTGGCGGAGGTGAAGTCCTCCGCCCTCCGCTGGCTCGACAAAGACCAGATCGCCGACCGTAAGCCCCTTGCCCGCGCGGGCCCAGGCCACGTCAGAAGACAGGAGGGCACCCGTCTGCCCAGACTCTGCCAGCTTGACCCGAACAGAGCCGCCCTTGGCCTCCGAGACAATCGCAGACCGCCAGTCCCGCCGTTCAGAGGGCGGCGAAACCTTTCTGGCGACAAGCTCCCACCCCGGCTTGAAATCCACATGAACAGAGGCACCCCGCCATCCGTGACGGCGGTCATAAACCTCCAGACCGTGCATCAGGGCGATACGTGCAGCCGTCTGCATGTCTGGATCAAGGGTCGTGCGGACATAATATCCACCCTCATTCAGCCGGGGCCCCAGGGTCTCCAGGCCCCGCCGCCGAACCTCTTCCACGAAGAAGTCAGCATCACGATACTTCGCCCGGCTGGGTGCCGCCTGAACCTTGAGAACTTCCGCCTTGGCGCGATCGGCCTCTGCCTGGGAAATCCATCCCAGGTCCGCCATCTGGTCCAGGATAAAGTTTCTCCGCGCCAGCGCCTTAGCCTTGTGCCGGATGGGGTGATAATTGTCTGGTCCCTTGGGAAGGGCCGCTAGGTAGGCGCACTCCGCCAGGCTCAGGTCAGAAATTGATTTTCCGAAGTAGTTGTAGGCCGCAGCCCCAACACCGAACGAGCGATAGCCAAGCCAGATTTCGTTGAGATAGAGCTCAAGAATCTGCTCCTTGTTCAGGGTCTGCTCCAGCCTCCTGGCAAGGATGGCTTCCTTGAATTTCCGGCCAGCTGTGCGGTCATTGGTCAGCAAAACATTCTTGGCGACCTGCTGGGTAATGGTCGACCCGCCTTCTAGGCGCCGTCCTCGCGCGATATTCACCAAATTTTTTGCCATGGCCCGGGCCATGCCGGATGGGTCTACTCCGGAATGCTGGAAAAACGTATGATCCTCTGCCGCCAGAAAGGCTTGGGCCAGCTGGGGCGGCAGATTGTCATAGGGAACAAAAATGCGTCGCTCGCGACTGAATTCACCTATGAGCGTGCCATCCCAGGCATAGGCGCGCGTGGCCGTCGGTGGCCGATAATCCGCAAGGTCGGAGGCATCAGGCATGTCGTGGAACAGCCAGGCAGCATAGATCGATAGAGCAACGCCCCCGACAGCGACCAGACCCAATAAGGTCAGGACGAAAATGGCCAGCACGCGTTGCGGAAATTTCAAGTTGCCACGGCCTCCACAGGCCTAGTTTGCCTGCTAAAGGTCACGGTCTAGAGCGCGTTTCGAAAAAGGGGAAGTTGGTTTTCTGGCGGCTCGAGATGATCAGCGCGCTGCCAGCCGGGTCTCCCGCGCGAAATAGGCGTCAATCGTGTCGGCAACCGCCGACATCAACCGCGTCCGCCCCTCTGCACTACCGAGAACCTCCCGGTCGTCAGGACTGGTGATAAAGCCCATTTCAAGAAGAACCGCCGGAACATCCGGGGCCAGCAAAACGGCCAGTCCTGCCTCCCTGTGGCTGCGGCGCAGGAGGGTCTGTTCGTCGGAAATGCGCTCCAGCAGCATTTCCGCAAAATTGGCAGACAGATTCTTGGTCGATCTCTGGGTCAAGTCGAACAGGATCCCTGATACGGCCTGATCACGGCGATAGCTCGCCTGCATGAACCAGTCGTCCTTCGTGACCAGTTTCGCCGAACGTCCCACAGCCCGGTCAGCCAAGGTGTATACGCTTGCGCCCCGGGTCTGCTCGTCAGGACCTGAATCCGCGTGCAGGGATATGAAGAGGTCCGCATCGGCTTTTCGGGCAATTTGAACCCGCACATCCAGCGGGACATAGACATCGGTATCGCGCGTCATGACAACGCGATACTGGCCGGTTCGCTCCAGCTTGTCCTTCAAGGCTCTCGCTGCGGCGAGGGTGAAGTCCTTTTCAATGCACTCACCGCCATGGGCTCCCGGGTCTTTCCCGCCATGGCCGGCATCGATCACCACCACCTTTTTGAGAAACACCGGCTTGGCCCTTGGAGTCGCCTTCAGGGAAGTCAGAACGACCCCACCCTTGGCGTTCTCCGTCGGGATGGTCTTTGCAATGACGGGATGCGGCGTGGGGGCGACAGGCGGCGGCGACTGAATGTCGACCACATATCGATAGCCCGTTGAGCCCTCGGCAGGAGGCAGGAGGAAACGCCGCTTAACAACAGAACCTGGCAAAAGGTCGATACTGAGCTGCGCACCGCCTGAGGTGGACACCAGGGCCCAACTGCCGACAGGTCCCTTTGCACTCCCCTTCAAGGGGTTTGCCACCTCAGCCTCAGGGAGACTCATGATGAGCCGTCCAGTCGCCTTGTCTTCGGAAAGGATCTTTGCCGACGTGGCACCATCGAGGTCGAGCACCATGCGGGTCTCATCCGAAGTGCCCCCAAGGCGCAAGTTCAGGATATGAACCGGGTTGGCGAGGGCTTGAGTCGCGAACCCAGCTGAGCATCCCAGAGCCGCCAAGGACACAATGCCGACTCGTACCTGGCACAATGCAAATTTTTTAGCGTCGCACTTCACGACTTTGCCTCATAAACGCGAGTGGCTGTCCTAGCCCGTGGGCGTTTTGACCACAAAATCCGTAGATAAATCGTTAAGATTCGCCTAAAAATCGGCGGCTTCCCTTTTGTGCCGCATTGCTGCAAACTAGGGCGTTGGAGGTCCCGGGCTTTTGCACGGGTGTTCTTCAAGCCAAGAGCAAACGTCAGCTCCAGCCGAATTCTCGGTCAGACGTAACATCCGCTCGCGATCAGTTCGTTGGTCGCGCCTGGGAAACACACAATGGGCAGCGCAGCTCAAACCAATTTCCGGTCGTCCATCGCCCGCGTCTCTGACGCGTACGGCGTGGCAATGCGCGCCCTCATGACAAACCGGCGGCGCCCGGGCCTAGACCTCGAGGCGCGCCACGGAGACTCCCTTTATGTCAAAGAAGATGCTTATCGACGCCGCGCACGCAGAAGAAACGCGCGTAGTGGTTATCGACGGATCCCGAATTGAAGAATTTGATTTCGAGAGCCAGAACCGTCGCCAACTAAGAGGCAATATCTACCTCGCCAAGGTAACCCGTGTTGAACCGTCACTTCAGGCGGCCTTCATCGAATACGGCGGTAACCGGCACGGCTTTTTGGCCTTTGATGAGATCCATCCGGATTATTATCAAATCCCGGTCGCAGATCGGGAAGCCTTGATGCGTGAGGCTGCCGAGGAAGAAGACGAACCCGTAGAGGCTCGCATTCCTTCTGCCGATGGCGAAGATGAGGACGATCAGCCCACACATGACGACGATGACGTCATGGAAGAAGAGGTTGCCCGGCGTCGTCGCCGCCTGATGCGTCGCTACAAGATTCAGGAAGTGATCCGGCGCCGCCAGATCATGCTGGTTCAGGTGGTTAAAGAAGAACGTGGCAATAAGGGCGCTGCCCTCACGACCTACCTGTCCCTGGCTGGCCGCTATGGCGTGCTCATGCCAAACACCGCGCGGGGCGGTGGCATTTCCCGGAAGATCACCACGGTCACTGACCGCAAGCGGATCAAAAGCGTGGTCCAGAGCCTGGATGTGCCGGAAGGCATGGGCCTCATCGTCCGCACAGCCGGAGCCAAGCGCACCAAGGCCGAGATCAAGCGGGATTATGAATACCTGCTGCGTCTCTGGGAAAACATCCGGGACACAACTCTGAGTTCGGCGGCACCGGCCCTGATCTACGAGGAAGAAGACCTGGTAAAGCGCACCATCCGTGACCTTTACGACAAGGATATTGATGAAGTCTGGGTCGAGGGCGAGGCCGGATTCAAGGAAGCGCGCGACTTCATGCGCATGCTCATGCCCTCTCAGGCGAAGAAGGTTCAGCCCTATCGCGAGCCCACGCCACTCTTTGTGAAATATCGCGTCGAAGACCACCTGTCCCAGATCTACTCGCCTGTGGTTCCCCTGCGGTCCGGCGGATATCTGGTCATCAACCAGACAGAAGCCCTGGTGGCCGTCGACGTAAACTCCGGCAAGGCCACCCGGGAACGCAATGTCGAAGCCACGGCCCTCAAGACGAACATGGAGGCCGCCGAGGAGGCTGCGCGCCAACTTCGTCTGCGCGACCTGGCCGGTCTGGTCGTCATCGACTTCATCGACATGGATGAATCGAAGAACAATCGGGCCGTCGAAAAGAAGCTGAAAGACTCCCTCAAGGACGATCGCGCCCGCATTCAAATGGGGCGTATTTCCAGCTTCGGCCTGATGGAAATTTCCCGCCAACGACGCCGGTCCGGCGTTCTGGAAGGCACGACCCATGTCTGTGAACATTGTGCAGGGTCGGGCCGGGTCAGGTCGGTAGAATCCAGCGCTCTCTCCGCCCTGAGAGCCGTTGAGATCGAGGCCACCAAGGGCGGTGGAGAAGCCACCCTTAAGGTACCCCGAGAAGTTGCCCTCTACATCCTCAATGAAAAGCGTGGACATCTCGGTCGCATCCACCGCAACCTTGGCCTCTTTGTCACTGTCGTGGTTGATGATGCCATTGCCCACGCCCAGTTCGAGATTGAGCGGACGGCGAGCGAAGCCAGACCCGAACATGCTCTGGCGCTCCAGCAAGCCATAGAGCCTTACGTCCCGACCGAAGATGATCTGGCCGACGATGACTTCGAAGACGAGGAAGACGTCGAAGACGAACTGATCGAGGCTGACGGCGATCCGGACGACGATGAGGATGGCGACGACGAGGATGATACGCGTCCGCGCGACTCCGAAACTGACGGCGAAGGCGATGATCGTGGCAATCGCAAGGGCCGTCGGCGTCGCAGACGTGGCCGCAAGGATGGCGAACCCCGTGCAGAGGGTGAAGCGCCGCCTGCCCCGCGCGAGGCCCAAGGTGACTACGAGGACGATGGCCAAGGCGGTCGCAGACGTCGCCGTGGTCGACGCGGTGGTCGCCGAATGCGCGATGACGGTCGCCCTCAGGACGCCTTCTCCTGGACGCGCCCCTGGGTACCCTATGGGGAAGATCCCTTTGTCTGGTTTGACCCTTCAGAAGACCTGCGTAAACCCGTTGAACGGCCAGAGGCGCTTGCCCCCGAGCCTAATCGGGACCAGGTGCCAACCCAGGCAACGGGGCCGGATGTCGATATCTGGGTTGAATTGCCTGAGGCCGAGTTGCCGGTAAAAAAGCCACGCGCAAGACGGGGTCGCGGTCGTGCCGCTGAAGCCGAACCCGCGGTGGAGCCTGCTCCGGAAGTCGAAGTGGCGACGGCCCCGGAACCGGAACCCGAGGTTGCGGTTGTTTCGACACCTGAGCCCGTCGAGGCTACCCCCGCAAAGCCCACACGACGTCGCCGCACAAAGGCCGAGATTGCGGCGGAGACTGTAGCTTCTGTTGCGACTGAAGCCCCCCCCGTTGAGGTTGCGATTCCCGATGTTACGCCTCCGGCTGTTGAACGCGAGCCTGATCCGAACGAGATTTCGGCACCGCCCGCTCAACCCCGCAAGGGATGGTGGCGTCGGGGCTGAAGACCAGGGATTTTCGCGGGGCGATCGAGAGGCACGTAAATGACATCTCCCCGCGTCAAAACCCTGCTGAGCGCAGGTCTTGCCCTGGGCCTGGCCCTGCAAGGGCAAAGGGCACAGGCGCAGGACGCGCCCATGTCGCTTATTCGGGACACAGAGATCGAAGACATTTTGAAAGATGATGCGGCCCCGCTCTTTGCTGCGGCGGGGCTGGACGCAAAGTCGATTCACATACTTCTGATCGGGTCGAAGGACCTGAACGCCTTCGCAGGCCCCGGGACTATGGCGGTTTTCACCGGGCTCATCCTGGAATCCAAGACACCTAATGAGCTCCAGGGCGTCATAGCCCATGAAGTCGGCCACCTTGCAGGGGGACACTCGGCGCGCTCGGCGGAAATGGGACAGGCCGGGCTCAAGCCCTTCCTGCTAACCATGGGGCTAGGCGTCCTGGCTGCCTTGGCCGGAAACGTCCAGGCAGGTGTCGTTCTGGCGGGAAACGCAAGCTATTTCGGGGCTCTAGGCCAGCTGGATTATAGTCGGGAGCAGGAAAGTCGAGCCGACCAGGCGGGAGCCACCTATCTGGAAACGGCTGGGCTGTCAGGTCAGGGGCTCGTCGATTTTTTTGATAATTTCCGGTATCAGGAGGTCTTTGCCGAGGCACGGCGCTACCCCTATTTCCGCAGCCACCCGCTTTCATCCGACCGAATTGAGGCCCTGCGCAGCCGGGTCGAAAAGCTGTCGAAGTACGGCACCAAGGACGATGCCGAAAAAGTCGCCCGCCACGAGATCATGAAGGCCAAGCTTCAGGGCTTCATCAATCCCACGATCGCGATCGTGAAGTGCAGCGACAAGGTGCAGGACTACCCTACCCGCTACGCCTGCGCGATCGCCCAGTACCAGCTCAAGGAGCCCGACAAGGCCTTGAAGCTGATCGATGCTCTACTTCTGGAACAGCCAGATAACCCCTTCCTATGGGAGCTCAAGGGTCAGGTCCTTTTTGAATTCGGACGGCAGGCGGAGGCTGAAATGCCCCAGCGGAGGTCTGTCGCGCTGCGACCAGATGCACCCCTGCTCCGGGTCAATCTTGGACAGACCCTGATTGCCCTGTCAGATCAAGCCAAGGTCGACGAGGGCATTTCTGAATTAAAGACATCTCTCGGACTGGATCCCGAAAATTCCGCCGCCTGGCGTCTCCTTGCCCAGGCCTATGACTCCCGGGGTCAGGACGGCCTCGCCCGTTACGCCACGGCAGAATACAACTTTATCGAGGGCGATCGAAAACAGGCCCTCAGCTTTGCCCTGCGAGCACGAGAACTTCTCGGCCACGAAACCGCAGAATGGCGTCGGGCAACTGACATTGTCCTGGCCGCCGACCCTGGGCGCCGATCTCTTGAACAGGGGCGCTCACCGGATGGCCCCTCCCGCCCCCTCACCCTCAGCCTTGGTCACGAGTAGATAACCCGAATGAAACTGGCACCCAGCCCGACCGTCCTCCTGATCCTGGCCCTCTCCCTCGGTGGATGTCAGAAGCCTTTGCAGGACGCCTTTGGAGAGCAGGTCAGGGCTTATCTCCTCAGCCACCCGGAGGTCCTCGAAGAGACCGCTCAGAAGCTGCAGGAAAAGAAGGCCGAGAAGGCATCCTTCGAGGTCAAATCCGGACTTAAGGCTCAAAGGGCCGCCCTGGAGGCAGACAGCCGGGACCTGGTCATCAACCCGTCCGGAAAGATCACCCTGGTAGAGTTTTTTGACTACCGCTGCGGCTATTGCAAGCTTGCGGCCCCTGAAGTCATGAAGATTGCCAATGAAAATCCGAACATTCGTATTGTGTTCAAGGAGTTTCCGATCTTCGGCGGGGTCTCCAACCTAGCCGCCCAGATCGCCTTGACGCCAGCAGGCAAGGCTCATGGTTTCAACCTGTATAAGGGCTTCATGTCTGAGAAAGCCCTGGATAACACCGCCATCGAGCGAATCCTGCGCAGCGAGGGCTTGAATCCCGCTGAGGTTTTCAAAGCCGCTTCAGAGGCCGGCATTACAAAACAACTGGAAGACACCCACGCCCTTGCCCAGGCGTTGAACATTGAAGGCACGCCGGCCTTCATCATCGGCGACCACCTTATTCCTGGCGCGGATATTTCCGCACTCCGGGCCGCGATTGCGGAAGCTCAGTCTGGCCCCCTGAAGCGGCCCACCTGATTTCAGATCAGACCCGCCAAGGGAGACGATGGGGCTGCGTAGTTACGTTTGGCCATCCGCCCCGCCAACCAGGCCTGTCGTCCTGAAATGACCGCATGTTTCATGGCGCTGGCCATAAGAATCGGGTCCCTTGCCTCAGCAATGGCGGTATTCATCAAGACTGCGTCACAGCCCATCTCCATGGCAAGAACTGCATCCGATGCCGTGCCAACCCCGGCATCGACGAGAACAGGCACCTTGGCCTGCTCCAGGATCAATCCCAGGTTCAGAAAATTCTGAATGCCCCGGCCTGAGCCTATGGGGGCGGCCGCCGGCATGATGGCAGCGGCGCCTGCATCCTCCAGTTTCTGGGCATAGACAGGGTCATCGCTACAATAGACCATGACCTGGAAGCCTTCGGAAATCAGAAGCTTGAGGGCTCGAAGGGTCTCTTCCATATCTGGCAGGAGGTGCGCTGTATTCGACAAGACCTCCAGCTTAACAAGATCCCAACCACCCGCTTCCCGCGCCAGGCGAAGGGTTCGAACCGCTTCTTCTCCGGTATAGCAACCCGCCGTGTTCGGCAGAAATGTGAAGCGATCGGGTTTGACATAGTCGACCAGCATGGGCTGGGAGGGATCCGACAAGTTCACGCGCCTCAGCGCGACCGTGACAATCTCTGCCCCCGCAGCTTCCGCAGCCGCTGCGTTCTGGGCGTAGTCCTTGTACTTGCCGGTGCCGACAATCAGGCGGGATGTAAAGGTCCGCCCCGCGACGGTCCATGTGTCGTTCTTGCCAGATTCACTCATCTCACCCGCCGCCTATAAAATGTACGATCTCCAGCCGATCGTCCCCGGCCAGTGCGGTTGTCCTATAGCTTGAACGTGGCACGATCTCCAGATTCCGCTCAACGGCGACCTTACGCGGGTCCAGCCCCAGTTGGGAAACAAGGTCAGCGAGGGTAACAACCCCCGAAAATTCCCGTTGTTCGCCGTTCAAAATCAACTGCATTCCCGACTCGCACCATGTTTGCTTCGTGCCGATGCTTGTTACCCCCGTCGCTGAACGTTACAAGACAGATGAATCGACGGTGGAGCCGAATGCGGAAACCGATCTACGTCCTGAACGGCCCGAACCTCAATCTACTTGGCGTGCGGGAACCCGACATCTACGGCAAGGATACCCTGGCGGACATCCAAGGCCTCTGTGAGCGGCGCGCGGCTTTAGCGGGTTGCACAGTCGTGTTCCGGCAGACCAATCACGAGGGTGAGCTGATTACCTGGGTCCAGGAGGCCCGGACCGAGGCCTGCGCCGTGGTGATAAACCCCGCCGCCTATGGTCACACATCGATCGGCTTGCTGGACGCCCTGAAGGCCCTGGATATCCCCGTGGTTGAATGCCACCTGTCCAATCCAGCGGCGCGCGAATCCTTCCGCCATCACACCTATGTGTCCCACGTTGCCGCCGGACTCGTTTCCGGCTTTGGGGCAAAGAGCTATGAACTGGCCGTCGAGGCCGCTGCGGTCCTTTCCGCCTAACCTCCGCGACAAGCCACAAGGGATACTTCAATGAGCAGCACTCCCCACGCCAACACTGACGTTATTGACACACGTCTGGTTCGCAAACTGGCGGGAATCCTCAATGACACCGGCCTCACCGAGATCGAGGTTGAGCATGAGGGCCTGAAGATTCGGGTTGCCCGGACCCTGACGGCAGCAACAGTCCAGTACGCCACCGCACCGCAACACCCAGCCCCTCTCGCCGCCGCCCCAACATCCACCAGCGACCCGGCTTCGGGAGTTGCCGCCGCCAAGCCAGCACATGGCGATGCGATTAAATCCCCCATGGTCGGGACCATCTATCTTCAACCCCAGCCTGACTCACCGGCATTCGTGAAAGTCGGAGATACAGTGGCGGAAGGCCAGACCTTGATGATTGTCGAGGCCATGAAGACCATGAACCCGATCCCCGCAACGCGGGCCGGCAAGATCCTCGAAATCCTGGTCAAGGATGGCCAACCGGTTGAATTTGGCGAGCCCCTCGTGGTCATCGAGTAGGATCATGTTCGACAAGATCCTCATCGCCAATCGCGGCGAAATTGCCCTGCGGGTCCACAGGGCCTGCAAGGAAATGGGCATATCGACCGTCGCCGTCCATTCCGAGGCCGATGCGGGTGCCATGTGGGTCCGACTGGCCGACGAAAGTGTCTGTATCGGTCCGGCTTCAGCCTCAAAAAGCTATCTGAACATTCCGGCCATTATTGCCGCAGCAGAAATCACCGGAGCCCAGGCCATTCATCCTGGCTATGGTTTTCTGTCCGAGAATGCCCGGTTCGCGGAAATCGTCGGCGCGCACGGCTATACCTTCATTGGTCCTCGCCCTGAACACATCACCATGATGGGTGACAAGATCACCGCAAAACAGGCCGTGAAGTCGGCTGGGATTCCGGTCGTTCCTGGCTCTGCGGGGGCCATCACAACTGAAGAAGAGGCCTTTGAGGCCGCCCGGGAAATCGGCTTTCCCGTCCTGATCAAGGCCGCTGCTGGCGGCGGCGGTCGTGGTATGAAGGTGGCTCAGACCGAGGACGATCTCGCTGAGGCCGTCTCAACCGCCCGGGCTGAGGCCCGCGCAGCCTTCGGCGACGACGCGGTCTATATGGAGCGGTACCTTCAAACCCCCCGCCATATTGAGATCCAGGTCATTGCGGACTCCTTCGGCAATGTCTGCCACCTGGGAGAACGGGACTGCTCACTCCAGCGTCGACACCAGAAGGTGCTTGAAGAAGCCCCCTCCCCCATCATCACGCCCGCAGAGCGCGCCAAGATCGGCAAGGTCGTCGTGGATGCCGTCAAGGCGATTGGCTATCTGGGCGTGGGTACGATCGAGTTCCTGTACGAAAAGGGTGAGTTCTTCTTCATCGAGATGAATACCCGGCTACAGGTCGAACATCCTGTCACCGAGGCCATCACGGACATTGACCTGGTCCGCGAGCAAATTCGGATCGCGGCCGGACTTCCCCTCTCCTTCCGGCAGGAAGACATCATGTTCGAAGGCCATGCGATCGAATGCCGAATTAATGCGGAAAACGCCCGGACCTTCGTACCCTCTCCCGGGCTGGTCACAGACTTTCATGCCCCGGGTGGGCTGGGTGTGCGCCTCGATAGCGCCATCTACGCGGGCTATACCATCCCGCCTTATTACGACAGCCTGATCGGCAAGCTGATCGTCCATGGCCGGGACCGGGAAGAATGCCTGGCGCGTCTCAACCGCTGCCTGGGTGAAATGGTCGTCGGCGGTGTCGAAACCACCATTCCCCTCTTCCAGGACCTCCTGCTGGAGGATGACTTCAAGCGCGGCGAGTACGATATTCACTGGCTGGAGCGCTGGTTGAAGGACTCCTGATCGGCTAACGGCCCGCAATGGAATTACTGCCCGAGGATCTGCTGAAGGCCTATTCCACAGGCCTTTTCCCAATGTCGGATGACCGGGACGACGACGTGGTCTACTGGGTAAATCCGGATCTAAGGGGAATAATTCCTCTAGACAGGTTTCATATACCCCGACGGCTGGCCCGGACAGTACGGGCTGAGCCCTTCGAAATCCGGATCGACACGGCATTTCACGACGTGATGCTAGGATGCGCGGGTTTCAGGCCCGGGGTAGATGCCACCTGGATCAATCGGCCCATTGAGCGGGCCTATGTGAAGCTTCACAAGCTCGGACATGCCCATTCCGTGGAATGTTGGGAAGGTGGCCAACTGATCGGTGGCCTGTATGGCGTCTCCCTTGGCCGGGCTTTTTTTGGCGAGAGCATGTTTTCCCGCCAGACGGACGCGTCAAAGATCGCCCTGGTTCATTTGGTCGCAGGCCTGATCAAGGATGGCTTCGTCCTCCTGGACACCCAGTTTACCAATGCCCACCTCGAACAATTCGGGGTGCAGGAAATCCCGCGGGTAGCCTATCGTCATCGCCTTGCCGAAGCCCTCAAGGGCACCGCCCGGTTTCAAGGAACGGCGGGCCTAAGCGGTGCATCGGTCCTGCAACTGATCAACCATATGTCATAGACGGGGTGCTGTAGCGGGTTGATCGCCGGAGAGGACGCATACATCCAGCCCCGGAAGACCTGCCTGGACGGCAAGGCCGGTTTGCCCGGCACAGCCTTTGGCTGGGAATCGACCTTCAGATAAGCCACCGAGTCTTCTTCGGGTTCATCGGCCGCGGAATGCTCACATGCCTTCACGGTGACCACGAGGGTCTTGTAACGGATCGGACTGCCCACCGGGACTTCGAATTTAAAGGTCTCTGCGGTGACCTTATCAAGCGCCTGAAGGACGGCACGATTGAAGCGGGGGCGACCTTCCGTGCTCTCCACCGGCTTTTGCACCACCTGCTTTTCCGGTGGGATCGCCGGAGCAACCTCCGTTGCAGGCACGGCAGGGGCCAAGACAGGCGCAGGAGCCGCAACCACAACCGGCGGGGCCTCCTCATCGACTTTTTGAGGGGGAGAGCTTACCGCGCCAGATGTCCCGGGCGCAGGTTGTGCCTGGGCAAGGAATGCGACAAGCAGGCCCCCCGTAACTAAAATTCCGCTTCGGAAGGTGCCCTTGAGCATGGCCCTACTCTGGTCGCCACGCCTCGTAATCGCCCGCTGCCTTTTGACGCTCGCCGCCGCGGGCAATTGCGCCCTTTGGACGCCAGGCATGAACGGTCCCGGTCAAATTGGGCTGATGATCCTTTTCCCAGGACTGGCGCTTCAACGGCTCTATCGTTGGGGGAAGGTCAAATGTGTGATGCAGCCAGCCATGCCATTCGGCGGGCACCTTGGAGGCTTCAGGATATCCCTTGTAGATCACCCAGCGACGCTTGCGACCGTCATAGGAATCCGACGTATCCCGCGCCTCGTAATAGCGGTTTCCCGTGTCATCGGTGCCAATCAGGATACCGCGTCGCTTGATGTGAAAACCGGCCCCGATTGTGGCACCGTTCCACCATGTAAAAATTGCTCTGAGCACGCTGTTGCACATCCGAATGGTTTGCTAGTGCGCCGGACTATAGGTGCCTCCTGCCTCACCGTCCAGCGGCACAAGAAACGCAACATGTTGGGGATAGTCGCTGCTGAACACGCAACATCTATTGCAGCCCCCCGCAGGCCATCCTAACGTCCGCCCAGGAGTCCAAATGCTGCAGAACCAGGCGATCAAAACTGAGGCCAGAAACCTTGACCTGGCAGGCGCAGACCTCTCTGTCCTGGCCCCCGTAACCTGGAGTGACGCGCGGGTAGAAGCCTGGTTCGACTGGTCGAAGGGTCAGGCGAACATTCCTGCAGCTATAGAGGCCTTTGCCTGCGCACTTGCCCAACAGGCAGGGACGCGAAATCTCTTCGACACACCGGCGCAGACCAGTGCCTTCGCGGTCGACCTCGGGACCGCCATGCTGATGGGCCAGTTGGCCATGGCACAGCCCCGGCAAGATCAAATCCTGACCTCAATTCAAACCCAGGCTCAGGACAGCCTGGATCAGTTGGCCACCCACAGGGCCCGCAAGCGGGGCGAGGCTAGCGCCCACAGGGCCACCCTTGAAGTTGGACGCCGCCTCCAGGCCGTCATGGACGCCGTTCTCCGCTGTAATGGAGATGCTGCAGCCTGCGGCCATCCCGGATCAAACCTCGCACTTGCGCGCGCCTGCGACATGGCGCGGCAATTGGGGATTGAAGATTCAGTTATCCTGGATGCGATCAGCCTGGCCCAGGCTGGCGAAGACCATTGGGCTTTAGACCTTCCCGAGATTGACGGCGCGTCGAGTCAGACGCTGGTGGTCGTCGAAAGTGTCGTCAACGTGCCCATTTTGGAGGCCATTGCAGGCCTCGCCTGGGAATTTAACGGAACAACCCTCGCCTTTTCCTCCAAGGCCGCAGATCGGCTTCAGACCCGAGGCCAGGCTGTCAGGATAGCGGTCAATCTCATGGCCTTTGCCAGGCGGGATGGATTTGATGCGCCGGCTTTTGGATCCTGCCTACGCCTTGCTGCGACAGCTCAGGCCGCAGGAGGACTTCCAGCGATCGTGACCCTTGCAGGGTTTGGCGACTGGCTGATGGCTCAGGGCCTGGCCTATGACAGCGATGCGGCGCGCCAAGCCGCAGGCACACTGGTCGGTCAGGCACATGCTGAACTTTCGGAAGTCCCCGGGTTTGACGGAGACATCTGCTTTTTTGAAGATCCAGAACTCGCCCTACGGGTCGGCGCATCGTCCTGCAGCCTGACGCCGTCTGAAGGACCTGTAACCCTTGCTGAGACGGACGACGGCATAACCACCTCGGTACTCTCAGAAGCGGCTCTGCTTGGCCTTGCGCGTCTTGGAATTGTTCCGGCGCTCGCCCGGCTCCATGCCCTTGGGAGCCGGTCCCTGGTAGATGCCGCACCGATTGACCATGCACGCCTTCAATCCATGGGCTTTACCGAGCATGAACTCTTGGCGGTAGAAACGACCCTGCCCTTTGCGACACGACTGGGGGATGCGCTTTCGACGACATCCATTGACCCGGGGTTTCTGGTCGATGTCCTTGGGCTTGAAGATTCCGAACTGGGTGACTCCGGGCTCGACCTTCCCGCCCGGCTGGGGTTCACCTCCGATGAAGTCGCAGCCGTTGAGGCGCAGGTTTTCGGGCGTCACGGGCTGGATACCGCACCCTTCCTGGCTCCGGAACAGCAGGCGGTTTTCACTCTGGCAGAGCAGGTTACGCATCAGGCCCGGTTGGCCATGCACAAGGCCCTGGAAGAGCACCAATCGATCTCAGGTCCGGCAGAAATCGACCTCGCCTGGGCGACAACGCCCCGCGACACCGCGGCCCTGATCAAGGACGCGCATGAGGCCGGCATCTCGGCGCTTCGTATCCGACGCGCCGCGCCTCCTGCCTGGCTGACCCTTGAAATTCCGAGCCCCAAGGCCGACAGCGCAACGGCAGAGCCTCGCACGGCCTCGCCGCCACCCGCCGCAGAGCGGATTGTCGAGAAAATTGTCGAACGTGACCGCACCCGGCGCAAACTGCCGGATCGGCGAAAGGGCTATATCCAGAAGGCGGCAGTCGGGGGCCACAAGGTCTATATCCATACGGGCGAATACGACGATGGCGAGCTCGGTGAGATCTTCATCGACATGCACAAGGAAGGGGCCGCCTTCCGCTCGCTGATGAACAATTTTGCCATCGGCATCTCGATCGGCCTGCAATACGGCGTTCCGCTGGAGGAATTCGTCGACGCCTTTGTCTTTACGCGCTTTGAACCTGCGGGCCAGGTGACAGGCAATGACTCAGTACGTTCGGCGACCTCAATCCTCGATTACATTTTCCGCGAACTCGGCATTTCCTATCTTGGCCGTGATGAACTGGCCAATGCCGACGGCGAGCTGAATGCCGACGGACTGGGACGCGGTGCCGCAGACGGAGAGCCCGACATGCCCCCTGAGCTTCAGCCCGCGTCCAAATTCATCTCCCGGGGATTTTCCAGAGGGGCGGCACCGGACAATCTTGTCTTCCTGCCCTTCGCCAATGGCCGCAAGAGCGGTTTTGGGTCCAGGGCCGCCGAGGTTTGCGCAGCCTGCGGCGATGTTGCGGTTGTCACCAAGGGAACGAGCCTAATCTGCGAGACGTGCGGCGTGCGCGCAGGCTCCATCGGGGACGATCAGACGGGCTAACTCCAGGCGCGGCCTAGCGAGCGCCCATCCGGATCAGAACTGCCCGCGGAATCTTCATCTCTTGAATATGCTGGCGATGGTCTCTCTGCCCGCAGGATTCTCTTTGGATAAAGAAGGCCCAAACGGCATCGGCAGCCGCCCGAAGCAGGGCCTCACGACCGGTCTCCGCCAGGGCCGCCGGATCATCAAGCCGATACAAGGCCTCTGCCGCCTTCTTTCCAGCCCGCCCGAGGGCCGAGGCGGTTTCCGCGAGGATCTCGGTCTCAACGTTATCGAGCGCGGCCTGCCGGCTGGTAATCGGTCCAGCTAGGCCTTGCGGTAACCGCAGCGACATAGGCTCACCCCCGGCTCACTCGTCAGGTCAGAGCTTGATCTGGGGCGCAAGCCGAATGTGCAGTTCTTTCAACTGCTTGTCCTCGACCTCTGAAGGGGCATTCATCAGCAGATCCTGACCCTGTTGGTTGAGGGGGAAGGCAATGACCTCCCGGATCGCCGTCTGACCAGCGAGCAGCATGACAATCCGGTCAATTCCGGGGGCCAGACCACCATGAGGCGGTGCCCCGTGACGGAAGGCATTCAGCATCCCGCCGAACTGTTCCTCGACCACCTCAGGCCCGTAACCAGCAATTTCAAAGGCCTTCAGCATGACATCAGGCCTGTGGTTCCGAACTGCGCCAGAACACAGTTCATACCCATTGCAGACGATGTCATATTGGAAGGCCAGTATGTCCAGCGGGTCCTTGGTCATCAGGGCTTCCAGCTCACCCTGGGGCATAGAGAAAGGATTATGCGAGAAGTCGACATGTTTGGACTCCTCGTTCATCTCGAACAAGGGGAAGTCGACGATCCAGGCAAATTCGAAGCGGTCTTCATCAACCAGGTTCAGGTCGGTGCCGACCTTGGTCCGGGCCGACCCTGCGAATTTCGTAAAGGACTTGGGATCGCCACCGACGAAGAAGGCCGCATCCCCGACCTTGAGGCCGAGCTGGTCGCGAATGGCATCGGTCCGCTCCACGCCAATATTCTTGGCAATGGGTCCTGCCCCGCCCTCTTCACCTTCCCGCCAGAAGATATAGCCCAGGCCAGGCTGCCCTTCGGACTGAGCCCAGCTGTTCAGCTTGTCACAGAAGGCGCGGCTTCCGCCTCCAGGAGCCGGTATGGCCCAGATTGCGCTCTTGGGAGACTCCAGCATGCGGGCGAAGACGCCAAAGCCGCCGCCCCGGAAATGCTCGGAAACATCCTGCATGACGAGCGGGTTACGCAGGTCCGGTTTGTCAGACCCGTATTTGGCCATGGAGTCCCGATAGGGAATACGCGGGAAGGGATAGGGCGTCACCGCCTTGCCGCCTGAGAACTCCTCGAAGACCCCATGCATCACCGGCTCAATCGCAGCGAAAACGTCGTCCTGGGTGACAAAGCTCATTTCAACGTCAAGCTGGTAGAACTCCAGGCTCCGGTCTGCCCGCAGGTCCTCGTCGCGGAAGCACGGCGCGATCTGGAAATAACGGTCAAAGCCCGAGACCATGAGCAACTGCTTGAACTGCTGCGGGGCCTGGGGAAGCGCGTAGAACTTGTTAGGATGCATCCGCGACGGCACCAGGAAGTCGCGCGCCCCTTCAGGCGAGGAGGCTGTCAAAATGGGGGTCTGGTATTCCAGAAACCCCTGATCGATCATCCTGTTGCGGATCGAGTGGATCACCCTTGAGCGCAAAACAATGTTCCGGTGCAGGGTCTCGCGCCGCAGGTCGAGATAGCGGTGCTTCAACCTTAGCTCTTCCGGGTAATCAGGCTCGCCAAAGACCGGCAGAGGCAGCTCCGCCGCCTCGGACAGCACGTCCACACGGGCAACCCGGATCTCGACCTCGCCGGTCGCCAGATTGGGATTAACGGTCTCGGTAGAGCGCGCAACCACCTCACCGTCTACCCGAATGACACTCTCCGCCCGCAGGCGCTCCACCAGGTCAAAACCGGGGGTGCCGGGGGCCAGGACGAGCTGGGTCAGGCCGTAATGGTCGCGCAGGTCCACAAAGACCAGGCCGCCATGGTCACGTTTGCGGTGGATCCAGCCCGACAACCGAACGGTCTGGCCAGTGTGCCCGGCGCGCAGGGCACCACAGGTATGAGTGCGATAAGCATGCATGAGAGGTTCGCCAGGGTTCCGAAAAACTAGGCGCGGAAGGGCGCATGGGGGGGCAGGAAAGTCAAGGTTCCCCGCCCCCTTGAATGCAAACTAGAGCCCTACTTTTCCGGGTGGGTCAGGGCCTGATAGGTAAGTGTCCGCGCCTGAGTCCCCAGGTCATCGCCACCTGTTCCGCCCAAACGCTGGACCATACCGACGAAATAGAGATCATTCGTCGGATCGATCCAGAACCAGGTGCCAGCGGCACCACCCCAGCTGATTGTGCCCTTGCCCTCGAGGCTCCCCATGGCCCGCGGATCTTTATCGACCATAAAGTCGAGGCCGAAACCGACGGCTTCATTGAACCGCGAGCCATTTGTGCCGTTGGAAGTCACCAGGACACTCTTTGGAATCACATTGGTTCCCATCAACTCGATGCTCGCTGGAGACAGTATGCGAGCGCCATCCAACTCGCCCTTGTTCAGCATCATCTGGGCAAAGCGACCATAGTCCGCCGTGGTGGACACCAGACCGCCACCGCCCGACTCCATATTCGGAGCCTTGGTATAATCCGGCGGGCTGGCACCAAACAGGTCGTTGGGCACAACGAGCTTTCCGGTCTTGGGCATGCCGACATACAGACTTGACAGTCGGGACGCCTTTTCAGGCCCCGTAAAAAACGCCGTATCGTTCATCTTGAGCGGCTTGAAAATATTGGCTGCCATGAAGTCACCAAGCTTTTGGCCGGTGATTTTCTCAACGATATAACCCTGGATATCGACAGAGACGGAATAGGACCACTGGGTTCCGGGCTGGAACATCAGCGGAATGTCGGCAACCCGGGTCACCATATCCTGGAGACCATTCGCGGCCAGGACCTTGCGCTCCCGGAACATCTTGTCGACGGGGTGCTTGTCGCCCAGGCCATAACCAAAGCCCGCTGTGTGGCTCATGATTTCCCGCATGGTGGGAGCGCGGTCCGCAGGCACGGTGATCATGTTGCCCTTGTCATCCAGGCCGGTCATGACGCGAAGGTTCTTGAACTCCGGCACGAACCGCGTGACGGGATCGTCCAGGTGCCACTTGCCCTGCTCGAACAGGATCATCATGGCCACACCGGTGAGGGGCTTCGTCATGGAATAGATCCGGACAATGGTGTCCTTGTCCATGTTGGCACCGGTGGCTAGGTCCTTTTTGCCGTAGGTCTTGAACTGAACAACCTTGCCATGACGCGCCAGAAGGGTGGTCATGCCGGCCACACGGCCATCGGCCACAACCTGTGCCATGGCCGAATCCAGCACCTTCAGGCGCTGAGAATCAAAGCCAAGGGCTTCCGGCGAAACTGGAGCCGCAGCGGGTGCCTTGGCCTTCGCCGCAGCAGGACTAACTGAAAAACCTAAGGCTATACCGGAAGCCACGATTGCCGTGGCCAATAGGCGTGATGCCTGATGCATGTGAAATCCCCCTAATTTTTAAACTCTGGACCAGACCTTAACGAGCCTTTCTGATCCTGGCAAAGCCCCCTTCTCTAAGAAGACTTAAGCTGGCCGAAACCTCTTGCTGGCGGGAAAGCCCTTGGGGGCCAACTTCCCAGGACTTGCACGCCGCCCCTTCCAGTCACGCCACTCGGTCCAGACCCGTGTCCGCCCGGCGGAATCCACCCAGGTCGCCCCGACATCCTCGGCAAAGACCGTGGCATCCCGCAGGCCGCCCTCACGATAGGCCTGAAGCTTGACGCCCTTCCCACGGGGCATTTCCGGCAGTTCGCTCAATGCAAAAATCAGAATCTTGCCGTTGTCGCCCACCACAGCCAGGTGATCGCCGACGGCCGGCAAGGCAAAGGCGGCCCCCTTTGCGCCCACGCTCAGCACCTGCTTGCCCGCCTTGCGGAAGGACAGGGCCTCCTCCTCGGGAAGGACGAAACCATACCCCTCCTTGGAGGCAATTATGCGTTTCGCGCCCGGCTTGTGCGGGAAGATGTCAATAATATCGGTCTTGTCATCAAGATCGAGCATGAGGCGCAGGGGCTCCCCATGGCCTCTGCCGCCGGGTAACTTGTCGCAGGCCAGGGCAAAGAACCGGCCATCCGATGCAAAGATCAGCAGCTTGTCGGTTGTCTCGGCCGGGACGATAGAGCCCTGGGAATCGCCTTCCTTGTATTTCAGCTCGGACGGGTCTTCGACCCGCCCCTTCGTCGCCCGAATCCAGCCACGAGCTGAAAGAATGACGGTAATCGGCTCGCGCACGATCATGGCCTCAATCGCGGCATCCGAATCCACCAGGGGGGCCACGTCAAAGCTGGAGCGCCTGCGACCTATCGCGGTTTCCGGGCCCAGAACCGCCTTCACATCCCGCAGACCGACGCCCACCAGCTTCCATTGCGCCCGATCCGAGGCCAGAAGCGCAAGGAGCCCATCACGCTCTTCCGCCAGCTCAGCATGTTCACGGCGCAGTTCCATTTCCTCAAGCCGCGCCAACTGACGAAGGCGGGTATTGAGGATGGCATCGGCCTGAATGTCAGACAGGGAAAAGGCCTCGATCAGCCTGGCCTTGGGCTCCTCCTCATATCGGACAATGCGAATGACCTCATCGAGGTTGAGGAAGGCGATGACCAGTCCATCAAGTATGTGCAGGCGAGCCTCAATCTTGCCCAGCCTGTGCCGCGCCCGGCGCACCAGAACCTCCCGCCGGTGATCCAGGAAGGCCAGCAGGAGCGCCTTGAGCCCCATCACGCCCGGTGAGCCCCGAGCATCCAGCACATTCATATTGACCGGGAAGCGGGTCTCCAGGGCGGAAAGCTTGAACAGGCTCTCCATGAGGACTTCGGGTTCGACATTGCGGCTCTTGGGCTCAAGCACGAGCCGCACATCCTCGGCACTCTCGTCGCGAACATCCCCCAGAAGCGGGGCCTTCTTGTTTTCGATCAGGTCGGCCAATTGCTCGACCAGATCCGCCTTCTTCACCTGATAGGGAATTTCCGTGATGACGATCTGATAGGTCCCGCGCCCCCCGTCCTCCTTGAACCAACGGGCCCGCAGACGAACCCCGCCCCGTCCCGTCTCGTAGGTCTCAAGCAGGGTATGGGAGGGCTCGACGATAATCCCGCCGGTCGGAAAGTCAGGCCCGTGAACAAGGGCGAGAAGGTCCGCCGTTGAGGCCTCTGGCTTGTCCAGGAGCAACAGACAGGCATCAATCAGTTCTGCGGCATTATGGGGCGGAATCGAGGTCGCCATGCCCACGGCAATGCCGCTTGATCCGTTGGCCAGAAGGTTGGGAAAGCCCGCAGGCAGGACGACGGGTTCTTCTTCCTCGCCATCATAGGTCGGGCGAAAATCAACGGCGTCTTCATCGATACCGTCCAGCAGCAACTGGGCCGCCACGGTCAGCTTGCATTCGGTGTATCGCATGGCCGCAGCGTTATCGCCGTCGATATTGCCGAAATTCCCCTGGCCATCCACGAGTTGATAACGCTGGGCGAAGTCCTGCGCCAAACGGACCAGGGCCTCATAGACCGCAACATCACCATGCGGATGGTACTTACCGATCACGTCCCCGACGACCCGGGCACACTTCTTGGCCGTGGTTGTAGGGTCCATCCGCAATTGCCGCATGGCAAATAGGAGCCGTCTGTGAACCGGCTTCAGACCATCCCTGACGTCTGGCAGGGCGCGGCCTGTGATCGTGGACAGGGCATAGGCGAGATACCGGCGGGACAAGGCCTCGCTGAGCGGCTCATCAATGATGCGATCACCGTCAGGCATGGGCAGGACCGATTTGTTCATACGCGAATCACACGACTAAGGGACCTCATCAATACCGGTGTGCACGCGCCGAGTCAGAGTCTTTGGGCATGGGACAGCTTGTCGACCAGCCAGACCCTCGGTTGAGGCAAGGGCCGATTGACGGGTCCGTAGACGAAGGCTTCCAGAAAATGCCCGGTCAGGGCCAGGCCTGCCCCGACATCCCCGGTCTCCAGCCCGGCCTGGGCCGACAGCATGAACCTCGGCAGGGCCAGCATACGATCATGGTAGGGTTCGCCAGCCTGCCGACTGACAGCACGACCTGTCCGGGGTGAAACATAAACCAGATCATCCACCGCCCCCGTCGCCGCACACTTGGAGAGATCAAGGCCAAATCCAAGGTCCTGAAGCAGTCCGGCCTCAAACCGCACATAGACCGCCGGCCAGATCTCGGGGAATCCCAGGGCAGTAATCAGGGACTCAAGGGCCAGAAAAGCCCCCGGATGGGGCTCGCGCTCCGGTAGGGCCGTCGCCGTCACGGCTGCGGCTGCAGACAGGCCGGCCAGGGCCAGAGCATCGTCGAAAAGGGCGGAAGGCCCCTCCCCCACAGGCTCCAGACTGGCCCCGCCGAGCTGTTCGGAGATACGGGCCCGGTATTGCATCCGCACGCGCCCGCCCGCCTGAAGCATGGGCTTGATCCGCCGCGAGGCCCCGCCTGCGACATGGGCGGCATAGCGCCCGTGGCGAGCGGTCAAAAGGTCAACAATTGCGCCACTTTCGCCAAAGGCCCGCGCACCCAAAACGAAGGCGTCGTCCTCGAATTCCATTAGACAGACAAGCGGTTAGACATCGAAGTCCAGTCCGACATCCCCATAGAATTCCCGCTTGTCAGCCCAGCGTTCATCGACCTTTACGGTCAGGAACAGGTGCACCGGTCGATCCAGCAGCTCGCCAAGCTCCTCGCGGGACTTCTGGCCGATCCACTTCAAGGTCTGGCCGTTCTTGCCCAGAACGATGGGCCTCTGGCTTTCCCGTTCGACATAGATGGTCTGTTCGATCCGGGCCGAACCATCCGCCTTCTCGGTAAAGGCCGTGGTTTCAACAGCGGCGGCATAGGGAAGCTCCTCATGCACACGCAAATAGATCTTCTCCCGGGTGATTTCGGCGGCCAGGAGCCGGACCGGCAGGTCGGCGGTCTGTTCCTCCGGATAAAGCCAGGGGCCTTCCGGCATCAATTCTGCCAGTCGGACCTTCAGGTCCTCGACGCCTGACCCATCTACCGCAGAAATCAGAAAGACTTCCGAATAAACGCCGCTCTCAAAGAGGCGCTGAACCACGGCGAGCATGGAGTCCCGTTTGACCCCGTCGATCTTGTTGATTGCCAGGATTGCGGTCTTTCCCGCAGCGCGCAGGCCTTCAATGATGGTCTCAACATCGATCCGGGCGCGTTTGTCAGCCGCCTTTGCATCGCCCTGGTCCACAGCCAGTTCGGCCTGCACATCCACCAGATGCACAATCACGTCTGCATCCTCGGTTCCACCCCAGGCGGACCGGACCATGGCCCGGTCAAACTTGCGTCGGGGGGCGAAGATACCGGGCGTATCGACCAGAACGATCTGGGCCTCGCCAGACATGGCCACACCCCGCACGGGAAAGCGCGTGGTTTGCACCTTCTGGGTCACGATGGAGACTTTTGCCCCCACCAGATAGTTGGTCAGGGTCGACTTGCCCGCATTGGGCGCGCCGATGATCGCGGCAAATCCGGCGCGTGTCATACTTCAAGCTCTCTCTTGGATAACATGAGGGCAGCGGCGGCCTTCTCGGCCTCGCGCTTTGAGCCCCCTTGGGCAATTTCAGGCGTAAACCCTTCGAGCCGCACTTCTAGGGTGAAGCGAGGAGCATGCGAAGGGCCTTCTGTCTTCGTGACGACATAGGTTGGCACCGGCAGGGATCGCGCCATGGCCCACTCCTGCAAGAGCGTCTTGGCATCCTTGGTGATGGGGGTATCAAGTGTGTCCAGCCAGGCTCGCCAATAGGTCACAAAAAACTGGCGTGCGGCCTCCAGGCCGCCATCAATATAAAGGGCCGCCATCACAGCCTCGCAGGCATCTCCAAGGACCCGGTCATTATCCCGGGCTCCGACCTTGGTTGCGCTTGCATCGACACGAAGGGCCTCGGGCAGGCCAAGGGCACGGCTGACTTCGGCACACGTGCGGTAGTTCACCAGCTGGTTCATCCAGCGTGACATTTCCCCCTCCCGCGCCTGGGGACGGTCGATGGTCAGTTGCTCGGCGGCCAGCAGGTTCAAGACCCGGTCCCCCAGAAACTCCAGCCTCTCATTGTCGTGGGTCTTGGTGCCGCCATTGCCGACACTGGCATGAGTCAATGCCCGTTCGAGCAGGTCCCTGTCCGCAAAGCTATGGCCCAGACGGGCCTCGACATCACTCACTGCGGCATTACGTTTGTTCATTACGGTCCATATATCACACGCCCGAAGCGGGTCTCTCGAAACCAGGTCTCAGGCCTTCGCAAACTTGCCCCGGGACTCCAGGATAGCAGAATTAGCTCTGCCCTGCCGATCAGGTTTTCAGCCGGGACGAAGCCGGTCCCAACCATCCGAGAAAAACGGCTGTCCAGGGAATCGTCACGGTTGTCGCCAATAACGAAATAGTGTCCCGCAGGCACAATAAACAGGTCGGTATTGTCGCCGACGGCGTCAGCACCGTAATCATAAGTCACATATTGACGACCGTTTGGCAGGGTTTCCCGGATCCGAGCGACGGTTCGCGTGAAGCCATGGGCCGATGGGATCCAGACCGAGGGAAGCGTTTCCCGCGGTATCTGACGACCATTCAGCCACAGCACCCCGCCCTTCATCTGCACCCGATCCCCGGGCAAGCCGATCACGCGCTTTATAAAATTGGTGCGACCATCGCGAGGCAACTTGAAGACCGCAACATCTCCGCGCTCCGGGGCTCTGGCCAGGACCCGCCCATGGATCCAGGGGGCCGTAACCCGCGTATAGCCATAGGCAAACTTGGTGATGATAATCTGGTCGCCGACAATTAGGGTCGGCTCCATCGACGATGACGGAATCCAGGCAATCTGGACAACAAAGGCCCTCAGACCCCAGACCAGGCCTGCGGCACACCCCAGGCCCGCAAGGCCCTTAAGAAGCCCCCTCAGCCCGGACAGGCTCAGTGTAGGATACGCCCAAAACGGCTGGGTCGGAGATTGAGTACCCAGGTCCAGGGCTTGAGCAAGGAAGCCCCCGGAGACCAGGACAACAGAACAATCCTCGCCCGGCCCTCCAGATTGGCCGCGGGAACAAGCCCCACGCCGATCTCGCTTGGCAGGCGGCTATCGGCAGAGTTGTCCCGATTATCGCCCATGAAGAAATAATAGCCTTCCGGTATCGTAATCTCCTGGGTGTCATCCAGGTCGCCGCCGGGGCCGAAATCATTGGTCAGATACTTGCGGCCGCCGGGCAGAGTTTCTTCGAACCGCGCCACCTGGCGAACTTCCCCGGAGCCACCGGTTTCCATGAAAACACCCTTGCCTTCACGGGGCACGGGCTGCCCGTTCAGGTAGAGCAAGCCCTGACGCATCTGAACACGATCCCCGGGCACGCCGATGAGGCGCTTGATGTAATCGGTGTGATTATCCCGCGGCAATTTGAAGACGATAATGTCACCCCGCTCGGGCGCATGGCTAAATATCCGGCCATCGAACAGGGGCGGGCTGAAGGGAATGGAGTGGTTCGACCAGCCATAATCAAATTTCGTCACAACCACATAGTCGCCCTCATAGAGGTTGGGTTCCTCGGATGCAGACGGAATGGTGTAGGGCTGGAACAAAAGGACCCGCAGCACGAGGGCGATCAGAAGCGCGATCACCACGGTCTTGATCAGCTCGACCGTCTCATTGGGAGCCGGTGGCGAAGGCTGGGTCTCATCGGTCATCAGAAAATCCTTTTGGTGCCTAACCAGGCCACGTGAATACCCCCGGTAAGCAGATTATCCAAATTTACCGAAAAATAGTGTTAAATTTCTGCAATCAACCCGCCGAGAGTTTTACCGCCTCAATGATCACGAAGGCCTGGGCGTAAGGGTGATCGTCGGTCAGGGACAGATGGATCACCGCCTCATGACCTTCCGGCAAGAGCCCGGTCAGAATCTTAAGCGCCCCGCCCGTCAGGGCCATGGTGGGCTGACCGGATCGCTTGTTCACGACCCCCATGTCGCGCCAGAAAACACCGCGCCGAATGCCGGTTCCCAGGGCCTTGGCACAGGCCTCCTTGGCGGCAAATCGCTTGGCATAGCTGGACGCCGGGTCTGGCTTGCGATCTGACCGGGTCCGTTCAATCTCGGTAAAGACACGCCCGCGAAAGCGGTCTCCAAACCTGTCCAGGCTGGCCTGGATCCGGCGGATATCCGTGAGGTCTGACCCAATGCCCAGGATCACTGTGCCCGTGCCTCGTCCATCAGGCTTCGCATGTGCTGGATGGCTGGGCCGAGCCCCATGAAAACGGCCTCACCGATCAGAAAATGACCGATATTCAGCTCGACCATTTCGGGAATGCGGGCAATCGCCCCGACTGTCTCGAAATCAATGCCGTGCCCGCCATGGACTTCAAGGCCGAGGGCGTGGGCCTGCCGGGCGGCGGCGGACAGGGATTCCAGCAAGGCATGGGCCTGATCCGAGCCCTCTCGAACCGCATCGCAATAGGGCCCTGTGGTGAATTCCACGATCTGGGCTCCGACCGATTTGGCAGCCAGGACCTGCTGCGGATCGGCATCGATGAAACATGACACCCGAATTCCAGCAGCCAGAAACCGCCGAACGGACGGGGCTATCCGATTATGGCCACCGACAACATCCAGCCCCCCTTCCGTCGTCACTTCCTCCCGACGCTCAGGCACCAGACAGGCTGCGTGGGGCCGATGGGAGAGGCAGATGGCCTCCATCTCGTCCGTCACCGCCATTTCAAAGTTCAACGGCTTGCCGACCTCGCGGGTCAAGGCACTGATCGCAGCGATATCGGCATCGGAAATATGCCGCCGGTCTTCGCGCAGATGCGCGGTTATGCCATCAGCCCCCATGGACATGGCCAGTCTGGCCGCACGAACAGGGTCTGGATAGGTCGCCCCGCGCGCATTCCTCAGCGTTGCCACGTGATCAATATTCACGCCGAGGCGAAGTCGGGTCATTTCGAGAGCCTGCGGCTGCCGGGATCTTCGATGGGGATGGCCGCAAGCTCAGGCGGCAGGGCATCCGCGGGGTAGGCCGGGACATCGAGCTGTGCCAGGGACACCAAGGGGGCGCCGGGATCCGCCTTGCCGCCGGAGCGGTCCACCAGACAGGCGGCGACCACAACATTACCGCCTGCCGCCTTGATCGCAGAGACACACTCCCGGGACGAAAGACCGGTCGAGACAATGTCTTCAATCATGGCCACGCGGGCACCGGGCGGGATGGCAAAGGCGCGGCGGAGCTTGAATGCCCCCCCTTCCCGCTCGACATAGATGGACGGGACGCCCAGATGGCGAGCCGTTTCATACCCGGGAATAATGCCGCCCACGGCGGGCGACACGCAGATATCGACCTCGCCAATGGTGGCCCGGATCTTTTCAGCCAGGGCCTTGCACAGCCGCTCCGTGCGCTCGGGATATTGAAACACCAGGTTCTTCTGGAGGAAGACGCCTGAATGCAGGCCGCTGGACAAGATGAAATGCCCTTCCCGCAAGGCCCCTGCGGCCCGGAATTCCTCAAGAACCTGTTCAGTATTCATAGTTCACGCTCCTGTTTGAAGGCCGATTAGCGAATGCGGGATCGTCTGTCATCCCTGGCGGGCCAGTTGAAGGCGAGGTCCCACAACATTGATCGCCAAGCCTCCGATCACCAGACCGGCTGCCACCAGCTTCCACAGCGGCAGGGGTTCTGCGAGGAAGATCGCTGAAGCGCCCATTCCGAAGACGGGCACCAGGAGCGCCCAGGGCGTTACCACCCCCGTCGGATACCGGGCCAAAAGGAATCCCCAGGCCGTATAGCCAAACAAGGTATTGCCAAAGGACTGATAGAATACGGCAGCCCAGGTCTTGAGGTCGGCGTGAACCACACCCTCGATCATGGCGGGCGCACCGTCAAACACCAGGGCAAGGATCACCAGGGGCGGCACAGAAAATAGACTCGCCCAAACCACATAGGCCAAGGAATCGACCTCAGGCGTGGCCCGCTGAACCAGGTTTCCCATTCCCCAGGACATGGCGGCCAATAGGGTCAGTCCAAGGCCCAGAACGGTGGTGATGGAATCGGTATGGGTCAGGATCACCACGAGGCCGCAGACGGCCAGGCCCAGGGCGGCGATCTGAAAACGCTTCAGCCGCTCTCCCGACAGCCACATTGACAGGCCGATCGTAAAGAAGACCTGGCTCTGCATGAGCAAGGAGGCCAGCCCGGGGGAAATCTGGCCCTTTAGGGCGATATACAGCAGGCCGAACTGACCCAGCCCGATCAGGACCCCATAGGCTGCCAGGTTCCGCCATGGCACCGCTGGACGTTTCAGGAAAAACGCTGCAGGGAGAAATGCAAACGTAAACCGCAAGGCGGCGAAGGTCAGGGGTGGGAGATGCGCCAGCGCGACCTTGATGATCGCAAAATTGGTTCCCCAAACGGCTACGACCGCCAGGGCCAATAGGGCATGACGCCATGTCAAAGCGGACATCTTCACTCCTAGACTTCAGGGGCCTAACTTCTGCGCCTGCTTGGCGCTCAGATGCAAGCTGGAGGCCATTATTTCCTTTCCAGTCTTTCCATCCTGGGTCTCAATGGCAAAAAATTGGAGGCAAATGTCGTGAGCCAACAAACTCTCACCCTAAGAAAAGTTGCCGGGGCCCTGGGTGCCGAGCTTTCTGGTATAGACCTGAGCCTGCCCCTGTCCGACGCCCTGATCGCCGAGATCCGGTCAGCCCTCGTGGAGCATCAGGTCATATTTTTCCGCGACCAAACCCTGAGCCCCGGCCAACAGGTCGCCTTCGGTCGACGCTTCGGGCCCCTGAATATCCACCCCTATGTCGCTGGCATGGAGGGACATCCAGAGGTTTTGGAGATCATCAAGGAGCCCTCGGACAAGACGAATTTCGGCGGAGGCTGGCATTCCGATACGAGCTTCCTGGAGAGACCAGCCATTGGGTCCATACTCTATGCCCTGGAACTGCCGGAATGGGGCGGCGATACCCTCTTTGCCAGCCAGGCAGCGGCCTATGATGCCCTAAGCCCGGGCATGCAGAAAACCCTGGAGGGTCTCAGCGCCGTTCATTCCGCCGGACGGGAATATTCCCCGGCCGGTCATTCTGCCCAAAAACGCGCGTCCATGAAGGTTGTGGAGGCCGAAGGGGCCGTCGGGGAATACATCCACCCCGTAGTCCTGTCCCACCCGGAAAATGGCCGCAAGGCGCTCTATGTGAACCCGGCCTTCACCCTGCGGTTTGATGGCTGGAGCAAAAGAGAAAGCCAGCCCCTTCTGAATTTCCTATTCGATCACTGCCGCCAGGAAGCCAGAACCTGCCGCTTCAACTGGGCTCCCGGGTCGGTGGCCTTCTGGGACAATCGGTCCGTCTGGCACTATGCCCTAAACGACTATCCCGGACAGAGGCGGCACATGCGGCGGGTCACCGTGGATCCTGCTTAAAGAGCCTGTCCCAGGGCGAAAACCTATTTAGGTTCGGGCGCGCTCAACCGTTTCGATGGACGGATTGGCCCTCAAGGCGGCTGCGATATTGCCGATGTGTCGCGCATTTTTGACCTCGATATCAAAATCGACGTCGAAGAAATCTGCCTGCCGGCGGTGCATTCGCAGATTGACGATATTTCCGCCCGCTTCGCCAATCGTTGTGCAAGCTTCTCCCAGCACCCCTGGGGCATTGCGAATGGTCGCCGTCAGGCGGGACAGGGTAATCGTGTTCCGATCGGCCTCCGGTGTCCATTGCAGGTCCCGCCAGAGCTCCTCTTGGTCTTCAAACTCGGCGAGTTGGCCACAATCGATCGTATGAACGGTCAACCCACTTCCCGAACGCTCGACAATGCCGACAATGCGGTCACCCGGCACAGGCGTGCAACAGGCTCCAAAATGCAGGCTGATCCCCGGGGTCAGTCCGCCACCGCGCACATAGAGCCTGGCCCCCCGCCCGCCTTCAATCCGGCGGACAGCAACGGCGGCCTCGCGGTCCGAGGCCTTGAGGCCAGGAAACAAGATGTCGAGAACCTGTGATGGGACAATCCGTCCGCGCCCGACCTGTTCACACAGGTCGTCTTCGCTGGCCATGGCCAGGCGTTCAAGAGCCGGTTTCAGGGACACGCCCGAGCGAGATTTCCCTGCCCGCTCAAAAGTCTGGTCAAGGCTTGCCCGCCCCAGCCGGACAAATTCTTCCCGCTCGGTCTGGCGAATATGGCGGCGTATCGCCGATCGCGCCCGTCCCGTGACCGCAAGGGACGCCCAGTCCAGGGGAACCACCGGCTTCGGCCCCCGGATAACCTCAACCACGTCCCCGTTATTCAGGGCAGTCCGCAGGGGTTTAAGCTCGCCATTCACCTTCACGCCAATGCAGGTATCCCCCACATCGGTATGGACGGCATAGGCAAAATCCAGCGGCATGGCCCCCCGCGGCAGGCTGACCAGCTTGCCCTTCGGCGTAAAGACAAAGGACTGGTCCAGATACATTTCGAGCTTGGCATGCTCCACAAGCTCCTCGACGTCCCCGCCATGCTCCAGAACCTGAACAAGGTGACGCAGATTGACCAGCGGGTCGCGCCCGCCCGCCGCAGCCTGGTGCTCGGCGTCGAAACCGTAGGATGTGTCCTTATAGCGCCAGTGGGCCGCCACGCCCTCTTCCGCAACCCGCTCCATCGCTTCGGTACGGATCTGCATCTCGATCCGCATGCCTTTTGGACCCACAACCGTTGTATGCAGGGAGCGGTAATTGTTGCGTTTTGGCGTTGAGATATAGTCCTTGAACCGCTCCGGCACGGTGGGCCAGGCCCGGTGCACGACCCCCAGCGCCTTATAGCAATCATCCTCGGACTGGACGATGACCCGGAAGGCGAAAATGTCGGAAAGTTGAGAAAATCCAAGGGATTTCCGCTGCAGCTTACGCCAGATTGAATAAGGGTTCTTCTCGCGCCCATAGACATGGGAGACCACGTCCTCGCCCTGCAGTCGGGCCATGATTTCGTTGGACAACACCGCCACCGCGCCGCCCTGTTCCTTGCGGAGGCCTTCGACGCGACGGCAAATCGCATTGCGGGCGACGGGGTTGAGATGGCTGAAGGCCAGCTCCTCCAGCTCGGTGCAAATCCTGTGGCAGCCTATGGACCGGGCCAGGGGCGCATATATGTCCAGCGTTTCACGCGCGATCCGCTCCCGCTTGGCCGGGGCCTTGATGTGATGCAGGGTCCGCATGTTGTGAAGGCGGTCAGCCAGCTTGACCATGAGGACCCGGACATCCCGCGAAATCGCAAGGATGAATTTCCGAAGATTTTCAGCCTGTTTGGTATGTTCGCTGGTCAATTCCAGCTTGGTCAGCTTGGTGACGCCCTCGACCAATTCTGCGACTTCCGGGCCGAAAAGACCTGAAATCTCAGCCGAGGTTACCGGAGTGTCTTCAATAACATCGTGCAGCAGGGCTGTGACAATGGTGGCCGTATCCAGCCGGTAATCCGTCAGAATGCCCGCCACTTCTATAGGATGGGCAAAATAAGGGTCGCCCGATGCACGCTTCTGGCTCCCATGCATGCGCATGGCATAGACATAGGCGCGGTTAAGTGCCGCCTCGTCAGCGCTGGGATCGTAAGAGCGGACCTTCTCGATCAGCTCATATTGTCGCAGCATGCTGGCCCGGCGGGGCGGCACGACAGATGGCTTGGATGTGTCAGACGTTTCGGCGGCAATGGCCGAGGGAGAAAGCAGTTCTGTGCCGATCGGGCTCAGTACCGCTCCTCCTGCCCACCGTCGCGGTCACTTTGCAGAGCCCGAACGAGTTCAAGCTCGCTCATCTGCATGTGGCTGGGATCTGCCAGCAGGGCGAGAGTTTCGGCTTCTTCTTCAGCCTCCGACCGCTCATCGACACGCTGAAGTGTCGTGATCAGGCTTTCACGCAGTTCGTCGGCATCCACCATGTCATCGGCGATCTCGCGCAGGGACACCACAGGGTTCTTGTCATTGTCGCGATCCACCAAAACCGGGGACCCCGATGAAATCGCGCGCGCGCGATGGGCCGCCAGCAGAACCAGGTTGAAGCGGTTCGGAACCTTCTCGATGCAATCTTCGACGGTGACGCGGGCCATGAAATCCTCGGGAAACGGCTAGAACGGCGGAAAATAGTGGTTTTCTCGGCATTGTGCAACGCCGCAAGCTGAAATCGTGTTTTATTCCGACTTACCCGCCACAACCTCGGTGATCTGGTCCATCCGCTTGAAAAGGTGGGTCGGATGGTGGGCCTCGAGCACTTCCGGACGCTGATAGCCCCACACCACAGCCCCGGACGCAATTCCGGCCTTGGCAGCAGCCTCGATATCCCGGGTCTCATCGCCGATGGACAGAACCTCCCCGGGCGGAACCCGTGTCCTTTTCAGGACCGCCCGAAACTTTGGCGTCTTTCCAAAGATCGACGCGCCACAGGCATAGACTGAAATCTTGCCCGCGCAGGCGGGACCCAGGATCCGGCGGATATTGGCTTCAGAGTTCGAGCTGACCAGGGCCAGGGTCACCCCTTGATCTACAAGCGAAGTCAGCAAGTCCTCTACGCCCGGGAAGAGGGAAATCTGGGATGTATTCTCGGCAACGAGCTTTCGGGTATGGCGCGCAATGAAAGGCATCTTCCAGGCCGGCACGCCCATATAGGCCACAGCCTCCCGCGTTGACCGACCACGAAGCATATCGACCTCTTCAGCCGTGATGGTCCGGAAACGAAACCGCTCAGCGACCTCGTTGGTCATGCTGATGAACCAGTCCGCACTGTCGGCGAGTGTGCCATCAAAATCGAATATGACGAGCCGATAGGCCAAAAGCGTCCGTCCCTCAAAATCATCAGCCATCAGGACCAAAACCGCCCAGCGAGCCACCCTGGGCGAATCTCGCCCGATGTCGTCCTTCTAGTCTTTTCCAATAGCATCATTTACCGGGTGCGCGTCGAGCCCCACAGTCGCTTCACCGGCTAATTGAGACGCGGTTTTGCCGAGTGTCGGGTGAATCCAGCTTGGCATGATCTCCGCTAAGGGCCCCATGACGAACAGGCGTTGATGAGCTCGCGGGTGAGGCAATACCAAATCGGGCTGATCAAATACGCTGTCACCATGGGCGATCAGGTCCAGATCCAGCGTCCTGGGCGCATTTTGGGTTGATCGGGCACGGCCAAACATGGACTCTATGTTCAAGAGTGTTTGAATCATCTGCTCGGGGGGCTGACTAGGCTCGACAATCAGGACCGCGTTGCGATAGTCCGGGCCCACGGGATCAGGCCAGGCTAAGGAACTCCACCAGCAAGATCGTTGAATAATTGTTATTCCCTGTGCAGGAAAAATTGCTATAGAAGCTTCAAGTAATTTTTTTGAAGACCCATATTCCCCGGGAAGATTTCCACCTATCGCTATAACGGCAATTTTGCCCCTAGACTGTAATCCCTGAAATTCTAAGCGGACCCTTGAATTCAATGACATTCTATCCAACTGACCGGCTGGCGCTTTTTATAGATGGCGCGAACCTGTATTCTGCATCCAAGGGACTAGGGTTTGATATCGACTACAGGAAACTGCTCGAGGAATTTCGCCAGCGCGGCGTGCTGATACGCGCCTATTATTATACTGCCCTCGTGGAAGATCAGGAATATTCTCCGATCCGGCCCCTCGTGGACTGGCTCGATTATAATGGATTTCGGCTGGTCACCAAGTCAGCCCGTGAATTTACGGATTCCCAGGGGCGCAAGCGCTGGCGCGGCGACATGGATGTCGAGATTGCTGTCGACATGCTGGAAATGGCTGAACATGCCGACCATCTCGTCCTCTTCTCCGGTGATGGGGATTTCCGGGTCCTGGTTGAGGCTGCCCAGAGAAAGGGCGCTCGGGTGACGGTGGTCTCGACCATGAAGTCGCAGCCGCCCATGGCATCGGACGACCTCCGGCGAACAGCCGATTCCTTCATCGATCTGGCTGATCTGTCCGACCTGATTGGTCGCCCCTCCCGCTTGCCCCGTTTCCTTCATGAAAACCGTACCGGGTCCGATCGCGGCGACGATCAAGAAATAGACGTCTGATAAGCATGCCTCATGCCCGTCCTGGACACCTGGGAGTGCCTCCAGAACCTGAACGCAGTTGCAATATCTGCCCAAGGCTTGTTGCCTATCGAGGCGAGAACCAGGCAGACCACCCCGACTGGTGGAATGGGCCGGCCCCTTCGTTTGGCGACCAGGGTGCGAGGCTGCTGATCGTCGGACTTGCGCCCGGACGGACCGGCGCAAACCGCACAGGGCGACCCTTCACGGGTGACTATGCAGGCAAGCTCCTGTTCGAAACCCTTTTGAAGAAGGGGTTTGCCAAGGGACAATATGATGCCCGGCCTGATGACGGCCTTGAACTTGTCGATTGCATGATTACCAACGCTGTCCGCTGCGCGCCGCCGGGAAACAAGCCTGAAGCCACCGAAGAATCAGCCTGTCGCCCCTTTCTGACCGCAAGGATCAATGCCCTCCCCAACCTCCAGGTCATTGTGACCCTTGGCGATGTCGCCCGGCGAAACCTCCTGAAAGCCCTAAGCCTGAAGGCCTCCTCCGGTGTCTCCGGGCATGGAGCTGAATTCCAGGCCGGGCCCTACCTGGTCATTAACAGCTATCATTGCTCCAGGTTAAACACGAACACCGGACGCCTTACGCCCGACATGTTCGAAGCGATATTCCATCGGGTCAGAGACGCGATAGACGCCCGCTAGCTAGCCCTTGTCCCGCAAGAGCCGGGCCTTGTCCCTCTGCCAGTCCCGCGTCGCGGTTGCCTCACGCTTGTCGTGAGTTTTCTTGCCCTTGGCCAGGGCCAGTTCCAGCTTCGCCAGGCCTTTTTCGTTCCAGTAGAGCTTGGTCGGGATCAGGGTCCGGCCCTCGCGCTGAACCGCGCCAATCAGCTTGTCCAGTTGCTTGCGATGCAGGAGCAATTTGCGGTGTCTGCGGGGCTCGTGATTGAACCGGTTGGCTTGGGCATAGGGGGGAATGTCGGCATTGATCAGATAGACATCCCGGCCTTCGACTGAGGCATAGGATTCTGCGATATTCGCCCGCCCGTTCCTGAGCGATTTCACTTCCGTGCCGGTCAAGGCCAGGCCTGCCTCGAAGGATTCTTCCAGGAAGTAATCGTACCGCGCGCGACGGTTTTCAGCGATTAACTTGGCCATGGGGTTCCGACGTCAGACGACGCCGACCTCCCGGATTGCGGCCAGAACTTCGGCTCGCGAGGCTTCCGACGCCGGGGCTATGGGCAGCCGCACCGCCTCGTCACAAAGCCCCAAACTCGCCAGGGCGAATTTTGTCGGGGCGGGCGAGGCGTCCGTAAACAGGGCACGATGCAGCCGAACCAGTCGATCCTGCCAGGCCCTGGCCGCAAGCCAGTCTCCAGCGAGAGCGGCGTTATAGAAGCTGGCGCACTGCTCGGGCGCGACATTGGCCGTCACGGAAATGCACCCATGCCCGCCATGAGCCATATAGCCCAGGGCCGTGGGATCATCACCGGACAGCATGACCCAGTCGTCCCCGCAGGTGATGCGCTGGACCGTCGCCCGAACCATATCACCCGTTGCGTCCTTGACCCCGACAATGTTCGGAAGCTTGGACAGGCGTGCGAGGGTGGCATCAGAGATATCCACGCTCGTCCGGCCGGGAACGTTGTAAACAAGCACAGGAAGCTGAACCGCCTCATTGATCGCCGCATAGTGGGCGTAGAGCCCTTCCTGGCTTGGACGGTTGTAATAAGGCGTCACCACCAGGGCCGCATCGGCCCCGATCGTCTTGGCATGTCGAACCAGCTCAATAGCCTCGCGGGTCGAATTCGATCCCGCGCCGGCAATCACAGGAACACGGCCTGCGGCCGTCTTCACGGCCAGCTCTACCACCCGCCTGTGCTCATCATGGCTCAAGGTCGCGGTTTCACCCGTCGTGCCCACGGGGACAAGTCCATGGACGCCCCCGGCAATTTGTCGCTCCACGAGCGCAACAAATGCCTGCTCATCGACAGCCCCTGCTAAGAAGGGCGTAATGAGGGCGGGAATCACACCCTTGAACAATGGATCGGACATGGTCTGCAAAAAGCCGTGAAGACGAGGCCTATGCTTGCGGCCTCAGGGGTTTGTCTGGACAATATGGCGGACTGCCCCCCCGCCGCAACTGATTGAGTTTGTTATTTTGGTTTGCCTGCCGGAGTTTTCGTCCTTGTTGTCCCGTTTGATCCGCTTTGGGCTGGCTGGTTTGGGAGCTCTGGCCCTGACCAGTACTGCCTTGGCCCAGGTTCCCCTGCCCGCCGATCCGGCCAGCCCGGACCTGCGTGAGACGGTGGATGGCGAGACCTCCACAACAATTTCGAATGCCCTGGCGGCGGCTCGTCGCGGGGATGTTGCGGCCACTCGGACATTCTTGGCGACCCTACAGGACCCTACGGCCCGGAAACTTGTCACTTGGGTTCTCGCAGACTCTAGCGCCTCGAGCCTGACCATCGCCGAACTGGACCAGGCGAGGCGCGATCTCGCAGGCTGGCCCCGGGACTCCCGCCGACAGATTGCCCTGGAGCGCCGTATTCGCGAGTTTGGCTGGTCCCCGGATCAGGTCATTGCAAATTTCTCCGGCGCAGAGCCGCAAACAGCCGAAGGCAGCCTGGCCCTGGCTGAAGCCCTCCGCTCAAAGGGCGAAAACGGCAAGGCAACGGCCCTCATTCGTAAGATCTGGACCCAACGCGTCTTTGAAGCCGAGCCGCAGCGCGTCATTTTAGCCCGGTTCGGCGACATTCTGACCCCTGAGGACCACCAGGCGCGGGCTGACTTGCTGCTCTTTGGAAACCAGGGCCCCGCCGCACAGGCCATGATCCCTCTCCTCGATCCGGTTCAGCAGCTTCTGGCCCAGGCCAGGATTGCCCTGCGCCAGAATTCGGCGTCTGCCCTCAGCCTTGTTGAGTCCCTGCCGTCCTCGGTTGCAGACAGTCCGGCCCTCGCCTTCGAGAAGGCCGCCTATTATCGAAAAGCTGGCCAGGATGCCGAGGCCCGGGCCCTTTTGCCCGCCTTTCCGACCCGGGTGACTTCCCCGGAGATGGCCACCCGGATCTGGGATGAACGCTACCAGCTCACCATTTCAGCCCTTCGCAACCGCGATGACCAGGCCGCCTATCTCGCCGCAGCAAATACAGGTCTCACCGCGGGCGCAGATGCCACCGAGGCAGAATTTTACGCGGGCTGGGTCGCCCTCACCCGCCTGCATGATCCGGCAAGGGCAGAAGAGCATTTCAAGAAAATCGACCTGATCAGCGTCTCGCCCATAACGCGTGCCCGGGCCATGTACTGGCGCGGACGGGCTGTGGAAGAGATGGCGGGCTATGAGGTTGCGGATATTTTCTACAGCTCGGCAGCCCAGTTCAAGACCACCTTCTATGGCCAGCTCGCCGCGGAAAAGCTGGGCCTCACGGAGCTGAACCTCGGCACCGACCCGGAAATCACCTCGGCAGACCGACAGCAGTTTGAGTCCCGAGATACCGTAAAGGCGTTGAGGTTGTTGATGAAAATCGGCAATCGGGACCTGTTCAGAACCCTCGCCTTGCAACTGGACGACTTGCTCCCAACCACCCAGGAAGAAGCGCAACTGGTCGACCTGGTTCGGGCCTATGGGGACCAGGATACCTCAATGAAGGTTGTGCGGACCGCAGCCCAGCGCGGCCTGGTCTTGCCGGAACGGGGATATCCTCGCCGGGAGGTTCCAGACGCCCCCAATGCCCCGGAGGCGGCTCTCGTCCTGGCCATCACCCGACAGGAAAGTGGCTTCGACCCTACCGTTCGCTCCGGCGTCGGCGCGCGCGGCATGATGCAACTCATGCCGACCACAGCCGCTGCCGTGGCCAGAAAGAACGGAACGCCTTTCTCGACCGAGCGTCTGTCCGATCCGGATTACAACATGCAACTTGGCTCCAGCTATCTGGGCGGACTGGTGAATTCATTTTCCGGGTCCTATGTCATGGCCGTGGCGGGATACAATGCCGGACCAAGCCGCTCGAACCTCTGGGCGAGCTTTTGTGGCGATCCGCGCGCCGGGGGAACCGACCCTGTCGACTACATCGAATGCATTTCTTTTTCTGAAACAAGAAATTACGTCATGCGCGTGCTTGAGAACCTCGCCGTCTATCGCGCGCATCTGAACGGCGGGGTAGCCCCCCTCACCTTGAGCGCAGATCTCCGGCGGGGCGGATATACCTATACAGGTGCCGTCAGCGCCGCATCGGCCGTCTCGCCCTGACTTTGCACCCCGTCGCCGAACCAGATAAGCCAAGGCCATGAGCAATTTCCGCCCCGCCGTTTCGGCTGCCCCAACCCTGATGCGTACGACCGGATGGTCGGACTATGCCCTGATCGACAGTGGTCATGGCCGCAAGCTGGAGCGTTACGGCCCCTATCGCGTTGTCCGTCCAGAGCCCCAGTGCATGTGGGCTCCCCGGGATGACGACGGGGTTTGGGCAGGGGCTGATGCGGTCTTTGATCCCACCGATGAGGATGATGCGGGGCGCTGGCGGTTTCGCGAGCAGCCGCGGGATACCTGGCCTCTGGCCTGGGGGGATGTGAAGTTCAAGGCGCGGTTTACCACCTTTCGGCACCTGGCCTTCTTCCCTGAACAGGCCGCGAACTGGGCCTGGTTGGACGCCCGGATACGTGGATCAAGTAGACCCCTAAAGATACTGAATTTATTTGGTTATACCGGTGTTGCCAGTCTAGTTTGCGCAGCCGCTGGAGCCTCGGTTACCCATATTGACGCCTCCAAGAAAGCCATTGGCTGGGCCAGGGAGAATGCCACCCTGTCGGGCCTGGATGACCGCCCCATTCGCTGGATTTGTGAGGATGCCCGACGGTTTGTTCAGCGCGAAGTCCGGCGGGGTTCCACCTATGACGGGATCATTCTGGACCCCCCGAAATACGGCCGGGGTCCCGATGGGGAGGTCTGGAAACTGTTTGATGACCTGCCCGAACTCGCCACGCTTTGCGCCAAGATCCTGGCCGAAAATGCCTCTTTTTTGCTCCTGAATGCCTATGCAGAGCGTATCTCCGGCGCGGCCCTTGCCGGGCTCTTGAGCGCGAACCTCGCCGACAAGGGGGGGGCAATTGAGTGGGGAGAACTTGCCCTGACCCAGGACGACGGCACACGGGAAATCGGCATGAGCTTCTTCGCACGCTGGACCTCATGAGCGCAGACTCCCGCCAGGTCACGTCCCTGACCAATCCGACGGTCAAGGCTGTGCGCGCCCTGCACATGCGCAAGGACAGGGACGAGAGCGGCCTGTTCGTGGCCGAGGGCCTGAAGATCGTGACCGATGCCGTTGAACTGGGCCACGCGCCCCAGATCTTGATGTATGGCCCAGAGGCGACTCGTCACCCCCTGCTGCGACAGGCCATGGCTGCCACGCTCAAGGCTGGCGGAGAGGTTCTGGAAGTCACCCTCGATATTCTCGCCAAGGTGTCACGGCGCGATAACCCCCAGGCTGTTGTTGGGGTGTTTCAGCAGGTCTTTACCCCGCTGAGCCAACTGGTTCCGGAGGCTTCAAATTGCTGGGTTGCCCTGCATCGGGTCAGGGATCCGGGCAACCTGGGGACCATTATCCGGACCGCCGATGCCGCCGGGTGTGGCGGGGTCATATTGGTCGGGGAGTGCTGCGACCCTTATTCCGTCGAAGCCGTGCGGGCGACCATGGGGTCCGTCTTCGCCGTACCCATCACGCGGGCCTCAGAGAGCGCCTTCAGCGCCTGGCGCACGACCTGGCCGGGCTCAGTGGTCGGAACCTTGCTCACGGCCACCACAGACCATCTGCATGCCGATTACCGGGCCCCGGCCCTGATCCTGATGGGCAATGAGCAGCAGGGACTGACGCCAGACCTGGCGGATCTTTGCGACGTCAACGTCAAGATCCCCATGCGGGGGCGGGCAGACAGCCTCAACCTGGCTGTCGCAACAGGCATTATGATCTACGCGGCCTCCACCTGAGGTCAGGTTCCCCGGGGCTTTGCCCGGGCGGTAGGTGTCGCCGTTGCGGGGTCTTCGGGCCAGACATGCCGGGGATAGCGGCCCCGCATGTCCGACCGCACGTCCTTCCAGGAGCCCTTCCAGAATCCCGGGAGGTCGCGGGTTGTCTGGATCGGCCTGTGGGCGGGCGATAGAAGGGCGAGGGTCAGGGCCACGCGGCCTTGGGCAATGGCGGGATGGTCTGCAAGACCAAAGACCTCCTGCACCCGCACCTCCACCCTTGGCCCCGTCACGGGGTCATAGTCGATGGAGAAGCTATTGCCTGTGGGGGCCGTCCAGCGAAGGGGCGCAAGTCGATCAAGTTCAGCCTGTTGCCCCCAGGTCAATTGCCCGCGCAGTGCCGCTTCGAGTGCGGATTCAGGTACTTCAGACAGGGCACGTCGCCCGGCAAGCAGGGGCACCAGCCAGTCTGTCACGGTCTGCCGCAGGGCATGATCGGACAGGTCTGCGTCGAGTAACAGGCCAAGAGACTGCAGAAACTCAAGGCGCGCACGCAGAGCCAGGGCCCCTGCCCCCCAGTTGAGCGACGTGAGCCCGTCAAGGCGGGCATGTTCGGCCAGGGCCATTATAATTCGTGCGGGATCGGGCCTTTCCTCCACCTCCTCCTTCAAGACCAGCCTGCCCAGGCGGGTGAGCCGCCTGGCACGCAACCGCCCCGTCGGACCCGGTTCCAGCCGGTCCTCCACCTCGATCTGATCGGCAAAGACCGTGGACAATGCCGCTGGATCGAGGGCCGTCGCCAGAAGAATACGATCACGTCGGTCGCCGCTGCCAAGTTCAGCGACCGCCAGCCAGGGTTCCCGGGCCAGGGCGTCTGTCGGCTCCAGATAGGCTCCTCGGCCATTGACCAGTTGAAACTCCCCCAAAGGCCCTCTCGCCCGGGCAATGCGCTCAGGGAAGGCCAGGGCCAGGATCAACCCATCTTCTAGCGGGGCGTCGCCTCCCGCTGGCCCCGCCAGTTTCGTCCAGCGCTCTGCCAGGGACCGCGCCTCCTGGGCCCTGGCCCCGCGGTCGCGCCGGAAGCCCTCCAGGCGAGACTTGATGTCCGTGTCCCGGCCTCCCAGGCCGCGCTCACTCAGCAAGGCCGCAATCTGGGCCGCCCTGCCCGCCTGACCCCTGCGGCCAGCCACCAAAACCATGTGAGCCAACCGAGGTACCAGGGGAAATTCACTGAGGCCCTCTCCGTGTGGCGTCAGAACCCCGTCCGGGGTCAGGGCCTCCAGCCGTCCCAGCAAGGCCCGGGCTTCAGCGAAGGCCGCCGTCGGCGGCGGGTCCAGAAAGGCCAGGCTCGCCGGATCGCGGGCACCCCACCGGGCCAGGTCGAGGGCCAGGCCTGACAGGTCGGCCTCGCGGATTTCGGGATCGGCAAAGGCTGGCAGGGCCCGGGTCTCGACCTCGTCCCAAAGACGGTAACAGACCCCTGGCTCGGTGCGTCCGGCGCGTCCCCGGCGCTGATCGGCAGCCGCCCGGCTCACCCGCACCGTTACCAGCCGGGTCAGACCACTGGCCGGATCAAACCGGGGCACCCGGGCCAGCCCGGAATCAATCACCACCCGAACCCCCTGAATGGTCAGGCTCGTTTCGGCGATCGACGTGGCCAGGACGATCTTGCGGTATCCGGCCGGCGCGGGAGCCAGGGCGAGGTCCTGCTGGGCGAGGTCCAGGGCCCCATAAAGCGGGGCAATCAGGATATTGTGGCTACGGATCTTCTGAGCCAGCCGGTCCGCTGTTCGCCGGATCTCCGCCTGACCGGGCAGGAAGGCCAGAAGACTGCCCTCATTGTCTGCAAGCGCCCGGCCGATGGCCCGGACCATGCTGTCTTCCAGCCCCATGGGATCAGGCCGCCCCAGATAATGGGTCTCGACCGGATAGGCCCGCCCAAGACTTTCCAGCACCGGGGCCTCGTCCAGCAGCCTGGCAATGGCCGCACCATCCAGGGTGGCCGACATAACCAGCAGGCGGAGGTCCTCCCGCAAAAGGGTCTGACTGTCCCTTGCGAGGGCAAGGCCCAGATCGGCATCCAGGCTGCGCTCGTGAAACTCGTCAAAAATGACCGCACCCACGGATTCCAGGGATGGGTCCGCCAGGATCATGCGGCTGAAGACCCCCTCGGTCACCACCTCGATCCGGGTCCGGGCCGAGACCTTTGCCGTCATGCGGACGCGGTAACCCACCCGCTCGCCCACCGCCTCACCCAGGGTCTGCGCCATGCGCTCCGCCGCTGCCCGCGCCGCCAGTCTGCGCGGCTCCAGCATGATGATCTTGCGATCCCCCAACCAGGGGGCGTCAAGCAGCCTGAGCGGCACCAGGGTCGTCTTGCCCGCCCCGGGAGGGGCCACAAGGACCGCACTGTTCCGGCGCGCCAGAGCGGCCAGCAGGTCTGGCAATATGTCCTCAACCGGCAACATGGCTGAGGTCTACCCCCCACGGACGGTCCCGCCAAGTCGAGCGCAAGTTTGCCCCTTCCCAAATCCCCCATGAGCCAACATGTTAGGCCCATGACCGATCAAGCCATCCGCGCCGTAATTGCTCCCGTCACTCCGCTTCAGCAGAACTGCACAATCGTGTGGTGCGCCAAGACCCTGAAGGCGGCCATCATCGATCCCGGCGGCGAGGTGCCGCGCCTGATGGCAGCCCTGGAAACCCACGGGCTGACCCTGGAAAAGATCTGGATCACCCACGGCCATCTCGACCATGCGGGAGGAACGGCGGAACTCCAGGCCCTGACCGGTGTGCCCATTGAGGGTCCGCATCCTGACGATCAATTCCTGATTGATGAAATCCCGGCATCCGGAGCCAAGTATGGCATGCCCGGCGCGCGCAGCTTCGTTCCCACCCGATGGCTGGCCGATGGGGACATTGTGACTCTCGGCGAGACCCAGTTCGAGGTGATCCACTGCCCGGGGCACACGCCAGGGCATGTGATCTTCTTCCACCGCGACGCCCGATTTGCCCAGGTCGGTGATGTCTTGTTTCAAGGGTCCATTGGCCGAACGGACTTCCCACGGGGAAATTATCCGGACCTGATTGCCGCCATTACGGGGAAGCTATGGCCGCTTGGAAATGATGTCGCCTTTGTTCCCGGACATGGCCCCATGTCCACCTTTGGGCGGGAGCGAGAGACCAACCCCTTCGTCTCCGATGATGCCCTGGGCTGAGGCGGATATTCAGGCCGCCTGGCCTGCGCACCAGCCGCTCGCCCAGGCCCACTGGAAATTATATCCCCCAAGCCAGCCTGTGACATCGACCACCTCGCCGATGAAGAAAAGACCCGGCACTGCGCGGGCCGCCAGGGTCCGGCTGTCCAGCCCGTCTGTGTCCACGCCCCCCAGGGTGACCTCGGCCGTCCGATAACCCTCTGACCCCACGGGCTTGACCCGCCAGGCCTGGACCCCATCACAGAGTTTCCGGAGGACGACGTCCGAGCAATCCGCGAGATTACCCTGAATTTTCTCGGCCTCGACCAGATGCTGGGCCAGCCTTTTCGGGATAAATTCTGACAGGGCGGTCTGGGGCGCTTGCCGACCTGAGGTGGCACGGGCTTTTTTCAGCTCGGCAAAAAGATCAACGCCCGGGGCCATATTGATCTCCACAGCCTCCCCTTCCCGCCAATAGGAAGAAATCTGCAGGACAGCCGGGCCAGACAGGCCGCGATGGGTGAACAGCATGGCTTCGTCAAAGCGCGTAGCGTCATGCTTGATCCGTGCCGGCGTGGCGACCCCAGCCAGAGGTTTTAGCCTGTCCAGCAGGCCAACTTCAAAGGTCAGGGGCACAAGAGCTGGACGAATTTCGGTGACGGCCAGGTCAAACTGGCGGGCCAGATCATAGCCCAGTCCCGTCGCCCCCATCTTGGGGATCGACTTGCCACCGGTGGCAACGACCAGGGAGTTACAGGTAATGACTTCAGACCCGACAATAACTGAAAAGCCCGCCCCCGTGCGTTCCACCCGGTCCAGGGTGGTCGATAGCCTGAGGGAGACGCCCCCCTTGGCCATTTCGCTCAACATCATGTCGACGATCTGTTTGGCGGAGTCATCGCAGAACAGCTGACCCAGGGTCTTTTCGTGCCAGGCAATCGCGTAACGGTCCACCAGCCCAATAAAGTCTGCCGGGCGGTAGCGACGCAGGGCCGAAATACAGAAGGCCGGATTGCGGGAAATGAAATTGGCCGGGCGGGTGTTGATATTCGTAAAGTTGCAGCGCCCACCGCCGGAGATGCGGATCTTTTCGCCCGGCGCACGGGCATGGTCCAGAACCAGCACAGACCTACCACGCTGGCCCGCCGTGGCTGCGCACATCATGCCCGCAGCGCCCGCCCCCAGAACGACAACGTCGAAGTGTGTCATCGGCCCGAGGCCTGTCCGGACCTAGTCCTTAGCGCGTTCCTGATAGGAGCCGTCCTCAGTGAGAATAACGACGCGCGTCCCTGCGGCGATATAGGGCGGAACCATGATCCGTGCACCATTGGCTAGGATGGCAGGCTTGTAGGACGACGAGGCCGTCTGGTTCTTCACCGCAGGCTCGGTTTCAACGATCTCGACCGTGACGAGGCGTGGTAACTCAAGGGCGATAGGAACGCCTTCATGGGTGGACAGGGTGACAATCATGCCGTCCTGCAGCCAGGGAGCGGCTTCGCCCACGACATCCTCTGGCACCACGACCTGATCGAAGGATTCAGGGTTCATGAAGTGATAGCCTTCACCGTCCTGGTAGAGAAAGCTGTAGGGGCGGTCGTCCACAAAGGCGCGCTCGACCTGCTCGGTAGTCCGCCAGCGCTCGGATACCTTAACCCCGTCGGAAATCCGGCGCATGTTCAGCTGGGTCACGGGCGTGCCCTTGCCCGGATGGATGTTTTCCGCCGTCAGGACGACATAAAGACGCCCTTCCATGTCGACAACGGAACCTTTGCGGAGCGAACTGGCGGCAACCTTCACGTTATGCGTCCTTAAGCCTATAGGGTGCCGCAAGGCGCGGCTTTGTCGGGGACCTACAACATCAGCGGCCGAATCGCCAATTATCTTCGTCAGACCCGGATCAGAGACACAGCGTGACCAGCCAAACTCCTCCCCCTTGGTGGCAGCCAGAGCGCCATGCGCAACGTCGCCCGCGGCTATTGGCCCGTAATGCCATGACCCGTGCTACGAGGACCTGGTTTGCTGAGCGGGACTTTACCGAGGTCGAGACCCCGGGCCTGCAGATTTCCCCCGGCAATGAGGCCCACCTTCACGCATTTCAGACCCAAATTCAGACCTTGGGGGGAGAGTCCGCGCCGCTTTACCTGCACACCTCCCCGGAATTTGCCTGCAAGAAGCTGCTGGCGGCGGGGGAAACGCGGATCTTCAACCTCGCCCGCGTCTGGCGAAACCGGGAACGAGGTCCCCTGCACCACCCCGAATTCACCCTGCTGGAGTGGTATCGGGCCGATCAGGGCTATGAAGTCCTGATGGCGGACTGTTGCAGTCTCCTGGCCATGGCCGCAGAAGTTGCTGGGGCAAAGGCCCTCTCCTTCAGGGGACAGACAGCTGATCCGTTTGCAGACCCGGAATACCTCACTCTTGAGGAGGCTTTTGATCGGTATGCCGGGATCGACCTTCTGGCATCTGTCGATGATGAGGGCGGAACCGACCGGGCGCATCTGGCGGCCGGGGCGATTTCGGCGGGCATACGGATCGCTGACGATGACACCTGGAGCGATATCTTCAGCCGGATACTGGTCGAAAAGGTCGACCCCCATCTTGGCCTGGGCCGCCCCACCCTTCTGACAGAATATCCCATTCCCGAGGCGGCCCTGGCACGACCAAAACCGGGAAAACCTCGTGTTGCTGAACGCTTTGAACTCTTCGCCTGCAGGGTTGAACTCGCCAATGCCTTCGGCGAACTCACCGATCCAGACGTCCAAAGAGCGCGACTTGAGGCTGAAATGGTCGAGAAGCAGCGGGTCTATGGCGAGCGCTATCCTCTGGATGAAGATTTCCTGCGTGCCTTGGGAAAAATGCCCCAGGCAAGCGGGGCTGCCCTGGGATTTGACCGGCTGGTCATGCTGGCCACAGGGGCAGACCACATAGAAGACGTGCTTTGGGGCCCCGTCGCACCCACCCCTTGAGACTGGCGCAAGGCCGCAGATTGAGCCATAGACCCCGGCAGATATGAGCGCCGCCCCAACCCTTCGTCGTCTTTCCGACCTCGCTCAGGCGGGCTTGATCGCCCCTGAGCAAATCGCGGGTCTGGAACAGGTCGCCGAACAATATGCCATAGCCATTACCCCTGCCCTGGTGGAGTTGATCCACCCTGGTGATCCCCTCGACCCGATTGGTGCCCAATTCCTGCCGACTGTGGCGGAGTTGAAGGTCGAATCCTTTGAGTCGGCGGACCCGGTGGGCGATGCGGCCCACAGCCCGGTGGAGGGCATAGTCCACCGCTATCCTGACCGGGCGCTCCTGAAGATCACCCACACCTGCGCCGTCTATTGCCGGTTTTGTTTCCGCCGGGAAATGGTTGGGCCCAAGGGGCTGCGGCCCCTGTCAGAGGCGGGGCTGGAAACCGCTTTCGGCTATCTCGAATCCCATCCGGAGATTTGGGAACTGATCGTGACCGGAGGCGACCCTCTGGTCCTCTCCCCCCGCCGGTTGCGCGACCTGATGACACGGCTGCAGGCGATTGAGCATATCCGGGTGATCCGTTTCCACACCCGGGTGCCGACCGTCGATCCCGACGCAATCAGCGATGAAATGGTTCAGGCCCTCAAGGCCCCTGGAAAAGCTGTCTACGTAGCCGTCCACATCAACCATGCCCGGGAGCTTACGGACAAGGCCCGGGCGGCGTGTGGCAAGCTGGTTGACGCGGGCATTCCCCTGCTGGGCCAGACCGTCCTACTGCGCGGAATCAATGACGACCCGGCAAGCCTCGGGGATCTGATGCGGGCCCAGGTCGAGACACGGATCAAACCCTACTATCTGCATCACGGTGATCTGGCCCCAGGTGCCGGACATTTCCGTACAACCATTGCAGAGGGTCGAGCCCTCATGAAGGCCCTGCGCGGCACCTATTCCGGGCTCTGTCAGCCGACCTATGTTCTGGACATCCCAGAGGGGCACGGGAAGGTTCCCATTGGGCCCAACTATGTTTCCGAAGGGGCAGCAGGATGCGTCGTCGAAGACCCCTGGGGCGAGTTACATGACTATAATCTGGAGCCGGTCGGCATCACGGACGGCCAGACAAGCTGATAAAGATATTTCAGGGTAAGGTGCATCTGAATCACCTACCGGATGGGAAGACGCCATGACCAAGACACCACAACCCTTCTTTTCCGCAGGCGTGAAGGTGAAGCTGGGCAATTCGCCCCAGGCATCCGGTCCGAGAGTTCCGCCGGTTGAGATTCTACGTTCCATCGGGGACCTTGCCCGGCAGGGCAACATCCAGGAGGCCATGGTCCAGTCCGACAAAGCCCTGGCGGCGGGCTTCGTCCACCCCATGCTGCTGAATTTCGCCGCGCTAAAGCTGGAAATGAGTGGCCGTCCGGAGGATGCGATTGCCGTTCTTCTGGAGGCCCGCGCCATGGCCCCGAAAGACCCGGGAACCCTCAATGCACTCGGCCTCGTCTATCTAAGGTTGGAGCGTTTTGTTGAAGCGCTGGAGTGTTTCGAAGCCCTTGGTGGCCTTGATCCAAACCTTGCGATTGCCCATGCCAACCAGGGTCAGGCCCTGCAGGCCATTGGACTGGGCGACCGTGCCGAAGCGGCCTTCAAGCGCGCCCTCGATCTGGCCCCAGAGCATCCGGTGTCCCTCACCGGTCTGGCCAGCCTTGCCAGTCGACGCGGGGCACATGCCGAAGCCAAGGGCTATGCCGAGCGGGTCCTCAAAGGCGCGCCCATGGCCGCTGAAGCGAATATGTGCATGGCCCGGGCCGAGGTCGACCTTGGCACGCCAGAGCTGGCAGAGGCCCGGCTGGCCCACCTTCTGACCGACCCGCATATCACCCCGATTGAAGCGGCCGACGCCCGGAACCTGATCGGTGACATTCTGGGGGCGCGCGGCGAACATGATCAGGCCTTTGCGGCCTATCTCGCCTGTAATTCGGCGCTCCGAACCGAATATGGGCCTCTGTTCGGCACAGGGGCCGGGGCCATGGGTCACGCCCAGAGCATGGCCCGCTATTTCCAGAGGACCACAGCCTCAGCCTGGGCCCGAAAGCCCGCCGGAAAACCCCTGGCAGATTCGCCGCGATCGCATGTCTTTCTTATGGGATTCCCGAGATCAGGGACCACGCTTCTGGAGGTCGCTCTGACGGGGAACGAGGACGTGGTAACCCTAGAAGAACAGGATGCCCTGATAGATGGCGTCCGGCAATTCATGAGACACCCTGACGACCTGGATGCCCTGGCCCGGGCCAGCGAGGCTGAATTGGATATGTTCCGGGCCGCCTATTGGCGACGGGTCCGGGAGGCTGGGATCGAGCCCTCTGGAAAGGTGTTCCTGGACCGATATCCGCTCAACACCCTGAAGCTGCCCCTGATCGCCCGGCTCTTTCCGGACGCAAAGGTTCTGTTTGCCCTGCGCGATCCCCGCGATGTGGTCTGGAGCTGCTATCGCCGCAGGTTCCAGATGAGCCCGTCCATGTATCACTTCCTGGACCTGGAAGAGGCGGCCCGGTTCTACGACTCGGTCATGACCTTCAAGACCCAGCTGGAGACCCGACTGGACCAAGACATGCTGGTCCTGCGCCACGAGGCCCTGCTGGAAGATTTCGAGCGGGAGGTTCAGGCGATTTGTGCCTTTATCGGCCTGGAATGGCGCGAGGCCATGCGGGACTTCGGGGCCAGAACCCGGAGCCGGTCCATGGCCACGCCCTCAACGGCGCAACTGACCCGGGGCCTGTCCAAGGATGGGACGGGTCACTGGCGAAGTTACACGATTCCCATGGCCAGGGCCCTGGAGGTGCTTGAGCCCTGGGTGCAAAAACTCGGCTATTCCGAGGGCTAGATCTACCAAACCCCAGTGTTGCCCATGGACAGCCAGGGCTCGGCCGGAGGAAGGGCGGGTCCGGCCTGCAGTAGCTCGATGGATATGCCATCCGGTGACCTTACAAAGGCCATCCGGCCATCTCTTGGCGGGCGATTGATGGTGACGCCTGCGCCCTGAAGGCGGGCACAGAGGGCGTAGATGTCGTCGACCGCATAGGCAAGATGACCAAAGTTTCTGCCGCCCTGATAGTCCTCAGTGTCCCAGTTGTAGGTCAGTTCCACTGTCGGGGCGCGTCCAGCCCTGGCCTGTTCCTCGTCGCCAGGCGCGCACAGAAAGATCAGGGTAAAACGGCCTTGGGGGCTCTCGTTTCGGGAAATTTCCTTCAGTCCCAGATGGTCGCAATAAAAGGCCAGCGAGGCGTCCAGATCGCGGACCCGGACCATGGTGTGAAGGTATTTCATTGAACAAGCCCTCTGATCTTTTGATGGATCATATACACCCCATCGCAGACTGGCAAAAACGAGGTCAAGCTTGGTGTATCAGAGGCACAGTCTGACCTGAAAACCGGGGACTTACCGGAAATTCATTTGCCTTGAAGGAACAACAGCATCACTGAGTTTGCTGCAATGCAGCGGATGATAAGGCGGTCTTGCTGAAGCCCGTCCAAGACCACAGAACAAGATCCGAGGAAACAGGCAGATGCGTCTGAAGTCGTACCACCTATTTGCGATTGTGACTGTGGCTCTCGTGACCCTGTTCTTCCTTGGCGGGACCCTCCTTAACAGATCACGAGGACACACTGAAAAATTGCGGACACCCGTCGTGGCGGCAGCAGTCCTTCCGAGCGTTCAGGTCGCTACGGTCGAAGAAGCCATCCACCCCTACAGCGTCAATTTCAGGGCCAGGACCGAGGGCGCGCGTACCGTCATCGTGAAGTCGGAAACGGCCGGGATCGTGGCGGCGACGCCTGCCACTGAGGGGGCCTATGTCCGCAAGGGCACGATACTTTGCCGCCTGAACGTCGATGCCCGGGAGGCCAGTCTGGCCCAGGCGCAAGCGGCGCTCAGATCGCGGATTCTTAGTCGTGAGGCTTCGGTGGAGCTGGCCAAGAAGGGCTATCGGTCCCAGACTCAGGTTTTGCAGGATCAGGCCAATCTCGACAGCGCCCAGGCTGCGCTGAGACAGGCAGAGATCGCCCTGGAACAGATGAATATCCGAGCCCCCTTCAATGGCGTGTTTGACCGCCGCGATGCCGAGATCGGGACCTACCTGTCCCCTGGTCAGTCCTGTGGGTCGATTATTGAGCTCGACCCCGTTCTGGTCGTCGGTGACTTGCCCGAGACCGAAGCGGGCAAGTTTCCGGTTGGCGCATCGGCACAGGCGACTCTCGTCTCTGGCGAAGTCCTCCAGGGAACCGTGAGGTATATTGCCAGGGATGCCGATCCGCAGACCCGGACCTACCGGGTGGAAATCACCGCCGCAAACCCGCGCTCGGCCGCCCGCTCCGGGTTGTCAGCGACGGCCAGTGTCTCCGCTGGCCAGGGAGCCGCCCACTTCATCCCGGTCAGCGCCGTGGTTCTGGATGCTGCTGGACGGCAAGGCGTGCGGTTTGTGGATAGCAACGGCATGGTGGGCTTCGCCCCCATTACGGCCCTGGACGAGACCCCAACGGGAATGTGGGTCAGCGGACTTCGCGGAACCGTACGCGTCATTACTGTTGGCCAGTCCTATGTGGCCGAAGGTCAAAAGGTTCAAGTCGGCGGATCGCGCTGAGCCCCATTTTGGCGGCGTGCTGGCAACAAGTTTTGACGCGCTTCAGCAAGGCTGAAGGGCAGAGGAGTCGGAAGTCATGATCGGTCCCCTGATTGAAGGTGCCATCAAGCGTCGCAAGGTTGTGCTTGGCATTACCCTGATCGCATCGATCTTCGGCCTGCTGGCCTATAATGCCATGCCGCGTGAGGCCCAGCCCAACATCACCCTGCCCTTTGTGGCCATTATTGTTCCCTATCCGGGGGTTAGCCCTGAGGATGCCGAGCGGCTCCTGGTCAAGCCGCTGGAAACGAACCTTCAGAGTATCGAAGGCATCAAACAGATGAATGCAGTTGCCCGCCAGGGCTCTGCCTTTGTCACCCTGGAATTCGAACCCCGCTTCGACAAGGACAAGGCCCTGGAAGACGTCCGGGCCAAGGTCGATCTGGCCAAGGGCCGCTTCCCGCCTGACGCGGAAGAGCCCATTATTCAGGAGGCGAGCTTTGCGGACGAACCGGTCATCGGCGTAGTCCTGTCGGGCTCCGCACCGGAGCGTGAGCTGGTCCGGATTTCAACCCGGCTGAAGGATCGCCTGGAAAGCCTACCGGGCGTGATGGAGGCTAGCCTCTCGGGCGGGCGGGAAGAGTTCCTGGAAGTCACGGTCGATCCCGTGCGCATGGAGACCTACAAGATCACAACGGGCGAGCTGTCCCAGGTCATTGGACGCAATAACCAGCTGGTTCCAGCGGGGGACCTGCTCGGCAGCGGGGCCAAGTTTGCCATCAAGGTGCCGGGCGTCATTGAAAAGCCCGAGGATATTCTGGCCCTCCCCATCAAGAAGAGCGGGGATCGCCTGATCACGGTGGGGGACATTGGCGAGGTTCGCCGGACCTTCAAGGACACCACCTTTATTGCCCGATACAACGGCCAACCGGCCTATTCCCTGGACGTCTCGAAACGTGCCGGGGCGAATGTTCTTGAGACCGTCAAGATGGTGCGGAACGCCGTCAGCGAGGAGCAAAAATCCTGGCCCGCAACGGTAAAGGTTGCCTACACCTTCGACCAGTCCGACTTCATCAGCCGATCCCTGCTTGTCCTTGAAGGCGGGCTCTTGTCAGCCGCCCTCCTGGTCATGGTGATCATCGTGGCCAGTCTGGGCATTCGACAGGGACTGATGGTAGGCCTGGCCATACCCGTATGTTTTGCCCTCGCATTTCTGATGCTGAATGCCATGCATGTGACCCTCAACCAGATGGTCATGTTTGGTCTGGTCCTGGGGGTCGGTATCCTGGTGGACGGCGGGATCGTGGTTGTCGAATATGCTGAGCGCAAGATGGCGGAGGGGCTCTCCAAGGAGGCCGCCTTTGCCGCGGCGGGCACGCGGATGTTCTGGCCGGTGCTGAACGGCACACTGACCACCCTTTGCGCCTTCATTCCCTTCATGTTCTGGAATTCCATCGCCGGCAAGTTCATGAGCTTCCTGCCCCTGACCCTGTTTTTCGTCCTGGGCGCATCCATTTTTGTCGCCCTGATCTTTACGCCCGCCCTTGGCTCGGTCTTTGCGACCAAGCCGGAATCGAGTGCCGAATTACTTGCCGAGATTGAAAAGTCTGAGCACGGCGACCCGCGTGAAATGACCGGATTCATGGGCTGGTATGCCCGCACGATCAGCTTTCTGGGTCAACATCCCCTGCGTGTCGTGGCAACAACCCTGGCGATTATCGTCGTGGTCTTCGTCTGGTTTGCCAATACAAAGCACCGAACGGAATTCTTCCTCGAGGAAGACCCGGAGGAGGTCACGGTCTTTGTTAAGGCCAGGGGCAACCTCTCCCCCCAGGCCCAGGACGTGCTGGTTCACCAGGTCGAGACCCGGCTCCTTGGGGTGAAAGGCGTCGACGCGATCTATGTGCGAACGGGGACCAGTCAGGGCGGCGGCGGACGATCCGGCCGGCCGAATGACACCATTGGATCAATCCAGGTTGAGTTCCTGAAATACGAGGGCAGACAAGCCCTGGGTCTCCGGGGAGCAGATATTTCAAAGACCGTGCGTGAGCGGGTCGCCCATATTCCGGGCATTGAGGTTGAGATCCGCGAGCCCCAGTCCGGCCCCCCGACCGGCAAGGCCATTCAGGTTGAATTGCGGGGCAACGATCCGGCGCCCCTTAACAGGGCGGCAGACCTGATCAAGGCCAAGCTGGCCAGCGACCCTCAACTCATTGAACTGGAGGATAACCGCACCTCCCCCGGAATTGAGTGGAACCTCACGGTAGACCGCGAGGCGGCGGGGCGCTTCGGCGTGGACGTCCTGTCCGTGGGCCAGGCCATTCAGTACACCACGGGTGGCGTCCTTGTTGGCAGGTTCCGGCCGAATGATGCCGAGGATGAGCTGGATATCCGGGTGCGCTTCAAGCCCGAGGGTCGAAACCTTGATGCCCTCGACAGCATGAAGATCGGCACGCCAAACGGTCCCGTGCCCGCGAGCTATTTCGTCAAGCGCACCCCCGCCCAGCAGGTCACCAGCATCCAGAGGCGGGACGGACAGAGACTCGTCCTTATCCAGGCCAATGTGCCCAAGGGTGTTGCCGCCAATCAGAAGATCGCGGCGCTTAAACCCTGGTTGGAAAAGGCCGGACTCGACAGCTCTGTCTCCTGGAAATTCTCCGGCGCGGATGACGAGGGCAAGAAGGCTGTTGTCTTCTTCATGACGGCCATCACGGCCTCCTTGTTCATGATGATGATCATCCTGCTCTGGCAGTTCAACAGCTTCTATGGGGTTGTCGTCACCCTCTCCGCCGTCGTCCTCTCCACCGTGGGAGTCCTGCTGGGGATCCAGATCAACTTCGCCCACACCTTTGACTATATCTCCGTCATCATGGCCGGGACGGGGGTTGTCGCCCTGGCGGGCGTGGTGGTTGGCCACAACATCGTCCTCGTGGACACCTTCTACCAACTCCGCCGCCAGGGATTTGAGGCCGACGATTCCGCCGTGCGGGCAGCCGCCCAGCGGTTCCGCCCCGTCATGCTGACCACTCTGGTGACGGTCGTTGGCCTCCTGCCCTTGATGTTCCAGCTCCACCCCGACTTCAGCAACGGGGTTCTGGAGTATCAGGCCCCGGGCTCCGAACAATGGGTGCAGCTCTCTGCTGCCGTTGTCTGGGGGCTCACCTTCTCGACCCTTCTGACCCTGGTCCTGACCCCCGTCCTGCTGGCCGCACCGAAAATCTTAGGGCTCAGATTTGGTCGGGTGTGGAGCCGGTTTAAGCCTAGGAAAGCGGCCTAACGCTCGCGGGTCTGACGTCGCCAAAGGGCTGCATATTCGCCACCCTGATCCAACAGGTCGGCATGGGTGCCCCGTTCAACGACCTTGCCCCGGCGCAGGACCAGGATCTCGTCGGCATCGACGATGGTCGACAAGCGATGGGCAATAACAAGGGTGGAGCGCCCGGTGCGTACCTTGCGCAAGGTGGCCTGGATCGCCGCTTCCGTTGGGCCATCGAGGGCGCTGGTGGCTTCATCCAGGATCAAAAGGCGCGGATTGGCCAGCAAGGCCCGGGCAATCCCCACCCTCTGACGCTCACCCCCGGACAGCTTCAAGCCGCGTTCGCCGACCATGGTCGTCATGCCGGACGGCAGGCTGTCAATAAACCCACCGAGTTCGGCCGCATCAGCCGCGGCGCGGATCTCTTCCATAGAGGCATCCGGCCGGGCAAAGCCAATATTGGCTGCAAGGGTCTCGTTGAACAGGGCAACATCCTGGGGCACCAGGGCGACAGCCCGGCGGAGTGAGTCCTGACGAATGGCGCGCATGTCCAGACCATCCAGGACGACCCGCCCCAACTGGGGATCCAGCAGGCGAAGGGCCAGGCGAACGACCGTCGTCTTGCCAGCGCCTGACGGACCAACAATCGCGGTCGTCTTTCCAGCGGGAATTTCAAAGGACACCTGGGCCAGTCCAGCCGACCTCGCATCATGCTGGAAGCCCACATCCTCAAACCGAAGGTTCGCACCCTGCCCTGTCGCCGGGGGAAGGTTCACGGAGTCCGCCGAGTCCAGGATATCCGGAGCGACGGCGGTCAGGGCCACCATCTGTTCCATGTCGATAAAGGCTTGCCGGATTTCCCGATAATTGAACCCCAACATGGCCAGGGGCCCATAGAGGCCGATCACCAGAAATACTGCCGTCGTGATTTCCCCAATCCGCATATGGCCTTGCAGGACTTCAAGTCCGGCCAGCACAACCATAAGACCAAGCCCGACGTTCAGAATGCCCGCCTGCACAGCATTCAGCAGGGACAGGGAGGTATTGGCCTGCACAGAGGCCCGGACATAGTCGGCCATGGCGCGGGCATAACGTGTGACGATCCGCTCCTCGGCCCCAAAGGTTTTGACGGTCTCGTAATTGATCATGGCGTCCACAGACAGGCCCGCAGCCCGACTGTCCGACTCGTTCAACTGGCGCCGGTGCCCCAAACGCCAGTCCGTGATCCGGAATGTGGTGAGGGTGTAGATAATAATGGTGAGAAAGGTCGCCCCGGCAAAGCGCCAGTCCAGACGCACAGCCATGACCCCCATGGCCAGCACAAGCTCAATGGCCGTCGGCCCCAGGCTGAACACCAGGCTCCTGATCAGGAAGTCCGTTGATCGGGCCCCTCGCTCGATAATGCGCGCCAGAGCGCCGGTCTGCTTGCTTTGGTGAAAATCGAGAGACAGATTGAGCGCATGTGCAAAGGTCTCTGTAGCGGCACGGGCCATGGTCGCCTGGGAGACAGAGGTGAAGATCGCCTCTCTGGCATTGGGTGCAACGGCGGCCAGTAGTCTCAACCCCGCAAAGCCCAGGGCCAGTCCAAGGAAGCCAGCGCCGAGACTCGCGGCATGACCCACATGTCCGAGGGTGGGTGCAAGGCGATCGATGGCCTCTCCCAGCATGACAGGGGCCCAGACCCCGGCCATCTTGCCGACCAGTACCAGGGCAAGGGCCGCTGGAATCCGCCAGGCCAAGCCCGGGGCCCGGGAGCGGAGCACCAACCGGCCAAGCTCGGCCATGGAGGCCCAGAAATCAAACTGTGTCGTGGCAGGCGCGACCTCTGCCCCCGGGCGTCGACCGGGCGCAGATTGATGCAGGCTCACGGAGCAATCCAGGTCGATTGAACCCCTCCGGCGGGGCTCATCCAGTCGATCCTGAGCCCCACACCCGAAGCGGTCGACCTAAAGGGTCCATCGGTCAGGGGCGCGGCGGGGGTCGCGTTCACGGTCATCTCCGCATCTATTCCGCTCCCGAAGACCTTGATCACATGGGTCCCCGGCGAAATTGGCCCGGAGAGCGGAATGGAAAACGTGCCATCAGGATCCGCCCGGCCTTCGCCAATCTTTCGGCCATCCATCCGAAGACTAATGGTTGCTTGAGGCTGGCTACGTCCAGACACAACGCCCCCCCCTGCCCGATCAAAGTCACAGGCCGTGAGTTGACCGACAGGGACTTCACCTAGCCGGCGAGCCCCCGTTCCGGAGCGCAGGCTAAATCCACGCCCATCATTCAGGACCAAGACATACCCCCAAGCCTGCACCACCTGACCATTGAGGGTTTGCGACAGGCCATAAAGGGAAGCGGGTTCCGGACGTGGAAGCTGGGCCATCCAGTGTCCCCGCCCGTCTGCCGTCACAGTGGCTGCTGTGCCCGTTGGCGTCCTCAGCCGCACAGTCGCCATAGGCTCAGCCCTGCCCTCGATCCGCAAGGTCGCCTCGAGCTGCGTTACAAGCTCAACAGCAGGTGGATCGGAATATCCAGCCTCAGATTTTGCCTTGGGCGCTTCCACCGGACTTACAGATGCCCTCTGACAAGCAGGCATCGTTGCCATAAGACTCGCGCTGAGGAGGTAGATCAAGATGCAGCGGACTGTCACTGCGTGTTACCCGCCATAACATTGCTCAACCGCGTATGACCTGGTCGCGGAATCCGTTGACGATGGGATAGCGCCGGTCGCGCCCAAAGGCTCGAGACCCCAGCTTCACCCCAGGGGCCGCCTGCCGTCGCTTGTATTCCGAGTTGTAGAGCAGCCTCTGCACACGCTCGACCATGTCCGCAGGATATCCACGCCGCACGATTTCATCGAGGGTGGCTTCCTCTTCCACCAGTCCCTGGAGGATCGCATCGAGGTCTGCATATTCCGGCAGGCTGTCCTGATCCTTTTGATCTGGTCTCAATTCCGCCGAAGGCGGTTTGGTCAGTATGCGCTCCGGGATCGGGTCATTCGCCAGCCCGAAGGGATTATTGGCATTCCGCCAGGCGCAAACCTCATAGACATCGGTCTTGTAGAGGTCCTTCAGGACATTATAGCCCCCGCACATGTCGCCATAGAGGGTGGCATAACCGACGGCCATTTCACTCTTGTTACCCGTCGTCAGCAGCATGAGCCCCAACTTGTTCGACAGGGCCATGAGCGACAGGCCTCGCGTCCGGGCCTGGATATTTTCCTCAGTCAGGTCGGGTGCCTTGCCCTCATAGAGGGGGGTCAGCATGGCGGCAAAGGCATCCACGGCGGGTGAAATGGCAATCTCATCCAGTCGAACCGACAGGCGACGCGCGCAATCGGCAGCATCTTCAAGACTGTCATGGCTGGTATAGCGCGAGGGGAGCATGACGCACCTGACCCGATCCGGACCCAGGGCATCGGCCGCCACAACCGCGGTAATGGCGGAATCAACACCGCCGGAAAGTCCAATTAATACGCCGGGAAAGCCTGACTTATTAACGTAGTCACGAAGCCCGAGAACCATGGTGTGATAGATTTCACCGAAGCCGCTGGGCCAGTCGGCCATGGGAGCCTCCTGAAGGTCCCACACCCCGGACTCGCGCGACCAGACGGTCAGCCCCAGGGCCTCCTCGTACATGGGCAACCGCATGACAAGCTCGCCATGAGCAGACAGGGCAAAGGAGCCGCCATCAAAGACCAGTTCGTCCTGACCGCCGACTTCGTTCACATACAACAAGGGCAGCCCTGTCTCGGCCACCCGCGCCTTGGCCACGCTCATGCGTTCATGGTGGGCATTGCGGCGATAGGGTGAGCCGTTGGGGACCAGAAGAATATCCGCACCAGCCTTCTGAACGGCGGCGCACACCTCTGGCCGCCAGATATCCTCGCAAATGGGCACGCCGAGCTTGACGCCCTTCCATGAGAAGACAACCGGCCCGGGCCCCGCCTCAAAGACGCGCTTTTCGTCAAAGACGCCATAGTTCGGCAGGTCCGTCTTGAAGGTCACCCCCCTCACCTCCCCGCCTGCCAGGAAGGCAAAGGCATTCAGTGGTCGACGGTCAGGTGCCTCTGCCGGGCAGATAAAGCCAATCAGCGCGGCAAAATCCTCATCCGTATCCTTGGCCAGTCGTTCGATAGCGGCCTGGCCCGCGGCCCAGAAAGCAGGCTTGAGCGCCAGATCCTCGGGCGGATAGCCATTGATGAAGAGCTCCGGAAACAGAACCAGGTCAGCGCCTGCCAGCCGGGCCTCGGCCATGCGTGCCCTCGCAATGGCCTCATTACCCGAAATGGCACCAACTGTGGGATTGGCCTGAACGGCCGCAATGACAAGGCTCTGGATCATGGATTGATCATGTAACCTCGCCCGAGCGGTGCCGCCACCCGCAATGCGGGGTTTTTCATCAGGTCTTTGTTAAAATCGGGCGCGCAGCAAACCAGGGAACCATCCTGCGGATCGCCTCTTCGACCCGATCTGTGGACACGGCGAAACTGATCCGCATGAAGTGATGACCCTCCACGGGGTCAAAATCTATGCCTGGCGCCGTTGCAACGCCGGTGTCTTGAAGCAACTCGAGACAAAACGCCATGCTGTCATTGGTGAGATGACCTATGTCTGCATAAACATAAAAGGCCCCGTCTGGTGGCGCGATATCGGCCAGTCCAAGACTTGGGAGGGCCGCCAGGAGAAGGCTGCGATTGCGACGGTAAACCGCCACATGTCCGTCAAGCTCGGCCTGACAGTCCATGGCCACCAGACCTGCATGCTGACTCAAGGACGGCGGGGTCAGGAAAAGATTGCTCATGAAGGCCCGGGCCCGGACCAGCAGGTCAAGCGGCACCACCAGCCAGCCCAACCGCCAGGCCACCATGCTGAAATACTTTGAGAAACTGTTGACCACCAGGCTATCCGGCGAAAACTCAAGGACAGAATGGGCGGGATCCCCATAGGTCAGGCCGTGGTAGATTTCGTCTGAAATGATGGCGATCCCGCGGGTCCGGCAGACCTGGATAATCTCTTTCAGGTCCTCCAGGGGAATGACCGTCCCTGTCGGATTGCCGGGGCTGGCGAGGATCACCCCCGCCGGGGCCGGGTCGAGGGCTGCAAGCTGGGCTGCCGTGAGCTGATACCGTTCTGCTGGCCCACACGCGATCTCCACGGGCTCAAGGTGCAGGGCCTTCAGGGTATTCCGGTAGGCCACATAGCCAGGACGGGCCAGGGCGATCCGGTCGCCGGGCGAGAAGCGCGCCGCCAGGGCCAGCACCATGGCGGGCGAGGCGCCACAAGTCAGAATGACCTGCTCGGGAACGATCTCCACCCCGTAGACATCGGCATAGTGCTTGGCGATCCGAGCCTTGAGCAGAGGGCTTTCCCAATAGCCCATGGCATCGGACTCGAGGATCTTGTGGGCGACATCGAGGGCTGCACGCGGGGCTCCCGTCGAGGGCTGGCCAAACTCCATATGCAGAATGGAACGCCCCTCGGTCTCAAGCTTGTGGGCCAGGCCGCTCAGGGCAATGGCGTGAAACGGATCGATCTGCGCCGCCATAAGGGTCCCAAGATTTCAGAAAACCGACAGGTCCAGCTGACTGGACCGTCAAAGGCTAGTCGTCGCGGTGAACTCGCTCGCGCCGCTCGTGACGCTCCTGGGCTTCAAGACTCAGGGTTGCGATGGGGCGGGCATCAAGCCGTGGCAGGCCAATGGGCTCACCCGTCTCCTCGCAATAGCCATAGGACCCATCCTCGATACGGCGAAGGGCCTCATCGATCTTGGAAATAACCTTACGCTGACGATCACGGGTGCGCAGTTCCAGAGCCCGATCGGCTTCCGAGGTTGCACGATCACCAATGTCCGGATGATTTACAGTTTCAGCCTGCAGATGGACCAGGGTTTCCCGGGATTCCTGAAGGATTTCATCCTTCCAGCCCACGAGCTTGCGCTTGAAGTGCTCAAGCTGACGCGCACTCATATAGTCCTCGCCCTCTACCGGACGATAATTCGGCATTCCCACCAAACTCTCGGTGCTGCTCATTGAAGCTCAAGCCCCCTGGAAGTCCCGCCCGCCTTACATCAAACCGGCGGCCTCATGCAACGGGCATCCTTGGGCTAGCTCTTAACGACCGTTGCGGCTCATCTCAAGCTTGGCGATCTCAACGGCAGCGCGGGTTTCAATCTCGTTGAGAATGGCCTCAAGACCGGGATCATCAGTCGCCTCGCGCTGATCCCTCACCGCGGCCTGCAATCGATCCAGATTCACCTCTCCAGACTCGCCAGACAGAAGGCCCAACTTCATCTCATCCAGGACATCGAGCAACCGCCCGGCGCGACGCGTGGCCCTCTGCTTGCGCTCCAACGGTCCTCCGGCAGATTGAAGGGCCAAGAGAGAGTCCAGACTCATGGTCCCGACAATGGAACTTGCCGCCCCCACCTGAGAGGCACCTGCATTTGCGGCTGTCCCGGGCAGGCTGAAGTTCTGGCCATCAGCAGAAGGCCGCGACTTCGCTGGGCCCGTGGATCCGCCAGCACCACTCGAACTGTTAACCTTCATGGGTGGAAACCCCTTCCGTAGACGCAGTCAGATCATGCCCTTGGGCAGACTATGCTCCCGGTATGGTTAATGCCGGGCAAATTCTGCACCCGGGTGAAATTCTGAGGGATCTCATATCCCGAGCCGCTGTTTTTAATCAACTTCTTCAGAACCCCGCTTGGCACGAATGTCGCATCAGGCAGAGCGAAGACCAACTGGATGACGTCAGGACACCATGCGTAAAGCCCGTCTCAGGCTCAATATTGCCCTCACTGCCATGATGGTCGCCATGGCCGCGAGCGTGCCGGCCTCCGCCAAGTCCCGGATTAAGGACATTGTCGAGTTTGAAGGCGTCCGGGAGAACATGCTGGTGGGCTACGGCTTGGTCGTTGGATTGAACGGTACCGGGGACACCTTGCGGAACGCCCCCTTCACCAAGCAGAGCCTCGAAGGCATGCTGGAGCGGTTGGGGGTCAATATCCACGAGACCAACCTCAATACAAAGAATGTGGCCGCTGTCATGGTCACGGCTCGCCTCCCGGCCTTCGCGGCCACCGGCGCGCCGGTCGATGCCACGGTGTCTGCCATGGGGGACTCAAAGAGCCTTCAAGGCGGCACTCTCCTGGTCACCCCGCTGATTGGGGCCAATGGGGAGACCTTCGCGGTTGCCCAAGGTACCGTTCAGACCGGATCTGTCTCGGCACAGGGAAATTCGGGGTCTTCCGTTTCAAAAGGTGTGCCCACGTCCGGGCGGATCGCCTCGGGGGCCATTGTCGAACGTGAAACCGGGTTCCAGATGGCCAGCATGAGCCAGATGCGATTGACCCTGCACAATCCGGACTTTACGACCGCGCGCCTGGTTGCAGAGGCGGTCAATGCCGCCTTCCCTGGGTGCGCCAATGCCGACAATCCGACCATTGTGACCCTGCGCCCCCCGCCGGGCATGAACATGATTGCCTTCATGTCCAGGATCGAGGGTCTGACCGTTGAGACGGATGAGCCCGCAAAGGTCGTCATTGACGAGATCGCCGGCGTCATTGTCATGGGCGAGAATGTGCGGATCTCCACGGTGGCCATTGCTCAGGGCAATCTCACCATTCGGGTCCAGGAGACGCCGAACGTCAGTCAGCCCGGTCCATTGAGCCAAGGCCAGACAGTGACCACGCCACAGTCTGCGGTCAACGTCGATGAGGAGAAGGGCAAGGGGCTCCTGCTTCTCAAGAGCGGAGCCTCCCTGGCCAGTCTGGTTGCGGGCTTGAATACCCTGGGTGTCGCCCCCCGGGACATGATCTCCGTCCTCCAGGCCATCAAAGTCGCCGGAGCCCTCCAGGCCGAAATCGAGGTGATGTAATGTCGCTGTCCCTCACCATGGCACCATCGACCCAAGCTGCCAGCCCATCGCCAATGTCGCCGGAAGAGGCACAGAAGCGCAAAGAGATCGCGGCTACGGCCAAGGAATTCGAAGCTTCCTTTCTCTCGGTCATGGTCGGGCAGATGTTTTCCGGCGTGAATAGCCCGGCCATGTTTGGCGGCGGTGCCGGCGAAGACGCCTTCAAGTCCTTCATGAGCGACGCCATGGCCAAACAAATGGCCAAGTCCGGCGGTCTGGGCCTGTCCGGAGCGGTCCAGACGGAAATGTTGAAACTTCAGGGTCTTAACTAGGGGACATGACCATGTCGAATTCCGAAATCGAGGCAAGTCTTCGGGTCACCCAACTCGCCGATCTGACCGAGCGTCTTACGGACCTCATCGCGCTTGAGGCCCAGGCCTTTGAGCAGAGGCGACCCCAGGCTGCTGCGGCACAGATTGCTGAAACCTCCCGCCTGGCAAATATCTACCGCCACGAGACGGCCCGCATTCGGGGGAATCCAGGTCTACTCAGCGCCTCGCGGGTGGAGGACAGGCTTCGCCTGATCCGGGCGACCGAGGCCTTCGATGCTGTTCTTGCCCGTCAGGGACGCGCCCTGGAGGCCGCCAAGGCGGTGACCGAAGGCCTCGTTCAGGCCATCGCCAACGAAGTCGCCCAGCAGCGCACCCGGGGCGTCAGCTATGGCCCGGGTGCCCGGGTTCATAGCATGGGCATTGCCACATCGATCACACTGAACCAAAGCGCCTGATCGCAGCACCTTATCCGACTTCTGGCTTGCCATGAGGGGCAATGACGTGCCCTTTCCGTGAAGATGATTTTCGGAGTTCATGCCATGAGACGTGCTGCCCTGCCCCTAGCCCTGCTGATTGCGACCACAGCAGGAACGGCCCTTGCTGCAGGCACCAAGGCGACACCGGCGTGGAAATCTGCCCACGCAGACGCGATCGTCCTGGATACGCATTTTGACACGCCAGCAAATTTCCACATTCCGGGCTGGGACATTCTCGATCGCCACTCGGTCACGGCAGATGGAAGCCAGGTTGACCTGCCCCGGATGATTGAGGGCGGCGTGGACGGCGGTTTCTTTGCGGTATTTACGCCCCAGGGCGCGCGCGGACCGGAGGGCAATGCGGATGCACGGGACAAGGCCCTGGTCCGGGCCACCGAGATCCATGAAATGGTCGCCCGCCATTCGGCTGAATTCTCCCTGGCTCTAAAGGCCGACGATGCCGCGAAGATCCTGGCTGCAAAGAAGCATATCGTCTTCATGAGCATGGAAAACGGCTCGCCCGTCGCAGGTGACCTGTCCCTGATGGGCACCTTTTATGCCCTGGGTGTCCGAATGATGGGGCCGGTCCATTTCCTGAACAATGACCTGGCAGATTCCGCAACGGACAAGCCGGAATGGGGCGGGCTTTCGCCCAAGGGCAAGGCCTTTGTGGCCGAGGCCAACCGACTGGGTCTGATCATTGATGCAAGCCATGCCTCCGATCAGGTTCTGGATCAGATCCTGACCCTGTCCACGGCCCCGATCATCCTGTCTCACTCCGGCAGCAAGGCGATTTTCAACCACCCGCGCAATATCGACGATGATCGCCTGCGCGCCCTGGCGGCCCATGGCGGGGTCATTCAGATCAATGCCTTTTCAAACTACATGGTTCCGACCCCCAAGATTCTGGAGCGGGATGCAGCCCTGGCGAAGCTGATGCAGGACATCGGGGCGACCCGGGAAATGACGCCTGAGCAGCGGAAGGCCTTTATCGCCGGCAAGACGGCCATTGACGCGAAATGGCCGGTTCCCCGCGCCAACCTTGATGACTTCATGAAACACATGCTTCACGCCATTGAGGTAGCGGGCATTGATGACGTGGGGGTCTCTGGAGACTTTGACGGCGGTGGCGGGATTGATGGCCTGAACGATGTCACCGCCTATCCGGCCATCACCCAAAGACTGATGGCGGCAGGATACACCAAGGCGGATGTGGCCAAGGTCTGGGGCGGCAATGCCTTGCGAGTCATGCGTGAGGTCGAGGCGCTTAAGGGAAAATAGCCGTGGACGTTACGACGGCTGATCCTGGACCACCTGACAGCACTGATAGATTTTTAGACTTGTTCAAATTTGGTTCCTCGTCCTAGCTTGTGGGGTCGCTGGGCATTTCCAGTGTCACGCGTTCTCAGGGCGGGGTGAAAGTCCCCACCGGCGGTAATGGCAGAGCTGCAAGGTGATGCACGAGCCCGCGGGCGCTCCCCGACCCTCAAGTCCGGGGAGGCAGCAGACACCGGTTGGATTCCGGGGCCGACGGTTAGAGTCCGGTTATGAGAACCACTGGATGAGGGCACCTCCAATCCCGGGAGGAGTCTGTCGACTGGTGTCTCCCTGAGTCGTGGTTCCTCAATCGGAGTTGACCATGACCCAATCTAAAACTGCTCAGATTTCTGAATATCGTACCGCGAATGGTGCCTATCGCCCCGCGCGGATCGCCTTTGTCCAGGCGGGCTGGCACCATGATATTGTCGACAAGGCTCGGGAGGGATTTGTCGCCGAAATGGTGAAACTTGGCTTCCCGGCGACGGCCGTGGATATTTTCCAGACGCCAGGTGCCTTCGAGATCCCCCTCCACGCCCAGACCCTGGCCCGCTCGGCCAAATATGCCGCCGTGGTTGCTGCAGCCTTTGTGGTCGACGGGGGAATTTATCGCCATGAATTTGTCGCGGAGACGGTGGTGAACGGCCTGATGAAGGTCCAGCTAGATACCGAAATTCCGGTTTTTTCCGTTGTGCTTACGCCCCATCATTTCCAGGAAACCCCCGTCCACCAGGGATTCTTCCAAGGCCATTTTGTCCAAAAGGGTGCCGAGGCAGCCAGGGCCTGTCTTCAGACTCTGGAGAGCCTGCACCGTCTGACAGGAACTGGGGGATGAGTACGGACCCGATCCCCCCGGGGTATGTCCGCCATTACCGGCAGAGCCCGCTCACCGATCCCTGGGAACCGCTCTATAGCCGCCAGGAAGACCGCAAGGTCGTCCTGGCCCTTCGAGCTGCGGTGCCGCACACAAACAGCCGCGGCTTTGTCCACGGAGGGCTGATCTCCGCCCTTGCCGACAACGCCATGGGTCTGTCCTGCGGCCAGGCCAGTGGCGGCGAGACAAGCTATGTCACGGTCAATCTAAGTGTCGACTTTCTGGGCACCGCCCGGATTGGCCAATGGCTGGAATTTGATACGGTGTTTGTGAAGACTGGATCGACCCTCAGCTTCGCCCAGGCCTTCGTCACGGCGGACGGCGAGGTTTGCGCCAAGGCCCATGCCGTCTTTAGGACCGTAAAACGTCCGGCGTGATAACATCGGACAAGCTTGGCCTTAGACGACTTCCCCGGGAAGCACGCCTGGGGAAGTCGGCTTGGCGTCCAGATGGCTGGTTCCGTAAATGTTCCCGTGTTATCCCACGTGGATCACACTAGATTACCCCCCGTCGCAGTCCTGGCTGTGGATCAGGGACAGTTCGGAACCCCATGGCTGAAAACCTCAATTTTATCCGCGTTCGTGGAGCCCGTGAGCACAACCTGAAGGATATCGACGTCGATATCCCGAGAGGAGAGCTGGTGGTCCTGACCGGGCTGTCGGGGTCCGGCAAGAGCTCGCTCGCCTTTGACACCATCTATGCGGAGGGCCAGAGGCGCTATGTTGAAAGCCTGTCGGCCTATGCCCGGCAGTTTCTGGAGCTGATGAGCAAGCCGGATGTGGACCTGATCGAAGGCCTGTCCCCGGCCATCTCCATCGAACAGAAGACCACCAGCCGCAATCCCCGCTCCACGGTCGGCACGGTGACGGAAATTCACGACTATATGCGCCTGCTCTGGGCCAGGGTGGGCGTGCCCTACTCCCCGGCGACGGGTCTTCCCATCGAGAGCCAGACGGTCTCGATGATGGTGGACAAGCTGAGCGCCCTGCCTGACGGCGAGCGGATCTATTTGCTGGCACCGGTGGTGCGCGGTCGCAAGGGTGAATACCGCAAGGAGATTGCGGACTGGCAAAAGGCGGGCTTCCAGCGCCTGAAGATCGACGGGGACTTCTACCCCATCGAAGATGCCCCGGTTCTGGACAAGAAGTTCAAGCATGACATCGACGTCGTCGTCGACCGGCTGGTGACCAAGTCCGGCCAGGACAGCCGCTATGCGGACTCCCTGGAGACGGCGCTCAAGCTCGCGGACGGCATCGCCGTAGCTGAATGGGCCAGCCTTGCAGAGGGAGAGAGTGAACCCCGACGCCTGATCTTCTCTGAAAAATTCGCCTGCCCGGTGTCCGGCTTCACCATCAGCGAGATCGAGCCCCGACTATTCTCATTCAACAACCCGTTTGGAGCCTGTCCCGCCTGCGACGGACTGGGAGCAAAGCTTGCCTTCGATCCGGACATGGTGGTGCCCGACAAGGAAAAGTCCCTGCACAAGGGCGCGATCTCGCCCTGGGCAAAGGGGCCCTCCCCGCTCTACACCCAGACGCTGCAGGCCCTGGCCCGCCATTATGAGTTCTCGATGGACGAGCCTTGGTGGATGCTTCCCGAGGCAGCCCAGAGGGTGGTGCTGTTTGGGTCCAAGGGCGAGAAGGTCAAGTTCATCTATGATGACAATGCCCGCAAATATGAGGTCAACAAGGCCTTCGAAGGGGTCTTGCCAAATCTCGAACGCCGCTGGCGTGAGACCGATAGCGCCTGGGTGCGGGAAGAACTGGGGCGATACCAGTCAGAAACCCCCTGCGAGGCCTGCAATGGCTACCGCCTGAAGCCGGAGGCCCTGTCGGTCAAGATTGACGGGCACCATGTCGGGGAAGTATCCCGCCTGTCCATTCGCTTGGCGGGAGAATGGTTCACGGCCCTGGAAAGCCGACTGACTGAAAAGCAGATGGCGATTGCCCGCCGAATTCTGAAAGAAATCAATGATCGACTGCGGTTTCTGGTCAATGTCGGTCTGGACTATCTAAACCTGTCGCGTGCCTCGGGCACCCTTTCGGGGGGGGAGAGTCAGCGTATCCGGCTGGCGAGCCAGATCGGCTCCGGATTGACGGGTGTTCTCTATGTTCTGGATGAACCCTCGATTGGCCTGCATCAGCGCGACAACACCCGCCTGCTGGAAAGCCTCAAGGGCCTGCGGGACCTGGGCAATTCCGTCCTGGTGGTTGAGCACGACGAAGAAGCCATACTGAGCGCAGACCACGTCATCGACATGGGCCCCGCCGCAGGGGTGCATGGCGGGCATATTATCAGCCAGGGTCGCCCGGCCGAGGTCATGGCAGACCCGGCGAGCCTTACCGGTCAATACCTCACCGGCCAGCGTGAAATCGCCGTCCCCCTGGATCGCCGCCCGATCACCAAGCGGAAGGTCCGGGTCATAGGAGCCACGGGCAATAACCTGAAGGGGGTCACAGGCGAGATCCCGCTTGGAACCTTTACCTGCATTACGGGGGTGTCCGGCGGGGGGAAGTCCACCTTCACCATCGAGACCCTCTACAAGGCCGCCGCCCGAAGGCTGCACAATGCCTCGGACGCCCCCGCCCCCCATGAGCGTATTGAGGGGCTGGAGCAGTTCGACAAGGTCATAGACATAGACCAGTCCCCCATCGGACGGACACCAAGGTCTAATCCCGCGACCTACACGGGGGCCTTTCAACCCATTCGGGACTGGTTTGCCGGTCTGCCGGAAGCCAAGGCCAGGGGCTATGGTCCCGGTCGGTTCAGTTTCAACGTCAAGGGTGGGCGATGCGAAGCCTGCCAGGGCGATGGATTGATCAAGATTGAAATGCACTTCCTGCCCGACGTCTACGTAACCTGCGATATCTGCCACGGCAAACGGTACAATCGTGAAACCCTTGAGGTGGTCTTCAAGGGCAAGTCCATATCCAACGTCCTGGATATGACGGTCGATGAGGCCCATGAGTTCTTCAAGGCTGTTCCCTCGGTCCGCGAGAAAATGGCGACCCTGCAAAAGGTGGGGCTGGGATATGTGAAGGTCGGCCAGTCGGCCACCACCCTGTCCGGCGGCGAGGCCCAGCGGGTCAAGCTCTCCAAGGAACTGTCGCGTCGCGCCACGGGCAAGACCCTCTATATTCTTGATGAGCCTACGACCGGCCTACACTTTGAGGACGTCAAGAAGCTGCTGGAAGTCCTGCATGAACTGGCCGACCAGGGAAACACCATGGTTGTCATCGAGCATAATCTTGATGTGGTGAAGACCGCAGACTGGATCCTGGACTTCGGTCCGGAAGGCGGCGATGGCGGGGGCGAGATCGTGGCGGTCGGTACGCCCGAACAGGTCGCGGCCAATCCGAAGAGCTGGACGGGTCACTATCTGAAGGAATTGCTGGATCGGCATACGCGCAGGCGCGCCGCACGCCGGGCCCTGCTGGAGGCCTAAAGGGGGCTGTTCAGATGCAAATCGGGGCTCTAACCTGACTGAAAACCAGTTAGGGAAACGAAGACATGATCCTCTATGGCGCACCAAACCCAGCCCCGAATCCCCGTCGCGTGCGGATATTCCTGGCGGAAAAGGGGATCGACCTGCCAGAAACCCGCGTCGACATGATGAAGCGGGAGCACAAGTCACCGGAATTTCGCGCCAAAAACTCGATGGGCCAGATCCCGACCCTGGAACTCGATGACGGCACCTGCATTTCCGAAACCGTGTCCATCTGCCGCTTTTTTGAGGCCACCCATCCGGAACCGCCCCTGTTTGGCCAAGGTGCGGTCGAATCTGCCCTGATCGATCAGTGGATCCGGCGGATCGAATTCACGGTCATGATGCCGGTGGGAAATTTCTGGCGACATGCCCATCCCCGCACCGCGGCCCTGCTGACCCAGTTCAAGGATTTCGGAGAGTCGAACCGGGAGACCTACAAGGGGGCTCAAAAATATCTGGACCGTGAACTGGAGGGTCACGACTTCGTGGTCGGCAACCAGCTCAGCATGGCCGATATCTGCCTGCTCTCAACGGTGGATTTCGCCGACTGGATCGGCCTGCCCCTCGAAGGCGATTTCACCAATCTCGCAGCCTGGCACGCCAGAATGACCGCGCGACCGAGCGCCCTGGCCTAGGTCACCAAAGTCCCGGCTAGGACTTCGCCGGGGCCATGTTCAGGCTATGGTAGATCAGCGCACCGGGGGCGATCACGACCGCGTAATAGATCGAGGTCAGCAAGGCACCCAGCATGGAATAGAGCACCCGCGCCGGGGTGAAGTAGGCTGCCAGGGAGGAAAGGTCAGGCTTGAACAGGGCCCCAACGGCCTCAAAGTTTCCACCCGCGGCAATCGCAGCCAAAACCATGAAGATCACTGTTGCCAACAATATGACGGCAATAACGCTGAAAAAGGCAACGAGATAGCTCAGCGTGATCGACCAGAAATGCCCTCGGGTCAGGGCCCAGGACTCAAAGATGGCAAGCCGGCCTTCAGAGAAGGTGATGATGGGCGCCAGAGACATTCGAACAGCGACGTAAACAAGAATGCCCAAGAGAAAGAAACCAAGCCCAATACCGATCAGGGGCGCAGACAGACCGACCTTTGACGCAATCGCGCTCGCAATTCCCCCGAGCAGGGCAACGACAAACACGGCAAGAACTGCCAGGCCCGTATAGATGACCGACAAAATCACCAGCCTGAGCTCATCCCGCCCAAGCCGCAGATAACCAAGTCGGGAGTCTTCCGGATGAAGCACCGTGCGATAGATCGCAGCAGCAATCATCGACTGAAAAGTCAGGCTGAAGGGGATCAGGAGGGCATAGAAGGGGAGAAGGTTGCGCAGGTTTTCCAAGGCTGCCGCTGGGTCTGCCGACTTGCTATTGGCTGTGGCTTCCAGGGCTTCCAGATTATCACCCAGGCCCAGCAAGATGAGCAAAACCGGGGTGACCATGCTGATGATCAGGGAAAACACCGTCCAGATCAAAAGTGCCTTCGGGCGTTCCCGCGTAATCCGGAACCCTTCAAACGCGGCATCAATCTGCAAAAAGGCACTCATGTTTTTCCCTGGGCCGAGGGCTTCAACGACTCGGCTTCTTATCGCCTCACATTGAGGCCCTCCAATGACGCTTCGCAAGACTTCTGGCATGCCCTCTCGCGATCTGTCCGGATCGTTGCTAGTTAGTCACGCATGACCATATCTCCTGTACATGTAATCGGCGGTGGCCTGGCGGGTTCTGAAGCCAGCTGGCAGATCGCCCAGGCGGGCGTCCCCGTCGTCCTGCACGAAATGCGCCCGGTTCGGGGCACAGATGCGCACCAGACCGAGGCCCTGGCTGAACTGGTCTGCTCCAATTCGTTCCGGGCTGATGACTGGACCGGAAATGCCGTCGGTCTCCTGCATGCTGAAATGCGCGCCATGGGGTCCATCATCATGGCCTGCGGCGATGCCCATCAGGTTCCTGCAGGCGGGGCTCTGGCCGTAGATCGGGACGGGTTTTCCGCCGCCGTTACCGCACGCCTTGAGGCCCATCCCCTGATCACCATTGCCCGGGAAGAAATTGCGGGCCTGCCGCCCGAGTCCTGGGACAATGTTATCGTGGCCACCGGCCCCCTCACCTCGCCGGCCCTGGCCCAAGCGATCCAGGGCCTGACCGGCGAAGATCAGCTTTCCTTTTTCGACGCCATTGCGCCGATTGTGAGCCTGGACTCCATAGACATGGACATTGCCTGGCGTCAGTCGCGATATGACAAGGTCGGGCCAGGCGGGGACGCTGCGGCCTATATCAACTGTCCCATGGACAAGGCCCAGTACGAAGCCTTCATCGACGCCCTGCTGACGGGTCCCAAGACCGAATTCAAGGACTGGGAAAATGTTCCCTATTTCGACGGCTGCCTGCCGATTGAAGTCATGGCCGAACGTGGGCGCGAAACCCTGCGCCATGGCCCCATGAAGCCTGTGGGCCTGACTAATGAACATAATCCGCAGGAAAAGGCCTGGGCGGTGGTCCAGCTGCGCCAGGACAATGCCCTGGGTACCCTCTGGAACATGGTCGGTTTCCAGACCAAGCTCAAACACGGCGTTCAGGCGGATATCTTCCGCACCATTCCTGGCCTGGAAAAGGCGGTCTTCCCTCGCCTGGGCGGACTGCACCGCAATACCTTCATAAACAGCCCGCGCGTTCTCGATGGCCAGCTCCGCCTGCGCGCCGCGCCACGCCTGAGATTTGCCGGTCAGGTCACAGGGGTTGAGGGCTATGTCGAAAGTGCCGCCGTGGGCTTGCTGGCAGGCCGGTTTGCTGCGGCGGAACGCCTGGGACGTACCCTTGAGGCGCCCCCCGCCACAACCGCCCACGGGGCCCTGATCGGGCATATTACCGGCGGCCACCTGGATGGCGGCAAGGGCTCCTTCCAGCCCATGAATATCAATTACGGCCTGATGCCTAGCGTCGAGGTCGACAAGCGCGCTGAGGATGGACGCCGGTTGGGGTCCAAGGAAAAAGGCAGGAATAAAAAGCGTCTCGTGGGCGAACGCGCCCTGGCAGACCTGGCCAGTTGGTTAGGCTCAGACCCGGCCGCTTAGAACCGCCCCAAAAACCCTTAGGCGCGAGGTGAGTGCACCGGGCCTCATGCCCCTCGCACGTTGGCGGGCAAGGGTTGCATGGGCGATGGCCGGAAAGGCCTCGACGGAAAGTCCACGCGCCTGGCTGAGGGCAAGCTTTAGCGCCGCCTGAGCCTCTGGCCCCGTAAGTCCGGCCGTGCCCATGAGCTGACCAATCGACCAAGCCGCGCCCCCTGCCCTCGCCGCCTCAGGCCGGGCACCTGGATCCAGGATTTGGGCAGCGAGCACAGCGACAGCGCCGCCGGTGTTTTCTGACCAGTCTAGGGCCTCGGCCAGGGTCATGGGCGTGGCATCAAGTTCACGGAAACGCGCATCGATCATGGCCTGCAAGAGGTCACGTTCCAGGGCCCGGCCTTGCACCGCGACCTGGAGCGCCAGGGCCGTCGGGTGCTGCCTGACGCGCTTGCCTCCGAAGATTTCGTCCAGGACCTCATGCCACCAGGTCAGGCGGATTTCGCCCAGCAAGGCGTTCGAGGCCACCCGTGGCGCACGCGCCAATTCATGGTCAAGGGCATAGAGGGCGATAATGTCCGCCCGGGCCGAGGCATCGGCAACAAACCGGCTTGAAAGCCAGCGATCGGGATCAACCCGGCCCACAAGGGCATCAAGATCAGTGGGTGTTTCGTCCATCTTGGATAAGAAAAGGCTCGCCAGATCCTGGCGAGCCCTCACGTTTCAGAAGGTCTGGCGATTAGCCAAACAGCGTCTGGTTCATGGCCATGGTGACCAGCATGGGCAAGGAGAGGAAGGTGTTGAAGCGCGAGAACAGCATGGCTGTCCGGCCAGCCTTGGCCTTGGCGTCCGCATCCCCGTCCACAATCCCCAGGGCGATCTTCTGGTTGGGCCAGATAAAGACCCAGACATTGAAGAACATGATCGTGGCCAGCCACATGCCGACGCCTATAAAGGTGTGCTGCGGGACGGAGAAGCCTTCCGTGGCACCCACGGAGAAGGCCTGAAGCAGATAGCCGCGATTATAGGCCAGGACGACGCCCATCACCCAGGTGAACAGGGCGGCCCAGCGGAACCAGAAGAGGGCTTCCGGCGCGATGTACTTGGAGACCGCCGGCTTCAGCTCGGCCGGAATTTCCGGCATTTTGCGGATTTGCACGAAGTTGAAATAGTAGAGCAGACCGATCCACATGATACCGAACAAGACGTGCAGGAAGCGGAAAACGCCCTGGAAGAAGATGGCATCAGGTCCGCCATTGTGCTGCATGTAGCCGCCCATCATGATGAGGGCGAAGACCGAACTCACAATGACGGTATTGCGTAGGTTCGACAGCATGTTCGTGAAAATCTTGGTCATTGGCGCTTTTCCCTAGCGATTCATCTGTTGGGAGAATCATAGGGCTTTTATCGGGGATCGCAAAGACCGGGCTTTTCGGGACTAGATAGCGATGAGGGCGGCGGCCAGACGACGGCCTTCCGAGGTCAACAGATTGTACAGCCGGGCCGCCGTTGGTGTGTCCATAAACTCCAGCCCGATCCCGGCGGCGGCCAGGGCATCGCGCACGGCCCGGGGCGGCAGGGCATTGACGCTGCCCATCCCCATCAGGACGAACTCCACCTCACGTGGGCCGAGGTCCAGCACGGGGGCCAGACTCTGGGGCGTGATTTCCGAAAGCCGGGTCACAGACCAGGCCTGAGCCACGTCTTGCAGGATCAGGACAGACCCCTCATGGCGCTGGCCAGAAAGGCGAAATCCCCCGTCCCCGTAGGCATCGACTGACGGCGCGTCGCGAGCCATGGCAGACTAGCGGGCGTTATAGGGCTTGAGCGGAACAGCTTCCTCGTCATCCCGCTTCACGCCCCACAGGAGAATGATCGGCAGGGCGACATAGATCGAGGAATAGGTCCCGATGATAATTCCAAACACCATGGTGAAGACCAGGGGGAACAGGACAGGCCCGCCCATGAACAGGGCTCCGGCCAGGGCCAGGACGGCTGTCGTGCCGGTGATCAGGGTCCGGGACAATCGCTCGTTTTCCGACCGGTTGATCACCTCGCCCAAGGGGGTCGTCTTGTATTTCCGCAGGTTTTCCCTGAGCCGGTCAAAGGTGATGACCTTTTCGTTCATGGAATAGCCGATCACGGTCAGCAGGGCGGCAATTGAGGTCATAGAAAATTCAAGCTGGGTGACAGACAAGAGTCCCAGGGTGAGGACCACGTCGTGCAGGACGGCCACCACGGCCCCAAACCCAAACTGCAGCTGGAACCGTGCCCAGATGTAGAGCAGCATCAGGACCAGGGCTATGCCCAGGGCCTTGGCTCCGGAAACCTTGAGCTCATCAGACACCCGGCCGCCGACAGTCTCGGCCCGCTTGATGACAATGCCCGGATATTCGCTGACCAGGGCCGTCTTGACCTTTTGCGTCGTGACATTGATGTCGCCCGTCTTGGGCACCCGGAAGCGAACCGTTGCCCCGTTCGTATCCCCAATCGCCTGGACGTGGGGGTCAATGCCGCCGGAACGCGCCAGGGTATGCTCAAGGGCGACTGTAGACAGGGGGCCAGGGGTCTGGACCTCGATAATGGCACCGCCAACGAAGTCGATCCCCATATTCATGCCCTTGGTGACAAAGGACACGCAGGTTCCCACGATCAGAAGCGCGGACAGGGCGGCGGCCAGCGGAGCATATCCCACGAAATTGAAGTGGAATTCCCGGGGCAGGTTACGGATGAGTGGCCAGGACATGTGCGCCTCTAGACGATCGGCAGGGCTTTGGGCTTGGTGGCACGATACCACCAGCCGATCAGCAATTGGGTAATCACGACCGCCGTAAACACCGAGGTGATGACGCCGATCAGCAGGGTCCAGGCAAAGCCCTTCACCGCGCCGGCTCCGAAGGAAAACATGATGAAGGCTGAAATCGCGCTCGTTATGTTCGCATCGACAATGGACACCAGGGCGCGTTGGTAACCGACCTCCAGGGCCGATAGCGGGGATCGACCCGCCTGGGCCTCGTCACGCACCCGCTCATAGATCAGCACATTGGCGTCCACGGCGACGGCGAGGGTCAGGATCAGGCCCGCAATGCCGGGGAAGGTCAGGGTGGCCTGAACCAGGGACATGGCCCCAAAAATCAGCAGAACATTGATCGCCAGGGCAATGGCGGCGAAGACGCCAAACAGGCCATAGGCCAGGATGATGAAAACGAAGATGGCCACCGCCCCAATGGCCAGCGAAATCGTACCGGCCCGAACGGCATCGGCCCCGAGTTCAGCCCCCACGGTATTCTGTTGTTCAACCGTCAGCGGGGCAGGCAGGGCCCCTGCCCGCAGCAGGATCGCGAGATTGTTTGCAGACTCAGGTGTGAAGTTTCCGGTGATCTGACCCGATCCCCCGGTGATCGCACCCTGGATGACCGGCGCGGAAATAATCTTTCCATCCAGGACAATGGCAAAGCGCTTGCCGATATTGTTTGCGGTTGCATCCCCGAACCGCTTGGCTCCCTGACCATTGAAGCGGAACTGAACGATGGCCTGGCCGGTTTGGGAATCAAATCCCTGGCGGGCGTCGGTCAACATGCCGCCATCCACCAGGGCCCGCTTCTTGACCAGAAGGGGAGCGCCGTCCTGGTTGGGCAGGATTACAGATCCCGGAGGGACACGCCCCTGGGCTGCCTCTTCCAGGGAAACCGAATCGTCCACCATCTGGAAGGTCAGCTTGGCCGTCTGGCCAATAATGTTCTTCAGCTTTTCAGGATCGCTCTCACCCGGAGCCTGAACCACGATGCGGTCGACACCCTGACGCTGGATAACGGGCTCCTTGGTGCCAAGGGCGTCAATCCGGCGACGGATGATTTCAATTGACTGGTCCACGGCCCGGCCAGCTTCGGCCGCCATGGCCTGATCGGAAAAGCTCATCTTCAGGCGCTGATCCGGTGTCTGGGCAATCGTCACGTCTCGCCCGGCACCCGACGGCAGGGGAGCCCCGACCTCCTTGCGCAGGAGGTTCGCTGCCTCAGACAGCTTGGCGGGATCGGTAATCCGGACGAAAACGGCGTCCTGAACCTGGCCGAGATCCGTGAAGTCAATGCCACCGTCGCGCAGGCTGGTTCGCGTATCCTCGATGAGGTTGGTGGTCTTCTCCGCCTTCAAGGCCTGGGTATTGACCGATAGAAGAAGCTGGGAGCCCCCTTGCAGATCGAGGCCAAGGTTCAGGGTCTTTCTGGGCAGGAAGGCCGGAAGCGAGTCGCGCACGGACGCAGGCAGCACGTTGGGAAGGGTGAACAGCACCCCAAAAATAACGGCAGCAAGAACGGCGAGTGTCTTCCAGCGCGAGGACGCAATCATGGATGAGACGCCTAGACCTTGGCGTCGTTCGCTGGCGCAGGCTCGCCACGGGTCCGAACATCCGAGATCATGGTCTTCACGACCTTGATGGTGACGCCCTGAGCGATCTCCAGGCCCACTTCCTTGTCCTCAACCCGCACAATCTTGCCAATCACCCCAGACGACAGCACGACCGTATCATTGCGCTTCACGTTCGAGATCATTTGTTGATGCTGCTTCATGCGCTGCTGCTGTGGGCGGATCATCAGGAAATAGAACAGAACGATCAGGCCGATCAGGGGCGCGAATTGCAGCAGCATTTCCTGAAGCCCACCGGGACCGGCAGCACCGGCAGCGCCGACCGTTTGAGCAAAAGCGGGGGTGGCAAACATAGCCTCTCCAGAGTTCCGGGATGACGCAGGGGCGTTCACCCATCAAGGTTGCCGGAAGCTAGGCGTTCGTCCCTGATTTTGCAATGGAACCAGAACCCGTTAATCAGCTTGATTATGACATCTGACCTGAAATCTACCCTTGAGCGCATTGCCGAGGCCCTGGAGCGAATAGCCCCGCCCCCGCGCCCCGCGCCGGACTTCGCCGTCGCCCGCCTGTTTCGCCATGACCCGAAGACTGGCCACTTCCTTCCCGCCCCGGATTACAAGCTGGACCTGGCCTCCCTGGTCGGGGTCGAGCGGCAGCGGGATCGACTCGTAGAAAACCTGCGACGCTTTGCCAGCGCCCTGCCCGCAAACCATGTCCTGCTATGGGGTGTGAGGGGCACGGGCAAAAGCTCCATGGCCAAGGCGGCCTTCATGGCCGTCGCAGCGGACCAACCAAATCTGAAACTTCTGGAAATCGACCGGGATCAGGTGACGGATTTACCGGATCTGTTTGATACCCTCCGGCTCAGGCCCGAGCGCTTTGTGGTCCTTTGCGATGACCTGTCCTTTGAGGACGGGGCGGAGGCGGCCAAGGCCCTGAAATCGGCCTTGGAAGGGGGCGTCTCGGGTCCGCCGGACAACGTGCTCTTCCTGGCAACGTCAAATCGCCGCCACCTCATGCCGCGCGGCCATGTCGAAGATCGGGGCCTGATTGCGAACGCCGAGGACGCCGAGGAAGAAATCAGCGTGTCAGACCGTTTCGGCCTCTGGATCGGGTTCCCGCCCATGGACCAGCCGACCTATCTTGCTGCCGTAACCGGCTATGCCGCACAGTTTGACCTGCTGGTCCCAGATCTGGATCGCCGGGCCCTGCAATGGGCTCAGGCCCGGGGAAGCCGCTCAGGACGGGTCGCCTGGCAGTTCATCCGCGATCTGGCCGGGGACCTGGGCAAGCCCCTACCCTTCTGATCCTACTTGCTCAAGACCAGCTGGGGTGACACCGGACGTGCCCGCTCCGTTGGCGAGGGCGCGTAACGAACCTCAAAGTGCAACTGGGGCTCCGTGACTTCACCGGTCTGACCCGCGTCGCCGATAACCTGGCCCTGGGTGACCTTCTGCTGAATCTTCACGGCGATCTTGTTCAGGTGGCCATAGGCGGTCACCCAGCCGTCAGCGTGCTTGATCAGCACGAGATTGCCAAAGCCCGGGACCTGATTGCCCGCATAGACCACATCTCCGTCAGCAGCCGAGCGTACGGGGTCACCGAGGGCGGCCTTGATGTTGAGACCATCATTGCGCTGGCCGGTGCCCTTGGGACCAAAGTCGGACAGGATTTCCCCTCGCAGGGGCCAGTTGAAGCGGCCAAGACCCATGGCGGAAATCTGCGCGTCCGTAAGCGCCGAAGTCGTGGTTGTGGGGGGGGGCGTCACAGGACGGTTATAGCTGGTTGGCGGCGTGACCGGGCGAACAACCGGTGCCGTTGTGGCCCCGACAGACGGAGACGACTCGCTTGCTTCAGTTGGTCGGGCATAGGTGCGCGCAGCAGGTTCAACCGTGGGACGAATAGCCTCCCGGATAGGTCCACGATCACGATAGCCATCCGGCAGGGTCAGGCGACGTCCGGCCCGGATTGTGGCTGACGGTTTCAGACCATTGGCCGAAGCCAATGCGCGGCCAGTGACACTGAAGCGGCGGGCAACCAGATCAAGCGTATCGCCTTCAACCGTCACATAGCCCTTGAGCCGCTCAGGCGGACCCACCAGGCGCTGGCCCAGGCGAAGAGCATATGGCGGCTTTAGCTTGTTCGCCTTGGCGAGTTCTGAACGGGAAAGCCCCATGTCGGCGGCAATCTCGTCGACCGTATCGCCCTTGCGAACCTTATGCACCGAAGGCTTGCCCGCAAACTCGACAAGCCGGCCCGTGACCCGCATCTGGGACGTGCGCCCCGCAGGTTCCGCCGCAGACGGCTCCGGCTCGGTGCGGCTCTCATTGGCGCGACTGGAGGGGGTAGACGCAGCAGGCTCTTCAGGGGCTTCGATGACGACCGAACCATGATCCTTGTAGCCCTTTGGCAAGGTCAGCCGTGTCCCAATCCGCAAACGTGCCGCGGCCTTTAGACCATTGGTCCGAGCCAGGCTGGAGGGCGAAACGCCAAAGCGACTGGCGACCAGGGCAAGGCTGTCGCCTTCAACCGTGACATAGACGGTTTGTTTGACCGGAGCCCCTTCCAGGACCTGCCCAATTTTCAGGGCATAGGGTGGCTTGAGACCATTGATCTGGGCCAGTTCCTTACGAGACAGCCCCATATCGTCCGCGATCTTGTCGACCGTCTCGCCCTTGCGAACCTTGTGAACCGATCCTGCGACCGACTGGGTGACCAGACGCCCGGAAACGCGGGCCTCGGCGGCGGGTTCAGGTTTAACCGGGCGAGATGAAGCCTTCGCGCCAGCCGCTGCCGGAGCCTCCCCCTGACCCGGAATCACCAGATGCATTCCAGCCGCAAGGCCTGCACCTGGCTTGAGGTTATTCGCCGCGACCAGATCATCGATCTTGAGACCAAATCGCTTGGCGATGGCGTAGAGACTGTCGCCCCGCACAACGACATAGTCTTTTGCGGGCGAGGCCTTTGATGCAGAGGCCCTTGCAGGCTCAACGACAGCTTCCTTGGCCGAAATCTTCAGAACCTGCCCGGCAGTCAGCCGATAGGGTGACGCAAGGTCGTTCAGCCCGGCGAGGGTCTTGATATCCGTGCCAACACTCCGGGCGATACTTGCGAGCGTATCCCCGCGTTTGACCGCATAGGTCTCTGTCGCATCAACGGATGCAGCCTTTTCGACCGGGGCAGCACGCCGCTTAGGGGTATTCGCGGCGAGGACCACCGGTGGGTCTGATCTCAGCGCGGGTTCGACCAAGACCTGAGCGGGCCGAGCATCCCCCAAGGGGCGGCTTTCTACGGCAACCGGTGCCGGCAATGCACGTTCAGCGGCGCGATCAGGCTCAACCGTCGGCTGAGCCGCAACAGATGCGGCCCGAATCGGAAAATTGGGAACCATGCCCTGAGCCAGGGCAGGCATGCCCGCAAGCGCAGTGCTGGCTACCAGAATAAGCATTGCTCGGTTAGGGAATTGCGTCATCGCCGCTCCGGCCGGAATTAAAACACTGTCGAGCGTAAGGGGTAGACCACGCCTTCCACCCTCACCTCAACCCACAAAAACGTCACATTTTAGACGACCGCTATCATTGCTCGCGCGCGACGCCAGATAATAGGGGGACAAACCTTACCTCGGTCAGGTCCTCAACGGCAAAACCACCTGTCCCGTCCCCAACATAACGCTGAAGCACCTGAACAGGACCTCGACCAACGGGTGCCACCAGAATACCGTTCGGTTTCAGCTGGGCCAAGAGGGCCATGGGGGCCTCTGAGGCCGCTGCCGTCACCATGATCCGGTCAAACGGGGCCTGTTCCTGCCACCCAAGGCCCCCGTCCCCAAAACGGGTAATCACATTCGTCAGCCCCAGGGTGCTAAACCGACCTGCGGCTTCTGCCATCAGGGTCCGGTACCGCTCGACCGTATAGACCAGACGCGCCAGCTTTGAGAGGACTGTCGTCTGGTAACCAGAGCCCGTGCCAATTTCCAGTACCCGGGCCCGGGACTCAAGTTGCAGGGCCTGGGTCATTAGCCCGACGATATAGGGCTGACTGATGGTCTGGCCGCAGGCAATCGGCAGGGCCTGATCTTCGAAGGCCCGTTCCTGAAACAGTTCCGGCGTAAAAATGTCCCGAGGCGTCGATTCAATCGCCTGAAGGACCCGTGGATCGGTCACACCTTGGCTGCGCAGGGCCAAGATCAACTTGGCCAGGCGAGGGTCGGCTTCGGAATGGGGATGTTTCTTCACCATGCTATCCCCGAGGCGGGGCACCGCCCAGAACCGCCCTGAGTTTGTGGACGGTTTCCAGGTGGGTGAGGTCAATGTGAAGCGGCGTCACGGAGATTTTTCCGTCATAAATGGCCTTCAGGTCTGTCCCGTCCGCAGGTGCCGATTTTTCCTGGCGGAAGCCCATCCAGAAATATTCCTGCCCACGCGGGTCGGTTCGCCTTTGGGCCTGGCGGACGTGGAGGTCACGGAAGGTCTGACGAGTAACCTCGACTTCTGTAATGTCTCCAATCGGTCGCGACGGAAAGTTGATGTTCATTATGACATCCGACGGCCAGCCGATGTCCAGCAAGCGCCGTACGATTCCCGGACCGAAATATTCCGCAGGCTCGAACAAGGGCCGGTCGGCCACCGCGTGGCCTGGGACCGGCCAGCTCATTTGCGAAAGGGCAATCGACGGTATGCCAAGCGCCATGCCCTCAATGGCCCCGGCGACCGTGCCGGACATGGTGACGTCCTCTGCCAGATTGGCCCCGCGATTGACGCCCGACAGCACCAGGTCCGGGCGGACATCGCCCATCAGCTCGGTCACGGCCAGCATGACGCAGTCTGTAGGAGTTCCGGTGGTCGCAAATCTGCGCTCTCCGACCTTGCGCACACGCAAGGGCTCGGCCAGGGTCAAGGAGCGGCTGGCCCCGGACTGCTCGTATTCCGGCGCACAGATCCAGATATCGTCGGACAAGGCCCGGGCAATCGCCTCCAGCGACACCAGACCCTCCGCATGAATGCCATCATCGTTCGTCAGCAGTATTCTCAAGCGCCCGTTCCCATGCGGTCAATATGGGTCAAGCCGGGCAGATAGGGATGCAGGGCCTGGGGAATGGCAATCCGGCCATCTTCTTCCTGGTAGTTTTCCATGATCGCGACCAGGGTGCGTCCAACAGCCAGGCCTGAGCCATTCAGGGTGTGAACAAACCGGGTGCCCTTGTCGCCCTGGGCCTTTGTGCGGGCCTCCATCCGGCGCGCCTGGAAGTCTCCGCAATTCGAGCAGGAACTGATCTCGCGATACCGCCCTTCAGACGGGAGCCAGACTTCAAGGTCATAGGTCTTGCGCGCCGAGAAGCCCATGTCGCCCTTGCAAAGCAGCATGGTCCGGAAGGGCAGATCCAGCCGCTTCAGAATCGATTCCGCACAATTGACCATGCGCTCATGCTCGGCATCGGAGTCTTCCGGCGCCGTGATCGATACCATCTCCACCTTGTAGAACTGATGCTGGCGGATCATGCCGCGCGTATCCCGGCCAGACGCGCCAGCTTCCGAGCGGAAACAGGGGGTTAATGCGGTCAGGCGCAGGGGCAGGTCTTCCAGGGGCGTGATCTGCTCCCGCACCAGATTGGTCAGGGAGACCTCAGCCGTGGGAATGAGCCAGCGTCCGTCGGTCGTGTGAAACAGATCCTCGGCAAACTTGGGCAATTGGCCCGTGCCAAAGGCGGCGTGATCGCGCACCAAAAGCGGGGGCGACACCTCCAGATAGCCGTGCTCCTGAGTCTGGATATCCAGCATGAACTGGCCCAGCGCCCGTTCAAGCCGCGCCAATTGACCCTTGAGCACCACAAACCGCGATCCACTCATGCGCGCGGCCCCCTCGAAATCCATCAGGCCCAGGGCTTCGCCCAGATCCGCGTGGTTGGACGGGTTGGAAATCGCAAAAGGCTCGCCCCAGCGGCGCACCTCAATATTGTCAGCCTCATCTGCCCCCTCAGGCACATCGGCGGCTGGCAGGTTTGGCAGGGAGGCCAGAAGATCATGCAAGGCCTCGCTGGCCTGTTTCTCCTGGTCGGCCTGATCGGAGACACTTTCCTTCAGAGCTTCGACCTCGGCCATTAGCCGCGCCGCCTCGGCCTCGTCCTTGCCCGCCTTGGCCTGACCAATCCGCTTGGAGAGATCATTGCGCCGGGCCTGTCCGGTTTCGACGACAGTTCGGGCCGCGCGCGCCCGAGCATCCAGAGCAATCGCTTCAGCGGCAGCTCCGGATCGACCCTTCGCAGCCCAGGCGGCTTCGTAAAGCTCAGGGGTTTCGCGAAGCGCTCGAATATCATGCATGGAATGGCCACCGATTAGATTAGCCGCCCTCTTTAGGGCGCGTCGCGGGAGGTGCCAACCGTTCAGCCCGCGCAATTGCCCTTAAACCGGGACATTCGTGTCCAAATCGTCCTGCCGCCTGCGGCGGAACTCTATGAGGCGGACGCACCAGATCGATACTTCGTAAAGCAGGACGATTGGCGTTGCGAGAAGCACCTGACTAATCGGATCCGGCGGCGTCACGACAGCGGCCACGACGACAATCCCCAGAATGGCATAGCGCCGCCCTTCTGACAGGAGCTTTGCGCTGACAATGCCGGACATGCCCAAGAGGGTCAGGACCACCGGGAGCTGGAAGCATAATCCAAAGGCCAGAAGCAGGGTCGTGACCAGGGTCAGATAGTCCGACACCTTTGGCAGAAGTTCGACGGAAATCGCCCCGGTCCCGGTGATCTGCTGGGACAGGGAAAACCACAGAACAAAGGGGAAAATCAGGAAATAGACCAGGGCCGCGCCCAGAATGAAGAGGACCGGCGAGGCCACCAGAAAGGGCAGAAAAGCCCGGCGCTCGCGCTTGTAGAGCCCGGGCGCGACAAAGCCATAAACCTGGGTCGCAAGGACCGGAAAGGTCAGGACAACGGCCCCAAAGCCGGACAGTTTCAGCTTGGTGAAAAAGAACTCCAGGGGCGCGGTGAAGATGAGCTTCAGGCTCTGCCCCGGAATGCTGGGAACCTCCTTGAGGCCGACAAGGGCCAGTAGCAGGTCGAAGGGACCCCCGCTGGCCGGACGGGCCGGAGGTGCAGGCTCCAGGTGAAGGAACTGCTTTAGGCCATCGACAAAACCGACATGCGGAGCCCCCGCCTCAGCCGCTCTCTGGGCGGCCAAAATCTGGGCTGCCACTTCGTAAGGATGCAGCAAGAGGTAATAAATCTGGGTGGAAAAGGCAAAGCAGATGGCAAATCCGACGCCCAGAGCGATCACGCAGGTGATCAAACGCTGACGCAGTTCAACCAGATGCTCCAGCAGCGGGGCTCTGGAGGCTTCGATTTCGTCCTGGGGCTCGTCCGGCATACTCATTCTGGATCTTGCGCAACCTTCCGGGGCGCACGCTTGCGGGCTGGGCGAGCCACAGGCTTGGGATTATCCGTCACAGCAATATCAGGGACGGGCGGTGCCGGGATCGGGTCCTCGGTCGCTCCGCTCATCCCCGGCGGGTGAAACTGAACCCCACTCCCCTTCAGGCTGGCCCCGAGTTCGTCAAAGACCTGATTTACATCCGCCAGGACAGGGGGTGCCGCCATCTGACCCTGACGCATGGCCTCGACCTCACGCCGCAAGTCGTCCAGTTCCGACTGGCGGGCCATTTCATCAAAGCTGGCGCGGAATTCAGCCGCCATGCCCCGCAGCTTGCCGACCCATTGCCCGACCTTGCGCAACATAACCGGCAGGTCTTTCGGACCCACGACAATCAGGGCGACGGCGATGATCACAATGTATTCAAGCCCGCCGACTTCGGGAAGCATACCCAAATCCTAAAGGTGCAAGCCCGCTTGCAACCGGGAAGTTCAAAAACGAGCGAGAGCTCAGCTGTGCGTTTCGTCCTTGGGCCGCTCGACGGCCTTGACGGGTTCCGCAGGTTGCGCCGCCTTGGGATCTTCCTTCAGGCCATCCTGAAAGGCCCGAATACCCTTGGCCGCGTCGCCCATAATTCCAGAAAGCTTGCCCCGCCCCCCAAACAGAAGCAGCACCACGATTCCGATGAAAACCCAGTGCATGGGCCCGAAAGCACCCATATCAAACTCCTATGTGCGTATGCGCGTCCAACCTCAGGCCGGACAGAATTCGCCCCCTGTATAATCCAACCGAAGGCAATGCGCCAACGGCTTGTTCCCCGGCGTTAATCCGTTTCCGTTCCCAGGAAATCTGTATGAAATTCGGGCACCATTTCCTCGGAATCCAGCGGATCCTCGTCATAGACCTCCTGCCCCGGTGCGGGGACAGAAAAGTCTGCGGGCAGGTCCAGGGTGAGCAGGCCTGCGGCCTTCATCTCGGCAAGTCCAGGCAGGTCTGACAGGCTTGCCAGACCGTAGTGCTCAAGAAAGGCGTCGGTGGTGGCATAGGTCACGGGCCGACCCGGCGTGCGCCGCCGCCCCCGCATGCGCACCAGATCAAGTTCCAGCAGGACATCCAGGGTTCCCCGGCTGGCCTGGACCCCGCGCACCGATTCAATCTCGGCCCGGGTGACCGGCTGATGGTAGGCGATGATGGCCAGGGTCTCCTGAGCCGCCTTTGAAAGGCGACGTGGCTGATCACGCTCCTCTGTCATCAGGAAGGCCAGGTCCGTGGCCGTCTGAAAGCGCCAGCGATCTGCAACACAGGCCAATTCCACGCCGCGTCCGCTGTATCGCGACTGGAGCGCCGAAATCGCCGCCTCAACGTCTGACCCCTCCGGCAGGCGTCGCGACAGATCGTCCAGGCTCAGGGGACCGGCAGCCGCAAAAAGCAGGGCCTCAATCCGGCGTTCGGTGTCCGCAGGATCTGGCGCGGATGCGGCCTCGATGTCGCTCATGCGAGACTGCCCCGTCGTGCGCGCAGATATATTTCAGCAAAGGCCTCGGCCTGACGGGCCTCCAGAGCCCCTTCCTTCACCAGTTCCAGACTGGCCGACAGGGTTGACGCCACATAGGACGCCCGGGTTGGACCGGGCTCAGCCTCAACCTGGTCCGTTGGCGCGGGCTGGGGGGCCAGACCACCGAGACTGGTCCAGCGGTTAAGGTCACCCAACAGGTCGCGCAGTCGATCCCGGGCCGTCTCCAGCGGATAGGCGCGCTGAACCGGGGGCACATAGTTCTGTCCCGACCCTTTGCGGCGATGGGTAATGTAGGCCGTCATCAGGCCGTAGAGGTTGCCCTCCAAGCGGGTCGAGGGGATGATCTTGATGGCTTCCGGATCGCCGCGAACAAAGACATCCCGCCCCAGCTGGGGGCCATCCCGAAGCTGATCGGACCCCCGACGCATGGCATCCAGCTTGGCCAGCCGAAAGGCCAGTTGGGCGGCAACGATTTCAGGCGGCATTTCCTCGGCTTGAGGCCGGTCCGGCTTGGGCAAAAGCAGGCGCGATTTCAGGTAGGCCAGCCAGGAGGCCATGACGAGATAGTCCGCAGCCAGGCTGAACCGCAGCTTCCGGGCCTGCTGAACAAAGGCCAGATACTGGTCCGCAAGCCGCGTAACTGAAAGTTTGAGCAGGTCCACCTTCTGGCCTCGGGCCAGGGCCAGGAGGACGTGCAAGGGGCCTTCATAGCCATCAATGTCGATGATGAGGGCTTGGCCCTCAGCCGCCGCCTCGCTGGCGGCATCAAAATCCAGATGGGGCTGAAAACCTGTTGGTGCATTCATGGCCAGGTGCCTTGAAAGGCCGCCTCGAACCGGGCCCAGGCTTCGTCGACATCGAAGGGTTCCACAGACCGGCTGATCCGTCCCATAACGGCCCGGGCGCGCCGCATGGCCTGTCCACCAAGTGCGCGGGTGCCCGCCATGACGCTCTGCATTTCCGCCATGTCGCCATTGCAGTGCAGGACGACATCACAGCCCGCCGAAAGGCTTGCCCGGGCCCTTTGGGCCAGATCGCCCGACAGGGCCTTCATGGACAGGTCGTCACTCATGATGAGGCCATCAAATCCAAGGGCCTGACGTATGACCTTGGAAATTACCTTTCGTGAGGTTGTGGCCGGCTTGGTGGCATCGATGGCGGTGTAGACAACGTGCGCCGTCATCGCCATGGGCATGTCGGAGAGCACCCGAAAGGGCGCAAAGTCGCGGCTGTCCAGGTCCTCATAGCTCGCATCCACAACCGGCAGGGCTAGATGGCTGTCCGCCATGGCCCGACCGTGTCCGGGAATATGCTTGATCACCGGGAGGACCCCGCCCACAAGCAGGCCCTCAGCTGCTGCCCGGCCCAGGACGGCAACTCCCTCGGGGGTATCGGAATAGGCCCGATCCCCAATGACATCGTGGGCCCCGGCAAAGGGGACATCCAAAACGGGAACGCAGTCCACATTAATGCCCAATGCCGTCAGGTCATGAGCCAGGAGGCGGCCCCCCAGTCTGGCGATTTCCCGGCGCAGAAGGGGATCATTCCCGGGCAATTGGCCATAGGCCCGACCGGGAGGATAGCGACGCCAATGCGGCGGAACCAGCCTTTGAACCCGTCCGCCTTCCTGATCGATCAGGACGGGTGCATCGGCTCGGCCTACGGTTTCGCGAAGGTCGGCCACCAGGCGTCGAACCTGATCCGGGGCCTCGATATTCCGGGCAAACAGGATGAAGCCCCAGGGCTGAACTTCCCGGAAAAATGCTCCCTCCTCGGCAGTCAGGGTCAGGCCCGAACACCCGAATATGGCCGCCGACGTGGTCATTTCACGAAGCAGGACTTACCTGCGGCCTTGAGTTGCGCACAGAAGGCCGTGGCCTCGGCCCGGGACGCAAATCCGGTCACCGAGGTGCGATAGAGGGTCGCCCCGTCGCGCTCGACCGGCTCGACCGACTTGCCCATGCCTGCGGCTGCGCCAGGGGCGATCCTGACGGCGTCACTCCAGCCCTTGCTGGCCAGGGCCGTCGAGGAGAAGGCTCCGATTTGCACGGAAACTGCGCCTCCGGTCTTGGCAGGGGTCGGGGCAGGCTTTGCCACGGCGACCTTGGCGGGCGCGGCCTTGGGCTCGACAATCGCCACGGGCTTGGCGGCCACAGGTTTAGGCTTTTGAGCCTCCGGTGCAGGCGCAGGTGCTGGCTTTTGGGCGACGGGCGCGGGCTTGGGCGCGGGGGTGACCGGCAGAACGGTCACTGGCGCTGGCGGTGGTCCCGACACCGTCGCAGGGGCCCCGGCGACAGGCGATGCGGCAGGAGCAGGCTGGGCGGCTGCAACGGGCGGTGTCGCAACCTGGTCTCTGGTCTTTGGCTGCTCAGGCGGCTGGACGAAGTTGGGTGCTGTCGGCGGGGGTTGGCCCTCAGCCTGCTGGTAGATCTGCAATCCCTGCGACGGATCCGAAGTCTCAGGCTGGGCCGGAGCCGCCCCGGTCAGGGTTCCAAGTGGTTGGCCAACCGGAACCGGGGCCTTGGCCCCCTGGCTCAACCCCGAGCGGTAAAACAGAAAAATCACACCCAGAACCGCAACCAGAACCAGGAGGCTGATGATCAAGACCACAGGCGAAGGCCCTGAGGCCCGCTCTTGAGGCTGGCGATCAAACGTCAGGGGCGGATCGGTTGGCGGGGTGTAGGCACCGCGATCTGGATCAGACATGGAGGTCTCCGGGCATCAACAGGCACGCGAATCACGCGCTGCTGGGAGACTATAACTTAAGGTTCCCACTCGCCTCAGGGGCCTGCGAGTCACCCCAAAAACTTGCTGGGATGCAGCCCTAGTTCCATACATCCAGCTGGAAGAGTTTCCGGTGCTCTTCGATGGCGTACCGATCGGTCATTCCGGCAATATAGTCGCAAACCACCCTCGCCCGTCCGGCATCATCTGCCTCGCGGCAACGCAAGAACCATTCGGCGGGCATGACGTCCGGTTCCTTCATGAAGAGCTGGAACATCTCCGCAAGAATTCGGCGCGCCTGGCTGCGCGTCCGGTTGACCCGCCAGTGCCGGTACATCCGGGTCATCAGAAACTCACGCAAGGCTCCAAGGTCCTCCAGCATGTCACGGGAGAAACCGATCAGGGGATGACCCAGTTCCCGCACATCGAGGACGGAGCTCACGGCAGACGCCGCCACCCTGCGCCCCGTCTCGGCCATGACATCTTCCACCATGGCCCCAATCATCCGACGCACGGCTTCCATCCGGACAATCTCATGATCGAGGTCGGGGTGATCCTTGAAGGTTCCATGCAGGATCGGCCCGATCAGCGGGACATCCAACAGGTCCTTGAGGTTGAACATGCCAGCTGAGACGCCGTCATCAACATCGTGGTTATTGTAAGCGATATCGTCGGCAATGGCCGCAACCTGCGCCTCGGCCGACGCCCAGCCCCCAAGCTCAAGATCATAATCACGGTTGAAAGTCACCACAGCCGCCCAGGACGGTCGGATCAGCTGTGCACTCACCGGGCCGTTATGCTTGATGATCCCCTCAAGGGTTTCCCAGGTCAGGTTGAGCCCCGCCCAGTTTGGATACCGACGTTCCGTCTCCGTGACGACCCTGAAGGTCTGAACATTGTGGTCAAACCCTCCATAGGGACCCATGGCGGAATGCAGTTCATCCTCTCCGGAATGACCAAAGGGCGGATGCCCAAGATCATGGGCAAGGGCAATCGTCTCTGAAAGGTCCGCCTCAAGCCCGAGGGCCGCCGCCAGCGACCGGGCGATCTGGGCGACTTCCAGGGTATGCGTGAGCCGGGTGCGATAATAATCGCCTTCATGGGCGACAAAGACCTGGGTCTTGTCCTTGAGGCGGCGAAAGGCCGTGGTATGTATAATTCTGTCCCGGTCGCGGGCGAAGGGTGTGCGGCTACGGCTCTCAGGCTCACTGATCTTCCGCCCCCGGGACTGGGCGGCAATTTCGGCAAAGGCGGCGCGTGGCTGGGTCATCGTCATTCACCTAACAAAAAATGGGCCTTGGTGAGAGGCGCAACCATACTCATATAGAGACTTACAGAGTTTTACACCGCCATGACCCCACCTGACCTGACCCTTTCCCCCGCCGCCGCGCGCCGGCTTTCCGTGATATCGAAGGCTGAAGGCACGCCGATGATGCTCCGCGTCGCTGTGGATGGCGGTGGATGCTCGGGATTTCAGTATCGCTTTGATCTTGTGACCCAGGCCGAGCCCGACGACCTGAAGGTCGAGTTAGACGGATCCACGGCCGTGGTTGACCAGGTCAGTCTCGGCCTGCTCACGGGCTCGGTGATCGACTTTGTAGACGAACTCGCCGGGTCAGAGTTTCGCGTACGCAATCCGAATGCAAAGTCCAGCTGCGGCTGCGGCGTCAGCTTCTCGATTTAATCCCAAGATCCTCCAGGACAGGACCCCTGATGCGCCTCGCCACCTGGAATGTGAATTCCGTAAATGCCCGACTGGAAACCGTCCTCAAATGGTTTGAAGCCGAGAAGCCAGACGTTGCCTGCCTTCAGGAGATCAAGTGTATCGACGAGAAGTTTCCTGCCGAAGCCTTTGAACGTCTTGGTTATAATGTCGCAGTTCACGGTCAGAAAACCTATAACGGCGTGGCCCTTCTCTCCCGCACCCCTATGGAAGACGTCCTGCGCGGGCTTCCCGGTGATCCAACCGACGAACAGTCCCGCTATATCGAGGCTGTGATTTCTGGCCCCAAACCGGTGCGGGTGGCCTCCATCTACCTTCCCAACGGCAATCCCATTGCGACCGAAAAATTTGGCTACAAGCTTGCCTGGATGTCGCGGCTCCACGCGCACGCCCAGACCCTGCTGGCCCTTGAAGAGCCCCTGGCCCTGATGGGGGACTTCAATGTTATCCCTGAAGCCACAGATGCGGCCCACCCCAGTGACTGGACGGGTGATGCCCTCTTCCAGCCGGAAAGTCGGGAGGCCTTCAGGGCGCTGAAATGGCTGGGTCTGACCGAGGCCTTTCAGGCCATGGATGGCCGCCCGGACTCCTACACATTCTGGGACTATCAGGGGGGCGCCTGGCCCCGGAATAATGGCATTCGTATTGACCATGCCCTTCTGTCACCCCAAGCCGCCGATCATTTGCGTGCCTGTGTGATCAACCGCGAGGTTCGTGGCTGGGAAAAACCCTCGGACCATGTGCCCCTGATCGTGGACCTGGACCTTTAGAGATCTCAGTAATCCTTGCGCCAACGAACGGCGAGACTTCGGTCCCCCTGACGCGCCAGTTTCGAGATCAGGCTCAAGGACCGGGTGATATTCCATTCGACCTGGGCGGAACTGCCATCGCGCCCGCCAGCACTGAGCAGCAGGAGCACATTCTCCGTCAGATATTTGCCACCCGACACCGAAAATCCCTGGCTGCCCCCTCCGGCAAAACTTAGTCGGTCAAGTCCGGCAAAGGCCCGCAGGTTGCCGATCACGTCCAACCCTCCGCCCCCGGCCATAGCCGCAACTGCCGAGGCAAGCTGAGCGGCCTCGATCGGGCTGAGCTGGGCAGCTGACCGACCAAACAGGACTTGAGAGACCACCTCGTCATTTGGGAGCGCAGGCGACGAGGTCAGGGCAATCACCGGTCGGGTTGCTGTGCCCCGAATTCGTACAATGGCCGTCAGCGAAGAATCCTGGCGTGAGGCTGAAAAGTCCAACCGTATCTTTTCCGGGTCCTGGGAGAGATAGACTGCACCACCGGGATCGATTTCAAACCGCTTGTCCGCAAAGGCATAGGAACCCCGGATCACTCTGGCCACACCCGACAGGATGGGTCTGGCTGTTGACCCTGCCACCCGGGCATCCATGGACATTTCGACATCCAGACCCTGTCCCCGGACAAAAATATGTTCAGGGGCCTTGAGGGTCACATCCAGATCAATCGCTTGGGCTGACGGGGTCGGGTTCTGGCGGGCTCCGGACAGGTCATCGGCCCCGGTGATTTCAATCACATCAATTGAGGTCACCCCTGCCGCCTCGGTGGTCCGGGCGGTGACGTCGGCCCGATCTATGGTCAGGGCACCGGCCAGTCTGATCTTGCCTTCCGCCGTTCGTCTAAGCTGGGTCTGACCGCTCGCGGTGGCGGTCGCCTGTTCATTATCGATCAGCCTGAAATGATTAAGGTCAAGACGGAATGAGCTTACCCCTTCCCTCAAGAGACTGATCTGCCCTTGACCGCTAAGGGTTCCACCATGGCCATCAGTCCCGGTCGCCTCGGCGATATTGATGGCATTGTCTGCAAGACGCGCCTTTACAGACACCTTGCGCAGGGCCAGCCCGGTTGAAGCATCCGAGAAAACCCCTTCTATAATCGACGCGTCTCCGATGGCCCGCAGGTCTGCCAGGGTCCCGCCGACACTTCCGACCAGGTGCACCCGGCCTTCCAGATCCTGCTCCCCGCCAAAGGCCAGATCCCAAAGCGGCTTGATTTCACCGTCTGCAAAAACCTCGCCCCGAACGGGGCGGTCAAGATCAAGGGCCAGACTGAAGGGGGCCGCCGCCGTTCGGGCAGGCAAGGTGATCCGTCCACCTGCCTTCAAACCCTGACGGTTGATCAACTCGCTAGAGATCTCAAGCGTCTCGCCCTCCAAACGCCCACGAATGGCACCGTTGAGCCCCAGGGTGGGATCGCTGTCGACCGCGCGGACGTCTTGAAGACTGGCATCTGCCTGCCCGACAACACGCCCATCACGGGTCTCCAGCGCGAAGGCACCGCGGAACTTGCCAACCATGTCCTCATTGAAGAAGCCCGCCGACAGGTTATCGATTTGTCCCCGGGCCTCTGAGGATTTGGGCCCAAATTTCCCATTCAGGACAAGGCTGCCGCCGTCGGAGGTAGCCAGGGCGAGGTGCAAACCTGTGGCCTGTGACTCAAAGGTAAGCTGCAGAGGTTCGGCGGTGTGAAGCTCGCGTCCCGCCAGCCGGCCCTTGCCTTCGAAGTCCGTCCTCCATCCCGGCTGAATATCCCTCAAGTGCCCCTGACCCGTTAGACTCCACTGGCCCTGACTCGAATTGCCCGTCGCCTGAAGCACAAACGGAAGGTTCTGAATGGGGCCAGTCGCCAAGACCTCACCAGATGCCACCTTGATCCGGCTTCCGGACCACTGTGCGTCGCGAAGCTTCAGGTTGAGCCGGGCCGTCGCGCCATCGGATTTGTCACCCTCGATCCTGACGTCACCCTTGACCTCACCCTGTGTCAGGAAAGCGCCTTTCGTTAGCACCAAGGCCAGATCTGCATCGGAGGCAGACTTATCTCGAAGACTTACGCGTCCGGTGAGCTGGGCTCCTCCGGCGTTGACCTTCAGTTCGCGCAAATCCAGCCCCCGGGGGTTGAGGGCGATGTCACCTTGGGCGACAGCCGGCCCATAGGCGCTGGCGGCCTCGATATGAGCCTTTGCCGTGGCATTGGATCCAAACCCGCTCAGGTTGAGACTCAGACGGGCCTTTTCAAGCGGCAGGCCGGGCAAGTCGACATGATCGACAAGGGCCGTTAGCTCCGTGGTCGGCTGGTCAAGTGTCCCCGTCACGAAGCCCTGGCCGGTAAGACTGCCCGTGACCTCAATCGGCCCAATCGGGATCGGACCCTTGGCGGACCAGTCGAGATTGAGACGCACGGGACCGCGACTTGCTAGACGGCCCTCCCCCGTCATCGACACGTCTGCCCCCGTGAGGGTCACGCCGGTCAGGGTCGCCCGGCCCTCTTCAAGTTCCATCTTGCCCACCAGGCGTGGGGTCGCCCCCAGGAGGTGGTCAAGGGAGGCATTGCCCGTTTGGATTGCATTTCCATCCGCCTGTAGCGCGATCAGCCAAGGTGCCAGGGCCTTCGCCTGCGCCGAATTCCACCGCGCGATGATCTTGCCCCCCGCCCCGGGGTTTGCCCGGGCAAGGTCCGTCATTTCTGCCGTTCCGCCGAAAGCCAGCCCACCCAGCAAGGTGCGGGTCCCGCTTGCCTGTAGCTTCAGGCCTTCGCCGGTGGCCTTCGCTGATTGCAATAGCCACCGCTGATCTTTGAGGCGCGTAATATCGACCTGAACTTCCGGTGTTCGCCCCATTAGGCTCCAGATATAGCCGTCGCCCGCCCCACCTGAACCACGAAGGCGCGAGGCGAAATCAAGTTGCCCCTTATGCCAACTCAGCGTCAGAGGTCCGTCGACAGACTCCAGGGTGTATGAGGTTAAGTTCAGGCGTTTGAGTGACGTTTTTCCGGAAAAATCCCAAGATTTATCATTCCCGGTCAATTGCCCCTCAAGCCGGGCAGGACCCATTTGGCCCGCCGCTCCAAATCGCCCGGGGTCCTGGACGGTCACAACCAGTTCCGCGCCCGCCTTGCCAATCGCACCCGTTCGAGAGTTCACCAGTCCTTTGGTCTCCAGGTGCAGGTTCTGCATGGCAAGGGTGCCCTGGAAGGCGAGGAGATCGCGATCTGCCGGGCGCGCGGTCAGTTGAAGGTCGAGAACTGGACCAAGTTTGTTGCTCAGGCCACGGGTGAGGCTTGAGGCCTCAAGAGCAAGGTGGCCGGTCATGTCGCCGCCTGTTGGGGTCCACTGTCCGGACAGGGTCAAGGGCGTCTCCCGACCTGAGGTGACGAGGCCGCGCAGATGGCCAGTGCCGCCATGCCCTGCGCCATCGAGGGTAAGGTCGAAGGGAAGGTCTGGATTGAGACCCATTGTACCTGCCAGCGCCCCGCCCATGGCCTCATGGGCACCTGCGGTCAGGCGGAAGGGGTGACGCTCCCCAAAGTCGAAGGAGAGGTTGAGCTTGTCGCCGGAGTGCAGCAGGCTAATTGCCGCCAGACTCCCGGCCGCACCGCCATTCCTGGGCCGCAGCAAGAGGTCTCCTGAGGCCTCGAACAGACCGCGACTGAGGCTGAAGGCGGGGTCGAGTTCGATCTGTCCGGAAAAAGTCTGAAGCCGAACCGAAACCGGCAGGGACGACGGAGCCTCAGCAGGCCCGAGTAGCGGACGTCTCAGGACATGGAGATGTCCCAACTGCAGGGCATCGATTTGAACCTGCCCCCTCAGCAATCGCCATGGGTTCCAGCTCACCTTGACCTTGTCTGCGGTCAGCCAAACGCCGTCACGATCGGAAATCACAAATCGGTCCAGGCTGAACCGACCCAGAAGGTCGCCCCGCAAGCCTGTGGTCTTTAGTTGCCCGACCCGCCCCAGGCTCAGGCCCTGGGTTTGGCGCTCAACCTCCGCAAGTCCGAGGGGAGACGACAGCGCCAGACGAAGCCCAGACAGCGCGACGCCCAGGATCAAGACCCCCATAATCAGCCATAGCCAACCGGCCCGAACACGAGGAACCAAGCTCGTCCGGTCGATCGCTGGCGATTTTTCTGAGGGCGGGTCCTGGCTCAAAAGCTCTGCCCAATGCTCACATAAATCTGGTATTTCGGATCATCCGACCGGCGATTTAGCGGTATGGCCAGATCGAGCCTCAGGGGCCCGAATCCGAGGTTGTACCGAAGGCCCGCCCCGACTCCGATACTGAGGTCCTTGAAGGTCGGAACGGGGTCAGACGAAATCGACCCCAGGTCGACAAAGCCAGCCAGCCCCCATTTAGGCGCGATCTGGTGGCGAACCTCGCCCGAGGCCTCGAAAAGACCAAGCCCGCCTTCAGGGGTGTTGTTTGCAAGATGGGGGCCGATGGCCTGATAGACATAGCCCCGCACAGATCCCCCGCCGCCGGAATAATAGCGACGCGATGCGGGCACGCCAGACAGACTGCCGCCAATGATCGATCCCAGCTTCAAGCGACCTGCCATGAGGGTTTTTCCGTCAGATCCGAGGGGGATGTAGCCCGTTCCCTGAGCCGAGGCCTTGAAATAGGCCAGACTATTGCTGCCCGTTATTAGAGTAGGCTCTAGCCGGGTTTCGGCCCGCCACCCCTTGTGCGGATCAAGCGGATCGTCGGAATAATCCAGGACCAAGGCCCCCAGAACGCCCGAAAGGAGCCTGTGCTCCGCCTGGGTCTGAAGGCTCTTGGAGTCCGTTGACCGGGTTGTGATGTAGTCAAGGGACGCGCCCGTCGTGAGGTCCGCATGCCGGTTCAGCCATCGGTCCCGGTCCACACTGATCGTGGCTCCATTTTCCTTATAGGCCGGGGTAATCTGAGTGTAGATGGCACTATTGACGGTGAGAGACTGTCGAAGCTGCCTCCAGTTTGGCAGGACCAGGCTGGCCCCAACCCGGCTATCCAGGGACGAGGCCTTTGCAAAGAGGGACGACCTGTCCGCAACACCAAGGCGGTTCAGTTGGGTCCAGCGGGCATCCATGCCAAACCCGTCACTGGTTGCATAACTGGCCGCAAATTCAATCTGCCTGGGCGGACGGTCGGACAATTGGACAATGACCGGCCTTGGTGCGCCATCCGGCACTTCCGGCAGAGGAGCCAAGGCCACATTGACGGAATCATAGACCCCGGTTTCCGTCAGGCGCAGTTCGAAATCCGCCAGTTTAGCCGGATCAAACACCTCGCCAGCCGTCCAGGGCTTAAGCCGTTGTAGCCAGTCTTCCCGAGTCCTGCCCGCCGTGGCCAGGGTCAGCCCATCCAGATGGATCAAGTCTCCAGACCTGACCCTGAACGTCGGCTGAACGGTTCGATCGGCGTGGTCAACAATGACCTGCCGGGCCGCCACTTCTGTATCGGCATATCCCCGGCCCTTCAGGGCGGCAGCGACGCGGCCTTCGGCTGAAACAATGGTAATCGAGGCCCCGACCTGACCCGATTTCAGGTCGAGGATCGAGGTCCCGAGCGCTTGAATCGCCTCTGGCGGTGCCGGGTCTAGCCATTCGATCACCGGACCGGCGATATGGAAGACCTGCCCCGGCAAAACGGTAATCAGGGGCTGAACCGGATCGGTCCCCGTCACGCCAGGTTCAACCTGGGCGTCATAATAGCCTTCTGAGCGCAGCACCGACAGGGCGGTATCGGCGACACTGCGCGCCCTCTGGCGAGCTTCGAAACGATTGGTCACAGGCCGTGTGGTCTCGCCGATGGCCGACTCAATTTTCGCCTTGAGGGAAGAGTCCATCTTGCCTTCGACGCGGGCGCGCGCGACCCCTTGAGACTCTGCAGCCCAGACAATATCCGCCCCCAAGGCCATTATCAGGCTCATTACCAGCGCAAAGGGGCGGAATAGTCTTGCCACGGGGCGGGTCCTTTGGGCGGCTCTAAGACGCAGATTAGACTGGATCGCGGGACCGGGCCAGTCGTCACCGCCGTTAGGATTTGTGCATTTTAAGAGCAAATTATTGCGCAATAATTGGGCATTTAGAACTCCGAGAGGCTAGCAACCTGGAATTACCCCGCACCAAACCCGGAGTTTCCTATGCTCGTTCCGTGACGGCCCGGGGCGGCTGGCCTGAGTGGAGTATGCAGTGTCATTGCCGGGCGAACTGGATACGGATCAAATGGACGTCCTGACAGCTCAAGGCTTGCCCTATGACGAGATGCAGGCCCGTCCAGGTGAGGTCCGGGGTCACTACCTAGCCCTGCAACGGCGTTTGGATACCCTTGACGCGGGTGACCTGGCCGAACGGCAACGCACACTTGAGCGGTTTTTCCTGCTCCAGGGCATCACCTTCACGGTCTATGGTGCCGAAAGCTCGACCGAACGGATCATTCCGACAGACCTCCTGCCCCGGATCATTCCCGCGGAGGAGTGGGCCACAGTTGAAGACGGCCTGACCCAGCGTCTCCGAGCCTTGAACATGTTCCTGGCGGACATTTATGGCCCCCAGAAGATTCTTGCCGACGGCATTGTTCCGCGGGAACTCGTCTTGTGTGCGCCCTCCTACCGGCGGGAAATGCAGAACCTTTACGTCCCGCATCAGTCCTATGCCAATGTCTGTGGATCGGACCTGATCCGCCAGCCGGATGGGGCCTTTGCGGTCCTGGAGGACAACCTGCGTGTGCCGTCCGGGGTTTCCTACATGCTGGCCAATCGGGATGCGTCGAAACGCACCTTCCCCGGCACCTTCCGTTCAGCTGGCGTTCGCACGGTCGAACGTTACCCGGACCTTCTCCTGGCCACGCTGAAGAGCATGGCGGCGGACTGGCGATCAGATCCCCAGGTTGTCGTGCTGACACCCGGCGTCTATAACTCCGCCTATTACGAGCATGCCTATCTGGCGCGCCTGATGGGCGTGCCCCTGGTCGAGGGGCGCGATCTCGTTGTTCACGACAACATGGTCTATATGCGGACCACCACAGGCCTGCGCCGGATTGATGTGATTTATCGCCGGGTCGATGATGATTTCATCGATCCCCTGACCTTCCGGCGAGATTCCAGTCTTGGCGTCGCCGGACTGTTCAATGCCTACCGCGCTGGCACGGTCGTGATCTGCAATGCGCCCGGGACGGGGGTGGCGGATGACAAGGCGGTCTATACCTATGTCCCTGAAATTATTAAGTACTACCTCGGTGAGGATGCCATCCTTCCGAATATCGAGACCTATCTCTGTCGCGAACCGGCCCAGTTGCAACACGTTCTGGCAAATCTGGACAAGCTGGTCGTCAAGGCCGTAGGCGCGTCGGGGGGCTATGGCATGCTGATCGGACCCCATGCGTCTGCATCCGAGCGCGCAGAGTTTGCGGCGGCACTTAAGGCCGATCCCGAAAACTACATCGCCCAGCCAACCATTCAGCTCTCGACAGCCCCCTGCCTCATAGACGGCCAAATCGACCACCGGCATGTGGACCTGCGCCCCTTCATCTTGTCCGGCGACAAGATCGTGGTGACTCCGGGGGCTCTGACGCGGGTTGCCCTGCGCAAGGGCTCGCTGGTGGTCAATTCGAGCCAGGGTGGTGGGTCCAAGGATACCTGGGTGCTCAGCTCGCCACACCGCGACCAGGACGTCCAGCCATGATGCTCGCACGCGTGGCAGACAGCCTTTACTGGATCGGGCGTTATGTTGAGCGGGCCGAGCACATGTGTCGGCTTTCAGATGTGATGCTGAATGCGACTCTCGACCAAGGGGAAGCCGCTTCCCAGGCTGTTCGGATCGCCCTGGCGGCTGTGGGAGAGGACCCTGCCGAGAGCCAGCGCACGCCCTATGAAGCTGCATTCGCCCTGGCCGTAGATCGGGAAGACACCAATTCCATCACCTCATCCCTGGCACGCGCGCGGGAAAATGCCCGCCAGGTCCGTGACCATATCACTACGGAAACCTGGGAGCGGCTCAATCTGATCTACCTTCGTGTCACCGATCCCCGGGCCGCGGCCCGCTTTGCCGACGGATCTTCGGTATTTCTTCAGGACATCATCGCAGACCTGCATCAGTTCAAGGGAGCCGCTGATGCCACCATGAGCCATGGCGAGGGCTGGAGCTTTCTGCAACTGGGCGTCTATCTGGAGCGGGCCCAACTCATTGGCCGGCTGCTGGAGTCGGGTTTTGGCGAGAGCCATGGACGGCCTGTTACGGAACACGTGGCCATGACCGGGCTCTTGCGCATGAGCTGCGCCCTGGAGCCCTATCTGCGGCGCTATACCGCTGACCTCCAGCCCAGACTGATCCGGGAATTTCTGATGTTTGACGAAGACTTTCCGAGGTCTCTGCGCTTTGCCACGACCCAGATCGAGTCCCACCTGGTCGGGATCAGCCGCTATGCGGAACACACGGGCAATGCCGGGCCGCAACGTATGGCAGGGCGCCTGAAAGCGCGTTTGCAGTATGCGGATATCGAAACCCTGCAGCTGGAGGGCGCGAACGCCCTGATCAACATGGTCCTGGAGGAATGTTCCGCAATCCATGCCGCTATTTACGAAACCTTCGTCGCATATTCCCTCGAAATGCGGCTACCGGCTTAGGGACAGGGTCTGATGCTCTTGGAAGTTCGACACCTCACCCGTTACCACTATGCGAGCAATGTCCGCGAAAGCGTGATGGAACTCTGGATGCAGCCTCAGAAGAGTGGGCGTCAGCGTTTGGTCAGCTTTGATCTGGAACTTGATCCGCCAGCCCAGCTGTTTTCCTACGCCGATGCCTTCGGCAATGCCGTTTATCATTTCGACGTTCCCCAGCCCCACGACCAGTTGTCCATCATCGCCAGTGCCACAGTCGAAACCCAGACGCCGGACCCCCTGCCGGATGCCCTGGACATGGGCGAATGGGACAGGCTGAGAAGCGAGCAGGTTCGGGGCGAAAATTTTGACTTTTTGCGCCACCACGGCTTTTGCATAGAGACCGAGGCCCTCCTGCATTTCATCACAGAAATGGACCTGGACCGGCTGAGGGCAATTGATCCCCTGAACGCCGTGAGACAATTATCAGAGACCCTATACCAGGCCTTTGCCTACGATCCCCAGGCCACGGACGCGGACAGTCCCATCGACATTGCCCTGGCAAGCCGCAGGGGAGTTTGTCAGGATTTTGCCCACATCATGATCGCCATTTGCCGACGCTGGGGTATCCCCGCGAGGTATGTGTCCGGCTACCTGTTCACAGACCGTGAGTCGGGGGACCGGTCAGATCCTGAGGCAACCCACGCCTGGGTTGAGGTCTTTCTGCCATCAACCCGATGGATCGGTATCGATCCAACAAATAACGTCCTGGCGGGTGAACGACACATCGCCGCCGCCATTGGCCGAGACTATGGAGATGTCCCGCCCTCGCGCGGCGTCTACAAGGGCGACTCAGAAAGCCAGCTTGCGGTGGGGGTGTCCGTGCGACGGGCCCGCTCGGCCCAGGTTGAACCTGAATTCATCCGACTGGCCAAACCGTCCTTTTCCCTGAATGGTCGTCGTCGGCCTGTCCCGGGCAGCCTGGGCTACGATCAGCAGCAACAGCAGCAACAGCAATAGTTTTTCCGCCTTGTGCGCGACATCTGTCGCAGGGCGTCGCATTCTTGTTGCACTCTGCGTGTCGATATTTAAGTCTATCCCCTGGCAGGACCGATGAGCCCGCCCAAGGGAGTGAAACGAAATGATCCAAACTCGCAGATTTCATCTGGGCCTGGTGATGGCCGCTATGCTTCTGGCCCCCGCAGCGAGCGCCCAGACGGCAGCCCCGGCACCGGCTGACAGTCTCAAGGTCACAATGTGCGGAACGTCTGGGCCCCTGGCGATCAAGGACCGGGCCAAACCCTGTGTTGCCATCGAAGCCGGCGGGGCCCTCTATCTCGTCGATATTGGGCCTGAGTCGGCGGAAAACATCAGCCTCTTCAAGCTCCCCGGCGCGTCTGCCCGGGCCGTCTTCATCACGCACCTGCACTCTGATCACATTGGCGACCTTGGCGAATTCAACGACCAGAGCTGGATTGCAGGCCGCCCGGCACCCCTGAATGTCGTGGGTCCCGCCGGAGTAGAGAAGCTGGTTGCTGGATTCAACCAGGCCTACGAAGTCGACCATGGTTTCCGGCGCGCTCACCATGAGCATGGCGATGTAAAGTTTCCGCTCGCCCCAGGACAGATGGTGGCAAAGGTCATCAACCTTCCCACGGTCAAGGATCCCGCCCTGCCCCGGACCAAGATCGCATGGCAGGAGAATGGGCTAACCGTCACGGCAATCGCCGTGGAACACAGCCCGGTGTCTCCCGCCTTTGCATACCGCTTTGATTACAAGGGCCGATCCGTTGTCGTCAGTGGCGATACCCGCAAGCACCCGCCCCTCGCGATTGCCGCCAAGGGAGCCGACGTTCTGCTTCACGAAGCCCAGAACAATGACATGACGCGCGCCTTGTCCAGGGCCCTGGTCGGCATGGGCAACCCGCGCATGTCATCCATCATGGGTGACACCGTGACCTATCATACATCGCCTCTAGAAGCGGCTGAGATCGCCAAGGCCGCAGGCGTTAAGGCCCTGGTCTTCTACCACCTGACCCAGGCAGGCTTGCCCTTCTTCACGCCCCAAGCCTTCACCCGGGGGATCGAGGCCGCTGGCTATGAGAACTGGCGGCTGTCGAAGGATGGTATGACCATAGATCTGCCCGTCGGCTCAGATGAAATCCGCTTCGGCCAGGACTAGGCCGTGCGGAGATTTCGCCAAGCTGCCACAAAGACAACCAGAATGACCGCTTCAACAACCATGGGCGGAACAAGTGGCGGGCTGATGCCTGAGACAATGGCGGTGATGACCCGCCCCGTCAGGGCCGCACCGATCAGGAACACCGGAACCGTGAGCCTTGACCCATCGGAGCGAATTGAGGCCAGGACGGCAAGCGCGCCGACGACACCGAAAAATCCACCAAGGTCCGCCCGTGCGGTCGCCTGGCCCAGGACGGCCTGGGTCATGAGTCCCAGCTTCAGGGCGGTGGAGGTCGGATCCAGCCAAAGGCGGGCGGCCATAAACAGGGCCAGGAGCCCGATGAGGCCAACCAATAGTCTCAGCATAAGTCGAAGCATGGCAATTTTTCCCGATCACCTGATTTTGGATTTCGGCACAGTCTATGCCAATTTAAAGCCGGGCATCAACGATCTCGCAAGTGGAGCACCAACATGTCTCTAAGCTATGAACTTTATTGGTCATTCCGCTCTCCTTACTCCTATATGATTATGCCAAGGCTCCTCGAGCTTGAGGAGAAATACGACGTGAAGGGGACAATTCGCCCCGTTTACCCCCTGGCAGTTCGAACCCCTGAGTTCTTTGAAACCCGTGATCCGCTCTGGTTCAGTTATTTTCAGGTCGATGTGCATCGTGAGGCTGCCTTCCTGGGTCTGCCCTTCCGGTGGCCGCGGCCCGATCCGGTCTTGATGGATTTCGCAACGGGCAAGTATCCCAAGGAACAGCCCCACATTCATCGCCTCACGCGCATGGGCGTTGCCGCTGAGGAACGTGGCCGGGGTCTGGCCTTCCTGACCCATATCAGCCACCTGATCTGGAGCGGGACGGTCGATAATTGGCACGAAGGCGACCAGATTGCCCGGGCCACCGAGGCCGCTGGCCTAGATCCAACCGAAATCGCCCGCGCGGTCGATCAAGAGGCCGAGCGATTGCATGAGATTATTGAAGCCAATCAGATCGCCCAGCGCGAAGCCGGGCACTACGGCGTGCCAATGCTCAGCTTCAACAAGGAACCTTTCTTTGGCCAGGATCGCTATGACCAGTTCCGCTGGCGGCTAGAGCAGCAGGGCTTAAAGCCTCGCTAGGGCTCGGCCCTTTTCTTCAAAATCGTTGAATATCAATGATAAACCTAGACATTCCAGGAAGCTAAGCATGAAACTCTGGCAAGGATTATTGGGCACGGCGGCGGTCGTCGGCGCACTGGTTGGCGTTGCGGCCATGAACAAGGCAACGATCTTCTCCGCGATTGCGCACTCTCGACTTCCCCATGTGGACCCAAACCAGCCCGTAACCTGGGCCCAGGGCCCTGCAGAGGTGCCCGCAGGGACGCGCCCGCCCAATGTGATCCTCATTCTTGCCGATGACATGGGCTATAACGACATTACCTTTAACGGCGGCGTAGCCGGAGGCCTCGTTCCTACCCCCAACATCGATTCCATTGCCCACGGCGGGACGGCTTTTGCCAATGGCTATGCTGGCAATGCGACCTGTGCGCCCTCGCGCGCATCCCTGATGACGGGACGCTATCCTACCCGGTTCGGCTTTGAATTCACGCCCGCGCCGGTGGCCTTTGAGCGCATGGTCGGCACAGCCCATGAGCCCGGTGGCATTGTTCCGCCCAAGTTCTTCAAGGAACGCGCCAAGGACGTTCCGGCCCTGGATCAGCTTGCGGTTCCGACCTCGGAAATCACCATTGCGCAAATGCTGAAGTCCGATGGCTATCACACTATTCATCTCGGCAAATGGCACCTTGGCGGGGCCAAGGGCACGCGTCCGGAACAAAGGGGCTTTGATGAGAGCCTGGGCTTCATGGCCGGTGGCTCGATGTACCTGCCCGAAAAGGACCCTCAGGTCGTCAACTCAAAGCAGGACTTCGATCCCATCGACCGGTTCCTGTGGCCCAACCTGCCCTATATGGTGCAGTACAATGGCTCGAAAATGTTCGCGCCCAAGGGCTATATGACGGACTATCTGACCGATGAAGCGGTCAAGGCCATCGGGGCCAACAAGAACCGCCCCTTCTTTATGTACTATGCCCCCAACGCCATCCACACCCCGCTTCAGGCCACCAAGGCCGACTATGATGCCCTGCCCCAGATCAAGGACCACCGCCTCCGGGTCTATGGGGCCATGGTCCGCAATCTGGACCGGAATGTCGGGCGCGTGCTGCAATCCTTGAAGGACCAGGGGCTGGACAAGAACACCCTGGTCATATTCACCAGCGACAATGGCGGAGCGGGCTATATCGGCCTCCCTGAGATCAATCGCCCCTACAGGGGTTGGAAGTCGACCTTCTTCGAAGGCGGGATCCACACACCCTTCTTCATGAACTGGCCTGGCGTTATCCCGGCGAATTCCCGCTTTACCTATCCGGTTGGTCATATCGATATTTTCTCGACCATTGCCGGCGCGTCCGGGGCCAAGCTGCCGAGCGACCGCGTGATCGATGGTGTGAACCTGTTGCCCTACATCACGGGCAAGGCCACAGGCCGGCCACACCAAACCATGTTCTGGCGCTCTGGGCAGTACAAGGTCGTGCTGGACGGAGATTACAAGCTGCAGAGCAATGAGGCGCGCAAGAAGGTCTGGCTTTATGATCTGGCGACCGACCCGACAGAGCAGCACGACCTCTCTGCCTCGGACCCGGCGCGCGTAAAAACCCTCCTGGCTCTGCTGGCGAAGCAGGACGCAGAGACGGTAAAGCCCATCTGGCCGTCACTGCTGCAAGGTGCCGTCTTCATCGACCACCCCAGCGGCGTGCCGCAGAAGACTGGCGAGGAATATATTCTCTGGGACAACTAGGGGGCCGTCGGGCACCACAAGATATCGGCCTGGCCTGAGCAATCAGGTCAGGCCGGTTTTCGAGTTTAAGCTATGAGAAGCTCTGGTCGTCCAAAGGGACGGGGCAAGCTCTAGGCTGCGGACTGGGCCCTGTTCAGCACGGGGGCGTAAGCCGAGATCAGGTCTTCCTGCTCGGCACGGCGCGTTGCGCCACTCACATTCAGCCGGGTCATGACCCGGGCACTGGGAAACTGCTTCTGAATTGCAGAAAGAATACCCCGCCAGCTCTCTTCGGCGAGGTTTTCCGTCTCGCCCGCAAACAGGACTTCCACACCGGTCGTCGCGGCATAGACAATGACGTAATTCGCTCCGGCAGGCAGCAAGACACGCCCCGGCTCCAACTCGCTATAGCGATAGATTGAGCCGGACACTCCAGCGAGTTCGATTTGTTGGGCCAAAATAACGCTCCTGGCCATTCGGCCTAATCAACCTACAGTTTGCGTTATCACTGGGGCGAAAGATAGGCCTTCAGCGTAATCTCCTTTGCCTGCCCCCTCAGATTGACGATAGCATCCACAGAATGTTGACCCCGCCAGACTTCGAAATCAGTGAACAGGACGGATATTCCATCCTCGTCTGCAGCGGCGACTGGCGTGGCAGGGCTGTGCAAGCCCTGGGGGCCCGACTTTCAAGCGCCCTAAGCAGTCAAACCGCCATCAAGCTGAACCTTGCGGGGGTTCACCGTATGGATACGGCTGGGGCCTATGTCCTCTATCAGGCAATTTCGAATGATTTTGACCTGGAGACTATTCAGGGCCGGCCGGAAATCGTTCGCCTGATGCAACTGGTTACTCGTGCAGCCCAGATGCAGCCCCAGGCACCGCCGCGAATTGACGTCTACCAGGCCCTGCTCTCCAATTTGGGGCGCATCGTCTCCCACGCTCTCTCTGATACCTTTGAGACCATTCGATTTGCTGGTCACCTCCTCATGGTCACGGCAGGTGCCATTGCCAATCCCCGACGAATTCGCTGGGCTGCCTGCGTGTCCCTGGCCGAGCGGGCGGGACTGGATGCCATACCGATCATTCTGACGGCCAACTTCTTCATTGGGGCTGTGATCGCCCTCTTGGGGATAAACACACTGCGCCAGTTTGGGGCCGAGATTTTTGTCGTCGAGATGATCGGCATCGCCGTGCTGCGGGAATTCGGCATTGTGATTACGGCGGTACTGCTGGCTGGACGATCTGCCTCCGCCTTCGCGGCCGAAATCGGGGCTATGAAGATGAACCAGGAAATTGACGCCATGACCGTCCTCGGCGTTGACCCCTTCGAAGCCTTGGTCCTGCCCCGCTTTGCAGCGCTCCTGATAGCCCTGCCGCTCCTGACCTTCGTCGCAAGCCTTGCAGGCCTTCTTGGAGGTCTCTTGGTTACCTGGAACGTCCTGGGTGTCGTGCCGACCTTTTTTCTGAACCGGATCGTGGAGAATGTCGGTGCGACCCATTTCTGGATCGCCCTCTCCAAGGCACCGGTCATGGCCATAGCCATCGCCGGAATCGGATGTCGGCAGGGACTGCTCGTGGGCGGTGATGTTCTCTCCCTGGGACGGCATGTCACAGCCGCCGTCGTGCATGCGATTTTCGCCATCATCCTGATCGATGCCGTTTTCGCCCTGATCTATATGCAGTTGAACCTATGACCCCCGCGTCCCAAATGACCCAATTGGACGTCGAAAACACGCCGGTGATCGAGCTCACCGACATTCGCTCGCAATTTGGAAGCCACCTTGTTCATGACCACCTGAGCCTGGCGGTCCGACCCGGCGAAATCCTGGGTGTGGTGGGCGGCTCAGGGACGGGTAAGTCCGTCATGCTGAACACCATCATCGGCCTGAAACGTCCTGAAGGCGGCACAGTCAAGGTGTTCGGGCAGGACCTCCACGCAGCAAACCGTAAGGGCATGGAAGCCATTGAACGCCGCTGGGGCGTCATGTTTCAGCAGGGAGCCCTGTTCTCGAACTTGACCGTGGGGGAAAATGTTGAAGCCCCCTTGCATGAGCATACACGTCTGACCCGCAGGCAGATCCGCGAACTTGCCCACCTAAGGATCGGCATGGTCGGCCTGCCCCCCGAGGCCGCCAATCTGAAACCCTCTGAACTTTCGGGTGGTATGCGCAAACGCGCGGGCCTGGCCCGAGCCCTGGTCCTTGACCCCGAACTCATCTTTCTGGACGAACCGACGTCTGGTCTGGACCCTATTGGGGCGGCAGCCTTCGATGATATGATCCTGGACCTGTCGAAAAGCCTGGGCCTGACAGTCTTTATGATTACCCACGACCTGGACAGCCTTTATACCATCACTGACAGAGTGGCTGTGCTTGCGGACAAGCATGTGGTGGCTGTTGCCCCCGTTCGAGACCTCGAGTCTTCCAGTCACCCCTGGATCAAAGAATACTTTTTGGGCCCTCGCGGACGCTCTGCGGCCGCCGCAAACCAGCACCGGATTAAAGTCTGATGGAAAAAGACGCCAATTACGCCCTCGTTGGCTTAGCCACCCTCGGCCTCGCCATTGCCATGGCCGTCTTCGGATTCTGGCTGTCAAATGTGAGTTTCCAGAAGGACTACACGAACTACGACATCATCTTTCAGGGCCCGATCAATGGCGTTGATAAGGGGGGCGAGGTCCGCTTCAACGGCATTAAGGTCGGCGAAGTCACGAAAATCGAGCTCTACCACCCCAATACGGAGAAGGTGATTGCTCACGTTCGCATGACCTCGGACGTGCCTGTCAGAACAGACTCGATGTCCACGATTGAGCCCTTGGGCATAACCGGGGTCAATTTTATCCAGGTGACGGCAGGGACTCGGGGACAGCCCTTACTGAGTGCCATTACCCCCTCAGGCAAGATTCCTGTGATCGCCTCGGTCCAAAGCAAGCTCTCCGGATTTTTGGAGGGCGGGGAGTCAGTCGTCACCGAAACAGTGATGGCCCTTCAGCGCGTCAACACCCTGCTGAGTGACGAAAACATCCGGGGGTTCAGCCGATCCATTAAGAACACCCAGGCCTTCACCGAAGAACTCCAGTCCAGGAAACAGGTGATTGCGGATGCCCAGTCCGCCCTGCAGAATATCGACCTCGCAGCCCAGCAGATCACGGCCCTGTCCAGGTCCGGCCAGGCCTTTGTCGACAATGATGCCAAGGCCAGCCTGAAATCTGTCAGCACCGCTGCGGCAGAGGTTGAGGATTCCGCCAAGGACCTCAAAGCCCTCCTCGCAAAGGTCGACGGGACAACGACCGAATTCAGCACAACCAGCTTGCCGCAGATCACAGCGGCGGCCGCATCCCTGCAAGCGTCCACCGACTCCCTTGCCCGACTGTCCCGGGAACTGGAGTCCAGCCCCCGGGGACTGATCAACAAGACGCCTGCCGCTGAGAAGGAAATCCGGCCATGAACCGCTTTAGCCACCTCGCCCGCCTCTCGGCCACACTGGCACTGGCAACCAGCCTGAGCGCCTGCATAACCCTGTTCCCGACGACCAAATCGGCGCAACTCTACCGGTTCCAGGCAAAAGCTACGGAATCGACCGCGTCAGCCCCTGCCTCAGCCGGACCCAAGGTCAATTTTATTCGCGCAGGCGGCAGTTTCACGGCGGCAGCGTCAGGCGATCGGATTTTGACGGTCAGCGGCCCGGAAGCGGCCTATATTGCCCATGCCCGCTGGATGGAACCTGCTGAAATTCTCTTCAACCAGGCCCTGCGCAATTCGTTCAGCCAAAACCGGGGCCCTGCCCGCCTTCTGTCGCCCGGCGAACCTGGCCGACCGGATTTGAGCCTGCGCCTGGATATTTCCCGGTTTGATGTCGACTATGACCACGGCGCACGCCAGCCACCCACGGTCTGCATTGACCTGCACGGTGTCATAACGCGGCTGAGTGGCGGACAGATCGTCCGGGACAAGTCTCTAACCATACGCGTCCGGGCGAGGTCCAATCAGGTGTCGGCGATTATCGTCGCTTTTCAAGCCGCCGTTGAGACAGGCTTGAGCCAGGTGATGGACCTGGCAAATGACGCGGCAACCGCCCCAAATACCTAAGGCGTAAGTCCGACCTATAGTCCGTGAATGCGTTTCGCGGCCGTAACCGTATTGGCCAGCAGACAAGCCACCGTCATGGGCCCCACGCCGTTGGGTACTGGTGTTATCGCCCCAGCGACCTCCAGAGCGGCCTTATAGGCTACGTCGCCGACCAGCTTGGTCTTGCCTTCCGCCGCCTTGACGGGATCGCGGAAGGGAACCCGGTTGATCCCCACATCAATGACCGTCGCGCCGGGCTTGATCCAGTCTCCCTGGATCATCAGCGGGCGGCCGACGGCTGCAACGAGGATATCCGCCTGACGACAAATTTCCGGCAGGTTTCGGGTCCGCGAATGGGCAATGGTTACGGTACAATCCGCCTGAAGCAGCAACTGCGCGACGGGTCGCCCCACCAAGACTGAGCGTCCGACCACGACCGCATGCAGGCCAGCCAGGGACGGAAGTGTCCTGTTCAGCAAGATCATGCAGCCAAGAGGTGTGCAGGGGACAAGCGCCGGAAGACCTTGCGACAGTCGCCCAGCATTGACCACATGCAAGCCATCGACATCCTTGTCGGGGTCAATCGCAAGAATAATGGCCTTCTCATCAAGGCCCGAGGGGAGCGGCAACTGGACCAGAATACCGTGGATCGCAGGATCAGCATTCAAGCTCTGGACCAGCGCCAGGAGCTCGTCCTGCCCGACATGTCCTGGCAACCGGTGGGTGACTGACAACATGCCCGCGGCGAGGGTTTGCTCGCCCTTGGACCGCACATAAACCTGACTGGCAGGATCATCCCCTACCAGGACCACAGCCAAACCGGGGGTAAGGCCATGCTCGGCCTTGAGGCTGGCGACTTCGAGCGCGACCTCCGCCCGGAGGCGTTCGGCCTCTGCCCTGCCATCAATAATCCGGGCCTGTGTCATGACTAATACTCGCTCTCGGCCTCGACTCGGGCCGCAGTCGGCCAGTGCCTGACTCTCAGACTTAGTCGTTTCCGTAAAGGGCGAGATAGGCATCGACCTTGCCGGACTCAACGTCTGCGAGACTGACGGCGGGCCAGCCCACCGTCTGGCGGGAGGAGTCTGACCAGGCTGTAACAAGAAGGTTTCGAAGTTCGCTTGCCCCCGCCGCAAGTCGCTGGATCGCAAAGCGCACGCCTTCTGGGTTGGCGTTTGTAAACCCTCCCCGCTTCTCGAGGGCATAGAGGGGAACAACCCGTGCAGCGGTTTCCGCAAGGTATCCAGTAACCTGGCCGTCCAGCGGCAGGCTGATGGCTGTCGGCGGCGACATGGCCTCACGGACCTGCTTTAATTGCACATTCGCTGCGACGAACTCGCCTTCAAACGGCGTGTGAATTCGTGCCCGGGTATAGTTCTCGGGATTGGGAAAATCCCCCCAGCCATTGAAGTGGATTGTGACATGCAGGGGCTGGGCTCCATCGCCCACAAAGTGCGAAAGCTGGCCCAAATTTGCGAGGATAAGGCCCTCCCGACGCTTCTGATCTGCCATCAACCAAGCCTTATGGGTCGGATTTTTTTCATGACCCAAGGCCGCCTTCAGGACCCGCCAATAGGCAAGATCCTTGGTCAGCTGCTGCTGACGCTCGACAATGGAATAGAATAGCCATCCGGCCTTCCAGCTGGAGGTGGAGCTGGCGCGCAAGGCTGTTTCAAAGTCCTCCCGCGTCCCTGGCAAAGCCGTCAACTTCGGGCCGCCCAGGATAGTGCCATCATCCATGACATCCATGAAGTGGCCGGGATCCAGGTTCTGGTCATGCAATCGCCCTGCCCCTTTGGACCGGTCGAGCTCCCGGGAATATTCGCCCACATCGGCAATCGCCTGCGACGTTTTCAGAAAGTCCGGCAGGGCATCAGGCAGCCCGCCGAGGGCTGCCTCACCGATCATACGATGCCCTGCGCTGCCCCAGGCGGATGCTGAGACGGGCATGATGGAAACCAAAAATGCCGCGACGCAGGTCGCCAGTCGTTTCATTGCCATCCCAGGCTCCTGAGTCTGATTGCCAGTCAGGAGGCTTTGCGGTCTCTGGAGACAATCTGCAAGCCCGGAACCAAATGGGTCAGGGCGTAATGGCCAACTGGGTCTCGATCCGCTTGATCCACGCCCGAATTGCGGGACGCGTATCAAGGCTGAAGCCACCGTCCGGAGCAAGGCGCGTATAGGCTGCCAGGGCGATGTCCGCGAGGCTAAGCTTGGACCCAATCAGGAATTCAGAGTCCTTGAGGGCCGACTCAAGGTGATCCAGGGCCCCGTTCGCCTTGGCGAGAAGCGTGGCATCGAGATCATCGAAGGGTATCTGCTTATAAACCGTCTGAAACCGGGTTACCGCGACATAGGGCTCGTGGCTGTATTGCTCCCAGAACAACCATTCCATCATGCGTGCCCGGTCGTACCAATCCTCAGGGATCAGGTCAGAGCCTTCGGCCAGATAGAGTATGATCGCATTTGACTGGGATATTGCGCGACCATCCTCAAGCATTAGGACCGGCACCTGACCCGCAGGATTCATGGCCAGAAACTCTGCCGTTCGCGACTCGCCCGCCAGGATATCGATTTCGACCCAGTCATGATCAAAATCCAAGTGGTTCATCACCCATTTAACCTTGTGACAATTACCTGAAATCTTATCACCAAAGATACGCATAATAACCCCTTCGACCAACACTCATCGAGAGCAAATGCTTTTCTGGGTTGCCGGGCCAGCAGAAAAAATTTTATGAGAACTTGGGACAGAAAATTTATTGGGATATACGTCATTTCGATAATTATTTAATCAATTAATTTACGAATTAGACAAATATTAGGCAATTAGGCGAGAAAGTGCCCCCGACCCAGGCATATCTTCACGCCCGGTATAGATTTTAAATTAACCACTATTTTTCACATATGAATCTAAATGTTAATATAAAAAAAATAATCCCGTTTTATTTCTGTAAAAATTGTTTCTCTTTGCGGCAAAAAATTCGGAAGGTCGCGCCTACCCTGCCCACCTCGCCGCCGCCACGGCTTGCGAATTTCCCGCCCTGAGCCTAGGAAGATCGCCTTAGACGAATGACGAATGAGCTGTTGCAGTGCGCCACCGCCTTCCTCTCCTGCTCGGTCTGGTCGCCTTAAGCCTGAGCACATCCGCGTCTGCAGCGCAGACCGTCCAATCAGACCCAATAGGCGATATGCTGATGGGAGTGGTTACGGGCACCCTGCCCGGCACTGCGGACTTTCAGCTGAAGGCAAGCCTCTATCACGCCGGCGCACGCGGCGTTGGGGTCATGGACTCCCTGGGATGCCGTGTTGTTGCCATGCGAACGGCCGCAATTGATATCCGCACCATTCCGAAACGCAGCATCCTCTTCATCAAGGAAACGGTGGGCCTTATCCTGCCTGACGGCACTCAGCATGACGGCTATTGGTACGCGTCTGATACCGGCGGCGCGATCAAGGGTAATCGTATCGATCTTTTCACCGGGATGAACGCAAAGTCCATGAGCCCGCTTCGTGGTGTGGATCTGAACAGCGTCTCCGTGACCAAGGTTGGCGAATTCACAGGCTGTCCGCCCAAATAGGCCTCAAGTTTCGACAAAGGCCCGTTCGATTACGAAGTCCCCCGGCGCAGACAGCGATCCCTCAATAAAGCCCTTCCCCTCAAGCCAGGCCTTCAGGTCTGCAAGAACCGACGGTCCGCCGCAGATCATCAGCCGGTCCTGGGCCGGATCGAGGGGCGGAAGCCCAAGGTCCTCGGTTAATTTTCCAGACGCCATGAGATCCGTAATCCGGCCACGGGTCGGGAAGTCCTCACGGGTTACAGTTGGATAATAGCGAAGCTTAGGGGCAACAATTTCGCCAAGAATTTCATCCTGGGCCAATTCGTCCTGCAGAAGCGCACGATAGTTGAGGTCAGCGACTTGACGGACCGTATGGGTCACCACGACGGTTTCAAACCGGTCATAGACCGCAGGGTCCCGTGCCAGGGACAGCCAGGGGGCCAGGCCCGTCCCGGTCCCGATCATATAGAGACGACGTCCGGGGGTCAGGCCATCCAGCACCAGGGTTCCGGTGGGCTTGCGACCGATCAGCACCTTATCTCCCACCGCGATCTTCTGTAGCCGGGATGTCAGGGGACCATCTGGAACCTTGATGGAATAGAACTCAAGCTCCTCATGCCAGGACGGGCTCGCCACAGAATAAGCCCTGAGCAGGGGCTTTCCGTCCACCTCCAGGCCAACCATGACAAATTGGCCGCTTTGGAACCGGAAGGCGGGATCGCGGGTTGTCCGAAAGGAAAAGAGCTGGTCCGTCCAATGCTGGACCCAGGTCACAGTCTCGGTGTGAAAGGCGCTCGCCTTCTTCGGCGGGGCAACCGCAGGAATAACATCGCTCATGGCAAGACCCTCAAGGCCGTTAGATATCGCCGCCAAAATCAGACGGACCGACGCTGGCGCGCGCCACATGTATTCCGCATTCGGTTTTTTCGGAACCCGCCCAACGTCCGGCCCGAACATCTTCGCCAAGGGAGACGGCCTGGGTACACGGCCAGCATCCCAGCGATGGATAGCCCTGGGCGACCAAGGGGTGCTGGGGAAGGTTGTGCTGCAGACCATAAGCGTCCAGGGCAGCCTTGTCCCAATTGGCAAGGGGATTAAACTTGACCATGCCTTCAGCCGCCTCAACCACGGGCAGGCTCAGTCGTTCCCCGCCATGAAACCGCTTCCGTCCCGTGATCCAGGCCTCGAAGCCCTCCAGGGCGCGATTGAGCGGCAGGACCTTGCGGATCTCGCAGCAGGCCTCTGTGTCAGACTGCCAGAGTTTGGACTCGGAATCCCGAACCGCCAGGTCCTGAAAGGCGGGCCGCAGATCCCTGACGCCCGTGAGGCCAAGGCGTGAGGAAAGGGCGCGGCGATAGTCCAGGGTCTGGGCGAAAAGCATTCCCGTATCGAGGAAGAGAACGGGTTGGGCCGGATTCACCTGCGACACCATATGCAGCAATACCGCAGATTCCGCTCCGAAGGATGAGACCAGGGCGATCTGGTCGCCGTAAATTTCAAGACTTCTCTCGAGGATTCTTATTGGGTGGGCCAGGCGCAGTTCGACGTCCAGTTCGCTCGCCAGCGCGGCTGTCGCCTCTTGATCAAATGCCATGACTAGCCCCCAAGACGACGGGCGAAGGCGGGCACATGGTGATCCGCTGCGGACTGGTAAACATGCCGATGTCGATTGACGACCTTGGCCCACGCCTCAGGGCTTGAGCCATCGGATGGCTCAAAGGCATCGAACCCGCACCGCGCCATCATGCCCGCCTGCTCCCGCAGAACCTCCCCCACCGCACGCACCTGACCGGTATATCCAAGCCGCGTCCTTAAAATATGAGCGGAAGAAAAGGCCCGGCCATCCCGGAACTTGGGCAGGCTCAGGGCCACAACTGCCAGTCGGGGCAGAAATGGGGTCAGATCTTCAACGGCCTCATCGGGTTCAATCCGAACGCCGACAGCCCGGCCCTGGGCCAGGAGCACCTCACCATCTGTCTCAAACCGCTTGAGCGACAGGATCAGCTTGCCGTCCGGGATGGGCTGATCGTCGACAACCGATTGAAAATCATCCATTTCGGCATGAAATCCGCCGCCCTCGGCCTTAATGAGCATCGCCATAGACAGCCTCCTTGAAGGGGGCATCACCCGTGCGACGCAGCGTGTCCAGGAAACGCTCATTAACCTGACGCTCCTGCAGATAGACATTCACCAGACGATCTATGGCGTCCGTCACCTTGTCGATCGGCAGGGCTGGCCCAAGAATCTTGCCAATGGCCGCATCTTCAGCCCCTGAGCCACCAAGGGTCAGCTGATAGAATTCCTCACCTTTTTTATCGACCCCCAGGATCCCGATGTGTCCCACATGGTGGTGACCACAGGCGTTGATGCACCCGGAAATCTTGATCTTCAGCTCGCCAATATCTTCGGCCCGGTCCTGGTTTTCGAAGCGGCGGGCAATATCCTGGGCCACAATAATGGCGCGCGCATTGGCCAGGGCGCAGTAATCCAGGCCTGGACAGGCGATAATGTCGCTGACCAGATTGATATTCGGGGTCGCCAGACCGACCTTCGCCAGGCCAAGGAAGACCTCATGGGCGTCGTCCAGCCGGACATGCGGCAAGACCAAGTTCTGCTCATGGGTGACCCGGATATCGTCCTGACCGAACCGCTCAGCAAGGTCAGCGACCACCTCCATCTGCTCTGAGGAGGCATCTCCCGGCGTCTCGCCGATCCCCTTCAGGGAAATGTCGACAATCGTATAGCCCTGTCGCTTGTGGGGCTTGAGGTTGTTACGGACAAACCGCGCGAAGGCCTGATCTTGTGCCTTGGCCTCATTGAATCCGAGGGACTCCCTTGGCAGGGTTTCAAAAGTTTTCGGCGCAAAGGCTGCGCGGATCCTGGCGATTTCAGCGTCCGGCAGGTCACCGTCACGCCCGATCGAGGCCCATTCCTCATCAACCTGACGCGCAAATTCGTCTACGCCCAGGGCCTGGACCAGGATCTTGATCCGGGCTTTGTAGATATTATCCCGCCGACCATGCCGATTGTAGACCCGCAGAACGGCCTCAAGGTAGGAGAACAGGCGGTGGGCCGGTAGAAATTCCTGCACGGTCGGGCCGACAATGGGGGTTCGCCCCATGCCCCCGCCGACAATCACTTCAAACCCCAGCTCGCCCTCCCGGCCCCGGCGAGCCATCAGCCCGATGTCATGGACCCTGGCGGCAGTCCGATCCTTTGGCGCGGCCGTGATGGCAATCTTGAATTTTCTGGGCAGAAAGGAGAATTCCGGATGCAAGCTGGACCACTGGCGGATGGCCTCAGACCAGACGCGGGGGTCATCGATTTCGTCCGCCGTCGCCCCGGCATAGGGATCGGCGGTGACATTTCGAATGCAGTTCCCGCTCGTCTGGATCGCGTGCATGTCGACCGTGGCCAGGGCATCCAGAATATCTGGCGTGTCCTCAAGCTTGATCCAGTGAAATTGCAGGTTGGTCCGGGTCGTGAAGTGGCCATAGCCCTTGTCATAGGTACGGCCAATCTCGGCCAGCTTTCGCAACTGGCGGGAATTCAAGGTGCCGTAGGGGATGGCGACCCGGAGCATATAGGCATGCAACTGAAGGTATAGCCCATTCATCAGACGCAGGGGTTTGAACTGGTCCTCGGTTATTTCCCCCGCCAGCCTGCGTCGAACCTGATCTCGGAATTCCGCTGAACGATCCGCAAGGATCTCCCGGTCGAGGGTATCGTAACGGTACATACCCCCGCTCCTATTTGCGCTTGATGAGGTTGACACGACCGCTGGATCGGGCCGCCCCGTGGGCCTGCTGCAAGGCCGCAATGGAGGGTCCACCGTCTGCCTGCTTGCCGTGACCCAAATGGTTGGTGGGCCCCAAGGCCCGAATGCGCTCCCGATAGCTGACCGGTGCCCAAAACTCTTCGGCCTGGATCAGGTCGATCAAATAGGCATCCACGACCAGCTTGGTCTGGGCGCGGGCCTCCGCTTCAGCCTCGGGTCCAGCCGGGTCGCTATCGTCGAACAGGTCTGCGTCGGCCAGGCGATCAACCCACTGACCCTGGCTCCAGAAGACGACGCGGCCATCCAGCAGGTGATTTGCGGTCAAGGCCTTCAAGAACCTGCCCCCTGCACGGCGCGAGGGTGAATACGGCCTGCGCCGATCTCCTCCGGAGCACCCGCGACCCCGGACTGCGCAACGGCCATGGATTCACCGACCATCAGCAAGGCAGGTCCGGTCATGTCCCGAGCGGCCTGGGCAAGGCCCGATAGCGAGGTCAGCACGCGCTTTTCGTCAGGACGGCTGGCATTCAGAACAATCAGGGCCGGGGTTTCGGGGGCACGGCCGGCAACCTGTAGTCGTTCGGCAATCAGGCCCGCCATGGAGAGGCCCATATAGATCACCACCGTATGATTAACCCGGGCCAGACTGGTCCAATCCAGGTCCGGTTCAGCCCCGGCAGCAGCATGTCCAGTGACGAAGGTGACAGCCTGGGCAGACCCGCGGTGGGTAAGCGGGGCTCCCGCACTGGCAGACGCTGCAAGCGCGGCCGTCACCCCGGGGATGACCTCGCAGGACACGCCCGCCTCTCGGCAGGCCTCAAGCTCCTCGCCGCCGCGGCCGAAAATAAAGGGATCGCCCCCCTTCAGGCGGACCACCGTCAACCCTTCCAACGCCAGAGCGACAAGCAGACGATTGATTTCCTCCTGGGCATAGGTGTGACGGGACTTGCGCTTGGCCACCGAAATACGCCGCGCGCCAGACGGGGCCAGGTCGAGAATTTCGTCCGTGACCAGACCGTCATGCACAATGACGTCTGCAGTTGCCAGAACCCGTGCCGCCTTCAGGGTCAGAAGCTCAGGATCGCCGGGTCCAGCCCCGACCAGCCAAACCCGTCCTGCCGGAGTCCCATTGGAAACGCCTGAGAGAACGACGAGGCCATGTCCTGAATTACGCTTTGCCCGCGGCACCATGTCTTACAGTTTCTCTAATAAAGTCGGGCTTGATCCCTGAGCCGTCGCCATGCCAAAGCGCCACTCGGAAACCCGAATGGACATTCAGACACGTCGAGCTTGCAAAATGCGCAGCGACAGCCCAAGTCGCAAGCCAAGGACTTCTGCCGAGGCGTTTAGGAAAACTCATGGACCAAAAGTTGGAACGCCGCCGCCTGCCGCCGCTCAACGCGCTGAGAGCCTTCGAAACGGCTGCGCGTCACCTCAATTTTTCTCGGGCTGCCGAGGAATTGAATGTCACACCCGGGGCCGTCAGTCAGCAGATACAAAACCTCGAAGACTTTGTTGGAGCCCCCTTGTTTAAGCGGACTCCAAGGGGCCTCTTGCTCACGGATGCCGCCCAGACGGCCCTGCCCGCCCTGCGGGAAGCCTTTGACCGGCTGACAGACGCTGCCTCAATGCTTACAGCGGCTGTGGATGGCCGACGCCTGACCCTCACAGCAGCCCCCTCATTTGCGGCGAAGTGGCTCGTGCCCCGACTAGGTCGATTTGAGCAGCTCCACCCCCAGATCGATATCTGGCTGACAGCGGGCATTGATCTGGTCGACCTGAATGCGGGCGAGGTCGATCTGGCCCTGCGCTATGGGGCGGGGCGCTATCCCGGTATGGAGGTCCAGCGCCTGATTGGCGAGACCGTGATCCCGGTCATCAGCCCGGAATTGCAGGCGACTAACCCGCTAAACAGCCCTGAAGACCTGCTGAATCACGTGCTTCTCCACGATGGCTCACCCGATCCGGACGATTCCTGCCCGGACTGGACCATGTGGCTGGCAGCGCGGGGCGTGAAAAGTGCCGATGAGGTGCGCGGGCCGAGGTTCAACCAATCCAGCCTCGTCATTGAGGCTGCGGTAAACGGGCGGGGCGTGGCCCTGGCCAAGCGGACCCTGGCCCAGGACGACCTGGACGCGGGCCGCCTGATTGCCCCCTTGCAGATCGCCACGGCGGTGGATTTCGCCTATTACCTGGTTCACGCTAAGACCAAGGGGCGCCTGCCCCAGGTCAAGGCCTTCATTAACTGGCTGACCACAGAAGCGGAAACTCACGAGGCCGCCTTGCAGGCCCTGGATAACGGGGCCGGAATCTAGCCCTGGCGGCTCATAAGACCCCGGCCAACCACATTGGCCTGAATCTCGGCGGCCCCTTCGAATATGTTCAGAATGCGCGCATCACAGAGAATGCGGCTGATCTCGTATTCCAGGGCATAGCCATTGCCGCCATGGATCTGGACACCAGAGTCTGCATTGCTCCAGGCCACCCGGGCGGCCAGCAACTTCGCCATTCCCGCTTCGATGTCGCAACGATCCCCGGCATCCTTCTGGCGGGCCGCGAAATAGGTGAGCTCACGGGCGATCACGGTCTCAACCGTCATCATGGCAAGCTTGTCTGAAACCCGCGGAAAACGGATCAAGGCTTGCGAAAACTGTTGCCTGTCGAGTGCATAGGTCAGGGCGAGATCGAGGGCTGTCCGGGCGACACCGACGGCCCGCGCGGCGGTCTGGATGCGCGCGCCTTCGAAGGTCTGCATGAGTTGGCGGAACCCCGCCCCCTGCACACCGCCCAGCAGGGCATCCGGCTCCAGCTCGAAGCCGTCAAACCCCAGAGCGTATTCCTTCATGCCGCGATAGCCAAGCACACCGATCTCACTGCCGGAGAGACCCGCATCGGGGAATAGGTCTGCATCTGTCCCCCGGGTCTTGGGAACGAGGAACATGGACAGGCCATTATGGTCGGCCCGGGCGGGATCACTACGCGCCAAAAGGGTCATGAGGTCGCTGCGGGAGGCGTGGGTGATCCAGGTCTTGGCCCCGGTAATGGACCAGCCCCCGTCTTCGTCGCGAACGGCACGGGTTTTCAGCGCCGCCAAGTCAGAGCCTGTGTCCGGCTCGGTAAAGACAGCCGTGGGCAGGACGGTGCCGCTGGCAATGGACGGCAGCCAACGGGATTTCTGCTCCGGCGTGCCGTTGGCCACAATCAGTTCGCCGGCAATTTCAGACCGTGTTCCAAGCGAACCCGCAGCGATCCAGCCGCGACTAAGTTCCTCCGAGACAATGCACATGGCCAGCTTGCCCAGTCCCAATCCGCCAAAATCCGGCGAAATACAGACACCAAACACGCCCAGCTCAGCCATTTCGGCCACAACCTCATCTGGGATCAGCGCGTCGGCCAGGTGCCAGGCATGGGCAAAGGGCGCGATCCTCGCATCAGAAAAGCGTCGAAACTGATCGCGGATCATGTCGAGGGTATCGTCACCTACCCGGGCATCGGCCTCCCAGCCCGTCGCGAGAAGCTCAGCCAGTCGGGCCCGATTCGCAGGCGTATTGCCGTCCGAGAGGAAGCCTTGCACCGAAAAATCGGCCTGGAGTTCAGCCACAGCCACGGCGGTTCCCAGATCGGCAGGCCGGACCAATTCATTCTGGCTCATGGGAATTCCGCCACAAATCTGGGCCAGATATTCACCAAAGCCGATTTGCAGGATCAGGGCTTCGCCCTCCCCCAGGGACCCCTGATCCGCCAGGCGTCCGGCCCAGGCGGTCACCTGCGCCAAGGATTCCACGACCGTCGCAACCCAGGCAAATCCGTGGACCCGTCGCTGTTCACGTTCGATGAGCGCCGGGTCCATACGGCCATCGACCGACACAGCTGCCAGACCTGCCAACCTGGCCTGTTCGACATAGAGCCTTGCCGCACGCACCGCCCCCGTCGCCTGCTGGATCAAGGCCTGCTGGTCATGTCCCGATTGCGCCATGTCTGCCCTCGTACCTATTTCCCCCGGTGGATGGCGCATAATTCGACATCCGACAAGGCATGGCCATTGCCTCAGCACCTCTGACCGGGCGATCATGGTGTCTTGTGCCGGGCCCAGACCTTCGGAGCGCCTATGGATCTTACGATCGACCAAACCTTCCCCGAAATTCGGGAAGCTGTTCGCAAGCTCTGCGCGGGCTTTCCTGGGCCTTACTGGCGACAAAAGGACCGGGATCGGGCCTATCCGACGGAATTCGTTACAGCGCTCACAGAAGCCGGTTTTCTATCAGTCCTAATCCCCGAAACCTATGGCGGCTCGGGTCTTGGTCTGGGAGCAGCGACGGCAGTTCTGGAGGAGATTCATCGCTCAGGCTGCAACGGCGGGGCCTGCCACGCCCAGATGTACACCATGGGAACCCTGCTCAAGCACGGGAGTTCTGCCCAGAAAGACGCCTGGCTTCCCAGGATCGCCTCTGGGGAAATCCGGCTTCAGGCCTTCGGCGTCACCGAGCCTGGGGCGGGGACCGACACAACGCGCATTTCCACCTTTGCCCGGCGTGACGGCGACCACTATGTCGTTCGAGGCCAGAAGATCTGGATCAGCCGGGCCGAGCATTCCGACCTCATGGTCCTCCTGGTCAGGACGACCGCGAGAGAGGATGCGGCCAAGCCCTCAGACGGCATGAGTGTCCTGCTGGTCGACCTGCGGGAGGCCGTCGGCAATGGCCTGACCATCCGGCCGATCCGCACCATGCTGAACCATGCCACCACCGAGCTCTTCTTCGACGACCTGCACGTGCCCGTCGGCAACCTCATTGGCGAGGAGGGCAAGGGCTTTCGCTATATCCTCGACGGCATGAATGCCGAGCGCATTCTGATTGCGGCGGAGTGCATTGGGGATGCGCGGTTCTTCATTGATCGCGCCAGCGACTATGCCCAGTCCCGCGAGGTCTTCGGGGGGGCTATTGGGGCAAACCAGGGCGTCCAGTTCCCGATTGCCCGGGCCCATGTCCAGATGAGTGCCGCAGCCTTGATGGTCAATCACGCCGGTGCCCTGTTCGATGCGGGCAAGGCCTGCGGCACAGAAGCCAATATGGCCAAGATGCTCGCCTCAGAAGCCTCCTGGTTCGCCGCCGATACCTGTCTTCAGACCCACGGCGGCTTTGGCTTTGCCGAGGATTACGACATTGAACGCAAGTTCAGGGAAACCCGCCTCTACCAGGTGGCCCCGATCTCAACCAACCTGATCCTCAGCCATGTCGGCACCCATGTTCTGGGCATGCCTAAGAGTTTCTGACGGGCGGCCTAATATTCGACGGCGCAGCCATAGGGCCGAACCTCTGGCGTGCGGACGGCCCGGCCCTGGCTCAGGTCGGCAAGTGCGGCGGTGACATAGTCGCCCTTGCCGGGGCGATCCCGCGATGGGTCGTCATCCAGCGCCCCGCGATAGGCAAGGACCCCAGACCGATCAATGACCACCATCTGGGGCGTAGTTCGAGCCCCATAGGCACGGCCGAGGGCCCCGTCTGTATCCAGGAGGAATTCTGTGACCTGGGCCCCCGTCTGCCGCACCCTCGCACGCGCCGTCTGCGCCGTCAGATAGCCCGGTCTGACAGGGGTTGAGGTATTGACGGACAACCAGACAGCACCCGCCCTAGCAGCGCCTGCCTGGAGCGCCTGCATGAGCCCATGGCGGTATTTGAGGGCCGTGTAGGGACAAACGGGACTGGTCCACTCCAGGACAACGATCCGTCCCGCATAGTCGCTCAGCCTGTGGGCCTTGCCATCGGCCCCCATGGCCTGAAAATCAGGCGCAGGAAGGCCAACCGGCGGATGCTGGAGCCCCTGGGCGGTGGCCATGGTCGCCGATCCCCAGGCAAGGAGACCGGCAAGAAACCAGGCACGGAAGGCCGACACCGGTTTACTTGGACGCAGCGGGCGGGGCCTTGTCGGCTACGGCGGAGGTTTGCGGACGGCTTCGGCGCATCATCTGCTGCACCTTGTCGAGTTCGGCGGGGGAGATGAACCCGTCATGGTCTCCATCGATCAGGGCAAAATTCCCCTTGAGGCGCTCACCCATGCGGCCAGACAGCTCATCCGGGCTCAGCTTGTCGTCGAAATTGGTGTCCAAGATCCCGAAAAAGCGATTGGCCGCTAGGAGTGTGTCAAAGTCATTCATCTTGTCCGAGGTCTCGCCAACCCAGCGATAGCGCAGGGCCGTGTAGAGCATTTCATCGAAGGACTGATCCCCCCACGGCACGGTCCGGTTCGGATCCGGATTGGCCGGATTCCGCTTGGAATTGTCATAGGTGTAATAGGCAATCAGCTTTGACCCCGCTGGCACCGGGATCGGCTCTGCGAAGTTGTAGTCCCTCTGCCAGTTGAAGTCGTAATGCGACAGGGCCAGAAGCAGCTTTTCCTTGCCGTCAGGATAGCGAATCCACAATTCCGATGAGGCCCCGCGATAGTGGGCATGGGGGAAGGCGGCATACAGCAAGGCATCCTTCGGGAAGGCCAGATAGGCCTGCTGGCGCCAGCTCTCCACATTGGGTGGAATGGAGATATTGGGATTGGCGATAACCGAGTTGTGCATCACCAAATTCGGTTTTTTATCATAGAAGTAGAGCGCAATCTTCGACTGCTCCGTCACGGCCTGTCCGAAGGGCGTATAGTGGTTCTGGAAGCCAATGGCCCCGCCTGGCGGGATGAAGGTTCCGGTGTCATCAGGTTCCACAATGGACTCCGCCCCGACGGCATAGCCCCCCACCGACGACCCCCACCGGGATTCGTTTGCGGGCTTGCCCGGCTCTGGCGGCGTCGTCATGTAGCCGGTCAGGATGTGGTGCACAGACTGACGGTTCTGAACCTGAATGGTCGAGGCACGTAGCCACTTGCCGTCCTTCAGCGGGTTCACCACGAAGGGCCGCTGATAGTCGACTATGCCCGTCTCGGGGATGTTATAGGCCGGGATATCCAGCACCAGGTCCGGCTTGCCCAGGGGCCACTCCAAAGCCTGATACTTGACCGCCGCAATGGGGTCCGCCCCCTCGCCTCGCGGTGCACCAGCTTCAATCCAGTGAACCAGGGTCCGCATCTGGTCTGACGACAGGCTCTTGTCGTCATGGAACTTTCCGACCCCCGGGTCTGCCCGCCAGGGCGGCATACGCTGGGTGCGGATGACCTCCCGGATCATGGGCGAGAAGGCCTTGACGCGCTCATAGCTGGTGAGCGGCATGGGGCCAATTCCGCCCGGCTGGTGACAGGCGACGCACTTTTCCTGAATGATCGGCGCGATCTCGTGAACAAAGGAAATCTTGGCATCCGTCAGCCGGGTGCGTTCCGGGAAGTTGATCAGGCAACCGACCGCGGGCTCCCGCGCCACCTTGATCGGCTGTTTGGCCAGGATGGCGTCGAGGGCATCCCGGGCCCAGGTCTGGTCGGCCTTGGCCTTCTGGCGCTCATAGGTCACACGGTCGTCGATGGGGCCGCGATAGAGGATCTTCCAGGTCTTCGGCTCGATAATGATCACTTCCGCCGTCCGGGTAACCCCCAGATGCTCGCCAATAAGCTGTGTGGTATCCATCAGCACCGGGACATCGAAACCATAGGCCTTGGCCTCGTCATTGATCTCGTCACGCGTATCGAGGGGGTTGGAATTCAGCATCATGAATTCAACGCCCTTGCCCGAATAGGCGGCCTTGAGGGCCCGGAAGGAGGAGGCCGTATTCCGGCTGATCGGGCAGCCGTTCTGCTGGGTCAGGAGCACAATGGCCGAAGCATCGGCCATTCGGTAGAGTTCATGGGACTCCAGCCGGGTGTCGGATAGCCGGAAATTATCGACCCGGCTGGGGGCGATGGTCTCGGCCTCAGCGGCGACGGCCGAACTGACGCGAACCCCGGAAAATCCCGCATATCCCAGGCCCAGGGCCGCACAAATCGCCGCCGCTGCGCCAAAAAATCCGACCTTGCCCATATCCATTCCCCCGTCCCGTAATCGCCCTGTTAAATCGGGCATTTTGCAGCGGAAGTGAACACGGTTTTGCGGCCTTCGGCAACCTAAGCCGAAGCCCCCTGCGAATTAGATGCGCCGATTGTCACCATGCCCTTGCTTTCGGTCTGGCTTGCAGTATGTTCCGCGCCCTCGCCAGACACCGCTCCAGGGCTTGTCAGAGGCAGAGGGTGCATAGCTCAGTTGGTAGAGCAGCTGACTCTTAATCAGCGGGTCGTAGGTTCGAATCCTACTGCACCCACCATTCTTCCGAAAAGAAGTCAGGTGGCCAGGCAGGACGCAAGGCTGGGTCCTGCCTCACTCTGGCCCGCGAATAACGACCTTCCCGAAATGGGTCCCGGTTTCCAGATAGCTGAAGGCTTCATGGGCCGCGTCGAAGGCGAAACTGCGGTCGATGACCGGTTTCAAGCCGGTGGCGGACATGGTCCGATTCAAGTCGATCAGGGCGGACCGGTCGCCAACGGCGATATTGCGGAAACTGGCCCCGCTGGTCTTGAGCTGGAAGAAGTCGATGCCAGGATTATCGGTGCTAAGAAAGCCAATCGAGGCGATTTCGCCGCCGAGGGCCACGGCCCGGAGGGACTGGCCAATCGTACCGGGACCGCCGACCTCAACGACGCGATCCACACCGCGCCCCCCCGTAAGGGCACGTACGCGACGCCCCCAGTCCGGCTCATCGACATAGTTTACGACATCCGTCGCCCCCAGGGCCTTTAGGCGCTCTGCCTTGGCAACACTCGAGGTGGTTGCAATCACGCGGGCCCCCACGGCGCGGGCCAGTTGCAGGGCGAAGATTGAGACCCCGCCACTTCCCTGGACGAGGACACTGTGACCGGCGCGAATGGGTACTGGCCCGGTGAGAGCCGTCCAGGCGGTTACGCCCGCACAGGGCAGCGCGGCCCCTTCTTCGTAGGTCAGGGTGTCCGGCAGACGTACCACCGCCTCCTGGCTGATGACCTTGAGTTCGCAGAGCCAGCCGTCGCTCTCGGCCCCGTAACTGTCGCTCTGTATGGTCGATGGCATATCGCCCCCGAACCAGCGGGGATGAAAGGCCCCGACGACCCGGTCCCCGATCTTGAAGGCCTTGACCCCCTCACCAACCGCCACAACCTCCCCGGCCCCGTCGCTGGTCGGAATCAAGCCCGGGAAGCAGGGGCGCGGATACCGCCCGCGCAGCATGGCAATGTCGCGGAAATTCAGGGAGACGGCATGTACCCGCACCAGCACCTCGCCCCGCTGGGGCTGTGGATCGGCCTCCTCGCGCAAACGCAAATTTTCCAGGGCCTCGAAGCTATCGAAACGGTAGGCTCTCATGTGCGATCCTGGTTTTTGACAGAGTTAAGGAAATTCAAATATCAAGGCGGCTTAGGCTACCGGGACTGGGGTGTCGATAGCCGCCTGGCTGTCCCCGGAAGTAAGGTGACAATATCGCGCCCCCGCACTTTCAGGCTTGTCGCTGACATTCGACGCCCTAGGATCAAACGGTCATTCACGGGGGCGCGGCCATGCTGAAGAAAATCGCAATATCGACATTGATCATGGCGGCAATGGCAGGGCCAGGACTGGCCCAGACACCGACTTCTCCAGACCAAACGGCGTTTCGCGCTCTCTACAAGGAGCTGGTGGAGACGAATACCACCCTGTCCTCTGGAAGCTGCACTCTGGCTGCCGAGCGCATGGGGGCCCGTCTTAAGGCCGCCGGTATTCCCGAGGCGGACCTGCATCCCTTTGCCGTGCCAGACCATCCGAAGGAAGGCGGCCTCGTGGTGGTCTATCCCGGGCGCGATCCCAAGGCCAAGGCGGTGCTGATGCTGGGCCATCTCGACGTTGTTGAGGCCAAGCGCGAGGACTGGACCCGCGACCCCTTCACCCTGATTGAGGAATACGGGTTCTTCTACGGACGCGGCGTCGCGGACGACAAGGCCATGGTGTCGATCTGGGTGGACACCCTGGTCCGCTACAAGCAGGAAAACTACAAGCCAAAGCGGACCCTGAAACTGGCCCTGACCTGTGGCGAAGAAACCAATGGTGCCTTCAATGGGGCCCAATATCTGGCCAGCAATAAGCGCGATCTGATCGACGCCGCCTTTGCGGTCAATGAGGGCGGGGGCGGTATGCTCGATCCGGCCGGCAAGCCCCTCTTCCTGGGTATTCAGGTCGGCGAAAAACTGTCGCAGAACTATACGCTCGAGGTGACCAATCCTGGCGGCCACAGCTCGCGGCCCCTGCCCGACAATGCCATCTATCATCTGGCCAGCGCGCTCACACGAATTCAGGGCTACCGTTTCCCGGTGACCTTTAGCGACACGACCCGCGATTTCTTCACGCGCATGGCCCCGACACGCCCCCCGGAAGAACGGGACGCCATCCTTGCCCTATTGAAGTCGCCCCAAGACGAGGTGGCGCGTGCCAGCCTTGAGCGCAACCCGGACTACAACTCCATCCTGCACACCAACTGTGTTGCCACCCTGCTGGATGCAGGTCACGCGACCAACGCCCTGCCCCAAAGGGCGCGAGCAAACGTCAATTGCCGCATCTTCCCCGGCACGAGTGCGGAGGCCGTGCGTCTCACCCTGACGGACGTGATTGGCGACGAAAAGGTCAAGGTGTCCATTCGCGAAGTGCGCAATGACCCGGCACCCCCGCCGCCATTGAACCCCAAGGTCCTCGGTCCCGCCGAAAAGCTGGCAGCCCAGATGTGGCCCGGCGTGCTTCAGGTTCGCGCCATGTCAGCAGGTGCCACCGACGGAGCCTTTCTGACCCCGGTTGGCATACCGACCTATGGCATTTCCGGAGAATTCGGCGGCTCGGATGGCGATGGCGTTCACGGCCTGAATGAGCGTATCCGGGTCAAGTCGCTCTTCGACAGCCGGGATTATCTCTATAAGCTCATGAAGATCTACGCTGACCAGGCCGACTAGATCTGGATGCCAAGCCTCTGTGCCGCCCACAACATGGCCAGGTAAAGGCAGATGGTAAGGCCACATCCTGCGGCCAAGGCGACCGGGACGCTGACGCCACGCTGAATCATGGCCGGAATGGCCAGAAACATCGGCAGGGACGGGAGAACAAACCAGAAGGTTGCCTGGGCATGGGCGGCTATGCGCTCCGGTGCCTGATGATCGCGCCATAACCAGATAATCCCCAGTACGGAAACAAGCGGAAGTGACGCGATCAACCCGCCCAGGCCAGGGTTGCGTTTTGCGACCTCTGAGACGGCCGCGACCAATAGACCGGAAATGGCGGCCTTGATCACCGAATAGAGCATGGCTGGGTCCTCCTGATGTCCGTAACGAGTGGCCAGAGGTTACCGTCACCCGCATCTCTGACATGTCTAGTTTGAAGCTACGGGCAGGTGATACGCAAGCTTGCCCAAAACGCCTTCGTCGTGGAAGGTGGCTCTGTAGTCCGCACCTGAAGCGGCCCTGCCAAAACACGATCTCAATCCGAAATTAGAAAGTCGACCGATATGTTTTCACACATCATGATTGGCACCAATGATCTGGCCAAAGCCCAATCCTTCTATGATGCCGTACTCGGGACCCTTGGTGTTCCGCCCGCGCGGGTCGATGGGCACCGCATTTTCTACATCACGCCCACCGGAATTTTCTCGGTCTCCCAGCCTATCGATGGCCAGCCGGCGACGGCGGCAAACGGTGGAACCATTGGCTTTGCCTGCAGCACCCCGGCTCAGGCCGACGCTTGGCATGCTGCAGGCCTGGCGGCGGGTGGTGTGACCTGTGAAGATCCCCCGGGAGTTCGCGAAGGTGCCAATGGCAAGATGTACCTTGCCTATTTGCGCGACCCCGATGGCAACAAGCTGTGCGCCCTGCACCGCATGGGCTGATCGGCCTATCATGATAGCACCGGGGCGACGCAATCCTGCCCCGGTGCCGATGATCTCGCCCACGCCTATAGAGGTGCTCAAGCACTCGATAGGTAACGATTTTACCTAAGACATCCCGTCAGGACGAGGCTCATTCATGAACCGGCGAAACCTCATTCTGGCTGTATCTGCCATTGCCCTCATCCCGGCAGCAAAGGCCTTTGCCGAGGCCGGAAACCTGCGCGCCGCAGCAAGGGAAGCCTGGCTATTTACCCTCCCCCTGCTCGAAATGGCTCACACCCGGAGCCAGCAGGCGACCCGACCCAATACCCTGGCGCATGTAAGAACCCTGGCGACCTGGGAGTCTCGGCGGGTGACGACACCGAATAGCGACACGCTCTATTCGTCCGCCTGGCTGGACCTGACAAAGGGCCCCTTGACCCTGACGCTGCCGCCATCTGGCAAGCGCTACCAGTCTGCGCACATCATGAACATGTATACTGAGACCGACGCTGTCTTGAGCCCGCGATCCATCGGAAATCATGGCGGAAGGTTCCGACTGATAGGACCGAATACGGCGGTCAAAAACAAATCGGATATTACGATTTCCACGTCCCATGGGTGGATGATTGTTCGTACCCTGGTTGAGGGCCCCAAGGACCTGCTTGCCGCAAACCAGCTCCAGGATGGCCTCAAGCTAAGCGGCCCTGACTGCCGCCCAGCCCCGATTTATCCATCCAGGAATTCGAGCGCACAAGAGGTTTTGGCCGCGGCGGCGGCCCTTATGGTATCCGATCCACCAAGGGCCCAAAACCGGGCGCCGCTGGCTTGGAAAAAGAATTTGGATATGTCCCAGCTATCTCGCCTGACCCCAGAGCAGTGGGGAGAGGTCGAGCAGGGCATTCTTGATGCCAAGGCAACCCTGCAATTCCTCGCGGCAGGCAGCCGTTATGTGCAGGGATGGTCCTACCCCAATGCAGCCCTGGGCAAGTATGACGAGGGCTATGCCTTCCGGGCAGTGGTCTCTTTGGTTGGTCTGGGAGCCCTCCCTGTCGATGAGGCCATGTACATGAACCCCGAGGGCGACACCGGCAAAGGTGAGTTTCGTGGAGATGGTCCCTACCGACTCCGCTTTCCGAGCCCTCCCCCTGTGGACGGCTTCTGGTCCCTGACCATGTACGAGGTCACCGAGGAAAAGCAGAAATTCCTCACCCGCAACGCATTAGACCGATATGCAATCGGTGACCGGACCCCGGGCCTTAAACGCAACTCTGATGGCAGTTTGGACATCTGGATAAGCCGCACAGACCCAGGTGGAGATAGGACCGCCAATTGGCTACCAGCCCCTTCGACAGGTCCCTATACGATGAGCCTCAGAGCCTACCTCCCCAGGGCCGAACTCATGGATGGTAGATACAGACTTCTCCCCATTGTTCCGGCCTAGGCGACCAACCCCCAAACTGAAACGACATTGAAGGGCGTGAGTCGGGACCTTCAGGTTCGGGATGGGTTGTTGATAGGGTTTAGAAAACCTCGGTCTGCCGCGAGCAGAAGTCGCTTTTCGCGGCCAGTTTTCCAGCCTAAGGGACAGCTCAAACACGACAAACCGGGAGAAGACCTGATGAGCAGCGCTGCATACCGCCCCGAGACCCTCGCCGTCCACGCAGGCTGGCGCGCCGACCCGACGACCGGGTCCGTTGCAGTCCCGATCCACCAGACCACGTCCTTCCAGTTCCACGACACAGGCCATGCCGCCTCCCTGTTCGCCCTCAGTGAACTGGGCAATATCTATACGCGCATCATGAACCCTACCACCGACGTCCTGGAAAAGCGGGTTGCGGCCCTGGAAGGTGGCGTTGGAGCCCTGGCGGTCGCCTCGGGTCAGGCGGCCTCGGCATTCTCGGTGCAGAACCTGGCCCGGGCCGGTGACAATATCGTCTCGTCCACCGCCCTTTATGGCGGCACTTGGAACCTGTTTGCAAACACCCTGAAGGACCAGGGTATCGAAGTCCGGTTTGTTGACCCGTCCGATCCGGAAAACTTCCGCCGGGCAACCGATGACCGGACCCGGGCCTATTATGCCGAGACCCTGCCCAATCCAAAACTGGAGGTCTTCCCGATTGCCGAGGTCGCCGCGATTGGCCGTCCCCTGGGTATCCCCCTGATCATGGACAATACCGCAGCGCCCCTGCTCTGCCGCCCCCTCGATCACGGAGCGGCCATTGTGGTCTATTCCGCCACCAAATACCTCGGCGGACACGGCACCTCGATTGGGGGGCTGATTGTCGATGGCGGTAATTTCGATTGGGAAGCTCACCCCGAACGCCAACCGCAACTGAATACGCCCGATGCCAGCTATCATGGCGCGATTTGGACCCAGGCTGTAAAGCCCTTGGGGCCGATTGCCTACATCCTCAGGGCACGGGTCATCCTACTGCGCGACCTGGGCGCGTCGATCTCGCCCTTCAATGCCTTCCAGCTCATCCAGGGCGTGGAAACGGTTCCCCTCAGGATGGAGCGTCATTGCACCAATGCGGCCAAGGTTGCTGCCTGGCTCTCCGGGCGCAAAGGCGTTTCCAAGGTGATCCACCCAAGCTTGCAATCCGGTGAACCGCGTCTCCGGGCCGATAAGTACCTGAAGGGCGGCATGGGCGGACTGGTGGGCTTCGAGCTTGAAGGCGGCGTCGATGCGGGAAAGCGCTTCATCGACAATCTGGGGCTGTTCTACCACGTGGCCAATATCGGTGACGCCCGCAGCCTGGCCATTCACCCCGCCTCGACCACGCATTCCCAGCTCAGCCCGGAGGAGCAGCTGACCACCGGGGTATCACCGGGCTATATCCGCCTCTCCATCGGCATCGAACACATCGATGACCTTCTGGCGGACCTGGATCAGGCGATTAGCGCTGCGGTGCAGGCCTGAGGCAAGCTTCCAGCCAGGTTAGGGCCTAGGCAAACTCGATCAGGACTTCGTCGGCAGCGACGGAGTCGCCGGCCTTGGCCCCCACCAGCTTGACCACGCCATCCCGTTCGGCGCGAAGGATGTTCTGCATCTTCATGGCCTCGATAATGGCGACCTGTTCGCCGGATCTGACCGACTGACCCGGCGTTACGTCCAGGCTCACGACCAGCCCAGGCATGGGGGACAGGATCAATTTCGAGGTGTCCGCCGCCTTCTTTGGCGGCAGCTTCAGGTGCAGTTCAGCAGAGCGCTCGCTCAGGACCAGCACGCGTTGAACAGCGGCTCGGTGGCGAATGACGAAACCCTCGGCAGCGGGCGAAACCTGGCAGGTGAAGTGTGTGCCATTCAACGCCCCGCTGAAGGTCGGCTGGCCCGGTCGCCACGCGACGCTACTCAGGGTCAGGACACGTTCACCGGCGGTAATGACAAGGTCGGCCCCGGCCTGGCTCACTTGAACCGGCAGATGTCGCGCGCCGGCAACGACAATCCAGTCGTCCCGCACCGGGCCTGACGTAGCGCGCCGTGCCATAACCTGATGCATGGCGCAGGCGACGACGGTAAAAACATCCGCCTGAAATTCGGTCGCAACGGTCCCCTGGAACCCGTCAGGGAATTCATCCTTGATATAATTGGTCGACAAGACGCCAGATCTGAAGCGCGGCTGGTCCATAACCGCAACCAGGAAGGGTATGTTCTGCCCAAGGCCCTCAATGTGGAAGGTTTCCAGGGCCTGCCCCATGGCATCAATCGCCTGCAAACGATCTGGGGCCCAGGTCGAAAGCTTCGAGATCATGGGGTCATAGAACATGGAGATTTCATCGCCTTCACGGACACCTGCGTCATTCCGCACAATCGCGCCGGACGCCGTGGGGCCTTCCTCGGGCGGCGCATATCGGACCAACCTGCCAATGGACGGCAGAAAACCGCGATAGGGGTCCTCGGCATAGATCCGGCTCTCGATCGCCCACCCCTTGATCGCCAGGTCCTTCTGACCAAAGGCCAGCTTTTCGCCATAGGCCGAGCGGATCATCTGTTCGACCAGATCAACCCCCGTGATCAGCTCGGTCACGGGATGCTCGACCTGCAATCGCGTATTCATTTCAAGGAAATAGAAGCTCTTGTCCTGGCCTGCGACAAACTCGACTGTGCCCGCGCTGTCATAATTGACGGCCTTTGCCAGGGCGACAGCCTGAGCGCCCATGGCTGCCCGGGTCTCTGCGTCCAGAAGGGGCGACGGAGCCTCCTCGATCACCTTCTGATTGCGGCGCTGGATCGAGCATTCGCGCTCGAACAGGTGAACTACCTCACCATGCTTGTCGCCAAGCACCTGGATTTCAATGTGACGCGGGCTCTCGATGAATTTTTCGATAAAGATCCGGTCATCCCCAAAGCTCGACCGGGCCTCAGCGCGAACGGCCGGAAAGCCTTCCTCCACATCACGACGGTCCCAGGCCACCCGAATGCCCTTGCCGCCGCCACCGGCAGAGGCCTTGATCATGACGGGATAGCCAATCTCCTCGGCAATCTTGATGGCGTGGGTGGTATCGTCGATCTCGCCCACATGCCCTGGAACGACGGAGACATTGGCACGGGCCGCAAATTTCTTGGATTCGATCTTGTCGCCCATGGCTTCGATGGCATGGGGATTGGGACCGATGAAGACGATGCCTTCTGCTTCAAGACGGCGGGCAAATCCCGCATTTTCCGAAAGAAACCCGAAGCCCGGGTGAACCGCTTCTGCGCCCGTTTCGCGGCAGGCGGCGACAATCTTGTCTGCGACCAGATAGCTTTCCGAAGCAGGGGCACCCCCGATGAAGACGGACTCGTCGGCCATTTCCACGGCCATGGAGTCTGCATCTGCCTCCGAATAGACCACCACGGTTGCGATACCGAGCCGACGGCAGGTCTTGATGATCCGCACAGCGATCTCGCCACGGTTGGCAATCAGAATCTTGTTGAACATAGCCCGCCCTTGAACAGATACACACGTCACTGCGCCTAGCCCTTTCGCACTGACAAGTCTGACATTAGAGTGCTCCTCATGGACAAGCCAACCCTCTCGTCATCCCGATTTGATCTCTCGCCCCCGAACCCCGCGGAACGCAAGGCCCTGGAGGCCGATCTCTCCCGGGAAGAGGCAGATGTTTTACTGCACCACGGCACTGAAGCCCCCTTTTGCGGAGGGCTTCTGAACAACAAGACCGACGGCGTCTATTGCTGCCGCCTGTGTGGACTACCCCTGTTTCAGGCCCGGACAAAGTTCGAGAGCGGGACAGGTTGGCCCAGCTTTTATGCCCCTGTCGATGAGGCTCACGTCAGAGCCATAAAGGATGTCAGCTACGGCATGATCCGGATCGAGACCCGGTGCGCACGCTGTGACAGCCACCAGGGTCATGTCTTTCCCGACGGGCCGCCGCCCACCCGGCTCCGCTATTGCATCAACTCCGTCTCGCTGGAATTCGCGCCCAATGGCACGCCCTTGCGGGACCCGCTGGATCGCGGGGACAATGCTGTGACCCCAAGCCTGAGTTCCAATTAGTTCTTTACGCTCAAGCCCCGCGCCGGGGCACAGGATTGACCATGACATCGACAACCACACGCAAATTAGCCCTACTGGCCGCCACCGCCTGTCTTGGACTTGCCAGCCCTGCCCTGGCCAAGGACCTCGCCATTCATGCGGGACGTCTGATTGATGGCCTTAGCCGGACGCCGCAGACATCCGTGACGATTCTGATCCACGACGACCGCATCACCGGAGTTCAGCCTGGCTTCACGCGGCCAAAGGGGGCGGAGGTGATCGACCTGTCGAAGTCAACGGTTCTGCCTGGGTTGATCGACGCCCACGATCACATCACCAGCGAGTTTGACGGCGGAAACCCGGTCGTAGAAGCCGTCACACGCTCGGCCTATGACGACGGCTTCGTGGCCGTTGGTGCCGCCTGGCGGACCCTTCAGGCAGGCTTCACCACCGTGCGCGACGTGGGTGCCGACACCAATCTGGTGGTCGCCATGAAGCGGGCCATTGCCAAGGGTGTCATCCCGGGTCCCCGCCTCTATGTCGCCGGCGCGCCCCTCGGTCCGACCGGCGGACATGGAGACCCGGCCAACGGTCTGGTGCCTGAATTAACTCATCCCGGCTGGGCCGACTCCCTGGTCGACAGTCCGGAAGGCGGCCGCAAGACGGTCAGAACCATGCACCGACAGGGCGTTGACCTGATCAAGATCATGCCCAGCGGCGGCGTGCTCAGCATCGGCGACAATCCCGACGAGCAACTCATGGCAGATGACGAGATCAAGGCCATTGTGGATACCGCCCATTCCCTGGGCATGAAGGTTGCCGCCCACGCCCACGGCAAGACGGCGATCGATAAGGCGGTCCTGTTGGGCGTCGACTCCATCGACCACGGCTCCTTTGCCGATGCCGAGTCCTACAAGCTCATGAAGGCTCACGGGACCTATCTCGTGCCGACCCTGCTGGTTGGTGACACGGCGATGAAGATCGCCAAGGCCCACCCGGAACAGTTGAACCCCTCGTCGGCCGCAAAGGCCCTGAAGGTCGGACCTGTTCTCATCAAGAACCTGGGCGATGCCTTCCGGGCCGGGGTCAAGATTGCCTTCGGGACAGACGAAGGTCTGGCCCCCCACGGGGACAACGGCAAGGAATTCGCCCTCATGGTGAAGGCGGGCCTGACCCCGATGGACGCCATTCTTTCCGCCACAGCCGGCGGGTCTGACCTGATCGGTCACCCCGAGGACATTGGCTCGGTTCAGGCGGGCCGGTTTGCCGACATCATCGCCGTCGACGGCGATCCCCTGGCCGATGTCACCCAGCTGGAACACGTCGCCTTCGTCATGAAGGGCGGCGTAGTCTACAAGTCAGGCGGCAAACCCGTTCGTCCCTAAAGCGGGATGTTATCGTGTTTTTTCCAGGGGTTTGAGAGGACCTTGCCCCTCAGATTCCTGAGGGACCTGGCCAGTCGTTTGCGGGTTGTCCGCGGGGAAACGACGTCGTCGATATAGCCCCGTGCGGCGGCAATAAAGGGGTTGGCAAAGCGGGCCTTGTACTCGGCTTCTCGCGCGGCAATCGCCTCTGGGTCGCCAATTTCTGCCCGGAAAATGATTTCGACCGCGCCCTTGGAGCCCATGACCGCAATCTCGGCTGAGGGCCAGGCATAGTTGATGTCCCCCCGGATGTGCTTTGAGCTCATCACATCATAGGCACCGCCATAGGCCTTGCGGGTGATCAGGGTGACCTTGGGCACTGTAGCCTCGGCATAGGCAAACAGGAGCTTGGCCCCGTGGCTGATAAGCCCTCCCTGCTCCTGCTTGGTTCCAGGCATGAAGCCCGGGACGTCGACAAGGGTTACCAGAGGGATTTCAAAGGCATCGCAGAAGCGGACGAACCGGGCAGCCTTCCGGGAGGAGTCGATATCCAGAACCCCCGCCAGAACCTGGGGCTGATTGGCCACGACCCCGACGGTTGCACCCTCCATCCGGGCAAAACCACAGATGATGTTCTTGGCGTAGTCTGGGGAAATCTCGAAAAAGTCAGCCTCGTCCACGACCTTGAGGATCAACTCCTTCATGTCATAGGGCTTGTTTGGATTGGCCGGTACCAGGGTGTCGAGGGACGGCTCCTCCCGGTTTGGGTCATCGAAGCTTTCACGGACCGGGGGTTTTTCGCGGTTTGACAGGGGCAGGAAGTCGATCAGCCGCCGCACCTGGGTCAGGGCCTCAAGATCGTTCTCAAAGGCTCCGTCGGCAACACCGGATTTCATGGCATGGACGCGATAGCCGCCCAGCTCTTCATGAGTGACATCCTCATGGGTGACGGTCTTCACCACCTCGGGACCGGTGACGTACATATAGCTCGTATCCTTCACCATGAAGATGAAGTCGGTAATGGCGGGCGAATAGACGTCACCGCCCGCACATGGCCCCATGATCACGCTGATCTGGGGAATAACGCCTGAGGCCAGGGTATTCTGCAGGAAGATGTCGGCATAGCCAGCCAGGCCATCGACGCCCTCCTGAATTCGGGCCCCACCGGCATCGAACAGACCGATAATCGGCGCGCCGACCTTCAGGGCCTGTTGCTGAACCTTGACGATCTTCTGGGCGTGCGCATTGGACAGGGAGCCACCGAAAACCGTGAAATCCTTTGAGAAGACGAAGACGACCCGGCCGTTGATTGTGCCCCAGCCCGTCACGACACCGTCACCGGCGACCTTCTGGTCGGCCATGCCAAAGTCGACGGCCCGGTGTTCCACAAACATGTCGAACTCCTCGAAGGAGCCCTCATCGAGCAGGAGGTCCAGACGTTCGCGCGCTGTCAGCTTGCCCTTGGCGTGTTGATTGGCGACCCGGCGCTCACCGCCACCGGCCCGTGCCTCAGCTCTGCGCCGCTCTAGCTCTTCGAGAATCTGCTTCACGCACGGCCCCCTCTACCAAACACACTTCGTTCCACACTGGCCTAGTCTCAGGCGCGCGGAGACGCAAGTTCGCCCTGGCCCCTTAACCCGCGGAAAGCGCACGGAACCAGGCCTCCAGCCGCTTGGCTTCAACGGCCAGGCGCGCCGTGCGGACAGCCGCCTCCTCGTCAATGCCCCAACGCGCTTCCTGGAAAGACTCATCGACACGCGACAGGCCGTGGGCGGCCTCTGCATCAATCCATCCCTTCCAGAGGGCCAGGGTAAGAATGGCCGAGCCAAACAAGGCGGCACCATAGGCCATACCGGTCAAAACATGATCCCCCGCTGCAAGCGCCAGGGCCTCGACGCGCCGAAGCGTCGGTTCCGGCTGGACCTGGTGACGAATGCCTGATGCCCGCACAAAAGTCAGGGACAAGTCCTGCTCAACCCGCTCCAAAATCGGCTCCCACTGCGCGGCCTGAAGGTCGGCAAGTGCCCTGGGTGTTTCGGCGAAGTAACAAAGAAGATCTGACCCGGCATAGTCGGCAAACTGGGCGGCCGTCTCCGCCCTCGCCTTCGGTATTGCCTCCAGGGCCGTAAAGGCAAGACGTGTCAGGTGCATGTTGGCCAGGTCGATAAAATCAGCCTGGGTGGCCCATTCCTCTGCCAGCAGGTCCGCCAAGGCACGGGTCGGAGCCGTCAGGGCTGCGCCCTGGGAAGAGTGAGGCGATCGACCATCCAGCAAGACGTCGAAACACGCCTCCCCGGCCCGAACCGTGACCTGCTTATAAAAACGTCTGGGCTTCTCCCCCGGCTCGTGAAATCCTCGCTCTGCCAATGTTCTGCTTCCCTGTGACGGCCTCGATCGTTTGATGCTCTGAATGGGGGTTTCGCACGAACTTCGCAAGGAGACATGTCCATGGCCGACCTTGAGCTGGATGCCGCCATCGCCCTGACACGATTTGGCCTGGGGGCTGGCCCGGGTGACCTTACAGAGGTTCGTTCCGACCCCCGTGGATGGCTCGCCGCGCAAATTCGCCCACAAGGGGCTGATCAACCCCAACCGAATGCGCAGACGGCAGCCCAGAGGTTCGAGGAATTCAGGGTCTATCGACAGGACCAAAAAAGCGCTCGAACAGATTCAGACGGCAAGGTGTCCGATGACAAGGACCCGGTTAAAATCGCTCAACGCATGTTGCGGGAGGAAACCGGCGGTGACTTTCTCGCCCGGGCGGCCCTGGGGGCAAGCACACCTGCGGGATTCCGCGAAAGGTGGACCCTGTTCTGGGCCAACCACTTTACGGTCTCTGCGACCAAATTGGTGACGGCGACCCTGGTCGGGCCCTTCGAGCAGGAGGCCATTCGGCCTCATGTTTTTGGCAAGTTTGCGAGCCTGCTTGGCGCCGCAGAAACCCATCCCGCAATGCTGGTCTATCTCGATCAGACCCAATCCATAGGTCCAAACAGCCAGGCGGCAGACTTTCTCAAGCGACCAAGGGCACGCGGCGTGGGATCGCGGCTGCCGGAGACAGCAACTCGAACTGTTGGGCTGAATGAAAACCTCGCCCGGGAAATTCTTGAGCTGCATACGGTCGGCATCAATGGCGGTTATAGCCAGACCGATGTGACCGAGTTTGCGCGTGCCCTGACGGGTCTTTCGATTTCTGGCTTTCAAGGCGAGACCACCCAGGCAGGGGTCAGTGTCTTCCGCCAGACCGCCCATGAGCCAGGGTCACGCATTGTGCGGGGGATCAAATACCCTCCTGGCGGAAAAGATCAGGCCGCCGCCGTTCTCGCTGATCTGGCCGCCGCGCCGGAAACGGCCCGCTTTATCTGCGGCAAGATTGCGAAGCATTTCGTTTCAGACACGCCCCCTCCCGCCCTGGTCGAAGGTCTGATCCGGACCTGGATGGATACTCAGGGTGACCTTGGCCAGGTTGCCGCAAAACTCATCGGGTCACCCGACGCCTGGGACCCCACGCCGGCCAAGTTCAAGACCCCCTATGAATGGATGGTTTCCAGCTGGCGGGCCGTGGGAGCGAGCCCCACGACGATCGGCCAGCTCGCTCCAACCCTGACCGGGCTTGGCCAAAAGCCCTTTGCGCCGCCCTCACCAAAGGGATGGCCCGACGACGCGGCGAGCTGGGCCAGTGCAGATGGCCTTATCAAGCGCATGTCCTGGGCTGAGACCTTTGCCTCTAGCCACAGCCATCAGGATCCAAAAGCGCTGGCGGCCGCGAGCCTGGGGCAACGCCTGACCCCGCTGACCGCCAAAGCGATTGCAAGTTCAGAAAGCCGCACTGAAGGCCTGACCCTCCTGCTCATGTCCCCGGAGTTCCTTCGCCGATGACCCAAAGCCAACCCACACGCCGCAAACTCCTGCTCCAGGCCGCCGGTATGGGCCTCACCGTCGACCTCCTGGCCCGTCAGGCCTTCGCGGATACTGAGCATTCCATGGCGTCCAGAAAGTTTGTCTTCATCAATTGTCGGGGGGGCATGGACGGCATGACCATCAGCCCGCCCGTCGGTGACCCCGACTATGTTGGCTTGAGAGGCAAGATTGCCCTGGGCGACGAAGCGCTGAACCTGGACAGCACCTTCAGCCTCCATCCCGCAATGACCGCGAGTCATGGTCTCGCACGGGCAGGCCAGCTCAGGATTGCTCCGGCCATAGCTACGCCCGATCGCGCTCGATCACATTTCGAGGCCCAGGACGTGCTGGAGAGCGGCGCGCCGACGCAATATGGTGCGACCTCCGGGTGGCTCAACCGTGCCCTTGTTGCCCTGAAGAGCCAGCGCAAGATCGAGGCCATTTCGATTGGCACAACAGCCCCCCTGATCCTGAAGGGGACTTATGAAGTCGCGTCCTGGTCGCCTGGACGGGGAATGGGGAGCGAAACACGCCTTCCCGGCCTCCTCCAGGACCTCTACAGAAACGACCCTCTCCTGGGTCCGGCATTGGCCAGAGGGCTGTCCACCGAAGACATGGCCACGGCCGCCATGTCGGCAATGTCCGCACCAAGCGCCCCGCAAGCGTCAGGAACAGGGACGCAAGCCTATGCCCGGCAAGGCGCGGCCGTGGCAGAGCGACTTGGGCGGTCCGTGGCCGCTATCCTGACCGAGCCCGGGGGACCGCAAATCGCCGCAATGAGCCTCGACGCCTTTGATACCCATGCCAATCAGGGGGCCGCCGAGGGGCAGTTGGCAAACCGACTTGCCAGTCTAGACGCCTTGATTGGCGGCCTTCAGTCCGGCCTGGGAGCCAGTTGGGCATCAACCGTCGTTGTTGTTGCGACCGAATTTGGCAGGACCGCCCGGGTCAATGGCACCGGGGGCACAGATCACGGTACAGCCTCGACAGCCCTCGTTCTGGGCGGAAGTCTTAAGCCTGGCGGTATTATCGGCGACTGGCCTGGGCTGAAACCCGCCGCGCTTTATGAAAACCGCGACCTGGCCCCAACCCTTGATATGCGTAGCCTGTTCAAGTCCGTCTTGGGCGACCATATGGGTCTTGATCTTCTGGCCCTAAGCACGCGTGTTTTTCCTGACAGCGCAGCCATCAAGCCCGTATCGGGTCTCGTCTAGCGTCGCCCCTTGGCGAAGGGGTCTGGGTCGGCTTCATGCTGGTCAAAGCCAAACTTGGCAAATCCGGCCTTCATTTCCGGACTCAAGGGCGCTTCCATGACCAGGGTCCCGCGCGAGGGGTGAGGCAGGCTCAACCGACGGGCGTGGAGCTGGAGTTTCAAGGGACCAGACAGCTCCTGAGATGCCGGCGTATTGTATTTCGGGTCGCCCAGAATGGGGTGTCCCATGGCCAGCATGTGGGCGCGAAGCTGGTGCGTGCGCCCGGTGTGGGGACGCAAGGCCATCCAGGCGACACGGGCACCCGCCCGGGAGATCATGGTGAACTCCGTCTCGGCAGGCTCGGCCCCGAATTCCTTGGGGTCCGCCGGAACCACCAACTCACGATCCCCAACCCCCTTCTTGACCAGGGGTAGATTCAGAATCCCGTCCTGGGGCCGTGGATGCCCCATGACCAGGGCCCAGTAGGTCTTCTCTGCCTTTCGACGGGCAAAGGCTCCTGCAAGCTTGGCGGCAGCCCCCGGGGACTTGCCAAGCACCAGGACGCCAGAGGTATCCCGGTCCAGGCGATGAACCAGTCTCGGCCGCTCCAGCCCCTCGCCCCAGGCCGACAGCAGCCGATCAATATGGTGCTTGGTCTTGGTGCCGCCCTGAACCGCAAGCCCGGCGGGCTTGTTCAGGACCAGCACCTCGTCGTCCTCGTAAAGCACCAGGCTGCGCACAAAGGCCGCGTCGCGGGGCGGCAAGGTCTGTTCACGATCCCCCAAGGGCGCGGTCGCCTCCGGCAAGGGGGGAATGCGAATTTGGGCCCCTGCCGACAAGCGCGTGTCCGACTTCGCCCGGGCACCATCCACGCGAATCTGGCCTGAGCGAGTCAGCTTCTGGATGTGGATGTGATTCAAATGGGGCCAGCGGCGCTTGAACCAACGATCCAGCCGAACCCCGTCCTCCCCGGCATCGACATAAAGGGTCTGTACTTCTCTCATCCAAATACCCGGCGCGCGAAAATCAGCCCTGCAAATAGGGCGAGAATAGAGAGAACAACCGAAATCAAGGCATAACCCGCCGCTTCACCATAGGCCCGACGCTCGATCATGAGGGCCGTTTCGAGGGAGAAGGCCGAGAAGGTCGTAAACCCCCCAAGCCCGCCCACGCCAAGGAGCAATCTAAGACGCTCCTGGTCAGCCCCCCCTCGAAAGGCCAGATAGCCCACGAGCAGGCCCATGAGACCGCCCCCCAGCCCATTGGCCAGAAGGGTTCCATAGGGCCAGGCCGACCCCAGCCATTTCAGCGACTGGATTCCCAAAGCGTACCGGGCAAGGGCCCCAAGGCCTCCGCCCAGGGCAACGAGAAGTAGCTTGTTCATGCCCCCTTATGCGACGGCAAGCGTCCAGCGCAAAGCGATCAGGTCAATTGAAGGCCCAGAGCCTGGGTCAGGCCTTCCATATCCGGAGGAATTGGGGCCTGAAGACTATGAATTCCGCCTGCGGGATGGGGAAACCGAAGGGCGGCGGCATGCAGCATGAGGCGCGGAACGGCAATCCCGCCCACCGTCAGGGCGCCACCATAGCGCGCGTCCCCGGCAATGGGATGGCCCAGGGCCGCCAGATGCACTCTGAGCTGGTGCATTCTGCCAGTTTGCGGCGACAGCTCCAGGCGCGCTGCCATGGGCACGGCTGCCAGGGTCCGATACCGGGTCAGGGCAAGTTCCGCATCCGCATGATCAGGCGCGCAAACCCGCATGAAGGCCTCGCGCCCCACCTCGTCCCGCCTGAGGGGCAGGTCGATATGGCCCTGGGACTGGCCAAGCTCGCCCGGCGTGACCAGGGCCTGATAGGTCTTGGAAAACTTGTGCGCCATCATGGCCTTGCCGAGATAGCTTGCGGCGGGCTGGGTCTTGGCGGTCAGGATTATGCCCGATGTATCCCGGTCCAGGCGGTGAATCAGGCGCGGCCGCGCCTTGCCGGGTTTTGCAAAGGCCCAAAGTAATTCATCCAGGGTATGCACCTGCCCTCGCCCCCCCTGGCTGGAAAGACCCGACGGCTTGTTCAGGGCCAGAATGTCCGCATCCTCAAAGACAACCAGGCTTCGAACAAAAGCGATTTCCGCCTTGGACAGGGCAACAGGCTCCACCCCCTTCGAACGTGTTCCACGGGATTTTGTTGCTGGCGGGGTCATGAATTGCGCTCATTGCGGGCTTGGGACCAGCGATCCAAGCGCTCGCGGATACGTGCCTCAGCCCCCTCACCCCTGGGGTCATAGAATTTTCGGCGGCTCATGCCTTCGGGGAAATAGGATTGTCCCGAAAACCCTCCGGCGACATCGTGGTCATAGGCATAGCCCTGACCATAGCCGAGATCCTTCATCAACCGGGTCGGCGCATTCAGAATATGGGCTGGCGGGGACAGGGACCCGGTTTCCCGGGCAGCCTTCCTGGCCGCTGAGAAGGCCTTGTAGACGGCATTGGACTTTGGGGCTGCTGCCAGGTGGACTACGACCTGGGCCAGGGCAAGATCGCCTTCCGGTGATCCCAGGAAATCATAGGTCTCCTTGGCGGCATTCGCCAGAACCAGGGCCATAGGGTCGGCCTCGCCAATGTCCTCCATGGCGGTCCGCACCAATCGGCGCGCGATGAAGAGGGGGTCTTCCCCGCCATCCAGCATCCGGGCGAGCCAATAAAGCGCCGCATCCGGATCAGACCCCCGGATCGACTTATGTAGCGCTGAAATGAGGTTGTAGTGGCCCTCCCGGTCCTTGTCATAGGCCGGACGGCGTTTCTGCAGAATCTGCCCGAGGGCGGCCGTATCTAAGGGCGTTGAGGTGCCGATGGTGAGCAAGGTTTCCGCCAAGGTCAGCAGATATCGTCCGTCGCCATCCGCCATGGCAACCAGGGTCTGGCGCGCCTCGGAGGTCAGGGGCAGCGGCCGGCCCTCAAGGGCTTCCGCCCGAACCAGCAAGGCCTCAAGCGCAGCATCGTCGAGCCTGCGCAGGACATAGACCTGACAACGGGACAACAAGGCCCCATTCAGTTCAAAGGAGGGGTTTTCGGTCGTTGCGCCGACCAGGGTGACGATCCCCTCCTCGACAAATGGCAGAAATCCGTCCTGTTGGGCGCGATTGAACCGATGGATCTCGTCGACAAAAAGAAGCGTGGACTGGCCCGCCTGCCGCCGGACCCGGGCCTGTTCAAAGGCCTTTTTCAGGTCTGCGACCCCGGAGAACACTGCCGAGAGCTGCTGAAATTCATAGCCCGCGGCCTTGGCGAGAAGACGGGCTATGGTTGTTTTTCCCGTTCCGGGCGGCCCCCAAAGAATCATGGACGACAGGCGGCGGGCCTGGGCCATCCGTCCAATCGGGCCATCGGCTGACAAGAGATGGTCCTGCCCTTGGACGTCCTCCAGCCCCATGGGGCGCAGTCGCTCCGCCAGGGGAATGGGGGCTTGCGGTGTCAAACCGGCAGCTTCGAACAGATCAGCCATGGCCGCAGGTTAGCAGGCTTCTGTCAGGTCCGGAAATTGCCGGTGATCTCCTGCTCACCGCGCTTGATGACGACCTGCCACCGGCTGTTCGGCGCGGCCAGTGCGGCCCGCAGTTCAGCAACGCTTCCCAGGATCTGACCATTCACCCGGCGAATAATGTCGCCCGGACGCAGGCCGGAATTGAGGGCATAGCCACGCCCGATCTCAAGCACGAGAACCCCCTGGACTCCAAAGGGATCCAGCCCGAGTTCTAGGGCGGTAGCCGGGGACAAATTGACCACAAGCGCCCCTTCGAAGGGATTGCGCCCCGCCACCCGCCACTCATTCCGCGCAGGACTTGCAGGCGGGGCCTGGGCTGACAGGGTCAGGGTGAGATTGCCGCCATCGCGCCGGACGCCGAGCTTGAGCTTCTCGCCCATCCGCGCCGATCCGACGGCATAGCTGACCGAACCCGCGTCGACGGCGGGCTTGCCATTGATGATCAGAATGACATCGCCCTGCTTCAACCCGGCCTGATCTGCGGCGGCACCGGGCCAAACATCTGCCACCAGGGCCCCTTGCGGCGTGGCCAGACCGAGACTTCGGCCAATTTCAGAGGTGACCGCCTGGGTTCGCGCGCCGAGCCATGGGCGAACCAATTCGTGCCCGCCGCCAGCCGCCGCCTCAACCATGCGCTTCACCATGGCCGCGGGTATGGCAAATCCGACCCCGGACGAGCCGCCTGAGCGCGAAACGATAAAGCTGTTCAACCCAATGAGATCGCCGTCCATATCGACCAAGGCCCCGCCTGAATTCCCGGGATTTATCGCTGCATCGGTCTGGATATAGGCCATGGGAGCCTCGCCGGAGGGATCTGTTGTGCGATTCAGGGCCGAGACAATGCCGTTCGTGACGGTCTGGCCGACGCCGAAGGGATCGCCGATCGCAAGCACAAGGTCGCCCACCTGGGTCGTCCCGGAATCATCGATGGCCAGAACAGGCAGGCGCTCAGACCCGACATCGATCTTGAGGACCGCGAGATCGCCTTGCGCATCCGTTGCCAGCACCTTGGCCGGAAACTCACGACGATCCGACAGGGCTACCGTAATTTCCTGCCCACCTTCAATGACGTGGTTATTCGTCACAATGATCCCGTCCGCCCGGACGATTACGCCTGAACCCAGGGACCCCTCAATCCGATTTTGAGGCGCACCAATGCCAAAAAAATCCCAGAAGGGATCGGATTGCTGTCGCACCAAACGCTTGGAGGAGATGTTCACCACGGCAGGCGCGGCCCTGCGAACGACGGGCGCAAAGGACGCCTTCATGCTGATCGCGTCCGACGGCACGGCCCGGGTCGGCTGAGCCAGGGGCGGGACTTGCGCCTCAGACTTGGTTGATGGGCCAGAACAAGCCGCCAGCAGCACGACGGACGCAATCAAAAACCGCGTGAGACGCATTTCACCTCCAAAAGCATCATCAGGTCCTGAACACGAGACAGGGCCGCAGACCATGAACGTCTAGATAGGCATCGTCCCTGCGTGTGTCATCGCCCCTGAGCGCTTAGACCGCTTCCTTTGTCGCAGGAGCGTGGCCAAAGCGAATGGCCAGGAGGAAGGCCGCCAGCATCAGGCCCGCTGAAATCAGGATGGGAAGGCCCGGAAGGTGGAGGCTGGCCTCATGCCGAACTGCCCAGGCAAAACTCAATCCAAAGACCAGGGGCCCAATAATCGAGGCAATGCCCTGGAGGGCCTGATTAGCGCCCTGGAGCTGGCCCTGCGACTGGGGCCCAACACGGCGGGACATGAGCCCTTGAAGGCCGGGCTGCATCAAATTGATCAAGGAAAAGACAGGCGCACAGGCCAGATAGATCATTCCCGTCGGGGCAAGGGCGTAAAGGGCAAAACCAAGCGATCCCGCTGCAGCGCCTAGAAGCAAGGCCCCCCGCTCACCTATGCGACGAACGACGGGACCGACAGCTACGACCTGAACGAAAACACCCAGGGCCCCCGTGGCGAAGAGGGAGATACCGGTGTTCTGGATGTTCCAGTGATAGCGATAGCCTGCGTAGAGAACGAAAATGCTGGGCAAGACCGTATGGGCGATCTGGAAGAGAAAGCCGACGGAGGCCAGACCTGCCAGGTCATTGTGCCCGGTCAGAAATCTCAGCGACCCCATCGGATTGGCGCGTGTCCAGTCGAACCGGGGAATTCTGCGCTCAGGGGCCAGGGATTCCGGCAGGACGAAATAGCCATAAACCAGGTTGGCAAAGGTCAGCAGGGCCGCGACCAGGAAGGGCAAGCGCAGGGCAAAACTGCCGAAGATCGCCGTCATGGCTGGCCCGGCGAGGAGCCCGGCCAAGACCGGGCCGATCAGGAAGCCGAAACCGAAGGACGACCCCATCATGCCAAAGGTCTTGGCCCGGTCCTCCGGTTTGGTCACGTCGGCGACATAGGCATTGGCTGTCGAGAAGCTGGCTGCTGTCATGCCGTTGATAACCCGGCCAATAAACAGCCAGGCCAGGCTGGGGGCGAAGGCCATGAGCAGGAAATCCGCGCCCAGGCCGGCAAATGAGATGAGCAGGACTGGTCTGCGACCAATTCGGTCAGACAACATGCCCAGGACGGGACCAACAAAGAGCTGCATCAGCCCCCAGACCGAGGCGAAGAGGGTATTCCATTGCGAGGCAGACGCCGTGTCTCCCCCGGCGAATTCCTTGATCAGGTTGGGCAGGACCGGGATCATGATGCCGAAGGAAACGGAATTCATCAGGGCGCTGGCAAAGATGAACCCAAAGGCGGCTGTACGGCGGGGCGCTGAAGCGTCAGGCAGGGTCATGGAACGGCCCTCCCAAGGTCGTGATGAGGTTTCAGGGCGGGTTCGAGGTCGCGGAGGGTGCCCTCCCCGGCCAGAGGCTTGACCCCGATCAGCAAGGCCAGAAGCGGGTAGACATCTACATTTTCGAAACTCGGCAGGGTAACGCCTTTGCGGAAGGCAGGCCCAGTCGCCACAAACATCGCCCCCATCTCCGCAGATGCCGGATCAAAGCCATGAGAACCGCCCGCCGAGACGGCCCTGCGGGCCACTGCCGTGTGGGTCTCAAGCAACCAACCTGTCTGCGCAAGGCAGATAATCGGAGGTATCCGCGGGTTGGTGCCGTAATGCAGACGGGCGGGAATATCGGCCTTGGCCCAGCAGGATGCGTGGGGATGCGGTGCCGTTAGTCCCTTGAGAACCTCAGCCTCACGTCCAGGCTTTGGAATTATGCCCGCCATGGCCCCCAGGGTTTGGGTCTCGAAGCTTTCTGCCGCGGCCCAGTCATCAAGATAGTCAACCCGCTCAGGCCCGATCGAGGCCATGCCATGGTCCGCGACAACGACCATATTGGCCGTCAGTCCCCTCTTGTGGAGGGTGTCCGCCAGCCGCCCGATCTGCGCATCAATGCGGACAATGGCCTTGTTCACCTGGGGCGAGTCCGGGCCGTAGTTATGACCTGCCGTGTCCACATCATCGAAATAGAGGGTGACGAAGGCCGGCCGTTCGTCGACGGGCCGTCCCAGCCAGGCCAGGACCTGGTCCGTGCGCGCTTCCGGCGGCAGGGACTGATCAAACACCTTCCAGTCCCGGGGACGTACCCCTTGAATATCGACTTCTGAGCCCGGCCAGAACATGGTCGCCGTTCGAATTCCGGCCTGCTCCGCCGTCACCCAGATCGGCGTTGCCTGGTCCCACCAGAAGCGATCGCCTATGATGTCCCGCGCGGAGAGCCGAAAGGTTTGGCCCGGACGAGCTGGATCGCGCATGACATTGTCGACGATGCCATTCCGATCCGGCCGCTGGCCGGTCACAAGGGTATAGTGATTGGGAAAGGTCAGGCTGGGGAAAGCAGGCTGCATACGCTCGGCCCGAACCCCCTCCTTCGCTAGCCTTGCAAGATTGGGAGTAATTCCGCGTTGCAGATAGTCTGCGCGAAAACCGTCGACCGAAATCAAGACGGTGAGAGGTTTGCGATCCGCCGCCCAACTGGACTGGGCGAAGATCAGGCTAAGCGCAACAAGCAGGGAGCTGAGAAATCTGGACATAGCGGAAGGCATAACCCGTTAGGATGACAAACTCAAAATCCAGCCAAGAAAAAGGCCCCGGATGTCGCCATTCGGGGCCCAATGCATATCCAATGGATTTAGCGGATCAGCTTTCCGCGAAGCCCAGGTTTTGAACTGGACCGGAATCCTTGCCCTTCTCGGACGGATCACGATCCACAAATTCGATAACGGCCATGGCCGCATTGTCCCCGTGACGGAAGCCCGCCTTCAGGACCCGCGTATAACCGCCAGCCCGCGCCTTGTAGCGGGGACCGATGGTGGCGAACAGCTTGCCGACCTGCTCGACATCACGAACCTTGCTGATGGCCTGACGACGGGCGTGAAGATCGCCACGCTTGGCCAGGGTCACGAGCTTTTCTACGACCGGACGCAGTTCCTTGGCCTTGGGCAAGGTGGTCACGATCTGTTCGTGCTTGATCAGGCTGGCCGCCATATTGGCGAACATGGCCGTCCGGTGGGCGCTGGTGCGGCCCAGTTTGCGGTGCGCGGAACCATGGCGCATGACGGGTATCTCCTCGTGAGCGGGGCGTCTCGCGACGCGCCGCGGGGCTTACATCTGATCTTCGAACTTCTTGGCCAGCTCTTCGATATTTTCGGGCGGCCAGTTGGGCACGTCCATGCCGAGGTGAAGGTTCATGCCCGCGAGCACTTCCTTGATCTCGTTCAGCGACTTGCGTCCGAAGTTCGGGGTCCGAAGCATTTCGGCCTCGGTCTTCTGGATGAGGTCACCGATATAGACGATGTTATCATTCTTCAGGCAGTTGGCCGACCGCACGGAGAGCTCAAGCTCATCCACCTTCTTGAGAAGGGCGGGGTTGAAGGGCAGTTCAGGCTTGGCTTCGCCTTCAACCTTCTTCTTCGGCTCTTCGAAGGTGATGAAGATCTGAAGCTGGTCTTGCAGAATGCGCGCGGCATAGGCCACAGCGTCAACCGGCGAAATCGCGCCATTAGTCTCAACTTCGAGAACCAGCTTGTCATAGTCCAGGCTCTGGCCCTGACGGGTCGGCTCAACGCGATAGGCGACGCGCTTGACCGGGGAATAAAGGCTGTCGACAGCAATCAGGCCAATGGGAGAGTCTTCCGGCCGATTCATTTCGGCCGGGACGTAGCCCTTGCCGTTCTGAACGGTGAATTCCATCCGCACGGACGCGCCATCATCCAGCGTGCAGAGCACATGATCTGGATCGAGGATTTCAATGTCCGCCCCGGCATCGATCTGCCCGGCGGTCACGGTCCCGGGACCAGTGGCCCGCAGGGTCATGCGCTTTGGGCCCTCAGCATGGAGCCGCAGACCCATCTGCTTGATGTTCAGAACGATGTCGACGACATCCTCACGAACGCCCTCAAGCGAAGAAAATTCATGCACGACGCCGTCGATCTGCACAGCTGTAACAGCTGCCCCTTGCAGGGAAGACAGAAGAACGCGACGCAGGCTATTACCCAGGGTCACACCAAAGCCGCGCTCGAGAGGCTCAGCTACCAGACGCGCCTTACGGTTGGCGTCGGCACCGACTTCGATCACCGGCTTTTCGGGACGGATGAGTTCGTTCCAGTTTCTCTCGATCACGGATAGTGTCCCTCGAACGCAGGATCGCCGGACGCGACTAACGCGGTCCGGCGTGGGGTAGAATAATTTCTATCGCACTCTAGACGCGACGACGCTTAGGCGGCCGGCATCCGTTGTGCGGAATGGGCGTCACATCGCGAATGGTCGTGATGGTCATGCCCACGGATTGCAGAGCCCGCAGAGCAGACTCCCGTCCCGAACCCGGGCCGGAAACATTGACTTCAAGTGTCTTCACACCGTGCTCAGCCGCCTTCTTGCCCGCATCCTCAGCAGCCATCTGAGCCGCATAGGGAGTCGACTTACGCGATCCCTTGAAGCCCATCAAACCGGCCGAAGACCAGGAGATTGTATTTCCCTGGGCATCCGTGATGGTGATCATGGTGTTGTTGAACGAGGCATTCACATGCGCAACGCCCGAAGTGATGTTCTTTCGTTCGCGCCTTTTGACGCGAGTTGGTTCTTTTGCCACCGCTGAACTCTCTTACTTCTTCTTGCCGGCGATCGGCTTGGCTGGGCCCTTGCGGGTCCGTGCGTTCGTATGCGTCCGCTGGCCACGAACCGGCAGACCCTTACGGTGCCGCAGGCCGCGATAGCAGGCGAGGTCCATCAATCGCTTGATATTGACCGAGGTCTCGCGACGCAGGTCACCCTCAACCGTATAGTCACGGTCTATGGTTTCCCGGATCTGCAGGACTTCCGCATCCGTCAACTGATTGACCCGGCGCGCATCTTCGATGCCCACCTTGCTGACAATCTCGGCGGCCTTAGCCTGGCCGATGCCATGGATGTACTGAAGCGCGATCACGACGCGCTTGTTCGTTGGTATGTTTACGCCGGCAATACGGGCCACGTTGGGTATTCTCCTGGTCACGCAGAGATGCGCAAAGAACGCCTGACCATCCATTTGGCCAGCACGTCCATCGCGCTTTTCGCGGAAGCGCATCGTTATAGGGATAGTTACGGCCGCGTCAATGGCGCAATCGGATCAAAGTGACGCATTTGTTTCACAAGTCTCTCTACCCTCAAGCCTAGATAGAAATCCCTGCCAGGGCGCGGTCGATTTCGGCGGCGACAGCCTCGATTGATCCCATCCCGTCAACTTCCACCAAACACCCCGCCTCCCGGTAATAGGGCAAGAGAGGGGCCGTCTGGGCATTATAGGCTTCAAGGCGGACCTTGAAACTTTCCGGATTGTCATCGGGCCGCCCTGACTCGGCAAACCGTCCCGCCACACGAGCCATGAGTGCCGGGTCATCCACCTTGAGGCGCAGGACCAGATCGATCTGGCCTCCCCGCGCCGCCAGCATGGCGTCCAGCGCCTTTGCCTGGGCAATATTTCTCGGGAAGCCGTCGAATATGGCTCCGCCCGAGGCATCGGCCTCAGGGAGACGTTCTTCGATCAAGGCAATGACGATCTCATCGGTCACCAGGTCGCCGCGCTGAATGACCCCTGCGACACGCTGTCCTAGGGCAGACCCGGACGCAATCGCTGCACGCAGCATATCGCCGGTCGAGAGCTGGACCATATTGCGGGACTCAACCAAACGCTTAGCCTGGGTTCCCTTCCCCGCTGCGGGCGGGCCGAATAGAATCAAATTCATCGGACTAAGCTCCTCCCGAGACGCCTGATATTCCAACGACCGTAATCTGTAGGCCTGCGAGTCTAGCGCCCGCGTGACCCGCGCAATTTGGATTTCTTGATCAGCCCCTCATACTGGTGGGACAACAAGTGCGACTGAATCTGGTTCACCGTATCCATGGTGACGCTCACCACGATCAGGATCGACGTTCCCCCAAGATAGAAGGGTGCCTTGTAGAACCCGATCAGGGCCTCCGGCAGCAAACAGACCGCCGTGATGTAGGCCGCGCCAATCACGGTCAGACGGGTCAGGACATAGTCCAGATGTTCCGCCGTACGCTTTCCAGGCGAGATGCCAGGCAGGAACCCGCCATACTTGCGGAGGTTTTCCGCCGTATCCTCAGGGTTGAAGACAATCGAGGTGTAGAAAAAGCAGAAGAAGATGATCAGTGCCCCATAGAGCACCATGAAGAGGGGTTGGCCGTGCTGAAGCTGGCCTACGACACCCGGGAGCCACTGAAGCTGTGACGGAAGATTTGCTGTCGCCAGGAAGGTCATTGCCGTCGCTGGCAGCAGGAGCAGGGAGGAGGCAAAAATGGGCGGGATGACCCCGGACGTATTCACCTTGAGAGGCAGAAAGGATGTTTCTCCGCCAAACATGCGATTTCCCTGCTGACGCTTCGGATACTGCACCAGTAGCCGGCGCTGGGACCGTTCCATGAAGACGATGGCAAAGATCACCGCGACCGCAAGAACCATGATCATGACCCCGCCGAAACTGGACATCTGACCGGTCCGCATAACCGTCAACAGTTGCATGACGCCCGTTGGTAGGTTGGCGACAATCCCGGAAAAGATAATCAGGGAGACACCATTGCCGACGCCCCGGCTGGTAATCTGCTCACCCAGCCACATCAGGAACATAGTCCCGCCGGTCAGGGTCACGACCGTCGAGGTCATGAAGAAGAGGCCAGGGTTAACGACAAGCCCTGGGCTAGACTGAAGCCCGGTTGCAATGGCGAAGGACTGAAGTATCGCCAAGACGACGGCCAGGTAGCGGGTATACTGGTTGAGCGCCTTACGACCGGCCTCGCCGCCCTCCTTCCGGAGCTTTTCCCACGGCGGATAGATCGTGCCCAAAAGCTGAACGATGATCGAAGCCGAAATATAGGGGCTGACGTTCAGGGCAAAGATGGCCATCCGTTGAACGGCACCACCAGAGAACATGTTGAACATGCCCAATATGCCCTTGGACTGCCCCTCAAAGGCTGCCGCAAAGGCCACCGTATCAATGCCTGGAATGGGCAAATAGGTCCCCAGTCGATAGACGACCATGGCCAGAAGCGTGAAATAGATCCGCTTGTGAAGCTCTGTCGCCTTTTGAAAGGCCCCAAAGTTCATGTTTGCGGCAAGCTGTTCGGCGGCCGAAGCCATGGAGAACCCCGTGCGTTACGTCCTGACGAACATAGGGCGTCCAAAACGCCCTGTCAGCCCTCCAGATCGGGAATGGCCGACTGCGACAAGCCCCGTCCGGCCTAAGACCGGACGGAAACCCATCGATCAGGCCTTGATTTTCTTCTGCAGCTTGCCCTTGGGGGCATCGCTTTCGACAGGGGCCGTCGTCGTAACGGTTCCACCGGCCTTTTCCACCGCGGCCTTTGCCGCGCCAGTCACACCATAAACGGTGATATTGATCTTTGACTTCAGCTCACCCTTGCCCAGAAGGCGGATGCCGTCGAGTTCACGACGCACAATCCCGGATGACACCAGCACAGCGCCGTCAATGGGCTTCTTGGGGTCAAGCTTGCCAGCCTCAATGGCCTGTTCCAGGCGCCAGAGATTAACTTCGGCAAACTTCAGAGCGAAGGGGTTGTTGAAGCCACGCTTTGGCATCCGCATGTGCAGGGGCATCTGGCCGCCTTCGAAGCCGGCGATAGACACACCGGTTCTCGACTTCTGACCCTTTACACCGCGACCGGCCGTCTTGCCCTTACCGGAACCTGGACCCCGACCAACCCGCATACGGTTCTTGGTGGAGCCTTCACGCGGCGCAAGTTCATTAAGTTTCGTCATGATATGCCTCTCCTTGGAGATCTGGCGCCGGGCCTAGCCCGACTCGGCTTTTGAAAAAGAAAGGACCCGGCCAACCGGCCAGGCCCAGATAACTATTGATCGAGCACTTCAACCAGATGGTTGACCTTAGCGATCATGCCGCGAACGGAGGGCGTATCCTCCAGGGTCGCAACGCGGCCAATCTTGTTAAGACCAAGCCCAGAGAGCGTGGCGCGCTGATCTTTTGTGCGGCGAATCGGGCTCGCTGTCTGGCGAACAATGACCTTTGCCATGATCTATTCTCCGTCGGTCGACACGGCGGCTGCCGAGCTGTCGCCACGGCGACCCAGCACGTCAGCGACCTTCTTGCCGCGTTTGTTGGCAACCTGGCGGGGAGAAGACTGAGCCTTCAGAGCCTGGAAGGTTGCGCGCACCATGTTGTACGGATTGGAGGACCCAACGGACTTCCCAACCACGTCCTGAACACCGAGGGTTTCGAGAACGGCCCGCATGGGACCCCCCGCGATCACGCCTGTGCCGGGAGGTGCCGAGCGGACCATGACCTTACCCGCACCCCAGCGGCCATCGCCGTCATGATGTAGGGTCCGGCTCTCACGAAGAGGAACCCGGATCATCGTCTTCTTGGCCTCTTCTGTCGCCTTGCGGATGGCTTCCGGCACTTCGCGCGCCTTGCCATGACCGAAACCGACCCGACCCTTTTGGTCACCGACCACCATCAGGGCGGCGAAGGAGAACCTACGACCACCCTTTACGGTCGCTGCGACACGATTGATGTGCACCAGCTTTTCGACGATGTCGGACTCTGCGCGCTCCTCAACAGGGGCACCCCGGTCCCGGCCTCGGCGTTGTCCGCCTTCACCGCGTTGTTCGTTTCCACGAGCCATCAGATACCCCTAGAAGTTCAAGCCGGCTTCGCGCGCGGCGTCAGCCAGGGCCTTGACCCGGCCGTGATAAATATAGCCACCGCGATCGAAGACGACGTCCTTGACGCCCTTTTCAATCGCACGTTGCGCCAGGAGGGCACCAACTCGTGCTGCTGCGTCCTTGTCCGATCCCTTCGAAGCCTTACCGCCCTCAAGCGATGAAGCCGCGGCCAGGGTTACGCCAAGACCATCATCAATGATCTGGGCATAAATGTTCTTCGAAGACCGAAAGACGGACAGGCGCGGACGCCCGTTTGCCAGGGACCGAAGCCGGATGCGTGTACGTTCTGCCCGCCGCTTGGCGGAATCTCGATGAGAAATAGCCATGACCTACTTCTTCTTGCCTTCCTTGCGGCGGACCTGTTCGCCAGCATACCGAACGCCCTTGCCCTTGTAGGGCTCCGGCGGACGAATGCGACGAATGCGGGCGGCAATTTCACCGACCGCCTGTTTATCGATCCCGCTAATCTTGATTTCAGTCTGCTTCGGCGTCGCAAAGGACACTCCAGCCGGGGGTGGCATCTCAACATCGTGGCTGAAGCCAAGCTGCAGGGAGAGCGCCTCGCCCTTCATCGCCGCACGATAACCAACGCCGACCAATTCAAGGGTTTGTTCGAACCCTTCGGTGACGCCGACCACCATGTTGCTCACCAGGGTGCGCGAAAGACCCCACATGGCCTGAGCCCGAGTGGTGTCGACATGCTTGCTCAGAAGGAGCTCGCCGCCCTCCTGCTTCACCGCAACCTCTTCAGGAAGGGTCCAGGACAATTGGCCCTTGGGTCCCTTCACCGAGACGGTCTGGCCGTCGAGGGTAACGGTCACATTGGCGGGGACTGGAACCGCCTTCTTTCCAATACGCGACATCTTAGTAGACCCGCAGAAGAACTTCGCCGCCCACATTGGCATCACGCGCCGCTGCGTCGGACATGACACCCTTGGGGGTGGAAAGGATCGAGATCCCAAGGCCGTTCTTAACCGGCTTCAGATCACTGATCGACGAATAGACCCGGCGACCGGGCTTGGAGATCCGGCGGATCTCCACGATGACCGGCTGACCATCGAAATACTTCAGTTCGATCTCGAATTCCGGAAACGCACCGGGCTTCTCGACGAGCTGATAGCTCCGGATATAGCCTTCTTCGGCCAGGACATCGAGAACGCGCGCGCGCATCTTCGAAGCCGGGCACATGACTTTCGAACGACCGCGGGTTGCGGCGTTCTTGATGCGGGCGATCAGATCGCCAACGGGGTCGTTCACCATGGGACCCTCCTCACCAGCTCGACTTGACGAGACCAGGGATCAATCCCTGGGACCCGAGATCGCGCAGGGCGATCCGGCTCATTCTCAACTTGCGGTAATAGGCCCGCGGACGACCCGTGATCTCGCAGCGATTGCGGATCCGGACCTTGGAAGAGTTCCGCGGCAGGGCTGCAAGTTTCAGCCGGGCCTCAAACCTTTCTTCCAGCGGCAGACTTTCGTCATTCGCCACGGCCTTGAGCGCATCGCGCTTGGAGGCGTATTGCTTGACGAGTGACTTGACCATCTCGTTACGATTGACGGCGCTTTTCTTTGCCATTTGTTCTTTCCTTCCCGCCCCTAAGCGTTGAACGGGAACTGGAATTCCTTGAGAAGCGCACGCGCTTCGTCATCGGTCTTCGCAGTCGTGGCGACAATAATATCCATGCCCCAAAGTTGATCGATCTGATCGTAGTTGATCTCGGGGAACACGATGTGTTCCTTCAGACCCATGGCAAAATTGCCGCGACCATCGAACGACGTGGGTTTCAGACCCCGGAAGTCCTTCACCCGCGGAAGGGCAATGGTGATCAACCGGTCCAGGAACTCATACATGCGGTCCTTGCGAAGGGTGACCTTCGCACCAACCACCATACCTTCGCGAAGCTTGAACCCGGCGATGGAATTCCGCGCCTTGGTTGCAACGGGCTTCTGACCGGCAATCCGGGTCAGGTCAGCAATCGCTGACTGAACCTTCTTGGAGTCTGCCACCGCTTCACCGATGCCCATGTTCAGGACGATCTTGTCCAGCTTCGGGATCTGCATTTCGTTTGTATAGCCAAACTGTTCCTTCATCGCTGCGCGAATGCGCTGACGATAATCGGATTTCAGCCGCGGCTCATAAGATTGCTCAGCCATTGATCACCTCGCCGGTCGTCTTGGCGACACGAACCTTCTTGTCACCCTCGACCCGGAAACCGACGCGGGTCGGCTTGCCCTTGGAGTCGACGATTGCCACGTTTGACACGTGCAATGCCGCTTCCTTGTTCTTGATGCCGCCCTGGGGATCACCCTGGGTGGGCTTGGTATGGCGCTGGGCGATGTTCAGCCCTTCAACCACAACCCGGTCGTCCTTCGGCAGGACCTTCAGGACATTGCCCTGACGGCCCTTGTCCTTCCCGGCCAGGACCACAACCCGGTCCCCTTTTTTGATCTTCGCGGCCATCACAGCACCTCAGGGGCGAGTGAGATGATCTTCATGTGGTTCTTCGCACGCAGTTCACGAGGAACAGGGCCAAAGATCCGAGTGCCGATCGGCTCGCTCTGCTTGTTAACAATCACAGCGGCGTTCTTGTCGAACCGGATCACCGAACCGTCCTTCCGCTTGATGGCGGAAGACGTACGAACGACGATGGCCTGAAGCACGTCACCCTTCTTAACGCGACCGCGCGGAATGGCTTCCTTAACGGACACGACAATCTTGTCGCCGACGCCGGCATACCGACGACCGGCACCGCCGAGCACCTTAATGCACATCACGCGACGGGCACCGGAGTTGTCGGCAACCTCAAGGTTGGTCTGCATCTGAATCATAGTGTCAGGCCTCCCTTACGATGCCTGCGAGGCAGCGCCCTTCGGCAGTACCTCCCAGGTCTTGGTTTTTGACTTCGGCGCACATTCAACAATGCGAGCCCTGTCACCGGCCTTGTAGGTATTGGCTTCGTCATGGGCATGGTACTTCTTCGACCGACGGACGGTCTTCTTAAGCACCGGATGCAGGAAGGTCCGCTCGACCTTCACGACGATCGTCTTGTCACCCTTGTCGGAGACGACGACGCCTTCAAGAATTCGTTTCGGCATTCTATCGTTCTCCTTAAGCCGTTGCCTGCCTGGCGCGCAGGACGGTCTTAATCCGGGCAATATCCTTGCGGACCTCGCTCGAACGGTGAGTCTTTTCCACCTGGCCTGTCGCCGCCTGGAAGCGCAGATTGAACTGCTCCTTCTTCAGGCTGATCAGGTTCTCGGCCAGTTGGTCGGGCGTCATGCCCTGAATATCGGCAATCTTCATCATGCGTGCTCCGCAGCGGCGTCGATGCGGGCGACAATGCGGGTCTTCACGGGAAGCTTGGCTGCACCGAGGCGCAGGGCTTCACGGGCCACATCATCCGGCACGCCATCGATCTCGAACATGATCCGGCCGGGGTGAACGCGCGCTGCCCAATATTCGACAGCGCCCTTCCCCTTACCCATCCGGACTTCAGCAGGCTTGTCAGTCACGGGAAGGTCCGGGAAGATCCGGATCCACACACGGCCTTGACGCTTCATCTGGCGGGTAATGGCCCGACGGGCGGCTTCAATCTGACGGGCGGTAATCCGCTCGGGCTCGACCGACTTCAGGCCATAGGACCCAAAGTTCAACGTGAAGCCGCTCTTGGCAACACCGTGGATCTTGCCCTTGAACATCTTACGGAATTTAGTCTTCTTCGGCGAAAGCATGACTGTACCTTACGCTCCAGCTTGTTCGCGACGGTCACGGCGCGGACCACGGTCGGGACGATCACCACGCTCGCGACCACCACCTTCACCGGCGGGACCGGATTCAGTTGCAAGACGCTTGTCCATGGCCATGGGGTCGTGCTCGAGCACTTCACCCTTAAACACCCAGACCTTCACACCAATGATGCCGTAGGTTGTCTTGGCTTCAGCAAAGCCGAAATCCATGTCGGCCCGGAGGGTATGGAGAGGCACGCGGCCTTCCTTGTACCATTCCATACGGGCAATTTCAGCGCCGCCGAGGCGACCAGAGACATTGATCCGGATGCCCTTCGCGCCAAGACGCATGGCCGACTGCATGGCCCGCTTCATGGCCCGACGGAAAGCGATCCGGCGCTCCAGCTGCTGGGTGATGTTTTCAGCGATCAACTGGGCATCGGCTTCCGGCTTGCGGATTTCGACGATGTTCAGGTGAACCTCACCGCCCGTTATGGCCGTAACGTCCTTGCGCAGCTTCTCGATGTCAGCGCCCTTCTTGCCGATGATCACGCCTGGGCGCGCGGCATAGATGGTAATCCGGCACTTCTTGTGCGGACGCTCGATGATGATGCGCGAGACACCCGACTGGTAAAGACGCTTCTTGAGCATCTTCCGAACCTTGATGTCTTCGTGAAGCAGCTTCCCATACTCGGAACCGTCAGCGAACCAACGGCTGTCCCAAGTCCGGTTAATGCCGAGGCGAAGCCCGACTGGATTGATTTTCTGACCCATCAGGCAGCCTCACCCAATTCGCGAACCACGATCGTGATCTCGCTGAACGGTTTTTCAATGCGGGAGGCGCGTCCACGGGCACGAGCCGAGAAGCGCTTCATCACCAGGTTCTTACCAACAAAGGCCTCGGCAACGACCAGGGAGTCGATGTCCAGGTTATGGTTGTTTTCGGCGTTCGAAATCGCGGAATAGAGCGCCTTGCGCACGTCATTCGCGATGCGCTTGTGGCTGAATTCCAGTTCATTCAACGCACGCTGAACCTTGAGGCCCCGGATAGACTGGGCGACGAGATTGAGCTTGCGCGGACTGATGCGCACGGAGGTGACTTTCGCCATGGCCTCGGCCGGCTTAAGCCGACGCGGTTTTGCTTGCTTTGCCATGACTACTTCCTCTTGGCCTTCTTGTCGGCCGCATGGCCTGGGAAGTACCGGGTAGGTGCGAACTCACCGAGCTTCATGCCGACCATGTCCTCGCTGACCAGCACAGGAACATGCTTCTGGCCATTGTGAACGCCGAAGGTCAGCCCAACGAACTGGGGCATGATGGTCGAGCGACGTGACCAGGTCTTGATCACGTCCTTGCGGCCAGAATCCTGAGCGGTTTCGGCCTTCTTTAGCAGATATCCGTCTACAAACGGACCTTTCCATACGGAACGGGTCATGGCTTAACGAGCCTTCCGAGCGTGACGCGACCGGATAATGAACTTATCCGTCGTCTTGTTGGTACGAGTCTTCGAGCCCTTGGTCGGCTTGCCCCACGGGGTAACCGGGTGACGACCACCAGAGGTACGGCCTTCGCCGCCGCCGTGCGGGTGATCGACCGGGTTCATGGCGACACCACGAACGTGAGGACGACGGCCCTTGTGACGAGCGCGACCGGCCTTGCCCAGGACTTCGTTCATGTGGTCTTGGTTGGACACGGCACCGACGGTGGCCATGCAACCATCCTGAACCATGCGCAGTTCGCCGGAGTTCAGACGGATCTGTGCGTAACCTGCGTCACGACCAACCAACTGAGCATAGGCACCCGCGGAACGAGCAATCTGACCACCCTTGAGGGGCTTCAGCTCGACGTTATGGATGATGGTCCCGATCGGCATGCTGCGCAGAGGCATGGCATTGCCAGGCTTCACGTCAGCGCGCTCTGAGGCGATGACCTGATCGCCAGCCTTCAGACGCTGGGGAGCCAGGATATAGGCCAGCTCGCCATCGGCGTATTGAATGAGGGCGATAAAGGCCGTCCGGTTGGGATCGTATTCGATACGCTGGACGATCCCGGCCACGTCAAACTTGCGACGCTTGAAGTCGACCAGACGATAGAGGCGCTTGTGTCCACCACCCCGGAAACGGACCGCGATGCGACCACCGCCGCCACGACCACCGGACTTGGTGAGACCTTCAACCAGGGACTTTTCCGGACGGCCCTTGTGGAGCTCCGACCGGTCAATCAGCACCAGGGTACGACGGCCCGGTGAGGTTGGATTATATTGCTTCAGAGCCATCGGATTAGAGCCCCGTGGTGATGTCGATCGACTGGCCTTCAGCCAGGGTCACGACAGCTTTTTTGACATCCGAGCGACGACCCGGACGGCCGCGGAAGCGCTTCGTCTTGCCCTTGACCACCAGGGTATTCACCTTGGTGACCGTGACCTTGAAAAGCGTTTCGACAGCAGCGGTGATTTCGTCCTTGGTCGCATCCATGGCAACGCGGAAAACGACCTTGTTCTGCTCAGAAAGCAGGGTGGCCTTTTCCGTGATCACGGGCGACAGGATCGTATCGTAGTGGCGGGCGGAGGGAGTGGCCATCAGGCGGCTTCCTTCTCTGCGAACCGCGCGTTGATCGCATCCACCGCGTCCTTGGTCAGGACCAGTGTGTGACGACGCAACACGTCATAAACGTTCAGGCCGGCATCTGGCAGAACGTCCAGGTTCGGGATGTTACGAGCGGCGAGCTTGAAGTTCCCGTCAACCTCGGCACCCGCGATGATCAGGGCATTGACCAGACCGATCTTGCCCAGTTGCTCACGAAGCGCCGCCGTCTTGGCTTCCTTGATCGCCACCGTATCAACAACGATCAGCGAACCCGTCTTTGCCTTGGACGACAGAGCATGGCGCAAGGCCAGGGCCCGCAGCTTCTTGGGAAGATCAAAGGCGTGGCTGCGAACAACCGGGCCGTGCGCCTTAGCACCACCAACGAATTGCGCCGCGCGACGTGAACCGTGACGAGCGCCGCCGGTTCCCTTCTGCTTGTACATCTTCTTGCCGGTACGGGAGACTTCGTTCCGAACCTGAATCTTGTGGGTCCCGGCCCGGCGCTTTGCCAGCTGCCAGGTCACCACGCGCTGCAGGATATCGCCACGGATCTCGTCGATACCGAAAATGGCGTCAGACAGCTCGATCGAGCCACCCTTGCCACCATCCAGATTGATTACGTCGAGTTTCATTATTCCTGGCCCTCGACTTGCGCTTCGGCCGGAGCCTCAACGACGCTGGCGGCAGGTGCGCCGGCCTTGCGGAAAGCCCCAGGCTTGGGGAGCCCCTCAGGCGCAGCAATCTTCACTGCATCGCGAATCTTGACGTAGGAGCCCTCGGTCCCGGGCACGGCACCCTTGACCAGGATCAGCCCGCGCTCGGCATCAATGCGCCAAATGGTCAGGTTGAGGGTCGTAACCGTCTCCTGGCCCAAATGGCCGGCCATCTTCTTGCCAGCGAAGGTCTTGCCTGGATCCTGGCGCTGACCCGTAGAACCGTGCGCCCGGTGCGAGACCGACACACCGTGGGTGGCGCGCATGCCCCCAAAGTTCCAACGCTTCATGGCACCTGCGAAACCCTTACCGACCGTGGTTCCCGTCACATCGACCTTTTGGCCAGCGAGGAAATGGTCAGCTGTAATTTCGGCACCAACCTCGATCAGGTTGTCAGAAGAGACGCGGAATTCCGCGACTTCCTGCCTGGGCTCGACTTCTGCCTTGGCAAAATGTCCACGCAGGGCCTTGGTTGTGTTTTTGGCCTTACGGGCACCAGCACCAAGCTGGAGCGCCACATAGCCGTCTTTTTCCTGGGTGCGTTGAGCCGTAACCGCGCAGCCTTCAAGGCTAAGGACGGTGACGGGAACGTGGACTCCAGCTTCATCGAAGAAGCGAGCCATTCCCATTTTCTTGGCGATCACGCCGGTACGCATCGACCGATCCCCCTAGAGCTTGATCTCGACGTCCACACCGGCCGACAGGTCGAGCTTCATCAGCGCGTCCACAGTCTGCGGGGTGGGGTCGACGATATCGAGCACGCGCTTGTGCGTGCGGATTTCGAACTGCTCGCGCGACTTCTTGTCGATGTGCGGCGAACGGTTGACGGTGAATTTTTCAATTTGCGTTGGGAGGGGAATTGGCCCCCGAACGGTCGCGCCGGTACGCTTAGCCGTGTTTACGATCTCGCGTGTGGAATGATCCAGCACGCGGTGATCGAAGGCTTTGAGCCGGATGCGGATGTTCTGACGATCCATATCGCTCTTCAGTTTCCTCTACAGACGACGTCCGTCCGCGTGACTTTGACCATTTCAAAGACCAACTCGAGCGCCTCAAAAAAGAGAGACGCGCGTACGCGAAAGTCCGCAAAAACGAAAACGGTTCAACGCAAATGATTTTGCGCCAATCCCTGCCCGCCTCCGGAAAAAGATCCGAAACCGGGCCGTTCTGCGGACCGCGTCTGCATTCCGAAACACTTCGGTTTGCACAGCCGGTCCTACAGGAGGCGCGTGTATACGTGCGCGACTCGGGTGCGTCAAGGGTGACTAGCCGTCGAAAGCGATCTCATTTGCCAACAACGACATACCTTACAAAAAAGGCCGCCCGGGTTTCCCTGGGCGGCCTCTTCTATGGGTTGGTTATCTCCGGTTGGAGACGACGGGACTATTCGATGATGCGCGACACCACGCCGGCACCGACCGTACGGCCACCTTCGCGAATGGCGAAGCGCAGGCCC
>CANCJJ010000002.1 GCA_947378305.1 Phenylobacterium aquaticum | reverse complement strand
CGGCCCCCGCCAGCTGGCCGAGATTTAGAACGGCGCGGGCAGCGGGCTTAGAGAGGCTGGGGACGACGACCTGCCAGTCGAGATCGGCCCGCATGTGCTGAAAAATCCCGGCGGTCAGGCGCTGGAGCTCCCGGACATCAAACATTTCCGCCGAGGCCGAGGCCCCAAAGGCCACACGGCAGAAGGACAGGAGGTCCGTCAGCTTTCGGGCGGAACTGCTGATCAGGCCCATGGCATCGTCGCGCATGTCCTGGGCAGACGGGTCTTCCAGGAGATCGAGGCCGGAGAGTATGGCACTGGCCGGGCTGATCAGGTCGTGGCACATCTTGGCCGCGAGCCAGGCGGCCACCTCGGCGGTCCGCAGGCTTGCGCCCGGGGAGGTTTGGAGCAGGGGGTCTGGGATCGTCATGGACCAGAGGCTGAACTGATTTGCTTCAAGGCGAAACCTGGGGGGGCTTTCTGACCCGCAGGGTGCGCCTGCGCGCAAAGCCGTTTTGAATTTGCAGACCGGCATGGCAGACCGTGCCCAGAATTTGTCGCCAAGTCTTCGCCGGGAGCCCATCATGACCTTCGCTAAACGGGATATCGGGGCCCTGCTGGCAGATATTTGCGAGGAGGCAGCAGAGCTGATCCTCCCGCTTTGGATGTCCGGTTTGAAGGTCCACACGAAATCGGACAACAGCCCGGTCACCGAGGCTGACCGGAGGGCGGAGTTGCTGATCCTGGAACGGCTGGAAACCCACTTCCCCGGCATGCATGTGATTTCCGAGGAAGATGCCAGCGAGTTTGGCACCCCCGATGCCGTGGGGCGGCATTTTTTCCTGGTCGACCCCGTGGACGGCACCAAGGCCTTTGTCCGGGGCGATCCCAATTTTACTGTCAATATCGCCCTGATCGAAGGCGATCAGCCGGTGGCTGGCGCGGTCAATGCCCCGGCGACGGGCGAGACCTGGTTCACCGCGGGCGGTGGCGCGATGAAACGCACCAAAGGCGGGGCGGCGCAGGTCATCCAGGCCCGGAACTGGCCTGACAAGGCAGCAATTGCTCTGGTGAGCCACACCATGAGCGAAGAGACCCTCAAGGCCCTACAGGATCGATACGAGTTTCATGACCGTCAGGCCATGGATTCCTCCATCAAGTTTTGCCGCATTGCCGAGGGCGTGGCCGACATCTATCCCCGCCATGGCCCCACCATGGAATGGGATATTGCCGCCGGACATGCCGTTCTGGTCGCCGCAGGAGGCCGGATCGAGGGCGAAGATGGCAGCCGGATCGTCTATGGAAAGGCTGACAAGGGCTTCCGAAATGGCTGGTTCGTGGCCCGGGGTCGGGCTTAGACATCGCAAGGCCTCTACACGACGGCCAAGATTCATCGCATAAGGCCGCAAGACCGACAGGAGATCGCCCCATGGCGCTAGACACCGGAACAGAAGCCAAGACCTTTAACTGGGAAGATCCCCTGGATCTGGCCGCGCGGCTGTCCGAGGACGAGCGCATGATTTGGGATGCCGCCCGGACCTATGCCAGGGAAAAGCTTTTGCCCCGGGTGGTCTCTGCCTATGCCGACGAAAGATTTGATCGCGAGATCATGACGGAAATGGGCGCCCTGGGCTTCTTGGGCCCGACGCTTCCCGAAGCCTATGGCTGTGCCGGTGTGAACCACGTGGCCTATGGCCTGATCGCCCGGGAAATCGAGGCCATTGATTCAGGCTATCGCTCGGCCATGAGCGTGCAGTCCTCCCTGGTCATGTATCCGATCTATGCCTTTGGCTCAGAGGCCCAGCGCCAGAAGTATCTTCCGGGCATGGCCCGCGGCGAGATCATTGGCTGTTTCGGGCTGACCGAAGCCGACGGCGGGTCCGACCCGGCCTCCATGCGCACCGTCGCCCGCAAGGCCCCCGGGGGCTATGTGCTCAATGGCGCGAAGATGTGGATCACCAATGCACCTGTCTGTGATGTCGCCCTGGTCTGGGCCAAGCTGGATGGCGTGATCCGTGGCTTTCTGGTGGACCGGGGTTCGGAGGGTTTCGAGACGCCGAAGATCCAGAACAAGCTGTCCCTGCGCGCATCGGTGACCGGCGAGATCGCCCTGGCCGACGTGTTTGTGCCGGAAGATCACATGCTGCCGAATGTTTCGGGTCTTCGCGGCCCCTTCTCCTGCCTGAACAAGGCCCGGTATGGGATTGCCTGGGGGGCCATGGGGGCCGCAGAGTTTTGCCTGCATGCCTCGCGCGAATACACCCAGACCCGCAAGGTCTTTGGCAAACCCCTGGCTGCCCGCCAGCTGGTACAGAAAAAACTCGCCGACATGCAGACCGAAATCGCCCTGGGATTTGAAGGCGCACTCGCCCTGGGCAGGTTGATTGATCAGGGGGCCTGGGTTCCCGAGGCCATCAGCCTGATGAAGCGAAACAACTGTGGCAAGGCCCTGGCCATCGCCCGGGAGGCCCGCGACATCCATGGCGGCAACGGGATCAGCGGCGAATATCATGTCATGCGACATGCCGCGAACCTGGAGACGGTGAATACCTATGAAGGGGCCCATGACGTGCACGCCCTGATCCTGGGCCGCGCCATCACCGGCGAGAACGCCTTCTAGCCAACTAATATCCGGGGGGAATGAAGACATGGCGCAGGACGCTGGCGACAAGGGAATTTCATTGCGGACCGTGGTTGCGGCCTCGGCCGCCGGGACCACGTTTGAGTGGTATGACTTCTTTGTTTTCGGCAGCCTGACCACGGTCATTTCCAAGACCTTCTTCTCCGGTCTCAGCGATACGGCAGGCTATATCGCCGCCCTGGCCCTGTTCGGAGCCGGATTTGCCTTCAGGCCGATCGGGGCCCTGGTCTTTGGCCGGATCGGCGACAAGGCCGGACGCAAGGGGGCGTTTCTGGTCACCGTCATGCTGATGGGCGGGGCGACCGTCGCCATCGGCCTCCTGCCGACCTATAGCCAGGCAGGCATTATTGCCCCGGCCCTTCTGGTCCTTATGCGGATTTTGCAGGGCTTTGCCCTGGGCGGAGAATATGGCGGCGCGGCGATTTATGTGGCCGAACATGCGCCGGACAATGCCCGGGGCCGCTCGACAAGCTGGATCCAGACCTCTGCTGCCTTTGGTCTGTTCGGTGCCCTTCTGGTCATACTGACCACCCGTCTGGCTGTGGGGGCCAGGTTTGGGCCCGAGGCCTTCGATGCCTGGGGCTGGCGCATTCCCTTCCTGTTTTCAGCCGGCTTGCTGCTCGTCTCGATCTTCATGCGCATGAAGCTGACCGAGAGCCCGTCCTTCGCCAAGATGAAGGCCGAGGGCGGCGAGTCCAAGGCCCCCTATTCGGAAGCCTTTGGCCAATGGAAGAACCTGAAACTGGTCATACTGGCCCTGTTTGCCATGATGTCGGCGCAGGGTGGGGTCTGGTACACGGCCTTCTTCTACACCCAGACCTTCATGGACAAGTTTCTCAAGGTGGCCCCGGAAACCATCAATCTCCTGATGATGATTGCCACCGCGGTCAGCGCGATCTTCTATGTGGTCTTCGGAGCCCTTTCCGACCGTATTGGGCGCAAGCCGGTCATGTTGTTTGGCATGACCCTGATGCTGGTAGCCTATTTCCCCGGCTTCCACCTCCTGACCCAGGCGGCCAATCCCGCCCTGGCAGAAGCCCAGGCCAGAACCCCTGTTGTGGTCATTGCCGACAAGGCCGACTGCTCACTCCAGTTCGACCCCGTGGGCAAGAGTGCCTTTGTCAGTTCCTGCGACATTGCCAAGAGCGTGCTGGCCAATGCCGGGGTTTCTTATGACAATAAGGTCGGTGCCCCCGGAAGCCAGGCCCAGGTCAAGATTGGGGCAACCCTCATCGCAAGTCAGTCTGCGACCGGCCTTGGCAAGGCAGACGCCAAGGCGGTCAAGACCAAGGTCGAAACCGACATCAAGGCCGCCCTGGCAAGCGCAGGCTATCCGGCCAAGGCGGACCCGGCGCGCATGAATATTCCTGGCATACTTGGGGTTCTCTTCGTCTTCGTCATTGCCGCCACAGCCCTGTTCGGTCCGATTGCCGCCTGTCTGGTCGAGCTCTTCCCGACCCGGATCCGCTATACCGCCATGTCCCTGCCCTATCACATTGGCACAGGCTGGATCGGCGGGTTCGTGCCCTTCACGGCCTTCGCCATCGTAGCCGCCGTGGGCAATATCTATTCCGGGCTCTGGTATCCCTTCGCCTTCACCCTGATCTCGGTCCTGACCTGCTTCTTCTTCCTGCCGGAAACCCGGGGTCGGTCGCTGGACATCTAGACGGCGGGTCCCCGCGCGACGCGGAGGGCCATGCGGCCCAGTTGGTCGGAAACGAGGACGGCACCCACGGCAAGGACTGTGGCCGCAAGGCAGAGGATCATGGCACGCGCCTCTCCACCCGGTGACTGGGTGGCGTTATAAATCGCGGCCGGCAGGGTCAGGGTCTTACCGGGTATGGCCGCAACGAAGGTTATGGTCGCCCCGAATTCGCCCAGGGCCTTGGCAAAGCCCAGTATGGCTCCCGCCGCAATGCCCGGTCCGGCAAGGGGCAGGGTCAGGCGGAAAAACCTCTGCCAGCTTGAGGCACCGAGCGTGCGGGCAACCTGATCTACCTCATCATCCAGGGCGTCGATGGCCAGGCGCATGGGGCGCACCATGAGGGGGAAGGCCATGATCCCGGCGGCCAGGGCCGCGCCGGTCCAGTCAAAGGCAAAGACGACCCCGACAGACTCCAGAAAATGACCAAGGGGCCCCCGTCGCCCGAGCAGCAATAGCAGGCCATAGCCGGTCGCCACCGGCGGCAGGACCAGGGGCAGGGTCACCAGCGTATCCAGAAGCAGTCGCCAGCCAGACCGGGCCCGGCTCTGGATCAGGGCCACCCCAAGGGCCAGGGGCGTTCCCACCAGACAGGCGCTGAGCGCAACCTTGAGGGACAGGCAAATGGCGGTCCAGTCGTCGGGCGTCAGAGCGGTCATGGGATTACGGCCACAGGCAGGATGTCGGCCGCCAGGCCCTCCAGATGGGCCGGGACAGACCCCGTCAGGATCATGACAACCCTTTGCCTCGAGGCTACCAGGTCCAGCAAGGCCTCGGACGTCACCTCGGCGGCAGACAGACGCAGGGCATCGCGCCGCGCCAGGGCGACAATGTCTGGATCTATCGAGTCCCCCAGGACCAGGACATCGGCCATGGCCAGGGCCCGGCAGGCCCCAAGGGTCAGACCTTCGATCGGACCTTGTCCGGACACCCGCTGAAGCACACCGGCGGTCGTAAAATCCTCCGCCAGGGCCTGAAGAAACTGTTGTCTGGCCGCCTCGACATCTCCGGCGAGGGCGGACCGCGCCACGGGTCCGTCCAGAATGGACCTCAGAAAGGCGCGCCGTTCGGAAAGCTCGGGATACCGGGTACGAATCTCGTCCTTGAGGTCCTGGCTCAGGCGGGCAATGTGGCCGACACTGGCGGGCAATCTCTGGTCAATGTCCTGGCGCAGCATGGCAGCAAGCATGGGGGCTGCCCCGCCCGTTCCGACCGCTGCCACCACCTGACCCCGGTCGACAATGGAGGGGGTGGTAAAGTCGCAGAACTCTGGACGATCCGTGACATTGACCGGAACCCCCAGGGTGCGGGCGACGGCCAGGGCAGACGCGATGAAGGCATCGTCCATGTCCGCAATAAAGATCAGGCTGGCCCCAAGATAGGCCTGGGGCTCAAGCGCCGCCTGACCCTGCAGCCGGACCAGCCGGGCGGGGCTCCCGGCAAACAGGCGCGCCTTGGCCTCGGCACCCTCCCCCGACCCCGCAACGACAATCGTGCGGTCATGCAGGGGGAAAAAGGCTGGAAAGGCATCCAAATCAGTTAGCCTGACGCAGGGAATGACTCATTTCAGGGTTTTCAGATAGTCGACGACCGCCGCGCGATCTGCAGGCGCCGTCACCCCCATGAGCATGCGGGTCCCGGGCGCAAACCGGGCCGGGCCCGACAGGAAGGCGTCGAGATTGGCGTCGGTCCAGGACCCCTTTTTCCCCTTCAGGCCCGCAGAATAGGTGAAGTCCCCAAGGCTGGCGATCTGACGTCCCGCCACGCCGGCCAGACCTGGCCCGGCCAGGCTGCTTTTGGCTTGATGGCAGGTCTTGCATTGGAGCTGAAAGATCTTGGCCCCATCGGCACAATAGGCCGGACCCGCCATGAGGATCAGGGCTGTCAGGGCAAGGGTAATGCGGTTCATGATCTATCCCCTGGTGGTGGTCGGGCCAGTCGCGAATAACCCTGTGTCGGCCTCACTATACCGGGCTGGCCAAACGCTGTTAAGATTCGTTATGCTCGCGACAAAGCGGAGGATCGCCAAATGGCCCTGACCCTGGATATCAATGGCAAAACCACGAAGGTCAATGCCGCCCCCGACACGCCCCTCCTCTGGGTGCTTCGAGATGAGGTCGGGTTGACCGGACCGAAGTTCGGCTGCGGAATTGCCCAGTGCGGGGCCTGCACAGTCCTGGCGGATGGCACCCCGGTGCGATCCTGCTCCCTGCCGATTTCAGCGCTTGAAGGCGTCAAGATCACCACGGTGGAGAGCCTGGGCGGGGACCACCCCCTGCAGGCGGCCTGGGTCAAACATGACGTTCCCCAGTGCGGCTATTGTCAGTCCGGCCAGCTGATGAGCGCGGTCGCCCTTCTGACCATCAATCCCCATCCCACGGATGACGATATTGACGCCGCCATGGACGGGAACATTTGTCGCTGCGGGACCTATCAACGCGTCCGTGCCGCCATCAAGGACGTGGCCTCGTCCGCGTCCAAGGCCTGAAGGAGTTTCCCATGAATGCGCCTGTCACGCCTGAAACCCTGAACACCGGAACCACCCGTCGCGAACTGGTGGTCGCCACCAGTGTGGTTGGCGGAGCCCTGCTGGTTGGGTGCTCGCCCGCCGACATCCTGTCCATGGGCTCCAAGGTCAAGATCGGAGCCTTTGGTCCCTTTATCCGGATCGCCGCCGATGGCGGTGTTACGGTGATCTGCAAACACATTGAAATCGGCCAGGGCAGCCATGCCGGGCTCGCAGCCATTGTCGCGGAAGAGCTGGATGCCGACTGGTCCAAGGTCAGCGTCGAACAGGCCCCGGCCAATGCCAAGCTCTATGCCAATGCCGCCATGGGCGTGCAGGGAACGGGCGGGTCGTCAGGCATTTCCAACAGCTGGCCCCAGCTGCGACTGGCCGGTGCCGCGGCCCGGGCCATGTTTGTGACCGCCGCAGCCGGTCTCTGGAAGGTTCCCGCGAGCGAAATTACGGTCAAGGACAGCGTGGTCAGCCATGGCCCCTCCGGAAAGACTGCGGGCTTTGCCGAACTTTTGCCCGCTGCCGGCAAGGTTGCCCCACCGGCGGCCCCGGTTCTGAAAGACCCCAAGACCTTCACCCTGATTGGCACGGACCGGGTTCGGCGCAAGGATTCCCGGGCCAAGAGCACGGGTGAGGCCATCTTCACCCAGGATGTCCACCTGCCCAACATGCTGACCGCCGTCGTGGCACACCCCGAGAAATTCGGATCCAAGGTCGCAAGCTTTGATGCCACCGAAGCCCTCAAGGTTCCGGGCGTGGTCAAGGTCTTCCAAATCCCGACCGGCGTGGCCGTCGTGGCCGAGACCACCTATGCCGCCATTGCCGGACGCGCCGCCCTGAAGGTCACCTGGGACGAGTCCAAGGCCTGGACAGAGAGCTCGGACAAGACAGCTGCAAACTATCGCGATTGGGCCGAGGGCAAGGGCACCCTGCCTGCCAAGCTGGCCTGGGCCGCCTTTGACACCCGTGGTTCCGCAGACAGCGCCCCCCAGGGCAAGGTTTTTGAAGCCACCTACGACTTCCCCTTCCTGGCCCATGCGGCCATGGAGCCCCTGAACTGCGTGGCGGAAATCGGCGGCGGCAAGACCAAGCTGACCTCGGGATCCCAGTCGCCCACCCTGGACCAGATCAATACCGCCAAGATCGTCGGCACCCTGCCCGGCGCGGTCGAGGTTGAGACCCTCAATGCCGGAGGCTCCTTTGGCCGTCGGGCCAATTTCCAGTCTGACTATGCGGCCGAATGCGTTCACGTTGCCAAGAAGATCGGCAAGGGTCAGCCCGTAAAGCTGGTCTGGACCCGGGAAGACGACATGACCGGGGGTTATTACCGGCCCCTGACCCACCACCGGGTCAAGGTCGCCCTGGACAATGACGGCTTCCCCGCCGCCTGGACCCACAGGATTGTGACCCAATCGGTCATGAAGGGCTCACCCATGCCAACCAAGGGCATTGATGAGACCACGGTCGAAGGCACCAAGGGTTCGCCCTATCTGAAGGCCACGCCGGTGGTTGATGCCCAGGTCCTGATCCCGGATCTCGGCGTTCCCGTGCTCTGGTGGCGATCTGTGGGGGCGACCCACACCGCCTTCGTGATGGAACACACCATCGACCAGCTGGCGCGTCTGGCCGGTCAGGACCCCGTGGCCTACCGCCTGGCCCTCTATGAAAAAGCTCAGGCGACACGACATGCCGCTGTTCTCAAACTTGCCGTCGAAAAGGCCGGATATGGACAGCCGGCTCCCGTGGGCTGGACGCGTGGCGTTGCGGTTCATGAGTGCTTTGGCTCGGTTGTCGCCCAGATCGCCGAGGTCAGGCTGGTGGACGGTAAGCCCAAGGTCGGACGGGTCGTCACCGCCATTGACTGCGGCACCGCTGTGTCCCCCAACCAGGTGGCCGCCCAGATGGAAGGCGGAACCTGCCTTGGCTTGTCAGCCGCCCTGTTCGGGCAGATCACCCTGAAGGACGGCGTGGTCGAGCAGAAGAATTTCGATACCTACCGGGTCTTGCGCAATTCTGAAGCTCCGACCGTGGAGACCCACATCCTGGCCTCCAGTAACGCGCCTTCCGGTGTGGGCGAGCCCGGAACCCCCGTGATTGGTCCCGCCGTCGCCAATGCCCTGCTGGCGCTCACAGGTCAGGCCACGAACAGCCTGCCCATGGTCAAGGCCTAGGGATCAGGTCGCCGGGCTGGTCGACGTCGAACAGGACCCCGTCATCCGGGGCTTCGACCAGGGCCAGTCCGGACCCCAGCCCCTGAAGCACGGCCCTGGCTCCGGCATCACCGCCAAGGGTCAGGATGTCGGGCAAAAGATCGGGCCCGATCAGGGCCGGATGGCCACGTTTTCCGTCAAAAACAGGTGCCGCGGCCTTGGCTCCGTCCGCCAGGGCCCGGCTGAGCGGTACAAGGACCGACTTGGGTATGCGCGGCATGTCTCCCAGAAAAACAAAAACACCGGAGGTATCGGCGGGCAGGCTCGCCGCCCCTGCCCTCAGCGAGGCCCCCATGCCGCCTTCATGGTCAGGGGCATGAACAAGCCGCAGGTCCGCCTCGCGCCCGATCCGCCGGGCATGGGTCCGGGCGACCTCCGACACCTGCTCAGCGCCAGCCCCCGTCACCACCGTCACCTTGCGCACAGGGGCCGAAAAGGCCGCGTCCAGGGCTCCGTCCAGGAGGACTCCGTCCCCCCAGGGCGCAAGCAATTTTCCACCACCGAATCGTCGGCCCGATCCCGCCGCCAGAAGGATTGCCTCCAGGCCACCAAGCTCTGTCATCCTTTTGCCATTGCCTCTATGTTGGTCGCGATATGATGCGCCAGGACACCCTAGCAACACCTGCCCGGCCCGCCCTGATCGACGGGTTTGGGCGTACCGTGACCTATCTGCGGGTCTCGGTCACGGACCGATGTGACCTGCGCTGTGTCTATTGCATGGCCGAACACATGACCTTTCTGCCCAAGGCGGAGGTCCTGACCCTCGAAGAACTTGACCGGATTGCCTCGGGCTTTGTGGGCCTGGGCGTGCGCAAGCTGCGGATCACCGGGGGGGAGCCCCTGGTGCGCAAGGGGGTCATGGGACTGATCCGCTCCCTGTCCCGGCACCTGCAAAGCGGGGCCCTGGAAGAATTGACCCTGACGACCAACGGCACCCGGCTGACGGAATTTGCTGCAGACCTCGCAGACGCAGGGGTCCGCCGAATCAATGTCTCCCTCGATACCCTGAAGCCGGACCTCTTTCGCAAACTGACCCGGGGCGGCGACCTTGCCAAGGTTCTGGCCGGTATCGAAGCGGCCCAGGCCCAGGGGCTGAAGGTCAAGATCAATGCGGTGGCGCTGAAGGACGACAATGCCGCCGAACTGGCAGACCTGATCGCCTGGGCCCACGGTCTGGGTGCCGACATGACCCTGATCGAGGCCATGCCCATGGGGGAGATCGAGGTGGATCGTACCGATCAATTCCTGTCCCTGGCCGAGGTTCGGCGCGATCTGGAAAGCTTCTGGACCCTAACGGATACCGACCATGTGACGGGGGGGCCTGCGCGCTATGTGCATGTCGCCGAGACGGGCGGACGGCTGGGCTTTATTACGCCCCTGAGCCACAATTTTTGCGAAGCCTGCAATCGGGTTCGCCTAACCTGTACAGGCACCTTGCATACCTGCCTGGGCCGCGAAGACGCCAGCGATTTGCGGGCCGTGCTGCGGGCGGGCGGCAGTGATCAGGACCTGGTGGAGGCCATTCGCCTGGCCGTCGATGCCAAGCCGGAGGGCCACGACTTTCAGATTCACCGCGATTCTGCGCCGGCCGTGGCACGGCACATGTCCACGACGGGAGGCTAGCCATGGCCCGGGTGCTGCTGTTTGGCCGGTTGGGCGATATCGCAGGCTGGCGGGACCAGGTGATCGAGGCCGACACCCTGACCAAGCTTCTGGGTCGTCTAATTGAGGCGGATCCGGGCCTGGGAGAGGCTCTCAAGGCTCCGGGAGTTCAGGTGGCCCTCGACCAGGTACTTGTGCGCGGCGATCGCCCCCTGACGGCCAGTTCGGAGGTGGCCTATCTGCCGCCCATGAGTGGCGGATGATCCAGCTTCAGATCGCCCCCTTCGATCCCGGCACCCTGTTGTCAGCCTTTTGCAAGGACCGGCAGGAGATCGGTGCCGTGGCCAGTTTTACCGGTCTGGCCCGGGCCGAACAGGGCCAGACCCTGGCTCTTGAGCTTGAAGCCTATCCCGGATTTACCGAAGGCCAGATCGCCGCGTGCCTGGAGACAGCCAGGACCCGGTTCGGACTGGTGGATGCCTATATCGTGCACCGGATTGGAAAGATCGCCCCGGGCGAAGCCATCGTCTTTGTCGCAACGGCCGCCAGTCACCGGCGAGCGGCCTTTGAGGCCTGTGATTTTCTGATGGACTATCTGAAGTCCCGCGCTCCCTTCTGGAAAAAAGAGATTGGGGCCGATGGACATAGGTGGGTAGAACCCCGAGATCAGGATCATGTCGACATAGCGCGTTGGGAGACACCATGAACGCCCTTACCCCCGGTGGTCGCATTGATACCGCCCAGACCCTCGTTCCCGTCCGTATTGCGGTTTTGACCGTATCTGACACCCGGGATGAAGAGAGCGATACCTCCGGCCATGTGCTGGTTGAGCGCATTACAGGAGCCGGGCATGAGCTGGCTGACCGCCAGATTGTCCGCGACGACGTCACCCAGATCCGGGCTCAGGTAAAGGCCTGGGTCGCCTCGGGTAAGGTGGACGCCATTATCACCACGGGCGGGACGGGAATTACCGGCCGCGACGTCACGCCAGAGGCTATCGAGCCCCTGTTCGACAAGAAAATCGATGGTTTTTCGGTGATTTTTCACATGGTCAGCTATCAGTCTGTGGGCCTGTCCACCCTCCAGTCCCGGGCGACCGCCGGGCTCGTAGGCGGTGTCTTCGTCTTCTGTCTGCCCGGGTCAAACGGTGCGGTGCGCGATGGTTGGGACAAGGTGATTTCCGCCCAGCTGGATAGCCGCCACGGCCCCTGCAACATGGTCGAGCTCATGCCCCGGTTGCTGGAAAAGTGACCCGGCTGACCCACATTGACGCGACCGGCCGTGCCCATATGGTCGATGTGTCGGACAAGGCCATTACCGCCCGGGAGGCGGTCGCCGAGGGGCGGGTGGACATGTCGCCCGAAACCCTGGCCCTGGCCCTTTCCGGGGATGCCAAAAAAGGAGATGTGCGCGGCACGGCGGAGATCGCCGGAATCATGGCGGCCAAGAAGACCGCCGACCTGATCCCCCTCTGCCATCCCCTGGCCCTGTCGCGGGTGGATGTGGCGATTACCCCGGTCGAGACCGGCCTGGCCGTCACCGCGCGGGTCAAGACTTCCGGCCAGACCGGGGTCGAAATGGAGGCCCTGACCGCTGTCAGTGTCGCCTGCCTGACCATTTATGACATGCTGAAGGCGGCGGATAAGGGCATGACGATTGCAAGTGTCCGGCTGGTGTCAAAGACAGGCGGCAAGTCCGGGGACTGGGTCCGTCCATGAAGCTGATGAGCGTGGCGGCGGCCCGGCAGGCCATGCTGGCGGAAATTCAGCCAGCTGGGCTGGAAACCGTTGGCCTCGCCCAAGCCATTGGCAGGGTCCTTGGCGAAGACGTGACGGCCCTGCGTGATCAGCCGCCCTTTACAAACTCCGCCATGGATGGATGGGCCCTCAGGGCTTCCGACACGCCGGCTCGTCTGGAGATCATTGGCGAAAGTGCAGCAGGCCATGGGTTCCCTGGGCAGGTTGAGGCGGGCCAGGCTGTGCGAATATTCACCGGGGCCGCCCTGCCGACGGGCGCGGACACGGTGGTGATCCAGGAAGATGCCGAGCGCGACGGCCAAACCGTGCGGATCCCCCTGACCCCGCCGGGCGAGAACATCCGCAAGGCAGGACGAGACTTTCATGCCGGAGACAGTCTCCTGCAAGCTGGTCTTCGCATTGATCCCTGGCGGCTGTCTCTCTGCGCCTCGGCAGGACGGGCAGAGGTTAAGGTCCGCAAACGTCCGAGTGTGGCCGTGCTCTCAACCGGGGAGGAAATCGTTGAAGCCCCGGCCCAGCCCGGCCCTTTCCAGATCTATGATTCCGGCTCGCCCGCCCTGGTGGCCATGATCGAGTCCTGGGGCGGTGTGGCAACCAAGAGATCCGGTATCGGTGATCGGCTTGAGGCAGTGGTCTCGGCCATGAGCGAGGCGCAGGGCGATATTGTGGTGACGGTAGGCGGCGCTTCCGTCGGCGATCACGATCTGGTCCGGACCGCAGCCGCCCAACTGGGCCTGACCCTGAAGGTTGAGAGCGTCGCCGTCCGGCCGGGCAAGCCCACTTTTTTCGGGGTCCTGGGCGATGGCAGGCTCTTGCTCGGGCTGCCGGGCAATCCCGCCTCGGCCTTTGTCTGTGCCGAACTCTTCCTCAGACCCATGATGTCGGCCTGGTGCGGTGCGGCGGGAGAGCCCGGGATGGTTCGTACCCGGCTGGACGGCGCCCTGTCCGCCAATGGCCCTCGGGAACATTGGATGCGTGCGCGGCTGGTGCCCGGCGAAAACGGGCTCATGGCCCAGCCTTTCGGGGATCAGGATTCGTCGCTGGTGACCGTGTTTGCCGGGGCCGATGCCCTCTTGCGCCGCATGCCCCACGCCCCTGCCGCAGGACGAGGGGACCTGGTCGACATTCTTGTGCTGAACCGGGGCTAGCCGGGACCCCGCCCATATCTCAGGGCCATGATTTCCCCGATGACGGAGACGGCGACCTCCCAGGGGGCCTTGCCGCCAATATCGAGACCAATGGGAGCGTGTACCCGCCCCAGGACGTCCTCTGACACGCCAGCGGCGCGCAGGGGGGCCAGACGTTCCGCCAGGCGCTTGCGCGCACCCAGGAGCCCCACATAGCCCGCTCCGGAGGGGAGGGCGGCGGCCAGGGCGGCCTGATCGGTTTCCAGATTGTGGGTGGCAATGGCAATCGCGGTCCAGGCATCCGGCTTGAGCCCGTCCAGGGCCGCCTGGGGAAGGTCACGACAATAGCCCAGGCCAGGCACGGGAGGCGGTGCTTCTGGCCCCCTTGGCCGAACGAAGGTGGTTTCAAATCCGCTCTGACTTCCCAGCCAGGCTATGGCCAGGGCGGTAGGGTCAGACCCAAAAACGACAAGGCGCGGTTTCGGATCATAGCGACGACTGAAGGCCCCTTCCCAGGTCTCTGTCTGGTCGGGGGGCGTGCAGACATGGCGCTGACCATCGCTGGTCCAGACCACGGGCTGGCGGGCCTGCTCGGCGGCCAGCATGGCCTGCAGGGCGGAATCGTCGGGCAGGATCCGGTCGAGGAAAATCTCAATCCGGGCACCGCACAAGAGCTGAATGTCCGGCCAGGGACTGCCCTGACCATAGACCAGATGCCGGGGATTGCCGTCGGCCAGACAGGCAAAGGCGTGATCGGCCACGTCGGCTTCCACACACCCGCCCGAGAAATAGCCCGCCACAATATCACCCGCCTCACCCCCAAGCCGGGCGAAAACCATCTGTGTGCCCATTGGACGTGGGCCGCCCCCCTCAACGGCGACGAGGGTCGCGAGGACCATGGGCTGGCTGGCCAGGGCTGCCTGGCGCAGCTGGGGCCGGACGTCGTCGGTCAGGCCAAAGAGGGGCCAATCGGGAAGCGGCATGTTCATGGCCATGGATTTTAATCTCGCAGAAAGATTCCAGATACCGGTTCTTTAAGCATTTGCGTTTTTAATGGGGGCCTGAATTTCAATCTGCCAGTGTGCACTCTGTCAAAATGACCGAATTTCTTTCAAAACTGGGACTGGGATCGGGCCAGTTTGGCCTCGATCGACCGCCCCTGCGCGGCCGTCCGGCCAAGGCCGAAGTCGGCGATATTTTGGAAGTCGCTGCCCGCGCCCGGCTGGGCGTCTTCGACCTGGCGGGCCGTTCACCTCAGGCGGAACTGGATATTGGCGAAGTCATGCCGCGCCCCCAGCCCTTCAAGGTCTGTATTTCGACGGTTCGGCCGGATCGGGGTGCGGATCTGGTCGAGGCGGAAGCCCGCGCGGCCCTGGCTCGACTGGGGGTCGAACAGGCAGAGTGCATATTTGTTCCAACCGCCTCTGAGTTGTTTGGCCCGCACGGTCAGGCCATGTGGAACCGCCTGCGGGCTCTCAAGGACGCTGGTGTTACCCGAAAGATCGGGATTTCGGTCTTTGCCTCGGATGATCCCCTGGGCCTGGCCCGGCGATTCCGGCCTGACGTCGTCCAGGCCCCGGCCAGTCTGCTGGACCAGAGACTGCTGATTGACGGGACTTTGGCGGCTATTGCGGGTCTGGGCATGGAGGTCCACCTGCGCTCAATCTTCCTGAATGGCCTCTTGCTCTTGCCGCCAGACCGGGCCCCCAGTCATCTCAAGGCGGCGGCGACCCGAATTTCCCGCGCCCGGCGCCTGATTGCCGAGGGGAAGTCCGATCCGCTCCAGGCGGCCCTGGGTTTTGCCCTGTCCCGTCCGGAGGCGAGCGCCGTTCTGGTTGGCGTGGCTTCGGCCCGGGAACTGAATGCTGTGGTCGCCGCCGCCGCCAGCCCACCCCCTGATCTGGACTGGGATGACATGGCCATTGATGATCCTGCGGCCCTGGACCCACGGGCCTGGGCGCGCCTCTAGAGCCCTTGTCATTTAACAGGCTCGGCTATCGTGAAGAGCCCGAGTTCAGCACACAATGGGCCAGGCCCTGATTGCGGACGGTATCGGCCGCCCTGTCGATCCTGCCTGAGCGCCGCCGGACATAGGGTCCAGGCCTGGCCGCCCGCCATTTTAGCGGACTGGGCAGGATGGCTGCCAGACGGGCCGCCTGGGCCGAGGTCAGCTTGTCTGCACTGACCCCGAAGTTCTTCCGCGCCGCCGCCTCGGCACCATAGACCCCTGGGCCCCATTCCACGCTGTTCAAATAGACTTCCATGATCCGGCGCTTGCCCCAGAGCCCCTCGATCAGGACCGTAAAATAGGCCTCGAGTCCCTTGCGGACATAGGAGCGGTCAGGCCAGAGGAAAACGTTCTTGGCCGTCTGCTGGCTTATGGTCGAACCTCCACGCACCTTTTCCGATTTGGCATTATGCGCCAGGGCCTTTTCCATGGCGTTGAAATCGAATCCGTGGTGGGCGCAAAAGCCTGAATCTTCTGCGGCAATGACCGAACGCGTGAGTTCGGGAGAGATGTCCGAGATCGGCCGCCAGGTTCGCCGGAAGCCCTGGCCCTCCAGAGTCCGCTGCACCATCAGATAGGTCAGGGGCGGCGGCACGAGGCGGTAGATGCCCACGACAACCACGGGGCCGATGATGCCGAAGACAAGCCCGAGCCCGATCAGGCCGCGAAACAAGCGGCGCATGAGGTTCGACAGGAGGTGGGACGTGGGCATGGAGTCTCAGGCGGTCAACTGCTTCCCCGCTATCATGGACGTGGCACTTGAATTAGAGATTTTTTCAACATCATCCCAACCGGCAGATTTTTCGGACAGGTAAGGACAAGGCCCCAATGAATGTCAGTGATGCCGTCGACCGCAGGGTCTCGATTCGCGCCTTCAAACCGGAAACGCCCCCCGCCGCCCTGATCCGGGAAATGTTGCAGGCGGCTTCGCGGTCCCCGTCCGGGGGAAACCTTCAGCCCTGGAGGGTCTATGTCCTGGCGGGCGAGGCCTTGCAGGACCTCAAGGCCCGGGCGGCCGCGAACCCCTTGGGAGAGACCCCGGACTACGATGTCTATCCGCCAAACCTTTGGGACCCCTTCCGGACCCGCCGGTTCCAGAATGGGGAGGACCTGTATGCCACCCTGGGTATCCCCCGGGAGGACAAGGCCGCGCGCCTCAGACAACTGGCAAAGAATGCGGACCTGTTTGGCGCCCCTGTCGGACTGTTTTTCTGCCTGGACCGCAAGCTCGGGCCCCCGCAATGGTCGGATGTAGGCATGTTCATGCAGACCTTCATGCTTCTGGCGGTGGAGCGCGGGCTCGATACATGTGCCCAGGAATATTGGGCCAGATACCCGCAGACCCTGGCCGACGTCCTGGGTCTCCCGGAAGATCACATGGTCTTTTCTGGCATGGCCCTGGGCTGGCGCGACGACACCGCCCCCATCAATACCCTGCGATCGGCCCGCGATCCCATCGAGGTCTGGGGGGACCTGCGCGGCTTCGACTAAAAATCTGGCCGGTCGCGCGAATTTCCAAGCCGGGGCCGCTGAGCGTTAATTGATAATTATCAATTAAATTACATTTTGATTGAATGTCAGAAGCCGCCCGCATTCAATTCCAACCTGTCGACTATGCCGATCTTCGGCCGGGGGATTTTTTCCTCATCCGGAGGGGGGACCTGTCTTGGCTGGCTTTCAAGGGGCTGAAGGAGACAGGGCCCACAAATCTGATCCTGTCCGGCCCACCCCTTGACGAGATGCCCCCCATTTCATCATGGCCAGCCGAGATCACCGAGCGCCTTGAAGGTGCCACCTATGTGCGCATCCCAAGACGACCGGAAAAGACACGCACGACCAACCTGCAAGACACCCGCCCCCCCGCATCCGGGGAAGATGGCCCTGCGCCGACTGACGGGTCCGAACTCATTATTGCCCTGCCCGACCCCGATGGCGCGGCCAGCCTTGTCTCATTGAAAACGGGCACCATCTGCCGGGCCAACCGTCCAGTTGGCCTGCCCCCGGAGCGCGGTGCATATTCGGTGATCGACCTGACAGGGCTAGGGAAACTGCCGCCGGGCTGACCGCGAGATCAGCCGCAAAGACTAGATTTCAAAGACGCCCGCGCCACCGTCCTCGTCGCCCCAGGCCAGGCGCTTTCCGGTGTCCGTCATGGCCAGGGCGCTAATGGGCGCGCCCTTCTCTGCCTTGAGCATGTCGATCTTCTGGCCGGCAAGGTCACAAATCCAGACCCGTCCATCGTCCAGCCCCGCCGCGACCCGCCCGCCTCCGGGGGTTCCAGCCACGCGAACAACCAGGGCGCTCTCGTCATAACCCACCTCTGCCGCCTGCTTTCCCAGGGGGCCAGCGGGACCCGAAAAGGGCCAGATCACCGCACCATTGGCCCCGGACGTCGCCAGCATCTGGCCCTTGGACAGGAAGGTCAGGCTTTTGACCTTGGCCGGATAGCCGCCCATCTTCAGATTCTTTTCGTCCGCCACGCGCCAGCCATGCAGCTGGTTTTCCTGCATGGCACTCATCAGGAACTTGCCATCCGGGCTCCAGGCAAGGGCAACATGGCTTCCGGCCCAGTGCATGACTTCCGGCTTCTGTTCGGCGATCCGGGCGTACCAGAGCCAGGCCCCGCCATAGGTTGCCGCCGCCAGGCGTCGACCCTTGGGATCAAAGGCCAGGTCGGCGACAGACTTTTCATGCTCAAACCGGCGCGCAAAGGCCGGGTCCTTGATATCGAGAACCTGGACCTGGCGGCCGCCAGCAAAGGCAATCAGGCCGGACTGGACGCTGGCAGCCAGGGCATCAATCCACCGGCCCGGCTGACTCGCCAGTTCCGTCAGGCCAGAGGCCTGGCTCCAGACCAGTCGGCCATCATCGCCCCCCGTCAATATTCCGTGTCCGCCGGGGTGGGGGACGGCGCACAGCACCGCACCGGCATGGGCGGCAAGGCTTTCACCCGTCTCAAGGCGGACGCTTCCGTCGCCCAAGGCGAAGTAGGCGAGACCCTGGTGATCAAAATGGGCGGCAGTGATGTAGGCATCAAAAGAATAGCTCATGTCGTAAGCATAGCGCCCCCGAAGTCGAACTGGAACGCCTCTTGGCGACGGTTGGGGCTTTACAATCTCGATTCGATTGGCGAAGGGTGTGGCCTAGGATTAGTGGGCACCCGTGTGGGCCCGACAGAGGGGATTTTCATATGGGTGCGAAGCTGGGCGGCGGTGGCGGCGGGAAGTTCGACCTCGGCCAAAACAGCGAGATCAACGTCACGCCCTTCGTGGACGTGATGCTGGTGCTCCTCATCATCTTCATGGTGTCCATTCCGGCCGCCACAGTGTCCATCAAGCTTGACCTGCCGCCGGCCGTGCCGCCGCCGCCCGGGGCCAAGGTCGAGGAGCCTACGGTCATCAATATCCAGAATGGCGGCGTCTATATCGGCGAAATGTCGACCTCGGTCGAAACCCTGCCCGCCGACCTGGCCCGCAAGCTTAACAAGCCCGACCCGACCCAGGAGCGCGTTTATATCCGCGCTGACCGTTCAGTGCGTTACGGGGACTTCATGCGCGTCATGAATACCCTGCAGGGCAATGGCTATTTCCAGGTCGCCCTGATTAACGAAGAACTCTAGGTCTTCGCCTGACTCATAGAAAACCCGCCGGTGGAAACTCCGGCGGGTTTTTTTATGCCGATTTTTCCTGGATCAGGCGGCGCAGGCCTCGAACCCGGCGCGCAAGGCAGCTTCATCGAGGTTGCGGCCGATAAAGACCATCCGTGACGACCGATTATCGCCCGGCTTCCAATCGCCCTGGAAGTCGCCTTCCAGAATCATGTGCACCGCCTGAAAGACGAGGCGTCGGTTTTCACCCGCCACATCCAGAATGCCCTTGGCCCGCAAGATGTCGGGGCCCTGGGCCTGAAGGATATCATTTAGCCAGGCCGTAACCCGGTTGCCATTCAGGGGCCGGTCAAGGGTCAGCGAGATCCCGCGAATGCCGGCCTCGGCCGCATGGTCATGAGGATGGTCATGATCGTGGTGATGATCGTGCCCGTGATGGTCATGGTCATGGTCATGGTCGCAATCCTCATCATGGACATGGCCTGCCTCGCCATGGGCAGGATTGAGGAATTCCGGCTGCAATTCCGTAATCCGGGAGAGATCGAATCCACCCCGGCCAAGAATCAGGTCCAGCGGGACATTCGACCTCTGGGCCCGGTGGATCGGGGCCAGGGGGTTCAAGCGCCGGATCCGGGCCTCGACATCGCGAAGTTGGGCCTCGGTGACCAGGTCGGTCTTGTTCAGGACAATCTGGTCGGCAAAGGCGATTTGCTCCACCGCCTCCCGGGAATCGGCAAGGCGCAAGGGCAGGTGCAGGGCATCAACAACCGTAGTGACGCTATCAAGCTCTGTCCGCGCCCGCACATCTTCATCGACGAAGAAGGTCTGGGCGACGGGGCCGGGATCGGCCAGCCCGGTCGTCTCAACGATGATGGCGTCAAAGCCACCCTTGCGTTTCATCAGGCCGGAGAGCACCCGGATCAGGTCGCCGCGAACCGTGCAGCAGACGCAGCCATTGTTCATTTCGAAGACTTCTTCGTCGGCCCCGACGATCAGGTCATTATCAATACCGACCTCACCGAACTCGTTGACGATGACGGCATAACGCTTGCCATGGTCCTCGGTCAGAATGCGGTTCAGAAGGGTTGTCTTGCCTGCGCCGAGATAGCCGGTCAGGACGGTAACGGGAGTTTTCTGTGTCATGGTCGTTATCTAGTCATTGTCAGGCCCGGAGGGAACAGGGGAGTCACGCACGATCTTGACCCTGTTTTGCTGTTATATTATTACAGTTCTAGCACAAAGGTGCGTCCGTCGAGGCCATTTTGACCCCCCTGACCCCATCTCCCTCGATCGATGACTACAGGGATAATCAAACCTATCTCGGGGTTGATCATGTCCGCAATGAGCGCCGGACATGGATCGTCGCCGGCATTTCCCTCCTGACAATGGCGCTGGAACTGGTCGGCGGCCTCGCCTTCCATTCCATAGCTCTTGTCGCCAACGGGCTGCACATGGCCGCCCATGTTGCCAGCCTGACTGTGGCGGCCATCGCCTATCGTCTGGCCCGGGCCTATGCCAACGACCCCCGGTTTGCCTTTGGTGCGGGCAAGGTGGGCTATCTGGCCGGGTTCGCAAACGGGGTCATATTGGGCGTCACTGCCCTGGTGATCAGTGCAGAAAGTCTGGGACTCCTCCTGACCCCGCAAAAAGTGGACTATCCCGGCGCGATTGGATTTGGGGTGATCGCCCTGGGCATCAACCTCGTCTGTCTGGCCCTTTTGCGCCCGAAGACCCGGCACCTTCATGATCGCGATGGGGACCTGAACCTCTCTGCGGCCCACCTGCACCTGGCCTCGGATGCCATGATCTCAAGTCTGGCCCTGGGGAGCCTGGTGGCCGGGCGGTATCTGAACTGGACCTGGGCCGATCCCCTGGCCGCCCTCGCTGGTGCCGGCCTGATCGCTCATTTTGCCTGGCAGATCTTGAGTCGAGCGGGGCGGGTCCTGCTGGATATCAATCCGTCTGCCCAGCTGACCTCGGAAATCCGCGGCCGGATCGAGGGGCGGGGGGGCCGCATACTGGACCTTCACCTGTGGAGGATTGGTCCGGGCCATCATGCCGCAATTGTGGTGCTGAGTACCTCCGAGCCCCTCCCTACGTCTGACTACCATGCCTGTCTTTCAGGCTTGAAAGAGCTCAGCCACGTCACCATTGAGGTTACCAGCCCGTCTCCCTCTTGACGGCCACCCCCGGATCAGGCGTCAAACACCTCATGCAGACGGATCCGAACACCAAACCCTATCGCGGCCCCGGTCGGGTGCGGCGGTTTGTTGGCGATGTTTTCTGGTCGATGGCCGACGGCGTCTGGGCTCTGGCCAGCGGGACCGGCTTTGCACACCGCACCAAGACCATCGTCATCGTCGCTAGCCTTACCCTCGTGACCGTCCTGGCCATTCAGCTAAGCCCGGCGGTCGCCAGCCTGGGAACGACCCTGAGAGGGGCCGAACAGACTCCCGATGTCAGGCTCACCCGGGCCGACCCCCCGCCTGTACGTCCCCATGCTCCGGCACCGCCTGGGCTTCAGGCACGGCTGGAGGCCTTGGCAGAGGCCTATGGGGAACCGGTTGGCGTCGCGGTCAGCGATGTCTCCACCGGCTGGGTCGCCTCGGTCAAGGGCTCGACCCCCTTTCCCCAACAGAGCGTCTCCAAGCTCTGGGTCGCCATTACAACCCTTGATGCCGTCGACCAATCGCGCATGGAACTGGACCAGACGGTGACGCTCTGGCCAGCGGATCGGAGCGTCTTCAACCAGCCTATTTCCTACCGCATTACCGACGAAGGCTACTCGACCAGTCTGAGGGACCTGCTGCACAGGGCCCTGATCCAGAGTGACAATGCGGCCAATGACAAGCTCATGAGCCTGGTGGGCGGGCCAACGGCCGTGCGGGACTATCTGCAACGCAAATACCTCTCAGGCATTCGGCTGGCTGAGGATGAGAAACACCTCCAGGCCCACATTGCGGGCCTAGTCTGGAGCCCTGACCTGGCCCCCTATGGCGCGTTTGATGCCGCCAGATCCCGTCTGCCGCGGGAGACGCGTGAGGCGGCCCTGCAGGCCTATCTGGACGCCCCCTATGACGGGGCTACGCCTGAAGGGGTCGTTCAGGCCCTGGCAGACCTGAAACGGGGAGCCCTGCTGTCGCCTGAGTCAACCCAAATGATTCTCGACACCATGCACAAGGCCACCACCGGGCCGCGGCGCCTGAAGGGCGGATTGCCCCGGAACTGGACCATCGCGCACAAGACCGGCACGGGGCAGGATTTTCGCGGGGCCACGGTCGGAATTAATGACGTGGGCCTAATCACCGCCCCCGATGGACAGACCTATGCCGTGGCCGTCTTCATGGCCAGAACCGCTCATCCCGTGCCAGAAAGGCTGGCCTTCATGCAGGCCGTGACCGAGGCTGTGGTGGAAACCTGGAGCCAGGGGCGTGAGCTCGCACAGGCCCAGACAGGTGCAGAAACCATCTCTGCCCGATGAGAAAAGCCAAGCTCACATTGACTCAGGCCCGACCGCCTGTATAACACCGCGCTTCTCGCTCGTGAGCTGACTCTCGGGCGCATTTTTCATTGCTAAGTAGTCAAGGCGCCAAAGATGTACGCGGTGATCAAGACCGGCGGAAAGCAGTACCGGGTTCAACCTGGTGACGTGCTGGTTGTCGAAAAGCTGGGTGGCGAGCCCGGTGCGAATGTAGCCTTTGGCGACGTCCTTATGCTGGGCGACGGCGATTCCATCACGGTTGGGGTTCCCACCGTTGAAGGGGCAAGTGTCCAAGCGACCCTGATCGAAACCCGCAAGGGCGAGAAGGTTAAGATCTTCAAGAAGATCCGCCGCCAGGGCTATCGCCGGACCAAGGGTCATCGCCAACAGGAAAGCGTCCTGCAGGTGACCTCCATTGCAGGGGCCGGAAAGACCGAGACCTGGGATGGTACGGTCAACATGACCACCAAGGCCATGATCAACGCCCGCGCACGTAATCTGAAGCATGTGGTTGCTGCCCTCGAGGCCGCGGCCCCTATCCTTTCCAAGGCCAAGACGCCGAAGGCGAAGGCAGAAGCGCCAGCCGCCGCTGAGGTGACCGCTGAGGCCCCTAAGGCCAAGGCCGCCAAGAGTGCAGCCCCAAAGGCTGAAGCTGGCGAAAAAAAGGCTGCCCCGAAAAAGGCAGCTGCCAAGAAACCCGCCGCTGAATAAGCGACTAACCTAGACATTCAGGAGGCCCTCATGGCTCACAAGAAATCTGGTGGTTCTTCGCGCAACGGTCGCGATTCCGCAGGCCGCCGTCTTGGCGTGAAGAAGTTCGGCGGCGAAGCCGTGGACGCAGGCAACATCATCATCCGCCAGCGCGGCACCAAGTACTATCCCGGCACCAATGTCGGCATGGGCAAGGATCATACCCTTTTCGCAACCTCGGAAGGTTGTGTGAAGTTTGTGACCAAGCGCAACGACCGCACCTATGTGAACGTTGTAGCGAACGCAGTGAACTAATCGCGGACAGTCCTTTCGGTCCGCTCCTGGAGGACCAGACAGATTTCCCGAAACGGGGGGTCCGGTACGCCGGGCCCCCCGTTTTCGTTTCCGTCAGGCCCGCACGGTTCGGGCCAGGAGGTCTGGATATGTGCGTTATCGAGCTCCAGCCAATGATCAGGACGGCTCGCCTGGGCCTGCGCGCGCCACGGCGCAGCGATGCTGCACGCCTGACCCACCTGCTCAATGACTTTGATGTGGCGCGCAATCTGAGCAGCCTCCCCTGGCCCTATGAAAAGGCCCATGCCGAGGCCTTCCTGACTGAAAAGGAATTTCTGGACCCCGAGCGGGAGGCAGAATTCGCCCTGGATCACCCGAACCACGGCCTCATTGGCATGCTGGGCTTCACGGACCGGGGCCATGACACGGTGGAAGTCGGCTATTGGCTCGGCCGGCCCTATTGGGGGTCAGGATTCATGACCGAAGCCCTGGACTCCGCCCTGGACTGGGCCAGCCGTGGCTGGTGCCGGACCTTCATCCGCGCCTGGCACTTTGCCGACAATCCGGCCTCCGGCGCGGTGCTGTCCAAGGCAGGGTTTCTCTATACCGGTGACACCCGCATCAGCCGAAGTGCAGCCCGGGGTGAAGACACGCTCTCGCGCGGAATGGTTTGGCTGGCCTGATTTCGTCAGAATTCCATGCTATAGCCCTGGCATGAAGTTTCTGGATCAGTGCAAGATTTACGTCCGGTCGGGGAATGGCGGTGGCGGAGCCGTCTCCTTTCGGCGCGAAAAATACATCGAATACGGGGGTCCCGACGGCGGCGACGGCGGACGGGGCGGGGACGTGTGGATTGAAGCCGTCGATGGGCTGAACACCCTGATCGACTTTCGATACCAGCAGCATTTTCGCGCTGATACCGGCACCCACGGCATGGGACGCAATCGCCACGGCGCGGCCGGGGCGGATGTTGTCCTGCGCGTCCCGGTCGGAACCCAGGTTCTGGAAGAAGACAAGGAAACCCTGCTGATTGATATGGACACAGCAGGCCAGAAGGTCTTGCTGGCCAAGGGCGGCAATGGCGGCTGGGGCAATGACCGCTTCAAGGGGCCGATCAACCAGGCCCCCTATCATGCCAATCCCGGTCAGGACGGCGAAGAAAAGTGGATCTGGCTGCGGCTCAAGCTCATTGCCGATGTCGGTCTGGCCGGTCTGCCGAATGCCGGGAAATCCACCTTCCTGGCCGCAGCCAGTGCCGCAAAGCCCAAGATCGCCGACTATCCCTTCACAACCCTTGCGCCCAATCTGGGAATTGTCGACCTGTCCTCGGAAGAGCGATTTGTCATGGCCGACATTCCGGGCCTGATCGAAGGGGCCTCTGACGGCGCGGGTCTTGGGACCCGGTTTCTAGGCCATGTTGAGCGCACAGCCGTTCTGATCCATCTGGTCGACTGCACCCAGACCGATGTCGTGGCGGCCTGGCAGACGGTTCGCCATGAACTGGAAGCCTATGGGGAGGAGCTGGGAGACAAGCCGGAGATCCTGGCCCTGAACAAGATCGATGCCCTGGATGCCGATACCCTGGAAATGCAGCGCAATGCCCTGGCCGAAGCCTCGGGCGTGCCCGTCAGGCTGGTGTCCGGCGTCTCGGGCGAGGGTGTGAAGGAATTGCTGCGGGAAGCCTATGCCCTTGTCCGGTCGCGCAAGGCGGCCGCCAAGGTCCAGCCCGGACCCGCGGTGAGTTGGGCTCCGTGATAGAGCTCGCCAAGGCCCACCGAATTGTCGTCAAGGTCGGCTCGGCCCTGCTGGTCGGGGCCGATGGCATGCCGGATTCTGCCTGGCTTGCAGCCTTTTCACGAGATGTCGCTCGCCTGAGAGCCCGGGGCCAGCAGGTCCTGGTCGTGTCGTCTGGCGCTGTTGCCCTGGGGCGCCTGCGGCTAGGACTGGGCAAGCGCGCCCTCACCCTGCCGGAAAAGCAGGCGGCTGCCGCCGCGGGACAATCTGCCCTCATGCGCGCCTGGGAAGTCGCGCTGGAACCCCATGGGGCCGGGGTGGCCCAGGTCCTGTTGACCCGGGACGACACAGAGACCCGGCGGCGCTGGCTCAATGCCCGGGCGACGGTGGATACCCTGCTGAACCTGGGGGTCGTGCCCGTGATCAATGAAAACGACACCGTTGTCACAGAAGAAATTCGCTATGGCGACAATGATCGTCTCGCCGCCCGAGTTGCCCAGATGATCGGTGCCGATAGTCTGATCCTGCTCTCCGACATTGACGGCCTCTATACCGCTGACCCACGGACCAATCCTGACGCCCTGCATATTCCCCAAATTGATCAGCTTACGCCTGAGATCGAGGCCATGGCGGGCGGGGCAAATGTCGGGGCGGGCGTCGGGACGGGCGGTATGGCAACCAAGATTCTCGCCGCCCGCATTGCGCAACAGGCGGGGTGCGCCACCATCATCACCCTGGGACGCCGCCCTTCGCCGCTTGGCGCGCTTGAAGCGGGCGAGACCGCGACCGTCATCACACCGGCCCTGTCAGCCAAGGCGGCCTACAAGGCCTGGATCGCAGGCTCACTGGACCCGGCTGGGCATGTGGTCGTGGACCCCGGTGCCGCCCAGGCCCTCCTGACCGGCAAGAGCCTCCTGTCTGCGGGCGTGCTCACGGTGGGGGGGCGGTTTGGCAAGGGGGATGCCGTCACCGTCCTGGACCAGACGGGGCGCGAAATCGCCCGGGGGCTGGCCCGCTATGACTCCGGCGATGCGGAACGCATTTGCGGCCTGAAATCTGGCGCGATTGAAGCCGTTCTGGGCTTTACGGAAGGTCCCATGATCCATGCCGACGACCTGGCCATGGCGGCAAACTGACTTTGTCATTTGACAAACCCTCGATATCCCGGGCTTTAAACCTTCTGGTAAGGCTCACTCTGAGCATATGACGGCAAACCGGGTTTGCTTAGGGGCGGGATCGGACTTGAAACCTCCGGAAAAACTGATCGCGCAACTGGGCGAGCTCGCGCCCGGCATGCCCATTGTCTTTGGCGGCGATAAGGTGACCTTTGTCGGGGAGGGCCTGGCTGAGGCCTTCGCTCCCGGCGACCGGCTGGTAATCGTCCAGGAAACCGGGGACCTGTTGCATATCCCCGCCGCCATCCAGCACCTTGCCGAGGCGGGCGTGAGTCGCGCCGTGGAAGCCTTTGGAGCCCTGGGCTCTGTGCAGGATCAAGCCATTAGCGATTTCTTCGAAGCCTTCGCCTCAGCCTTGGAAGACAATGCGGTCTGGAGCCGGATCCTTGAGGCCAATACCAGGGACGTCGCGCACGCCCAGGCCCGGGGTCGCTCAACCACTCGCCTGACTGTTAGCGAGACCATGCGGCGGGACATGATGTCGGGTCTGCGCGCCTGGCGCGATGCCCCGGCTGGACGAGGCGAAGTCCTTGAACGCCTGAACCACACAGGCTGGACAGTTGAGCAGGTCAAGGCCCCCCTGGGTGTGGTGGGGTTTGTCTTCGAAGGACGGCCGAATGTCTTTGCCGATGCCGCGGGAGTCCTGCGCACCGGAAATACGGCGGTCTTCCGGATTGGGTCCGACGCCCTGGGAACGGCCCAGGCCATAGTTGACCATGCCCTCAATCCTGCCCTTGCGACCTGTGGCCTGCCCGATGGGGCCATTAGCCTGATCCCTAGCCCGGATCATGCGGCGGGCTGGGCCCTGTTTTCCGATCCACGATTGGCCCTCGCGGTCGCGAGGGGCTCCGGGGCCGCCGTAGCTCAGTTGGGCGCGATTGCCCGCCAGACAGGCACCCCGGTGAGCTTGCACGGCACGGGCGGAGCCTGGCTCGTCGCCGATGTCAGTGCCAATGCGGAGCGGTTTGCCGCCGCTGTCTACCATTCGCTGGATCGCAAGGTCTGCAATACCCTCAATGTCTGCTGTATTGTGCGGGACCGCGCGCACGATCTCCTGCCCGCCTTTCTGCAAGGTCTGGAAGCCGCGGGCAAAAGGCGGGACGGCTGCAAGTTGCACGTCCTCGCGGGCAGCGAAGATTTTATTCCTGACGACTGGCGGGGCGCTGAAACCGACGTTGTCCGCCCAGAGGGGGTTCAGCGGGAACCTCGTGTTGAAATTCTCGCCCAGGACGACCTGGGCCGGGAATGGGAGTGGGAAGGAACCCCTGAGGTCACCCTCGCCCTTGTGAACGACCTTGCTGAGGCCATGGCCCTGTTTAATCGCTATAGCCCCCGGCTCGTTGCCAGCCTGATCGCCGAAGACACCTCAGCCCAGACCCGGTTTTTTGCGACCATAGACGCCCCCTTCACCGGAGACGGCTTCACCCGCTGGGTCGATGGCCAGTTTGCCCTCGCAAGGCCCGAGTTGGGCCTCTCCAATTGGGAAAGCGGGCGGCTGTTTGCCCGGGGCGGCGTGCTTGCGGGCGATGGAGTCTTCACCGTCAAGACCCGCGTCCTGCAGAGCGACATCAACCTGGACAGAAACCCCGAGACCGCCAAATGGCCCTGAACCCGCGAATTGATTATGTGGTTCGCAGGACCCGCTAGGCGCATACCCGCCGCCGGGCGACCGGAAGCCTTGCGCCTGGGCTTTACCCTGGCCCGGGGCATGCGTGTGGGCCTTTACGGGGGGTCGTTCAATCCGGCCCACGAAGGCCATGCTCACGTGGCGGAGACAGCGCGCAGGCGATTGGGTCTGGACCGGGTCATCTGGCTTGTCTCCCCCCAAAACCCGCTGAAATCCGCCCATGAAACCGCAAGTCTTGCTGAGCGGATGACCGGGGCCCGGGCCATGGCCAAGGGGCGGAACATGATCGTCTCTGACGCAGAAACCTTGATCGGTACCCAATACACCCTGGACACACTGGAGCGCCTGAAGGGCCGGTTTCCCGGGGTGAAGTTCGTCTGGATCATGGGGGCCGATAGCCTGGCGAATTTTCACAAATGGCGAGGCTGGACCCAGATCATGGCCCGCATTCCGGTCGCGGTGGTTTCCCGCCCCTGGATCTCCCTGAAAAGCCGGTCCGCACCTGCTGCCCGCCGCTTTGCGGCCGCCCGACTTCCCTATGATGCGGCCAGGGGGCTGCCAAGGCGCAAGGCCCCGGCCTGGGTCTTCCTGCATGGCCCCCTGAATTTTCAGTCCTCGACCGCCTTGCGCGAACGCATGGGCAAGACCCGATCATGACCTACGGAATCACCCGGGCTGACCCCGAGCGGATTACGTGCTACACACACGTTTTAGAGCGGCAATAGAGGAGCTATCCCGCTGAGCCCTGACCTTGCGCCTGGTGCGCACCCAGCCCCTGTTTCGACGATGGCTGACCCTGACGCGCGCATTGCTGCGTTGGAAGAAATGATACTGGCCCGCCTGGATGACGATCAGGCCCAGGACGTCGTTTTCATTGATCTGAAAGGCAAGAGCGCCATGGCCGATGGCCTTGTCGTCGCGTCTGGCCGATCGCACCGTCATGTCGGCGCGATTGCCGATCACCTGCTGCGCGCCCTCAAGGACGCCGGTTATGGCAAGGCCCGGGTCGAGGGCATGCCCCATTGTGACTGGGTGCTGATCGATACGGGAGACGTGATCATTCACCTCTTCCGGCCGGAAGTCCGGTCTTTCTATAATATCGAGAAAATCTGGTCGGTGGAGCCGCCGGTCAGCCCTGCCCTGTCTTGAAACTGACGGTCCTGGCCGTCGGACGGCTGTCCCGCAGTCCTGAGACCGAACTGGTCAAGCTCTATTGCGACCGGGCCAGTGCCGCCGGTCGCGCCCTGGGCCTTGGCCCGCTTGAGATTATCGAGGTGGAGTCGCGCAAGCCCGGCAAGGGGCCGGAAGCCGACGCGCTTCGCCCTCACCTCTCGGATGCCTATGTCGTGGCCTGCGACGAGCACGGCGCGGCGCGGACATCTCGGGATTTCTCTGCGGATATGGCCAAACTGAGGGATCAGGGCACACGGCGACTCGTCTTCATGATCGGCGGGGCCGATGGCCTGGATCCGGCCCTTCTGGCGACGGCCCAGTCGAGACTGGCCTTCGGTCCCCAGACCTGGCCCCACGCCCTCGCCCGGGTCATGCTTTGCGAGCAGATCTATCGGGCCGTGACCATTCTGGCTGGGGGGCCCTATCATCGCGACTGAAGACCACGCCCGGATTTGGGCGGACTATTAAGGCCCACCGCCCAAGTTTGGGTCCCGCCAAACCTAAATTCTCTAGCCCCTGCCAGCACAAAGCCGATATGACGTAACCAGCGGAACGACCAAGGCCCCGGATTTATGGCCACTGGAATCAGGAAATGAAAAAATACCTTCTCGTCGGTGTGTCAGCCTTTGTACTCGGGGCGGGGTCTATGGCCTATCTGAGCCAGCAGGCCCTGGCCTCGGCTGAGCCGCGTAACCGGACTTACAAGATGCTGGAACTGTTCGGCGACGTGGTCGAAACGGTTGAGAAGCAGTATGTGACCGAAGTCGACGAGAAGAAGCTAATCGAAGCTGCCCTGGACGGCATGATCACCTCCCTCGACCCCCACTCCAACTATCTGACGCCCGAGGGGCTCGCCGACATGCGGGATCAAACCCGTGGCGAATATGGTGGACTGGGCATTGAGGTCACCAGCGAGGACGGGGTGGTCAAGGTCATCTCGCCCATGGATGATACGCCCGCCTTCCGTGCCGGCATCAAACCTGGCGATTACATCACCGCCGTGAACGGCCAGAGCATTGTGGGCCTGTCGGTCAATGATGCGGTCAAGCAGATGCGTGGCAAGCCGGGGGAGGCCGTTACCCTCTCCATCGCCCGGGCCCGGTCCAATACGTTTGACGTTAAAATCGTTCGCGAGGTCATCAAGACCAAGTCCGCCATTGGCCGCCTTGAGGGCGATTATGCCTATTTGCGGGTATCGGCCTTCAACGAACAGACCACCGATGATGCGCGAGCCGTTCTAGAAAATCTCAAGGCCAAGAACCCCAAACTCAAGGGCGTGATCCTGGACCTTAGGAACAATCCGGGCGGGCTTCTGGATCAGGCGGTCGGAATCTCCGACCTCTTCCTGGAGGGCGGGGAGATCGTGTCCCAGAGGGGCCGCAATCCGCGGGATATTGAGCGCTATAACGCCCATCCAGGCGATGTCACCGGCGGACTTCCCCTGGTGGTGTTGATCAATTCGGGATCCGCCTCAGCGTCTGAAATCGTCGCTGGAGCCTTGCAGGATCGCAAGCGGGCCGAACTCATAGGCCTGACCAGTTTCGGCAAGGGATCGGTTCAGACCCTCCTGCCCCTGCATGGCGGGGCTGATGGGGCCATCAAGCTGACAACCGCACGCTATTATACGCCCTCCGGCCGCTCCATTCAGAAGACGGGCATTGCGCCCGACCTAGAGGTCGCCCAGACTCGGGAGGAGGCCCAGGTCATCGCCAATCGCGCCTTCCAGTATTCTGAGGCCTCCCTGCGAAATGCCCTCACCGCCGACGAGGGCAAGACGCGCGTCGGGGCGCATGAACCCGCTGAAGCCCCGCCGGCCGACTTCAACACCAAGACCGATGACTTCCAGCTCAGCCGGGCCAAGGATGTGCTGAAATATGGCTCCGTGGCCGCGACTCCAAAATTGCCCAAGCCCACAGCGAAACTTGCCGACGTGGTCAAGAGCAAGAGTGAGTCTGCGCCAGACTCCAAGGCCGACACCAAGTCTGAAGCCAAACCGGCCCCGAAGGGGAAGCCCGAATGATCCGGCCACCTCATCCGATAACAGACACACCCGGCCTGGACCGGCTGTAACCCCATATGGGTCCTGGCACCCCTTAGACATCCCCCATGGCAAACCGAAAATCCCGCAAACCCGAACCCAAGCCCCCCGCGAACCGCGAGGGGTTTTTGCGGCGTCTGGTCAGCAACCCCCAACTCGGCGCCGCGATTGCCGGGGGTCTTTTCCTGGCGACGACGATCGGACTGACGGCCCTATTGGGAAATCCCATGGCAGGCACCTCCCAAGTGCGGCTTCCCATCACCAACTTTCCGCCAGGCTGGCACGAAGCCTTGGGCCAGTCGACCGTTGGCACGACCCGGCTGGCAGAGGCGACCTATAGCCTGACCACATCGCCTGGCCAGGAGCGGTCGCAGGTCTTCCAGGGGCCGACCTCCAAGACGGTTCGTGACCCCTTGACGAAGGCCCCGGTGGGAGACCTGACCTTTCAGGGCCCATCAGGTCCCTTGCCGATCATCGCCGTGGATGGCCGCACAGTTGCGACCGTCTATGCACGACCCTTCTATACCAATGGCGGCCCCAAGGTGGCCCTGATTGTCAGAGGGCTTGGGCTTGATCCGATCCTGACCACACAGGCCATAGAAACCCTGCCGCCTGAAATCACCCTGGCCTTTGCCCCCTATTCCGATGACCTCCAGGACTGGATTGATCTGGCGAGGGCCAACGGACACGAAGTCCTGATTGAAGTCCCAATGGAGCCTGACGATTTTCCATCCAACGATCCTGGGCCCTACACCTTGAGAGCCAAGGCCACGACCCCGGATATTGTGAATAAACTGGAATGGATCCTGAGCCGGGGGACAGGGTATTTCGGCATAACCAATGTGCTTGGTGAACAATTCGTTCAAAGCCAGGGGGCCATGGATACCCTGACGGACAATCTCAAGAAGCGGGGTCTGGCCTTCATAGATAACGGCATTTTCGGACACCGGGGCGGCATCAGTCTGCGGGCAACGGCCGACCAGCAGATCGAGGGCCAGTCCTCGCCCGCGAAAATGGATGAGCAGTTTCTGGCCCTTGAAGCCTCTGCCCTGCAAAAGGGCCAGGGCCTGGGCATTGTCGGTGCCTATCCGCTGAGCCTCTCGCAAGTTCGCACCTGGACGGATACGGTGAGCTCACGAGGCTACCAGCTGGCCCCGGCATCAGCCCTCATCACCCGTAGATGACCGACCTCGCAGACTACAGGCCCAATGTCGGGCTCGTCCTGTTCAATGCAACAGGCCAGGTCTGGCTGGGGCGTCGGGCCGGAACGCCGCCGCCCTATAACTGGCAATTTCCCCAGGGCGGCGTTGACGAGGGCGAGGACCTGGACGTCGCAGCCTTGCGTGAACTCGAGGAAGAGACGGGGATTTCCTCTGTCCGTATCCTGGACCGGACACCTGGATGGCTAAGCTATGATTACCCCCCCCTTGTGTCCTCCGAGTTGAAAAAGGGCTGGAAGGGTCAGAAGCAGGTCTGGTTTGCCATGCTTTTCGAAGGCACGGATGATGAGATCAACCTGGCAGGACACCATACGGTGGAATTCGATGCCTGGCGCTGGGGTCAGCTGTCGGAAGCGCCCGCACTGATTATTCCCTTCAAGCAGCCCGTCTATGAAGCCGTGGTGGCAGCCTTCGCGCCCCTAGCCAGCCGTTTGCCCAAGGCCTGATCCGACCTCATGGCCATAGCCTCCAAGCCCCCCGTCATCCTCGTTCATGGTGCCTTCTGCGGCAGCTGGACCTTCGAGCACATGGTCGATCCTCTCCGGCTGGCAGGCCATGAGGTCCACGCCCCCGACCTGCCCGGACATGGTGCTGCCGATGACGCCCAATCTGTGACGGGCCAGTCCATGCGGGACTATGTTCGCCATATCGCCCGCCTGTCAGACAGCCTGGCTGAGACGGGTGGCAAGGCCCCGATTCTCGTCGGCCATTCTCTGGGCGGTCTGGTGTGTCAGATGGTGGCGCGGCAGAGCCCGCCCACCGCCCTGGTCCTGATGGCCCCCTCACCGCCCTGGGGCACCGGGAGCACCTCGATGGAGGAAGCCATGACGGCCATGGGCCTGAACCTGCTGGGGCCGCTCTGGTGGCAGTCCGTCCGGCCCGACCTCGGCCTGATGCGGAATTTCAGTCTCAATCGCATGCCGAAGTCGATGCAGGATGAGGCGCTTCGCCAGTTGCGCCCAGAAAGTGGCCGCGCCCTCTGGGAAGCCCTGCACTGGTGGCAGGATCCCTTCATGACCACGAGCCTGGGCCCTGGACCCTTGAACCTTCCAGCCCTGGTCCTCGTTGGCTCGCGCGATGTTGTCCACCCGCCCGCGACCGCGCGAATGATCGCCCAGCGAATCGGGGCGGACTATCAGGAATTGCGCGGCATGAGCCACTGGCTCCCGGGTGAGCCCGAACATGGCCAGGTGACCCAGACCATTCTCGACTGGCTAGACCAGCTTCCCCACGGCCTTGGGGCCTAACCCGGCCTGACTAGAACTTGCGCTCGCTATAGAGGACCGTCGCCAGGTCGAACTTGGCGTTGACGGAAGTCCCATCCGGCTTCTTCAGCTGGAGGAAGACGAGGCCCTGGGACTCATGGTCGGTGAAATATTCCCACGAATTGGTGATCCGCTTGTAGTCCGTCGCCGGCGCGTAATCATTGCGCTGGGCGGCCATGTAGGGATCGTGGAGATATGACCAGATATTCAGCGCCGAAATGATCGGCTTCTCGCCATCTAGGGCGTAATTCAGGGTGAGGGTGCAGATTTCCCGATTAGAGCCCTGCGGCTCCAGGGTGATGGAATAGGTCTTTTCCGCGCCCAGTTGCTTCACATAGACCTGAATACCCTGCTTCTTGGCCTTCTTCATGCCTGCGGCCTGGGCCAGCTGGGCCCAGTCACCGCCCTTGACCAGGGGCATGCAGACCCCTTGGACAATCTGGACAACTTCTGCGCCGTCACCGGAGGTAGGAAGGGTGGGCTCAGGCTTGGCAGGTTCAGCCGCAGGGGGGGCTTCGGCGACAGGAGGTGCCGAAACCGCTGCCGGGGCCACGGGGGCCGCCGGAGGGGTCTCAGGGGCGGTCGTCTGGGCCAGGGCCACGGACGAGACAGCTACGGAGGCAATGACAGAAAGAGCGATGCGCATGACAGGTTCCCCAATTCGAACGGATCACACTCAATCGACCCGCATAGTTCAAGCCTTTAATGAGACTTCATGGCCACTAGGTGACAATTGATTACACTTCGACCGCGGACTCGGCCAAAATCGTCAGGCCCGCAGGTGTTACGTCGGCAAAACCGCCCCGAACATCATAGGTCGTGACCTTGCCGCCGACAAAGAGGCGAACCTCACCTTCGCGCAGGGCGGTCATGAAGGGCGCATGGCCGGGCAGCACACCGAAATCCCCCTCCGACCCAGGCGCATCGACCTGGTCGACCTCGCCCGAAAAGAGCTCGCGCTCGGGGGATACCAGGGAAAAATGAAGCTTACCGGCCATCAGTCCTAGGCTTCCTGTGCCAGTTGCTCGGCCTTGGCCACGGCGTCCTCGATGGTTCCGACATTATAGAAGGCCGCTTCGGGAAGGTGGTCGAATTCGCCATCCACAACGGCCTTGAAGGACCGGATGGTGTCTTCCAGGCTGACAAAAATGCCCGGCATGTTGGTGAACTGCTCGGCCACGTGGAAGGGCTGGGACAGGAACTTCTGGATCTTCCGGGCGCGGGAAACGGTGAGCTTGTCCTCTTCGGAAAGCTCGTCCATGCCCAGAATGGCGATGATGTCCTTCAGGGCCTTGTACTGCTGCAGGGTCTCCTGCACGCGACGGGCGACCTTGTAGTGCTCTTCGCCAATGACCAGGGGATCCATGATCCGCGAGGTGGAGTCCAGGGGGTCCACGGCCGGGAAGATGGCTTGGGCTGCGATGTCGCGGCTGAGCACCGTCGTCGCATCCAGGTGGGCGAAGGACGTGGCAGGGGCCGGGTCGGTCAGGTCGTCGGCGGGAACGTAGATGGCCTGAACCGAGGTAATCGAGCCCTTGTTGGTCGACGTAATGCGCTCCTGCAGGTTCCCCATTTCGGTCGCAAGCGTGGGCTGATAGCCCACGGCCGAGGGGATACGACCCAGCAGGGCCGACACTTCGGAACCGGCCTGGGTGAAGCGGAAGATGTTGTCGATGAAGAGCAGAACGTCCTTGCCCTCCTGGTCGCGGAAATACTCAGCCTGAGCCAGACCGGTCAGGGCCACCCGGGCCCGGGCACCCGGAGGTTCGTTCATCTGGCCATAGACCAGGGTACACTTGGAGCCTTCAGTGGAACCATTCTTCTTCGGGTCCACATTCACGTTCGACTCGATCATCTCGTGATAAAGGTCGTTCCCCTCACGGGTCCGCTCACCCACGCCGGCGAGCACGGAATAGCCGCCATAGGCCTTGGCGATATTGTTGATCAGTTCCTGCATGGTCACGGTCTTGCCCACGCCGGCACCGCCGAACAGGCCGATCTTGCCGCCCTTGGTGTAGGGGCAGAGCAGGTCAACAACCTTAATGCCGGTGACCAGAATTTCCGACGAGGTGGACTGCTCGGCGAAGGACGGGGCTTCCCGGTGAATCGTGCTGCTGAAGCTCGAAACAATGGGGCCAGCTTCGTCAATCGGCTCCCCAATGACGTTCATGATCCGGCCCAGGGTGGCCGGGCCGACGGGAACCGTAATGCCTGCGCCGGTGTCGACCACGGGCTGACCACGGGTCAGGCCTTCGGTCGTGTCCATGGCGATGGTGCGGACGGTATTTTCACCCAGGTGCTGGGCAACTTCCAGGACCAGACGGAAGGGCTGGCCTGTCCGCTGGTCGGTGTTGGTGGTTTCCAGGGCGTTCATGATGGCCGGGAGGTGGCCGGTGAACTCGACGTCGACGACGGCACCGATGATCTGGGAAATGCGGCCGGTCGCAATGCCTGCGGGCGCAGCCGCTGGCTTGGTCGCAGCGGGCTTCTTGGCCGCTGCCTTGGCGGGCGCTGCCTTGGGGGCGGCTTTCGGGGCGGCCGTCTTTTTTGCGGGAGCCTTGGGGGTCGTAGCCATGGGTTCAGACTCTTTCGGTTAGAGCGCTTCGGCGCCGGAGATGATCTCGATCAGCTCCTTGGTGATTTGCGCCTGGCGTGAGCGGTTATATTGCAGGGTCATTGCAGCGATCATGTCGCCGGCATTTCGGGTGGCATTGTCCATGGCGGCCATCTGGGAGGCAAAGAAGCCCGCCTGATTTTCCAGCATGGCCGTCAGGACCTGAACGGACAGGTTCCTCGGGAGCAGGGTCTCAAGAATTTCCTCGGCCTCGGGCTCGTATTCATAGCTTGCCCCCTTGAGATCGATGGGGGCACCGCCTTCGACCTGGGCCGGGACGAGCTGGGCAAAGGTCGGGGTCTGGATGACGACCGACTTGAACTTGCTGAAGGCCAGGGAAACCATATCGATTTCGCCCGCTTCAAAAAGCTCGGCAATTCGCCCGCCAATGGTCTGGGCCACTGCCAGGGAAGGGGCCGAGCCGACATCATAGCTCTCGATGATCCGGTCACTGTAGAGGCGGCGAAGCTGGTCCTTGGCCTTCTTGCCTAGGGTAATGATCTTCACGTCCTTGCCGGAAGCAATCAGCTTGGCGATCCGGTCCCGGGCCATGCGGACGATGGAGGAGTTGAAGCCCCCGGCCAGACCCCGGTCCGAGGTGGCTACAATCACCAGATGACGGACATCCTGGCCTGTACCGACCAGCAGCTTGGGCGCCCCGTCACCGGAGACCCCTGCGGCCAGGTTTGCAATGACCGCGGCCATGCGCTCGGCATAGGGCCGGGCATTCTGGGCATTGTCCTGAGCGCGCCGGAGCTTAGCCGCCGCGACCATTTGCATCGCCTTCGTGATCTTCTGCGTGGCTTTCACGCTTCCGATCCGATTGCGCATCTCTTTGAGGCTGGCCATCTGGGAGAACCCTCGCCTGAGCTTTAGGCGAAGTTGCTGGTGAAGGCGTCGAGCACAGCCTTCAGCTCGGTTTCAAGGGCCCCACCCAGGGCCTTTTCCGTGCGGATGGCGTCCAGGATCTTCTGGTGCTTACCGTGCAGGTGGGCCAGCAGTTCCTGCTCGTACCGGCTGACCTGGGCGGTCGCAATGCCGTCCAGATAACCGCGCGTCCCGGCATAAACCACGGCAACCTGCTCCTCAACCGACAGCGGCGAGTACTGGGGCTGCTTCAGGAGCTCGGTCAGGCGTTCGCCCCGCGCCAGCTGACGCTGGGTCGTGACGTCGAGGTCAGAGCCGAACTTCGCAAAGGCGGCCATTTCACGATACTGGGCCAGCTCGCCCTTGATCGGGCCCGCCGCCGTCTTCATCGCCTTGATCTGGGCCGACGAGCCCACGCGGCTGACGCTGATGCCGACGTTCACGGCAGGACGAATGCCCTGGAAGAACAGGTCGGTCTCAAGGAAGATCTGGCCATCGGTGATGGAAATCACATTGGTCGGAATATAGGCCGACACGTCATTGGCCTGGGTCTCGATCACCGGCAGGGCGGTCAAGGACCCGGACCCATTGTCTTCGTTCAGCTTGGCGGCCCGCTCGAGCAGGCGGCTATGCAGATAGAAGACGTCGCCGGGATAGGCTTCACGACCGGGCGGACGACGCAGCAGCAGCGACATCTGGCGATAGGCGACGGCCTGCTTGGAAAGGTCGTCATAGATGATGACGGCATGCATGCCGTTGTCACGGAACCACTCGCCCATGGCGCAACCGGCGAAGGGGGCCAGAAACTGCAGGGGGGCGGGCTCGGAGGCCGTGGCCGAAACCACGATGGTATAGTCCAGGGCCCCACGCTCTTCGAGGGTCTTCACGATCTGAGCGACCGTGGAACGCTTCTGGCCGATGGCGACATAGATGCAATAGAGCTTGGCGCTCTCGTCATCGCCGGCATTGATGGACTTCTGGTTCAGGATGGTATCGATCGCCACGGCCGTCTTGCCGGTCTGACGGTCGCCAATGATCAGTTCGCGCTGGCCACGGCCCACGGGGATCAGGGTGTCGATGGCCTTCAGGCCGGTCTGAACAGGCTCGTGCACCGACTTCCGGGGAATAATGCCGGGTGCCTTGACGTCCACGCGACGACGCTCGGCCACATTGGTGAGAGGCCCCTTGCCATCGATGGGCTCGCCGAGGGGGTTCACAACCCGACCCAGGAGACCCCGACCGACGGGAACGTCCACGATTTCCGAAAGGCGGCGGACTTCATCGCCTTCAGAAATGGCGCGGTCTTCGCCGAAGATCACGACGCCGACATTGTCCCGCTCCAGGTTCAGGGCCATGCCCTTCACCCCGGCCTTGGGGAATTCGACCATTTCACCGGACTGGACATTATCCAGACCGAAGACACGGGCGATACCGTCACCGACGGACAGGACCTGCCCGACGTCGGAGACGTCTGCCTCCTGGCCGAAATTGGCGATCTGTGATTTCAGGATGGCCGAAATTTCGGCGGCGCGAATGTCCATGTTTTACGCTCTCTTGAGGGCGAACTTAAGGGAATCGAGCTTCGATCGAACTGAAGCATCGAATAGTCGAGAACCCACCTTGATCTTCAGACCGCCAAGAATGGACGGATCGATCAGGGTTTCAATTTCAGGGGCCTGCCCCAGGGCCGCGGCCAGGGCGGAGGTAATCGCCTTGACCTGGGCTGCCGTCAAGGCAATCGCCGAGGTCACCTGGGCGGAGACCGAACCGCGCGCGCGCGCGGACATAAGTTCAAAGTCGGCAATAACCTCGGGCAGGATGTCCGAGCGACCATTTGCCGCCAGCAATCCGAGGAATTTGCGGGTCGTGGCACTGAAGCCCGCCTTGGCCGCCAGGGCCTGAAGCCCACGGCCCTTGTCAGCCGCACTGAAGGCCGGCGACGCGAGCAGGGTCCGGAAATCCTTGGACTCGCCGCGCATCTTCTTCAGGGCGCGCAGGTCCGCTTCAACCGCAGCGACGTTCTTTTCATCTGTAGCAAGGTCGAAAAGGGCTTTGGCGTATCGGCCACCCACTTTCGAAGTCCTGGAATCGTCCGTCACTGATTTGCCCGCCCGGTGCGTATTTGAGTTCTCAGACAAATGTTGCCTAACAACCTAACGGTTTGAATGCACTTAAAAAAGCACAACAACTGGCAAGACTCGAAAGACCTGCCCGTTCAAAGCCGCGCGCCTGATAGCACGCGATATTCGGAGCCGCAACCAAGGGAGGGGCCGGATTCACCTACCGGGCCTCGACAGAAGCGCCCTCGGTGAGACTGATCCGCCGGAAAACCCCCGAAGCCGTCGCCAACAACGTCCCCGAAAGGTCGATGAACCGGACTTGGGCAAAGACGAGGGTTCGGGTCTGGCGATCAAGACTGTACTCAACCACACTTGGCTCACCCGCCTTGAGGGGGCTTCCGAAGTCCAGCGCTAGGGAAACAGGCGCGCAGGTCGGACCCAGGGCCTCGCCCAGATAGCCCTGCAACAGGGCCGCCACCCCGGCGGGAGATTCGGGGTAATTCACCGACCAGCGGATTGAAGTCGAAAGGTCACTCATAGCCGCAGCCTAATGCCGCGCCCGCGCGCCAAAGGAAAGGTCTGGACAGGCGGTTATCGACGGGACCCTCACGCAATCTTGTCGCCTGATCGTCCGGGCTGGGGTATCAGGAGACAAATCAGACAAGACTGTCCGAACGCGACGCGCGCGAGATCGGCGGTCGAGACCAGACCAGGATATACGACATGGCCACGGCGCAGCCACGCCGCCCCCGCAAGACGCGCTCGCCTCTTCAGACCCTAATCTATTGGGGGGCTGTTCTGGGGATTTGGGGCATTATCGTAATTGCCGTTGTCGTTGCGGTCTTTGCCTCCGACCTGCCAGACACCTCGACGCTCTATGGCACCCAGCGCCAGCCTTCCATTTCCTATCTCGACCGATCCGGTGGATTGATCTCCGTTCGCGGCAGTCAGGCAGCGCCCCCCGTCGATCTGGACTCACTTCCGAAATATGTCCCGGCCGCCTTTGTCGCCATCGAGGACCGTTGGTTCTACTGGCACTTTGGCTTTAACCCCTGGGGTATTGCGCGGAGCCAGATCTATAACATCACCCACCATGGGGGGCCCCTGCGTGGGGGCTCGACCATTACCCAGCAGCTGGCCCGTAATCTCTTTCTCAGCACGGACCAGAATTATCGGCGCAAGGCCCAGGAGCTGATCCTGGCGGTCTGGCTGGAAACCAAGTTCACCAAGAAGGAAATTCTCGCCCTCTATCTGAACCGGGTTTACTTCGGAGCCGGGGCCTACGGGATCGAAGCCGCTTCCCAACGCTATTTCGGCAAGCCCGCCGCCCAGCTCACCATTGGCGAAAGCGCTCTCCTGGCCGGAACCATGAAGGGGCCGTCCCGCTATAGCCCGGTATCCTCGGCAGACCGGGCGGCAACGCGGGCCACCGTCGTCTTGAACGAGATGGTCCGCACAGGGGCCATCACCGCAGACCAGCGCGCTGAGGCCATAAGCAAGCCCGTACGCGTCAACCCGGTCCTGGTCGATCAACGCGCCCAATATTTTACCGACTGGCTCGACGAAAAAGTGCGCGCCATGGTGGGGGAGCCCACCGAAGACCTCGTGATCGAGACGACCCTCGACCTGCCCATCCAGGCCGCCGCAGAACAAGCCATAGCCAAGGGCGTTGAAGCGGCCACAAGCCAGGGGGTCCAGCAGGGCGCCCTGGTTGCCCTCGACGGTGAGGGGCGGATTCGCGCCTATGTGGGCGGCGCTCACTATGTCGACAGCCAGTTCGACCGGGCGACCATGGCACGGCGCCAGGCAGGCTCGGCCTTCAAGCCCTTTGTCTATCTTACCGCCCTGGAGCAGGGACGAACCCCGGAGACGCCGGTGGTCGATGAGGCCATCCGTATCGGAAACTGGGAACCGAAAAACTATACCGGGAAGTTTCTGGGCCCCATGACCCTGGAAAGCGCCCTGGCCCAGTCGATCAATACGGTTGCTGCCCGGCTGGCCAATGAGGTGGGCACGGCAAATGTGGCGGCAACCGCGCGCCGCCTGGGCCTGACCTCGAAGATCCAGCTCGATCCGTCCATGGCCCTTGGGGCCGTCGAGGTCAGCCCCATGGAAATGGCCCAGGCCTATGCACCGTTTTCCAATGGCGGATTCCAGGCCCACGCCTACGGGATTGAGCGCATTCGCACCTCAGCCGGACGGGTGCTCTATGACCATGCCAAGGACAAGCCTGGCCGGGTGGCTGTGATTAATGCCCCTGCCCTGCCCCAGATGAACCAGATGCTACGAAGCGTCATCACCTCGGGAACGGGTACACGGGCAAAGGTCCCCGGCTATGACATTGCCGGAAAGACAGGCACGACCAGTGATTATCGCGATGCCTGGTTTGTTGGATATACAGGCGGCTTTGTCACAGCGGTCTGGGTGGGGCGTGATGACAATACCTCCATGGCCAAGGTCACGGGCGGAGGGGCCCCGGCGGGGATCTGGCAGGCCTTCATGGGTCAGGCCCTGCCCCGACTGGGCGTCCAGGCCATTCCAGGCGGCATGGCGGCCCCGGTTGAAGCCCCAGCGGCAGACCCGATAAATGACCTGCTGAATGCGCCCGCCGAGGTCGTTTCGCCTGAGCCTGCCCCTGCCAAACCAGCGGCGGCAAAGCCTGCAGGGGAAGGTGTGCCCTTCTGACCCCGGGACCCTCGCACGCGCGAGCGTCAAACGGGGTCTCGGAGTCAAACCGCTTGAACGGGCCCCGGCAGACCAATCGCATGAAGACGTCCCCCCTCGGCCCTGAGCCAGGCCCGATAGGGACGCGGATCCCCGACCAGGCTTTCTACATGCGCCCAGAATTGGGGGCCGTGGTTTAGTTCCAGCAGGTGGGCACACTCGTGGGCGGCGACATAATCGGCGATTTCAAGAGGGGCCAGGGCCAGACGCCAGGAATAGCGGATGGCCGCAGGCTTTCCTGGCAGGGCCGCCCGACAGGAGCCCCACCGCGACCGGGCATCCATGATGGCAATGCTGGGCAGTCTCACGCCCAAGGTCTGACAATGCTGCTCGGTCTGGGCGGTGAGCACCCGCAGGGCCTCACGCTGGATGGTCCTGAGCGTCGCCCGCGCATAGGCTACACCCTCCCCCCGGCCCGCAATCCGCAACCCCTCACCCGACTGGGCAGAGAGAAGTCTGTGGGTATGAGGGGCCAGCTCCAGCTGGCAGGGTTGGCCGAACAGATGAACCGTCATGCCCGGCGCAAATCCCACCGGTTCGGGAAGGGCCGCAAGGCAGTCCTTGATCCACTGAGCCCGCGTCCGGGCAAAGGTGGCGGCTTCCGATAACAGGGCCACCGACGGAGCCGAGGCAATGATCTGCCTTTGCCTTCGATCCAGCCGCAGGGATATGCGACGCGTCCGCCCATTCACCTTCAGCTGCACCACCGCCCCGGCAATATCGAGCCGGTCGCCGTCTGCATATTTCCGGCCAAAGAGGGACATGGACCTAGTTTAGGGACGTTTGGGAGCAGGCCAATCGGAAAAACATCGACGCGATCAGGCCGTCAGCCGGGCCTGACTCTTGGCGATGAAGTCCCGCACCCGGGGATAGATCTCCTCCCGGAACCGTCGCCCGTTAAAGACGCCGTAATGGCCGACATCCGGCTGGACATAGTCCTGCTTCAAGTCTTCGGGCAGGGCGGAGCACAGGGTATGGGCGGCCTGGGTCTGGCCAATGCCTGAAATATCATCGTTTTCGCCCTCGACCGTCAGAAGGGCAATGTCCGTTACCAGGTCCGGACGCACCGTGCGGCCCCGATGAACAAGCTCACCCTTGGGCAGCAGGTACTGCTGGAAAACATAGTCCACCGTCTGGAGATAGAACTCTTCGGACAGGTCCAGCACAGACAGATACTCGTCGTAGAATTCGAGATGCTTGTCGGCGGAATCGCCGTCGCCGTTCATCAGGTCTTCCAGATATTGCAGGTGGGCATCCTGGTGTCGGTCCAGATTCATCGACATGAAGGCATAGAGCTGGACAAAGCCCGGATAGACCCGCCGGCCCATGCCCGGATAGGGGACTGGAACCGTGCTGATCATGTTCGACTTGAACCATGAGAAGGGACGCTCTTCCGCCAATTTGTTGGTGACGGTCGGCGAAAACCGCGCATCAATCGGCGAGCCCATAAAGGTCATGGAAGCAGGCCGGCTCGCCTCCTCATCCTCAGCCATGAGGGCGGCTGCGGCCAGAACGGCGGGACCCGGCTGACAGACGGCGAGAACATGGGCGCGCGGTCCCAGGACGCGCAAGATGTCGCGGACATGGTCCAGATAGTCATGGAAGTCGAACCGGCCTTCCAATACAGGCACATCCCGGGCGTTGGACCATTCGGTGATGTAGACCTCATGGTCCTGAAGGAAGGTCTTGACCGTGTCGCGCAGCAGGGTTGCATAATGTCCCGACAGGGGGGCCACGATCAGCAGGGTGGGTTGTGGCGCGGTTTTTCCCGCGCTGCGAAGGGCGACCCCGTCCCGGGCAAAATGTGTCAGCCGAACCCAGGGGCTTTCCCAGGCCGGCGTCTGGGTCACTGGCACCGAATGGCCATCAATTTCGACATGGTCGAGGCCCCAGTCTGGGCGGCCATAGCGGCGGGTAATGTTGGTAAAGAGATCAGTCGAGGCGTAGATTCGGCGACCCAGAGGCGTTTCCCGAATGGGGTTCAGCGGCGACTGCCAGACATCGCGGGTGGCCCGGGCCAAAAGCCGCAGGGGCGTTGAGGCATGATAATTGGCTTCATAAAAACTGTAGAGCATCTAAACGACCCCCCGGGTGCAGTGCAGCATAACACCATGCGCGGGCAGAAAGTCCAGTGTTCTGACGCCCTCCAGCCTAGCCGGGCATGGCCAGGGAGATCTGGTTCGCCAATTCGCTGGGTCCCAGGCCATAGGGCAGGACCCGAACAAAGCGGCCCTTGGGGTCCATCAGGTAACTGGCGGAGGAATGGTTCACGACATAGTCCCCGCCCGTGCCGCTCTTTTCGTAATAGACCTTGTAGGCCGACGTCACCGACCGGATCTGGTCCGGCGTGCCCGTCAGACCCAAGGTGCCCTTGGGAAAGGCATCATTGGACAGATAGGCCTTTAGCTGGGCAGGCGTGTCACGGTCCGGGTCCACGGAGATGAAGACAACCTGCAGCTTGTCTGCCTTTGGCCCAAGCCGCACCTTGGCCTGGGCAAGATCCGCCAGGGTAGTCGGGCAGACATCGGGGCAATAGGTGAAGCCGAAAAAGACCACGCTCCACTTGCCCTTCAGGACCGATTCATTGACCGGCTGCCCATCTGAATTGACCAGGGAAAAAGCCCCCCCGGGGCCAACCTGAGGTGGCGCACCGAGGTGCCCGGACTTCAGGGCCACGGCGGCGAGGAGCAGGAGGCTGAGCAGGACGGCACCAAGCCGGATCATATTGATCTTGGACACTATGATCGACCTTTCACGGGGGCATCAGCGCGCCTGGTGGCGCTTCAGAGCCGGGCTGGAAACACGACGAAAGCCTTAGGCCTCCAACAGGGCCGTGGCAATTCCAGCACTTCTGAGGGCGGCAAGGCGGGCAAAGCCAATGGTCAGGGCCTTTCTGCGCGCGCCAGCCAGGGCCTGCCTTGGGGCCTCGCGAATCATCGCCCCGCCAAAGCCATCACAGACCATGAGCCCCGGTTCAGGCGGCAGGACATGCTGGGGAAAATCCTGGCCGACGGCGAAGACGAATTGATCGCAATAGGGAATATAGTCCTGCCATTTCCGGTCTACGCGATAGTCCTCCAGGGAGGACTTGACCTCGGCAATCAGAATGTCGCCCTTTCGGGAAATCGCCATCAGGTCGGCCCGTCTCGAATTCGGCAGGGTAACCTCCAGGATCGCGGCATAGCCCAAACTGGCCAGGACCCGGGCGGCCCCGCGGGTCACCGCCAGGGTGATTTCCGGGCGCGAAAGGGGCGCATCATCCATGGGAGGACCAGACCTAGTTGCGGGCCGGGAGCGGAAATTCCAGGGCACTCATATTATACCCGAGCTGTTTAATGCGGGCCAGGGCCTGAGCCTTGGCCGAGGCGGCCAGACTGGGTTTCTGGGACATGAGCCAGAGATAACGGCCGTTGGGCGTACCCAGTAACATCCAGCCCTGATCCGAGCGACTATCCAGAACCCAGTATTCCGCACTGACCAGACCGCCGAAATAGTTGATCTTGATTCGGTTCGCATTCTTCGGATCCAGGATCTTGGCTGTGCCCTTCCACTCCGTCGCAGGCGAACTGACAGAGCCCTTGTGGCAGATCTGGACCACGGAATAGCCATCCGCACTTGCCGACCAGTCCGAAGCTCCGGCCTGGCAATCCTTCTGGAAGCGGTTGGGCAGGCGGGCGATCTCGTACCAGCGGCCTGTGATCTGTGAAAAATCGATGCCGCCTGTCGGGGCCTTCAACTCAACCGCAAGGGCCCGCGGGGCGGTGCCAATGGCGGCAACCATTGCGAGAAGGAAAAGGACTTGGCGTAAAAACATGACGGTCAGCCCTTAGCGTGAATCTAGCCGGTTAAAAAGTCCCCCCAAACACCTGGAGGGAAAGCCGATCATTCATCTGGCACCACAATGTGGGGAGATTCAGGCAGGCGGCGTTCGAACAGGCCGATGTCTAGGGGCTGCTGGGGCTTGATGGCCCGCAGGGGTTGGCGGGTCAGGGTACTGAGGGTCTGGTGATCAACCGGCTCCCGCACCTGCCGGCGGGCCTGGCGGGCCTGGGCTGTTTCGGTGGTGGAGATTGCCGAGACCGGGCACCAGTAGGAGACCTGCAACTGCCAAAGGGTGGCCGGTGCCTCGAGGGGCGGCGCAGGCCACCTGCGACCGTTTTCCATCAGCGGAGCCACGGGCGGTGGAGGACGCACGGCCTGGACACGCTCAGCCAGCTGACACCAGGCTTCGGCAAGATTGGCCCGGCAAGCTGCCTGAGCCAATTCCAGCGTGGCATAGCTAGGTCCTGCAGGGCCCGAGACGAAGCGAACCGCCTCCCCGGCAATGTCCTGAGCCTCCCTGGCACGGGCCGCCTGACCCATGGGCTGGTTGAGGGCAAGGTCTGGATCCTTGGCGACCGGATAGAGAATGGCTGTCATGGCCCGTATTATCGCTCATTTTCTGCTTCCAGCCTATGTTGGAATGATTGATTCGCGAGCGGCTTGAATAGGACTTCGGACAGGTGGCGTTGAACACGCAGACGCTGATCTTTTCGATAAATGTCGGCACCGGGCTGATCAGTCTTGGCGTCCTGGCCTGGACCATCAGCCAGGACAGACTGAGAGCGGCGCGCACGGCGGCCCTGAGCGATGAACTCGGGCGGACCCAGTTCGGCCTGGAGGCCATGCTCGCAAGCGCAGAAGCCTTTGAGTCCTGCCTTTTGGCTATTGAAAATGGTCATGTCTCGCTGGTGTCCGGGCAGGAAACCTTCTCGACCTGCCAGGCGATACTGGGACTGAACAAGGCCAATGCGGGTGCCGTCTTGGAGGCCTTGCGTCAAACCAGCCCCGATCATGCCCGTAAGCTCAAGGGGCTGATCGACCAGGGCGAGGCCTGTAGTCTTGAGATCAAGAGCCCCCTGGGGGCGATCCGTGTCGATGGCCGAACGGCCGGGGCCCTGGCCTGGCTGCGGATTTCGCCCCTGGACCATGACGCTCAGGGCCTGCCGCCCCCGTCGCAATTTGCGGCCTTTCTGGACAGTCGTACCAGTCCGGCCTGGATGACCGCCGCCGACGGCACGCCAACCTGGGTCAACAAGGCCTGGCTGGGCGCCGTCGGAGCAACCAGCCTTAGGGAAGCCCTGGATCGCGGGGCAAGCCTTGATCCGGCCATTGATGCCCTGGGTCGCGATTCCGTCAGCCGCAAGGAAACCCGCCAACTGGTCCGCTGGATCAGTTTTGGCGGCCGCCGTCGTGCCCTGCGCCTGACTGCCAGCCCCATCGACGGTGGTGCCAGCATCTGGAGTGAGGACATCACCGAGGCTGAGGACCTTCGGGAAGCGTTAAAGCGCAATGTCGAGGCCCATGACGAGACCCTGAACCACATAGCTGACGCGGTGGCCGTCTTCACGCCGACCCGCAGACTTTCCTTTTTTAACACAGCCTTTTCCGAACTCTGGGGCCTGGAGCCAGCCTGGCTTGGCGAGCGCCCGACCCATTCTGAGGTGCTGGATCGCCTAAGGCAGAGGCGAAAGCTTCCCGAAACCGCCGACTATGCCCGCTGGAAAGGTTCAGAACTGGCGGCCTATCAAAGGCTGGAAGGCGTTCCGGACGACATCTGGAGCCTGCCGGATGGCCGAACGCTTCGGGTGGTGCGCCAGCCTCACCCCCTGGGAGGTATTGTCCTGTTGTTCTCGGACATGACCGGGGAATTGCGGCTCAAGGCCCAATACAACGCCCTGATCCAGGTCCAGAAGGCGACCCTGGACAAGCTGAATGATGCCGTGGCGGTCTTTGGGTCGGATGGACGACTGCGCCTGCACAACGAGGCCTTTGAGCGTTTTTGGGGCCTGACCCCGCAGCAACTGGCCCTGGCCCATGACTTTGAAGGCGTGGTCGACCTGTGCGTTCCGAAAGTGCACGACCAGACCTTCTGGCGAGACCTGAAGGCGCGGGTGGCAGACACGGACCCCCAGGCAAGGGCACCGGTCACCGGCGAAGTTCGCACCTCGGAATCCCGGGCGGTGGTTTACCAGTCACGCCCCCTGCCGGATGGGGCCACACTGATCGCCTTTACGGACGTGACGGACGCCCGGAAACTGGAGAGTGCCCTGGCTGACCGCTCTGCGGCCCTGACCGAAGCGGAACGGCTAAAGCGGGATTTCGTAGCCAATGTTTCCTACGAACTGCGCACCCCCCTGACCACCATATTGGGCTATTCAGAATTACTGGGTGGGGTTGAGGATACCCTGACGGCGGCTGGGCGGGAACATGCAGAGGCCATTCGACTGGCCGCGGCCCAACTGGCAAGATCGATCGATGACGTGCTCGACATGGCCGAGATCGATGCCAACGAGATGACGCTGGAGATGGGATCGGTGGATGTTGCCGACCTTTTCAAGGCGGCAGATGTCCGCTGGCAGCCTCTCGCCCAGCGAGACGGGATCAGGCTTACCGTCCTCTGTCCTGCGGAGATTGGCATGATGCCGGGGGACGTGCGGCGTCTGTCCCAGGTTGTGCATCACCTGGCCGAACATGCCCTGAGGCAAACCCCGAGGGGGGGATCGGTCACCCTCTCCGCCCGTCGAGGGTTCGGAGAAATACAGATTGCCGTGGCCGATACCGGGCGCGGCATTCCCTTCGACGTGCAGGCCCACATATTCGACCGCTTCATCGGCCGAGACCGGGGCGCGCCAGGTCTGGCCCTGTCCCTGGTCAAGTCCATCGTCGATCTGCACGGAGGTTGGGTCACGCTGGAAAGTGAGCCCGGTGCCGGGTCAACCTTCACCTGCCACCTGCCAGAAACCGCAGAGGGCCAGGACGCCCCGGCCTGAGCCGGTTCTGCCCTGGACACCCAACGGGGGTCTCGGCCTAGTGCTGGCTTTCCGGCATCCGGACAACCAGGCCGTCCAGGGCATCGGAAACCTTGATCTGGCAAGCGAGGCGGCTGTTGGCCTCAACACTCTCGGCAAAGTCCAGCATGGACTCTTCCATGGCCGACTTATCGCCGGTCTTGGAAAGCCAGTCGCCCTCGACATAGACATGGCAGGTGGCGCAAGCGCAGGCCCCGCCGCAGTCCGCATCAATGCCAGGAATATTGTTCTTCACGGCACCTTCCATGACGGAAAGGCCCGACTTGACGTCCAGAACGTGCTCGGTACCGTCATGCTCTACATAGGTAATCTTAGCCATTTTTTCCTCGCCGGTCTTACCCGGCGACCTCTTTCATAGAAATGGTTGGGTCTGCAAGTCTGGTCTTGTCGACAGGCTTGCGATTGCCGATGAGCTGACGGCCCATCATGAACTCGGGCGGTGAATTGATCGCCTCAACACACTGAATCTGGTCACCCTTGAGGTGGAAGAGTGCAAACTTGCCCGTGGCCGGATCGCCACGCACCAATTCCTGGTCCGAGTCGAAATTATAGCCCGCAATCTGAAGCTTCAGGTCATATTGATCCGACCATTGCCAGGGGACTTCGCCTGAAGGTGCCGGGCGGCCGGTAATGGCGCTCGCGACCTGTTTGGCCTGTTCCAGGGCGTTGGGCACGCTCTCCATCCGAAACATGCGGTCATAAATGGGCATGGGACGCAGGGCCACGTCCCCAATGGCGAAAATGGCCGGGTCCGAGGTTCGGGCCTCCAGATCCACCACAATGCCGCGATTGACCTCCAGACCCGCAATCTTGGCCAGATCATCGTTCGGGATCACGCCCACGCCCACCAGGACCAGATCGCAGGGGATGACGCGCCCATCGGCAAGTTGGACACCCGTCACCCGGCCATTGCGGCCTTCGAAGGCGCTCACCGAGGCTCCGAGTTCAAAGTCAACGCCCTGGGCCTCGTGTCGGGCCTGGAAGAAGTTCGACAGGGTTTCTCCAGCCACCCGGGCCAGCAAGCGGGACTCACGCTCCAGGACAACCACATCGGCCCCGAGGGCACGGGCAGAGGCCGCTGCTTCAAGGCCGATATAGCCACCGCCTACCACAGCCATGCGCAGGCCGGGTCCGAGTTCACGCTTCAGCTGTTCGGCATCGGCTGCGGTCCGCAGGGCCAGAATACCGCGCAGGTCAGAGCCCGGAATCGACAGGTGGATCGCCCGCGACCCAGTGGCCAGAATCAAGTGGTCGTAGGTCAAGCTTGAGCCGTCAGAAAGCTGCACGGTCTTCGTAGCGCGATCCAGACCCACGGCCCGGCTATTTGCCCTGAAGTCGATCTCGTTCTCGGCATAGAAGTCCAGCGGCTTCAGCGCCAGGGATTCCGCATCCGCCTCGCCCTTGAGCCAGGCCTTGGACAGGGGCGGGCGCTGATAGGGCGGAATGGGCTCCTCACCTATCAGGGTAATCGGGCCCTTGTGGCCGTATTGGCGCAACAAGGCCGCAGCGGTGCCGCCCGCGTGGCCCGCTCCAACAATCACAACATGTGCTTCTGCCGAGGTCATACTAGCCCTTTGCAGAAAAGTGACGTTGGCGTCAACTTATCAGACCTATGGTTCTGATCTATCGCAATCCGTCAGACGACGCGTTCGACCAGCATCTTCTTGACCTCGGCAATGGCCTTGGCCGGGTTCAGACCCTTGGGGCAGACCTGGGCGCAGTTCATGATGGTGTGGCAGCGATAGACCTTGAAGGGGTCTTCCAGGGCATCAAGACGTTCACCGGCCGCTTCGTCGCGGCTATCGCTCAGCCACCGATAGGCATGCAGCAGGGTTGCCGGGCCAAGATATTTTTCGCCATTCCACCAGTAGCTTGGGCAGGAGGTGGTGCAGCAGGCGCACAGAATGCACTCATAAAGGCCGTCCAGCTTTTCCCGGTCTTCAGGGCTTTGCAGCCATTCCTTCTGGGGCTCGGGCGAGGTGGTGTGCAACCAGGGCTCTATGGAGGCGTACTGGGCATAAAAGTGGGTCAGGTCAGGAACCAGGTCCTTGGCCACCGGCATGTGGGGCAAGGGGGCGATCTGACAGTCCTTGCCGGGGGTTTCATCATGGCCGTGGGTACAGGCCAGGGTATTACGTCCACCGACATTCATGGCGCACGATCCACACACGCCCTCGCGGCAGGACCTGCGGAAGGCCAGAGTTGGATCCATGGTGTTCTTTATGTGGATGAGGACATCCAGAACCATCGGGCCGCAGGCGTCGACATCGACGTCATAGGTATCCCAACGCGGGTTTGATTCCCCCTCAGGATCATAACGATACACCTTGAAGGTCTTGACCTTCGTCGCCCCGGCCGGTGCCGGGTGGTGACGTCCGCGCTGAACGCGGGAATTTTTCGGCAGGGTAAGTTCAACCATCTGACGCTTCCTTGGAATCCTGCAACTCGAGCCTGTTTGGTATCGCCTAGTAAACCCGCGCCTTCGGCGGGATCGGGGCGATGTCATTGGTCATGGTGTAATCATGGACCGGACGATAATCGATCTTCACCTTGCCGGTGGAATCGTCCAGCCAGGTCAGGGTGTGCTTCATCCAGGACTTGTCATTCCGGTCGGCGAAGTCTTCCCGGGCGTGGGCCCCGCGGCTCTCGGTCCGGTTGGCAGCCCCGGAGACCGTAACAATGGCCTGAACCACGAGGTTTTCAAATTCCAGGGTTTCCAGGAGATCGGTGTTCCAGATCATGCCCCGATCCGTGACCTTCAGGTCATGGCGCTTGTCCTGAATGGCCTGCAGCCGGTTCACACCGCTGACCAAGGTGTCGCCGGTCCGGAAGACGGCGGCGTCTTCCTGCATGGCCTGCTGCATTTCGAGGCGCAATTCGGCGGTTGTCGTATTGCCGCTGGCGTGACGCAGGCGGTCAAAGCGCGCCAGGTGACCATCGGTCATGGCCGGCTTCAGCTCCGGCTGGGTGGCACCCGGCTTGACCGTGTCGGCCACGCGCAGGGCCGCAGAGCGACCAAAGACCACCAGGTCGATCAGGCTGTTGGAGCCCAGACGATTGGCACCATGGACGGAAACACACGCAGCCTCGCCCACGGACATCAGACCCGGGACAACCCGGTCCGGATCGTCACCCACCCGAGTGACAACTTCGGAGAAGAAGTTGGTCGGTATGCCGCCCATATTATAGTGCACGGTGGGCAGGACGGGGATGGGCTGGCGAGTCACATCGACGCCAGCAAAAATGCGCGCGCTTTCCGAAATGCCGGGCAGGCGTTCGGCCAGGACCTTGGGATCAAGGTGGTCGAGGTGAAGGTGGATGTGGTCCTTCTTCGGCCCGACGCCACGGCCTTCGCGAATTTCGATGGTCATGGCCCGGCTGACCATGTCCCGGGGGGCCAGATCCTTCACGGTGGGCGCATAACGCTCCATGAAACGCTCGCCCTCGGAATTGGTCAGATAGCCGCCTTCGCCGCGCGCGCCTTCTGTGATCAGACAGCCTGCGCCATAGATCCCGGTGGGGTGAAACTGGACGAATTCCATGTCCTGAAGCGGCAAGCCAGCCCGCAGGGTCATGCCGCCGCCGTCGCCGGTGCAGGTATGGGCACTGGTCGCCGAGAAATAGGCACGACCATAGCCGCCTGTGGCCAGGATAACCTGCTGGGCCTGGAACCGGTGCAGGGTGCCGTCATCCAGCTTCCAGGCGGTGACGCCCCGGCAAGTGCCTTCGTCCATGATCAGGTCGAGGGCAAAATACTCGATGAAAAATTCGGTATTCTGGGCCAGGGCCTGACCATACATGGTGTGCAGCATGGCGTGGCCAGTGCGGTCGGCCGCGGCGCAGGTGCGCTGGATCGGGGCTTCGCCATAGTTCCGGGTCATGCCGCCAAAGGCGCGCTGATAGATCTTGCCGTCCGGGGTCCGCGAGAAGGGCACACCCCAGTGCTCCAGCTCATAGACCGCCGCCGGGGCATTCCGGCAGAGATATTCGATCGCGTCCTGGTCGCCCAGCCAGTCCGAGCCCTTGACGGTGTCGTACATGTGCCAGCGCCAGTCATCCTCGCCCATATTGCCAAGACTGGCGGAAATCCCGCCCTGGGCGGCCACCGTGTGGGAACGGGTCGGAAATACCTTGGAGATACAGGCGGTTTTCAGACCCGCCTGAGCGCAACCCAGAGCCGCGCGGAGTCCGGATCCACCGGCTCCGACGACGACGACGTCAAACTTGTGATCGATGAACTGATACGATGCCATGCGTCTAAACGGTGCCTTCCAGCGCAACCTTGAGAATTGAGAAAATTGCCAGACTGCCCACCAGGACAGCGACGAAGAGGTTGGTGATCAGCAGGACCATCTTGGTGGAGGTCTTGTGAATATAGTCCTCGATGATCACCCGCATGCCTGAATGCATGTGCCAGAAGGCCACAGCCACCAGGAGAACGAGCAGGACAGCATTCAACGGCTGGCCCACCCAGGCCGTCGCGCCGCCAAAGTCCGTAGCCGCCAGATGCAGGACGCCGGCAATGGCCCACAGAACCAGAGGCACCAGGGCAACGGCGGAAATCCGCTCCGCGAGCCAGTGTCCGGCACCATGACCGGAAGCCCCAAGTCCACGGGCCCGGGAAAGGGGTGTGCGATAGTTTTCCATCAGATCGCTCCCGTCATGGCCGCAATCACCCAGACGGCCGCCGTGGCCGCCAGGGCAAAGGCAATGACCAGAGCCGTAGAGGCCCCGGCCGTCTTGATGTCGAGGCCACGCCCCGTATCCCAGACCAGGTGTCGGATGCCGTTGGCCAGGTGATAAAAGACCGAAACGCTAAGGCCCAGCATGACCAGGCGTCCAATAGGCCCGCCGAGCAAGGTCATGTAAAGATTGTAAGCGTCCGGCCCCGAGGCCAGGGCAATGGCCCAGAAGGCCAGGATCAGGGCACCGCCATAAAGCGCTACACCTGTTGCCCGGTGGGCGATGGACGAGAACATGGTTGAGTGCCAACGCCAGACCTGGAGGTGCGGCGAGAGGGGACGTTCGCGAGGCGTATCAGTCATGGGAGATTCCGGTGAACCAGATTGCAGCCGCTTTTAAGCGCCCTGCCCTGTCTGTCAACGCAAGCTGTTGAATCCGGGTCCAGCCCGACGACTTAATCCCGCCCGGGGAGCGCGTCACTGAGCCAGTCGGCAGAGCGCATTTCCTGGAGGCGGGAGGCTGTGCGTTCAAATTCAAAGGCCCCGTCGCCCTCCCTGTAGAGGCTCTGGGGATCCGCTTCGGCCAGCACGATCAGCCGGGTCCTAGCCTCATACATGGCATCGACCAGGGTCACAAAGCGCCGGGCCTCTTCACGGCGGTTGGCGGTGAGGCGGGGAAGGTCTTCAAGAAATACCGTGTGATACCGGGCCGCCAGGGCCAGATAGTCATTGGGGCCAAGGGGAATTGAGCAGAGGTCGGCAAAGCCCGTGCGCACCATGCCGCCGGCACTGTGCGGCAGATGGATCTTGCGCCCCAGAACCTCCAGGTCCTCCCCCACTTCCTCATCCGCCCCAAGCATGTCCTGCCAGAGGCTGCGAAAACTACGGCGATTGTCCGGGTCGGAGGGCGAAAACCAAACACCAGATGCCCGCAGGCGATCCAGCCGGTAATCGTGGGTCCCGGCCACTGAAACCACCTCGACCCGCTGTTTCAGCAAGGCAATAAAGGGCAGGAAGAGCTGACGATTAATGCCATCCCTGTAAAGATCGTCCGGTGCCCGGTTCGAGGTGGCCACCAGGGTCACACCCCGCGCAAAAAGGGCCTCGAAGAGCCGCCCCAGAATCATGGCATCGGCAATATCGGTAACCTGAAATTCGTCAAAACAGATCAGGGAGGCCTGCCGCGCCACAAGGTCGGCGATCGGGGGAATCGGGTCATCTCCGCGAACCTGCCGGAAGGTGGCCTTCCGGACGGCCACATCCCCCGTACGCCAGACTCCGATGAGCCTGTGAATCTCGCCCATAAAGACATGGAAATGGGTTCGACGACGGGCCTTCACGCCCACGGTCTCAAAGAACAGGTCCATGAGCATGGACTTGCCCCGCCCAACCGGTCCCCAGAGATAGACGCCCTTTTGGGCTTCCGGGGGCTTGCGAAACAGGCCGGGCCTGGCCCCGACCCCAAGGCTATCGGCCAGCCGCCCCAGGGCCGCCAGACCCTCGACCTGGGCCAGGTCTGGCCGGATCAGCCCCGCAGCCAAACGGGCGTCATAGGCAGACTGAAGTGACAAGAGCCGGATCGTCCCTAGCGCATGGTCGGAATGACGAAGGACGAGTCTGCGACATCGCCCTCCGGCCAGCGGGCCGTCACCGTCTTGACCCGGGTGTAGAACCGCACACCATCCATGCCGTGTTGATTGGCATCCCCAAAGGCCGAACGCTTCCAGCCACCGAAGGAATGATAGGCGAGCGGCACGGGGATCGGCACATTTATGCCCACCATGCCGACATTGACCCGCGCGGCAAACTCCCGGGCAGCCCGGCCATTGCGCGTAAAGATGGCGACGCCATTTCCGTATTGATGGGCGGACGGCAGGGCCAGGGCCTGGTCAAAACTCTCGGCGCGCACAATTTGCAGGACCGGGCCGAAGATTTCTTCCTGATAGGTCTTCATCCCCGAGGTCACCCGGTCGAACAGGCTCGGGCCAATGAAGAAGCCCTTTTCATAGCCCTGGAGCGAGAAGTTCCGGCCATCGACAACAAGCTCGGCCCCCTCATCCTGGCCCAGCTGGATATAGTCGGAAACCTTCTGGCGATGGGCTGCTGAGACCACCGGGCCATAGTGGGCGGCAGGGTCATTCGACAGACCCACCTTCAGGGTATCGATCTCTGCCACAAGCCGTTCCCGAAGGGCCTCAGCCGTCTTCTGTCCGACCGGCACAACCACCGGCAGGGCCATGCACCGCTCGCCTGCGGAGCCAAAGGCGGCACCCGAGAGGTCCTTGACCACCTGATCCAGTTCGGCATCCGGCATGACAATGCCATGGTTCTTGGCCCCGCCCATGGCCTGGACGCGCTTTCCGGCCGCCGTGCCCTGGGCATAGACATATTGGGCAATGTCCGAGGACCCGACAAAGCTGACGGCGGCTATGGACGGATGTTGGAGAATGGCATCCACGCAGACCTTGTCCCCGTGAACCACATTCAGGACGCCCTTGAGGTCCATGCCGAGATTGGACCCGGCCTCCATGAAGAGTTCTGCCAGGCGAACGGGTACAGATGGGGCCTTTTCCGAGGGCTTCAGGACAAAGGTATTGCCGACGGCAATGGCTATGCCGAACATCCACATCGGGATCATGGCCGGGAAGTTGAAGGGCGTAATGCCAGCAGCCACGCCGAGGGGCTGACGCATGGAATAGACATCAATCCCGGGGCCCGCCCCTTCGGTATATTCTCCCTTGAGGGCATGGGGGATGCCACAGGCAAATTCGATGACTTCGAGCCCGCGCTGAATATCCCCACGGGAATCGGCAATCACCTTGCCATGCTCACTGGACAGGAGCTCCGCCAGTTCCTGCATGTGCAGGTCGAGCAGGCGCTTGAATTCGAACATGACCCTGGCGCGCCGCTGAGGGTTCGTGCCCGCCCAGCCCGGCTGGGCCCTCAAGGCCGCCTGAACGGCTAGGTCGAGATCCCCCGGCACCGCGAGACCGACCTGGGCCTGAACCTCGCCAGTATTGGGATTGAAGACATCGCCGGAGCGGTCTGAAGTGCCGGCAAAGGCCGCGCCGTCGATAAAATGGTGTACGTTTCGCATGACTGTCACGTTTAGAGGTTCATTCGGCTCAAGCCTAGAGCCCTTTCCCTTTAGTCGGAATCGCCTAAATGGTTCAAAAAAACTTATAATTCAAAAAGTTATATCATTTTTCGATTTGACCACCGGTTCCCAATTATCGGAACATGCTCTGGACCTTGCTCATCGGGCTATGACAAGGTCATGTTCATCCGAACACCAACCTGCTTTCCGAACCCTTGGTCATGCACATCGTCGACACCCTGATCGCCGAACGCGCGCCCCGACTGGCCTCTGGTCCGTTCTGGCCGGTGCTCCGCCCCCTGCTTTACAGCATCTTGGACTATGACAAGGCCCGCCGCATGGCCGATGAGATTGGGCCCATGCCCGGCCAGCAGGCGCTTGATCACGTCTCCCGCCTGCTGAGTGTCACCGTGACCGGCCACGGGCTTGAGCGGGTTCCCGCGCAGGGTCGGGTTATATTGATTGCCAACCATCCCACCGGTATTGCCGATGGAATTGCCGTCTATGACGCCCTCAAAACCATACGACCAGACATCTGTTTCTACGCGAATTCTGACGCCCACAGGGTGGCCCCAGGTTTCGGAGACGTGCTGATTCCTGTGGAATGGGTAGAAGCCAAGCGCACCCGCGACCGGACCCGGCATACCTTGCAGGAAACCCGCGACGCCATGGAGGCGGAACGCGCCCTCATGATCTTCCCTGCCGGTCGCCTGGCGCGGAAGGGTCGCAATGGACAACTTGAAGACCCGGTCTGGATGAGCAGTGCCGTCTCCATGGCGCGGAAATATCAGGCCCCGATCATCCCTATGCACCTGACCGGGCCATCATCGACCCTGTTCCATAGCTTTGACAAGTTTTCCCAGGAATTACGGGATATTACCCTGTTCCACGAACTGCTGAACAAGCAGGGCAAGGCCTTTGAGTTGAAAATCGGGGCCCCCATCGACCCTGCACGCCTAGATGCCGATGCCGTTCAGGCGACGGAAGCCCTCAAGACCTATATTGAAACCGTCCTGCCAACTCAGGCTGAACGGCCATTCGCCTGATGGAGCCCCAGCTAGTTTCCCTGGCAGATGAAGCGGCGACGGAGGCTCTGGGCCAGGCCCTGGCGCCCCTGGTGCGCCGCGGAGATGCCATTTGTCTGACCGGGCCGCTCGGAGCCGGAAAATCCACATTGGCCCGCGCCCTGGTCCGGGCCTTGACCACGCCTGATGAAGAGGTGCCCAGCCCCACCTTCACCCTGGTTCAGACCTATGATGCGCCACAATTCACCCTGGCCCATTTTGACCTCTACCGGCTGGTTGATCCGGATGAAGCCTATGAAATCGGGTTGGATGAGGCCCTCGAGGACGGGGCCGCCCTGATTGAATGGCCTGAGCGGCTGGAGGGTCATCTGCCCGCCCAGCGACTCGATATAGAGCTCATCCCGGAAGGCGCGGGCCGCAGGGCCAGGCTGACCTGCCATGGAAGCTGGAAGGACCGCCGGATTGTCGTCTGAACGTGAAGCCCTGAAGCGTCAGTTCCTGCTGGATACCGGTTTGGGTCAGGCCCGCCGGGAATTGCTGACCGGGGATGCCTCGACACGCAGCTATGAGCGGCTGCATCTGGCCGATGCCAAGACGCGGATTCTCATGGACCAGCCACCTGTGGAAAGCGCGGTCTGCGTGCCAGACGCCACCGATCAGGAACGTCAGGCCCTGGGATATAATGCCCTGGCGCGGCTGGCTGGCGGACGGGTGGATGCCTTTGTGTCTGTGGCCAGCTGGTTGCAGGACCAGGGACTTTCTGCCCCGGTGATTTTTGCTCAGGATTCATCCCACGGTCTGGCCGTCATGGAAGACCTGGGCGATGACCTGTTTGCCCGGCTGATCGAGGCTGGAGCCCCAGAAGAGCCGTTTTACGATGCGGCCATTGATGCCCTGGTGCAAATGCAGGCCGCTGTGCCTCCGGCCCTGCTGACCGGGCCGGACGGGGCCGTCTGGCCGCTATTGACCTATGACGACCTGGCCCTGAAGACCGCGGGCGACCTCCTGCCGGAATGGCTGCCAGCCCTGCGCCCGGAGGTCCGACTGGACGACTCCGCCCGGCAAGACTGGGAGACCATCTGGAATCCGATCCGCGCGGCGGGGGTCCAGGGGGCCAGTGTCTTCTGCCACCGGGATTATCACGTGGAAAACCTGATCTGGCTGCCCGCCCGGACCGGGGCTGCGCGGGTGGGGCTGGTCGACTTTCAAGATGCCCTGGTCGCCCACCCCGTCTGGGACCTGTCCATGCTGCTGCATGATGCCCGCCGGGATGTTTCGCGCGCCTGCGAGGCAAGATCCCTGGAGCGCTATCTGGCCCACCGTCCGCAGGGCGACCTGCCCCGGTTCATGGCCGACTATCACGGGCTGGGGGCCCTGAATATCAGCCGGATCATCGGAATCTTCTCCCGGCTGGTCGTGCGCGACCGCAAGCCGCGATACGAAGGCTTCCTGCCCCGCATGTGGGACTATCTGGACCGGTGCCTTGCAGATCCAGCCCTGAGCGACCTCAAGACCTGGTTCGACACCCATGTGCCCGCCGGAGCCCGCCGGTGACGTCAGGTCCCAAGACCGCCATGGTTCTGGCTGCGGGCCTGGGCACACGCATGCGGCCCCTGACCCATGATCGCCCCAAGGCTCTGGTCGAGGTGGGCGGGAAGCCCCTGATCGATCACGTCCTGGATCGGCTGGCGGAGGCTGGCGTTGAGACCTGCGTAGTCAATGTCCACCATTTCGCCGACATGATGGAAGCTCATCTGGCAGACCGTAAGCACCCGAAAATCATTATAGCCGACGAGCGGGACCAATTGCTGGATTCCGGCGGGGGTATTCGCAATGCCCTGCCGGGACTTGGGCCGGACCCAATCCTTGTAGCGAATATCGACTCCCTCTGGACGGGCGGAACAGTGGCCCCGCTGGACCTGCTCAAGGCCAGATGGAATCCCGAGATCATGGATATGCTGCTGCTGCTGGTTCCGCGCGGTCAGGGCATTGGCTTTGAAGGCCCGCGCGGCTTCTACATGGATGACACAGGCCGGCTCACCCATTCCGCAGACGATGAAAATCCTGCGCCTTATGCCAATATCGGGTTTCAGATCATGAAGCCGGAGGTTCTGACCGCAGAGCCGGAAGGGGCCTTCTCGATCGTACCCGTCTGGTGGAAACTTCAGGCGCAGGGGCGGCTCTTCGGGGTCGTGATGGATGCCTTCTGGATGCATGTGGGCGATCCGGCGGGCCAGGCCGCGGCCAATGAGATTCTCTCATGAGCCATCTACGGCTCTTTGATGAGCCTGGGCCACGCTGGTTCACGATTGCGGCCAACCGCCCCTTTGTCACAGACCTTGCCCAGGGACTTTTCGAGGCGCTGGCCCACCTCGGTCCCGAGACCCTGTCCCAGACCCTGGTGCTCACGCCAACCCGGCGGGGTGCCCGGAGCTTGACCGATGCTTTTCTGAAGGTGACCGAGAGACGGCCCCTCCTGCCACCGCAAATCCGTCCCCTGGGCGACCTGGATGAGGGCGAAGCCCCCTTTGAGCCGGGGGATCTCGTCGTTGACCTGCCGACAGCCATCTCGCCCCTCCGGCGGCGCTTTGAACTGATTGCCCTGGTCAAGGCCCATGAAAAAACCCTGGAGCGGGAGCTGAATGTTTCCTCGGCCCTCGACCTTGCCGACGCCCTGGGTGGGTTCCTGGACAGCCTGCAGATTGAAGAAATTACCGTCGGCGACGGGCTTTCAAATCTGGTGAGCGCGGAACTGGCAGAACACTGGCAGATGTCGCAGGTCTTTCTGGACCTGGCCCTCGAGGCCTGGCCCAAAAGGCTCGCAGAACTGGGCCTTATGGATATCAGTGCCCGCCGGGTGGCCCTCCTGACGGCCCTGGCGGAAAAATGGGCTGAGACTCCCCCGCCAGGCTTTCTAGTCGCCGCAGGCTCCACCGGCACAGCCCCCGCCACCCGAAGACTGCTCGGCGTTATTGCCAAGGCTCCCCTGGGCGCGGTGGTCCTGCCCGGGCTGGACCTCAATCTGGACCTTCAGGCCTGGACGGGGATTCACGGCGAGGATGGCGAACAGCATCCCCAAGGGGCGATGAAACGCCTGCTCGACAGTGTGGGTCTCGACCGTAGCCAGGTCAGGCCATGGCCTGTCGGATCAAGGGGCACGGCTGCCGGACACTGGCGTCGGCAGGTGATCAATGAGGCCCTGCGCCCCCCCAAGGCCACGGCGGATTGGTTGAAAGCGATCGAAGATTTGAAGGCCGAGGGCGAAAAGGACGGGGTCGACCCCTTTGCCGAGGGCCTCAAGGGCCTGTCCCTGGTCACAGCCCGGACCGAAGATCAGGCGGCGACCGCGGCCGCCCTGCTCCTGCGAGAAGTTCTGGAGACCGAGGGCAAGACGGGGGCTCTTGTCTGTCCCGACCAGGCCCTGTCCCGCCGGATCGCAACCAAGCTGACCCGCTGGGGCATTGAGGTGGACTCCTCGGCAGGCATTGCGCTGTCGGGCACCCCGGCGGGGCGGCTGGCCGGTTTGGTCGCCGAGGCCGTGGTTGATTCCCTCAATCCCATCCGGATCCTGGCCATACTGAAACACCCCCTGGTGAGCTTGAACCGGGAGCCTGAGGCGCGGCAACTGCTCCTGGCCGATCTGGAGCGCGAGGCCCTGCGCGGCCCTCGACCCAGAAACCTCGCCGCCATGCTGGGGAAGCTGAGCAAGTATGCCGACGCCCAGGACCTGCTAAGCGATTATCAAGCCGCCATGGATCGGGCCATTTTGGCCGCGGATGGAGCGCCCGGTGAGGCCGCCCGCGGGCTTGCTGAAGCCCTGGAGGCCCTGGCCCGAACCGCCTCGGGGGATACCGGCAAGCTTTGGGCGGGACCGGGCGGAGATGCCCTGAGCAAGCTATTGGCGACCCTGATTGACGACTCCCAGGGCCTGCCAGAGGCGACGCCCCGCGCCTTTGCCGAACTTCTAAAGACCCTCCTGGCCAAGGAGCCGGTCCGAACCGGCGGGGGCACGCACCCGCGCCTGCACATACTGGGTGCGATTGAAGCCCGTCTGACCCGGGCAGACAGGTTGATTATTGCGGGGCTTGAAGAGGGTGTCTGGCCCCAGGCAGCCCCGGTTGATCCCTTCCTGTCCCGACCCATGCGAAAGGCCCTGGGGCTGCCCTCTCCGGAGCGAAGGGTCGGGCTGGCCGCCCACGATTTTGCCCAGGCGGCCTGTGCGGAGGAGGTCATCCTCCTGCACTGTGAGCGCCGGAATGGCTCGCCTACCCTGAAGTCCCGCTGGCTCTGGCGACTGGAGACCCTGGTCAAGGGGGCCGGATCGTCCCTGACACCCCACCCGGACCTCAAGGCCTGGGCAGAGACCCTGGATGCCGCTGGCCCCTACGCGCCTGCGAAACGCCCTGCGCCAGCCCCACCCCAGGCAGATCGCCCTCGCGAACTGGCCGTCACCCGGATTGAGACCCTGACCCGTGACCCCTATGCCATCTGGGCGCGAGATATCCTGAAACTCTACCCGATGGATAGACCGGACGAATCCGTGGATGTCAGGGCGCGGGGAACGGCCATCCATGCGGCATTTGAGCGCTTTGCGAAGACCTATCCCGATGCCTTGCCGGACCAGTCCAGCCAGATTTTTCTCGGCTATTATCTGGAGGCCCTGGCAGAGGCGGGCATGCCCGAGGATGCCATGGTGCGGGAAAAGGCCCTGGGCGCGCAAATCGGGGTCTGGGTGGCCGAATTTGAAGCCGAACGTCGGGCCGATGGCCGGAAGCTGATCGTTGAGCCGAAGGGAAGTCATACCTTCAACCTGCCGGGTGGTGCCTTCACGGTGACCGCCAGGGCCGACCGGATCGAGATAGATCCCGCGGGCATGGGCCACATACTGGATTACAAGACCGGATCGCCTCCGTCCCCAACCCTTGTGAAGGCGGGCTATGCCCCCCAACTGACCCTGACGGCGGCGATATTGGCCCATGGTGGATTTAAAGACCTGGGACCGCACCTGTCCTCGGAACTGGCCTATATCAAGATCACAGGACGCAAACCTGCCGGGAGTGTCATTCGGGCGGGGGGCAAGAAGGACCTGGACTTTCCGCAAATGGCCGAATCGGCCCTGGAGGGTCTCGGCCGCTTGATCACGCGTTATGACGACCCGGCCCGGCCCTACCTGTCACGCACAAACCCACCGCTCGGAAAGTCCTATCCGGGAGACTATGATCACCTCGCCCGGGTGTTTGAGTGGTCGAGCCAAGAGGAGGAGGTCGAGGAAACATGACCTCTCCCCATGCGGATCCCCAGGCGCGCGCCGCCAATCCCCACCTCTCAGCCTTTGTCACGGCCAATGCCGGATCGGGCAAGACCAAGACCCTGATCGACCGCGTTGCCCGGCTCCTGCTGGCCGGGGCCGAGCCTCAGACCATCCTGTGCGTGACCTATACCAAGGCCGCCGCTGCCGAAATGCAGAGACGTTTGTTTGCCCTCCTCGGCGACTGGTCGATCTGGGCCGATGCGCGCCTGCGTCTTGCCTTAAGTGCCCTCGAAGGCCTGCCTCTGGAGGTTTATGACGAAAGTCGCCTGTCCGAAGCCCGCGCCCTGTTTGCCCGCGCCCTGGAAACCCCGGGCGGGCTGAAGATTCAGACCATTCATGCCTTTTGTGAAAAGCTCCTGCGACGCTTTCCCCTGGAGGCCGGGCTTTCGCCGGGCTTCAAGGTTCTGGAAGACTCCGAAACCGCCCACATCGAACAGGCCGCCCGGCGCGAAGTCGCCCTGAGGGCACAGGGCCCAGGCCCCCTGGGGGAGGCCTATGCCCGCCTCGCCGTCGCCCTGGATTTCCAGCGCTTTCAGGACATGTTCAAGGCCTTCGATACCCGGCGTGGTGATCTGGAGCGCCATTTCGAGGCCACGGGCGGCCTGGCAGGCGCCCTGGCTGAGCTTTGGGACACCTGTTGCCAAAGCCCGGTTCCCCTGACCCTGGATGATATAGAGGCCGAATTACGCAAGTCTATCGATCCCGCGGTCTGGATTAGGGCCCGGGACGTTCTGCGCACGGGCAACCTCACCGATCAGGGTCGGGCCGAGGCCATTACAGCCTTCCTCAAGGCCCCGGACCTCGCCCAGGCCCTGGACATTTTGTTCACGGGGAAGGGTGAAGGCACCCCCGCAGCCTGGACGACGGGCGCAAAGGTCATCAAGACCCGTCCCGAACTTCGAGACGCCCTCCTGAATGAACAGGTCATGATCGAAGGCCTCAGGGAACGCCGTCGGGCTGTGAGCATTGCCCTGGATACCCAAGATGCCCTGGTTCTGGCCATGGCCTATCTGGCAGCCTTCAAGGCGGAAAAGGCCATGGCCCAGGGGCTGGACTTTGCCGATCTCATCGAACGCACCATGGCCCTGACCGCCAAGAGTCCCCAGGCGGCCTGGGTGCTCTACAAGCTGGATGGTGGGATTTCCCACATACTGGTCGATGAGGCCCAGGACACCTCTCCCGATCAGTGGGAAATTGTCCGCGGCCTGTCTGCCGAGTTCTTTTCCGGGGCGGGTCTGCCGACCGCCAATTCCAGCCTGACCCGCAACATGTTCGTGGTCGGCGATGAAAAACAATCGATCTACTCTTTCCAGGGGGCCGCCCCGGAAAACCTGATGGCCGAGTTTGCCTATCACCGCAGCCGGGCGGAGGGTGCGGGCCAGGAATTCGAGCGGATTGACCTGCTGACCTCCTTCCGGTCCTCCCGCCAGATTCTCGAATTCGTGGATGCCGCCTTTGCGCCACCCGCCCGGGCCGGAGCCCTGGTGCCCCGCAAGGCGGAGGATCAAGAAGTCATTCGTCACGAAGCCAAACGCACCGACCCCGGCTGCATCGACCTCTGGCCCCTGGTCCGGGAGGAGAAAAAGGAAAAGACCGAGGCCTGGGACCCCCCGGAAAATCCGGAGTCCAATCCATCAGCAGATCGCCGGCTGGCGGAACAGATCAGTGCTGAAATTCAGGCCATTGTGGCCCGCAAGGACGCCGTGGGTGACCGGGAAACCCGCCAGCCGCGGGCCGCGAACTACGGGGATATTCTCATCCTGGTGCGCCGTCGCGGCACGCTCTTTAATGAAATCCTGCGCGCCCTGAAACGTCAGGGGATACCCGTTGCCGGGGCCGACCGGTTGGCCCTGTCGCAACACATCTTGTTTGACGATCTGGTCGCCCTGGCACGCTTTGTCCTGTTTCCTGGCGATGACCTCACCCTGGCGGCCCTTTTACGCAGCCCCTTCTGCGACCTGTCAGATGACAGTCTCTATGACCTCGCCCACGGGCGGGACCGGACCCTCTCTCTCTGGACCCATCTTGAGGCGCGGGCCGGAGACCGGAAGGACTGGGCGGCGGCTATGGCCTTCTTGAGCCAGGCGCTGGCGGACGCCCGCCAGAAACGCCCCTTTGAGTTCTATGCTGGCCTGCTGGCCTGGCGCGATAATCAGAACCGAACCCAGACGGCGCGAATCCTGACCCGGCTGGGGGAGGAGGCCCAAGAGGCGCTGGATGAATTCATGAATCAGGTTCTGGTCGCCGAGCAGCAGGGCATCCATGATCTTGAGTGCCTGACGGACTCCCTCTCCCGACTGGACATTGTCGTTAAGCGGGAAATGGACGCCGAACGCGATGAAGTCCGGGTCATGACGGCCCATGGGGCCAAGGGACTCGAGTCTTCCATTGTCTTCCTGCCGGAGACGACGTTGAAGCGAGTCGCCGCAGGCACGCCCCTGCTCATGACGGCCAGCGGCGGGTTCCTGTGGGCCAGTTCCAACGCGAAGGATTGCACCGCGTCTAGCGAGGCGCGAGCCTTGCGAGTTACCCGGGAGGCCAATGAGGCCCTGCGTCTCCTCTATGTCGCCCTGACCCGGGCGCGGGACCGGATCATCCTCTGCGGAAAGATTTCTGCCACGACCGCTGAAGACGCGGACGGGACCTGGTGGTCGGTTCTCAAGGAGGCCTTTGCCAGCGAGGCCCTGGCCCATGACGTCAAGACCCGCGACATGTCGGGCATCACCTTTCAGCGCTATGGCATGGACCCGGAGGCGGCACCCTCTGCGTCTATGAACGCCATAGTCCCTAGCTTGACACCTGCCTGGGTGGACCTCCCCGCCAAGCCCGAGGCCTTTGCCCGCTATGCCTCACCCTCAGACCTGGGCGAAGACACCAGCCTGCCCTCGGCTTCACCCCTGGTAAGACAAGGCGGCCTTGGCCGGTTCCGGCGTGGAGAGCTGATCCATCGGCTCTTGCAAGTCCTGCCTGACCTTCCGCGAGAGGCCTGGCCCAGTTCCGCCTTTCGGATTTTGAGCCGTGAGCCCGACTTGAGTGAGGCCCAGCGCGAGGACATGACCCAATCGGCCCTGGGGGTCCTGGCCGATCCACAGTTCTCGGAGATTTTCGGAAGCGGAAGCCGTGCCGAGGTCTCCCTTGCCGGCACGGCAAGCCAGCTTCCTGCCAGCCTGGCGATTTCAGGTCGACTGGACCGGTTGGTGGTGCGGGCCGACAAGGTGCTCTTCGCCGACTTCAAGACCAACCGCCCATCGCCAGACCGGATTGAGTCTGCAGACCCGGCCTATCTGCGGCAGATGTCGCTCTATTGGGCTGTCTTGTCCGATATCTTCCCGGACCGACCGGTTTCAGGTGCCCTGATCTGGACGGATGGCCCGAAACTTATGGCGATCCCGGAAGATTTGATGCGGGAAACCCTGAGGCAAATCCGTCAGGGTAGTTGATCCGGATCGCAGACCTGCCCATATTCTATCTCAACGGGTTGCCTTGTGCGGCCTACCTCTGTTTAGGAGCCTGCAATGAGCACTGTGGCCGTCACCGACGCATCCTTTGAAAAAGATGTCCTGCAGTCTGGAAAGCCTGTTCTGGTCGACTTCTGGGCGGAGTGGTGCGGCCCCTGCAAGCAGATTGCCCCGGCCCTCGAGCAGATCGCCGCCGAAATGGGCGAGCAGGTCACCATTGCCAAGCTGAACATTGAGGACTCGCCCTCGACCCCGTCGCGCTATGGCGTTCGCGGCATTCCGACCATGATGCTGTTCAAGGATGGTCAGATGACCGCCATGAAGGTTGGGGCCATGCCCAAGCAGAAGATTGTCGACTGGCTAAACGAGTCCGGGCTCTAGGCTCAGGATCTAGGTCGGCCAGGTTTCCGGTGCGAGGGCCAGGACCTCGCCTGCAAAGTGGAGTCCGCCACAGATCACAATGTGCGGGGCCGGACCTGATCCAGCCACGGCCATGGCCATGGCCTCGCTGACGTCCAGGGCCTGCTCCGCCACAATCCCCACCTGACCCGCAGCCTTGGCAAGATCAGCCGAAGACAGGGCGGTTGACGAGTCAAACTGGGTCGTGATCACCCGCGCACCCAGCGCCTTCAGGGGCGTAAAGAACCCCACTGAGTCTTTTCGGGCGAACTGGGCCACGATCAGGGTCAGGGGTCGGCCATCCCGGGCAACCAGGCGACGGCAGGCCTCGGCCAGGGCGCGCCCTCCGTGGGGGTTATGTGCTCCGTCCAGCCAAAGGTCCGCGCCCTTGGCCTCCGCAAGGTGACCCAGTGGCCCCCGGGTCAATCGCTGGAAGCGCGCGGGCCAGTCGACACGGGCCAAGCCCTTGGCCAGGGCCGCGTCATCGATCCGCGGATCGCCCAGGGTCAGCAAGGTCGCCACTGCAAGGCCGGCATTCTCAAATTGATGAGGTCCAAACAGGGCCGGCGCAGGCAGATCCAGCAGCCGGTCCGGCATTTGCACCAGCAGACGGCCCCGCTCTTCCCAGGCATCCAGGGTCTGGCCCATAGCCATCAGGGGCGCACCCAGGCTTGTGGCCTCAGAGTCGATGACCTCAAACGCCTCCTGAGCCTGGTGGGCAACCACAACCGGACGACCGGCCTTGATGATTCCCGCTTTTTCCCAGGCGATCTTGGAGAGTTCCGGCCCCAGCATTTCCAGATGGTCATAATCCACCGGCGTAATCACGCAGACCGCCGGTGCCGGGAAGATGTTGGTGGCATCAAAACGTCCGCCCAGACCCACCTCGATCAGGCACAGGTCGGCAGGGGTCCGGGCAAACGCCTCCAGCGCCAGAACCGTTGTGATTTCGAAAAAGCTGATGGGCTGACCGGCATTTACCGCTTCTAGCTGGTCGGTGAGGTCTGAGAGTTCAGCATCTGTAATGAGCTTGCCTGCAATCCGGATACGCTCGGCAAATCGCACCAGATGGGGCGAGGTCAGGACGTGAACCTTCAACCCAGCAGCTTCGGCCATGGCGCGCAGATAGGCAACGGTCGAGCCCTTGCCATTGGTTCCGGCCACATGAATGACCGGCGGCAGCCTGCGCTCAGGATGTCCCAGGGCGGCGAGCAGGCGTTCAACCCGACCTGTCGTCAGGTCGATCAGGGACGGATGATTGGCCCGTAAACGCTGGATAACGGCATCCGAGGCCCGGATCGGATCATACATGCCCGGAAGATCGATCAGTCAGGCTTTGACCGGGCGCGCCCCATCATCAGGGTCTTCAGGATCGATCCCAGGACACGGGGCAGATCTGCGCGCGTAACAACCGCATCCACCATGCCGCGCTCCATCAGGAACTCTGCGCGCTGGAAGCCGGGGGGCAGGACCTCCCGGATGGTTTGTTCAATCACCCGCCGACCCGAAAAGGCGATCATGGCATTGGGCTCAGCCAGATGGACGTCGCCCAGCATGGCGTAGGAGGCGGTCACCCCGCCCGTGGTCGGGTCTGTCAGCACCACCACATAGGGCAGGCCCGCACTCTTGACCTCATTCAGCGCCAGGGTCGTCCGAGCCATCTGCATTAGGGACAAGGTCCCTTCCTGCATGCGCGCACCCCCGGAAGCCGTGAAAATTACGAAGGGAATCTTGCGCTTAACAGCTTCATGCGCTGCCTTGACGAAGGTTTCGCCCGCACCCATGCCCAAGGAGCCACCCATAAAGGCAAAGTCCTGAACAACCACAACCGTCATCTGGCCCTGGATGGTACCTATGCCAATGGCCATGGAATCCTGCTCACCCGTGAGCTTGCGAGCGGCCTTGAGGCGCTCGGGGTAAGGCTTGTCATCGGGGAATTTCAGGGGGTCATCGACGACAACCGGAGAGGAAATCTTCTCAAACTGGCCGTCATCAAAGGTAAAACGCAGTCTCTGCGCCGCCCCGATCCGCATATGGCTTCCAGACGGCGTAACCCAGAGGGCCGCCTCTAGATCCGGGCGATAGAGCATTTCGCCGGTATCTGGGCACTTGACCCAAAGATTGTCCGGGCTTTCCCGCTTTGCGACCAGATTGCGCACGCCGGGTGCGATCTTGGCCAGCCAGCCGCCACGCTCCCGGGGGGTTGGCGCGCCGAGCGACTTTTCGAATTTGTCGTCCTTGTGGTCAGCCATTGCCATGGAGCGTCCGTGCCTCCGGCTCTGAAGTCCGCGCCGTGCGTACAGCGTGGGCCAGGGATTCAACTTTGGAAAGGACCCGCGCGGTCACGCTTTCGTTGACAGCCAGGGCGGCGGCCACCTCATCGACCAGGGCGGAGCCAACAACAACCCCGTCAGCGACCCGGGCAATGGCGGCAGCCCGCTCGGGCGTCTTGATCCCGAAGCCCACCGCGACCGGCAGACCCGAGGCGGCGCGGACCCGCCGCACATGGGGGGCGACCAGATCCGCATCGGCTTCCTTGACCCCGGTCACTCCGGCGACAGAGACGTAATAGACAAAGCCCGAGGTCCGCTGAATGACGATGGACAGGCGCGCATCATCGGTGGTCGGCGTTGCCAGGCGAATGAGGGACAAGCCCTCGGCATCCAGGGCATCGGCCAGGGGGTCAGCCTCCTCCGGCGGAATGTCGACCACGATCAGACCATCGACGCCGGCCTGGGCAGCATCCCGGGCAAAGGCCACATAGCCAGGGGTGACCAGGGGGTTGGCATATCCCATGAGGATCACAGGCGTGTCCTGATCAGTCTTCCGGAAGTCGGCGATCAGTTCCAGGGTGCGGTTGAGCGTCATGCCCTTGGAAAGTGCCCGCTGGGCGGCCCTCTGGATCGGCGGCCCCTCGGCCATGGGATCAGAGAACGGGAAACCCACTTCAATCACGTCCGCGCCTGCCGCTGGAAGCCCCTGCAGGATTTCCAGAGCCGTCGCATAGTCCGGGTCGCCCGCCATGACATAGGTCACGAAGGCAGCGCGTCCCTCGGCCTTCAGGGCATTAAAACGGGCATCGATTCGCGCCTTGGTCATGCTTTGGCCCTCTTAGACCTGAAGGCCCAGGGCCTGGGCCACGGTCGCGACATCCTTGTCGCCCCGGCCGGACATGTTGAGCACGATAAGACCATCCTTGCCGACCATCTTGGCAATATCGGGCAGGCGGGCAATGGCATGGCTGGTTTCGAGCGCCGGAATAATGCCTTCGAGTTCTGCGCAGAGCTGGAAGGCGGCCAGGGCCTCCTTGTCGGTGCAAGTCAGGTATTCGGCCCGACCGACATCGTGCAGCCAGGCATGCTCAGGGCCAATGCCGGGATAGTCCAGACCCGCCGAGATCGAATGCGCCTCGGTGATCTGGCCTTGATCGTCCTGGATAAGATAGGTCTTGTTGCCATGCAGGACGCCCGGCCGACCGCCATTGATGGCAGCTGCATGGCGGGGGGTGCCCATGCCGTCGCCCGAGGCCTCAACCCCGATCAACCGCACGGAGTCATCATTCAGGAAGGGATGGAACATGCCAATGGCATTGGACCCGCCCCCGACACAGGCGACGACGGCGTCAGGCAGACGACCTTCGACCTCGAGAATCTGTTCCCGGCTCTCCCGGCCCATGACTGACTGGAAATCGCGGACCATTTCCGGATAGGGGTGGGGACCTGCGGCCGAGCCGATCAGATAATAGGTGTCCGCGACATTGGTCACCCAATCCCGCAGAGCCTCGTTCATGGCGTCCTTCAGGGTGGATGAGCCGGAGGTTACAGCCTCAACCTTAGCCCCTAGCAGGTTCATCCGAAAGACATTGGGCTTTTGCCGCTCAACGTCGATGGCTCCCATATAGACAATGCAGGGCAGGCCGAAGCGGGCGCAGACCGTCGCTGTGGCCACGCCGTGCTGACCGGCTCCCGTCTCGGCAATGATTCGGGTCTTGCCCATGCGCATGGCCAGGAGGATCTGGCCCATGCAGTTATTGATCTTGTGCGCGCCGGTGTGATTCAGCTCTTCGCGCTTGAAATAGATCTTGGCCCCGCCGATGTGCTGGCTCAGGCGCTCGGCATAATAGAGCGGGCTGGGACGGCCGACATAGTTCTTCAAAAAGCCGTTTAGTTCGGCATGAAAGGCCGGATCCGCCTGGGCCGCGCGATAGGCGGCGTCCAGTTCATGGACCAGGGGCATGAGGGTTTCCGGCACATAACGACCGCCATAATCCCCGAACCGGCCACTGGCATCGGGATAGGCCGTATAGTCATTTGGCTTTGCGATATGGTTCACAGACCGTGTGTCCCTAAATGCGACGGACAGCGTCGAGAAACGCCATGATCAAGGCAGGTTCCTTTAGTCCGGCTCCGCGTTCCACGCCAGAAGAAACGTCGACCAGGGGTGCGCCCGATTGACGGACGGCGTCCTCCACATTCCACGGATCGAGGCCACCTGCCAAAAACCACGGGCGGCTAAATTTGAGTCCGGCCAGCAGGGTCCAGTCAAAGGACACCCCAGCCCCGCCCGGCCGCCCGGCCTCGGCCGGCGCCTTGGCATCGAACATGAGATAGTCTGCGATCCCGTCATAGTCCCGGGCGGGTGCGAGATCCGTGGCCTGTGACACCGACAGGACCTTGATGAGACCAACACCGGCGCGGCGGGAAATCTCTCTTGCCCGGGCGGGGCTTTCCTGTCCGTGGAGCTGAATGAGGTCTGGCTTGAGGGTCCCCATCAGCCTGTCGATCAGGGCATCATCCGGATTAACCGTGACGGCGCAGACCTGCACACGCCGGGGCCTGGCGGGCTCGGCCAGCTGGGCCGCAAGCTCGGGGGCGATATCGCGGGGGCTTCCCGGAAAAAAGACAAAACCCAGATGACTGGCCCCGCCCTCCAAGGCTGCGGTCACAGCAGACGGAGTGGACAGGCCGCAAATCTTTGCTGTGACGGGCATGGGAGGGCAATAGTCCAGGTCGGACCTGCGCCGCAAGCCTTCTGGGATTAGGGATCGATGCGGCTTTGCTTGAGCAGGTCGCGAATTTCCGCAAGCAGGGCCTCTTCAGCCTTGGGGGCCGGACCAGGCTTGGTGGTGCTGGTCCGATAAACAGCATTGACGACCTTCACCAGCATGAAGACCGAGAAGGCAATGATCAGAAACTGGATCAGGGTATTGATGAAGGCCCCATAGTGGATGGCCACCAGTTCATCGACCTTGGTGGCCGGATTGTCAGGGCGCAGGACGAATTCCATGTGGCTGAAATCCACCCCGCCCGCCAGAAGGCCAATTGGCGGCATGATGACCTGGTCAACCAGGGCGGTAATAATCTTGCCAAAAGCTCCGCCGACAATCACGCCCACGGCGAGATCGACCACATTGCCTCGGGCAATGAATTCACGAAATTCAGAAAAAATACCCACCAAAAGGCCTCATCCGAAAAGGAAAACCGGGCCGAGGGGGACCCGCCCTACTCGTCGGCGTTGAGCCGGATCCGCAGTTCCTTGCCGCTCTTGAAGAAGGGCACATGCTTGGCCCGGACCTGGACCGATTCCCCGGTGCGCGGGTTGCGACCCGCTCGGGCATCGCGGGAGCGGACAGACAGGGCTCCGAAACCCCGAAGCTCGACCCGGCCGCCCTCTTCAAGGGCTTCGATCATGCGTTCGAGGACGACACCAACGACCCGTTCAATATCCCGCTGAGTCAGGTGCGGATTTTCCTCGGCGAGCTGAGCGATGAGTTCAGACTTGATCATGCCTTGGTAGAACCCTTGAATAGGTGACGATTTATTAACCTAGCCGCAATCAGTGCCGTGGAAACTGCCCCATCGTCAAGCGAGATGGGCGTCTCTGCAGCAAAAAAGAAGGCGGCGGACCCGTTTCCGAATCCGCCGCCCCTAACTCTAGCCATCTATTGCCAAAAAATATGCAAATGGCGGACTTCTGTCCTCCTCTGTAGGCGGGACCGGCTAAAGGGACGAGACGGGCTCAAAAACAAAAATGTTAGAGCCTGTTTCGATCCGATAACCGGTTCCCGCTTATCAGAACAGGCCCTAGTCCTTCTGAGCCTTCTCGCGCAGGGCGGCACCCAGAATGTCGCCAAGCGAAGCGCCGGAGTCCGAGGACCCGAACTTTTCGATGGCTTCTTTTTCTTCGACCATTTCCAGGGCCTTGATCGAAACGCCAACCCGACGGGCGGCCTTGTCGACACTGGTGACCTGGGCGTCGACGCGGTCACCCACGGCGAAGCGCTCGGGGCGCTGGTCAGCACGATCACGTGACAGATCTGACTTGCGGACAAAGGCCGACATAGGCGCATCGTCATCGCCGAAGCGAACTTCGATACCGCCTGAGGTCACTTCGGTCACTGTGACCGTGACCGTCTGGCCCTTGCGGAAGCCTTCACCGGCCATGGGATCGCCGGCCAGCTGCTTGATACCGAGCGAGATGCGCTCCTTCTCAACGTCAACGTCGAGCACCCGGGCCTGAACCATGTCGCCCTTGTTGTACTTGGCGATGGCTTCTTCACCGGCGACATTCCAGTCGAGGTCCGAAAGGTGGACCATGCCGTCAATGTCGTTTTCGAGGCCGAGGAACAGACCAAACTCGGTCGCATTCTTGACTTCACCTTCAACGGTGGAGCCAACCGGATGGGCGGCCAGGAAGGCATCCCACGGATTGTCCATGGCCTGCTTGAGACCGAGGGACACGCGACGCTTGGACGGATCGACGTCCAGCACCACCACGTCGACTTCCTGAGACGTCGAAACGATCTTGCCGGGATGGACGTTCTTCTTGGTCCAGGACATTTCAGACACGTGGACCAGGCCTTCAACGCCGGCTTCCAGTTCAACAAAGGCACCATAATCGGTAATGTTGGTGATCCGGCCCGTCAGGCGTGCGCCGACTGGATACTTGGCATCGACACCATCCCAGGGATCAGACTGGAGCTGCTTCATGCCCAGCGAGATGCGCTGTGTATCGGGGTTGATCTTGACGATCTGCACCTTGACGGCATCCCCAACGGCCAGAACCTGGCTCGGATGGTTGACGCGCTTCCAGCTCATGTCGGTGACATGCAGCAGGCCATCGATCCCGCCGAGGTCAACAAAGGCCCCGTAGTCGGTGATGTTCTTGACCACGCCGTCGCGGATTTCACCCTCTTGCAGCTGACCCACAAGCTCGGTGCGCTGTTCGGCGCGGGCTTCTTCCAGGATGGCCCGGCGCGACACGACGATATTGCCGCGCGGACGGTCCATTTTCAGAATGGCGAAGGGCTGTTCCTTGCCCATGAGCGGTCCGACATCGCGAACCGGACGGATGTCCACCTGGGAGCCGGGCAGGAAGGCCGAAGCCCCGCCCAGATCGACGGTGAAGCCACCCTTCACGCGGCCAACGATCGAGCCCATGACCGGCTCGTTGCGTTCATGAACCACTTCCAGACGGGTCCAGGCCTCTTCACGACGGGCCTTGTCACGGCTGATGACCGCCTCGCCCATGGCGTTTTCGACACGCTCAAGGAAGACCTCGACGTGGGAGCCAACGGTGATGGTGTTGTTGCCGTTTTCGTCAACGCCGAATTCCTTCACGGAGATCCGGCCCTCGGTCTTCAGACCGACGTCGATAATGGCGAAATCCTTTTCGATTCCGACCACGATACCCTTGACGACCTGACCTTCCATAAAGTCACGGCCGCCCATGGACTCGTCGAGCAGGGAGGCGAAATCGTCGCGGGAGGGGTTGAGGCTCATATCGTTAGCCATTGTGTTCTTTCGTCTTCAAATGACACGGGCCGCTGCACCGCGTGCGCGGTCAGGCGGAGTCCCTATGTCGGGTTAAGGGGTTGACCGAATGAACGGAGATCCGTTCCAGTGAAATGCCCGCGGCGACCAAGGGAATGGCGCGTTTGGATTGCTAGAGGGGGGATCCCCGACCAGCGCGCGCCGCCTCGACAATGCGGCGGGCCGCATCGGTGGCGACGTCTATAGTCATTTCCGAGGTATCCAGCAAGACGGCGTCTTTCGCACGCACCATGGGGGAGTCCGCCCGACCCCCGTCGCGAGCATCCCGCCTTAGAATATCTTCTAGTATGTCTACATGGGTCACAGCCTCACCCTGGGCCAAGAGCTGGCGGAAGCGGCGTTCGGCGCGAACCTCGGGGCGGGCAGTCACATAGAGCTTCACCGGCGCGTCCGGCGCAATGACCGTGCCAATGTCCCGCCCGTCAATCACGGCCCCGTCCGGGCGACGCGCAAAGCCCTGTTGCAGATCGCGCAGGGCCAGGCGGACGGCGGAGTGTACGGCCACCTGGCTGGCATATTCCCCGGCCTGGCGGGTGCGAAAGGCCGGGTCGTCCAGATCTTCCGCCGCCAGCCCCTCGGCAATCGCAGTGGCCGCGGCAGCGTCGTCGGGGCGGCCACCCTGTCGGACCAGCAGGACCCCCACGGCGCGATAGAGAAGTCCGCTGTCCAGAACCGGCAGGCCGTAGATCTCGCCAAGCCGGGTGGCGATGGTGCCCTTGCCCGACGCCGCAGGCCCGTCCACGGCAATCATCAGGGGCGCGGTCATGAGGGGAAGATATCCGCGCCCAGTCCCGCCATCAGGGTCCCGAAGCCCGGAAAGCTGGTGGCGATCATGCCGGCTTCGTCAATGGCAACAGGGGCCTCGGAGGTCAGGCCCAGCACCAGATGGGACATGGCGATCCGGTGATCCCCGTGGGTCTCAATCCGCGCGCCGCCCTGCACCCCATGATTGCCGCCCGTCCGGCCAACCACGATCAGGCCCTCGGGCTCTTCCTCGACGCCTACGCCACAGGCGGCGAGGCCCGTCGCCATGAGGGCAATGCGATCGCTTTCCTTGACCCGCATTTCGCCAATGCCGCGCATCCGGGTGACCCCGTCCGCACAGGCGGCCGCCACGGCCAGGATCGGATATTCGTCAATCATGGAGGGCGCGCGCCCGGCAGGCACATCCACCCCCTTGAGCGGGCCATAGCGGGCGGTGACGTCGCCCACCTGCTCGCCGCCTTCGTCGCGGACATGACTCAGGGTCAGGTCAGCCCCCATCTCGCGGAGGGTTTCAAACAGGCCCGTGCGCAGAACATTCAGCAAGACCCCTTCCACAGTCACCTCGGAGCCGGGGGTAATCAGGGCGGCGACCAGGGGAAAGGCCGCAGACGAGGGATCGCCGGGCACCCTTATGGCCGTTCCTGTAAGTCCCTGTCCGCCGGCAAGGTCGATATAGCGCCCATCAGGCCGGTCTTCGACCCGCACCTCGGCCCCGAAGGCCCTGAGCATGCGCTCGGTATGGTCACGGGTGGCTTCGGGTTCGATCACCTGGGTCAGGCCTTGCGCATTCAGCCCCGCCAACAGGACCGCTGATTTCACCTGGGCTGAGGGTTCCGGCAGACGATAGCTGATGGCCTTCAAGCCCCCACCCTTCAGGGTCAGGGGCAGGCGACCGCCAGAGCGGCCCAGAAAGGTAGCCCCCATGTCCCGGAGGGGCTTCATGACCCGGTTCATGGGCCGACCCCGCAGGGAGGCGTCGCCGGTAAAGGTCGCGGCCAGGTCATAGCCTGCAGCCGCGCCCAGGATCAGGCGCACCCCGGTCCCGGCATTACCGCAGTCGATAATGTCGTCCGGCTCGGCCAGACCGCCCTGGCCCTGGACCTGCCAGCTTCCGCCGCCCAGATTTTCGACCTGGGCCCCGAATCTGCGCATGGCCTCGGCTGTGCGCAGGACGTCATCGCCCTCCAGCAGGCCCTCAATCCGGGTCAGTCCCTGGGCCAGGGCCCCGAAAATCAAGGCCCTGTGGGAAATCGACTTGTCGCCGGGGGCCCGGACGCGACCCACGAGCGGGCCGCCTCGACGGGCAGTCAATCCTGCCGAAATCATGAAAATACACACTCGGGCCCTTGGGCCTTTAAGGGGGTCAGACGGGATTGCTTTTGACAGTGGCACCGCCCCGTGGCAAGGGAGCCGGCTCCAATTCACCCTGCTGAACAGAGGCCCGCCCCTTGGCCATCCCCGAACTGGGTTCGAAACAAATTTGCCCGAACTGCCAGGCAAAGTTTTACGACCTGCAAAAACGCCCCGCCCATTGCCCCAAGTGCGAACACGAGTTCGATCCCGACGAGGCTGTCCGCAGCCGTCGGGTTCGCGCCCGGGCCGCGCCGATTGACCGCGATCTTGACGATGAGGCCGAAGATCAGGTCCGCGACAAGAACGAGGACGCCGAGGACGAGGAGGAGGACGAAGTCGCCACCCCCGAGCTCGACGCCGCGGCGGTGGATGATCCCGTCATCATGGTGGACGAAGACGGTGAACCCGTCTCCCCGCCGGAAGACGAACTCGCCGCCTTCCAGGAAGAAGACGACCTGGAAGACGAAGATGACGCCGATGTCCCCTTCCTCGTGGAGGATGACGACGACGACGATTTTGACGAGACCGAAATCGACGGTCTGCCCGGCGAGGGCGACGTCGAAGACCGCTGATCCAGCCGCCGTCCGTAATTTTCCCTACGGGCGGGGTTGATCGCAGCGAACGGTCAGACTAGGTTCCGCGCCTCCTGAGGGGGCGGGCGAACAGCCTGACCGGAAGGAACCCGAGTTTTCGGGGCTATAGCTCAGCTGGTAGAGCGCTTGAATGGCATTCAAGAGGTCAGCGGTTCGACTCCGCTTAGCTCCACCAAATCAACCCCCCGCAGGAAACTGCGGGGGGTTTTTTGTTCATGGCTAACGAGTCAGAGGCCCAAGCAGGGCCTCAACATACGGATGGCTCAGCTATTTTGCCGCAACGGGTGCAGGAGCCGGTGCATCAGACAGGACCGTCCAGCTGAGTTTCAGCTTGCCGTCGGACTGCTTCTTGTAACCAAGCAGCAAGTTGCCGGTTTCCGACGCAGCGGCCTTGGAAGCAGGGCTGGTGAAGGTGTAGGTATAGGTGGCGTGATAGACGGCAAGGTCGCCCGACGCGGCCAGGTCGACGGACTCATTGCTAACTGCAAGTTTAAAATTGGGATCAGAGACCATAAGCTTGGTCGTGGCCAAGTCGGCATCAACGCCAACATAGTTGGCCGCGCCATGTTGCATATTCACGATATCAGCCCCGTCATGCGCAACGGCCTTGGCGGCATCGCGGGCATTGAGGTCGGCGACCAATTGATTGGCATCGGCTTTAACCGCTGTCTCCACGGCCGCAAGATCAACGGTCGGCGTCGCAGATGGCGCAGGCGAACATGCCGAAAGAACAGCACAGGATGCACCCACGAGAAGAAGGGAAGCAGGCAAGAAACGCATTTATGAAATCCTTTTTTGAGATGAGCTCAAAAATTAAATTTCAACCGTTTTCCGGCCCGGTCAAGTTAATGTCGAAGGTCTGGCGCGTTTTTAAATACTCCATGAATGCATCAAGTTTGTTTAAAATAGTTGATATGTAAATTAATATACTAATTGAATATTTGGCGTTATGGGGCGTGGTGTGTTTCTTTTGGATTGGACCTCGAGAAAATCTCCCCCAAGATCCTATTTTCGGAACGCCCCAATCACCGCACATGCCACACGTCCACCCGCCCCACCAATCGGCTGGCTGAGCTGATCGTCCGGGTTGGCGTGGATGACCAGGGCAGAACCGTCAGCATCGCGCAGAACCTGTTCCGGTGCGGCAGAGCCCGCATCGAGCCGGACCAGAGAGGTAAAGCCCTGGGCATGGGCGGAGCCGTCGGCGGCGACATAGAGATTGGACAGGTCACCGAAATCGGGCCCTGCCGCATTCAGCAAGCCATGCGGCACCTTGTTTTCGGCGTGGTTCATGTGCCCGCCGCTGGTCATGAACTTGGGATCGGAACAGTCCCCCGTCTGGTGGAAATGCATGCCGTGCCAGCCGGGCGTCAGGCCCTTGGCAATATCGACTTGGAACAAGACGCCCGTCGTGGCGGCGGTCAGGCTGAGGGTGCCGATAGGGCTGCCATCAGGGGTCTGAATCGGGGTGGTTACGGTTGTGGGCGCGAGCTTTACGGTTGGCGCCGGCACCTGGGCCAGCACCTGAAACCCGACCAGGGACAGAATCGCGACGGAGGGGATCAGAAATTTCATGTGTCGGGCGCCTGGGTTTGGATTGGAGGGCGAGAACGGCGAAAACGATCATGCAGGTTACCCGCGGGGGACCTTAAGTAAATGACCCTGATCACGCCGGCCTGGCTTTACTGTCGCGTATAGCCCTCGGTCGGTCCGCCAATGCGGGCCAGGGTAACCCGGATGCCGCCGAGGTCGGGGCGCGTCCAGATCATCTGGCCCTGGGCATTAAGGTGGCGGGTGACCTTCAGGCCGGGAAGTGTGACGGGAATCTGAGGGAAGAAGACCGGGCGCAGGACAAAGACCCCCTTTTCGTAACTGGCAATCACATGGACGGGTTTGCGATAGCCGAAGGCGGAGACGTCGTGCACCCCGTGGGCATAGGTTGCGTCCGCCCGGGCATCGGCAATGGTGCCACCGCCCATGTCGACAATACGGTTGCCGCACTGTTCGATCCGCTCGACATAGCGATAGAGCCGGTCGTCTGCCGGGGCGGGCTTGCCGCCACGCTCTGCGTGCACCGTCTTCCAGATACCGCGCAGGTCTGGAGCCCCAATGGAAAGTGGTTCGCTACAGGTGGCCAGCACCGGGGCCGGGAAGGTCTTGCCATAGCCGCCGGGCGGGGTGTGGGCGACCGGAATATCCTCGGCCATGACCACACCGGCCAGACGCGGGGTTGCGGTCGCCTGGGTGGGGGTCGCGGGCGGCGCGCAGGCGGTCAGGCAAAGAGCCAAGACGGCCCACAGAGTAGCCGGCCCCCTGCCAGAGTGTTCAGACCGTGTCATGTCGCCCTCCTCCCCGCCTTGGGCGGTCTTGTCTTGGGTCGTCCCCGCCTCACCGCGGCGGGCTTAGCTCCACCAGGCCTGACTTGGCCAGCCACATGAGGGCGCGGACCTTCGCCCGGCCACCGCCACCTGAGGCTTCGAGCAGCTGTCCCACGGTCTTGGGGCCCATCATGGCCAGACGGTGCAGGTCGGTAATCAGGTCGGCGGGCAGGCGTTCCGGGTCCAGGACATAATTGACCATGAAGAGACCCAGAAGCTCCGCCAGGGCAGTTTCCCGGCCGGGCTCGGCCCGCACGCGCCATTCGCCCCCCATAAGGTGCGTGGGAAAGTGGCTGAACAGATGGGTAGGGTCCGGGCGCAGGAGCCAGGGCTGGGCAGGCTGGGGCGGAGCCGCCACGCGAAGCCGGTCGAGTTCGTGCACCAGGGCCTGATAGCGACGCAGCACAACCGGCCAGTCATATTCCGCCCGGGCGCGGGCCTGGCCTGACTCGCCCAGACGGATGCGAAGGGCGGGATCTTCGGCCAGGGCCTGAATCCTTTGGGCCAACTGTCCTACGTCAACCGAGGTGGCCATGCTGACCTGGCCGATATAGCGGTCATAGGTATCGACCCCGAGGGCGTGGCGTTCGGCGAGATCGTCGGCCCCACCGGGCACCAGACCGACCACCGGGATGCGGTAGCCATCAACGCCATCACGCACCGTATCCTTGTAGCCGTCCCAGTCACTGACCAGGACCGGCAGCCCCGCAGCCATGGCCTCTACCGGGGTCAGGCCGAAGGTCTCCTGGATATTGTCCGAAATCGAGGTGAAGACATCGGCGGCGCACCAGGCCTGGCGGTAGGCGGCTGAATCGCTGCCGTCGACATGGATGAAGCGGACGCTGGGGGCCAGGGTCTGCTGGGCGCGCTGAAAATGGACAGCCATGTCCGGATTGAAATACTGGCCCGCCTCCAGGCAAACCAGGGCTCGCCCGCTGGCTTGGGCGGCGCGCTCCATGGCGACATAGATTGGGGCCGGATTGGCCTTGGCGTGGAAGGACAGGCGCCCGGCAAAGAAGAACACCGTCTCATGGGACGAAATCTCAAACCGTGCACGAGCCTCTGCAATGTCCTCGCCGGACCGGGCCTGGGCCGGGACATCCACGCCCAGGGGAATGACGGGCAGCTGGATTTGGGCAAAGCGGGTCGCGCCGAAATGTTCCTTCAGCCAGGCCCGGCGCTCGGCAATCAGGGTCTCGACCACCCGATGCCCGGCGAGGGAGGTGCAGATCAGGGCATCCCAGGGCTGAAACGGGGCCCCGCAATGGGCGGCCAGGGCATCCATCACCCCGGTGGAGGACAGGGTATGAGTCACACCGAACAGGCTATAGGCGCGCGGATTGGCCTTGTTTCGGGCGTGGGCGAGGGATTCGTGTAGGGGCCCCGGATGGTAGATGGCCGTCGGAAAGACTGAAGGCCGCCCGCCCCCCTGCTCCCACCAGCTGATCTTGCCCTGATAGCCATTGCCCCGCACCTGGGTCAGCATGGCCCGGCTGGCCGTGCCTTGACCAAAGCCGAATATGGGGCCTTCGGGCCAGGTATCTGTAATTCCCTTGAGCAGGGCCTTGCCCGCCGCCTGTCGGCCCATGAGCTTGGCCTCGGTGGAGTAACCGTCGCCCAGATACTGGATTCCGAAATTCATGGGTTCGCGCATGGGAACTTCGTGCGTCAAGCCGCGCCCGGACGCAAGACCTGGTGTGAGTCCCCGGCGAAGGGACATATTGAAACCCGGGTTCGCCATCGCCATATCCGTTGGGCGAAGAGGTCAGGCCCGTCTGGGCTGGCTCCTTCAGGGTCGCTTGATTGGAGGGCTCCGGATGAACAGAACCTTGCTTTTCGACAGCCCCTTCCTGTTGGGTTTCGAGCATACGCGCGGGCTGATTGAGCGTGCCGCAAAGGCGGCGGTTGACAGCTATCCGCCCTATAATGTTGAAGATTTGGGCCAGGGGGCCCTGAGAATTACCTTGGCCGTTGCCGGGTTTACGGCCCAGACTCTGCACATCACCCTGGAGGATCGCCAACTGACTATTGCAGGCCGCAAGGAAGATGCCGCCAAGGCTGAGGATGCCTATCTGCACCGGGGCATAGCCGCCCGAGGATTTCTGAGGGCCTTCGTCCTCGCCGACGGGGTTCGGATTGATCAGGCCCTGCTGGAACATGGCCTGCTGCACATCGACCTCAGCCGCCCAAAGCCCGATGGGCGGATACAGCATATTGAGATCAGGACCTCGACCTGAGGTTCTGTTGAGTTTTCAGGAGGTGATCATGATGACGCCGAATCTTACCCCCGAAGCCTTTGCCGCCCTGGGCGGACCCAATCTGGTCTATGTACGCCCCGTAAAGGCCTCCGACCTTGCGCCGGCCATGACCAGCGAAGGCCTGCCCCTCGATCCGGAGCAGACCCTCTATGCGGTGCATCGCGCGGATGGAGAAAGACTGGCCGTGCTCATCGACCGGGATACCGCGGTCGCCGCTGCCTTGGCCCATGAACTGGCCCCGGTATCCGTCCACTAGACGTCAGGCCGCAGTCGAGGTGGCGTCCTGATTAAGCAGGGCCAGTATGGCGTCAGACGCCTTGGCCTGACGCAATTGCTCCCGCAGACCAGGCTGGCGCAGGAGCCTGGAGACCCGCGCCAGGGCCTTGAGGTGGGCTGACCCGGAATCGGCGGGGGAAAACAGGGCAAAAAACAGGTCGACCGGCTGGCCATCCAGGGCATCGAAGGCAACAGGCTGTTCCAAGCGAACAAAGACGCCCTGGGTCCTGGACAGTCCTTCGATCCGGGCATGGGGCACAGCCACACCATGGCCAACGCCGGTCGATCCTGACTGCTCTCGAGCATTCAGGGCCTCGAGGATGGCACCGGACTCCAGGCCAAAATTCTGCGCGGCGATATCGGCAATCGCCACCAGAACCTGGGCCTTGGTCTTTGCCCCCAGGCGCGCCATGACGGCCCCCGGATCGAGAATTTCACCAATCAACATGGGTGTCTGCAACACTTAAAAACAGGTCCGCGCCCGGAACCCCCACAAGAACGACAGTCAGCCCTGACATGGCCAGGATAGAACGAGCTTTCAGCTCCCCTTTGGCGATAGGGTCCGGGCCGGGTCGATCCAACCGATATTTCCATCCGGGCGGCGATATATCACGGAGAGTCCGCCATGCGCAGCGTTCCTGAACACAATTGTTTGAGATTCAGTCAGATCGAGCTCCATGACGGCCATGGCCACGGTCATGGTTCTTAGCTCTTTTTCGGTTTCGGCAATCACCAGGGCGGCTGGCAGGGCATGATCCGACGGTTCCAGGCCCTCGTCCTCCCAGAGGTCGTTGTCCGCACCGTCCGGCGCTTGGAGGACATAATAGGCCGCCGTTTCCGCCTGACGGGCACTGGCCGCTACGGTATGGCTCTTGAGGCGGTGCTTGTAGCGCCGGATGCGGCCCTCAATCTTGGCCAGGGCGCGACTGAAGGCCAGGTGGGCGTCGTCGCCCAGGCCGTGGCTTTCCAGATGCTGACCCGAGGCCAGAACGACCGAGCAAATGACCTTGTAGGCATGGCCTTCCTTGCTGACGACGACGTCCGCAGATCCGCCGCGCTCAAAGAATTTTCCCACTGCCTGGGAAATTTCGTCGGTGACCCGAGTCCGCAGGGCCTCTCCAACGGCGATGTGTTTTCCGGAGACTTGTACTTTCATAACCGGCAGCACGCCCCTGAATATCCAGCCTGTCAAGCGGCTGGCGCAAGGGTTTTCAGGATGCCATTTTCAGCATGCGGCGGCGTTCGACCGAGGAGGGAATTCGCATGGCCTCGCGATACTTGGCGACGGTCCGCCTGGCGATATCGACGCCGGTTTCCTTAAGGATTTCGACAATCTGGTCATCGGAATGAACATCCAGGCCCGCGCGCTCGGCCTCGACCAACTGGCGAATGCGGTGACGCACACTCTCTCCCGAATGGGCCTCCCCGCCGAGGGTAGAGGCTATGGCGGAGGTAAAGAAGAATTTCAGCTCAAACAGGCCGCGCGGGGTGGCCATATACTTGTTGGTGGTGACCCGGCTGACCGTAGACTCGTGCATGCCAATCGCATCCGCAACGGTCTTCAAATTCAGCGGCCGGAGGTGCGCGACCCCATGGGTCAGGAAGGCTTCCTGCTGGGTGACGATTTCCGAGGCGACCTTGAGGATAGTCCGCGCCCTCTGATCCAGGCTCTTCAGCAGCCAGCTGGCGGAGGCCAGACATTCGGCCACAAACACCTTGTCCTTCTCCGACCGGGCCGCCGACGAGACCCGCGCATGATAGCGACGGTCAATCAGCAGTCGCGGCAAGGTGTCTGAGTTCAACTCCACATTCCAGAGCCCGCCGGACTGGGGAAAGACGAAGATGTCCGGGATGACGGGCTGGAGCACCTCGCCCCCAAAGGCGGCCCCGGGACGGGGTGTCAGCGCCCGCAATTCGCCGATCATGTCCCGCAGGTCCTCGTCGTCCACACCACAGGCCTGGCGCAAGCCTGCCAGATCGTGGCGGGCCAGGAGGTCGAGATTGTCGAGCAGGGCTTCCATGGCCGGGTCGCAGCGATTGCGCTCGCGCAATTGCAGCAATAGACACTCCCGCACCGTGCGGGCAAAGACGCCGACGGGCTCGAACCTCTGGAGGCTGGTCAGAACCTGCTCCAGAAAATCGAGATCGCAGCCCAGCCGTTCGGCGATTTCCACCATGTCGCAGCGCAGATAGCCGCCCTCATCAACGGAATCGACCAATATGGCCGCCGCAGCGGCCTCGGGGGCGGTGAACCCGGCCAGGGCCACCTGATCGAAGAGGTAATCCCTAAGGGTCCGGTCCTGGGTCAGGCGCTGATCTTCCGAATCGCCCCCCTCCAGCCGGTTGCCTGCACCGCGGGACCAGTCCAGAGACCCCCCGGCATTATGTGCAGCCTCGGAGTCGCCTGTGGCACACTCCCCGGGTGAGGCTTCGGAATCCTGAACAATATCCAGATTGGCGGCCGCACCGAAATCGGGGATTTCATCGGCGGCATAGGTTTCAGACTGCACGGGTTCCGCGGGCGCATCCGGTTCAAGGTCGCGCTCATCCCGCTGAAGAAGCGGGTTTCGTTCAAGCTCGCCTTCCACATAGGCATCGAGCTCAAGATTGGACAACTGCAACAGCTTGATCGCCTGTTGCAGCTGGGGAGTCATGGCCAGACCCTGCCCTTGCCGAAGCTCCAGACGTGCCGCCAGTCCCAATTCGCCCTCCAAGGTCAGATCCTGGATGACAGGCTAGAGACTGATCCCAACTTTATGGTTAACGGCTGGGACTATTTTCGCGATCAGGACAAGTTTCTGGCCTCTGGCGTTCGGCCGAACCGCCAGGCCAGGGCGGGAAGCACGATCAGGCTTGCCAGGGTCGAGGTCACAAGCCCCCCCAGAATGACCAGGGCCATGGGCCCCTGGATTTCACGACCCGCTTGTCCTGTCTCGAAGGCCAGGGGCGCAACGCCAAGGGCCGTGACCAAGGCCGTCATGAGGATTGGTGTAATCCGCTCACGCGTTGCCCTCAGCACCATGGGCAAGGTCCAGGATTCTCCCTCCTCCCTGACCAGGTGGTCGATGTGCGAGATCAAGAGAATGGCATTGCGTGCAGAGACGCCGAACAGGGTCACAAACCCCACCAAGGCCCCCAGGGACAGGCTGCCTCCAGTCAGGCCGACAGCCAGGACACCGCCGAGCAGGGAAAACGGCGTCAGTCCCAGGATCAGGCCCACCGTCCGCGCCCGGCCAAAGGCGATCAGGAGCAGGCCAAACATGCCGCCTGCCGCCAGAGACAGATTGAAGAGGAGGTCGCGTCTGGCCGCAAGGCTCGCCTCCGCCGTTCCCGTATAGGTCAGAAAAACCCCCGGGGGCAGTTTCAGGTCGGCCAGGGCCCGCATGGCAGAGCGGGTGACCTTGCCGGCCATGGCGGGGGGGGGATTGGTCGTGACCACCTGACGGGGCTGACCGCCCTCATGAGAAATCAGGGTGCGGCCTTCTGCGAGCCTCAACCGGGCCACCTGGCTCAGGTGTATTTCGGATCCGGTTGCCGTCTTCAGAAGGAGATCGCCGACGGATTCCGGGTCCTGGCGCAGGTCCGGGGCCAGGGTGACCGCCACGTCGACCGACTGATTACGGGAAACCACCTGGGTGACGGTCGTGCCCTGATAGGCAAACTGGATGGTCTGCAACACCTCGCCAGGGGACAGGCCCCAGCGGGCCAGGGCCGGAAGGTCCAGATCAATCCGCACAACCGGGGTCAGGGGCGGTGTCTGGATTCGCGTATCCACTGTGCCGGGCACTGTTGAAAGCACATGGGCGACCTTGCCAGCCACCTGATCCAGAATATCGAGATCGGGCCCATAAATACTGACCACAAGGGAGGCGGTTTCTCCGGACAGGGATTCGCCAATCCTGTCGCCGAGGAAGGTCAGGACCTCCGTCGACAGCCCGGGATAGCTGGCGAGAATGTCGTGAATTCTGGCCTGGATTGCATCCTGTTTCTGCCCGGAAAGGCCGGGCTTAAGCTCGACATGGAATTCGCTGCGCTCTGGACCCCAGGTATCTTCCCCTCCTTCCGCGCGGCCAATCTGCTGTTCAACGGTCTGGATGCCAGGCACGGCCAGAAGGTCCTGACTGATCGCCTCTCCATAGCGGCGCATGGCCCCCAGGGAGGTTCCCGGGGGACCGGCAACGCCCAAGACAAAATGACTTTCCCGGAAACTGGGCAAGAGTTCCGAATTGAAAAGTGTCAGTCCGCCCACCGTCGCCAGGCTGGCGATCACAAGGGCAAGGACGGCCCATCGCGGACGCGCCGCCATGGCGATCAGGCCCCGCTCATGCCAGGCCTTGGCCCGGGTCAGGAACTGAGGCTCAGCGGAAAGCCGGTCTGCCCGCAGCAACAGCAGGCAAAGCGGCGGGGTGACAACCACGGCCACGGCCAGGGACGCCAGGGTTGCCAGAATAAAGGCCGCTGCAAGCGGCGCGAAAAATGCCCCCTGCAACCCATGCAGCAAGAGCACAGGCAGAAGAGCAAGGGCTACGACCAGGGTCGCATAGATGACCGGAGCCCGGACCTCCAGAGAAGCGGCAAGCACCACCTCGCCCGGGGGACGGTCGGGAAAGAGTTTCAGCCGCCGGACGATGTTTTCCACGTCAATAACGGCGTCATCAACGACTACGCCCAGGGCAACGGCCAGCCCGCCAAGGGTCATTGTGTTAATTGTCCAGCCCAGCCCGTCCATGACGATGATGGCGGCCAGCAGGGACAGGGGAATGGAGATAAACGAGACGGCAACCGTCCGCAGATTGCCCATGAAGACGAACAAGACGAGCCCGATCAGGACTGCCCCCACGACCAGGTCCTGGATCATACCCTGCAGGGCGGTAGAAATGAAGTTGGCCGGTCGGTGAAGGTTGGCCTCCATGTGCACACCCTGGGCCTCAAGCGATGGCCCAAGCTGGGACAGGGCCGCCTCCACGGCGCGGGTCGCCTCAAGCGTGTTCGCCCCATACTGGCTGGATAGACTGAGCAGGACCCCGGGCTTGCCCATGATCAGGGCATCCCCCATTTCCGGGGACGGCGCATCCAGAACGTCGGCCACATCCCCAAGCCGGACTGGAACGCCTCCAGAAGGGCCCTGGACCACAGTTGCGCCGACATCCGCAGCCGTCAGGGCCTGGCCATGGGGCTCGATAAGAATGCGCTGTTCCGGCGTATCAATGAAACCGCCTCCCCCACTGCCCGAGGCAAGCCGGGCAGCCGAGAGGACATCATCAAGGCTGATATCCCTGGCTGCCAGATCCGCAGGACGAACCCGAACCTCTATGCGGCGCATGGCTCCGCCATAGAGCGTTGCCCGGGCAACCCCCGCACTGGCCAAAAGGCGGGGCTGGACGGTCGTTCGGATCAGGTCCCGCAGGGCCATGGGAGTCAGTCGGTCTGACGTAAAGCCGACCTTCAACAGGTCCATGGTCGCCGACGTCAGGGGGGCCACCCGGGGGGTTGCAACGCCGGTGGGGAGGGAGGACACCGCCTCGCCAAGGGCCTCAGAAACCACCTGTCGGGCGCGATAGGGGTCTGACCCCGGGGTGAACCCAACCGTTATGATCGAAAGGCCCTGGATTGAGTCCGACCGCAAGCTTGCGACCCCCGCAGCCCCGTTTATGGCCTCCTCGACCGGACGGGTAACCCGCTGCTCGACCTGTTCGGCAGACAGACCCGGCGCTTCGGTCTGAATCTCGACCTGGGCCGGAACAAAGTCCGGGAAGACATCAAAGCGGGCATGACTGAGAATCACCAGCCCATAGACCAGCAGAACCAGGGCACCGGCGGCGATGAGACGAGGGCGGGCCAGGGACCACCGAACTATGGCTCCCAACATGGCCTAGTCGTCCTCGTCCCGGGCACCCTGATCCACGGCAAACAGGGCCGAAGCTCCGGTCACGACAACCCTATCCCCGGGCTGGACACCGCCCGCGACAAACATGCCGCCCGGATGGGGCGACAACCCCTGCAGGGCGCGCCGCTGAAAATGGCTGGGGTCGAGTTGGACATAGACCGCGCTCTCCCCGCCTGCCCGGAGGATGGCCGCGCGGGGCACAAGCACCCCCTGGCCAGACTTGCTTGTCGCTTGGGTCATGCGCGCCGGGAAGGTCAGTCCACTGGCGAGGGTCACGGCTGCGGGGCCTGTCACCACACCCAGCACACCCCCGGACTGAAGTCGCGCGTCCCCTGCTCTGGCCAGCCCCAGAGACTTGACGCCGACCTGACGTCCCCCGCCCAGGTCAATATAGGCCTGATTGACGGGACCTATCCCCCCCGGAATATCCAGCCTCACAAGGGCCGCGCGACCCGCCACAAGATCGCCAATGAGCTTGCCAAGCCGTTCATCCCCAAGGGCTCCAAGACCCGGGCCCCACTCAAGGGCCACACGCTGATGAAGCAGGCTGAGCCTCAGCTGATCCGCCCGGGCCTGGGCAGAGGCAGATTCCGCAACACGTCGCGAGACCGTCGCCCCGGCGGCGGCCAGGTCGCGGGTCCGAAGGGCCTCGGCCTGAGATGCCTGGAGCGCCGCGGCGGCGCTCATCATGTCTGAATAGAGGCTCGCCAGGGGTACTGGGTCCAGGACCCGGGCGTACCCATTGATATAACCTCGATTTGATCCGGCGCGGACAGGTTGGACTGTGATCCCCAAACGGGCCTGGACCGCGGGCTCCATCATGGTCGCAGCTTGGGCCGCAGGGGCCATGACCAGGATCAGGGCAAGGCTGAGCGCCTTCATTTCGGTCCTCCAATACGGCTCAGAATCGATTCCAAGGCCTTGGCCTCGGACGCATCCAGGGGCACTCGAAGCGTATCTTCGAGGCTAAGCCTCGTCTTGAATACGGCATAGGTCCGGTCAGTGACCCGTCTTTGTGCATCAAGCAGACCCGCACGCGCGGTCAAAACATCCCCCTTGTCTGCAGCGCCTGCCGCCAGACTGCGGTCGGCCTGGAGGGACCGGGCCTGGGCTGAGGGCAAGTCCTGCCCGACCAGCAGGTCAAGATCCGTCTGTGCGACGGCGAGGGCCTGGAGCGCCTGGTCGGTGGTCGCAGAAATGTCAGCCTGGGTCGTCTCAAGCGCACGTCCCGCCTCAGCGCGCCGGGACTCCGCAGCCCGGATGGCCGCACGGTTTCCGTCTGCGGGGGGCAGGACAAGGCTCAGGTTGAACGGCAGGCGGGTGAGGCCATGATCCCAGGTATATCCCGGCCCGAGGTGCAGACTGGGATACTGACCGGCAACCTCCCGCCTCAGATTGGCTTCCGCAAGGTCATAATCGGCCAGGGCCTTCAGGACACCCGCCCTCATTCGGACGGCCTGACGGCGCGAGGCCTCTGCCATTTTCAAGTCCCAGGTCCGGATAGGATCACGCAGCCTCATCCCGATGACCTGGTTCACAGGAACCCCGAGGACCTGGGCCAGCCGGGCTTCAGCATCCCGGGCCTGCCCCTTGTAGTCTGCGAGGTCGGCCCGGCTCTGGGCCAGGTCGCTGCGGGCGGCCACAACGGCCGTGATATCATCCTCGCCAGCCTGAACCCTGAGGTCCAGCCAGGCCAGACGCGAGGTTTGCAGGTCGACAAGCTCACCGGTCAGCCGAGCCTGCTGACGCGCCACCCAAAGGTCCAGCAGGGCCTGTTTGGTCGCCATCCTGACCGCCCAGAGGGCCTCGCCAAAATCATAATAGGCCTGAAGGACCGCCAGATCAGCGGATCTGAGCCGGGCGGACTTCTGGACGCCGGAGTCCAGGGGCAGGTCCCCACCGAGGCCATAGAGCCAGGGAGAAGCCTCGTGGGTGTATTCCAGGGTCAGGTTAAGACTGCCCGCAGGCGGCAGGCGGGCCAAATCAGCCTCTGCGCGCACGGAAGTGAAATGCGCTTCGGCCTGATGCACGGCGGCATTGCGGGCATTGACCAGATTTAGAATATCCGCATCGTCCCAGACACCGGAGGCCGGTGCCTCCGGCAAGCGTGCCGACTCCAACCTGTCGGGATAGGCGGCGGAAGACACGGGGGCTGCTCTGTAGGCCTGGCACCCCGTGAGGGTCAGGGCCAGAACGAGGCTCCACCCTGCAGATGCCTTCATGGGCTGATGATCAAAAGTTCAAAGGTTCCGGGCTTGGGCACGGGTCGACCGCCTTCCACGCCAGGCAGGTAGTCTGCAGTCGGCAGAAAGACCCGACCCGTTGCCGGGTCCAGGGTAAGGGTTCTCGCCCCCTTCCGGGTGGTTATCGTGTCGATGACAGCAGCGTCGTCCTTCGCCAGGGCGATCACGGACAGGGTGCCGTCCCGGCCCGCCGGGATTAGGACCCGATGACGCACCGGGTCATAGGCCACGCCGTCAGCCCCGGCACCGATGGGAAGCCGACGGACAACCTCCCCGGTGTCTGCTCGCACCACCATGGCCACCCGATCGCAGGAAGAGACCAGCAACCTGCCTTCATTGGCAAAGATGATTCCCGTAGGGCCATCACAGCCCGGCAGGGGATAGCGCCTTAGGACCTTGTGGGCGGTCAGGTCGAGGACCGCGATCTCATTGCGATCTTCGATATTCACATAGGCCATGCCCCGGCCATCGACAGCGGCCGCTTCGAGCACACCGCCGACCGGAATGGTGGCCACAAGCCGGTGGGCCTTGGGATCGAGCAGGGACACATCCCCGCCCTTGTGATTCATGACCAGAAGCTGGCCTGTCCTTGGGTCGAAGGTGGCGGCATCCGGCCCCTCACCGACCTTGACCTGGGCCAGCAAGGCCCCGGAGCCTGAATCAACAAAACTGGTCGTGCCATCCCCACCATTGGTAATGGCAATTTCCTTGCCATCATTGACGCTCAGGGCCGCATGCCCCCGAACCGCCGGGGCAAGGGCGGGCAAAACCGTTCGGGTCTTGAGATCAAAAACCGTCACGGCCGAGGGTCGGGAGACCAGCACCCGATCATGCACTGAGTCATAGGCCGGATAATCCCAGCCACCATCCGGACCGGGGAGGCGATCTGCCAGATGATAGCCGGAGGGTGCCGCCTGAACGGCGCTGGCCAGGGCCAGCAGGGCAAGACCAGGGACAAGGTCCCGTAGACGGATCATGATCAGGACTCTCCGAAGGTTGTCGGCCGTAAAACGCTGCGAATATGAGAGTTTAGGGGCCTAATACGCAAAAAGAAAGGCTCCCAGGTCCCGAGCCGACAGGTCAGGGATCTGTTCCATGGGGACATGACCAACGCCTGGATAGAGGATGAGCTTGGCACCCGGAATGGCTCCGGCCAGGGCCTTACCCGCCTCGACCGGAATGACGGTGTCGGCCTCTCCGTGCATGACCAGAACGGGCATGGTCAGGGCCTTGAGGGCGTCAGGCGAAGTGGGGGAAGCGGGCCGCTGGCCGCCCATCAGCAGGGCGCGATGGCCGGGGGCAAGCGCCAGGTCGACATAGCGATCGACCAGGGCAGGCGTAACCAGAGCCCCATCGACATAGGCTTTTTTTAGCCCGGGCCCGGCGAGGGGGCGGGGATTGATCTTTTCCAGCACAGCCCGGCCCATGGGGTTTGCCATGATGCGGAAGACCAGGGGCGGGCCCTCGCGGGTTGACTTGCCCGCCTCGGGCTTGGGGGAAAAGCCGACGGAATCGACCAGGATCAGGGCCCTGACCCGGTCCGGATGCGCCAGGGCGAAATGCCAGGACGCCCCACCGCCCATGGAATTCCCGGCCAGGTAAAATCTCTCTGCGCCAAGGCGTTGGGTAAGTTGGTCGATGACCTCGACCTGACCGTCCGTAGACACTTGATAGTCCGCCGGAACCGTGGTCAGGCCATGGGCCGGAAGGTCAAGGGTGATGACCCGGTAGCGGTCGCCCAGCCGCTGCACCCAGGGCTCCCAGGTATCCAGGTTGGCGGCAAAACCGTGAACCAGGACCAGGGGCGGTCCGGACCTCAGGCCCTGGTCGCGGAAATGCACCGTAACCCCGTCGGGCAAGGTGGCAAATTGCGAGGCGGGCGTCGAATACTTGGCCTTCAGGGTCGCATAGGGAATGTCGCTGGCGCAGCCGGCCAGGACCAGACTGGCCAAACCAAGGGCCAGGACAAGGCGGGATTTCAAGGTCATGACTGGGGTACCTTTCGGGAGAGGCCAAGGCGTTCAAACTGGGACGCGGGGGCCTCAATGGCCTCCAGAGCGGCCGTCAACTGGGCGACAAGTTCGGATTCAAGCGGTGTTCCGGCTAGGTTTTCAAGCTCATCTGGGTCGGAAGTGCGGTCAAACAGGTAGTTGCCTGACCCCTTTGTCCGCGCCCAGAAGGGGATGGGGTCACCTGCAGCGAAGGGCTGATGGATGACTGGCACATTTGAGCCCGGCATCCGGTCCAGGAAGGCCCGGTCATCGGGAAGCGGCAAGGCCAGGTGCTTGTCCACCACATGGGTCGGCATGGTCGACCAGCGGTTGGAGATCATGGACAGCGGCGCGTTCGCCCCCGCAGGGGCGCGCGCATATTTGTGGGTTTCGGTGACGAGGTGGACTTCACGGCCCCAGACTCCAGTCAGCAAATGATCGCGAACCTTGGTCACCTCCCCCCGAAGCAGAGGCAGGAGGGAGTGGCCATGGGTCCGTTGGCGGACCTTGACGCCGAACAGATCCGCCAGGGTGGCAAAGATGTCCACACTGGTGGTCAGGGCCGTACATTCCCCGGGCGCAAGACCCGGATGACGGATCAGGAGAGGAATATGGCCCATGGGACGGTAGATCGGCACGCCGGGCTTACCCCAGATGTCCTTCTCGCCCAGATAGTGGCCGTGGTCGGTACAGATCATGACCAGGGTATCGTCGGCCAGACCCTGGGCCTCAATGGCCTTTAGGACCTTACCCAGCCAGTGGTCGATCATGGACAGCTTGCCGCCATAGGCAGAGCGCAGCTGGCGGGCGGCGGCTTCGGTCAATATCCCCTTCTCAATCGCGCCCTGGACATAGGGCGGCCAGATCAGCTTGGCCCCTTCCCAATCCGGATCATATTTCGAGGCCCAGGGCTCCGGGGTATCGAAGGGCTCATGGGGGTCGAATTCGTCAATGAAGAGGAAGAAGCGGTCATGGTGGCCGGCATTGTCCTCGATCCATTGCGCGGCGGCAGCCATGGTGCGCGGACCGGGGAAGTCGGCCTCGCCCCGGAACCAGCCCCGGCTGTCGTCATAGGGCATGTGACCACGACCAAACTTCGGGGCCCCGGCCCAGCTGCTGTCCGGACGGGTCTTCCAGGCATCGCCTTCATGGCCGCGCTCATAGGCCCAGGCCGTAAAGTCGACATGATAGTTTTCGCCGCCCATCTCGAACAGGTGCGGGTGATCGGAAATCAGCTGACTGACCACGCCAGACTTGTGCAATTCATAGGTGATGGCGTCTTCCCAGAGCTCCACAGATCCCCAGGGTCGCCAGAGGAAATCCAGCGCTCCGCAAAGAATGTCATGGCGGGCCGGCATGCAGGGCAGGGAGCCGGTATGATGATTGTCAAACCGGGTCGCCGTGCGGGCAAATTCGTCCAGGTTTGGGGTGTCAAACTCCGTCCCGCCATAGGCCCCCAGCATGTGCCGGTTGAGGCTGTCGAGCAGGATGACCACCGCATTTTTCGGCGTCGCAACCATGTAGCCCCCCATCCCGCGCCACGCCTGAGGTCCCTTAAGCCGGGACCCGCTAGGGGACGTCAGGTAAACTGTTCACCCAAATAAACCCGCCGCACTTCTGGATTTTCAACCATTTGCGCCGGGGTGCCTTCGAACAGCACTTCCCCGGCATGGATAATGGCAACCCGATCAATAATATCGAGGGTTTCACGCACATTATGGTCGGTAATCATAATGCCGATTCCGCGCCCCTTTAGATAGCCAATGACCTCACGGATATCGGCAATCGCCAGGGGATCGATGCCCGCAAAGGGCTCGTCCAGAAGCATGAAGGCCGGTTCGCTGGCCAGGGCCCGGGCGATTTCCACCCGGCGGCGCTCTCCGCCCGAGAGGGAGACGGCGGGCGACCGGCGCAGATGGTCAATGCGCAATTCTTCCAGAAGATCGCTGACGGTGCGACGCACCTTGACCGGGTCCGGCTCATTCAGCTCGACCACGGCGGTCACATTGTCTTCCACGCTCATGCCGCGAAAAATTGAGGCCTCCTGGGGGAGATAGCCCAGCCCCATGCGCGCCCGCTGATACATGGGCTGCTGGGTAATATTGCGGCCGTCCAGGTAGATCGCGCCATAATCCGCCGGGATCAGCCCGGTGATCATGTAGAAACAGGTGGTCTTGCCAGCCCCGTTGGGTCCCAGCAGGCCGAGAACCTCCCCCTTTTGCAGGTGGAGTGACACGCCCTTGACCACGGCCCGGCCCCGAAAAGCCTTGCCAATGCTGGCCACCACAAGGCCTGGCCCAATGTCGTCCGGGGCAGTTGATCCGGTATCCTTTGACACGCCCGGACCTATCGCGGCTTGGCGGCGGGAGCCGCCGGCTTTTCATTCGGGAACAGAATCGTGCGCACGCGGCCCGTACCCACCTTGCCCGCCTTGGCGCCGAGCATCTGGGCATCGCCCGTCTTCTGGTTGAGGATCATCTTCGGCCCGCGCATGACATCCTGCCCGCGCACGGCGATCACATTCCCGGTCAGGGTATATATCCCGGTGTCCGCCTCGTAGACGACCGTGTCCGCCCGCACCCTCTGTTCCGGGGTCACATAATAGACCGTGCCCTGGGCCTCCATGCGATCCACCTGACCACTACAGTCGGAATTGGACGCGCCCGCCTGGGCCGCAGGCGTGGCCGCCTTGCGCTTGTAGAAAATCTTCAGGGTGTCGGCTCTGAGGCGGCTGGTCGCCTGAAGGGCCTCAGCGGCACCCGAATAGGTTGCCGAGCACTGGGCGTTGACCACTTCCAGGGTATCGGCGGTGATATCGACCGGGGCATCTGAGTCCCGCGCCAGCTGGGCCGCCGCAGGCCCAGCAACCATCAGGCCCGCCAGAAGGGCCATGTGCGCGCGAGTCAGGAATTTCATGTCCGCAGGTCTGGTCATGCCCGTGTCTTCAAATGTGAGACCAGGCCCTTTGAAAAGCGCGGTCTCGGTCAGCGGCAGGCCACCCTGACCTGCCCAGTCACCCTAGTTCTGCTCCAGACGGGTGTGGACACCCCCCTTGAACACAATCCGGCGACCCTTGTCATATACGCCATAGGCCTTTGCCGTGATTTGGCCAAGCTCAACGGCACCCTGAATATCGGTTAAGCCGCCGAGTTCGCCGGTTTCCGAATTGAAGATGGAGCTGGCGGTCGAGAAATTGAGATCTCCGCCATTCAACTTCACATCGCCTTCGAGGTTGAGGATACGGGTCGCCTCACTAAAGAGACCCTGGCGGGCCGAGACCAGGACCGGATCGGAATTTTCCCGCTCAAGGGTCAGAAGTGGCCGGTCGAGAATGACCTTCTGGTCGTCCGTCTCATCCCGGGTGGCCGACCTGGCAATCAGGACAAAGGCTCGCCCCTGGCGATCACGACCGACAAAACGGGGATTGACCATCTGGATGGGGCCCCGGGCCTCGACGGGCCGGGCCTTGACACCCGTGACCGACGCCTCGATCAGATAGCCTCCCATGACCAGAAACATCAGGGTCATGGCCGCGGGCAAGACCCGACGAAGGACCCGGATCTGACGCGATCGCCTCTGCCACCGGCCAAATACCGCCGCTGGGGACCCAGGATCATTGGCGGGCGAGGCGAGGCTCACGGGGGCCAGCCTTAGGCGTGGGCGAAGATATCGACCTCTTCCCAGCCGCGCACATCCAGAAGGGCGCGATGGGGCAGGAAGTCGAAACAGGCTTTCGCCAGGGCAGCGCGGTCTTCCCGCACCAGCATGGCGTCCAGACGGACACGCAGGGCATGCAGGTGAAGTACGTCAGAGGCCGCATATGCGAGTTGGTCAGCCGAAAGGGTCTGGGCCCCCCAGTCAGAGCTCTGCTGGGCCTTGGACATCTCCACGCCAACGAGTTCGCGCGAGACATCCTTCAGGCCGTGGCGGTCGGTGTAGGTCCGGGCCAGCTTGGAGGCGATCTTGGTGCAATAGACCGGAGCCGTCACCACACCGAGGTGCAGGTAGAACATGGCAATGTCAAAGCGGCCAAAATGAAAAATCTTGGTCACGGCGGGGTCGGTCAGCAGGGCCTTGAGGTTGGGCGCGTCGTAGTCCGGTCGGTCGAGCTGGACAATATGGGCATGGCCGTCACCCGCGGAGAGCTGTACCACGCACAGGGGATCGCGCCCCAGTCGCAGGCCCATGGTCTCGGAATCGATGGCCACCGAGGTCACGCCCTGGAAGAGGCCAGCGGGCAGGTCGCCCTTATGCAGATAATTGGTCACGCTACACACAGCTCCGCCGCTAGAGTCCCTTCCCTTTAGACGGGACCGGCTAAAGGGAAGACAAGGACTCTAATTCAAAGATTTAGAGCCTGTTTCGATCCGACAACCGGTGCCCACTTATCGGAACAGGCTCTAGAGTATCCCCCCTCTTGCAGAGAGGGCTCCCTCATAATGAAGGAGCAGTGGTGCCCAGGAAAGGACTCGAACCTTCACGGCCGTTAAGCCACTGGCACCTGAAGCCAGCGCGTCTACCAATTCCGCCACCTGGGCCCGATCCACCGGACCGCGCGAGGGCGCTTCCTTAGGGCACCCATCCGCCGGGGTCAACGCCTCGTATGGGCGATAAGCAAACTCCTTGCACGCCACCGATTGCAGGGACGGCCCGCATCGTCTATCCGGTCCTCCCGTTTCACACCTTCCGAGCGTCAAACATGCAGGATCTGATTACCGTTTTTGGCGGTTCGGGCTTTCTGGGAAGTCAGGTTGTTCGTGCCCTGGCCCGCAAGGGCGTGAATGTGCGAGTGGCCGTGCGCCAGCCCCACCTGGCCCACACCATGCGCATGCTGGGGGATGTCGGACAGATCGAGGTCGTTCAGGCAAATATTCGCGATGCCGCCTCCATCGACCGGGCCCTGACCGGGGCAACGGGGGTGATTAACCTGGTCGGCCTTCTCTATGAGACCGGGCGTCAGAAGTTCGAGGCCGTCCACGTGACCGGGTCCAGATTGATTGCCGCTGCGGCCAAGGCCCGGGGGATTACCCGGTTTGTCCAAATGTCGGCCCTGGGGGCGAATCCCGCATCTCCGTCGGCCTATGCCCGCACCAAGGCCCTGGGCGAAGCGGCAGTCCGGCAGGAAGTGCCCGAGACGGTGATCCTGCGCCCCTCCATTCTCTTTGGTCAGGGCGATGACTTTTTCAACCGGTTTGGGGAAATGGCGGTCATGTCGCCGGTCCTGCCCCTCATTGGCGGCGGACACACCCTGTTCCAGCCAGTCTTCGTGGGCGATGTTGCCCAGGCCGTCGTCAAGGCCGTGATGGACCCTGCCCAGCAAGGCAAGACCTTTGAACTGGGCGGACCGGGCACCTTCAGCTTCCGCCAGGTTCTTGAACTGATCCTCAAGGTCACTGGCCGCAAGCGCCTGCTGGCACCCCTGCCCTTTGGCCTTGCGGGCCTGATGGGCAAGGTGTTTGAACTCGCGGCCCTGACGCCCATCGCCCCGCCGCTGACAAGCGATCAGGTCACCCTGCTCAAGACCGACAATGTGGTCAGCGGCACCTGCCCGGGTCTCGCCGACCTTGGGATTACGCCCGAGACCGTCGAGGCGATCTTGCCAACCTACCTCTACAGGTTCCGCAAGGGTGGCCAATTTGCCGAAGAAGTCGCCCGCCAGTCTGCGCCGATCATCTAGGACTGCAGCCCAAGGCCGCGCGCGAAGATCAGAACGCCCGCTAGATCGCCAAGACCCTCAGGGCGACCAGACCGGCGACGCCAACCGCGATTCGCCACCAGGCGAAGGGGGCAAAGCCCCTGCGGCTGACCAGGTCCAGCAGGGTGCGGACCACGGCAAACCCGACAATAAAGCTGACCACAAAGCCCAGGGCGATCAGGCCCATGTGATCGGTATCGAGGGTGTTTTGCGTCTTGATCAGGTCCAGGGCGAAGGCCCCCACCATGGTGGGGATGGCCAGGAAGAACGAAAACTCCGCCGCAGCCCGCTTTTCCACCCGAAACAGCATGGCCCCGACAATCGTGCCGCCTGAGCGGGACACGCCAGGAATCAGGGCCAGGGCCTGGAAGGCCCCGATCACAATGGCCGTGGTCCAGGGCAGGGACATGGCGTCAAATTCACGCGGCTCAGGGGTCCAGCGGTCGAGGGCCAACAGAACCAGCCCTCCCAGGATCAGGGACCAGCAGATCAGGGCCGGGCTCTCGAAGAGCACCTGCTTGATGACGTCATGCAGGAGCAGGCCCGCAACGGCTCCCGGAATAAAGGCCAGCAGAACCGAAAGGGCAAACCTGCGGGACTGGGCCCGGGTGGGCAGGGTGATCAATATGGTCCAGAGCCGCTGGAAATAGAGTGCGACCACCCCCAGAATAGCCCCCAGCTGGATCAGGACGATAAATGTGTCCCAGAAGCCGTCCGGGAGACCCAGAAGGGTCTTGGTCAGGAGGAGATGGCCGGTGGACGAGACCGGAATGAATTCCGTCAAACCTTCGACCACCCCCAGAATGATGGCATGGATCCAGTCGGCCACAGGCACCTCACAAAACAAGAAGACCCGCTTGCGGGCGGGCTCAGACGCCCTGGGACGGCTTTACGCCCCCCAGGGGATAGCTACGCTCCAGCCGGTAGCGTGAACCGGCCTGGGTGCGCCAGCTTGAATAGAGGCCGAACTGGTCGATTTCAAAGCGCGGGGAATGGATCAGGTTGTTTGCCTGAATCCACTGGGCAACAGCATCACCCGAGGGCCGGTTCAGATAGGCCAGGGTGACATGGGGGCGGTAGACACGGGCGTCAGGGGCCAGACCCACCTTGCGTCCGGCACCTTCGCAGGCCCGGGCAAGCTGTTTCAGGGCCGGATTGTCCTCGACCCCCGCCCAGACGGCATGCAGGTGCAGCCCCTCTCCAAAGGCCCCCACCCCCGCCAGTTCAAGGGCCAGGGCTGGAGCACCTATCCCGGCCAGGGCTTCGGAAAAATCTGCGGCCTGATCTTCCCGCAAATCACCGGCAAATTTGAGCGTGATGTGAAAGGCCTCAGCCGGTCGCCAGTCTGCACCCTCCAGGCCATTTTGACGGCGCAGTAGCCCCTCGCCAATAAAGACAGGAATGGTCAGGGCGGCAAAAAGTCGGATCATGGTCTCTATGTAAACCCGAAGCGATAAAGGCTTGCAAACTTGCTGCAAGACCCCTTGCGGAAAGGCTTTGGGACGCCGATATTCAAGATTGCGTCCAGAGGGGGCGTTTTTAAACAGGATTCAGCTCAGATGAGCGACTTCAACCGTGGCTTTACCGGCGCAGTCCAGGTGGACAAGGCCGATATGTCTGTGGATTCCGGCCTGCGCAGCTTCATGCTGGGGGTCTATAACAAGGTGGCTTTGGGCCTGGTGCTCTCCGCCGCCCTGGCCTTTCTGACGGGCACCTTCCCGCCCGTTCGTGACCTGATGTTCAAGGTGACGGCCGATGGTCGTCTGGTCGGCATGACCCTGGTCGGTTATGCGGTGGCCTTCGGGCCCCTGGCGATCATGCTCTTTTCCGGGTTTGCGCGGCGGACTCCTGACGCCCGGTCGGCCAGTGTGACCTACTGGTCTATTGTCAGCCTCATGGGGGCTTCCCTGGGCGTCTTGACCTTCGTCTATACCGGGGCCTCCATTGCCTCGACCTTTCTGATTACGGCGGCAGCCTTCGGGGGCCTGTCCCTGGTTGGCTACACGACCAAGAAGGATCTGACCGCCATGGGCAGCTTCCTGATCATGGGCGTGTTTGGTCTGGTCATTGCCTCCCTCGTCGGCATGTTCTGGAATCCGGACGGCCTGCAACTGGTCATCAGCGTCCTGGGCGTTCTGATCTTTTCCGGTCTGATCGCCTATGACACCCAGCGCCTGAAGACGATGTATTACGAGCTTTCCTCAGACGGCGAGGCCATGAGTGTGGCCACCAGCTATGGGGCGCTGAACCTCTATCTGAACTTCATCAACCTGTTCCAGTTCCTGCTGCGACTGGTTGGCAGCCGCCGCTAGGCTCTAGCGCGGACGACAGATTTTAAACCCCGGAGGGCGACCTCCGGGGTTTTTCTTTCGCCCTACGGTCTGATGGGACACGACCGTGAGCGCCCATCTCGTCCAGTCATAAGCTAGTCGACCACCCGGAAGCGGCGGGACTCGAAGACGCTGAGGACGTGTTCCAGCTCGTGGCCGCGTTTCAAAACCATGCCGCCTTCGCCAATGACCGCCCAGGCCCCCTGACGCCGGGCCAGGGCCGGGCGCTTTTCGATCCGGTAGGCCGGGGCCTCGGAGGCGCGGCGGAAGACCGAGAAAACGCAACACTCGGCCAGGGCATCAATGGCATAGTCGCGCCATTCCCCGGCAGCGACCATTCGGCCATAGAGGTTGAGGATGCGGTTGAACTCCTGGCGTTCAAAGAACACCTGGGGGGCCCTGGGGCCGGACGAGGGGGGATCAAGGGCCATGATCCACCAAGGTTAATCCGAAAATCAGGTCCGCGACAATGCCGCTGGACCTGTCATCCTCAGGGGTTTGCAGGCCCGGCCTTGGCCTGGACAGGGGCCAGACGGGCTGCGCCCAGGATTCGGCCGCCCTTGGCCCCCTGGACCAGGACCGCGACTGCCAGTCCATCCTCAGGTGCCTCAGCGATCTTGAAGGTCACAGGCTTGCCGCGCCAACTGCCCAGGCGGGTCACCTCGCGTACAACATTGACGTGTGTGACGGTCTGGCCGCGATTGTCGCCCTTGCGGACATCCACGTCCTGTTCCTTGGGGTCATAGCGCACCAGCCAGACATCTGCCCCGGCGCGGGCGCGCAGACCGGACCCGACATAGACCCGGCGCTGACCGGAAAAAGAGATGGCCGGAGCCCTGCGGCCAGAGGCTTCCGCCTTGGTAATCAGGGCCTCGATCTTGTCGGTTTGCAGGCCACCCACCTGGGCCGAGCCATTGACCACCACCTGGGGGGTATAGGGTTCGCGCAGGGCCAGCCGGGTCACATAAGCCTTCTGGCGCGCGGTAAAATCCGGGCGGGCAAAGGTGTCGGGCCAGCCGAGATAGTCCCAGTAATCGACGGAAAAGGTCAGGGCCAGAACGTCGGGCCGGGCCGCCAGGGGGGCCAGCTTGGCATTGGCCTCAATGCAGGAAACGCACCCCTGGGCCGTATAGAGCTCAACCACCACAGGCGGCTTTGCCAGGGCGAGGCCCGGGCCCAGGAGGGCAAATAGACCGGCGATCAGAAGTTCACGCATGGACCGCACTTAATCGCAAAAGCCTAAGACAAGGGTTCAACAAGGTGTGACCAGCCTCCCCGCTGCGGCCCGATCTTGCGGCCGGACGCGGCGGGGAGGACCGATATCTAGGCCTGGGCCGAACGGGCCAGGTTGCGGAGCACATAGTTCAGCACGCCGCCATTCTTGAAGTATTCCAGTTCGGTGGGCGTATCGATGCGGCAACGAACCGGGAACCGGGCAATCCGGCCGTCCGAGGGGCGGTAAAGCTCCACGGTCAGCTGGCGGCGCGGCGACAGGTCGTTGAGGCCACGGATGGAGACAATTTCCTCACCGTTCAGATTGAGTTTCTGCCAGCCGTCCTGGAGGAACTGCAGGGGCAGGACACCCATGCCGACCAGGTTGGACCGGTGGATTCGTTCAAAGCTCTCGGCAATCACCGCGCGAACGCCCAGGAGCTTGGTGCCCTTGGCCGCCCAGTCGCGGGACGAGCCGGTGCCGTATTCCTTGCCCGCAAAGATCACCATGGGGCGACCCTCGGTCTGATAGCGCATGGCCGCATCATAGATGGCCATGACATCGCCGGACGGGAAGTGCTTGGTCACGCCGCCTTCGATTTCCGGCGTGATCTTGTTGCGGATCCGGATATTGGCGAAGGTGCCGCGCATCATGACCTCATGATTGCCGCGACGTGCGCCGTAACCGTTAAAGTCCGTGACCGGAACCTGGCGCTCCAGGAGATACTTGCCCGCGGGCGAGGCCGCCTTGAAGGAGCCTGCCGGAGAGATGTGGTCTGTGGTGATCGAGTCGCCAAACACGCCAAGAACCCGGGCTTCGATGACGTCGGTCACCGGCTCAGGCTCCATCTTCATGTCCTGGAAGTAGGGCGGGTTCTGGACATAGGTTGATCCCACATCCCAGGCATAGGTCTGGCCGCCAGCCACCTGGATGCCCTGCCAGTTCTTGTCGCCCTTGAAGACGTCCGAATAGCGTGTGGCAAACATCTTCTGGGTCACGTGCTTGCGCTGCAGGGCAGCAACTTCGGCGGAGGTGGGCCAGATGTCCTTCAGATAGACGGGCTTGCCATCCTTGCCTTCACCGATCGGGTCCTTGGCCAGGTCGATCAGCATGGACCCGGCCAGGGCGTAGGCCACCACCAGGGGCGGAGAGGCCAGATAGTTGGCGCGGGTGTCCGGATTGACCCGGCCTTCGAAGTTCCGGTTGCCGGAAAGCACCGAACAGGCAACGAGGTCGGACTTCTGGATGGCGTCAGAAATGGCCTCAGGCAGGGGGCCGGAATTGCCGATGCAGGTCGTACAGCCATAGCCGACCAGGTTGAAGCCAAGGGCATCGAGGCTCTTGGTCAGGCCCGCCGACTTCAGATAGTCCGTCACCACCTGGCTGCCGGGGGCCAGGGAGGTCTTGACCCAGGGCTTGACCTTCAGGCCCAGCTCAACCGCCTTCTTGGCCACCAGACCCGCCGCGATCAGCACGCTGGGATTGGAGGTATTGGTGCAGGAGGTAATGGCCGCAATGACGACGTCGCCATTGCCGAGGTCATGCTTGGTTCCAGCGACGGGGACGCGGGCACCAACACCGTCTTCCTTGCCGAATTCCTTGCCAAGCGCCGCGTGGAATTCCGACGCCGCATCGCTGAGCAGAACCCGGTCCTGGGGACGCTTGGGGCCGGCCAGGGATGGCAGAACCTCGCCCAGGTCCAGTTCGAGGGTATCGGTAAAGACAGGCTCTGCATCACCGGGCTCGAACCAGAGGCCCTGGGCCTTGGCATAGGCCTCGACGAGATCGGCCCGGGAGGGCTCACGGCCCGTGCCACGCAGATAGTCGATGGTGGCCCGGGTGACCGGGAAGAAGCCGCAGGTCGCACCGTATTCCGGGGCCATGTTGGCAATCGTGGCCTGGTCTTCCAGGGTCAGGCCATCAAGGCCCGCGCCGAAGAATTCGACGAACTTGCCGACCACGCCCTTCTTGCGCAGCATTTGGGTCACGGTCAGGACCAGATCGGTGGCGGTGGCCCCTTCCGGCATGGCACCGGTCAGCTTGAAGCCAATGACTTCAGGGATCAGCATGGGAATGGGCTGGCCCAGCATGGCCGCCTCGGCCTCAATCCCGCCAACGCCCCAGCCCAGAACCGACAGGCCATTGATCATGGTGGTGTGAGAATCGGTGCCGACCACCGTGTCCGGATAGGCCACGGTCTCGCCGGCCTCGTCATTGATCCAGACGGTCTGGGCCAGGTATTCGAGGTTCACCTGGTGGCAGATGCCGGTGCCCGGGGGCACGACGCGGAAGTTGTTAAAGGCTGACGAGCCCCAGCGCAGGAAGCGGTAGCGCTCGATATTGCGCTCATATTCCCGCTCGACGTTTTCGCCGAAGGCCTTGGCATTACCGAAATGGTCCACCATGACCGAGTGGTCGATGACCAGGTCGACGGGGTTCAGAGGATTGATCTTTTCCGGGTCGGCTCCGAGCTTGGTCATGGCATCGCGCATGGCGGCCAGGTCGACGACGGCGGGAACGCCGGTAAAGTCCTGCATCAGGACCCGGGCCGGGCGGAAGCTGATTTCATGCTCCACCGAACCGCGATTTTCCAGCCAGGCTGCAACAGCCTTGAGGTCGTCGGGGCTGACCGTATCATTGTCTTCATTGCGCAGCAGGTTTTCCAGCAACACCTTCATCGAGGCCGGAAGACGCGAAATGCCTGCAAGTCCGGCTTCCTCTGCCGCCGGAAGGCTGTAGTAAACATAGGTCTTGTCGCCAACGGTGAGTTCGCGGCGGGCTTTGAGGCTATCGAGTGACGCCATTGTTAAGGATCCTTCCTCTGTTCAGGGCCGCAGAACGAACGCTTCGGAGATCGCGCGCTTGTCGAGACGGACACACAGCGTCCGCCCCCGCGCCGCGTACGCGCTCCGAGGCGGCGACGGCCGTCGGCCTAATACCCTTTCGCGCGGGCCTCGTCCATGCGAGGGGACGAGTCATTTCATGATCAGCACCCTGGAAATTTCCGATCTGGCCGTCAAGCGGGGGGAAAGAACCCTTTTCACCGGCCTTAACCTGCGGCTTGAGGCCGGTCAGGCCTGTGCCCTGACGGGTCCGAACGGGTCTGGAAAGACCAGCCTGCTGCGGGCGATTTGCGGGCTGATCGCGCCGGAGTTCGGTCAGATCGGGTTCGGGGATGCCGATCCCGCACAGGCCAGGGCCGAAGGCCTGCACACGCTCGGCCATCTCGACGGCCTGAAGGTCTCGCGAACGGCCTGGGAGGAACTCCGGTTCTGGGTGGACTGGATGGGGGGAAATCAGGCCTCGGCACGGAGCGCGGTGGAGCGGCTGGAGATCAGCGCCTTGCTGGACCTGGAGGTTCGCAGGCTTTCTGCGGGCCAGAGACGTCGACTGGCCCTGGCGCGACTGCTTGCGGCTCCGAGGCCGCTCTGGCTATTGGACGAACCCCTGAGCCCTCTGGACAGCACCTGGCGTCAGCGGTTTGGCGACATCATGGCCGAACACCTCGCTGGCGGCGGGCTCATTCTGGCCGCCGTCCACGACCCCCTGCCCCTTGCCAGCCTGAGCCTGGAGATCAAGCCGTGAGCCGGGTCCTGGACCTGCTTGGCCGCGAAACCGCCCTGGCCTGGGGGCGAGGCGGCGGGGCCATGGTCTCAGGCGGGTTTTATCTGGGCATGGCCGTCCTCCTGCCGCTAGCCATTGGACCTGAACCGGGACGGCTGAGCGCCATTGCCCCGGGCGCAGCCTGGACCGCCCTGGCGCTCTCGACCCTGCTGGGCCTGGACCGACTCTTCGAGCGGGACTTCGAAGACGGGGCGCTGGACCTCCTGGCCCTGTCCGCTCTGCCCCTCGAACTGACCTGCGCCATAAAATGTCTTGGCCAGTGGCTGGCGACGGGCCTGCCCCTCGCCGTCCTGTCGCCCCTGGCCGTGATTGCTCTGGGCGGACCGATCGCCCTGTCGCCCCTGGTCCTCGCCTGCGCCCTGATTGGCGGCCTCGCCTACAGCTTTCTGGGCGGGATCGGAGCGGCCTTGAGTCTTGGCGCGCGCCGAGGGGGGCTCCTGACGGCGGTGATTGTCCTGCCCCTGTTCGTCCCGCCAGTGATCTTTGGAGGCGGAGCCTTGGATGCCCTCGCCGGACACCTGCCCTGGCGAGCCGGACTGGCTCTTCTGGGGGCCTATACCGCCGCCGCCATCGCCCTGGGGCCTCTGGCCATGGCCGCCGCCTGTCGAAATGCCCTGTCCTGATCAAGGAATACCCTGTCTGATCAAGGATGGGCGACGGAATTCAAGGTCTGATCTCGTTGAACGTCGTGTGGGGCATTTTTGGAGACGGATATGAAATTCAAATCCCTGAGCGCGACACTTCTCGGCGCAACAGCCCTTGGCCTCGCCAGCTTGGCCGTGGCCCAGCCCGCACCGCCACCTGCCGAACTCCACGACCGGATGGACCATCAAGGCCGAGAGGGTCGCGAACATAAAACCATGCCGGATATGGCCAAGCGAATGAGCGAGGCCCTGCAACTCACGCCGGCGCAACAACCTGCCCTGACCGCGTACATCGACTCGATGAAGCCCCCTGCGGACAAGGGGGACGGACAGCCCCCAAGGATGGATATGGGCAAGATGACGACGCCTCAGCGCATGGACGATATGCGGGCGAAAATGGTTGAGGCCCTCGCACGCTTCGATGCGCGAGCCACGGCCACCAAAAAGTTCTACGCCCAGCTGACGCCCTCCCAGCAAAAGGTGTTCGACAACATGCATGCCAAGATGAGGCATAACATGCGGGGCCCCGACGGCGGGGAGCGCCGCGGTCAGGACCGCCCTCACCGCATGGACAAGACGCCGGGCTGAATTGTCACCGATCAGGGATAGAGGTCGGGGATTTTGCTAGGCCCCGGCCTTCCCTTGGCGGCTTTCGATTGCAGAGGGGGGCCCGTCGGGTTAATCCGCTCAGATGATCCCGGCACCGGCCTTCCTCTCCAATCCTGAGCGGTTCATGGCGTTCTCGCGCTGGGCAGCGCCCCTGTTCGGCCTCCTGGCCGCAGGCCTGGGTCTGGCGGGCCTGTGGCTCGGCTTTTCAGCCCCGGAAGACTACCAGCAGGGCGACACGATCCGGGTCATGTTTATTCATGTGCCCGCCGCCTGGCTCAGCCTGTTTGCCTATATGTGTCTGGGCGGGGCGAGCTTTCTCTCGCTGATTTTTCGCCATGCCCTGGCCGATGCCGCCGCCCGGGCCGCCGCCCCCTTGGGAGCTGCCTTCACTGCCCTGGCCCTGATCACAGGGTCTCTCTGGGGCCGCCCCATGTGGGGCACATGGTGGGTCTGGGATGCCCGACTGACCAGCGTTCTGGTGCTGTTTTTGTTCTATCTGGCCTATTTGGCCCTGCGCAGCGCCATGGATGACGACGCCAAGTCGGCGCGGGCCGGGGCGATTCTCGCCCTGGTCGGACTGGTGAACCTGCCGATTGTGCATTGGTCGGTGACCTGGTGGAATTCCCTGCATCAGGGCAGTTCGGTCTTCGCCAAGGGCGGGCCAGCCATGCCCGCCGTCTACCTGACCCCCCTCCTGTTGATGGGTCTGGCTTATATAGCGGCCTTCGGGTCCCTGTGGCTCGTCCGAATTCGCGGCGAGGTCTGGCGTCGCCGGGCCGAGGCCGCCCAAGCCAGACTCGCCGGAGCCTGAGGCCATGCTCGATCTCGATGCCGGGAAATATGCTCTCTATGTCTGGCCAGCTTTTGGCATTTCTGCCCTGGTCTTTGTGGCTCTGATCTGGACCGGGCTGGGCTTTGCCCGCAAGTGGCGGCGCAAGGCCGAAGCCCTGGCCGAACAACTCGCGGCTGTGAGCCAGGCTCCGAAATCGTGACCCGGATTCTCGCCAGCCTGCCCCTGGCGGTCCTTGGCCTCCTGGCCCTGCTCTTTGCCCTGTTCGCCCTGCGGCATGACCCCCATGTCCAACCCAAGGCCCTGGTCGGCAAGCCCCTGCCAGAATTGGCCCTGCCCGCCCTTGATGATGGCCATGTCACAGCCCTTTCCCAGGTCACAGGGGGCGGGCCGGTTCTGGTCAATGTCTTCGCTTCCTGGTGCGGTCCTTGCGAAATCGAAGCCCCCGTTCTCATGACCCTGAAGGCCAGGGGCGTGCGCCTGGTCGGGGTGGCCTACAAGGATGCCCCGGAAAAAACCCAGGCCTTCCTGGACCGGCTCGGAAATCCCTATGCCGCCACCCTGGTTGATCGCACAGGCCGGGCCGGCATTGAGCTTGGCGTGACGGGTGTGCCCGAGACCTATCTGGTGGACGCCCAGGGCGTGATCCGGGCCAAATATCCGGCCCCCCTGTCGGCGCAAGACGCAGAAAGCCTCCTGGCTCAACTGCCCCATTAAGTATTTCTGAAGAGACTGAGCCTAGGGTGAACGGCGGTTAACCATAATTTCCGAGGCACGAATGGCGCTTGGCCCGATCACGGCTGGACTTCAGACCCCGCGCGCGCCTGCGACGCCGAGCCCCGGCATGGACGCCCGGACGGCCTTCTTCGTCGCCGCCGCCTCGCCCCAGGTCATGGGGGCCCCGCCGGTCCAGGCCGCCCGCCCGGCTAGGCCCCAGAAAATTCTGGCGACCCCGCAGGACAATCCCCCCGAGCGGATCATGCGCCCGGGCTCCTTTATCGATATCCGGGTTTAATCCGGCGTATCAGCGACAAGCGCCGCCATCTTCCGAGCCCGTTTTTCGGCCTTGCGGGCCAGTTTCTCCTTGCTGACCTTTTTCTCGGAGCCCCCCTCCGCGGACGTTTCGGTCTCCAGGAGCCGGGCAAGGAGGTTCATCAAGGCCTTGCGCTTACCCGAAGGGAGGCGCTTCAGCAGGCGTTCGTCCACCACGGAAACCTTGGGCCGCGCGGCTTCCAGAGCAGACCGGCCAGGCTCGGTCAGTCGAAGGACATTGGCCCGGGCATCTTTCGGGGATCGCTTGCGGTCCAGCAGGCCCTTGCCAATCATGCGCGCCACGAGATCGGCCAGGGTTGAGCGGTCAATCCCTGTAATCCGAACAAGATCCGTCTGGGTGAAATCATCCTGGACACTGACGGCGGAAAGCACCGCATATTGACGCTGGGTCACGCCGGTCGGTCCCAGTTCTTCTGCATAAATATCCAGGGCGACCTGAAGCGCGCGATGCAGGAGGTGGCTGGGCGAATGGTCCAGGTCCAGCTTGTTACGCCGCAAGGCCGACTTTTCCTTTGCCAAATTTCGCTCCTGATACTGCAAAAATGTGACGGCAGCTTTTGCGTATATAGGTATCGCGACGTTTTGACGAAACCCTTGATCTATTCGACCGGTGTGGGGGCTGAGGTGTCGCTTTCACTGAATTTCATCAGGAAGGGGACCTGGGCAAGCGCAAAGACGACGTGAAGGATCTGTCCGACCGGAAAGCGCAGCATGAGCCAGACGGCCTGGGACTGGGTCCGCCAGACGGCTTCATTCAGGGCCGCCATCAGCAAGAAAAACAGCGCATAACGCCAGGTCAGAATCCGCCAGGCCGGGTCGGGCAGCTGAAAGGCAGCGTTCAGCATGATCTTGAGGGGATTATATCCCATGAGCACGCCCCCAATCAGCAGGACCCCGAAGAGGGCCGAGGTCACGGTTGGCTTCATGTAGACGAACTTGGGGTCGTGGAAGACCAGGGCGAGGGTGCCGAAAACCAGGGCCATGACGCCGGCAATCAGGGGCATGGGCGCTATGCGGCGTTCCAGACCATAGCCCACGGCCAGGGCCAGGCCAGCCCCGGCCACCAGGCCCCAGGAGGCCTTGACCATGTCATGGGTCAGCAAAAAGCCGATGATCAGGCCCAGGGGCCATCCGAAGTCCACCAGACTGGACACAATGCGCCGCGCGCGCTCAGACAGCATCAGGTCATGTCCTCAAGATCGTCGAGTCCCACAAGGGACCGGGAGAAGGCCCGGGCGTTGAAGGGCTGCAGGTCCTGGACACCCTCACCGACGCCGATGAGCTTGATGGGGGAATCGGAGGCCTGGGCAACGGGGACAAGCACACCCCCCCGGGCGGTGCCATCCAGCTTGGTCATGACAATGCCCGTCACGCCGATCTGGTTGCCGAAAATGTTTTCCTGGGCCAGGGCATTGCGGCCCACCGTGGCGTCCAGCACCAGCAGGGTTTCGTGCGGGGCCTCGGGGTCGACCTTCTTGACCACCCGAATGATCTTCAAGAGCTCATCCATCAGGCCCTGCTTGTTCTGCAATCGGCCTGCCGTATCGATCAGGACGACATCGTAGTTTTCTGCCCGGGCTTTTTCCAGGGCATCAAAAGCAAGACCGGCGGCATCAGAATTTGGTGGGCGGCTGATAAAGTCGGCCCCGGCGCGCTCTGCCCAAACCTGAAGCTGGGCCACGGCGGCAGCGCGAAAGGTATCTCCGGCCACGATCAGGACCCGTGCTCCCCGGCCGGTCAGGTCGGAGGCAATCTTGCCAAGGGTCGTGGTCTTGCCTGAGCCATTCACCCCGATGAACATGACCACATAGGGCCTGGGCCCAGACAGGGGATCGAAATGTCCCTGCCGCCCGGCCAGCTCTTCGCCAATGGCCTCAGCCAGGGCCTCCTTGACCTCGCGATCGTCCACCGACTTGCCAAACTTGGCCTCCGAAAACCGCCTGGCAATGCGCGCTGCCGAGTGCGGGCCAAGGTCGGCCTCGATCAGCATGTCCTCGAGGGCGTCCAGACGGGCCTGATCGAGGGGCTGTTTCGTGAAGGTTGAGGTTACCTGATCCGTCAGGGCCTTGGACGAGCGTGAAAGCCCACCCGCCAGCCGCTGGAACCAGCCTTGTTTCGGTTCGGTCATGCCGGGGTTTCTATCGGGCGCGACGCTTGGGCGATAGGGGGAGAGGCAGGCTCGTTGAGAATCTCGGCCCGGACGCGATGTCCCTCAAGGCCAATAACCCGAAAGGCCATCAACTTGCCGATCTGGGCCGGGCCGGAGAAGGCAATTTCGGTAAAGTCTTCACCCCGCGCCAGATCGACCCGTTCGACCAGGCCTGTCAGGGTGCGACCGACCAGCCCCTCCAAATGCCGGGTCAGGGCAAGGTCGCCTGCCGCCCTCAGCCGGGCTGCCCTGGCCTTGATAACCGTCCGGGACAGTTGCGGCATGCGCGCCGCAGGGGTTCCAGGCCGGGGGCTGAAGGGAAAGACATGCAAAAAGTCCAGCCCGGCCTCTTCGACCAGGGACAGGGTGTTTTCGAACATCTCCTCCGTCTCGGTCGGGAAGCCCGCAATCAGGTCGGCCCCAAAAGCGGTGTCCGGTCGAACCGCCCGAACGGCACGGATCAGGTTGAGGGCATCGGTGCGATTATGACGCCGCTTCATCCGCTTCAGGATCATGTCGTCCCCCGCCTGAAGGGACAGGTGCAGATAGGGCATGAGGCGCGGCTCGGTGGCCAGGCAGGCCAGCAGGTCCGGATCGATTTCTGCCGCATCAATCGACGACAGGCGCAGGCGAGGAAGGTCCGGGACCAGTTTCAGAATTCGCGCCACCAGCTGGCCCAGGGTCGGGGCACCGGGCAGGTCGCTGCCCCAACTGGTTACATCGACCCCGGTCAGGACCACTTCCTGATAGCCCTGGGCGGAAAGCCTGCGGATCTGCTCAACCACCTCGCCGGCAGGCGCGCTTCGGGAATTTCCGCGACCGAAGGGGATAATGCAGAAGGTGCAACGGTGATCGCACCCGTTCTGAACCTCGACATAGGCTCGGGCCCGATCCTTCAGGCCATCAATGAGATGCCCCGCTGTCTCCCGGACGCTCATAATGTCATTGACCCGCACCCGGCCCTCTGGGGCGGCGGGCAAATAGGCCCCGGCCTGGGTTTTTTCCGCATTCCCGAGAACGAGATCGACCTCGGCCATGCCAGCAAAGGCGGCGGGATCAATCTGGGCAGCACAGCCGGTGACGATGAGGCGGGCCTCAGGATTATCCCGGCGGGCCTTGCGAATGGCCTGACGCGCCTGACGCACGGCCTCACCCGTGACGGCGCAGGTATTGAAGACGACGGCATTTTCCAGGCCATCCTCAGCCGCCCGTGCGCGGATGACCTCGCTCTCATAGGCATTCAGCCGGCAGCCGAAGGTGACAATGTGCACGCCTGTCGCCTCGCTCACGGGAGGACCCCCTCAAACTCGACTTCAACCGGACCGGTCATGATCACATGGTCGTCAGATGTCCGCCATTCGATGGTCAGGTCGCCGCCATCCAGCTCGAGCCGGGCTGACCGGTCGACCAGGCCCCGCCGACTGGCCGCAACCAGGGCAGCACACGATCCCGTGCCACAGGCCAGGGTCAGGCCCGCCCCGCGCTCCCAGACCCGAAGCCGGATATGATCTCGCGCCTTGATCTCCGCAAATCCGACATTCACGGCGTCGGGAAATAGGGGATCATGCTCAATCAAGGGTCCCAAGGTCGTCACCGGCATAGCCGCCAGGTCGGGAACGAAGAACACCACATGGGGATTGCCCATGGATACGCATCCGGCCAGGCCAAGATCGGCACCGGGCGGAAGGCTGGCCGACAGGTCGATTTCACGGGTATCCATTGCCCGGGACAGGGGAATTTCCGACCAGTCCAGCCCGGGCTGTCCCATATCGACACTGATCAGCTCAGGGCCAAGGCGACGGGCCTGCAGAAGTCCCCCGTCGGTTTCCAGAATGACGGCATCGCGGCCCAAATCCCGCATGAGTAACCAGGCAACACAACGCGAGGCGTTTCCGCAAGCCCCTGCGACCTCGCCATCCGCATTCCAAAAGCGGATACGGGCGTCGGCCTTGTCGGAGGGCTCAATCGCCACCAGCTGATCGCACCCCAGCCCGCTTTTGCGGTCAGCCAGTCTGCGCACCTCTGCCGCGCTGGGCGAGAAGCTCTGGGTGCGGGCCTCCACCACGACAAAGTCGTTGCCGAGCCCGTTCATCTTCACGAAGGCATGGGTCATCTTGCCCCCTCTATAGTCCAGATCGGGCACGGGATCACCTTTGACAAGACAAGGCCGGATTAAGGAGGTTAGTCTTGCCCCCATGAAACCATGTCTCGCCCTCGGCCTCGCCCTTCTGATCGTAACTCCGGCCCTCGCCCAAACGGCTGCACCGCCGACCGCGGACCCGTTTCAATGGCTCGAGGATGTCGACTCACCCCGGGCCCTGAGCTGGGTTGAGGGTCAGAATACGCGCACCGCCGCCCGACTGGAATCCGATGCCCGCTATAAGGACTTCCATGCCGAGGCCCGGGCGATTTTCACAGCATCGGACCGGATACCCTGGCCCGATTTTCGCGCCGATGGGGTCGATAATTTCTGGCAGGATGGTGACCACATCCACGGAATTTGGCGACATACCTCGTTAAGCAGCTATCGCAAGGCCCAGCACGAATGGGAGACCCTGCTGGACCTGGACGCCCTGTCCCGGACCGAAGGCCGCAACTGGATCTGGAAGGGCGCGGACTGCCTGCCCCCGGCCCGGACCCGGTGCCTGGTGAACCTGTCAGACGGGGGCAGTGACGCCGTCGAAGTGCGCGAATTCGATACGATTCAGAAAGCCTTTGTCCCGGGCGGATTCAGGTTTGCCGCCGGAAAACAGACCCTTGACTGGCTGGATGCCGATACCCTGGTCGTGGCCCGGGCCTGGACGCCCGACGAGGTCACGACCTCGGGCTATCCCTATGTGGTCAAGCGGGTGTCCCGGAACGGGTCCGTTCAGGAAATCTTCCGGGGCAGCAAGTCGGATGTCTCGGTCTCGCCCCGGGTTCTTTACGATGACTCTGGCAAGAGCGTCGGAATCGTCCTGCGGCGCGGGGTGGATTTCTTCCGGAACGAATACAGCCTGACCACCGGGACCAAGACGGTCCGGATTCTGCTCCCGCTGAAAGCGGAACTTCAGACCTTCGTGAAGGGGCGGATGATCTTCACCCTTAAGGAGGCCTGGAACGGCTTTGAAGCCGGGTCCGTCATCGCCTGGAAACTGAAGGACGCTGGGCCCCGCCCGGAACTGGTCTTTCAACCGGGGCCGAGACAGGCCGTGGAAACCGTCGCCAGCACAGCGGGCAAGCTGATCATCAACCTTCTTGAGGACGTCAAGGGGGCGGTGGATGCCTATGACCTCGTCGGGGGCCAATGGACGGCCACGCGTCTGCCCCTGCCGAAGAATGCCACCTTCCAGCTCCGCAGCCTGGGCGAAACCGACGACCGGATCATGATTTCCGCCGAAGGCTTTCTGGACCCGCCCAGCCTCTGGCTGGCAGATTCTGCCATCAATACCGTAGCGCAAATCCGCGCCCTGCCGCCCCGATTTGACGCGAGCCGCGAAACCGTGAGCCAGTATTGGGCCAAGTCCAGCGACGGAACCCAGATTCCCTATTTCGTCGTGCGCCCCAAGGACAGCCCGTTGAACGGTCAGACGCCGACCTTAATGTACGGGTATGGCGGATTTGAGCTTTCGAAACCCCCTGTCTACATCCCGGAAATGGGCAAGCTCTGGCTGGAAAGGGGCGGGGCCTATGTCATTGCCAACATCCGGGGCGGGGGCGAATTCGGGCCCGCCTGGCATGAGGCGGTCCTGCGGGAAAAGCGCCAGCTCGCCTTTGATGACTTCGCGGCTGTGGCGCGGGACATGTCGGCACGGGGCCTGACCTCTGCCCGGAGGCTCGGGATTTATGGACGCTCCAATGGCGGGGTTTTGACCACGGTTTCCCTGACCCAGCACCCGGAACTCTGGACCGCCGTTGTGGTGGAAAGTCCCCTGATCGACATGATGCGCTATCACAAGCTGTCGGCAGGAGCGTCCTGGATTGGCGAATATGGGGACCCGGACGCCCCCGGCGATGCCGCCTTCATCGGGGCCTATTCCGCCTATCAGAACCTCAAGCCCGGCGTGGCCTATCCGGAGGCCTATATCACCACCAATACACGCGATGACCGGGTCCATCCCGGCCATGCCCGGAAGTTTGCCGCCCGGCTCGAAGCCATGGGAGTTCCCTATCTCTATTACGAGCAGACCTTTGGCGGTCATGCCAATGACGCCGATCCGGAACTCAATGCCCGTCGCTGGGCGCGGCACTATGTCTATCTGGCGCAGAAGCTGATGGACTAGCTCCCTGTCCGCAGGGATTCAGCCAGCAGTCGGGCCTCGGGGCCCCGGCTGGACCCGGCACGCCAGGCCACGACGATTTCCCGGGTGGGGTGCTTTTCCTTGAGGTGGCGCACCGCCACCAGACCCCCGTCGGCCAGTCCCGCCTCTACCGCCATGGCGGGCAGGAAGGTAACCCCCAGCCCCGACCCCACCATCTGAACCAGGGTCGGCAGGGAGGTTGCGGCAAAGGCCTCGTCCTGGCCATGGGCCGAGGGGGGGCGAAGTCCGCAGGCGGCAAGGGCGTGGTCGCGCAGGCAGTGGCCATCTTCCAGCAGGATCAGGTCTTCATTTTGCAGGGCCTCTGAGGTGGGATCATCCCCCCGGGCCAGGCGATGGCCTGCTGGCAAGGCAGCCAGGATTTCATCTTCGGCAACATAGGCGTGGTCTAGTCCCGCCATGTCGAAGGGCAGGGCAATCAGGGCTGCGTCAAGCTGCCCCGCCTTGAGGGCCACGATCAGGCGCTGGGTCAGGTCTTCCCTGAGATAGAGGCGGAGGTCGGGAAACTTCTCATGCAAGACGGGCAAGGCCCGGGGCAGGAGAAAGGGGGCAATGGTCGGAATGACGCCCAAGCGAAACCGTCCGGTCAGGGGCTTTCCGGCATGGCGCGCAGCCTGAACCAGTTCTTCGGCCTCGTTCAATATCACCTGGGCCCGTGACAGGGCCGCGAGCCCCACCGAGGTCAGGATAAGGCCCGACCGCGCCCGATCCACCACAGGGGCTCCAAGGATTTTTTCCAGTTCGGCAATCCCCGCCGAGAGGGTCGGCTGGGTGACATGTGCCGCCTCAGCCGCACGGCCGAATCCACCATGCTCCGCCAGGAGTTTCAGATATTGCAGTTGGCGGATGGTGGGCAGCATGAAGCCAGGGTCCGGGATTAGGGAGTATGCGCCAGACTCAACCGAAACGGACCGCCCTGCAACGAAAATGGCGCGGACCGCCTCAACGGTGCCGCGCCATCAGGGTCTCACCCGAGCCAGGGCTCGAGAGGGGGTTTGGGCCTAGCGGGCCGCTTGAAAGCTTTCAACCGTCGCCGCCACGCGCTCGTTGAGCGGCTTGACGCTGTCCTTCATGGCGGCAGAGAAGATTTCCGAAGCCTTGTTCATCTGGGCGATATAGGCTTCCATGGCCGACTTGGCGAAGGTGGTCTGAAGCTCGACAACTTCCTGGACGCTCTTGACCGTGGTCAGGGACTTAACGGCCGCAGCCTGTTGTTCCATAGCCGCCTTGGAATAGGCCATGGTTTCGGCACCGAGGGCTTCGACACCCTTCGCCGCGGCGGTCACCGAAGCGATAACGGCTTCGAGGTTTTTCTTGGAATGGGCATTGGCATCATTGAGGGCCCCGAGAGACTTCTCGACGGCATCCTTGAACGCCTGGTTGCCGACAGTGGCAAACTTGGTTGCGTCGGCGGTGGCTTTGGCAGCGGCCATGATCGTGTTCCTGTGTCGAATGTTGACTGACGGCGAGCCGTCCTGGGTGTGACTGAGATTGCTACGCGTCTGAAACTGGAGAGGGTTTTTTCATGTTGCAGTGCAGCAGTCAAGAAATTTGTGCAGCGCACAATAACGTGTCCTCAAGAATGCGGATTGCAGGGCCAGTCCTGGTTGGCGCGGGGTAAAAAGCCGTTTACCTTAATGAAACAGGCCGCGTGTGAGACTGTTGGCCCTCACCTGCCCTGGCCCCCTGCGGTCGGGGTCAATTCTAGTTGCCGGACGCCCCTATGCTCGAGCCTGCCCGCCGACTGATTTCATGCCTGGCCCTGATGGCCCTGGTGATGATCAGCCTGCCTGCGCGGGCCCAGGTTTCTGCCGCGCCCCGGTATGCCGCCATTGTTGTCGATGCGGCCTCCGGCGAGGTGCTCTACGCAAAGAGCGCCGACAGTCCGCGCTATCCAGCCTCCATTACCAAGGTCATGACCCTCTATCTGACCTTCGAGGCCCTTTCGACCGGGCGGATACAGCTGGACGACCCGGTCATGATTTCGCCCCGTGCGGCGGCACAGGGGCCGACCAAGCTGGGCCTGCCCGTTGGCGCGAGCTTGACTGTATCCGAAGCCATGCAGGCCCTGGCGATCAAATCTGCCAATGATGTGGCTGTCGCCCTTGCGGAAAAGCTGGGCGGGAGCGAGCGACAGTTCGCCGCCATGATGACATTGCGGGCCCAGGACCTGGGCATGCTCAACACCCATTTTGTGAATGCCTCGGGCCTTCCGGACAGTCGCCAGCTCTCGTCAGCCCGGGACATAGCCATACTGTCCCGCGCCGTCATGCGGGACTATCCCCAGTACTACGGCCTGTTCAGCCAGCGCAGCTTCACCTTCCATGGCAAGACCATGAATAACCACAACGCCCTTCTGGTGGGCATGGCCGGGGTGGACGGATTGAAGACCGGTTTTACCAATGCCTCGGGACACAATCTGGCGGTCTCCATGGTCCGGGGCGATCACCGGATCATTGCCGTGGTCCTGGGCAGCCCTTCGAATGCCAGTCGCAATGGCAAGGCCCGGTCCCTGATGCTGACGGGCTTTGATGTCATACGCCGCCGCCATGATGGCGAGACCCTGCTGGCAACCCAGGACCTGTTCGAGGCTGGCTCGGCGCCCGTTCTGCTGGCCCAGGCCTCCAGCCCGGCCCAGGGGGATGAAGACGACGATGACAAGGTTATCCTGACGAGTGCGCCCGCCCCGAAAAATCTCTCGCGGTTTGAAATCGTCGACCCGGCGACAACGGGTCTGCACAGCCCGCCTGCAGCAGGCCGGGGCGGCTGGGGCGTTCAGGTCGGAGCCTTCCAGTCGAAAACCCTGGCCCAACGTCAACTGGCAGAGATCCGTGACAAGTTCGCCCACCTGCTCGGTCCGGCCGAGCCCAAGGCCCCTGAACGCTCTGGCGGAACCTGGCGGGCCCAGTTCAGCGGCCTGAACGAAAGCCAGGCCAAGGATACCTGCTCGACCCTGAAGTCCAAGCGTCAGCCCTGTATGGTGGTGGGCCCGGGCTGATCAGAGCCTGCTCCGATAAGTCGGAACCGGTTATCGGATCGAGGCAGGCTGATTTTTTTGGCTCAAGACTTCGGGCCCGCAAGTCGCGCCCGCGCCGCATTCAGCTGGGCGGCAAGGCCGTTTGTGCCGCCCTGGTCGGGGTGGGTAATCCGGATCAGGCGGGCATAGGCAGACTGGACCTCATCCGGCGTCGCCTGGGGCCCAAGGCCTAGAATGGATCTAGCCTCAGCCTCTGACAGCCCGGGCTCCGGCGGCGGCGGCCTGGGCTGTGCCGCAGGGCGGGGACCCGGCCACCGCGCCAGGGACGACAGCCAGATCCCCGCGGCGACGAGCCCAAGCCCCTGCACCCATCCCCCGCGCAGGACCACAAAGGCCCCACCGACAATGGCAGCCAGGGCCAGGGCCGCCGAGATCAGCCGCCAGTCCCGTCGCCCTGCCCGGCCACTGGTCCGCCCCGCCCAAACCAGCAGGACGAGAATTCCCAGGGCGATAAGCAGGACCACTAGGCGTTTGCCCCAGCGTCGGCTTCAAGTCCCAGAAAACTCATGAGGGCCCGGAGCTCCTGACGGGCGGCCACATGCTGCAGGCTCATGGCCACGGGCCGGATATCCTGGGACAGGTCGGCAATGGTCAACCCAAAGGGAAAGAGCTCTCGATAAATCACCCGGTCGCCGAGGCCGGGACCCACCCGGAACCCGACCCTGCGCGACAAGGCCTGGACCCGTTCATCCACGCGCCGCCGGTTGCGGGCCTCCATGGATGCGAGGCGATTGCGCAGGACCACCCAGTCAATCGATTGGCCTGACTCTGCGGCCCGGCGCTTGCGACTGTTCCAGACGGTTTCGGAATAGAGACTCGGCCGCTTCAGCTCCAGGGTCACCGGGTCCACGACGCCCAGGGCATCGAAGTCCACGAAACTGTCGTTCATGGGCGTGACAATGAGGTCTGCCCGCCCGTGAGCCGCCCGGCTCATGGGAGTATCGGCCCCGGGCGTATCCATCAGAATGACATCGCATCCAGCCAGGGACGCCAGGGCGGTCTCGAACTGGTCCAGGGCCTCGTCTTCAGGTGCCGAGGCCAGACGTGGGCTCAAGGGGTGCTCATCCGGCATGGGTGCCGATTGCCCATTGGCGCTCAACCAGGCCCTCCGGCTGGCGAAAAAGTGGCCGAGGGATTGCTGGCGCACATCCAGGTCAAGCACGCCAACCCGCGAGCCACCGTGCATCAGGGCCGTCGCCAGATGAATGGCCAGGGTCGACTTACCAGCGCCGCCCTTTTCATTGCCGATCACAATGACCTTGGGTGTGGTCATAGGCTCTACCCTCAAAATAAGACTTGGAGCCTGTTTCGATCCGATAACCGGTGTCCACCAGGCTGGGCGGGCAATGTGCCCCGATTCTATCGCCAAGACGCCCGGGCTTGTCTGGAAACGGAGGTCACGGCACCGCATGGGCCCCGTTGCAGATCAATCCCGATGCCCTACCAGACGCCCGCCTCGCGAAGTTGCCGGGCCAGATCGTCCGGCATGGCCTGATCGCCGTCGACATCCAGGTCCGGGGGCGCATCCTTGGGATCAAAATACCGCCAGCCCTGAAAGGCCCGGCGCGGCGTGGGGATGACGCGGATAATCCTGGGGTCCAGCAGGATGACACAGCGCGATGCCGCCCCCTCGCCCGCCTTGGTAATATCGAGAATGGTCTGACGGCACAGGATCATGCCCTTGAAGATCCGGTAGAGGGATCCACCATCCAGAACCTCTTCCACGCGTTTTGGGGTCATGCGCGTGTGCAGGGGCCAGGGACCCGTATCGCCCTGGTGCCAGGCCTCAAGGTCCTCAATGGTGTCGCACCCAACGCAAAGTCTAAGGATATGCAGGGCCATTAATCCGCCGCCTTGAGCTGGACCAGGGTGGTCCCTTCACTGACCTGATCACCCACCTTGACCCGGACGCTCTCGACCTGACCTTCAAAAGGCGCCGACAGGGCATACTCCATCTTCATGGCCTCTAGGGTGACCAGAACATGGCCGGGACTGACCCGGTCACCTTCCGATACGCCGACCGCCACGATCCGGCCGGGCATGGGAGCGAGGATCTGGCCGTCGCCCAGGCCTGCGGCTTCAAACCCGCTTTGCGGCGGCACGGCAGAAAAGGCAAAGGCCTGACCTGCTTCAAAAATCACGACGGCATCATCCGTCACCAGAACATCGGCCTCAATCTCTTCATCTGGCAGGGTGGCCAGTATGGGTTCCCCGCCCAGAAACAGTCGAAGCCTTGTCTCGGGACTGGCATTAAGGCGAAATCCGGTGGCATCGCGCCAGGGGGAGGCCCTGTGATCCCGGTCTCTTGCCAATATGGCCCCCGCCGCAAGCGAAAGGGTCTCAGCCGAGGGCGGCAGGGGAAGGGCCAGATCTTCAAACCTGTCCGCGATGAAGGCCGTATCGAGCTCGCCTGCAATGAAGTCCGGGTGATCCAGGCACCGCGCCAGAAAGGCGGCATTTGTCCGGACGGGCCAGACCTCGACGCCAGCACACGCCTCCGCCAATTGATCCGACGCGCCTTCCCGGGTGGAGGCATGGGCAATGAGCTTGGCGATCATGGGATCATAATGCGGGCTGACCTCGTCGCCCGCCTCGACAGCACTGTCGATGCGCAGGCCTGACGGCAGGCGAAAATGCTCCAGCTGGCCAATGGAGGGCAGGAATCCTGCTGCTGGGTCTTCCGCATAGAGCCGGGCTTCGATGGCATGTCCGTTCAAATGGATTTCAGACTGGGCCAGGGGCAAGGCCTCACCCGAGGCAATCCGAAACTGCCATTCCACAAGGTCCACCCCGGTCACGGCCTCGGTCACCGGATGTTCGACCTGAAGCCGGGTATTCATCTCCATGAACCAGATCCGGTCGGCCCTCAGACCCTCGCTGGCATCGGCAATGAATTCAACCGTGCCCGCACCCACATAACCCACCGCCTGAGCAGCCTGGACGGCAGCCGCGGTCAGGGCTGCCCGTGTTTCCGCCGTCATGCCCGGGGCCGGAGCCTCCTCAATCACCTTCTGGTGGCGGCGCTGGAGGGAACAGTCGCGCTCAAACAGGTGAACCACCTGCCCCGCCTGGTCGCCAAAGACCTGGACCTCAATATGCCGTGGTCGGGCGACATAGATCTCAAGCAATACTCGGGAGTCGCCAAAGGCCGCCGCGGATTCCCGCTGGCAGGCGGCTAGGGCGGGGGCAAAATCCTCAGCCCGATCGACCCGACGCATGCCCTTGCCGCCGCCGCCGGCCACGGCCTTGATCAGGACCGGATAGCCCAATGCGTCGGCCTGGGCTTGCAGGCCTGCAGGCGACTGATCATCGCCCTGATAGCCAGGCGTCACCGGCACGCCCGCCGCCTGCATGAGCTGTTTTGCCGCGTCTTTTCGGCCCATGGCCCGGATCGCGGAGGCCGGGGGTCCAATCCACACTAGGCCAGCCGCCTGGACCGCCTCGGCGAAGTCTGCCTGCTCCGACAGAAACCCGTATCCAGGATGGATGGCCTCAGCCCCCGTCGCCAGGGCGGCGGCGATCAGGGCGTCAATGACCAGATAGCTTTCGGCGGCAGGCGCAGGCCCGATCTCCACCGCCTGATCGGCCATCCGCACGTGGGCAGAGTCAGAATCGGCTTCGGAATAGACCGCGATGGTCCGCAGGCCCATCCGGCGCGCCGTCCTGAAAATCCGGCAGGCGATTTCCCCGCGATTGGCGACGAGAACGGACTTCAGCATGGGACCGGCGGCCTCAAGCGAACCAACTGGGCTTGCGCTTGCCCAGGAAGGCCAGGACGCCTTCACGCCCCTCCTCGCTGACCCGGGCCTGGGCTATGCGCCTAGCCGTTTCGGTCATCAGGGCATGATCAATGGGCTGATCCGTCACCAGGTCGACAAGGGCTTTGGAGGCTCCTACCGCGCCAGGCGCGCAGGCCATAATCTCGTCGGCGAGACGATCTGCCGCAGCTTGCAGGCCCTGGAGGTCGGGGACAACCTCCGTCACCAGCCCGAGGGACTTGGCCTCGGCGGCATCAAAGACCCGGGCCGTCGCAAACAGACCCCGGGCCGCGCGGGGCCCGATGGCGCGAACCACATAGGGACTGATGGTTGCCGGAATGAGCCCCAGCCGCACTTCGGAGAAACTGAAACGGGCATCTTCCGTCGCGATGGCGAGATCACAGGCCGCCGCCAGACCAGCACCGCCCCCGAAGGCACCGCCCTGGATCAGGGCCACAGTGAGGGCGGGAATATCCGAGAGACTTTTCAGCATATGGGCCATTTGCAGGGCATCAGCGCGATTGTCGGCCTCCGACCATTCCGTCGCCGCCTTCATCCATTCCAGGTCCGCACCGGCTGAAAACATGCCCCCGGCGCCGCGCAGGAAGACGAGCCGGACGTGGTCGGCACTGTGCAGGGTCAGGAAGGCTTCATGCAGGGCGGCAATCAGCTCGGCATCAAAGGCATTCCTGGCCTCCGGCCGATTGATCGTGACGATGACGACGCCATCCTGGGTCGCATCAATATGAACCTGCGGGGAGACGGCATCGCTGTCCATGCCCTCAACAAGCGGATCTACGATAGGATTGGTCATGTCAGATCTCCTGGCCGGGAAGGGGGCGGTCAGCCCCGGGAGGTTGCGTGAGACGGGCGGATCGGCGGAACAGGGTCTACATTCGGAAGGTCCCGAACCGGGTTTGCTCAATCGGGGCATTCAGGGCAGCAGAAATCGAGAGACCCAGCACATCCCGGGTCTGGGCCGGATCGATAATGCCGTCGTCCCACAGTCGGGCGGTGGCAAAATAGGGATCCCCCTCGTCTTCATAGCGTGCGCGAATGGGGGCCTTGAAGTCCGCTTCGTCCTCGGCAGACCAGGTCTGGCCGCGCCCCTCCAGACCGTCCCGGCGCAGGGTGGCCAGAACGCTTGCGGCCTGCTCACCGCCCATGACGGAAATCCGGCTATTGGGCCAGGACCAGAGAAAGCGCGGCGAATAGGCCCGACCACACATGCCGTAATTTCCAGCCCCGAATGAGCCGCCAATCAGGACCGTGAACTTGGGCACATTGGCACAGGCGACCGCTGTCACCAGCTTGGCCCCGTCCTTGGCGATTCCGCCCGCCTCGTATTTACCCCCGACCATGAAGCCGGAGATATTCTGAAGGAAGACCAGGGGGATGCCCCGCTGACAGGCGAGTTCGATGAAATGCGCGCCCTTGAGGGCACTTTCGGAAAACAGGACACCATTATTGGCAAGGATGGCCACAGGCTGGCCCCAGATCCGGGCAAAGCCACAGACCAGGGTCGTCCCGTAGAGGGCTTTGAATTCGTCAAAATCTGACCCGTCAACAATGCGGGCTATGACCTCGCGCACATCATAGGGTGCCCGCACATCGGCGGGGATGATGCCGTACAGCTCGGCAGGATCATAGGCCGGGGGCCGGGGCTCGGCCAGAACCACCGTCTCTGGTTTGCGGGTATTCAGATTGGCAACAATGCTGCGCACGATTTGCAGGGCGTGGTCGTCATCCAGGGCCACATGGTCCACCACACCGGACCGGCGACCATGGGTTTCAGCGCCTCCGAGTTCCGTAGCCGAAATGATCTCACCGGTAGCGGCCTTGACCAGGGGCGGCCCACCCAGAAAGATCGTGCCCTGGCTCTCTTCGCCCGTGCCCCGGACAATCACCGTCTCATCTGACATGGCCGGGACATAGGCGCCCCCGGCGGTGCAGGACCCCATGACACAGGCAATCTGGGAGATGCCTGCCGCGCTCATGCGGGCCTGATTGAAGAAGATGCGGCCGAAATGCTCACGGTCCGGGAAGACTTCCGCCTGATGGGGCAGGTTGGCCCCACCGGAATCCACCAGATAGATGCAAGGCAGGCGGTTCTCGGCGGCAATCTCCTGAGCCCGGAGGTGCTTCTTTACGCTCATCGGAAAATAGGCACCGCCCTTGACCGTCGCATCATTGGCGAGGATCAGGACTTCGCGACCGGAGACCCGCCCAATACCCACAATCAGGCCTGCGCCCGGCGCTTCATCGTCATAGAGACCGTGCGCCGCGAGGGCCCCCACCTCCAGAAAGGGTGCCCCGGGGTCCAGCAAACGCGAAATGCGGTCCCGGGCCAGGAGCTTGCCCCGGGATTCATGCCTTTGACGACTATCCAGCGGGCCGCCTTGCGCAACCCGCGCGGTCTGATCCCGCAGGTGAGTCACCAGGGCCAGATTGACGCTGGAATTGGCCTTGAAGGCAGGATCGGAAGGGGCAATGGCGGATTTCAGTCGCGGCATGGCCTAGGCATAGAACCTTTCCGGGGCGGAGGGAATTCCACGATGGCGGAACCCGGCGTTTTGGTCGTCCTACCAGGAGGAATTCCCAGACTTCGCGAATAGTCGTAGCATGAGGAACTGTGACTGAACCCGACATGAATCACGCCAAAACGCCGCTCAACCGGCTTTTCGAGGCCCGACTCGCTACGGGCGAGGCCAGTTGGTTCTCCCTGCCCGGCGGGGCCGCCCTGTTTGAGGCCGGCGAAGTCGCCGATCACATCTACCTCTTGCATACGGGTCGCTTGGGAGCCTTTCGGCCCGACCAGACCCATGAACCGCAATTTCTGGGCGTCATCAGGCCGGGCGAACCGGCCGGAGAGATGAGCGTAATTTCCGGGGCCCCGCATTCAGGCCATCTGGTGGCCCTGAGAGATTCCGAAGTCTATGCCCTGCCCCGGGAGGATTTCCTGCTGGCCTGCGAGGCGGACCCGGCCCTCCTGACCGAAGTCGCGCGACTGATGATCCAGCGCAGCCGCCAGGCGACCTCCAAGACCTCGCCGGGGGAACCTTCGGTCTATGGCTTCTTGCCCGTGGGAACGGCCCTGCCCCTGCGGCCCATGATCGAGCAAATGGCGGCGGAAATCATCCGGCTTGGCTATTCCGTTGCCGTCATCGGCAAGGAAGGTGAGCGCGCTTCGCGGGAATGGTTTTCAACTCAGGAACGTGATCACGACTTTGTCCTGTGTTTCGCGGAAGCCGATGAAGGGCGCTGGCAGAGGTTGGTCAGCGGGCAGGTCGACCGGCTCTTCCGCGTGGGGCGCGGCGACTCTCCCCCGCCCGAAGATGGCCGTCTGAGCCCGACCGATCCCCTGGGAAGTCGCAACCTCGTGGACCTGATCCTGGTGCATGAGCCCGAAACCGAACGCCCCGTGGGATCTGAGGCCTGGATGTTGTCGACCGGGGCGGGTCGCCTGTTTCACCTGCGGCGAGATCATGACGGGGACCTACAGCGCATTGTGCGAGGCCTGACCGGCCAGTCCGTCGGCCTGGTCCTGTCCGGAGGCGGGGCGCGGGCCTATGCCCATGTCGGCGTTATCAAGGCCCTGCGTGAACGGGGCATTCCCATCGATTTTGTCGGCGGGGTCTCCATGGGGGCGGTCATTGCCGCGGGTCTGGCCATGGGGTGGAACGACACAGAGCTCGATACCCGAATCCAGCAGGCCTTCGTCCGCTCCAGCCCCCTCGACGACATTGCCTTTCCCATGCTGGCCATGACCCGGGGCCGGAAGGTCGCCAAACTCCTGCTGAACCATTTCAGCGACACCCAGTTCGCTGACCTCTGGCTGCCCTTCTTTTGTGTGTCCTCAAACCTGACCACGGGGGCCTATCACGTCCACAGGCGGGGCCTGCTGAGGGATGCCCTGCGGGCCTCAATTTCCCTGCCCGGAATTCTGCCCCCCGCCACCCTTGGCAATGATGTGCTGGTGGATGGTGCCGTGCTGAAGAACTTCCCGGTGGACGTCATGCGCGCCTCCCAGCTTGGGCCCATCATTGGCGTGGATGTCAGCCGGGGACGCTCCATTACGGCCTCGGACATTATCAGGCCAGCCTCCATGCTGAAGTGGATCCTGACCGGCCAGTGGCGCAAGGGTCCGCCAATTGTCTCGGTCTTGATGCGGGCGGCCACCGTGTCGTCGGGGCGGGATATTCTCGCCGCCCGGGATGCCAGCGATGTCCTGGTCACGCCGGACGTGGGCGGGGTCGAAATCCGCGACTGGACAAGTTACGGACCCGCTGTGGAGGCCGGGCACGCGGCCATGATTGCTGCGTTGGACAAGCTCACCCTGCCGGTCATGGACCTGAGGCGACGGCCGTCACGGGCCGTGACTCCTGCCCAGGACTGACGCCCCGAGAGGCTCAGGTTCCGATCAGCTCCCGTCCGATCAGGTAGCGGCGAATTTCATTGGTCCCAGCACCGATGTCATAGAGCTTGGCGTCCCGCAGCAGTCGCTCAACCGGGAAGTCGCGGGTATAGCCTGCGCCGCCGAGGGCCTGGATGGCCTCGCCTGCGACCCGAACGGCGTTTTCCGACGCCAGAAGTATGGCCCCCGCCGCATCAAACCGGGTGGTCAGACCCGCATCGCAGGCCTTGGCCACGGCATAGACATAGCTTCGGGCCGAATTGAGCGCGACATACATGTCAGCCACCTTGCCCTGCATCAGCTGGAAGGACCCGATCGGGGCCCCGAACTGGCGGCGATCGCGGACATAGGGCAAGACCACGTCCAGACAGGCCTGCATAATGCCCAGGGGCCCGCCCGCAAGGACGGCCCGCTCATAGTCCAGGCCGCTCATCAGGACCCCGACCCCGCCATTGACCGGGCCCATGACGTTCTCGGCGGGGATGCGGCAATTGTCGAAGACCAGCTCGGCGGTATCGGAGCCGCGCATGCCCATCTTGTCGAGTCTGGGGCTTACGGAAAATCCGGGAAGGCCCTTTTCCACCAGAAAAGCGGTAATGCCCCGGCCGCCGGACTCCGGCGAGGTCTTGGCATAGACGACCAGAACATCGGCGTGGGGGGCGTTGGTGATCCAGAATTTGGTCCCATTCAGCAGGTAGGACTCGCCATCCGGCTCGGCGCGAAGTCGCATGGAAACCACGTCAGATCCGGAGCCGGCCTCGCTCATGGCCAGGGCCCCCACATGAACCCCCGAGATCAGGCCGGGCAGATATTTGCGCTTCTGCTCATCCGACCCCCAGCGACGGATTTGGTTGATGCAGAGGTTGGAGTGCGCTCCATAGCTCAGGCCGACAGACGCCGAGGCCCGGGAGATTTCCTCCATGACCACCACGTGCTCCAGATAGCCCAGTCCCAGCCCGCCCCAGGCTTCCTCAACGGTAATTCCATGCAGACCCAGGGCCCCCATGAGCGGCCAGACCTGGCGGGGAAAGCTGTTGGTGCGGTCAATCTCGGCGGCGAGGGGGGCGATCTGAGCTTCCGCAAATCTCCGGGTCGAGTCCCGCAAGGCCTCTACGGTCTCTCCGAGGCCAAAGTCCATCATGGGTCCGGTCATTCTCAGGCTCCAGAAATCAGGGCGGGGGCGGTCCTGCTAGAGCAGGATCAGGCTGGCAATACCCAGGAGGGCCAGGAAGCCCATAAAGTCGGTGGCAAAGGTCACGAGGACCGAGGAGGAGACCGCCGGGTCCCGCCCGAAGCGCTCCAGCACAATCGGGGCGAGAATCCCCGCCAGAGAGGCGACGAACAGGTTGGCGATGATGGCCAGCCCCATGGTCCAGGCCAGACGGTCATCATGATAGAAGGCATAGACGGCCAGCCCCATGACCAGGGCCAGGGCCAGACCATTGAACAGACCCACCACCAGCTCGCGGATGACGATCCGCCGGGCATTGGCCGAGTTCAGTTCGCGGCTGGACAAGGCGCGGACCGCAACGGTCAGGGCCTGGGTTCCGGCATTTCCACCCAGAGACGACACAATCGGCATGAGGACCGCCAGGGCAATGACCTTGGCAATGGCATCCTGAAAGACGCCAATGACGCTGACGGCAACAGTTTCAGTCACAAGGTTCAGGATCAGCCAGGGCAGGCGTGAGCGCACAATGCCAAAAACCCCGGCATCGCGGCCAGCATCGGACACACCGGCCAGGGCCAGAATGTCGGCTTCGCTCTCTTCCTGGATAACGCCGACAATGTCATCGACGGTAATCTGGCCAACCAGCCGACCGCCCGGCTCAATAACCGGGGCTGAGATGAGGTGATATTTGTTGAAAATATAGGCCACCTCCTCCTGGTCCATCTCGACCGGGATTTCGGTCAGAGGCTCCATGATTTGGGCCAGGGGCGTCTCACGCGGAGCCCGCAGCAGATGGCTGAGCGGAATGCCACCGACAGGCTTGTGGGAAGGGTCAACGACATAGATGTCGAAAAACAGCTCCGGCATGTCTTCGGAATCGGTCAGGAAGCGATCAATGGTCTGACCGACATTCCAGAACTGGGGGGCCCAGACCACCTCGCGCTGCATCAGGCGGCCTGCGGTCTCCTCCTCATAGGCCAGTGAGGTTTCGATGGCGGTCCGCTCGCCCTCGGGCATGGCAGCCAGAACCTGGACACGCATGTCGTCTTCCAGGTCTTCCACGACGTCGACGGCGTCATCCGACTCCATCTCGCCCAGGGCCTTGGCAAGGATTTCAGGCGGCAGGAGCTCCAGCAGCTCTTCGCGGATTTCCGGGTCCAGCTCAGAGAGAATGTCGGCCAGGGCCTCGGGGTCGAGGTGGGCGAGGACCTCCTCGCGATCCCCTGCCGAGAGAAATCCCATGAGGTCGGCCACGTCCGCCGGATGCAGGGCGGCCAACAATTCTCGCAGGCGCTCGGCATCCCCGCGATCTGCGGCATCGACGACCATGGCCACAAAGTCAGGATTAAGGGCATAGTCATCCCCCAGGGCCATGTCTTCGAGATCGATAGTTTGCGGGTGTGGGGCCACCTGACCCTCCGTCGGGAGGGCGACATCCAGGTCCGGGTGTTCGGCGTCGCGGCTCATGCGGACCTCCCGTGGCTGGTGTTCTGTTTGACCGGTCTGAAATCCTTCCGGAACCCTAGGACATAAAGGGTGCCAGACAAAATGAAGTCTCTAGAGCCCCTTCCCCTTAAACGGACAAGGTTTCAGGGGCGCTCCCGGAAGGCGGGCCCGGGGATGGCTGGTAGTCCATCCCCGGTTTGGCCCCGACTCTCGGCAGGTTTTCTTCACTGGTGCGGTCGAGAAGACTCGAACTTCCACGGGTTGCCCCACAGCGACCTCAACGCTGCGCGTCTACCAATTCCGCCACGACCGCGCGTGGTGAGGCGCGGGGTTAGCAAAGCCCGAGCGGTTTGTGAAGCGTAGCCTTTAGGAATTACTGCCTGCCGCAAAATCATAAACGTTGGCGGGGCCCGTCAGGGCGATGGAAATCTTGTCATCATTGACCAAAATCTCCCCCCGGGCGACCGGGTGATTATTGACCAGAATCCAGACCTTGTCGTTCACACCGGCATCCAGGGGAATGATCGCACCCCGGCCAAGTCGCAGCAGTTGCGCCATGGGCAGGTTGGCGCGGCCCAGGACAACAGACAATTCGACATTTACGGCGTTTATCTGGGTCAAAACCCGGCATCCTCGAAAACATCAACAAAATCAGCACGCACATTGCACACCGACTCAGGAAGTTTATAGAGTGCTCACATCATGCTTGATTGGACGTTAACCCCAGGCCCGCAGAGGGCAAGATTCGGTCGCGCCGATGGCAAGCCCTGCGGCTGGGCCGTATCCCCCAAGCCCGTCGCCTATGACGCCGCCATGGCGGCCATGGAGGCGCGGGCAACGGACATTGCCGAGGGGCGGGCAGATGAGCTCGTCTGGCTGCTGGAGCATCCGCCCCTCTATACCGCCGGCGTTTCTGCCAAGGGTTCAGACCTGCTGCAACCGGACCGGTTTCCGGTTTTCAAGACCAGCCGGGGGGGGCAGTTCACCTATCATGGCCCGGGACAACGGGTGGCCTATGTCATGCTCGACCTGAGCCAGCGCCAGCGCGATGTTAGGGCCTTTGTCACGGCCCTGGAGGCCTGGATCATCGACGCCTTGGTCCCCTTTGGACTGGAGGGGCAGGTCCGTCAGGGCCGGGTCGGGGTGTGGATCGAGCGCCGCCATGCCGGGCAGCCTGTCCGGGAGGACAAGATCGCCGCCATTGGCGTCAAGCTGCGCCGCTGGGTCTCATTTCACGGCATTTCCCTGAATGTGGAGCCCGACCTGACGCATTTTGCCGGGATTGTCCCCTGCGGTCAGACGGAACACGGGGTGACCAGTTTGGTCGACCTCGGTCATACCGTCACCATGGATGAGGCCGATGCGGCCCTGAAATCCAGCTTTTCGTCCCTGTTTGGCGAAACCGTGGCGGCCGCGCCCCTCGTCTAGAGGACCCAGCCTGTCACAGGGGCATTCGGGAGGGCGGCGGCCCAAAGCGATTGGGTCCTGGCTCGCCCAGCAGGACACCCAGCTCAACCCCGGCCCAAAGCAGAATGAGGGTGAAGGGAAAATCAAGATAGCCGGACGGCTGGGGCCATACCGCCACCAGAGCCACCAGAATCAAGGCCGCAAACCAACCGTTATAGCCCCGGTCATGCAGGCGTTTTGAGAGCAGGCAGGCTCCGGAATAGAGGAGTGCCGGATAGACGAACCAGCCGGTCAGCCATTGCAGGACGCCCCCGGTAATCGCCTCGTACAAGGCGGCAATCACAATGAGGACCAGGGCAGAAGCCAGGAAGGGCATTCGGCCCAGCCGACCCTCGGCGGAAAAGAACCGATCTACCAGCTCCAGATTATCGCTCACCCCTACCCCCTGCTCTAGAGCCTTTTCCGATGATTGGGACCCGGTGATCGGATCGCAATAGGCGCTAACTTTTTCAATTAAAGCCCTTTTTGTCTCTTTAGTCAGGTCCGTCTAAAGGAAAAGGACCCTAGGCGTCCGGCCGACTGGCCAGCCAGGACGGTCTGGACGAAAATTCGGCATAGAACGCCGCAAGGCGGGGACGGCTGGACCGCCAGTCCTCATCAGCAAACCGGTAATCCAGATAACCCAAAACACAGGCCACGGCGATATCAGCGAGAGTCACGTCCGGCCCCGTATTTCGTGGCGCGGTTTCGAGGTGATCAAGCCCCCGGTGAATCTTGGTCATCTGCCCCTCCAGCCAGTCCTTCCAAAGGAATTCAGGCGGGCGCAGGGCGGACTCATAGCGGGCCAGCAGGGCAGCATCCATAAGGCCATCAGCCAGCGCCTGTTCCGTCAGTATGGCCCATCTCTCAGGCCCGTCAGCGGGCACGAGGCGGCGGGCCGTCAGGCTGTCCAGGAAGTCGACAATGACCCGGCTGTCGAACAAGGCCCGGCCATCCTCCAGAAGCAGGGTGGGAATCTTGCCCAGGGGATTATGCGCGGCCAAGGCAGGATTGGAACCAACGGGCGAGACCCCGGCGGTCTCCAGGACAAGCTGGTCGCCCAGCCCCAGTTCCAGGGCCGCGACAATGACCTTGCGGGCAAATGGCGATGCGGCGGATGTGTAAAGTTTCATGTTGGGACGTCTGCCTCCAAGCCCGATCGTCAGTTTTGCTGGAAATTTCACGCCGGGTCAAAGACCAGCGGAGCCCCCCAAAAGTCTTCCGCTAGGGCATGTTGTAAGCCGGGCGTGCCGGTGGTCAGAAAAATCCTGTTACCCTTGCCGGGACTGAGGAATTCCGGATGGCGGGCCAGATAGCCAGACAGGGCCCCTGCCGTGGCCTCGGGCTGATGGATCAGGGGCGTTCCAGCAGGCAGGGCGGCCCGAAACAGGTCGGCGACGATCTCATAATGTGTGCAGCCCAATATGGCCCGGTCCGGTGCCTTGCCGATCCGTGCCGTGACTGCCGCAACATGGCCAGCAATGGCGCGCTGAACCCGGTCTGGTCCCGCACCGGCCTCGATCATGCCCGCAAGATCGGGGCACGGTTCGACAAAAACCGCCACGTCCTGACGGCGCTTGTCGATCTCGATCTCATAGACCCGTGAGCGGGCCGTCGCGGAGGTTGCAAAGACCGCCAGGACATCGAGTTTCTCGACCTTGTCGCCCCGCCGTTCGGCCTCATGCTCCCACGGAAGGCCGGTTGCCGCCTCGATGGTGGGCACAATGATACCCAGGATATTGGTCGGTCGGCCCCTCTGGCGTCGCAGATCCGGCAGCCAGGTCTGTTGCAGGCGACGAAGGGCAATGGCCGAGGCTGTATTGCAGGCCAGGACCACAAGGTCGCAACCGGTATCGAACAGGCGCGCGCAGCCGGCCTGGGTCAGGGCGACAATCTCCTCACCGCCCCGTCCGCCATAGGGCGTGTTTTTCTGGTCGGCCAGATAAATAAAATCCAGCTCCGGAAAGCGATCAACGAGCTTGCGATGGACCGAGAGCCCACCAATCCCGGAATCAAAAACGCCAAGGGTCATGGTCCTCGACCTAGCCCGGCTCGGAGGTCTGCACCAGAGGGGGAAACAAGATGATGGCAGATGAGGTGACGGATCATCCTGACGCCATTAAGGTCCAGGCAAACCATAGCCTGAACGCGCGGAGACGACATGCAGCGGCGAACCTTTCTGACCACGACCGGGGCCCTGACGGCCGCGAGCCTTCTGCCCCGCGCAGCTGGGGCTGCGACCGCCCTGCCCATGACCCAGACCTGGACCGGACCCTACGGGGGCATTCCCGCCTTTGATAAGGTCAAGGTTCCGGATTTCCTGCCATCCATCGCCCAGGCCATGGCCGAGGAACTGGCCGAGATCGACGCCATCGCCAAGACCCCTGCCCCGCCAACCTTCGAGAACACCATCGGGGCCCTGGAACGGTCCGGACGGACGAGCACCCGGGTCCTGACCTTTTACTTCATCTGGACCGGCACGCTGTCGACGCCACAAATGCAGGAGGTGGAGGGCAAGATTGAACCCCTGCTGGCCGAACACGGCGACAAGATCCTCCAGAACCCCGCCCTCTTCCAGCGGATTGAAGCCGTCTACAATGCCAGGGCAAGCTCAGGCCTGAATGCCGAACAACAGCGGCTGGTCTGGGTTTACTGGAACCGCTTTGTGAAGGCCGGTGCCCGTCTGACCCCCGCCGCCAAGGCCCGGGTTGCCGAGATCAATCAGACCCTGGCGGGTCGCTTCACCAATTTCAGCCAGAACCTGCTCGCCGACGAAACCGACTATGTGCTCTATCTCGACGAAGGGGACCTGGCGGGACTGCCGGATGACCTGCGCACCGCTGCGGCTTCTGCCGCTGAAGCCCGTGGACACAAGGGCAAGTGGGCCATTCTCAACACCCGCTCTTCCATGGATCCCTTCCTGACCTATTCCACCCGCAGGGACCTGCGCGAGAAGGTCTGGCGGACCTATTACAGCCGGGGCGACAACCGCGATCAGCATGACAACAATGCCAATATAAAGACCATATTGAAGCTCAGGGCGGAACGCGCCCACCTCCTTGGCTACCCGACCCATGCCCATTGGCGTCTGTCTGACACCATGGCCAAGACCCCTGAAAACGCCATGAACCTCATGATGCGGGTCTGGCCCTCGGCCATTGCCCGGGTGCGGGAAGAAGTCGCGGAAATGCAGGCGGTTGCCGACGCCGAAAAGGCCGGAATCAAGATCGAGGCCTGGGATTATCGCTTCTATGCCGAGAAGGTCCGGGCGGCGAAATACGATCTCGATATGAATGAGGTCAAAGCCTACATGCAGCTCGACAAGCTGCGCGAGGGCATGCACTGGGCCGCCGGACAGCTCTATGGATTCAGCTTCTCCGAGGTTCACGGCTTGCCCGTCGCCCATCCCGACATCCGGGTCTGGGAGGTCAAGTCGGCCGCTGGCGCGCACGTTGGTCTCTGGTATTTCGATCCCTATGCCCGACCAGGCAAGCGGTCCGGGGCCTGGATGAATGCCTATCGTGAACAGCGCAAATATGACGGCGTCACCACCACCATTGTGTCCAACAATGCCAATTTCGTAAAAGGCACCCCCGGTGAACCGGTCCTGGTCTCCTGGGATGATGGCATCACCATGTTCCACGAGTTCGGCCATGCCCTGCACGGGCTGAATTCAGACGTGACCTATCCGTCCCTGTCCGGCACCAATGTCTCGCGCGACTATGTGGAATTCCCGTCCCAGGTGAATGAGCACTGGCTGCCCACGCCCGAGGTGCTCAACCGGTTTGCCCTGCATTACAAAACAGGCAAGGCGATTCCGGAAACCCTGGTGGCCAAGATCAATAAGGCCCACACCTTCCGCAAGGGCTTTGAGGTGACCGAATACCTGGCCTCGGCCCTCATCGACATGAAGCTGCATCTGGCAGGCGATGCCGAGATTGACCCCCGGGCCTTTGAAAAGGACGAGCTGGCCAAGCTGGGCATGCCCTCGGAGCTGCCCATGCGCCACCGCACCCCCCAGTTCCAGCACATCTTCGCCGACGATGGCTATTCGGCAGGCTATTACAGCTATCTCTGGTCCGAAGTGCTGGACCACGACGCCTTTGAAGCCTTCGAGGAGGCGGGCGGACCCTATGACAAGGCGGTGGCCAAGCGGTTGCATGACAAGATCATGAGCGTGGGCAATACCGTTGATCCGGCCGATCAATATCGCGCCTTCAGGGGTCGCGACCCCGATGTGAAGGCCTATCTGCGGGACAAGGGATTCCCGACAAGCTAGGGCGAACCCCGGGTTTCCGGGCTTTTCCTTGACCTGCGGGGGCTTTACGCGCATAGAGCCCCCCTTCCGGCGCAGAGCAATCGCGCCCTCCACCGTCACGACCCCCGCAGATTAAACGCGGGACGAGGACGGCGAGGCCCCCCGTCGACGTGATCGTCCACGGGGGTCGATTGCGTTTGGGCCATTCGGTTTTGGGCTTTGGAGCGCAGACGTGTTCGACGCACTGACAGATCGGCTGTCGACCGTATTTGACCGGCTCTCCGGTCGCGGTGTGCTGTCTGACAAGGATATTGACGAGGCGCTGCGCGAAGTGCGCGTGGCCCTGCTCGAAGCCGATGTCGCCCTTCCCGTCGTCCGGGAATTTATCGCCAAGGCCAAGGAACGGGCGTCTGGCGAAGCGGTCATCCGCTCAATCCGGCCCGCCGACCAGGTCGTAAAGATCACCTATGACGGCCTGGTGGAAATGCTGGGGGGCGAGGTCAGCCAAGGCCTCAATATCAGCCTCAATCCGCCGACGGTGATCCTGATGGCGGGCCTTCAGGGGTCCGGCAAGACAACAACCGCCGCCAAGCTCGCGCTGAAGCTGGTTCGGGACCGCAAGAAAGTCCTCCTAGCGTCCCTGGATACACGCCGACCGGCGGCCATGGAACAATTGCAGACCCTCGCCCGGCAGGTTGAGGCAGAGTTCCTGCCCATCGTGGCAGGCCAGTCTGCTCCGGACATTGCGCGACGCGCCATGTCGGCAGCCAAGCTTCAGGGCTTTGATGTCTTAATCCTGGATACCGCAGGCCGCACGACCCTGGATGAGGCCATGATGGCCGAGGCCGCGGAAATTGCCCGTATTGCGACACCGTCCGAGACCTTGCTGGTCGCCGACAGCCTAACAGGCCAGGACGCGGTGCGGACGGCGACCGCCTTTCATGAACGCCTTCCCCTGACCGGTCTGGTCCTGACCCGGGCCGATGGCGATGGACGCGGCGGGGCTGCCCTGTCCATGCGCGCCGTGACGGGTCTGCCGATCAAGTTCCTCGGGGTCTCGGAAAAAATTGACGGCCTGGACGTGTTCGATGCCAGCCGGGTGGCTGGCCGGATTCTCGGTCAGGGGGATATCGTCGCCCTGGTCGAAAAGGCCGCCCTGGACCTGGACACCGCCAAGACCGAGGCCATGGCGCGCAAGCTGGCCAAGGGTCAGTTCGACCTGGACATGATGGCCGACCAGTTTGCCCAGATGAAGCGTATGGGCGGCATGGAAGGGCTTATGGGCTTCCTGCCCGGGGTTCAGAAGGTCAAGAAACAGATCGCGGAAGCGAATATTTCCGACAAGGCCCTGGATCGTCAGGCGGCGATCATCTCGTCCATGACCAAACAGGAACGCAAGAAACCTGACCTGCTCCAGGCGTCCCGCAAGCGCCGGATTGCCGCGGGGGCCGGGGTTGAGGTCGCCGAGGTCAATCGCCTGCTCAAGCAGCATCGCCAGATGGCCGATGCCTTCAAGATGATGAGCCGTGACGGCGGCAAGGGCTTTGCCCGCATGGCCGGCATGATGGGCGGTGGCGGTGGCAATATGGACCGCCTCAAGGCCATGGGCGGCGGCAAGCTGCCGACACCCGATGCCGGACAGCTGGACGAACTGGCCAAGATGGTGGGCGGCGGGGCGACCCTGCCCGGACTGGGCGGCCCCGGAGCTCCAAAACTTCCCGGCCTGGGCGGCTTGCCGCCGGGCTTTAATCCCTTCAAGAAATCATAGACTTAACCAAGGAAATACCATGCTGAAAATTCGTCTTGCCCGTGGTGGCGCCAAGAAGCGTCCCTATTACTCGATCGTCGTTGCCGACAGCCACTCCCCCCGGGATGGCCGTTTCATCGAAAAGGTCGGGTCCTATAACCCGCTCCTGAAGAAGGATGACCCGACCCGGGTGACCCTGAAGATCGAGCGTATCCAGGAGTGGATCAGCAAGGGCGCACAGCCCACCGATCGCGTGGCACGCTTCCTGGCCGTTCAGGGCCTGACCAAGTGGGAACACGGCAACAACCCCCAGAAGGGTGCGCCTGGCAAGAAGGCCAAGGAACGTGCCGAGGAAAAGGCAAGCCGTGAGGCCGATCTGGCCGCCGCCGCCGCCGAGGCCGCCGCCCGTCCGGCCCCTGAGCCCGAGCCTGAGCCCGCGCCGGAACCCGTTGTTGAGGCCCCTGCGGCTGAAGCCGAAGCCCCTGCGGCGGATGTCGTGACCGAAGATGCCCCGGCTGCCGAAGCGCCCGCCGCCGAAGCCCCTGCTGAAGACGCACCGGCGGAAACCCCGGAAGCCTAAAGTCAGGATCAGGAGACGGACGACATCATGAGCGACCGTCTCCTGCTCGTTGCGCGCGTCGCCGGAGCCTTTGGGATCAAGGGTGACGTGCGAATTACGACCTTTACGGAGGACCCCTTGGCGCTTGGGCGCTATCGGGACCTGCGTCGAGAGGATGGAAGCCCCGGCCTGGTGCTCAGCGCCGTCCGGGTGACAAAGGGCGGCGTCATCGCCCGCGCCGCCGGCGTTGATAATCGCGATCAGGCCGAGATCCTGCGCGGGCTGAAGCTATTCGTGGCGCGCGAGTCCCTGCCCGCCCCCGACGAAGATGAATTCTACCTCGCCGATCTGATCGGCCTGTCCGTCGAGACCCGTGAGGGGGACGTCCTGGGCCGGATCAAGGCCATCAATGACTTCGGAGCCGGCGACCTTCTCGAGATTCAGCCACCTGCGGGGCCAAGCTGGTGGTTACCCTTCACACGGGCCAATGTGCCCGAAGTCTTGCTGCAAGAAAGCCGGGTTATAGCCATTCGCCCGGAAGAGACCGAATAGACCCAAGCCTATCCCTCAGGGCTTGCGCATCCGGATCAAGCCTTCCTGGGCAACACTGGCGACCAACTCCCCAGACTCGGTAAAGATCGATCCCCGAATGAAGGCCCGGCCGCCCGACGCACTGGGGCTGTCCTGGGCGTAGAGATGCCAGTCATTAAAATTCACCGGCTTGTGAAACCACATGGCGTGGTCAAGGCTGGCCGATTGAAAGCCCTTGGTCTGCCAGGTCACCCCATGGGGACGAATGGCGGTCGACAGCAGGCTCATGTCGGAGGCATAGGCCATGACGACCTGATGCATGTGCGGATCGCTCCCAAGGGGGGCCTTGGCGCGGAACCAGGTCTGGCTCTCCGGCTTGCTCGGTGCTGGGGCCGCTCCTGAAAACGGATTGGCCCCATCGACCTGACGCATTTCGATCGGTCGGGGCCGGGTCATCCACTTGCGGGCTTCCTCCGGCATTTTCTCCAGGGCCGCCTTCATTCCCTCCATTTCGCTCGGAAGCTCATCCGGGGCAGGCACCGACATCATCGGGGCCTGATGCTCAAAGCCCGTCTCTTCAACCTGAAAGGAGGCGGCCAGATTGAAGATCTGCTGGCCGTGCTGGATCGCAACCACCCGCCGGGTGGTGAAACTGGCCCCGTCCCGGGCGCGGTCCACCTCATAGATGATCGGCACACTGGGATCTCCCGGGCGGATGAAATAGCAGTGCAGGGAATGGCAGATGCGGTTCTCGACAGTGCCGTAGGCGGCCAGCAGAGACTGGGCTATGACCTGGCCACCGAAGATCCGGCCTGGGCCTTCCTGAGGCGACACGCCCCGGAAGAGATTCACCTCAAGACGTTCAAGCGCCAGGGTATCAATCAGGTTTTCAGCGGTTTCCATGGTCGTCTCGATCGATGCTGCACTTCAAACGCTAGGACCTAAGCCGTCTTGCCCCGCCGGGCAAGGCGAACTGTTGTCCCTGAGATTCCCGAGGGATTTCACGGCTCCGGACTCGAAAAACCTGCCGTCTTGGTTCACAAGACCCCGATGGATCGCCCCCCCGCCTTTGACGTGACCGTCCTGACCATGTTCCCGGAGGCCTTTCCGGGTCCCCTGGGGGTATCCCTTATCGGGACTGCCTGGCGAGAATCCGGGCTTTGGTCCCTGGAAACACTGGACATTCGGAACTTTTCCACAGATAAGCGCGGCTTCCTGGATGATACCCCTGCGGGGGGTGGTCCGGGGCAGGTCATGCGAGCAGACGTCATCGCCGCCGCGCTGGAGAGTGTGGACCGACGGGGACGACCGCTTCTTTACATGAGCGCGAGGGGGCGACCCCTCACCCAGGCACGTGTAAGGACCTGGGCCGAGGGGCCGGGATTGATCATCCTGGCCGGTCGGTTTGAAGGCGTGGATCAGCGGGTACTGGATGCCCGGGGATTTGAGGAAGTCTCCGTCGGAGACGCCGTTCTGGCCGGTGGCGAGGCGGCGGCCATGGTGGTGACAGAGGCGTGCGTAAGACTGGTGCCCGGGGTCCTTGGCCAGGCAGACAGTCTCAGTGAAGAGAGTTTCGAGGACGGGCTCCTTGAACATCCGCAATATACGCGACCGCGGAGGTTTGAAGGGCTGGAGATTCCCGAGGTGCTTTTGAGTGGCCATCATGCCCATGTGGCAGGCTGGCGACAGGCGCAGCGGGAAGAGACAACGCGGGACCGACGGCCGGACTTATGGGCCGCCTGGCTCGCCAATCAACAGGCAAAGGGCAAAAAAGCCCGGAATGAAAAGGAATAACCCATGAACCTGATCCAGACCCTGGAAAAGGAAGAGACCGACCGTTTGGCAGCCCAGCGGTCTACACCGGATTTCCAGCCCGGTGACACCGTTCGCGTCAACGTCAAGATCAAGGAAGGCGAACGCGAGCGCGTTCAGGCCTATGAAGGCGTGTGCATTGCCCGTCAGGGCGGCGGTATCAACGAGAGCTTCACGGTTCGCAAGATTTCGTTCGGGGAAGGCGTGGAACGCGTGTTCCCGATCTATTCGCCGAATATCGAAAGCATCGAAGTCAAGCGTCGCGGCGTCGTGCGGCGCGCCAAGCTTTACTATCTGCGCGATCGTCGCGGGAAGTCGGCCCGGATTGCCGAGCGCCAGATGAGCGCTGCGCCCAAGGCGACCACGACAGAGTCCTAAGCCTAAGGGGGACCTGGTCACCGCTTGGGGTGATCGGGCCCAAAGACATGGCAAGCGGCTTCGGAGACGAAGCCGCTTTTCATTTGGCACCCCTCAGCTTTTCGGACCCTTGATGTCACGATGGTAGGTTTGGAAAAATCAGCGATCCTTTTGACAGGCGGTAGTGGCCAGGTCGGGACAGAGATTCAGGCGCGCGGCTTTTCGGGTCATGACCTGATCGCGCCTGCCAGCTCCGAGCTAAATATTGCCGACCCTGAGGCTGTGAGGACTCTCATGGCGTCCCGGTCCTGGGCCGCCGTGATCAATTGCGCGGCCTACACTGGCGTCGATCAGGCCGAGGTTGAGCCCATGTCGGCCTGGGCTACCAATGCCGATGGCCCCGCCGCCCTCGCCAGGGCCTGCCAGACGGCGCAGATTCCCCTGATCCATATCTCGACCGACTATGTTTTCGATGGCGAAATGGGCAGGGCGTATGTGGAAACCGATCCCATTGCGCCTCTTGGGGTCTATGGTGCCTCGAAGGCCGCCGGTGAACTGGCTGTTCGGGCCATTTGTCCCCGCCACGTCATATTGCGAACAGCCTGGGTTGTGAGTGCCCAGGGCCGGAATTTTGCCCGGACCATGCTGGGTTTGGCTGGGACCCGGGATCACCTGCAAGTGGTCAATGACCAGACGGGCTGCCCGACCGCCGCCGGAGACATAGCCGACTGTGTGATCGCAATCGCCGAACGGCTCCTGACCGACCCGGATACGCCCTTGGGCACCTACCATTTCGTCAATGCCGGCCAAGCCAGCTGGTTTGATCTGGCCTCAGCCATCTTCCGGCAGGCCCAGGCCCAGGGCGTTAGGGTTCCAGCCCTGACGGCGGTTTCAACAGACGCCTATCCGACCCTGAGCCGACGTCCGAAGAATTCACGGCTGGACACGGGACGCCTGACAAGCGATTTCGGAATGACACCCCGGCCCTGGCAGGTCGCGGTTGAAGAGGTGGTCAGCACCCTTCTGGCAGGCATGAACCCGGTGAGGGCGTAGATGAAGGGCATTATTCTCGCAGGCGGCTCCGGGACAAGATTGCACCCGGCGACCCTGGCTGTGAACAAGCAGCTCCTGCCAATCTACGACAAGCCGATGATCTATTATCCGCTGTCGGTGCTGATGCAGGCCGGAATTCGCGAGATCCTGGTGATCTCGTCGCCGGAATATCTGGACAATTATCGCCGATTGTTTGGCGACGGGTCCGACATTGGCCTCAAGCTCGACTATGCCGTCCAGCCCAGCCCGGATGGATTGGCTCAAGCCTTCTTGATTGGTGAGTCCTTCATTGGTGAGGATTCTGTGGCCCTGGTTCTGGGAGACAATATCTTCTACGGCGCGGGCATGCCGGACCTACTGGCCAGGGCCGTCGCCCGGCCCGCAGGGGCCACCGTTTTTGCCGTCGAGGTCGATACGCCGGAAGCCTATGGTGTCGTCGAGCTAGACCGGGACGGCCGCGCCATCAGCCTGGAAGAAAAGCCCAAGGTCCCGAAGTCCCGCCTGGCCGTCACCGGCCTCTATTTCTACGATAATTCCGTGGTCGAGATCGCCCGGAATGTCCGCCCTTCGGACCGGGGCGAGCTGGAAATCACTGACGTCAACCGGACCTATATGGAACAAAACGCCCTGTTCGTTGAGCAATTGCCGCGGGGCTATACCTGGCTGGACACCGGCACCCATGAAAGCCTGATCGAGGCTGCAGAGTTTGTCCGGGCCATCCAGAAGCGCCAGGGTATCCAGGTCGCCTGTCTTGAAGAAATCGCATTTCTGAACGGCTTTATCGACCGGGATCAATTGCGGCTCAGGGGCGAACTCTTCGCCAAGACGGCCTATGGCAAATATCTCCTCGCCATTGCCGACCAGGACCCCGTCGGCAAGACGAGTTGAACCTGAAAGACACAGTGGCGTAAGTTCCTGTTCAGCCCCCTTGGACAGACCTCAAATTGGACATAGCCTCAGGCTTCACCAGACTGGAGACGCCGATGAAACTGATCATTGCCGTAATCAAACCCAGCCGTCTTGATGCGGTCATCGATGCGGCAACCGAGGCGGGTGCGTCCGGCCTGACCGTGACTGAAGTGCGCGGCTATGGTCGCCAGCGCGGCAAGACCGAGGTCTACCGGGGCGCCGAATACGAGATCAAGCTCCTGCCGAAGGTGAAGCTAGAGATCGCGGCGTCTGACGACATTGTTGATTCCATTATTGAAGCCCTGGCCAAGACTGCCAATACCGGCAAGATCGGCGACGGGAAGATCTTCGTCCTCGACCTGGAAAAGGCCTTGCGCATCCGGACGGGCGAGGTGGATGCCGCGGCCATAGCGGGCTAAGGCAGGCGTCAGGCTTTTCTGCGCAACAGGAACAGGGCGGTTTCAGCCCGCCAGTTCTCAATCGGGCGTCTCGGATCAATCCGGCGTGGCTTTTGCCCTTCGGACAGGGCCCTGCAGATCTCGACTTCCAGATCAAGATCATCACACAGCACCATGAAGTCCTTCAGGGTGCAGAGGTGAATATTGGGCGTCGACCACCAGGGATCGGGCAGGGCGCGGGTCTCCGGCATACGACCGTGCGCCAGCAAGGCCCACCGCACCCGCCAGTGACCAAAGTTCGGAAGGGAGACGACGGCATGGTCGGCCACCCGCAGAAGCTCGGACAGAACCCGTCTGGGATCACGCATCTGTTGCAGGGTCTTCGACAGGATGGCCACATCGAAGGCCCGGGTCGGGAAGTTATCAAGGTCCCGGTCGGCATCGCCCTGGACCACGGCAAGACCACGCGCAAGGCAGGCGGCGACGCCCTGGGCGGAAATTTCGAGGCCCTGGCCATCCACATTCCGCTCTCGGGTGAGCAGTTCCAGAAGTTCACCGCCGCCGCAGCCCACATCCAGGACCCGGGCCCCTGGCGTGACCAGTTGCAGGATTTCGCGGAAGTCTTCCCTCAGCTCACTCATGAGAGGCCCCGCTTTTCCGCGGCGGCCGCGAGGAAACCCCGAAGGGCGGAGTCCAGGGCGGGCTCGTCCAGGAAGATGGCATCGTGGCCCTTGTCTGTTTCGATTTCGACAAAACTGGCCCGGCAGCCCGCCGCATTCAAGGCCCGGACAATGTCCCGGCTCTCCGCCGTCGAATAAAGCCAGTCTGAGGAAAAGGACAGGACGCAAAACCGCACATGCCGCGCGCGAACAAAGGCCTCGGCAAGGACGCCGTCATGGCTGGCGGCGAGGTCGAAATAATCCAGGGCCCGCGTGATATAGAGGTAGGAATTGGCATCAAACCGGTCGACGAAACTGGCTCCCTGATGTCGCAGATAGCTCTCCACCTGGAAGTCGGTGTCAAAGCCCCAGGACAGGCCGTCCCTTTGCAGTTCCCGCCCGAATTTTCGTTGCAGGGCCGCCTCGGACAGATAGGTGATATGGGCAGCCATGCGGGCCACGGCCAGGCCCTTTTCCGGCCGCACGCCTGCCGCCTCATAGGCCCCACCCCGCCAGTCCGGGTCTGCCATGATGGCCGCCCGTCCGACTTCATGGAAGGCAATGTTCTGGGCCGAGTGGCGCGCCGCGGCGGCAATGCAGATGGCCGAAAACATGCGTTCAGGAAAGTCTGCAGCCCATTGCAGGACCTGCATGCCGCCCATGGAACAGCCCACCACGGCAAACAGGGTCTCAATCCCCAGGGCCTCCACCAGCATGGCCTGGGCCCGAACCATGTCGGCAATGGTAATGACCGGGAAGGTCAGGCCATAAACCTCGCCGCTGACCGGATTGGTCGAGGCGGGTCCTGACGAGCCCATACAGCCGCCGATCACATTCGTGCAGATGATAAAGTGCCGCCCCGGGTCCAGGGGCAGGCCTGGCCCCACGACCCGGGTCCACCATCCGGGCTTGCCCGTCACGGGGTGGGTTGAGGCCAGATACTGATCACCGGTCAGGGCATGGCAGACCAGGACGGCATTGCTCTTGTCAGCATTGAGCGTGCCATAGGTTCGGTAGCCGATTTCCAGGGGGGCCAGGCTGCCGCCGGAGTCCAGCGTCAATGGCTGGTCCATGGGAAACCGCCATGTATCACCACGGGTCTCGATTTCGGGGGAGGCGGAGGTTAGATTGCGCATAATGACCGCTTGGACCGCCAAGCTGTTTCGCTGTCAACTGCTTCGCACAGAGGGCAAGGCCAGCTAAGAGGTGAGTCGAGGCCCATGGAGCACGCATGAACAGATTAATCCTTTTGCGGCACGGCAATGCTGAGCAGGATTCTGAACACGGCGGCGACTTTGCGCGCGAGCTTTCCGCCGAAGGCCGGACAGAATCCTGGGCGACGGGTGAAACCCTCCTGGGACTGGGCCTAATCCCGGATCTGGTGCTGGCCTCGTCCGCTGCTCGAACCCGCGGAACCTGGGCGGCCATGGCCTCGCTGTTCCCAAAGTCTGTGGTCCAGCTTGAAGACGGGCTCTACCTCGCCGAGAGCAGCGCCATTCGCGAGGCCGTGCGCAAGGCCGCTCCGACCTGTGAGACCCTGCTGGTCGTTGGGCACAATCCGGGCATACAGGACCTTGTCCTCGACATGCTGCGCGAAAGCAGCGGGCCTTTGTCGGTAATCAGCCGGGTGGAGAGCCGGTTTCCGACGGCCGCCGCCGCTGTCTTTGTCATCGATGCCCAGGGCCGCCCGCTCTATGATGGCTTGTTCTTCCCGGACAAGGTGCGGTGAGCCTCATCTACAAGATCCTTGAACGATCCGCCTGGCTTGCGGCCAAGGCGGCCGGTGAGTTTGCCGGCTCGGGAATCGATCTTGTTGACGGCTATATTCATTTTTCGACGCGGGATCAGGTGAGCGAAACGGCCCGCCGCCATTTTGCCGGGCAGACTGGGCTCGTGACCCTGGAGATCGAAGGCGATGATCTTGGCCCGGACCTGGTCTGGGAGCCCTCCCGGGGCGGTGACCTCTTTCCCCACCTCTATGGCCGTCTTGCCGTGGATCGGGTCCTGACGGTGCGTGAGACGCCCCTGGACGCCGCGGGAATTCCGATTGTGGAGATCGACTAGGGTGAGCCGCCTTCACGCCCTTGCCACAAGAGCCCTTCACCTCCTGGACCCGGAGGATGCCCACGGCTTGACCTTAAAGGCGCTCGGCCTGGGTCTGGGCCCCCGGGCCCCGGCTCCAGACCCCATACTCGCCACCCGCCTTGCTGGTCTGGACCTTCCCACCTGCCTGGGGCTGGCAGCCGGGTTCGACAAGAATGCCGAAGTCTTTGGGCCCATGCTGGCGGCCGGGTTCGGGTTTGTGGAATGTGGCACGGTCACGCCTCTGGCCCAGGCCGGAAACCCGCGTCCACGCCTGTTTCGCCTGAGCGAGGATCAGGCGGTTATCAATCGCATGGGCTTCAACAACGAGGGTCTGGAGCCCTTTGCCCGTCGCCTTGCGCAACGCGGACCGGGGCTTGTCGGAGCCAATATCGGGGCCAACAAGGACGCTGCTGACCGCATTGGCGACTATGTAACCGGCCTGGAGCGGCTCTGGGGACTGGCCAGCTATTTCACCATCAACATTTCCTCGCCCAATACCCCCGGCCTTCGCGCCCTGCAGACCCGGGCGGCGCTTGAGGAACTTCTCGGTCGACTGGCCACGTCGCGGGACGGGCTGCCCGATTCAGGCCGAGTGCCGATTTTTCTGAAGGTTGCCCCGGACCTGGAGGATGGCGAGGTCGAGGCCATTGTCGAGACGGTCCTGACCAATGGGCTCTCGGGCATTATTGTCTCGAACACGACCATCAGCCGACCGCCCCTGATCTCCCGCCATGCGGGCGAGGCGGGCGGGCTGTCGGGCGCTCCCTTGAAGGTCCTGGCCCAATCCATGATGGGCCGGTTTTCGGCTGTGAGCGCCGGACGAATTCCCCTGATCGGGGCGGGCGGAATTGCTTCAGGGGCTGACGCCTATGACCGCATTCGCGCCGGGGCCAGCGCCATTCAGGTCTATTCAGCCCTGGTCTATGCCGGGCCGGGTCTGGTGACGGACATTGGCCACGATCTGGCCGCCAGACTTCGGGCAGATGGATTTGCCTCCGTTCAGGAGGCCGTAGGGGCATGGTAGAGGCCGTTGAGCCTCAGGGTCCCGAGCGGCCGCCGGGCCGGCGATTTTTCTGGCCGGGTGGCCTGTCGGCGCGTCTTCTGATCCTGACCATCTTGTTCGTGGCCCTGGCCGGGCTGTTCATCCTGCCGCCCGCCCTGGCGGCCTTCGAGGAAAAATGGCTTCTGGACCGTGTCCGGGCCGCTGAACTGGCGTCCTTGGCGACAGAGGTCGCTCCGGACCGGGTGGTCACCGCCCAGCTGTCCTCACAGCTCCTCACCGGAGCTGGCGTGGAGACCGTCGCCATCCAGGCCGAGGGCATGCGACGTCTGGTGCTTCAGGGGCCCCGTCGGGACCAGACGCCCTATCTGGTGGACCTTCGCGACCAGGCCCCGACCTCCTGGCTCACAGCCCCCTTCCAGACCCTTCTGGGGGGGCCTGGGCGGGCCGTGCGGGTGATTGCCCAGCCCCGCTTCAGGTCCGCCGACTTCATCGAGGTCGTGGCCCCGGATGCCCAGTTGCGGGCCGAGCTATCGCGCTATCTCTGGCAGCTGGTTCTCGTGACCATATTTGTCGCCGGTCTGGCCGGTGGCCTGGTCTATCTGTCGCTCAACCTGTTCCTGGTCCGGCCCATGCAGAGGATTACCCGGGCCATGGAGCGGTTCCGGGCCGACCCCGATGACCCGAGCGCCCACCTTGCCCCCTCAGGACGCCGGGACGAGATCGGGCGGGCCGAGCTGGAGCTGGACCGCATGCAGGCCGACCTGCGCGCCGCCCTAAGCTCGCGCGCCCGTCTGGCGGCCCTTGGCGAGGCCGTGGCCAAGATTAATCACGATCTGCGCAACATGTTGACCAGCGCCCGCATGGCCTCGGAGCGGCTGTCGGAAGTGCGCGACCCTATTGTTGCCCAGGCCCTGCCAAGGCTGGAGCGGGCCATTGACCGGGCGGTCAAGCTGGCCAGCCATGTACTGGCCTATGGAAAGACCCAGGAGGCCCTGCCCGTGCCTGCGCCCATTCCCCTGGCCCAGGCCCTGGTTTCCGCCGCTGAAGAGGCCGGTCTGGGCGAGGGCGACCTGCCCGTAGTCCTGCACCATGACATAGGGGCCGAGGTGGAGATCGAAGCCGACCCCGAACAATTCCACCGCATTGCCGCCAATCTTATGCGCAATGCCCGGGAGGCCATCCAGCACGAGGCCCCCCGTCGCGGGGGCGAGGTGACGGTGACGCTTGGCCGGGACGACCGCCAGATCGTGCTTCGGTTCACCGACACGGGCCCGGGAATTCCGGAGCGGGTTCAGGCCCGGATCTTCCAGCCATTTTCAGGCTCCTCCCGCTCAGACGGAACAGGACTGGGCCTGGCCATTTCCCGGGAACTCGCCCAGGCCCACGGCGGCGACCTTGTCCTGGCCGAGACAGGACCTTCCGGCTCAAGCTTTGAACTTCACCTGCCTCAGCGCTGACCCCCGGTTTTGATCAGGGAACCCGGGCCACACCTTCGCGCCGGGGATCGGCCCCACCGGTCAGACCCGCGGGCGTGACCAGCACACCGTGCAGGCCTGAACCTTCGGCCCCGCCACCGCCCACAAGCTTGACGCCCCGGGCGGCGAGCCCGTCGACAATCCCGGGCGCGAACTTGTCCGGCTCCGCCGCATAGGAGGGTCCCCGGGCAATCAGGTTGGGCAGGGCAATGGCATCCTGCATGGACATCTTCCAGTCCAGGACGCCCACCAGGGTCTTCAGGTTATAGGCCAGGATGGAATTCCCGCCGGGGGAGCCCAGGGCCGCCACAAGCCGACCCTGACGATCCAGGACAATGGCCGGAGCCATGGACGAACGCGGACGCTTGCCCGGGGCGACAGCATTGGCAGCAGCCACGCCGTCCTTTTCCTTGGGCGAGAAGGAGAAGTCGGTCAGCTGGTTGTTCAGGAAGAAGCCCCCGACCATCCGGCCGGTGCCGAAAATGCTTTCCACCGTCGTGGTCATGGAGACCACATTCCCGGCTCCGTCGACAATGACCATGTGGGTGGTGCCGCCGGGTTCTGCGGTCGCGTCCGGCGCGCGAATGCCGGCACCCTTGGGCTTGCCAGCCTCAGGCGGCGGACCGGCCTGGTCCGGGCTGATCAGGGCGGCGCGGGCCTTCAGATAGGCCGGGTCCAGGAGCCCCTCGACGGGGATGGAGACAAAATCCGGATCGCCGAAATAGCGGTCGCGGTCGGCATACATAAGGCGGCTGGCCTGGGAAAAGAGATACCAGCCCTGGACCGTCGTCGGGCCATGGGCGGCAATGTCGGTATTGGCCAGCAGGCCCAGGCCTTCGAGCAGGGCCGGACCGCCAGAGGGGGCCGGTGGCACGCAGACCACATAGACCTTGTAGGGACGGCAGACCGCCTCGGACGCCTTGGGCTTGTAGGCCTTGAGGTCCTCCAGGGTCATGGTGCCCGGCAGGGGACCGTCATGGGTGCGCTGGACAATGGCCTCGGCAATCGAGCCTTCCAGCAGGGCCTTGGGACCTTCTGCGGCAATCTTGCGGACCGTCGCCGCATAGGCCGGGTTTTTCAGCAAGTCTCCGCCCGCGACCTTGGTGCCATCCGCCTTGGTGAAATAGGCCACGGTATCGGGCTGGATCGACTGGGGATAAGGGGCCGCCGCGGCACGGGCCAGTTTCTTGGTGACGACAAAACCCTGGTCGGCCAGGTGTTCTGCATCAACGAACAGGCTGGACCAGGCCAGCTTGCCATACTTGCCCTGGGCCATGGAGAGCATGGCAATCGCGCCAGGCACACCGGTGGCCCGGCCACTGACCACCGCCGTGGCAAAGCCCAGGGGCTTGCCGTCCGGCCCCATGAACATGTCGGGGCTGGCCCCCGCAGGGGCGGTTTCGCGACCGTTAAAGGCCACCACCTTGTGGGTCTTGGCATCGTAATAGGTCATGAAGGACCCGCCGCCGAGACCGGAGCTTTCCGGCTCCACCAGACCCAGCACCGCCTGAACGGCGACTGCCGCATCCACCGCAGAGCCACCCCGACGCAGGACATTCAACCCCGCCTCGACCGCCTGGGGATTGGCGGCCGCCACCATGCCCTTGCCGGTCGGGCTGTTGGCCACAGGATGACGGGCGGCCAGGGCCGGGGTTTCGAAACTGCCCAGGGCAAGCGCCGAAAGCAGGAGAAGGCGGAAAACAGACTTGGGCGACATGCGGATCCTGTTGGCCAGATATGAGATTTCCTGGCCACCATAGCGCGGTCAGCGTGGACAACAATTGCCAAGCCGTGGTCTGAAGGCATTTATGACCAAACTGCCTGTTTTTCCCGCCGCAGGGCCGGGACCCCGCAATCTGATCACCGATGTACCCGGCCTGCTGGTCGGACAGGCCCATGACGCGGCCTGCCGGTCTGGCGTGACCGTCATCCTGCCGGACGCCCGCGCCGTGGGCGCCGTGGATGTGCGGGGCGGCGGGCCGGGGACCCGGGAAACCGATGCCTTGCAGCCGGAAAACCTGGTGGAGGCGGTGGACGCCATCGTCCTGGCAGGGGGCTCGGTCTATGGCCTGGCCGCCGCAGACGGGGTGACGAGCTGGCTGGGGGCCCGGGGCCAGGGCTATGGGCTGGTCTCCCGCCCGGGCGTGCCCCCCTCACCGGTGGTGCCCTCTGCCATCCTCTATGATCTGGCCAATGGGGGTGACAAGGCCTGGGGCGAGACCCCGCCCTATCGCGCCCTGGGACTTCAGGCGATCTCGGGAGCCGGACTGGACTTTGATCTGGGGACGGCGGGCGCAGGCTATGGCGCCATGGCGGGCCAGCTGAAGGGCGGCACGGGGTCGGCCTCCGTCGTGGCCGCCGACGGGATCAGCGTCGGGGCCCTGGTCTGTGTGAACAGCTATGGCACCGTCACCGCCCCGGGTGGCCGGACCTTCTGGGCCGCGCCTTATGAGTTGAATGCGGAATTCGGCGGGCTGGGCGTCCAGGGGCTTGGCGCCGGACCGGATGACTGGGGCCTGGCCAAGGGCGACCCGGGAGCCCGCATGAACACCACCCTGGCCTGTATCGCCACCGACGTCGCCCTGACGCCGGCCCAGGCCAAGCGGGTGGCCGTCATGGCCCAGGACGGCATGGCCCGGGCCATCCGACCGGTTCACGCCCCCTTCGACGGTGACGTGGTCTTTGTGATATCCACCGCCCAGAGACCGCTGATTGGCGGAGACTTTACCCTGACCCGACTGGGGGCCCTGGCCGCCGATACCCTGGCGCGCGCCATTGCCCGGGGCGTCTACGCCGCCACCCCCTGGCCAGACACGGCCACACCTTGCTGGCGCGACCTGTAAGACCCCACAGGAAAAACCACCTCACCGCTTGCACTTTTCCCCGGCCAAGACTAGTTTCCGCGCCCTCGCCCTAGGGCGATGCGCGCCCGTAGCTCAGCTGGATAGAGCATCAGACTACGAATCTGAGGGTCGGACGTTCGAATCGTTCCGGGCGCGCCATTTTTCTTTAATTAAAACAATGATACGAGTCCCTCGCGCCAGGCTCTTTGCGTCCGGGTTTTGGCATGCTTGACGCACATTGGACGCGGAGGCGACGACCTGCGTCGGACCCGTCAGCCCAAATTGTCGGAAGCAGCGTTGAAATTCTTCAACAAAGCCATGAAGCGCCATGGCAGACCAGGCACCATCGTCACCGACGGGCTGCGCGCCTATGGCGCTGCGAGGTGAGTTTGAGCGGCTAGATCAGCCCCTTGAGGTAGCCCACGCTGGCTTCGACGCTTGGCCAGTAGGGCTTCGGCGGAACGTCGTGCTCGACGAAAAAGTGCTCGACCCCGGCGGCGCGGCCAGCGGCGATGATGGCGGGGAAGTCGAGGAGGCCGGAGCCGACGTCGGTCATCGTGCCGTCCGGCGCGGCATCCTTGAGGTGCAGCAGCTTCACCCGTCCAGCCAGCGTTTCGATCATAGACACCGGATCCTCACCGCCGGTCTTCAGCCAGTAGACGTCGAGCTCGAAGAAGAAGAGGGACGGGTCGGACTCTCCGGTCAAGATGTCGAAGGGGCGCACGCCCGAGGCGGCGTCGAACTCGAAGTGGTGATGATGGTAGCAGAAGTGGAAGCCCTCGCCCTGGGCCTGTTTCGCGAAGGCCTGGGCCTGCTGAACGACCGCGCGCCAGTCGGCCCCGTTCGGGTCGACGAAGGGCAGGACAATGAAACGGCAGCCGAGCGTCCTGGCCACGGCCAGCACGCGGTCCGGCCGCTCGGTGATATCGGCCAGGCCGACGTGGACGGACGGGCAGTCCAGAGCGATCTCGGCCATTCGTGCGGCCAGGGGCGCAAAGTCCATATCCAGGGGTGCCGCGAATTCGACCTCGTCATAGCCGCTGGTCTTGATGCGTTCGAGCGTACCGACGGGGTCTTCGCCAAAGGGTTTGCGCAGGGTGTAGAGCTGCAGGCCGACGGGCTTCATCAAAGAACTCCCTGTTCGAGGAGGTCGGCCGCATGGTGGGCCGCGCGCGCGGAGAGCGCCATGTAGGTGAGCGAGGGGTTCATCGAGGCGGCCGAGGTCATCACTGCGCCGTCGGAGCAGAAGAGGTTCTCCACCTCATGCGCCTGGCCCCAGCCGTTGAAGACGGAGGTGGCGGGATCGCGGCCCATGCGCGCCGTGCCCATCTCGTGGATGCGGTCGCCGGGCGGGGTGAGCACATCGCCGGCCTCCTCCCAGGGGGTAATGTCGATGCAACCGGCGGCGGCCAGCATGGCGGCCGCGTCCCTGGCCGCCGCCTGCATCATCGCCTTTTCGTTGGCCCCATGCTCGGCCTCAATGCGGGGCAAGGGCATGCCCCAGCTGTCGACGCGGGCGGTGGTCAGGGTCACCCGGTTGTCGGGATTGGGCAGCACCTCGCCGAAGGGCAGCAGGTTGATAACCCAGGCATTCTTCGGCCGGCCGTCGGCGTCCAGCTCGCCACCCTCGCGGCGCATGCGCGCGGCCCCGCCCTGCATGCCGAAGCCACGCAGGTAGGACTTGTCCTCGGTGACGTTGGCATAGCGTGGGACATAGAGGCCGGTGGGCCGGTCCGGCTGGTAGGCCTCGCTCTCGGCGCCGGGGTAGGTCCCCAGGATCGGGCGGCAGCTCACATGGTCCATCAGGTTGCGCCCGACCTGGTCGGAGCCGTTGGCCAGTCCGCGTGGGAAGGCGTCGGAGCGGGAGTTGAGCAGAAGGGCGGCGGTGTTGATGGCCGAGGCGTTCAGGAAGATCAGCCGTGCCTCGTAGGTGACGCCCTCTTTGGTCAGCCGGTTGATGGCCCGCACGCCGGTGGCCCGCCTGGTCGCCGGATCGTAGGTCACGCTTTCGACGATCATGTCGGTGATGACGGTCAGGTTGCCAGTGGCGTTGGCGGCCGGCAGGGTCGACGCCTGGGTGGAGAAGTAGCTGCCGATCGGGCAGCCGTGGTGGCACTTCACATGCTGCTCACACGTCTTGCGACCGCCATCCATGTGGACCTTGGTCACCCGGCTCAGGTTGGCCGTGCGGCCCATGATCAGGCGGCGGGTGGGGAAGGCGGCCTCGATCTTCTCCTTGGCCAGCTCCTCCACGCCGTTGAAGGGGAAGGGCGGCAGGAAGTCGCCGTCGGGCAGTTGGGGGATCCCGTCATAGTTGCCGCTGACGCCCGCGAAGGCCTCGACATGGTCGTACCAGGGCTCCAGGTCTCCGTAGCGGATGGGCCAGTCGACGCCGTGCCCGTCCCGCTTGTTGGATTCGAAATCGTCGGGCGACCAGCGGTAGGACTGGCGACCCCAGGTCAGCGAGCGGCCGCCCAGTTGATAGCCGCGGATCCAGCGGTAGGGCTTGCCGGAGACAGTCTCATAGGGGTGGTCGTGGTCGCTGGCCCAGAAGTGCTTGTTTGAATTGAACAAAGCGTAGCTGACGCCGACATGGTAGGGATAATGGAGGGCCTTTTCCTCGTCCGGGATCTGGTCGTCCCGGCGGCGCGTGCTGAGCGCCACGTCCTGGCTGTAACCGGGGCCGCCGTGCTCGATGAACGGGCCGCGCTCCAGCATCAGCACCTTCAGGCCGCGCTCGGTGAGCTCCTTGGCGACCCAGCCACCGCTGATCCCCGAACCGACAACAATGGCGTCGAACCGCATCTTCTTCAGACCTCTTCAAACAGCGCGATGGCTGCCCTGAGCGCGGCAATGGGCTCGCCGCGCGGGATGAATTCGTGGCCGACCCAATGGGCGTAGCCGGTGTGTTTGAGCAGGCCCGCTATGGCGCGCCAGTTGATTTCCTGGCGATCGTCCAGGTCGCGCCGACCGGGTGCGCCGGCCGTGTGGATATGGCCGATGATGTCCAGGTTGGCCTTGATGGTGCGGCTGAGATCACCCTCCATCAGCTGCATGTGATAGCCATCATAGAGCAGCTTCAGGCCCGCCGAACGCCGCGCCACCCTGGCACCGAACACCGTCCGGTCGCACTGCTGGCCTGGGTGGTCGACCTTGCTGTTGAGCAGCTCCATGAGCAGCTGCACCCCCGCTTCCCGGGCATGGGCGATGACCGGCTGCAGGCCGTCGACGCAGGCATCGATGGCCGGCTCATCGGCCCCGTCGCCGAAGCGGTTGCCCGCGAAGACGATCACCGACAGAGCGCCGCCCTTTTGCGCCGCGTCGATCTGGCGGCGTATTTCGTCCTGCAGAGCCGGGTGGCGGGCCGGGTCGTTGAAGCCCTCCTCCAGCTTGTGGCCGGTGACGGTGACGATCTCCAGGCCGAGATCGCGGGCCAGGGGCCAGTATTCGTCGGGCAACATTTCCACGCCCTGGGCACCCGCCGCCACCGCGTCGCGCAGGAAGGTGCCCGGCTCGATGTCGCGGCCTGCCGTAAAGGACCACCAGGCAAAGCTCTGCCGCATCAGCGCGCCTCCTCGTTCAGCGGCGTCCAGCGCCCGTCCGCCGCAGCGCTGGCCACGCAGGCGGCGATGAAGCGCAGGCCGTCAACGCCGTCGCTCACGGTCGGCAGCAGGGAGGCGGGGGCCGAATGGCCCGCCTTGTGGGCGGCGATCAGGTCGGCCGCGTCGGCGTAGATCTGCGCGAAGCCTTCCAGGTAGCCCTCGGGGTGCCCGGCCGGAATGCGGCTGGCGGCCTCGGCGTCGGGGGCCAGGCCCGGCCCGCCCCGGCGCATGAGCAGGGGTGCCTCTCCGAGCCGGGCGAAGCGCAGCAGGTCGGGCTCCTCCTGGGCCCATTCCAGGGCGGCCTTCTCACCATAAATCCGCAGGCGAAGGCCATTGGCCACGCCGATGGCCACCTGGCTGGCCCACAGCTGGCCACGGGCCCCGCTGGCCCAGCGCAGGCGCAGCTGCACGTCGTCGTCCAGCCGCCGGCCGGGCACGAACCGCGAGGTCTCGGCGCTCACCGCCTCGGCGCGCTCGCCGGTGACGAAGGCCGCGAGGTGATAGGCATGGGTGGCGATGTCGCCGAGCGCGCCCCCGGCCCCGGCGCGTTCGGGATCGCTGCGCCAGTCGGCCTGCTTGTTGCCGGAAAGGTCGCGCGCCAGCCAGTCCTGGGCATATTCGGCCTGCACCACGCGGACAGCACCCAACACACCCGCGTCGACCATGGCCCGCATCTGCCTGACCATCGCATAGCCGCTGTAGTTGTGGGTCAGCACGAAGGGCAGGCCCGTGCGCTGCACAGCCGCTTCCAGGTCCAGCGCATCGGCCAGGGTCGTGGTCAGCGGCTTGTCGCAGATCACCGCAATGCCGGCCTTCAGGAAGGCCCTGGCCGGGCCGTGGTGCATGTGGTTGGGGGTAACCATGGCCACCGCGTCGATTGGGTCGGGCCGCGCGGCCTCAGCCGTCGCCATGGCCTGCCAGTCGCCGTAGCAGCGCTCGTCATCCAGCCCCAGGGATTGGCCGAAGGCCCGGGAGCGCGCGCCGTCCGAACTGAAGGCTCCGGCCACCAGGTCCCAGCGACCGTCCAGCCGGGCGGCCATGCGGTGTACGCCGCCGATGAAGGCACCCTCGCCGCCGCCGACCATGCCCAGCTTCAGGCGGCTCATCCGCGCTCCAGGCCGAGCATCCGGCGGTTGGCCGCGGCGTCAACGTCCGTGGCCAGGAAGTCGTCGAAGCTCTTGCCGGTCACGTTAATGATATGGTCGCGGATGAAGAGCGCACCTTCGCGGGCCCCGTAGGCGCTGTCCTTCAGCGCGCACTCCCATTCCAGCACCGCCCAGCCGCGATAGCCGTACTGCGCGAACTTGGAGAAGATGGCCTTGAAGTCGATCTGCCCGTCGCCGAGGGACCGGAAACGCCCTGCCCGTTCCTTCCAGGGCGCGTAGCCGCTGTAGACCCCTTGCCGCCCCGTAGGCCGGAACTCGGCGTCCTTGACGTGAAACATCTTGATCCGGTCGTGGTAGAGATCGATGTACTCAAGATAGTCCAGCTGCTGCAGCATGAAGTGGCTGGGGTCATAGAGCAGGCAGGCCCGGGGGTGGTGATCCACCCGGTCCCAGAACATCTCCACCGTGGTCCCGTCGAACAGGTCCTCGCTCGGATGCACCTCGTAGCAGAGGTCAACGCCCACATCCTCGAAGGCGTCCAGGATCGGCCGCCACCGCCGCGCCAGCTCGTCGAAGGCCTCCTCGATGAGGCCCGCCGGCCGCTGCGGATAGGGATAGAGGTAGGGCCAGGCCAGGGCGCCCGAAAAGGTCACGTGGGCGTCCAGCCCCATGCGTCGTGAGGCCTTGGCCCCCATCAGCACCTGCTCCACGGCCCAGGCCTGCCGGGCCTTGGGATTGCCGCGCACCTCCCGGGGCACACCGCCGTCGAACATCTCGTCATAGGCCGGGTGGACCGCGACAAGCTGGCCCTGGTTGTGGGTCGACAGCTCAGAGATTTCGACGCCGGCCTCGGCCAGCACACCCTTGATCTCGTCGCAGTAAACGTCGCTCGTCGCCGCCAGCTTCAGATCGATGAGCCGGCGATCCCACGTCGGGATCTGCAGCCCCTTGTAGCCCAGGCTGGCGGCCCATTCGGCGATCGACTTCAGGCTGTTGAACGGCACCTCGTCAGAAACGAACTGCGCCAGGAAAATCGCTGGCCCTTTCAAATCGTCCTCCCAATCCTGCTTTTTGGCTCTGCCGGTTATCCCGGCGAGCTCGCGAAACCCGCGTTCGTTTGGGAAAGGAGCAAAGGCAATTTCCTCTCTCCAGGGGCACCGGTGACACAGGCGGCCGCCGGACTGGCCAAACGTGCAAAAATAGGGATATATGTGGATGACTAGGGGCGTCAACCGCCCACGGGGCGAGCCTGACGAGAAGGCTGGACCCGCGGAAGCAATCCGTGGCCAGGATAGGGAAGAGCAATTGCCGGACTTCGATGTTTCCGCGCGCCAAGTGGGACAGACTTCTGTCGCCAGGCCCTCACTGCCGGTGAAGCTGGCCTACAGTCTCGGCCAGGCGGTCCAGAGCGGCGGGTTCGACACGGCGATCGGCTTCGTCTTTTTCTACTATTCAGCCGTCCTGGGCCTGTCCGGGGCGCTCGTCGGTGCGGCGCTCGCGGTGAGCCTGGCCTTCGACGCCGTGGTGGACACCGTGGTCGGCTCCTGGTCGGACAATCTCAAATCCCGGCTGGGGCGGCGCATCCCGCTGATGATCCTGGCGGCACCGCTGGTCGCGCTCTCGGTAGGGCTGCTGTTCTCGCCGCCCGCGGGCTTGGGGCAGAGCGGCCTTTTCGGCTGGCTGACAGTCATGTCGGTTGCCGCGCGCAGCACCATTTCCCTGTTCAACGTTCCCTACATTGCCCTGGGTGCGGAAATGACGAGCGACTACGCGGAACGCACCAGCGTGGTCATGTATCGCGCAGTGGCCGGCCTGGTGACGGCCGTAATGATCACCGCGACCGGCTATTCCTTGTTCTTCGCCCACGGGGGCCTCCAGCGGCCGGAAGGCTATCCCGGGTTCGGCTGGTCGGTGGCCGGCCTGCTGCTTGTGTGTATGGTCCTGTGCTGCCTGGGTGTTTGGCGCTACGCCGCGCGCCTGCCTCAGCCGGAACAGGCACCGGGTGCCATGTGGAAGCGGCTGCCGGGTGAAGTTGCCGAAATCTTCGGCAACCGCTCTTTCAGGCTGCTTTTCATCTCCGCGGTCATCCTGTTCGTGGCGACCGGACTGAACGCCAGCCTCAACAATCACGCCTTCATTTTTGTCTGGCGCATGAAGAGCGAGCTCATTCAGTTCATCGGCTACGCCTACATGGTCGGCATACTGCTGGGCGTCACGGGGGCCCCTATGCTTCAGAAGGTGATGGAAAAGAAGAACGTCGTGGTCTTTGGGTTCGGCCTGTTAATCCTCAACTGGCTGGTTCTGCAGGGCCTGATGTTGGCCGGAGTCTATACCCCGCTGGGTGACGCCGCCCTTCTGCCGATGCAGATCAATTCGTTCGTGGCCGGCATAGGCACGGGTTTCGTATCGGTGGCCTATCCGTCGATGATGGCCGACGCCGCCGACGAGCACGAGCACCTGTTCGGCCGCCGCCGCGAAGGCCTCTATTTCGCCGGCCTCGGGTTCGCCGGGAAGGCGGCGACGGGGCTGGGGGTCATGGCGGCCGGCGTCGCTCTGGACCTGGTGCATTTTCCCAAGGACGTCGGCCGGTCGGTCGGTGCGGTCCTGACCCACGACATGCAGGTGAGGCTGGTGCTGATCTGGGGGCCGGTCGCAGCGGTGATCGCCATCGTGTCCCTGGTAATCTTGGCCGCCTACAACATCACCCGCGCACGGCATGCCGAGATTGCTTTGGCGCTTGGGCGTGCGAGCCCCGCGCGATGAGCCAGGTCGGCGGGCCCGCGGCACCGGCCAGAAACGACACTTCACGGAGCTTTCAATGTCTGACAATGCAGGTGTAGACGCGGACACCAATGAGATCGCCACTCTGCGCGCCCGACTAGAAGCCGAAAACGGCATCAAGGGTCTGGAAATCCTGCAGCCGAAGGACCTCCGGCGTGCGGTTGAGCTTTTTCGTCGCGACGGCTTCGTGGTCATCGCCGATGTCTTGAACAGCGAGCAGGTCGAGATCCTCGCCAAGGGATGCAAGGAGGTGGCCGCCGAAGTCCTGGAGCTGGACAAGGGCCGCGCCGGCAACCGTGGGTCGCACCGCTATTCCTTCGGCGGTTCGAGCCTCACCCGCAGCCAACTGCACCGGCCTGAATGGCAGATGCTGCTCGAAGTTCAGCTCGTGAGCGAGGTTGTCACGGCCATCTTCGGATCTCCCGACTATGCGCTCCGGGCGGCAAGTGGCGACTTCTGTCTTCCCGGCGCGGTGGAATACCAGCCCCTTCATTCCGACATCCGCGACTGGCAGGACGGCGCGAAGACCCCCTTCAGCGCCTTCCACGACCCGACAGGTCAGATGACCATCCGGGACCTGCCCTGCCCCTATGTCTGCGTGAATTTCCTGCCCCAGGAGGTCAACCGCCTCAATGGACCGACGCGTCAGATTCCGGGGACCCAAAAGTCGAGGACGCCAATCCCCAACCTGGCAGACGAACCTGAATGGATGCGGCTCAGCACGGTATGCCCCGCGCCCGCGGGCGCGATCATGGTGCGCGACGTGCGCGCCTGGCATGGCGGCACGCCCAACGTCTCGGACGCCATGCGCGCCATCCCCAACCTCGAATTCTACGCGCCCTGGTTCCGCGAGCCGATGGTGCCGGGCATCTCCTGGAGCGACTACCGGGGACTGTCGGAGCGGGCGCAGTATCTGGCGCGGTTTTGCGTCGCCGATTCCGGTGAGGCCTTGATGACCGGCGCGACCCTGCGAGCCCCATGAAACGGTCCGGCGGAGCAACCTCATGAAGTATCGTCGGCTAGGCCGTACAGCGCTGAAGGTGAGCGAACTCTGTCTCGGGACCATGAACTTCGGGCCGCGAACGTCGGAGGCGGAGAGCTTCGCCATCCTCGGCGACGCGGTGGAGATGGGTATCAACTTCGTCGACACCGCCAACCAATACGGTGGACACCTCGGGGTCGGGACGACCGAATCCATACTCGGCAAATGGTTTGCCCAGGACCGGGGGCGGCGAGACCGGATCGTGTTGGCGACCAAGGTCCACGAGCCGATGTCGGAGGACGTCAATGACAAGGGCCTGTCGGCGCGCCACATCCAGATGGCGTGCGACGCCAGCCTCCGACGTCTCGGCGTGGACCACATCGATCTCTACCAGCTGCACCACATCGATCGGTCCGCGCCGATGGAGGAAATCTGGCAGGCAACCGATCGCCTGATCGCTCAGGGCAAGATCACCTATGTTGGCTCCAGCAACTTCCCAGGTTGGAAGATCGCCCAGGCCAGCGAGAAGGCCATCGCCCGGCACGCCCTTGGCTTGGTGTCAGAACAGAGCCTGTACAACCTGGTCGAGCGCCGCGTCGAACTGGAAGTGCTCCCGGCCTGCAGGGAGTACGGGCTAGGCCTGATCGCCTGGAGCCCACTTGCCAGCGGTCTCCTGGCCGGCACCTCCTTCGAGCAGGACGGACGGCGCCAGTCGGATCAAGTCAGGACGGCAAGGGCTGGTCGGGCGGAGCAGCTCGCCCGGTTCGACGACCTCAGCGCCGATCTTGGTCAATCCAGCAGCGCGGTGGCACTTGCATGGCTGCTCAGGCAGGACGGCGTCGCGGCCACCATCGTCGGGCCAAGAAGCCGCGAGCAGCTGCGCTCGGTTGCGCATGTGTCGGGCCTTGAGCTGGACCAAGAGACTCTGGGCAGGATCGACTCCATCTTCCCGGCCTGCGGCCCGGCCCCCGAAGCCTATGCCTGGTAGCGGGACCACCGGGGCAGGCCGCGCCCTCGCCGCCACCTGGCGCGCCGGAACTGTGCCCGTGGCTGGCGGCAGCCTGGCCTACCACCAAACGGGCGGCCGCGGTCCACCGATGGTTCTGTCTCACGGCCTCACTGACAATGGCCTGTGCTGGAGCCGTTTTGCCGCCGCGATGGCCCCGGATTTCGACGTCATCATGCTGGACGCCCGCGGACACGGCAACAGCTCGCGGATCAACGATGCAGACCCGCACGATCCAGCCCTCGATATCGCTGATGCCATTGAGGCGCTCGGTCTGGTCCAGCCAGTGGTGATCGGCCACTCGGTCGGTGCGCGGTCAACTGCGGCCTATGCCAACGCCTTTCCGGACCGGATCTCGAAAGTCATCCTGGAGGATCCGCCCCTTCTGGCGGTCGCTGAACCGTCCGCTGCCGAGGCGCGCCTGAACCGTTTTCGCCGTCAGGTGGACAGTTTCCGGGAAATGACCGACGCGGAGCTTGTCGCCTTGGGGCGGGCGACTTCGCCCACCTGGCACGAGGACGAGTTTGACGCCTGGGCGGAGGCCAAGAGACAAGTGGATCCATTGGCCATGCCGACCTACGGCCAGCCCTGGCAGGACAGTCTTGCCAAGATCGCGGTCCCGACCTTGCTGATCTACGGCGAACCCGACCGGGGAGGCCTTGTCACGCCTGACCTCGCGGCGGAGGCGAGCGCGATCAATGCGAACATTCGCAGCGCCCAGATTAAGGGCGCCGGACACAACATCCGGCGGGAAAACTTCCTCGCCTTTCTCTCGGTCGTCCGGGCCTTCCTGGCTTAGCCGCGGGGCTGGCAGTCTAACCCGCGAACTTGTCTCCGATATGGCCCCGCCCGGTGGGTGGCAGGAAACGAATGCGCGGCTCCGCTGTCTTTCAAACGTCACCGGTTCCCGCCGGACGTGATCCGCCAGGCGGTGCGGTGCAGGACGCAATATGCGCGCATGATGGAGGCGAATTCCCCCAGGGTCATTCCCGAACTCAACGTCTCGAACCTGGAAGAGTCCCTCACCCAGTTGACCCCCGGGATTACGCCCGTCACAGTAAACCTGAATTGAACTTCGCGCTCGGATCGGGGCCAAAACCCGACATTGAAAATGGCGCTTTTGGGGGGCGAAATGGGAACGACACTACAGAGATATTCTGTATTAATAAAAAATTCAACAATTATAAGTATTCTGATGTTTGGAAGCGCACATGCGCAGGATTCTACTAAATTTGATGTCAGATATTGTGGTCTAGGCTTGCAGGGCGCAGCGAATGATTTCACAAATTCCAGTCCGAATCTTATAAAAATCTATAAAAATCAGTCTAAATTCTACTCAGAATCTTTTCAGTCTTATAAAAACATAAATTGGAATATAAATTTAACATCCAAAGAAGATGCAAAAGGTAAAGAAAGCGGGCTTGGACTGGTGCACGTATTAACACCAGAAAATACAGATGTTCAATCTTATATTGATCCACGCGATAATACGAAACACTACAATGTTTCTTACTCATTTGGTATAAATACGATTTTATTCGATGTTTCTGCGTTAAAGATAAAGGCCGTCATCCCTTCGATTATCAACTACAATGAATCCTATACGCACTCACCTACGTCCTTAGAAATCAGCGCTGCCTACGCAAAGATATTCAATGGCTTTTCGGATCCCAGCTCGGCCCTCTCCCGGTGGGTGGGCTCGGTCAGCGAAATCCCGATAAACGAAGACATCCGCGGCTCCCTTGCTGTCGCACCCGTGGTTTTGTCAGACGCCGCAAAGACAGAGCTGATGACGGCACGATCAACGCCCCAGCAGTCTCCTGAGGCCTTCTCGCGCAACCTGACGGTGAAATATGAAGCGCTGTTGGCCAAGACCTTCAAAAAACCAATCGTGCCCGTCGTATTCGGGGCAAGTGGTGATGGCAAACCTTCCAGCCAATATATCGCAAACATCCCGGAATGCCTTGGCACCAATCAGGTCTCTATGGGCCTGCCAGACCCTTCCTATGAGCTACGCCTTAAAGTGGATGTTTTGGCCAGCGGCAAGGTCCAGCACGCTTTGTCAGAGCTGGCCGACCAAAGCCGGGGCACGGTTCAGACCGAGCTAGACTATGGAGGCCGTTACATAACCCAGATTGTTGCGGTCGAAAGTCAGGTCGTAGAAAACGAACTTGTCAGGGGCGGCAAAATTCTCGACGAGCGAGCCTTCAAATATGCCCGGTCTTTGCGCTTTACAGGCGATCGCGAAATCAATAGTTACGGACAATATGAGAAACTTAGCTCTAGTTTCATTCAGGAACTTCTAAATAATTACACCACGCAGGATAAAAAGTGGGTAAAATCTCATATGTCAGCCAGCATTACTGACAAGAAAGCACGAGATAATTCTACAGTCGCTAAGTCGTGGAAGAAGTTGATTACGGAAACCATGCTGGTCACAGCCGTAAATGACAAGGAAAAGGCGAAATGATTATGCCGATCAATTATCTCTGGAAACGCCTAAAGGTCCTTACCCTTTCAGTTTTGATTGCAGGCCCCGCCCTCGCCTGCGCGGTCCCTGCAAGAGCTGGCGGGCAGGAAACAGCCCTAATCATCTTCTATGGAGCCCTCACGGTCTCACAATCCCAGGCCATAAAGGCGGCGGCCAACTATTATGAAGCCGTAGGCTTTGGGGCTCAGGCACAGAAGTACAATCGTTTGGCTAATGATTTTTCAAGCGGAACCCTCGGCGGTGCTGATGGTGTAAAAACCTTCACCCAGGCCAGTGCAGCGCTCCAGAGCGATATCTACGAGCTGCAAGCCTATGGCGCGGTACCCAGCGCGCGCCAAAAGGAATTGGCAGAAAAGGCCGATGCTCAGTTTGCAGTTGCCAAGGTTGGAATGCTGGCGGCCATAGTTTCAGGTACCGCGGCAGCGCTGAATTGCGATTGCAGCACCCTTGAGAAGATCGTGATTGGGGTTGTGCTCGCCGCGCAAGCCAGCACGGTGACAGAGTCTCTTGTCCAGGTCATGGAAGCTTCAAAGGCCTATAAAACGCTCGAATTGGGTGGCGCGAACGGATTTCAGGACGTTTCCAAGGAAGGCGACGCCCTCCTAGCCTCACTCTGATTTAACTGGTGTCACTACCGTCTCAAACCATTCAGGAAAATTGACCATGTCGCGGGCTAAAATTCTCTTCGCGTCTTTAGCCTTCGCCACTGTTGGCATGGGCGCATCCACCTCCATGGCTCAGGTGCAATCGATTCAAATCGTTGTCTCTGGAGAGGTCGCGCTTGAATCAACCAGCAGCAAGGGCATCATCGAAGGCCTTGATCGCGCCAAAGGGGAGGCCGTGAAAAACGCGTGGCGCGTCATAAAGATGCGTCCCGATATCGGCCTTAAGGTGCGAAATCTGAATGCTGATCAAAATACAATGATCGCCAACGACCTTCGCGCCAGTTGCCAAATCATGACGGTTGACCAGATCGCCGACAAAAAACTCAAGCTCATGTCGGCGCGCTTTCGGTTTGATTGCAATCAGCAAGATGTTCAGATCAGCATTGATAATGTGATCCGCACGTCTGGGGTGACAGCGCCTGTCTCCGGGAAGCCCCGCCTGCGGCTTGCGACTTTCTTTATCGTCAGGGAAGTGGCCGGAACCGCCATTTATGACCCGAATATCGAGCGCTCTTCCTCAGCTTCAGCGCGCGCCGGCGTTACCGCCAGCGATAAGCTCAGTGGGTCCTACAAGTCCGATACTCGGGAAAGGACAACAGGCTCCGAGGGCTATGGCGAATCGGCAGGGAAGATCAACGATAGCTATAGCGAGAGACAGCAGGCCCGCGGCAGCGCCACCGCGTCTGTCAATCGTACAGCGGAAGTCAACATAAGCGAGTCCCAGACAGAGCAGTCTAAGGGCCGAACGATCAACAAGGCGGCCGACTTTAAATATCGCAGCGCCTCGCCTGAGGAACTGAATGCGAGCCTGACGGACGTCTTCAAAAATGCGGGCGCGAAAATCGTCAGCTATTCCGACATTATCAGTTCATGCCCTGGCCCGGATCCCGACCTGATCGCCAAGCAATACGGAGCCAAGGCCGACGATTTGAGCACAGTGACGCGCACGGCCATCATCAACGCGGCGCGCAGTTGCGGCTTCACCTATCTCGCTATTGGTGACGCACTCTTAGATGGCACCCAGACGGACAGCGTCACCGGCTCGCCGCAATACAGTGTTATTTTGCGGGCCAAAATCTGGGATATAAGTGAGCAGTTTCCGGAGACGATCGGCAGCATCCAGAAGGATGCGTCGGCCAGCAATTCAAATCCGAACCTCGCCCGCGTCAATGCTGTCCAGCAGGCGGCTCAGCGCACAGGCGAGGAAATGCTTAGCCGACTCTCCGCTGAGGGTGTCCGCTAAACAAGACCAATCATTCGTAAGGCCGAGGAATAGACAATGGCTGTTAGACTGCCGATCGTAGCGGTGATGATGATCGCGCTCACCCTGTTAGGATGTGACAAGCTTGGCGGTAAAAAGGGCGAGGCCGAATTTTCCAAAGCCATGCCAGATTTTGGCGGGGTCAAGGTCGTTGAGGTTGTTGCAGAGGGGGTAGGACCAACCCGCAATGCAGCCATTCTCGACGCGCTGAACCTGGCCGTACAGCAGACCAACGGCACGCCGGTTGTGGGCATTTCCGTCAACAGCACGGGCAACCTTGCAGTCTCCGGCTATGATGGAAACTTCGGACTCACCAACAGTACGGTGGTGACTGCAACTCAGGGCGCAGTTCAAGGCTTCGAAATACTTTCGGAAAAGCATTGGGGTCAAACCAGCGCTTGGCGGCTCAAGCTGAAGATCAAGGTCAATAAATACAGCACCTCGGCGGCAACAAAACTGCCCAAAATCGCCATTGCCAGTCCGCGCACTCACGAGGCGACCTACGTGATTGGTGACGAGACCCTCTCCGCAGATCAGGCATCCCAGAGCATTGGAACAGCGATTAATGCCTCGCTGAGCAAATCCAACCGGTTCTTTGTCATCAACCGGGCCTTCGATGCGGAAATTTCTGACGAGCTTTCCAGGATCACGGACCCCAGCACCAACCCGGGGGAACTGGCAAAACTCGGCCAGCGGCTCACAGCGGACATCCTCATCTTGCCAGAAATCAATCGTCTCTCTTACAAAAAATCCTCGCGAACCCTGCGTTATTCAGGTCGAGACCTGAATTCCTATAGCGGGGATATGGAGGTTACTTTCAACGTGATCAATGTCCCCACAGGGCAGTTGATCATGACCGAGCACGTCAAGGTCAATTTCCCAAACACGCCGCCAAGCGTTTACGGCAAACAGCAGGTTGGCCTGGAGAATGTTCAGGCATCGCTGGCTGCCATGACCAGCCAGTTTACGCAGAAATTCATCCTAAAAAACTTCCCTGTCTCCGTGATTAAAATGAATGGAAGCTCCGTCGTGCTCAGCCAGGGGCAAGACATATTACAGGTTGGAGCCATCTATAATGCCGTCAGTCTGGGGGAGGATGTTGTGGATCCGCAGACGGGTCAGTCCTTGGGCCGTGAAGAAATCGCAGTCGGAACCGTTACCATCACGAAGACCTCTGAGAAGATGTCGATGGGTCAATTCCGGGGGAATTTTGATACGAGCCGGTTTAAGCCCGGCATCATCGAACTCGCTGACCGCATAGACACCCCCGTAACGTCAACCCCGGTAACCGCGCAGTTGCCAGCTCAGCAGGCTGTTGCCGCAGTGCCTGTGGCCAGGCCTGCAACCGTCGCGCAAGGGAGCAAATCAGCCACTGCTCCGGGCGCTGCCAAACGGCCGGCTACTGAAAAGCCCGCAAAGCCAAAGGATCCCTTCGACGACGATTCAGAGGAATTTTGACGCAAGCGCCGGGCATGACGGCAACGATTTCTCCCAGGGTCATTCCCGAACTCGACGTCTCGAACCTGGAAGGCTCTCTTCGGTTTTACACCGACGGGTTGGGCTTTCAGATCCTCTATGAGCGGCCGGAAGACGGGTTTGCCTGTCTCGATCTGGAAGGCGCACGGCTTATGCTTGAGGCCGCCTCCGGGCCGGGGCGGCATTTCAGGACAGCGCCCCTTGAAAGACCCTTTGGACGCGGCGTGAACCTGCAAATCCAGGTCGGGGATGCGGCAAGCCTCCACACGCGCCTGTGCAAGGCCGGTCATACGCCCTTGATCCCGCTGGAAACCCGATGGTACCGGACCGGGGCGGTTGAGCGAGGCCACCTGCAATTCGTGGCGGTCGATCCGGATGGGTATTTGCTGCGGTTCTTTAGTGATCTGGGGACGCAGGAATGACGGGGTCTTCTGAGGGCCCTCTCAAGCCTTGAACGACTCGATCGTCGCAGGAATGCCGACCTCGAAGGGGGTGGGGTCGTTCCAGAATCGCTTGGCGAACTTTTGGCTATCGACAAGGTAGGGCCGGTCGGACTGGAACCGCATTTCCTTGAACTCGCGCAGGACGGGCATGAGGAGCCCCAGGATCGGGAGCATGAAGGGCGGCAGGACCGAGAGTTTCAGTGGCACGCCCAGGGCGTCGGCCCCGATCTGGAAAATCTGGCGAAGGCTGCGGGTCTGCGCACACGGAACATGCCAGGCCTGACCATAGGCATCATCCGGGGCCTCCAGCAGGGTGAGGGTAGCCCGGGCGACATCCGGCACATAGGCGACATCGTGGGGCAGGTCAGCGGCCCCCAAAAGCTGGGCGGGACGCCCCTTGACCATAGCCGCCAGACCCGTCTCCCCGAGCAGGGATTGCGGCACATCCGGGCCGTAGAAGTCCGAGGCCCGCACAGCGACACAGCGAACCCGGCCTTCGGCATGGGCGGCTTGCCAGAGCCGGGTGATCTCGGCCCGGACCCGCGGCTTCACCCCATGGTCGGTCAAGGGCATGTCTTCGGTCAGGGGGGTGGTCTGGGGGCCGTACATGTAGAGATTATCGACCATGATGAACCGGGCCCCGGCGGCTTCGCATCCGGCCAGGAGATTGGTCATCACCTTCGGCCAGTCGCGGGCCCAGCCCTGGCTGTCATAGGGCAATCCAATGGCACAGATGACGGCACTGGCCCCCGAGGTTGCGCGCTTGACCGCCTCCAGGTCTGTGGCGTCACAGGCGACGAAGCGGGCCAGGTCCGGCAAATCCTCGGGGCTGGACCTCTGGGCAATGGTCACCGACCGCCCGGCGGCAGTCATTTGCTGCATAATGGCGCGACCCACAGGCCCCAGTCCAAAAATCACAATCTGCTCGCTCATCACCGTCTCCCGTCTGGCTATGGGCTCAGGATGATCGCGCCTTGATCATATGTGAAATGCATGTTTCGTATGATGATCATGCATGAGACGCATTTAAAGTCCGTTGATCTGAACCTGCTGACGGCCCTGCATGCCCTGCTGCGCCACCGCCATGTCACCCGTGCAGCCACGGAGGTGGGCCTGTCCCAGCCCGCCATGAGCCGGGCCTTGATGCGCTTGAGACACCTGTTCGGGGATGAGATCCTGGTCCGGGGGCCGGGTGGCCTCAGCCTGACCCCCCGCGCGGAATCCCTGTTATCGCCGCTCAACCAGCTGATGGCGGATATCCGGATCCTGCTGGTGAAGGACGACTTCAACCCGGCAACGGTTAGGCGCACAGTAACGGTGGTGGGGACCGACAGCCATGCCGTCACCCTCATCCCGCCGGTTCTAGCGCGACTGAGGCGAGAGGCCCCGGGCGTGGACCTCGTCTTCAAGGGCTTCACCCCAGATGTCGCCAGGAAGGTTCAGCGCGGGGAGGTCGACATGGTCTTCTCCGTGGCCAACCAACCCCTGCCCGTAGGCGCTGCCAGCCAGCATTTGCGCAGGGATTGTCTGGCTCTTGTCATGCGCCGGGGACACCCCCTGTCCCAATCCCCCCTGACCCTTGCCGACTATGGACGGGTCGAGCATGTGCTGGTCTCCATCCTCGATGACGGGGCCAGCGAGGTCGACGCTCTCCTGGCGGCCGCCGGGATAGAAAGACGCATTGCGCTGACGACCCCGCACTTCATGGGGGCCCTGGCGGCGATCTCGGGCACGGATCTTGTCATGACCCTGTCGCGGTCCGTCGCAGAGCGTTACCGCCAAACCTTCGACCTGGTCCTGCGCGATCCCCCCTTCGGCGATCGCGCCTATGACCAGACCCTGGTCTGGTCAGCCACCCGCGGAGCCGACCCGCTCATGGACTGGATTCGACAGCTGATGCGGGAGGAGGCCGAGGCCCTGGAGGCGGAGGACTTGCGGGCGAGGGCCTCTGAAGTTGGTGCCCCTGGTGCGCCGGGAGTACGGTCCTGAATGTGCCGGCAAAAGATCCGTTTTCTGGGCCTCGACTTGGCAGATCCCCCGCCCTGAGCTACCTCTCACGAGCTGAAATCCGCTGGGGGGCCTGATGAAGACTGCACACCTGATTGCAATGGCTTGTCTGGCCGTGCTCGCGGCGGGCTGTAACCGGACCGGGGCTGTGGAATGTTCCAGTGTCGATGGCCAGGCAGTGATAACCAGCCTCATGTCGGACCAGATCCTCCAGGCGACGCGTGATCAGCTTGGAGCCTCCGCCCCCCAGCCCCCGGTCAATGAGAGCCAGGTCCGCGCGGCGCTTTCCAAGATCAAGATGACGATTGAGGACATCCGTACGACCAAGAAGGACCAGGGCAGCACCCGGCGCACTTGTGCGGCCACGGTCAAGCTGGTCCTGCCCCTCAACATGATTGCCGATGCGGAGAGGTTTCATACGGCCAATCAGCTGGAGCCCATTTCCACCCTGACAGGGGCCGCAGGGCTGCGGCGGTCCGCCGACAGCTTTACTCACGAGCTGGCCTATTCGGTGCAGCCGACCGACGACAAGAAGAAGGTCTATGGCGAGATCGAGGGCTTTGGCCCGGTGGCCAGTGCGCTCGGGACCCTCATCGCCGCCCATCTGGTCCTGCCCGCCCTGGAGGCCAGCCAGCAATCTGAAGCCGCGACGGCCCAGGCCCAGCAGGCCCTGCTCGACCAGCAGACCCTGGCCCAGAACCAGGCCGATCTCGAACTGGCCACAGCGGAGAACAAGCTGGCCGTTCAGGCCTATTCGGAGGTCTGGAAATCCCTGCCCGATGAGACCCGGGCGCAAAATATCGGCATCCAGCGCGCCTGGGCCAAGAAGAAGACCGCCAATTGCAACATCCGCGCGGCGGAAACCTCCATCGACCCCCTCGTCCGGGAAGCCGCTCGCCTAAGGTGCGAAACCGAACAGACCCAGGCGCGGACGGGGGAAATGAAGGGACTGATCGAGTAGGCGCGCGCGTCTAGGCCAGGGTCAGCCAGCCTGTACCGAGGTCTGCAAAGGTCACGCCCACCAGGATCACCTGGTCGCCATGGCCGAGGTCAATGACTGTGTCCGCCCCGACCTGACTCACACCATGGGTGGGAGATCCATCCAGGATGATGCGATCACCCTCTGTCGGATTGAAGTCGACAACCCAGTCCAGACCCGCGCCCGCAAAACTGTGAAACATGTCGGCACCGGGGCCACCGGACAGAGTGTCATTGCCCCTGTCGCCCCAAATCCAGTCGTCGCCATCGCCGCCCATAAGGCTGTCGTCCCCCTGGCCGCCGCGCAGCCAGTCATTTCCGTCACCGCCCAGGACGGTGTCATTGCCCATATTGCCGTAGACAATGTCCCACCCGGCATCGCCGAACAGGAGATCATTGTCCTTGCCCCCGACGACCCAGTCGTCGCCGTCATATCCGTGCGCCGTGTCATTTCCCATATTGCCGTTGATGTCGTCATGATCGGTGCCGCCAACCAGACTGTCATTACCCTCAGCCCCGCGAAGGTAACTGACGCCATTGCCGCCCTCGATCGTGTCGGGCCCCAGCGTGCCGATAATTGTATCCGGGCCAGATCCGCCCGCCAGGAGGTCGATTTGCTGGTCGGTGAATTTCAGAATCTGAACGTTTTTGAGGGTGTCATTGATGACCGGGACCTGGGCTCCGGCAGAGGTCGACACGCGGGTTGAGCCATCCAGCAGGCGGGTGATCTGGTACTGGCTCCGAAGACCTGAATAGACAGACATGTTGATACCCAGACCGCCATCGATCTGGGCGTTGGGGCCTGATCCGGTATCATGGAATTCATCATTTCCGGCCCAGGTGCGCATGAGGGCACTGCCGTTTCTGTCGAGGATCTTGACGTCCTCCGTAAAATCAAATGTCGGATTGTAGGCAAGCGGGACGTTGACATAGGTGTATCCGGCCAGGTTGGCCGCATTTAGAGTCACATCCGAATTCGGGAAGACGGTCTTGTATTCAGCGACAAAATTTATGGATCCGTCGCTCTGGGGCAGTCCGATGAATCGGGGCGGTGTTGAGGTGTCATCGTAACCGACATTGAGAAACCTGAAGACGGTCTTGGCCAACTCAAAAAATTGGTCATGCAGGCCGATATGGAGCCGTCCCGTTCCGTCATTGAGAAGCACATAGTCGGACTGTCTTGCCATTGAGCCATAGCTGGTCGACCCCGAGAAGAGCAGGGTCTCAATCCCGCTGTGGTCGATGTCAATAAACTGGGGAGTATAGTCCATCTCGTTAGTCTGGAGGGACATGTCCGGGTTCAGCGACGCTGTCGCATCGCGAAAACGCCCGTCTGGCTGGCAAAGGAGAACCTGCAGGGCGCTGGGCCAGTCCTGTCGGCTGGCCGTCCACATGGATTCCCCTGCCAGGAGATCGCCGCGCCCATCCTTGTTGAGATCCAGGCTCCAGAGTCTGTAGGTGTGGGTGAGGCCCGGCGTGTCACCGCCCCAGCCACGATAGTCGCTGTATTGCGGGAGGGTGGAGAGGTAGGGAATGATGGATTGCAGAGGCTGGGTGGACGTGACGTCCGTGCCGTCAAACGGGTAGATTTCGATGTTTGACCTGGGAGGGCCGTCGACAGACCGCAGATAGACATCGCCAAAGGCCATAACCATGCCCGAACCCGGCACGCCCTGAACAATGGCGGCATCCATTCCGCCCAGAGTCGAGATGTTTTTTTGCGTCGAAATGACGAAGCCCTGATCATAGCTGAGAACGGGGTTCAGCATTGCGCCCGGAATGAGGGATCCATCCGCCGCGTCATGGGAGAAGGTACTGGTGATGACGACCGGTTTCCCGCCGATATAGGCAAGTTGTGCATCATGGGCCATGACCTGGTCGCCCAGGACCGCCTTCGTAAATCCGCCCTGGTTTGTCGAGAGATAGGCCGTGCTGGCCATGGCGACAAAGGGGCTTTCATTGTGGGCTGGAAACAAGATGTCGTCGCGGCCATCTCCGTTGAAATCCGCAACAATCACCGATGCCCCCCCGTTGGTGAGGGGATCCCGGATGAAGTCCGACGTGGCCAGCTTCACGCCGCCCAAGCCGTCTGGCACGAGAAGCGCAATCGAAACGGGGGCAGCGATCGTGAGACTTGGAGGCCAGCCGGAATACCCCCAGCCCGTGACGGCCAGGCCATAGCCCCCTTCCTGTCCAATCCTGACGAGCCCATGAAAGGTGTTCGCCAGATTTCCGTTATAGTCTGAGGACAGCACGGCTTTAGAGAGAACTGGTGTCCAGTAACCCGCTAGAGATAAACCAGGCGTTTTCATTTATTTATAATTAATTTCAAATTTAATTAGGTAAATATAATTTATAATCATAATATAATTAATTATTTTAGTAGCCACAACTATACAGAATCATACATTGATTCAACCTTGCCCCAGATCTATCGTCTGACTTCAACAATTTTCAATTTCACCAGATTGGTGCCATCGAAACCGCGGCTGCAGGGACTTAAATGCTTGGATACAGAGCCGCTTTGGGCCTGGCTGGCCTTCTCCTCATCGCCCCATTGCCCTTCTCGGGTGCCCTGGCTGACGGTGCTCCAAAGTCACAGGACATGTCACCAGCCGATGTGATTATTCTGGCAAACCCACAGGCTTTACAATCCTCTGGCATTACTGCGGCGCGGACGGCCCCTGGATCCATCAGTTTTACCGTACCGACCAAGGGCCCCATCATCAGAGCCGCCAGCAAGGCCTTGCCAGCACCGTCATATGCCAAGATCGATCCGGACATCTTGTCCCGCCTCTCTGAAAAGAGCCTGGCGACCATCATGCGGTATTCCGGTCTTCCCCGAGAGCGGCTCCAGCTCGATCCATCAGACATCGGCCTGGTCCTCTCGACGGGCCAGGTCGACCCAGGCAATGCGGGCTTCATCCTGGTGACCCGTGCCAGTCTGCCGCAAGCCCAGGGCCTGATCGACACCGGCAAACTGCTAAAAGTCACGGAAGTATCAGCGGCAGACACCCTCGCTGCACTCAAGACCTCGCGGAGCGCTCAGCCCCCAGAGGATAGCCTGGTCGGCATTATCCTTCCGGTCATCCAGAATGAGTCGGGCCAGCCTCTTCGCAAGGTCTGCGCCATCGCGGCCGAGGGCGAGGCCGCCTGGTGGAGCCTCGGTTACAGGAGGTTGCCCGCCCTGGCTCAAGTTCCCGGTATCCAAGCCTCTAAAACCTTTGAGGGCGTAGGAGACGATTTGGCCGGTCTCTATCAACTGGTCCGCCAGGGTGAGTGTCAGTTTCTCATCGTAACCCCGGACCAGGCCCGTGCCCTTTTGTCCGCCCTGGGACGGGATGGAATTCAGGCCAGCATCTGGGGGGCCGTGCCGAAGTCACGCCTGGCTTCCAACTGGGCCCTTACAGAGGGGTATAGAACTGCAGAGTCCTTTGAATTCGCCCGCCAGATCAACCCCATGCCATCGCCCCGCCGTCTGGAGCTTCTGGCGAGTCTCGGCGTCAGCACAATTGGGGAATTCAACGCGGCGGCGGACCGGATGGCGCAGCTGAAATACGGAATCTCACGGACATCTGAGTTGGTCTTACAGTTTCTCCAGGACGAAGCGAAGGGAAGGCCAAACAGACTGACGCCCACGCAAATTCGGCAAGCCCGTGAGTTGGTCAAGGCTGAGGAAGATCGCCAGGCAGCGGCACGTGAGAGGGCTGAAACCCAGGCAAGGGCAGCCCGGCGCCTATCCTTGATACCGAAATGTCAGGCTGCCGCAACGGCCTGGCGCAACTGCACGGCCTTGAGATCCGAGCCCAGTCGTTGCATGAGCGCCCGCGGCGAGGATTTCAGCTGGTTTGCCATAAATTGCGTACCGGACGGAAGTCCCAGATAGGTGCTCCCGCAACACGCGAAACCGGACGGCGGGCAAGGGTGATCAAGCCACCTGCCCTGACCGCCGGGCGTGCCTACAGGCTAGTCTCGCGTAAAGACACGAATGAGCCAGAGCCCGCCAGTAAAGAAGACCAGGAACAGGTCAATCAGCGTAAAGCCTCTCCGGCGCCTCCCATCGCCCGACGAGGCGGATGACGCAGCTGCCGAAGACGAGGAACTTCCGCCGCCAGCATTCATGAAGACATTTTGTTTTTGATTCTTCAGCGCTTCCATATCCCGCAGTGTAGGGTCAATAAATTCCCCACAGTGGCGGCATTTCTTTGCACCCACCGCAACCTGTTCTGCACAGAAGGGACAATTCATCGTTGCCGTAGCCGTATCTGTCATATTATTCCCCACTAAATAGTATTTTTTTATGTCGCTCAATTAAGCGCATGAGGGAATTATAGAGTAAAGACTTGCATTCTGCGCGCATTTTAGCCCCGCAAAGCCTAACCCTCAATCGACCCCCTCATCCGGGGAGGTCGGCCGCCCAAGGAGCGAAACCCAAGGAACCCGGCGCGGACGGGGGAAATGACGGGGCTGATCGAGTAGGGTCCCGATCAGGGCCGTCTATAGACCACCTTGCCATCGACCATGGTCAGGACGGCATGGCCCTTGAGAATGGCGGCTTCGGGGACGGTCATCAGGTCTATGTCAAAGGCGGAAAGGTCCGCCCGCTTGCCCACGGTAATGCTGCCCAGGTCCTTTTCCGCAAACCGGGCATAGGCGGAATTGATCGTGAACAGACGAAGCGCATCCTGGCGGGAGAGGGCCTCCTCGGGATGCCAGCCTGGGCCGGACTGGCCCTTCAGGTCCTTGCGCGCAACGGCGGCATAGAATTCGATCATGGGATCGCCACGTTCCACCGGCGCATCAGACCCGCCGACCACCCTGGCCCCCGAGGCCAGGAGGCTGTGCCAGGCATAGGCGCCTTGCAGGCGCGCCAGACCCAGACGCGCCGGGGCAAAATGCAGGTCGCCTATGGCATGGCTGGGCTGGACCGAGGCGATGACGCCATCAGCGGCGAACCGGGGAATGTCGGCCGGGCGGATATGCTGGGCGTGTTCGATCCGCCAGCGGGGATCGGCTCCGGCCCCGGGCAGGGCCTCTTCATAGAGGCCCAGAATGGTCGCATTGCCGCGATCGCCAATGGCATGAACCGCCACCTGTATCCCCGACTTCGCCGCCTGGGCCAGGACGGGACGCGTGTCCTCTGGCGTCAGGCGCATGAGGCCGATGGAGTCCGGCTGATCGGCATAGGGCTCAAACAGGGCCGCCCCGCGCGAGCCCAAGGCCCCGTCGGCATAGAGCTTGAGGGTGCGGGTGACGATCCGGCCATCCGGGGTCGACCGGGGGCCTGAGGCAAAGAGTTTTTCCGCATCGGCCCGGTCCACGGCGGAATAGACCCGCAAGGGGGCCTCGCCCCGGGCATCCAGGGCCTCAAGTGCCAGGACATCCTTCCAGGGCGCACTCATGAAGTGCACACCCGTCCAGCCATAGGCGATTTCGACATCCATGCCCGCCTTCAGCGCCTTGACGCGGAAGTCCTCACTGTCCGCCGGAACCAGACCCGCCACCAGGCTCATGGCATTGTCCACCAGCATGCCGGTGAGGTGGCCCTGATCATCCTTCAGAATGGCCCCGCCGAAGGGAGCCTTGGTGGTCGCATCAATGCCTGCCCGCTTGAGGGCCGCCGTATTGGCCACGAGTGCATGTCCATCCGCCCTGCGCATGAGGACCGGGTTGTTGGGCGCGACCGCATCCAGATCGGCGGCGGTGAGGAACCGCTTTTCCGGCCAGCCCGTCTCGATCCAGCCCCGCCCGACAATCACCTCGCCCGGCTTGGCCCGGACCATCCAGGCCTTGAGCTTCTGGGCCACCTCCGCCGCAGAGGAGGAGCCTTCGAGGTTCAGGGTGAGTTCACGCTGGCCCACGCCATTCAGGTGGGCATGGCTGTCGGTAAAGCCCGGAAACAGGGCCGCGCCCTTCAGGTCGAGGGTTTGCGTCGCCGGGCCGGTAAAGGCCGACACCCCGGCGCGACTGCCCACATAGACAATCCGCCCGCCCGAAATCGCCACGGCCTCGGCCGTCGGGGCGGCGTCATCCGCAGTATAGATGGGGCCCCCAAGGATCACACTGTCCGCCGGGGGCGCGGCCAGGGCGGGGCCCGCCACGGGGGTCAGGATGACGGCCAGGGCCGCTGTCGCAATACGGGTCAGGCGCAAGGGGAAACTCTCAAGGCTGGGGGAAGCAGGACCCTGAGACTGGCCGATTTGCGACCCGCTGTCGACCGCAGGCAGACACCTCTTGACCCTGGTCTGACGGGGTGGACGCCAATGCCTAAAACATTCGCATAGTCTATTGACGATGATTTCATTCGTCCCCAGTCTTGCGTCAGGCTCTGGACAGGGCGCGCCAGCCTGAGGGGTAGACATGCCATCCTTGCTTCAACGTCTCGGGACCGCCTTTTCACGCGTGCGGTTTTCCGTCGATTCCCTGGCTGTCGCCCAGCCAACCTCCGGCCTGATCGTCGTAGAGTATCACACCACTGCCGCGGCCCCTCTGGAGGCTGACTTGCTCGTCTTCAGGCCCGGGGAGGCTGAGCCAGCCTTCCGCAAGAGCCTCCGGCTGACGGCAAGGTCCTCGGGCTGGATTGGGATTCATGGCCACCTTCTGCCCAATGGGTCCAATACCTTGAGGTTTGAATTGCGGGCGGCGCGCGGCAGGCGTCTGGCCGAACAGTCGCTCACCGTATTGGTCCGCAATGAAGGTCCCGTGGCGGCGCAGGTGCGCGCCAGTCTGATCTCCCGCGAGGTCCCCTTCATTCTGGACGGTGTCTGCGACAGCGGCACTTACGACTATGCCGATCCTGGCCTCGTCGCCTGGTTCGACCGGTCGCCAGACGCGATCAATACCCATCTGGAGTCCCTGGCCCTAACGGGGGAGGTTGAGCCGGACGAGGTGGAGGCCCTGAACTTTTTTGCCGAAAATGGCTATCTGGTCCTGCCAGACCTGGTGGACCCGGAGCACCTGGGCCAGCTGAATGTGGCCATTGACGATGCCGTCGACAAGAAGATCGAGGGCTATGAGTGGGGATCAAGCCAGCGCATCCATAACCTCCATGCCCAATATCCCGCCATCCGCGACCTCTGGCTGCATCCGAAAGTCCTTCGAATGCTGAACCTTATCTTCGGGGTGCCCGCCCGGCCCTGTCAGTCCCTGACCTATGTCTTTGGCTCCCAGCAGGAGCACCATCAAGACACGATTCACCTGACCCCCTTTCCGGCAGGCCGGATGTGCGGCGTCTGGACCGCGCTTGAGGATGTTCAGCCCGAATCCGGAGAGCTGATTGTCTTTCCACGCAGCCACAAGCTCCCGCGCATCTATATGGACACGGTTGGTCTGACCAAGGTCACAGAGGACTGGCAACCCTTCCAGGAGAAGGTCGTAAGTCGCTGGACCGATCTGATCGTCGCCCACGGATTTGAACGGGTCACCTATCGTCCCAAGGCCGGGACGGTGCTGATCTGGCATGAGAACCTCATGCATGCCGGCTCGCCCCGGGCGGACCTCAGCAAATCGCGACGCTCGATTGTCGGTCATTATTTCGCCGAGGGGGCCATCGTCTATTACGATTCCAGCGGACTGGCGGGATCGGTTTATGAAGGCGAATTGGCCTGAATAGACGTCAGGCCCGCCGCAGCTTGAATCCCATATAGCCATTGGCCGCCACCGCCGTGCAGAGCTCGCGATAGGCGCCGACCCCGCCGATATAGGGCATGAAGACCCGGGGCTTTCCGGGAATATTGGCCCCGAGATACCAGCTATTGGCCTGGGTATAGAGGGTATGACCGGCAATCTCGTTGACATGGTCCACCCAGGCGTTCTGAGACTCCAGGGTGGGTTCAATGAGGGCAATCCCGACTCCCGTCATGTAGCCAATCAGGTCTGTCAGCCAGTCGACATGCTGCTCGATGGACACAATCATGTTGGACAGGACCGAAGGGCTGCCTGGCCCGGTTATGGTGAAGAAATTGGGGAAGCCTGTGATCATCAGGCCCAAATAGGTCTTGGGCCCCTCCGCCCAGGCCTGGGTCAGGGACAGGCCCTCGCGACCGGTAATATCAATCTTCGACAAGGCCCCGGTCATGGCATCAAAGCCAATGGCAAAGACAATGGCATCCACCTCAAAGCCCGCTTCGGTGGTCTCCACCCCGGTTTCGGTAATGGTGGTAAGCGGGGTCTCGCGCAGGTCGATCAGGTGGACATGGTCCTGGTTGAAGACTTCGTAATAGCCCGTGTCGACACAGAGCCGCTTGGCTCCGAAGGGATAGCCCTTGGGAACCAGTTTCTCGGCGGTTTCCGGGTCCTTGACGATCTCGCGGATCTTGTCGGCGGCGAACTCGGCGGCCATGGCATTGGCGACCGGATCAACCCCGATATCGGCAAAGGCCGACTGCACAGAAAACCCGCCCTGGGCCCAGCGGCTTTCAAAGACCTCGCGGCGTTCATTGTCGCCGGTCTGGGTGGCCAGCAGGCCGCCGGGATTTGAAAAGATGAATCCGGCCCGGGAGACCTTCTGCAATTGCCGGTTTTCCTCGCGGCTAGCGAGCCAGCCCTCGGTGACCGCCGGGTTGATCGGGCCATTATGCGCAGGCACGCTGTAATTTGGTGTGCGCTGGAAGACATAGACCTCGGAGGCCTGCTGGGCGATCTGGGGGATGGACTGGATGGCTGATGATCCCGTGCCGATCACCGCCACCCGCTTGCCGGTGAAATCCACGCCCTCATGGGGCCAGCGCCCGGTGTGATAGGTGGGCCCCGTAAAACGGTCCTGGCCCTCAAAGCGCGGCTCATTCGGCACCGAGAGACAGCCTGTAGCCGCTATGCAGAATCGGGCTGTAATCTGCTCACCCGTATCTGTGGCGACCTGCCAGGTATTGCTGGCCTCGTCAAAATGGGCCGAGGCAATGCGGGTGTTAAAGACCATGTCGCGCCGCAGGTCGAAGCGTTCGGCAACATGGTTGAGATAACGGAGAATTTCCGGCTGGGCAGCATAGCGCTCGCTCCACTTCCACTCTCGCTCAAGCTCTTCGGAGAAGGAGTAGGAGTATTCCTGGCTCTCGATATCCACCCGTGCGCCGGGATAGCGGTTCCAGTACCAGGTGCCGCCGACATCTGTGCCCGCCTCATAAACCCGGGCCTTCAAGCCCAGGGCGCGAAGCCTGTGCAGCATGTACATGCCGGAAATGCCTGCGCCGATGATGACGGCGTCAAGGACGGTGGTGGCGGTCTCAGCGGACCTCGCCTGGGTGGATGTCACCGTCATAATGTCTCTCCCCTTGGTGTTTGTCCTGTTTGCTTACCAAGGGTGGGCAGATTGTAAACCGATTGCGTATCTTGGCCGGTCTAGGAACAGGTCTGGGGCGACACCGCCCCGGCCAGGGGCGTGATGGTGACCGTCAGATTGTCCTGATAGGCGCCGACCAGCTTGCCAACGCCGCCATCCTCCAGGGTGGCAGAAATGGCGAGGTCCGAGCCGGAGGTGACGCCTGCACGGGTGCAGTTTTTCGTCGTAAAGGTCGGGCTGGCATTGTTTCGCGTCTGGCCCAGAAAGGTAATCTTGTAGGGGATGTACTGGCCAGCCGTGGAGGTGCTGCCGCCGGAATAGGTCATGCGATAGGGGTTGGGCGCGGTTGAGGCCACGGACACGGTATAGGGTCCCGAACTCGCCACATGGACATATCCGGTCTTGGTATAGGTCGCTGGAGCGGCCAGGACCTGGGCCGAGGTCACCTGGCCGATGGACCCAAAATCAAGGGCGGGGCCTGCATAATAGGCCTGCAGGGCATCGAGGACAGACACAGGCAAGATCAGGGCATTGGCAAGTATGTCGGGACTGGAGGCCTGGACATCGGCGAAGTTCGCCCCCGTGCCATTGCAGGCGTAGACAAGGGTGAAGGTAAAGGTCAGGCCATTGGCCAAATCGAGCCCGGTCGGAAGAGACAGGGTCACGGTCGGACTAAAGGTATTGGTATTGGCCCCGAAATTGAAGGCAATGGTCCCGGTTGGCGCGCTGCCGGAGGTCGACAGGGTTGGGGCTCCCACCCCCAGGCCGCCCGCCCCCGCCGTATAGAGGACATTATTTCCCTGATACAGAATCTGAATGCCCGCCGGGCTTCCTGAGGGCTGGGTGAAATAGAAATCCGCCTGCTGGGTTTTCTGGCTCGTCGAACTGCCGGTATAGCGCGTGAGGGTCAGGCTAACGCTCTGGTTGGACAGGGCGACAGCGCTGAAGGGATCATAGTAGAGGCTGGCCACCACACCACCAGAGGGACTCGCCAGACCACAATGCGTCTGATTGGCGATCTGGGCCAGGCAGGGGGTGCCCAGGCCCGCCAGGACCAGGATCATGAGGACGATCTGTCTGAGCTTGTTCATGATCCCGTTGCCCCGGTTGGATGGAGAGTACCCGCCTGGACGATCAGATCATCGCCAGCGTGTATGTCGAGGACATAGCTTGAAACGGGATTGGTCAACATTTCAACGCGCCAGCGCCCGGGCCGAAGCCCTGTGAGGCCGAAGCGACCCTCTCGATTGGTGAAAACGGTCAAGGCTGGCTGTTTCGGCCGTGCCAGTTCAAAGGCCTGACCCGAGGTCAGGGACACAGGGGTCTGGTCTTCATCCACCAACTGGCCCACGGCGGTCATGGAATAGTCGGAGCCGACCTGGAAGCGATAGCCCGCGCGATAGGGGGCAAAGACGCGATAGGCCCCCTTGCCCACATCTGTTCCCGGCGGGGCCATGGGGGCCCCCACCGTAAAGGCCCGCACATTATAGGCCGAAAGGTTGGGCTCAAGGGCCGCCCCCAGCCAGCCGGTCGAGGCCTGGTAGCTGTGGGGCTCGGGGTCAATCAGCACCCTGGCCTGCTTCAGCGACTTGTAGGGTACGACAATGGCAAAGGCATCATAGATGGGTCGGCCCACAGCCACGGCCCCGTCGGCAAAGGCCAGTGAGGTGGCAAGACGCAGGGAGGTGCGCTGGTCGTCTATGCCCCCGAAATTATCCTTGAAGGCACTGAAATGGTTCACCCCCAACTCCGCCCGGTTGGCAATGTAATTCGCCGCCAGATTTAACCCGGAGCCATCATCATTCCGGTCCAGATCAGCTGAGAGGCTGGAAGACCCGACGCCCGCACCCCTCTGGGCCTGATAGCTGGCCCGCATGTCATTGTTCCGGGTATCATAGTCCGCCCGCAGGCTGGAGAAACTGGCAAACCGGCGGGTAAGCGAAAATAGGGCCGCCACATCCCGTCCACCTTGCTTGTCGTCATAGACCAGATCCGTGGTCAGGCTGAGCGTCGGGGAAAGTCGCCAGCCCAGGGTCGCGCGATAGGTCTGGACATCGCTAAAGCCCGCCCGCGCTGAGGAATAATGGGCATCGATGCCCCCATAGATCCTGTCCGTAAAGCTGTGGGTATAGCCCGCACCCAGCTCATAGACATAAGGGTTACGCGGCACCTCTGTCCCCAGGCCGCCAAAGTCCCTGCTGTGGGACTCAAGGGACAGGCTCAGCGAGTCGGTCCGGAAGGGTCCCCGCGGCACCAGTCTCTGAAAGGTGGCCGAGACCGCGTAGCCGCTGCCATAGCCCTGGATATCGGACAGGGCCAGGTTTGAACCTATGACCCCGAAGCGCGACCCCCAGACCTCCTCAAGGCCGATCATTTTCGCGCGCTCATCTGCCTGAAGGTTGATCCCCACCGTCAAATCGTCGCGAACCCCGCGGCGATAGAATCCGCTGACCTGCCATTGATCTGTATACTGAGGACCTGATAGCCCCAGAGGGGCCATCACCCCGGCATAGAGGCCAAATTCGCTCAAGCCTTCGGCGAGTTGCGTCTGTTCGATAAAGAGATTGAAGCGCAGGACCTGATTGCGACCGCTGGAATCGGTAATTGCCAGTCGAAAGTCATTCGCGCCCTGGGTGAAGGGAAAGTCCGTCAGGTTATAGGTCCCAGGGGCAAGTTGCACCCGCCTGACCAGGAGACCATTGACATAGACCTCCACAGACGAGGCGCTATCGAGGCTGAAGGTGCGGCCGCCCCGGGGACGGGCAAAGGTCTGGGGAGCCAGGACGCTATAGGAGCGAAAGACCGACAGGCCAGCCATGTCCTGGGTCGTCTGGAAGCCCCGCCCGACCGGCTGGAGGTCATAGCCCGTCCAGCGGATCAAATGGGTCCGGTCGTCATAGATCACCCGCGTGCCCTGACGCTGAACATCATGTCCATTGGCAGCGCCCGGCTGGACAACCATGTCGTTTTCGAAAACCACCGCCCCAAGGCGCGCGGCGCCATCCAGAAAGAAGACGGGATTGTCCCACCCCGTAGAGGCACCGCGTTCGACATAGGTGCCTGAGCCGTGGACATTCAGATAGGCCGAGACCTTCGCCGGTTTTTCGAAACCGCCAAACCGCGCCTGATCCAGGGCCGCAATGGACAAGGACTGCTCTGCCCGCAGGGCAGAGGGCGCAAATAGGGTCAGGTCCAGGGTGCGGGGATTGTAGGTGAGCTTCAAACCCGAGCCTTCGAGATCTCCCGGACCGATCGCCGTCTTCCCGGCAAGGGCAGCCCGCAGGGTCTCGGTCGCCTTTCCGGACAGGATGGTCGAGACCAGGTCGACAAATCTCTGGGCGGAAAAGGACAGGCTGTCGTCGGTGCCGATGGTGAGACCTATATCCCCCAGATAGATGTTGTTGTCCTTGACCGGCACGGTCAGCACAACGGCGCGATCCGAAGGGTTCAGCCGGTCAGGTATGGGCTTGAGCGGACCCATCTCGGAGGGCACCCGCCGCATCTGGACCTGAGGCGTGACCCCGGGCTGGCCGAGGGCAGAGCTGGACACCAGCCCCAAGGACACCGCCAGGGTTAGGCCCAACCAGGCCCGGCCTTTCGGCCTAGCGCGGGGTGTCGGGCGTGAACTGGGCCTCAAGACGGCCTCCCTGGGTCGGAAGCACCAGCGGAATTTGGATTTTCCGGGTCTGACCGGCGGCCACCAGACCAAACCCTATGGCCTGCTGCAGTTCCGGGCCCGGAATATTGCGGCGGAACACCTCCTTGCCTGAGGCGTCCCTCTCCACAATGCGCAGGCGCCCAGCGGAAAGATAACCATAGGTCGGGGCATTATTGGCCAGGGTAATAACCGGAATCGGCTCGCCCTTGTCATTCAGCCCAATCTCGGCAGCCTTGATCTGCAAGTCAGGCCGCCCGCCAGGCGGGGCCACGCTGACCAGAATCTGGAAATTGTAGAGGATCTGGATGGCGGTCTGTCCCTCGGGCATTTTTACCGGCAACTGGGCCGCGGTGACATAATAGTGCTTGCTGATGCTAAGCCGCGGATCGCCCACATATTGCACCCGGAAGCTCTGGGTCTGTCCCGGCTGAATCAGGGCCTGGGGCGGGAAGACCAGCAGGTCGCCCGGATCCTTGTCGGTCGGGTGGGCCCCCGCTTCGTCGAAGGTCACCGCCCCGATCCGCATCTCGATCGGCAGGGGGTTGGTGAAGGTATTCTCCACAGTCACAACCTGACTCATGGCCCGTCCCACGGGCTGGAGGTCCAGCACCACGGGCTGAACAGTCATGGCCTGGGCCGCAGGCGCAAGGCCCAGGGACAGAAGGGCGAGGCCCAATATCGGACGTGCGAGGACATTCATGCCTAAATCCTTATGTCACAAGCCATCGACGTCCGTATCTGCCAGTCCTGCAACACTCCGTCCAGAGCGGCATTATGGCGGCCGTCGATGAAGGTCGCGGTCCGACCGAAGCCGGACGCGGGTGCTCGTCAGGATGGCGTCAGGGTCAGGGTGATCGTGCCGCTATAGCTGCCGGCAACCAGGACGTCGCTTGGAGCCGCCGTATGGAAGGTGTCTGCCCGAACGACGACATTGTTGGCAATGTTGCGGACATAGAGGCCGCTACCCAATCCTGTTGGCCCGGTGGAGGCTCCGGACGCCACGGTGCGGGTCACCGTGCTGGTCGCATTTGCACCGCTGATCGCGCCGATATCGGCATAGGCCGTATAGCTGACGGTATTTGCATAGCCCGTGGGCGCGGTATCCGCCGTGGTCATGTTGGAGGCCGCAAGCGTGATGCTGGGATTGGCCTTGTTACAGTTGATCTGGAAGTCGCCGGTGCCATTCGTCGTAAAGGCTCCGAAATTACTGATCAGGTGGCCGCTGCTATCGGCCAGCTCCGTGGTTGCACCAAAATTGCTGCTGAAGAGCACACCGCCTGCTGTGCCACCGGTAATGACCGTGCACTTCGAGGCGACCTGCCCCGTGACGGTGACCGTTCCAACCGCGTCGGCCGCAGAGGCGGCCCCTGCGGCGAGGACCATTATCAGGGCGGAAGCGGCGGTGGCTGCCAAGGACATCTTGTTCATTTTGATTAAAAACTCCTGCTTTTGATCTGTGCATCATCATGCTGGAGGCGCGACTGCCGCCCATGCGCTGACGCAAAACTTATGGAAATTTGACTTAAGGCCGATTTCGGTCAGGACGCGGCGGTCAGCGTAATGGTCAGGGTATCGCTATAATCAGAGGCACCCACGAGCACGCCGCTTCCCAGGGGCGCATTGCTGATCAGCAGATAGGAAGCCTGACCGGTGGACGCCGTGCTGACCAGGAAGTTTGGACCCGTGGACGTCGCAGGGCCCCGCAGGTTTGTCGTGCAGGTTGAGGCCGAAGCGGTCGGCGTCAACAGAGAGGCCACGCAGGTCGAGCTTGGATGATCCACACTGGCATTGTCCTTGATGTGCAGGGCAACACTGTAATCGCGCAGATTGGCAAATCCGGTGGGGGCGGTAGCCGCACTCTTCAGCCCGCCATTGGTGGAGACCAGACCCATGCGAAAGGGCCCGGAACACTGGATCGACAGCGAGACCTGGGTATCGGGCAGAGCTTGATCCAGGGCCCCCAGATTCACGGTGGTGGTGGGCAGGGCTGTGGTGGCGCAGGCGGCACCTACCTGGGCGGTCACGGGAACCGACAAGACGATATTGGAAGGCCCTGAGGGGTTGCCCGTCTGGTCGGCGGCATAGGCTGTGACAAGGGCCGAAGCCGGCACAGCGGCCACGATCGACAGTCCGAGCCCAGCGCAGACCATAGCTGCCAATTGTCGTGAATTTCTCAACATAGCCTCGCCCCCGCGACATTTCCCTGATCGTAGGGTCGGCGATGTCGGCAGTCGGGACCTTGGGGCAGATCAAAGAAATGAAAGTAAAAGCTATTACCTGAGGGCAGAGTCTGGGGCTTGGGTTGCGGGGCGGACCTAGGCGAGCCACTTCGTCATGAAGAGGTTGAAGGGATCCGGCTTATAGTCCCCGAAGGGCGGACAGACTGCAAAACCGTTCTTCCGGTAGAGCGCCTGGGCGGCCCCAAAGCCCTCGGTCGTGCCCGTTTCGAGGCTGATCCGCTCATATCCACGGGACCGGGCCTCGAGAATAATCGTGTCCAGAACGGCCTGACCAACCCCGCGCTTCAGGAAATTGTCGTGGGTCCGCATGGACTTGACCTCGCCATGACGGGCATCCAGAGCCTTGAGCGCCCCGCATCCTGCCAGCGCGATTCCTTCCCAAACCGACCAGAAGGTTATCTCGGGCACCTGCAACCCCTCCAGGGGCAGGACGTGGCAACTCTCTGGCGGCGACTGGCTCAGCATGCTGGCGAGGTGGACCCGCAGGAGGGCCTGGATTTCCGTCCCCGTCAGGTCGTCTCTGCGAACGTCAAACGTCATTCTTCCTGCACCTGAGGGGGGATCTAGGAAAACATGCCAAACGGCGGTCGGTCGGTCGGCCCGATTTCCTCAGTGATCAATCGATTGGTCAGGGCATTCATGCGCAGCAGGTCCTCGCGATGGGCCGGATCCCTGGCCAGATTGAGGCGCTCATCCGGGTCTGCCAGGGTATCATAGAGCTCCAGGTCAAAACTCTGGATCAGGGCCTCATGGGTCTCGGGTCTGGCCCGGTCCCGGGGGTGGAAATAGCGGGCGAACTTGAACCTTCCATCAAAGGCCCCCCGAAGACCATCCCGGGTCGGGGCCGTCACGACCGCCTGACGCATTTTCAAAATACCCAAAGCCCGCTTCAACCCTTTTTGGCCAAGCGCCTGCGCAATCATGCCTGGACCGGCATCGGTCGCATACATGCGGCTATCCCACTGGTAATAGGTTCCGGCTCGGCCAGAGGCGCCAAGCGAGCGGTCTGTCCCCATAGCGGCTGACAGGTCATGCCCCCGGAGCATGGGGGCCTGGGTGGCAAGCTCGCCAGCGGAAACACCGGCCAGGCTGAGCAAGGTCGGCACAAGATCAATCTGGCTGGCCAGGGCTGCGCGATCACCCCCCTGCCGAATATCCGGGTGGCGGATGAACAAGGGCAGGCTGGCGCTCTCACGATAGATGGAATTGCCCTTTTCCCGCAGGCCATGGGACCCGCCCAGATCGCCATGATCCGTGGTGTAGACCACGATTGTATTGTCAGCCTCGCCTGTATCCTTAAGGGCGGTCATGACCTCGCCAATCCGCCGATCCACATCCCTCAGGCAGTTGAAATAGGTGTTCTGGTGCTGACGCCAGGCCTCACGGTCCTCCAGGGGAATTCGACCCAGAACATTGTCGATGACCCGGCGAAACATGTCGTGAGCGGGCGGCTTGTCATGGTCGCCCTGGGTACCAAAGGCGGAGGGAAGATCATGGCCAAGATCGTCGGCATAAAGCGGATCGGCAGGGGGAGGCAAAATCCTTTCGCCCAGCATGGGATTGTAGATGAAGGTTTCATCCTGCCGCGGGGTCGTCTGGGTAAACATGATGTCGTGGGGATTGACGAAGTTCACGGCCGCAAACCAGGGCCGATCCGGCTTGCGGCGGGCATGAAGGAAGCGGGCTGCCGCGGCGGAGGTCTGTCCATCATGCTTGTATCCAGCCTGAACCCCCTCAACCTCGCTGGGTTGATCGGAATATTCAAAGCCGTACCGGGCAAACAGGGCTTGCATGTGCGCCGGGTTATTGGCGTTAAGCCAGGGCTCCTTGGACAGGTGCCACTTGCCGAAATAGGCCGTTTCATAGCCCGCATCCTGCATCAGGGTCCCAAGGGTCGGAACCGAAGGACTGAGGTCATGGGACATGGGGATCGGCACGTTTTCGGACACGCCGGTGTGTTGGTAATGCTGGCCCGAATAGATGATCCCCCGGGCCATGGAACACAGGGCCGTGACATTCTGCAGGTTGGAAAACCGCATGGCCCCGGTCATCAAGTCCGTCCGGTGGGGCAGGTTCAAGCCCTGGGGAAGCAGACTGGGGTGCCGCTCCTGGTCTGTCAAAATAAGCAATATGTTCGGGCGCCGTCCGGAAGGCTTCGCAAAATTGGCGCGGGGCCGCCGGTTCAGCCGTCCAAGACCCCTAAGGGCATGGGCAAGATCGTGTCGACCCAGGCTCATCGGACATCTACCCCCAATTCTTCCATGAATTAGAACTAATTGCCTTGCGCGGCTCTGTCGAGCCCGGTTCAAACCCTGACACGCAAAAGGCTCCGCCCCATTCCGGGGCGGAGCTTCATAGACCAAATCGTCGCGACTACTTGCCGTTTGAGGGCGGAGCAGGCGGTGCGGGCGGCATGGGCGGCGGGCCACCATTGCCATTTTTCATGGACTCCATCATGGAGTGGCATTCGCTGGAGACCTTATCCATATTCTTGGTCAGGCAGGCGCGGATGCCTTGACGGTCCATGGCTTCAGCCTCCTTGGCGCAGAGCTTCATGACATCGGCTCGGCAGGCCATCATCGGACCACCACCGCCCTGGGGCGGACCGTCTTGCGCACAAGCGACCGTGGCGGCCAGGGACATGGCCGCAGCCAAAAACAGGTTCAGTTTCATTTCGTTTACCTCTGGTAGGACGGAACACGTTCCGGGGTCATGGCGGATTGCCGAAAACTCTGGGCCAATTGGCGAGTCAGAGCAGACCATCGAATTGGGGAAATTGTAAGACCCTCTCGGCCTGTCTCGCCCCTCAGGCCCCGGTCTTTTTGGCCTTCTGCCAGGCCTTGAATTCGCGCTTTTCGCGATCCGCCTTGCTTTCCCCTGGAATGACCGCCTTGGCGGTTGCCACGGCGACCTTGGCTCCTGTGCCGATGACGGTGCCGCCGGCCCCTAAGGCAAGCCCAGCGACCAGGCACCCTTGCAGACCCAGGGCGCAACAGAATGCCAGGGTGACGAGGGACAGGCGCGACAGGATTTGCATGGTCATGGCTCCGGAGATCAGCGCCTATCATAGGGATGCCACACATGATGACCAGCCGGGTGAGGGCCATGGCTTGTCGGCACCTGACCAGACCGGCTAGACTGACCCTCGAAATAGCATCGCCTCAGCCGGTGCGTGGGAGGATGCCATGAAATCGACGACCCTCAGCCTCATGGCGGGCATCAGCCTGCTTTCCCTCGGCCGGGCCGAGGCGGCCCAGGTCCGACCCCCGAATGTCATTGTCATTGTCGCCGATGACCTCGGCTATGGGGACACCGGCGTCTATGGCAGCAAGATCGTCAAGACGCCCAATATCGATGCCCTGGCCGCCGATGGCGTGCGCTTTACCCAGGGCTATGTCGCCCATCCGGTCTGTGCACCCTCCCGGGCCGCGATCTTGACGGGGCGTTACCAGACCCGTTTTGGCTATGAATTCAATCCCGTCGGGCGCGACCGTTTTCAAGGCGTGTCGCGGAACGAGACCTTCATTGGCGAGGTCATGCATCGGGCGGGTTACCATACGGGCATGGTCGGCAAGTGGCACCTGGGCGAAGCGCCCGGCTTCCAGCCCATGGATCGAGGCTTCGACGAATTCTTCGGCATTCTAGGCGGCTTTACCGCCTTTCAAACCCATACAAATGACGGCGACGATACCTATAATCCGCCGGGATCTGCCGCTTCCTATCGCACGACGGCACTCAGCCCCTTGCCCGCTTCCGCCACGCCGGACGAGGAAATGACCTATCTGCGCCAGCAGGTCCCCGTCCGCCGGGGTCGGGAGGTCGTTGAGGTCAGTGACTATCTGACGGATGCCTTCTCGGCCGATGCCGTGCGGTTTATCGACCAAAACAAGGCCAAGCCCTTCTTCCTCTACCTGGCCTATAACGCCCCCCACACGCCCCTGCAGGCCAGCAAGAAATACCTGGATCGCTACCGGGATGTCCCGGACCGGGGTCAGCGGGTCTATGCGGCCATGGTCTCAGGCGTCGATGACGGCGTGGGGGCTCTCAGGGCCAAGCTCAAGGCCGAGGGGCTGGAGAAGACCACCCTGATCGTTTTCCTGAGCGACAATGGCTGCGCCAGCTATGTCCTGGGAGCCTGCACCAATGCGCCCTTCAGCGGGTTCAAGGGCACCCACCTCGAAGGTGGTGTGCGCATCCCCTATATCGTCACCTGGCCCGGCAAGATCAGGGCGGGGCAAACAGATGGTCGCATGGTCTCGAGTCTGGACATCGCCCCCACAGCGGCGGCCCTGGCCGGGGCCAGCCTGCCCCACGGGACCGATGGCGTGAATCTTATCCCCTATCTGACCGGCGCAAATCCCGGGACGCCCAACCCAACCCTCTTCTGGCGGGCCGGGGTCAATTTCGCGATCCGGCAGGACAAATGGAAGATGTGGATGGTCAACAAGGCCGACCCTTCCAAGGGGGCAAGCCACGAAGCCGGCATCACCCCGGACGGCAAGGCGGCGAAAATCTCGCCCCAGGGCCAGCATGTCATGCTCTATGATCTGGTGAAGGACCCCAAGGAAACCCGGAACCTGGCCAAGGCCCAGGCCCCCATGATTGCCCGGCTAAAGGCCAGGATTTCCGCCTGGGACAAGGCGAATGTAGCCCCCCAGTGGACCAGCATGCGCCAGAGCATCATCTCCTATGACGAACAACTGCTGGAACTGTTTGACTGACAACAAAGAGCCCGGCGACAGAGTGACCTGTCTCCGGGCTCTGGATGATTTCAGATCCTGCGCGGCAGGACCTTAGCCTCAGAACTTGCGATTGAACTCCAGCCCGACCTGGCGGGGTTCGTTCAGGGTGCAGCGCAGGACCGTTCCGCCAGTGACGGAATTGTTCAGGCCGAGGGCGGCATTGCTGGGCTGGGCAAAAATGCCGGTGCAGAAGCTGGTCTTGGTCAGATTCTGGCCGACCAGAGCGACTTCCCATTTTTCATCGGGACCCCGGATGGCAAGTTTCCCGCTCAGAAGCTCATAACCCTTCTGCATGGCGTCGGGGTTGTTGTCCCCCGCCGAGGCCAGGAGCTGGCGGGTGACAAAGTTCAGGTCACCCCGGATGACCCAGGTCAGGTCACCGGGCAGGCTGCCGGTATATTGGGCCGACGTCGCCCCCTGCCATTTAGGCGTATAGGGCGGCCGCTTGCCGGTCAGGTCCTGGGGAGCCGTAAAGGCTGGGAGGGGCGGCGCACCCCGGAAATCCAGATAGCGGGAGTCCAGGAAGGCCGCCGAGAAGGTCAGCGTCAGGGGCCGGATGGGCCGGGCAACGGTATCGAGTTCCAGGCCCTGCATTCTGACCTGACCATTATTGCGGGTCTTAAACTGAACGCCATCAAAACTCCGGAACTGCAGGTCGGTAATAATGGTCCGGTAGAGGGTGGCATTGGCAGTCAGACGGCCGTCAAACAGGTCAGACTTGATCCCGACTTCGGTATTTTCCGTGGTCTCCGGGAAGAAGGTCCGGTTGGCAGACCCCACGGCGGCCGTGGTGGGTGGCGAGGAGTCAAACCCGCCCGACTTGAAGCCCGTGGCATAGCTGGCAAAGACCATGACATCGCTATTGGGCTTATAGGTCGCATTCACCCGGTAGGTGACCTTGTCCGCCTTGTGCTTCAGGGCCGTGTTTTCCGGGGCCTGGCTATAGATCGTATTGTTCTGGATCGAGACCAGGCTACCGGTCTTGTCGTCCTGCGACGACCGGATGCCTGCCGTCAGGGCGATCTTGTCCGTCACCTTGAAGGTGCCCTGGGCATAGGCGGCATTGGACTTTGTTGTCTGGTTGAAATTCAGCAGACCCGCATTCATCTGGGGACCGGCCGTGCAGGTGGCGACCCTGGCCGCCGTCGAGGTGTTCTTGATGAAGATGCTGCAATATTCTGGCACGAGGTCAATGACCTGGCCAATGTGATAGTCTTCATTGAAATAATACAGCCCGGCCACATAGCTGAGCCGCCCATCGAGCAGGGTTTCGGGCGAGAGAAGCTGCAACTCTTCGGAGTGATTATTGCTGTCGTACAGGCCGCGCCGGTTATAGAGGCGCAACACCATGTTGCCGGGGGTTTCCTGCAACTGGGAGTCTGACCAATTCCGATAGCCGCTGATGAGCTTCAGCTGGTAGCCATTTGCCATGTCCCAGGTCAGGTTGCTGGACAGGCCCGACTGGAAGTCCTTCAGGTCACCCTTGGTATTTTGCATGACGTGCCGGGTGTAGGTCTTGTCGAGATAGGGGGTCACGCCGACCAGGGGGCCTGTGCCGTCGGGATCGACCCGGGTCCTCCAGTTGGCGGCAGCGGTCGGCGTCACCGTATTGGCCACGACCGTCATGGTGTTATAGCCGTCACCGCTGAGGTTTGTGTAATCGCCCCGCAGCAGCCAGGTCAGGTTGTCATTGATGGACCACTTGACCGCACCCCGGAAAGAGGCGCCGTCATTGCGACCAATCCGCTCGCCGGTCAGATCATTCTTGTCAAAGCCCTCGCCCTTGTAGGCCAGGACAGAAAACCGGGTCGCAAGATTCTCTGCGAGGGGGATGTTGACGATGGCAGAGGCACGTGAGCGACCATAATTGCCGACACTGCCCTGGACCTCAGCCGACAGGGTCTGCTTGGGTTCGGTCGTCGACAGGAGCAAGGCCCCCATGGACGCATTCCGGCCAAACAGGGTGCCCTGGGGGCCGCGCAGGACCTCCACAGACGAAATGTCGTTCAAGCCGGCCAGGAGGGACCCGATACGCGGGACATAGACACCATCAACAAAGGAGGCGACGCTGGGCTCGACGGCTGAGTTTCCGCCCGTCCCCACGCCCCGGATCTGGATCCGGGTATTTGCCGTCTGGGCCGAGGTGGCAATCATCAGGTTGGGTGTGATCCGGCGCAGGTCACGGATGTCCTGCACGCCAGCGGCCTTCAGGGTGGCCCCGCTAAAGGCTGTGACGGAGACGGGAACGTCCTGGACGTTTTCTGCGCGCTTCTGGGCCGTAACAACGACTTCAGAGACCCGGTAGTCATCTTGGGATTGGGCTGAGGCCACCATGGGTGACGCAAGCAGAATCGAAGCGGCTGATGCCAGCAACATGGTCTTCATTTTATCTTCTCCCCAAAGCCCCGAATTCAATGTCCGGTTGCTCGTTCTGATTTACGGGGAAAAACTAGGCCCTTCTTGGACTTGTCGTCAAGTAACTTGGGAATTTCCGGGAAATGGCGACCGGCCTCTGCGGTCAATCAGAAATCTTGCGGCAATAGAGCTGGCCAATGGGGGCCCCGCTGAAGACGACCATTTTCCGCTGAAAGATATTCATAAAGGCATCAATCGCAGGCTTTGGCATTTTCAGCACATCCTGAAATCCAGGCCGATCCATGGACCACAGATAGTCATCGAAGATCATGATCCCCTGGGGCTTCAAAAGGTAGAAGGACATGACGGCATCGGTCAGGACGTCCGGAGCCTGATGGGATCCGTCGATATAAACAAAATCAAAGGTCCCCACGCCCCCGTTGGCCATGAGCTCGGACAGGCCCTCATAGGACAGTTTCTTGAGCTTCCGAACCTTGGCCCTGTGCGCAACCCTGGATTGGACCAGGGCAATATTGTGATCGAACCGCTGTTCGACGTCCGACATGGAGGCCTCAGCACCCCCGCCCTTCTGGTGCTCAATACCCCCCTGCCAGGTATCAATGCAGGTGACGTCTATGCTCTCGTCACTGTTCTTGGTGCAGACCTCGATCAGAAAGCACGTCGAACGTCCTTCGAAGGACCCGATTTCCAGGATTTTCTTCGGCTTATTGCGGTCAAGAATTTGCTGCCAGACCGGAATATTTCCGACAAACCAACTGTTGGTGAATTGATAATCGGTTTCCTGAGCATTTGTATCGACAGTCATTTTACGAATGATCTCTTAATCTAACTGGATTTTCCAATTTTCCGGATCGTTTCTATGTAAATTTCACTCAAAGGCAAGATTACAATCTAAATCAATAATTCGGTTTCCAATTGAAATTGTTACTGTAAATAAAGATTTTTATTTAATAGTCTAATGGTATAAATAAGTCCAAAAACTCATTTTAAATATTAATCACATATTTATAATTGTTGTCACTTGGAAACAGTGACAAGGAATTCAAGGTGACGACAACAGCCATAGGTCTAGACAGACAACGGGGTTTGATAGCCCCCCGACTGCACCTCATACAGCTTGCGAATTCATGCCATATGTGGCCAAGAAGGGTCATAGTCGCGAGGCGGCCGCTGGGGTGTCCGTCCGATCTGCTTCGCTAGCGGTGTGGAGCCGTGATTTGGTTGATTTCCTTGACGAGCCTGAGGGTCTGCTTCCGGTCTTGATGTCGGGTGGAGAAGACCGGCGGGCTGGGCGCGTGGCAACGAGCCTGACCTTCGCGCGCCTCATTGACAGAAATGCCCGGGGTCCGGGCCGCGGCCTGAAATTTGCCCTGCGATGCGCTCTGGACCCGATGGCCAGTTTTCGCTGGCTGGAATTCATGCAGTCGCATCCCGCCCTGAAGTCCGCGCCGGACTATGTGCGCAGTGTCATGGCGGACAAGATTCACCGCCCCTTTGGCCGCAAGGGCCTCTCGCGGGCGGAAAGGGTCGACTGGCTCATTGAGCACTATCGCACCCTGGCCCGGATCGCTTCCCAGGACGTGCAGGCCAAGCTCATCTCCGGCTACCGGTTTCCCGTCGCCGAGCTCAGGGGATCACGGTCGGGAACGACCTACACCATTACGCTCAGCCGGGAGATCCTGTCCCAGCATCAGGGCGAACTGACCCTGCTCTTCATTGACCCGGGCATGAAGGCGGCTGTGGTGCGCATGGCGATCAATCTGCGTCTCGGTCCGAACGATAAGCCCCACGTCGTGATCTGTGGCTTGCAAAGCGCCAAGCCCGAGCACAAGGACGACATTGTCCGCATCACCCGCGACCTCGACGGGCTTCGCCCGAAGCGCGCGGTCATGGAGGCCATTTTCGCCATGGCCCGCAGCATTGATGCAGAGGCCCTGACCGCAACCGCCCTGGAGAACCATGTCTCCCAGAGCAAGGCGATCTGGCGGCGAAAGATTTTCACGGACTATGACGCCTTCTGGCAGGAATTCGCCATGGGTCGCCTGGCCACAGGGGGCTTTCAGTTTCCCCTCCGCGCGGCGGAGCGGGACCCCGCAAGCGTTCCCGGCAAGAAGCGAAAGGCCTGGCTCAAGCGCCAGGATCACCTGGCCAGGATTTCAGAAGATGTGGGTTTCCATGCCCGCCTGTTCGGAGCCGATCAGGTCAACTGGCGCGCCCGGTCCCAGCAAACCCTCTACAGCGGACGCCAGACGGACCTGAACATGGAGGTCGAAGGCGGCCTTCAGGGGCCCTGGGTCGTGGAACATATCGCCGCCTGACGAACGGGCTAGCAGGCAGGGCCAGCGTGCCCCGCCCACCACCTCCAGGTCGTCCTAATACCGCCAGCTGGTCAGGTCCGCCCCGGCCGGGGCCGTCTTGCGGATCTGTTCAAGAATCTTGGGCAGGTACTGGGTATTATAGTGCAGGCGTGAATAGGCATTGGGCTGGGTCGGGTCCCCGTTCCAGCAATGTTCCGCCCGGTCGCCATAGGCCACCTCGCCCTCATAGCCGGGCTTCAGGGATTCCAGCCGTTCCTGGGCGAAATAGACGCTGTTGGTCAGATAGTAATTATCCCCATTGCCAACATAGAGGTGGATCTTGCCCCGCAGTTTCGGGGCCAGGCTTGCCCAGTCCCTCTGCAGGATCCAGGACAGGTCATAGTGATCGCGCCAGTAGGTGGCGACCTGATGGTCGATCTTGCCCGTCACCTTGTCGAAGATCGGACGAGGATAGCCGTCATCGCCGACCGGCCCAAAGACCGCCTGCCAGATGTCATATTGTTCCCCGGACCGGCCCCGGTCACCCTGGACCAGCTCCGCATAGTTCATGTCGCGCTGGGTTCCGGTCACCTCGCCCAGATAGTTGCGGAAGCCGGGCCGCTCGACGCTGGAGGCCTCGCCCTGGAGCTTGTAGGCATTGTCGTCGTCATAGAGGTTGATCAGGGTATAGGCCCTGAAATCGATGGGGTCCGGGCAAGCCGCAAAGGCCCCGTTATACATGTCCGGGTAGAGGACCTGGGTGGCCAGGGCCTCCCAGCCGCCGGTGGAACCGCCATAGGTAAACCGCGCCCAGCCCTGACCCAGACCCCGGAAGCGGCGCTCGATTTCCGGGATCAGCTCCTTGTTGATGGCGTCGCCATAGGGGCCAAGATTGGCCGAATTGACCGCATAGCTGTCGTCGAAATAGGGGGTCGGGTGTTCGATCTCTATGACCAGGAAGCGGGGGAAGTCCGCCGATACCCACTTCTGATAGAAGTTGTAGGCCTCCTGCTGCTCGATCCGGTTATAGCCCTCAAGCTTGAAGCGGGGCGAATAGACCGGCTTTAAGTCTGGATCGGGCGGCGTGGTCCTAAAGCCGGAAATGTCATCCGGAAAATGGCCATGAAACACCATGAGGGGATAGCGGGCAGCGGGATGGCGATCAAAGCCTGCGGGCACCAGGACATGGGCCCCGATAAAGACATCACGGCCCCAGAACTTTGACAGGGACGGGCTGCGCATCTGGATATGGCGGACGAATTCAGTGTCCGCCTTGCGCGCGATTGGCGGGATGACCTGATCCAGGGTCAGGGCGATCTCGACCGTCTTGGCCGGGTCAATATGAATGCGCAGGGGCCGGGAATAGAGATTGCCGGGCTTGGACTGCCAGTGCTGGCCTTCACCCTTGTCTGGCGCGAGTTTCAGGGTGCGGCCATCGGCCAGATGATAGGTCTCATACCGGTTCAACACGGCCTGGACGAGATAATCCCCTTCGGGAAGGTTCGACAGCTTGCGCTCAGGCCAGCCAAAGGCCGCATCATCGATCCGGGCCCCCGCCCCGGGAGCCAGGCCGTCGACATTTGACCCGAACATGAAGGGCGCATCCAGGGGCGCATTGGGGACCACATGGCTCTTTGGCTCCCGGACGAGGTCGCGGCTGACCAGCAATATCACCCGGCCATCCAGCGCCGTCGCACTGGCCGAGGCGGGAAAGCTCACTCGAAAGCTTGCGGCCAGACTTGGGCCGGAGAGGCATGTTGCGGACAGGGCCAATAGGGCGGCCAAGAGAGGGCGTAAGGTCATGGTGGTCCCCAAAGTGTGGCACCAAGCTTGCGAGATGACAGCCTGCGCCGCAAGTCAAACCTCGATATGGGGATCAGGGAATAGCGCCCTCCGGCCTTGAACTGGGCCTAGACCGACTCGTCCTCGTCATCGGTCTCGTCCTCAGCCTCATGATCGGCATCGTCCTCCCAGGAGGGCTTGCCGTCCGCCAGGGGTGGATCAAACCGATTGCGGCCTTCCGTTCCCGCGCGCGTGTACCAGATTAGCAGCGGAAAAATCAGACCGATACCGGTCAAGGCCCAAAGATAGTTCCAGCCGCTTTTGTCCACGTCATGCAATCGACGGACGATGACAGCCAAGGATGGAATAATGAGGCCCAAACTGACAATGATATTTAAGACAAGTCCTGAAATGGGTGAAAAAAAATGCACAAACACAATGATTAAGTTCAAAATGAAATTTGCGAGTGAAAACCACCAAAACTCGGAGCGACTGGCCCGGCCTTGGAAATTGAAGTAATTACCCAACACGCTCTTTACAGCTTGAACCATGTTCATAGGTGAGCTCCATTAGAAACAGGGGCAAGGTGGCGCAAAATCGAACTGAGCCTCAGCCCTGGCCGTTATTAGTCTTTAAGGTCATAATTTCGACATATTATCTGGTGTGTGTCTAGAGGAATTTCGGGGACCCGGAAGGGTCCATGGGCCGACTAGAGCGCGTGTCGACGGACCAGGAAGTTCAGGGCGGTGACGAGCCAACCGCCAAGAAAGAGCAGCCCATAGACGGCGATGGACCAGGGATTGGCGTGATTCAGGGTCCAGCCGAAACCTGGCTGCCGCTTTGGCACAAAGAGGCGAGCATCGTCTGGATTGAAATAGAAAACACCGAGTTTCCAGTGTTCCGCCACATCGGGCTGGGGTGCCGGTCCGGGGCGCAAGACATGCCAGGCAAGGCTTGCGATCAGGATTGTGACCCCGGGGATCAGAAGGGAAACCTTGGGTGACATCTTGCCATATCCCGGCACACGCTCTGGCTGCGAAACTACCAGTCGGCGAGACGGCCTTCAAGGCAGGGGCCAACTGACAGCCTGGCCAATATCTGCTAGGCGAGCCCACGGGCGTCTTGTGCCCCTTTCCGACGAACCTTTTCCCCGGGCATTTTGATGAAGGCGAGACAGAAGGGCGACCTTCCGACCAAGACCTGCGCCGCCTGCCAGCGCCCCTTTGCCTGGCGAAAAAAGTGGGCCGACTGCTGGGACGAGGTTCGCTATTGCTCTGACAGATGCCGGGGCCAGAGATCGGCCCTGAAGCGGGCAACACCATGACCGCGCGCGGCCCTGCACCTGCGGGCGGAACGCTTCGGCTTGTGCTTGGCGACCAGGTATCGGACGCCCTGTCCGCCCTCGACGGTCTCGACCTGCAAAACGACATTGTGCTGATGGCCGAGGTGATGGGCGAGGCGACCTATGTTGGCCATCACAAGCAGAAGATTGCCCTGGTCTTTGCCGCCATGCGCAGCCACGCCGCCCGGCTGACCGCCCGGGGGATTTGTGTTCGCTATGTCAGGATTGATGACCCGCAGAATACCCACTCCATCGCCGGAGAACTCGCCCGCGCCGTGTCTGAAACATCCTGCGCCCGCGTCGTCATAACCGAATGCGGCGAATGGAGGCTGGCGCAAGCCCTGAAGGCCTTTTCAGAGGACGCCAAGGTGCCGGTCGAGTTTCGACCGGACAGGCGGTTCATCTGCTCGACCGCGCGCTTTGCCAGCTGGGCAAAGGATCGCCGCCAATTGCGCATGGAGTTTTTCTATCGCGAAATGCGCCGCGAGACGGGCCTTCTCATGGATGGGGCCGAGCCTGCGGGCGGCCAGTGGAACCTTGATGCCGAGAACCGCAAGGGCCTCCCCAGGGGCGTGCGCCCGCCAGCCCGCGCCAGGACTGAGCCCAATGCCATAACGCGAGAGGCCATGGCCGATGTCGCGCGCCTCTTCCCGGACCATTTCGGCGATCTTGAAGGCTTCGGCTGGCCCACAACCGTGGACGAGGCTGAAGCTGCCCTTGATGACTTCCTCACCAACATCCTGCCCGCCTTCGGGGACTGGCAGGACGCCATGGCCCTTGGCGAGCCCTGGATGTGGCATGGCCTGATTTCGGCCTCGCTGAATATTGGCCTTCTGGACCCGCTCGAAACCTGCCGCAAGGCGGAAGCTGTCTATCGGGAGGGCCGGGCACCCTTGAACGCCGTGGAGGGCTTTATCCGCCAGATCCTCGGCTGGCGGGAGTTCGTGCGCGGTATTTACGGGCTGAAAATGCCGGACTATGGCCGGATCAATGCGCTGGACGCGGACCGCAAACTGCCGGAATTTTTCTGGTCCGGCCAGACCGACATGGCCTGTGTCGCCGATGCCGTCCGCTCCACCCGGGCCACCGCCTATGCCCACCACATCCAGCGCCTGATGGTCACAGGCAATCTGGCCATGCTCCTGGGGGTTCATCCGGACGCGGTGGATGACTGGTATCTGAGCGTCTTCATCGACGCCTATGAGTGGGTCGAAATGCCCAATACCCGGGGCATGGCCACCTTCGCCGATGGCGGCATTGTCGGCTCCAAGCCCTATGCGGCCTCGGGGGCCTATATCAACCGGATGAGCAATGCCTGCGGGGGCTGCCGCTATGACGTCAAGGCCAAGGCCGGCGACAAGGCCTGCCCCTTCAACCGCCTATATTGGGGCTTTCTGGAGCGGAACCGGGCGCATCTGGGCGGAAACATCCGGCTGGCCATGTCCTACCGAACCCTGGACGGATTTGGCGAGGCCAGGCGGCAGGACCTGCTTGCCGATGCCGAGGCCGCAAGGACCCTGCTAGGCGCGACTAGACCTTAGCCGTCGCGGCGATCAGGTGGGCAAGCCGGGTTCCCGAAACCCAGGCCGCCTCGACGGTCGGGCCATTCAACCAGTCGCCGCAGACGCCGAGACGACGGACGGCATCGAAGATCGCGACGGACCCTTCCGCACCCGATCTTGCATAGCGCCAGCGATGGCTGGACTCACTGACTGGCGACGGCAGGTCGATATCCAGCAGGTTTGACAGGGCGGTTTTGAGGGCCGCGGTAACGGTCTCCGGCGCGTCTTCGATGTGGGCCTGCGACCAGTCCGGACTGGCCTGCACCACCCAGGTCTCGGGTCCGACCCGACCCGGCTTGGCGGAATTTCGCGCCGCCCAGGCGACGGGGCCAGGACCCGTCCAGCAATCCTGAACGAGCCCAACGGGCTCGGCAAAGGCCAGCATCAGGGTCCAGCAGGGTGTGCTCAGGGTTGCGCCAGCCCGCGCAGCCAGGTCGGCGGCCTCGGGTGCCAGCAGGGCCCTGGCCTGTTCGGCGGGGGTTGCGACAATGGCGAGGTCGACCTCGACCGGATCGGCCTGATCGAGGCTTAGACGCCAGCCCGTCGCCAGGCCTTCGATCCGGGTTACAAGGCTTGACCAGTGCACGGTCAATCCACTGGCCATTTGTCGTACGGGCCCGTTCATTCCCGGCACACCGACATAGGCCCCCGGTCCAGCGGCGGGCCAGGGGGCCACGGCTCCCTCCCCGATCCAGGCTTCAATCCGCGATTGAAATCCGGGGTCCTGGGCCGTGAAGAATTGCGTCCCGTGATCGAAATGCGCTTCCCCGACCGGGGTCTGAACACGTCGGGTGGACATGCGCCCGCCGGGTCCACGGCCCTTGTCGAACACCACGACGTCATGACGGTGGGCCGCCAGGGCCTCCGCGCAAGCCAGGCCCGCCATGCCTGCCCCGACAATCCCGATCCGCATGACCACTTAATCCTCAAAACCAAATAGGCCGCGCGTGCCGGGGCCTGGCAAGCGTGATAGTGACTATGGAGGGGTCAGGAAAGCCTGTTCACCGGCGCGTTAGGGGCAAATGCCCTGACGCGTGTGCAAAGGGAGCGTCAGTAGGACCCATGCCCGCGGTCGGCATTGATTTTGGCACGACAAACTCCGTTATCAGCACGGTCACGGACACGGGCGACCTGGAGACGACGGTCTTCGCGCGGCCCGAGGGTGCAGAGACGATCTTTCCGACCCAGATGACCTACTGGCAGGAGGAGACGGCCCGGGGGCGTAACGCCACCCAGGTTGAGGCCGGGCAATGGGCGGTGGATGCCTTCATGGCCAATTCGCCGGATTGCCGGTTTCTGAAGTCGATCAAGACCTTCGCGGCCTCGCCCAATTTTACCGGCACGACCATCTATGGCGTCAGGCACGAATATTCAGACCTGATGCGCACCTTTCTGGCCCGCATGCTGGCCCACGCTGAGGGCGGTCCCTCCGCGAGCCGGGGCAGTGTGGTGGTGGGCCGTCCCATTCGGTTTGCCGGGGTGGGGGCCCAAGCGGATCTGGCCATGACCCGTTACCAGACAGCCCTTCGCGCCCTGGGCTTTTCCGACCTGCGCACGGTCTATGAACCCCTGGCCGCGGCCTATTACTTTGTTCGGGACCTGCAGGGCAGTGCGACCATTTTTGTTGGGGATTTTGGCGGCGGCACAACGGACTATTCCATCATTCGCCTGACCCACAGCCAGGGCAAGATCAAGTTTGAGCCCCTCGCTGCGCGGGGTTTGGGCCTGGCGGGCGACCGGTTCGACGCCCGGATCGTCCAGCACCTGGTGGCTCCGGCGCTGGGCAAGGGCACGACCTATCGAAGCTTTGACAAGCTCCTGGAGATACCCAACCTCTACTATTCGAAACTCTCCCAGTGGAGCGAGTTTTCCAATCTCCGGGGCTCAAACACCTACCGTGAAATCAAGGCGCTCCGGGCCCGGAGCACATCGCCGGACCTGCTGGATCGGTTCATCCACTTTATCGAGTCTGAAATGCACTATGAGCTCTCGACCCGCATTGCCCAGGTCAAGAAGGCGCTTTCGACCCAGCCCGCTTCACGATTTACCCTGGAGTTTGAGGGGGGACGCATTGACGAAACCCTCACCCGAACGGATTTCGAATCCTGGATCGCCCCGGACATCCAGAAACTCGACGCCTTGATCGACGAAACCCTGGATGAGGCGGGCTTGACGGCTGGCGACATTGACTCGGTGTTTCTGACCGGCGGAACCTCCATGGTTCCCCTGGTCTCGGACATGTTCCGCAGCCGTTTTGGAAACCGGCTCGAGTCCAGCCAGGAACAACTGGTCTCGGTCTCCAAGGGCCTGGCCCTGATTGCCCAGGACGATAACGCCGATGAATGGATCGCCGACCGGCGGGTCAGTCTCTGAGCGGGGCAGGCTTGTCCTCGCCGTCGGCATCCTGCCCCCCGAGCTGCAGCATGGGGATGGCCAGTCCGGCGCCACCGGCAAGGATCCAGACATCGCCCACGAGGTGGCCCATGTGCATGGGGTGCGTTAGGGCGTGGAACAGCATGACCGACCCATGGGTGAGGCTGGACACAACAATGAACCAGAGAAAGCTCAGATGGCGGAGCGGATTACGAATGGCCCGCAGGGCACACAGGCCGACCGCAAAATAGATGGCGACCATCATCTGATCATAGATCGGATTATAGGGCTGCCACTTCCATCCCCCGAAGGGATCGAACAGCACGAAGGCCGGGATTCCGACCAAGCCCATCAATGCCCAGGAGATCACGGCACCGCGGAGGTTTTTCAAAGCGCTCATAATGACCATGTTAGTTTGGGCTGCACGAGAACGAAACCCCAGTTGCGCGCAACTCGTGCGCTCGCAATCCTCAACGTCCAGGCCAGACGTCCCTTCGAAAGCAGGCACGCCGCTGATCTTTGACGACGACCCTGGAAGGGTGATTTATAGTCACGGTGGCTGGAGTCACCGGGCTGGTCCGGGGTGGGGCCATATGTGTTCGAGCCCCGTGTTCGCCATGATTTCTGGGGTGTGGGGGATAGCTATGGGCGCTGGAAATGACCCTATCCGAGACAAGACACGCCTTACCAGGAAAACAGTTTATATTTTCATTATAATTACCTATGCTGTTACAAATATTTTTATTGTCGCAGGCGTTATCAGACATTGGAACGATACTGTCCCAGTGATCGAACTTCATTCGGATAGTCCCATTCGTCTGCAGCAACAAAACTGAGGCACCACCATCCAAGTCGGTATGTTTCGGCAGGGCCAAGCCTCACACCTCGATAGGGCTCGCCCCCTCTGGGCAGGGGTGATGACAAGAAAGACCGATTCCCGCGCACTCTGGTGCTTGGACCAATCCCTCCAGAGCGCAGAGTGTTTGTCTCCCTGGATAATGGTCGGCAGCGCAACGGCTTGGTATTTGGTATCGACCCCGGGCGGCGCTAGAAGGGATCCGTTTGTAGGCGTCTTAGTCAGTCAGTGCATGTCCGCGTCCCCGCTTTTGTTACTTGCAGCCGTCACCACCCTCACAGGGCCGGCGCGGGTCATTGATGGGGATACGCTGGTGATTTTGGGTCAGCACATAAGACTGGAAGCCATTGATGCGCCGGAGACCCGGCAAGTGTGCCAGAGGGATGGCGAGTGGCGATGCGGTCTGGCGGCGACGGAGGCCCTGAAGACCATGACCGGTGGAGCAGAGATCCGGTGCGAAGGGACGGCGACGGACCGCTACCAGAGACTCCTGGCAACCTGCTGGGTGGGGCCGGTCAATCTCAATGCAGCAATGATCCGTCAGGGGTGGGCCCTGGCCTATCGCCACTACAGCACCCGCTATGCCCATGACGAGGCCGACGCAAAGCGCAATGGGGCTGGGATCTGGGCATCAGTCTTCGTGCCGCCATGGGACTGGCGGCGGCAACAGAGATAGGGCGATGGCGCGGAAACCAGAGCGTTGCTGGGAATATGCGCGGGGGGCCAAGGCAGAGACTTTGGCGCGTCACACGTGGGATCGCAGGATCGACATTATCCTCGCGGCGGGAGAAGCGGTACGGAAGAAATTGTGAGTAGCGTCTATATGGACTTGAGCCACCGGTCGGCCTTGGTGTTGCTGGTGATCTATCCCCACGGACATTAGAGCGGGCTACTTCCTAGCCCTCAGCGTGATCTGGATTTCCTTGACGACGTTGAGGCGCGACCCGACAAATTCTACGATCTGATCCACGCTCAGGGTGCCCGCCTGGTACTGTTCGAGATAGCCCTCCTCGATGACGTTGTGGACATTAACTGTCTCGAAATCGACGCCGGTATAGTGGGCAAGCGGTGAATTGGCAGTGCCCATTTCTTTCCACTTGTCGTTCAGGTCGCGATCGAACAGGGCGAGGATTTCCGCCGTCACCGGGCGGACATGGGTGGGATCGTTCATGAAGTCGTCGTGGCGGGGGTGGGGTACATTGATCTGCACCACGCCGTCAGCCTTTGAGACCCGGTAGATCTCCTTCATGATCCCCAGAAAGACCTTGGGATCGCCGCCCATGTGCTCGAGGGAATGGTTGAAGACCATCTCATCGGCCGTGTTGTCCGGCCAGGGCCAGGGCAGGGATTCAAGGTCCAATACCAGATCAGGGCCGCCTTCGGAAAAGGCGTCGACATTCACATAGCCGGGCTTCTTGTTGTGGCCGCAGCCCATGTTGAACTTCATCGGGATCGAGCGACCTTCTGCTTGGACTCGACGGGGCGCAGCCCGAACCAAGCCTTATAGGGATTAGAGGTACTGGCTTAGAGAACCAGAGGCAATGGGTGCCTCGACACCCGGGCGCGGGCTTGTCCGCGCCCAAGGTCAGGTCAACTCAGGTCAAGTCAACTCAGGTCAAGTCGGGTCGGGTCAGGTCAGGTCAGGTCGGGTCGGGTCGGGTCATGTCGGCTTCGCTCACACGCCATTTCGCATTCGCAAATACCCATAATGCGACCAGGTTAGCGATGGGCACAAAGTACAATATCACCCACCAACGGCTATGACCTGTTCGTCGCAAGATTTTGACGATCGGAATTCCGATAACTAAAATGAACGCAATCAATATGATGAAGTGAACGGGTGAAAATGTCCCCATGGCCCCAAATCCCAATGTGTTCGCGTTAATGGAAAGCGGTTCCAGACTTTTCGGTCTGGTTCCCCTCGGGAGGTCCGCCCCTATATTTGAGAGGTTACTGTCTATCCGTAGACTTTTGCAAGTCTCTACACTGATGTTCTGGTCTTACGCGGCGGCCTTGGCCGAAGACGCGAACCTTGGGTCTGCGCAGCCCAGACGTCGCCGATTTTTCTGAACCCCCCCCTGGCGCACCCGACACGATTCGAACGTGTGACCTTTGCCTTCGGAGGGCAACGCTCTATCCAGCTGAGCTACGGGTGCCTGTTCAGGCGGAACGGGGTTCTAGCGGAAAGGGCGGGGGAGTGCAAACGCCGGGGCGGGGTTGATCGGTTTGGGGTGGGCGGGGCAGGATGGGTCCAGACCCTTGCGGAGATCGCCCCATGGCCACCACGACAAACCATACGAGCCGGGAACAGCTAAACCGGGCAAATCTGGACAAGCTGCCCGGACATCTTGGTCTCGACATCCTGGAAGTCTCTGAGGGCAAGGTTGTCGGTGAGTTCGAGGTCCGGCCCGATCTGGTGGCCCATACGGGGTTCCTGCTGGCCGGAGCCGTGCTGTCCGTGGCGGACATATTGTGTGCCTATGGCGTGTCCACGGCCTGGCCCGAGGGGGCCAACGGCTTCACGACGGCCGAGGTGAAGTGCAATTTCGTCGGGACCCTGCGGGAGGGGAAGGTGCTTTGCACGGCCACCCTCCTGCACGGAGGGCGAACCACCCAGGTCTGGGATGCCCAGGTCGTCAATGCGGTGACGGGAAAACTGATGGCGGCCTTTCGCTGCACCCAGATCCTCCTCTATCCCCGGCCCTGAAAGCAAACTTGTTCCACATCACTTGTCATCCCGCTGCACGCAGGACTTAATCGGGCCAGACATGATGACAAGGGAACCCGTAGAATGACCATCAGCCAAGACGGGGCCAGTTTTGGCCTCAACCCCCAGGACGAGATGAACGACCTGAAAATGTCGGCCGCCGCCCTGCCGCTCTATGAACACGTCAAGCGCTTCATCCGCGAGACGGTTGATCCCATGGAGATCGAATACCGCAGGCTGGGCGAGGGCAAGGCAGACCGCTGGAGCTTTGCGCCGGGCCAGCTGGAGGTTCTGGAGGTGGCCAAGTCAAAGGCCAAGGCCGAGGGGCTGTGGAACTTCTTCCTGCCGGATGCCGAGACCGGACAGGGCCTGTCCAACCTGGACTATGCCTATATCGCCGTGGAGCTGGGCAAGTCGCCCCTGGCCTCGGAGTGCATGAATTGCGCCGCCCCCGACACGGGCAATATGGAGGTTCTGGAACGGGTCGGCACCCCGGCCCAGAAGGAAAAATGGCTCAAGCCCCTTCTGAATGGCGAGATCCGTTCGGCCTATGCCATGACCGAGCCGGACGTGGCCTCCTCTGACGCCAAGAATATCTCGACCCGCGCCGTGCTGGAGGGCGATGAGTGGGTCATCAATGGCGAGAAGTATTACATTTCCGGCGCGGGCGATCCGCGCTGCAAGATCCTGATCACCATGGTCAAGACCAGCCCTGATGCCCCGCCCAACAAGCAACAGTCCCAGATCCTCATCCCCATGGACACCCCCGGCCTCACGGTTCTGGGGCCCATGCATGTGTTTGGCCAAGACCATGCCCCCCGGGGCCACATGCACCTGAAGTTTGAGAATGTGCGGGTGCCCAAGGACAATATCCTGCTGGGCGAGGGCCGGGGGTTTGAGATTTCCCAGGTTCGGCTGGGACCTGGCCGCATCCATCACTGCATGCGCACCATAGGCAAGGCGGAGATCGCCCTGGACATGATGGTCCGGCGCGGCCTGTCGCGGGAAGCCTTTGGCAAGAAGCTGGCCTGGCTGGGCGGCAATGTGGAAATCATCTCAAGGGCCCGCATCGAGATCGAGGCCATGCGCCTGATGGTGCTGAAGGCGGCCAAGGCCATGGATGTGCTGGGCAATCGCGAAGCCCGGGTCTGGGTCAGCATGGTCAAGGCCATGGTGCCGGAACGCGCCTGCCGGATTATTGATGAGGCCATCCAGATGCACGGGGCGACCGGGGTTTCCCAGTGGACGCCCCTGGCCGGCATGTACACCGACGTCCGCCACCTGCGGTTTGCCGACGGGCCGGACGAGGTTCACCACATGGTCGTGGGCCGCCACGAGATTCGTCAGTACGAAGGCAGCGGGACGGAAGACCTGACGGCCGCGACGGTCTGGCGAAACTAGAGAGTCGGCAACGGGTCCGGGGTCAGCCCCGGGCCCTTGTCTTACTTCCGGCGCTGCTTGCGGGCGGCATAGCGCGCGTCCCGGGCCGCCTTCTGGGCGGCGCGCAGGGCGAGCTCGCGCGCCTCGGCATCGATCAGTTCTTCTTCGCGGCGAATGGCGTCGGCCTTGGCATTTTCGATCCGGCGAAGCTCGCGTTCCTTGCGACGTTCCTCGCGCAGGATTTCCAGCTCCAGCTCGCGTTCGGCCTTGCGCTGCTCGATATTGGGATCAATGACCGCAGGCTTGGGTTTCATCTTCTCCAGCAGGGCTTTTTTGGCGGCGGCTGAAGCGGCTTGGCGGTCGGAAAAGGTCGCGTTCTTCGGATGGATCATGGCGATCGCGTCTAGTAGATTTGCGCGGCCATGCGAAGCCCCCCCGCTTCATTTTCGGCGAAAAATTTTCGTCCTCAGGGGATAATTTCACTGAGCACGGGGCCGATCTCATCGTGCAGCACCAGGTCAGCCTGGGCATCCAGGGGGGTGGGTTCGCGATTGAGGATAACCAGCAGGGCCCCGTTCTCCCGGGCCAGGAGGGGAAAACCCGCCGCCGGATAGACCGCCAGGGACGAGCCCAGAACCAGGAAAAGATCACAGTCCAGGGTCGCAGCCTGGGCCCGGCGCATGGGCAGGGCGGGCATGGGCTGGCCAAAGGAAATCGTCGCCGTCTTCACCAGTCCCCCGCAGGCCCGGCAGACGGGCAACTGGCCGTGGACCTCAAAGGCCGGGCGCAGGTCCTCGATCTCGTGACGCAGGTCACAGGACAGGCAGGTGGCATGGCTGGCATTGCCGTGCAGTTCGATGACCTGGTCCGCAGACAGGCCTGAGGCCTGATGCAGATTGTCGACATTCTGGGTGATAACCTGGGCCAGACGCCCCGCCTTCGCCAGGCGGACCAGGGCCATGTGGCCGGCATTCGGTGCGCGTCCCGTCCAGCCCGCCCGGCCGGAAAAGGCCCGGTGCCAGGCCTCCCGCCTCTGGGCCTCGTCGGCGACAAAGTCCTGGAACAGGATGGGCTTCATCCTGGACCAGACCCCACCCGGCGAACGAAAATCCGAAATGCCGGAGTCCGTCGAAATCCCCGCCCCGGTAAAGGCCGTAATCCGGCGGGCCTGGGCGATCATGTCGCGGAGGGTCTGGCGAGAGGTCATGGAAAGACAGTTTGGCCCGGACCCGGCCGCGCCGCCAGTCCATTCTAAACGCCGACTTGCCGCTTTTTACGCCAAGGCCATCGAAAATCTGCCTACCAAACTTGCACATCATCCTGTAGCAGCAAACCAGGGATGCGATCCGGCCTTGAGCGGGACATGGGGGGATGACGGGCATGGCCTTTAAGTCGTGGAAGCCGATTGGACTGGCGCTGGTCTGCGGGATGGCCTCTAGCCCCGCTCTCGCCCAGACCTTGGGGGCCGTCGCTGATACCGGGGATACCGCCTGGATCCTGACCGCAACGGCACTGGTCCTCTTCATGACCCTGCCCGGTCTGGCCTTGTTTTACGGCGGACTGGTGCGCGCAAAGAATGTCTTGTCCGTCCTGGCCCACTGCACGGCCATTGCCTGTCTCGCCTCGGTTGTCTGGCTCCTGGTGGGCTATAGTCTGGCCTTTGCCGGACAGGGGCCATGGCTTGGCGATCTGAGCAAGGCCGGACTTGTCGGAATGGGTCCTGACAGCCTGAGCGGGCGCATACCCGAAAGCGTATTTTTCGCCTTTCAGATGACTTTTGTCATCATCACGCCCGCCCTCATGGTCGGCGCAGTGGTCGAGAGAATTCGGTTTGGCGGCCTGATGCTGTTTTCCGCCCTCTGGATCTTGCTGGTCTATGTGCCGGTCTGTCACTGGGTCTGGGGCGGGGGCTGGCTTCAGTCTAAGCATGTCATGGACTTTGCCGGTGGACTGGTGGTTCACGCCACGGCCGGCGTCTCCGCCCTTGTCCTGGCCTGGGGCCTAGGCCCCCGGGATGGATTTCCCCGGGACATGTCGCCGCCGCACAATCCGGGATTGACCATGATGGGGGCCGGAATGCTCTGGGTCGGCTGGTATGGTTTCAATGCCGGGAGCGCCCTGGCCGCCAACGCGAATGCGGGATCGGCCCTGGTGGCGACCCACATGTCTGCGGCCACGGCGGGTCTGGTCTGGGCCCTGATTGAATGGCTGAAATTCGGCCGCGCCAGCATGATCGGGCTGGTGACCGGCGTCATTGCAGGTCTGGCCACAGTCACCCCGGCCTCAGGATTTATCGGCCCGCTTGGCGGCATGGTGCTGGGGGCCCTCGGCAGCCTGGTCTGCTTCCATGCTGTGGACCTGGTAAAACACCGGCTGAAAATCGATGACAGTCTGGATGTCTTTGCCGTTCACGGCATTGGCGGCATTCTGGGCACACTGCTTGTCGCGGTTCTGGCCAGTCCGGCCTTCGGCGGGGCAGGCTATGCCCAGGGCATGAACATGGGCCAGCAGGGCATGGTCCAGCTTCTTGGCGTTCTTGCGGTCTGCGCCTGGTCGGGGCTGGCCTCCCTGGTCCTGGTCTGGCTGGTCAAGCGGACCCTGGGTCTTCGGGCGAGCGACGACATGATCGATGACGGCCTCGATCTGGCGGCCCATGGGGAGCGGGCCTATAATCACAGCTAGGGCTCTCACCCCGTCGGCGGAGCCCCAAAGCGACGGATCAGGGCTTCGCCATCCTGGCTGATGCTAGCCGCCCCGTCGCGCGCGCCACATGCCCGACTAGCCCAGGAGTTGGCGCAGGGGCGAAAACAGCAGGGGCAGGAGATATTGCTGGGCCCCCTGGATGACGAGCAGGACCAGGATGGGGGTTATGTCCACCCCGCCCAGGGGCGGAATAAAGCGCCGGAAGGGTCGCAGGAGCGGCTCGGTCACCGCATCCAGCACGGCATAGGCGCGATAAACCAGCTGATTGTTCAGGTTGATCACACTGAAGGCGATCAGCCAGGACATGATCGCACTGATGACAATGGCCCAGACCAGAAGGCTGAGCATGCCGTTGAGAATGTAGAGAATGAAGCTGGCCATGGGGTCTATGTAGGCGCCCCCTCCCCCTCCTGACAAGGACCCCGCAATCGGCACCTTGACAGGCCGCCCCCAAAACCGCTTATTCCGCGCCTTCCTGGGGCCGTAGCTCAGTTGGTAGAGCGCATCGTTCGCAATGATGAGGTCAGGGGTTCGATTCCCCTCGGCTCCACCAGGAAGCTATTAGGATCAATGGCTTAGGCCATTTTCAGCCGCTAAGATTTTTTCCCTGCTTGGCTTCCGTAAGCAGTGGGGAAGCAGCGGGCTGGAGGGCGGCGCGGGGCCCTCGGTCAGACCTGGTCCCCAGTGTTCGCGCCGGTCGAAGCTATCGGCGCCACCTGATTCAAACCTGAATGATGGCGGGATCGCCTCAACCTAAGGGCAGGTTTTCCACTTCCGCCGGGCGGTGACAGGGCATATCTAGGGGGCAGGACTGCCCTTTCTGGATGGAGTTTGCCATGTCTGCGCCCTTGACCGCAGCCGCCCTGGACCAGTTGTTCAAGACGGCCCGGACCCGCAACGGGTGGGACCCTGCGCCCCTGTCCGAGGCCTTGCTGCACGAGGTTTATGAGCTGGCGAAGTGGGGGCCGACGGCGGCCAATACCAATCCGGCCCGGTTCTATTTCGTGACCAGCCTGGAAGGGCGGAAAAAGCTGGCCGACCTGGCGTCGGGCAATAACAAGGCCAAGATTCTTCAGGCTCCCTGTACGGTCATTATTGGCCACGACCTGGATTTTCCCGATAGCCACCCGCAACTCATGCCCTATGCCCCCACCATGCTGGCCGGGTTGAAGGGCACGCCCATGGCCGAGACCATGGCCTTTCGCAATGGCACGCTACAGGGGGCCTATCTGATGATGGCCGCCCGGGCCCTGGGCCTGGACTGTGGCCCCATGTCGGGCTTTGACGCAGCAGGCGTCGATGAGGCCTTTTTTTCCGGAACCAACATCCGGTCAAATTTCATCTGCATACTTGGTCGTGGCACGGAAGAGGGGCTGTTCCCGCGCAATCCCCGCCTGGACTTCGACGCCGCCTGCAAGATCGTCTAGATGCGGGGCGTGTTTCAGAAGCTCGCCCTCCTGACGGGCCTGACCCTGGCCCTGACCGGCCCCGCCTTCGCGGCGGGGTCAGGGCCGGACACGAGCGTCTATTTCGGTGGCGACATCCTCACCATGGTGGGCACCCAGCCACACTATGTGGAAGCCCTCGTCGTCAGGGATGGCCAGATTGTTCTGGCAGGCTCGCGCGCCCAGGCCGAGCGGGTCCTGGGTCCAGATGCCCGGCCGGTCGACCTCAAGGGCAAGACCCTGCTGCCGGGCTTTATCGATGCCCACAGCCACCTGCTGGGCTATGCTGACGGTCTGATGCGGGCCAACCTGGCCCCGGCCCCCGTGGGCCATGTCGCCCGGATCGCCGATCTGGTCAGGGAGATGCAGGCGCTCAAGGTCCGGCTGAAGGCCGCACCCGGCGACTGGCTAATCGGCCGGGGTTATGACCAAGACTTTCTGGCCGAGGGTCGCCACCCGACCGCAGCCGACCTGGATACGGCCTTTCCCGATAATCCGGTCCTGCTGGTCCATGTCTCGGGCCACATGCTTGTTGCCAATACAGCCGCCCTGAGGGCCGCCGGGGTAACTGCCGCCACGCCGGACTCTGCCGGGGGCATGATCCTGCGCAAGCCCGGAACCACAGAGCCCGCCGGCCTGGTTCAGGAACTGGCCATGGCCCCGTTCAGCGCCTTCATGCGCGCGCCGCGAAAGCCTGAAGTCGACTTGGCCCTGATTGGACAGGCGATCGAGGCCTATGCCGCCAATGGCTATACCACCGCAGGCGAACACCTGCTCATGCCCGACAAGCGGCCCCTGCTGGAACAGGCCGCAGATCAGGGCTTGCTGAAGATCGACCTGATCGCCCTGCCCACCTATCTGGCCGCGCCCCAACTGGTGGGAACGGGGGCCATTGCCTGGGGCAACTATCGCAAGGGCCTGAAATATGGCGGGCTGAAGATTTCGGCGGATGGCTCGCCCCAGGGCAAGACCGCCTTTCTGACCCGGCCCTATCTGACGCCGGTTCCAGGATGCGCGGCCGATTGCCACGGCTTTCCCAATATTAGCCAGGCGGCCCTCAATGATCTTCTGGTTCTGGCCTACAGCCACAAGGTGCAGATATTTGCCCATAGCAATGGCGACGCGACAGTCGACATGATGATTGCGGCCCACAAGGCGGCGGAGGCGAGACTGGGCGTGATCGATACCGATCGCCGGACCATTATCATCCACTCGCAGATCATCCGGCCCGACCAGCTGGCAAGCTATAAACAGCTTGGCCTGATCCCCAGCTTCTTTACCAACCACACCTTCTATTGGGGGGATGTGCATACCGCCAATCTGGGCCTGGACCGGTCAGCCTATATCAGCCCCATGGCCAGCGCCTTCAAGCTGGGTATCAAGGCCACCAACCACACCGACAGCCCGGTCACCCCGCTCAATCCGCTGTTTGTGCTCTGGACATCCGTCAACCGGCAGACCCGGTCCGGCCAGGTTCTTGGCCCAGACGAACGCCTCACGGCCTATCAGGGGCTTCAGGCCCTGACCGTGAACGGGGCCTGGGAATTCCATGAAGAGGCCTCGAAGGGGAGCCTGGAAGCGGGCAAGCTCGCGGACCTGGTCATCCTCGACAAGAACCCCCTCAAGGTGCCCGCGCCCGCCCTCAAGGACATCCAGGTGGTCGAGACCCTGAAGGCCGGCCAGCGGGTCTTCCCGGTCCCCACCCTTCCGAACTAGACCTAGTGCGCGTCGTCCCAGTTGTCGGCGGCGCGGGCTTCGACCACCAGGGGGACGGAGATGGCCACGGCGGGTTCGGCGGCGTGTTCCATGACCCGCCGGGCGACGGCGATGAGGGCGTCGGCCTCGGCCCTGGGGGCCTCAAAGACCAGTTCGTCGTGGACCTGGAGCAACATGCGGCCTTCGAGACCGGCGTCGGCCAGGGCCTGGGGCATGCGGATCATGGCCCGGCGGATAATGTCGGCCGCTGCGCCCTGGATCGGGGCATTGATGGCGGCCCGGTCGCCGAAGGCCCGCTCGGCCTGGCTCTTGGACATGACGGCCGGGATATTCACCTTGCGACCAAAGATGGTGCTGACGAAACCGTTGGCCCGGGCCTCCTGCTTGGTCCGGTCCATATAGGCGCGAATGCCGGGGAAGCGTTCGAAATAGGTGCGGATATAGGCCCCGGCCTCGTCCTGGGGGATGGACAGCTGGTTGGCCAGACCGAAGGCAGAAATCCCGTAGATAATGCCGAAATTAATCGCCTTGGCCCGGCGCCGGGTTTCAGCCGACATGCCCTCGACCGGCACGCCAAACATTTCCGACGCGGTAGAGGCGTGAATGTCCAGGCCCTCGGCAAAGGCCTTTTTGAGCTGGGGAATGTCGCCAATGTGGGCCAGCAGGCGAAGTTCGATCTGGCTGTAGTCGGCGCTGATCAGCACCTTGCCCGGATCGGCGACAAAGGCCTTGCGGATCTTGCGGCCTTCCTCGGTACGAATGGGAATATTCTGGAGGTTGGGATCGCTGGAACTCAATCGCCCCGTGGTGGTGGACGCCATGGCATAGGAGGTGTGGACCCGCCCGGTTCGGGGGGCAATGGCGGTGACCAGGGCGTCGGTATAGGTGCCCTTGAGCTTGGAGAGCTGGCGCCAGTCCAGCAGAACGCGCGGCAGGGCGTGGCCTTCCGCCGCCAGGTCTTCGAGGACAGAGGCATCCGTGCCCTGCGCCCCGGTGGCCGTGGTCCGGCGCGACGTCAGGCCCATTTCGCCATAGAGGACTTCGCCGACCTGTTTGGGACTGCCCAGATTGAAGGGCCGTCCCGCCAGGCTGTGGGCCTCAACTTCCAGCTCGCCCATCCTTACGGAAAAGGCATGGGACAGGTGGCGCAACTGGTCAGGATCGACACGAATTCCGGCGTTTTCCATCTGGGCCAGCACCGCCGGCAGGGGTCGCTCCAGGGTTTCGTAGACGGTGAGCAAACCCTCCTGCTGCAACCGGGGCCGGAGCACCTGATATAGGCGCAAGGTGACATCGGCATCCTCCGCCGCATAGGCCGTGGCGGGGTCCAGGGCGACATGCTTGAAGCTCTTCTGCGCCTTGCCGGTCCCGGCGACCTGTTTGAAGGAAATAGGGTCATGGCCCAGGTGCAGGCGGGACAGCTCGTCCATGCCGTGATTGTGCAGACCCGCCTCGAGCACATAGCTGATGAGCATGGTGTCTTCGATGGGGGCCACCTTGATCCCGTAGCGCGACAGGACGGCCAGGTCATATTTGGCGTTCTGGGCCACCTTCAGAACCGACGGGGCCTCCAGCAGGGGCTTTAATCGGGCCAGGGCCTGGTCCAGGGGAACCTGGGTGAGGTCGGCGGGCGCGTCAAAGGCCAGACCGCCTTCGGTCTCATGCGCCAGGGGAATATAACAGGCCTGACCCGGGCCCGTGGACAGAGATATCCCCACCAGACCCGCATTGGCCGAAGACAGGGCATCGGTCTCGGTATCAAAGGCAATCACGCCCGCCGCATGGGCCTTGGCAATCCAGGCCTCCAGATCGTCGAGACTGCGCACGCAGGCATAGGCGGTTGTGTCTATGGGCCCCGCCTCGGCATCGACCGGCGCACGGGTGCGCGGCGGGGCGGCCATGGTCCGGGCCGCAGGACTGGGGGTGCCGCCACCGGACACCCGACGCCCCAGGGACCGGAGCTCCATCTCCTCCAGAAAGGCTGAAAGCTGGACCGGGTCGGGGTCAGCGACCTTCAGCTCGTCCAGGGTGGCCGGAAGCGGGGTGTCGCAATCCAGCTGGACCAGCTGGCGGGAGAGCCGGATCTGATCGGCAAAGTCGGTAATGATCTGGCGGCGCTTGTCCTGCTTGATCTCGCCCGCCCGGGCGAGCAGGGACTCCAGATCGCCATATTCATTGATCAGCAGGGCCGCCGTCTTGACCCCAATTCCGGGTGCGCCGGGGATATTGTCTGCGGAATCTCCACAGAGGGCCTGGACCTCGACCACCTTGTCCGGACCCACTCCGAACTTTTCGAAGACCTGCTCCGGGCCGATCTTGATGTTCTTCATGGTGTCCAGCATCCAGACCCGGTCACCGACAAGCTGCATCAGATCCTTGTCGGAGGAGACGATCATCACCTCGCCCCCCATGTCGCGGACCTTGCAGGCATAGGCAGCAATCAGGTCATCGGCCTCGTAGCCCGGCAGCTCGATGGACGGAACGCCAAAGGCCCGGGTGGCCTCGCGCACCAGGGGAAACTGGGGGATCAGGTCTTCCGGGGCCGGGGGACGGTGGGCCTTGTACTGGTCATAGAGGTCATTGCGGAAGGTCTTGGACGAATGATCAAAGACCACGGCCAGATGGGTCGGGGCATCGACCTGGGACTTCATGTCCACCAGCAGTTTCCACAACATGTTGCAGAAGCCCGAGACTGCGCCAATGGGCAGGCCGTCGGACTTGCGGGTTAGGGGCGGCAGGGCATGGAAGGCGCGAAAGATAAAGCCTGAACCATCCACCAGATAAAGTCGCATGGCAGGCCCGTCCTGGGTGGCCGCGCGCGGGAGGTCGGTAAGGTCAGGTGTCTCGGTCATGGTCGCAGGATAGGGCGAGGCGCGTCCCGGGTCACCCCCCTGGACACCAGGCCGGGATCAGTGAGTGCCTGTGTCCTCGGAAACCCCCGGAACGTGGTCAGCCTTGCCGGTATGAAGCTCAAAGCGGCGGTCGCAATAGGGACATTCGACAAAGCCCGCCGAACCCATCTCCAGATAGACCCTGGGATGGCCCAGGGCACCGCCCACGCCTTCACAGGACAGCCTGTGGGTATGGACCCGGACAACCTCGGGCACCGGGCCTGCGGGGGGAAGAACGGCCTTGGTCTTGGCGGGGGCCTTGCGAGCCATGATGAAAGTCTCCGACGGCTGGCGCTTGGCGTGGCGCGCGCACGGGTCTAGGTATGCGAGGAGACCTTCGCCCGTCAATCAGCCCGTTACCGTAAACGAGTCCCATGATCCTTCCTGACTATGCCATCGAGGCCACGGGCCTGGTGAAAACCTATCCGGCCACCAAGACCACCGGAGAAATGCAGGCCCTGAAGGGGATAGACCTCAAGATCCCGCGAGGGTCGATTTTTGGCCTGCTGGGGCCAAACGGGGCGGGGAAGTCGACCTTCATCAATATTCTGGCCGGTCTGACCAAGAAGACTTCGGGCAAGGTCACGATCTGGGGCCGGGATATTGATGAGCGCCCGCGCGATGCCCGCGCCGCCATCGGGGTCGTCCCCCAGGAAATCGCCGCTGACCCCTTCTTTACCCCCCGGGAATCCCTGGAGGTTCAGGCAGGCATGTACGGGGTCCCGCCTTCGGAACGGCGGACCATGGAACTGCTCAATGCCCTGGGTCTGGGGGACAAGGCCAATGCCTATGTGCGTCAGTTGTCCGGCGGGATGAAGCGCCGCCTCATGGTCGCCAAGGCCATGACCCACAATCCGCCCGTCCTGATCCTGGATGAACCGACGGCAGGCGTCGATGTCGAACTGCGCCGCCAACTCTGGCGTTATGTTCTGGAGCTAAACCGCAAGGGCGTGACCATTGTGCTCACCACCCACTATCTCGAAGAGGCCCAGGAATTGTGCGACCAGATTGCGATCGTCAATCGCGGACAGGTCGTGGCCTGTGAGCCCACAACCACGCTGTTGTCCCGTCTGGACAGCCGGGCGGTTCTGGTTACCCCGGAAGTGCCTGTGACCGTGGCCCCTGCTCTGGCAGGCTTTGAAACCCGGCTGCGACCGGGCGGGGCCTTTGCCGTGACCTACAAGACCGGCAAGTCCAGTGTCGAACAGGTGCTGGCCGCTGTGCGGGCTGCGGGCCTGCATATCAAGGACATTGCCACAGAAGACCCCAGCCTGGAGGACGTCTTCGTCTCCCTGACCTATGGCGACCCCACGGCTCTGAGCCCCACCGGGGTCTAGCCTTCAGAATGAGGGCCCTATCGGCCCGTAAAGACCGGTTTGCGCTTTTCGAAGAAGGCCTTGCGCGCCTCCTTGGCATCGTCGCTGGCAAAGGCCATGCGGATGTTTGAGACCTCGTAGCGGAGCTGGGTTTCCAGGTCGGTGGTCTCATAGGACTTGACCATGCCGCGCTTCAGGAGCCGCAGGGTGATGGGGGACCATTCGCACAGGGACTGGCAGTATTCCGCCAGGCGATCGGCAAACTTGGCGTCCTCGACGGCTTCGCCAACCATGCCCCACTCGACGGCCTCCGGGCCGGTCAGGGTTCGGTTTTCCATCATGAACCGCATGGCGCGCTCATAGCCCATGGCCTGGGGCAGGGTGATGGTCAGACCGGCATCGGGTGAGCCACCAATCCGGGTATAGCCCGCCATCAACCGCGCCGAATTGGCGATAATCCGCACATCGGTGGCCATGGCCAGGCCGAGACCGGCACCGACCGCCACACCATTGATCCCGCCCACCACAGGCTTGTCACACCGCTTGCGGACCGCGAGCAGGAAGTTGCCGACCCAGGAAACATCATCCAGCTGGGCAGATTGTCTCGACAGGGGGGAAAAGCCACTCTGGCCGGACAGGTCCAGTCCGGCACAGAAGGAATCTCCGCTGCCGGTCAGGGCGACAACCCAGACATTGTCGTCCAGGGCTGCGGCCTCCACGGCCCCGATAATCGCCCAGGACAGCTCATTGCTCAGGGCGTTTTTCTTGTCCGCACGGTTAAGGGTGATGGTGCGGACGTGTCCGACATCGGAAACGGTGACGAGATTGGTCATCTGAACGGCTCCTCCGGTCTTGCTCGGACCCACTCTTAATTGCTGGCGAAATTTATGCAATTCGCGACCCAAGCCGCATGGTCTTGACGCCGCTCGCCTTCCGACTCAAGCTTCGCCTTCATAATCACAAGCTTCCCGGGAGGATGCCATGACGACCGAACTCACCATGCTGGCCCTGTCTGTTGCCCTGCTCTTGATCCTGATCGTCGTGCAGGCGAGCGTCGGCGTCCGGGCCAAGGGCCTGGCCCCCCTGGCCGGGTCGCGGGACGAGGTGGACCCCGCCACCGGCTTTCATGCGCGTATGCTCCGCGTGGTCGACAATCACCGGGAAGGCCTGACGGTCTTTGCCCCCCTCATCCTGATTGCCGCAGCCTCGGGGATATCCACCCCCATGACCGTCCTGGGCAGTCAGCTCTTCTTCGCCTCCCGGCTGGTTCATGCCGGGCTCTATGTCCTGGGGGTTCCCATGATCCGCCCCCTGGTCTGGGCCGTAGGCCTGACGGGGATTGTCATGATCCTGCTGGCCCTGTTCCACCTGGCCTGATCCCAAGGCCGGAGGCGGAGCTCTTTCGGCCTCCGGTTTGACGGACATCAAGGCCCCGGACCCGGGGTCTGCCACGGTCAGAGCCCTGGTCAACCTGGGGCGGACGGGCACCTTGCCATTCGGCCCATGGTTGTCCTCACCTCCATGGACGACCGAAATGGCAGACACCCCCGCATGAGCACGTCCCCGATTCCTCAGGGCGTGAGCGCCATCCCTGAGTCCGTCTCCATTGAGCTCCGGTTACTCAGACTCGCGGCCTCCGGGGCCGATGTCCTGCTGAGTGCTCCGGATATTCCCAGCCTCTTTAATGAGTTTTGCACCACGGCGGCCAAGGCTGGCGGCTACAAACTGGCCTGGATTGGTGAGGTTCAGGCCCTCCCCGAAACGGCTTTGAGGCTGGTCTCCATGGCCGGAGGTCCAAAGGCTTATGTCGACCGGGCGATCCTTTCAGACCCTGAGACCGAGGCCAGTGCAGACCCTACGCTAAGAGCCATCACCACCGGCAAGGTCCAGATTCATCGCGATGGCGGCGCGCCCATACCCCCCGAGTCCGGCGCGGGCAAGGCCGGGCTCAAGGCGTCGATTTCCATTCCCCTGACCCTTGGCAAGGGGGTGACATCGGCTGTGAGCTTTTACTCGGCAGCGGCCGATGCCTTTGATGCCGCCGAGGCAGCGGTTCTTTTGAAACTGGCCGACAACCTTGCCGCACAGGTGACCCGACTCCAGGCCCTGGCCGACATCAGGGCCACAGAGGTTGAGCGGTCGATCCATGCCGCCATTGTCTCGGCGATTGAATCTGTTTTGCCGAACGGGATCATGCTGGTCGATGGCACGGGCCGGACCGTCGCCTTCAACAATGGGTTTCTGGAGGTCTGGGGCATTGCGGAAAGTTCTGTCCGCGACCGAACCCTGTCAGAACTGTTTCCTGTCATCTCCCAACGGGTCTCAAATCCGACCGACTATCTCATGAAGACCAACGAGATCTTCGGCCATGCCACAGGGCCAAGCTATGACGAAATCCCCCTCACGGACGGTCGCATTCTGGACCGTTACACGGCCCCCGTCTTCAAGCTCGACGGGACCAGTCTGGGCCGGGTTGCCTTTGTCCAGGACATCACCCTGCAAAAACGGTCTGAGCTTTCCCTGAGGCGCCTGAACCGGGTCCTGCTGGCCTTGATCAGGCAAAGTGAAGCCCTGGTCAGTAACCTGACTGAGACCGCCATCATGCGGGAGATTTGCCGCTGTCTGGTCGAGGTTGGCGGCTATGGTCTGGCCTGGATCGGGATTCCAAAGCCGGGCACCGCGGGCCGTCTTGATGCCTTTGGGGCCGTGGGAGATCGCGGGCAGGACATAACGACCATTATTGAAAACTGGAACTCTGGAGAGCCCCGCCTCGGGATCATGTCGGCGGCCTCGACCAGCGGAACAATTCAGGTCGTCCGGGACTTTCAGGAGGAAGCGCGAACCTCGGCCATTCACCGGCGGATCGCCGAGGAGAATGGCTTTGCAGCCGGGGCCGCCATGCCCCTCGACAGCCATAACGGAGTCTATGCCGTCCTGATGATGTTCTCCCGTCAGAAGGATTCCTTCGATGAGGATGAACTGTCGATCCTGAAGATCATGGCTGACAATCTGGTCAAGGGCATCCGCGCCATCCGTGTGGCCGAGGATCGGGAGGCCGCCGTGGCGCGCTGGCGGAACGGGATGATCAGCACGATCACAACCCTCTCCGGCACCATGGAAATGCGCGACCCCTACACCGCCGGGCACCAGTCCCGTGTCGGAGCCCTGTCTGCCGCCATAGCCACAGAATTGAAACTGCCGGAGGAACAGGTCCAGGGCATATTCCTGGCGGGCCAGATCCACGACATCGGCAAGATTACCGTCCCCGCCGAGATCCTGACCCGCCCCGGGGCCCTTTCGGCCCTGGAACTGGAACTCATCCGGACCCATCCCATGGCGGGGTATAACCTGCTCAAGGATCTCGACTTTCCCTGGCCCATTGCCAAGGCGGTCCTGCAGCATCACGAGCGCCTGGATGGATCGGGCTATCCCGACAAGAGGCTGGGTCCGGACATCGTCCTGGACGCCAAGATCCTGGCCGTGGCCGACGTGGTCGAGTCCATGACCTCCCACCGCCCCTATCGTCCCGCCATCGGACTGGACAAGGCCCTGGCCGAGGTCGAGGCTGGGAAGGGCAATCTCTATGACACGGCCGTGGTCGAGGCCTGTGTGAAACTCTTCCGGGAAAATCGGTTTGCCTTTCCGGTACACACCATGAGCCCCATCACGACGCCGGGGGTCACCCTCTAGGCCGGCGGAGGGAGGGGCCTTGGGCGGGCCTTGCGGGGGGTGCCGATGTGTCCCGCCTGGATGAGTCCGGCGGCGACCTCCGCACACAGCGGCTTGCTGAAATAGGCCCCTTGGACGGCCATGGACGTGCTGATGGATTGCAGGAGGGATTTTTGCTTAGCGCTTTCAATGCCCTTGCCGGTGACCTCAATGTCCAGCGCCTGGGCCGCCTTGAAAATAGCCCGCAGCACAGGTGTCTGGTCGGTTTCGCCCATGGCATCGGTCAGCAGGTCCCGGGCGATATTGATCCGGCGGATACGGGCAGAACGCAGGTATCTCAGAGTCGAAATATCGACTCCGAAGTCGTCAAGTATGAGGCCAATCCCCAGGCGCGCCAGATGGTCTGGAAGACTGCTCCGGGTTCGGATCAGTTTTGAGAATCCGATGTCAGACAGCTCGATCAGTATTGAATTTGGTCCAATCTCATTTGCAGCAAGAATGGTCCTCAACGCATCCATAAAGCCCTCAAGATCGAAGAGCTGGTGGAGGGGAAGTGAAATCGACAATGGCGGAACGTCAAGACCTGCCTTCCGCCAGGCCAGGATCTGCTGACAAACCGCGTCCAAGGCCCAACGCGACAGCGGATCGACAATACCGGCACTGTCGATCAGGGACAGGAAGACCTCGGCATCCAGCGGCCCCCGTACCGGATGGGCCCAGCGTATGGACCCTTCCAGGCCAACAATTCGACCCGACTGAACCTCGACCTGGGGAAGATAGACCAGGCTCAGCTCATGGCGATCCATGGCCTGCCTCAGGTCCTGGGTCAGGGCAATTCGGGTCCGGACCTCTTCATCCAGAACCGGGGAGAAGAAACAGAACCGGTTGCGGCCCTCGGCCTTGGCTCGATAGAGGGCCTGGTCTGCCTGACTCAGCAAGTCCTCAGGATTGACGATATCTTTCGTGAGGGGGGCCAGGCCAATACTGGCGGTGATGTGCAGCCGATCCCCGTTAATGGCATAGGGAACGCCAAGCAGGGCGATGATGTCGGCCGCCAGGGCTCCGGCATCGGACAGGTCGTCGACATCGGGCTGCAGGATTGCAAATTCATCCCCCCCCAGACGCGCGACCAGGTCCCCCTCCCGCATGCGCTTCTGAAGCCGGTCGGCCACCGCCTTGAGCAAGAGGTCGCCCAGGGGATGGCCCCGGGAATCATTGACCTCCTTGAAGTGATCAAGATCGATGAACAGAACAACAAACCGGCTGTCATTGCGATCTGCCAGGGCATTTGCCTGATGCAGCCGCTCGATGAAGTTGGCACGATTGGCCAGACCGGTCAGGGAGTCCGTCCGGGCATTCCGCAGGATTTCCGTGTCTGTAATACGGCGGGCATTGATGTCGATAATCACGCCTTCGATCTCGCGGGTCTGGCCGGCTTCATCGCGCACCGCAACGGACCGGTTCTCCACCCAGGCATAGCGGCCATTGCGCATCTTCATGCGAAACTCCGTCACCAGGTCCTTGATGTGCCCCGACTTGAGCTCTGAAAACCCCTGGAGCACAGACTTGACGTCTTTTTTGTGTATGTTTTTCAAGAGGTAGTCAGAGGTTTTCACATAATATTTGGGATCGTATCCAAACCGGGAGACGCCGCCCGTTATGTAGACAAGGGAGAAGTTCTTCTCCGCATTCAGTCGGTAGATAATCACAGGGACCTGGTTGAGGGTTCGCTCAAGGCCGCTCAGGGCCTTGACCTGCCGTAGACGCGCCACGGTTGGCCCCACGATCCGGGCCAACAACTGAAGGGCCTCGACGGACCCGGCGGGCAGGGCCTCATCGTCTCTCAGAAACCAGAGGGCTCCCCAGATTTCGGCCTGGGCGAAGATGGGAAATTCGGAGACCCCGCGTACCCCGGCCAGGTCGAGCCCCCCGCGCACCGACTCCGGCAGGTTCGAAATGTCGATCGAGACGGGTTGCGCCACCAGGTCTGAGGCCGCCGCCTTGAGCACAAGGTCGGCATAGGTCCAGGTCTGAAAGTCCGGGTCCGTCGCCAGGGATTTGCGATCCTCAGGACACCAGGCGTGCCAGGGTTTCGGGACATAGGGATCATCGGGATCGCGATCCAGGCCCCAGACCAGCAGCTGTCCTGCGCCCAGAGCCGCGCCCATGCGATCCACAGCCCCCTCAAGGGCTGCCTGCAGGTCCGTGGCCAGGGCCAGGTCGTCGGCACAGGACAGGAGGGCGGTCTGGAGTTCCTGCCGGGCCAGGCTAACGGCCTCATCGTCCTGACGCTTGCGGATTTCGCGTTCGAGACGGTCATTGGCGCGGCTCAGACGTGCGGTCTGGCGACGAACCGCATCGGCCAGGGTCGCCCCCTGAAGGTCGGCTCCGGTCTCGCCACCACCGTGGTGCCGCGCGTCACCCGTGGGCATTTGGCTATTGCCGCTATTGGCCAGGATCAACTGTGCCAGCATCCGGCGTGGCCGGGCACGCTCGCCCCCCCCGACCGTCAAATCCACCACCGGAACCAGCACCGGCCCCAGGTATCGGGACAGGAATATCCGTGCCCGGGACACGGCGGACCTTAGGCCCTCCAGGCCCGCTTCAAACCGTCCAGAGGGTGCGGCCCGACCGGAAGTGTCACCTGGCCCGGCCATGGGCCAAGTCTCCTTCAAGGAAGATCGGGTCACCCGCCATGGCCAGATCTTATTGCGCAAACATGTCGATCAGGCGCAGGGCAGCGGGCCCGGCAACGACCATGAATATGGTCGGCATGATAAACAGCATCATGGGCACGGTGAGCATGGAGGGCAGCCGGTTGGCGCGCTCCTCAAGGCTCATGAGCGTATCATTGCGAAGGCCGTTGGCCGCAACCCGCAGGGCCCCCGCCAGGGGTGTGCCGTATCTCAGGGTCTGGGACAGGGAGGTGACCACAGACCGGACCTCAGGCGCACCCACCCGGTCCGCCAGATTCTGGAAGGCCTTGTCCCGATCCGCCAGCACATTGAGATCGGCGGTCATGATCTCGAATTCTTCGGCCAGGGGCGCAAGGGTGGTTCGAAGTTCCTGGGTAATGCGGGTCAAGCCGTCTTCCAGGGACAGACCCGCCTCCACGCAAATCACGAGCAGCTCAAGGGCCTCGGGCAGTCCGGAAACGATTTCCTTGGCCCGCGACTTGCCTCGCCCCCGCACAAACCAGACCGGCAGGAACCAGCCCAGGGCCGCCCCAATCACGGGCAGAAGCAGTATGGCAGCCAGCGGGACCTTTTCCGCCCGCCAAAGGACGTTCAGGGCATAATAGGCGGCCCCGGCCAGAAACAGGGCCAGCAGGACCCGAAATGTCATAAAGGCGGTGGCAGCGTTTTGCGGCGGAATGCCCACACGACGCGCGAGCCGCAGAACTTCTGCCAGTTCAGGTCCCTGAAGGCTGGCATGGGTGACCCGGAAGAAATAGGGGTCAATGGGCGGCGGGCGGTCCGTCACCCCTTGTTTTGCGGGTGCCTGAGACGACACCAGGGCGACGCGCCGGGCGACCGTATCCCGGCGATCGAGCACGGTGCGCAAGACCAGGGCCGACCCGCCAAAAATCAGGACCAGGGACAGGAGGGGCGGCAGAATGAACAGCGGGGACATGGCATCCCTCCCTAAAGCCGGGTGGCCGAAGCCATCATCCGGTTCATGGTGAAAAAGCCCATCAGCATGCTGCTCACCGCCGCCAGGGCAATCAGGTTGCCGCGCGGGTCGACAATCAGCGGGGTGAGATAGGCGCGATCAAAGATCAGCAGGCCGCCCAGAACAACGAAGGGGATAGCGGCCAGAATATAGGCCGTCATGCTGACCTCGGCCGTGACCGCCTTGGCCTTCCGGGCCATGGCCCGGCGCTTGCGGATGACTTCGGACAGAATTTCGAGGGTCGTGGTCAGATTGCCCCCCGTGCTGAATTGAAGGGTCAGGGCGACGGCAAAAAACCGGAAATCGGGCAGGCGGATTTCCTGGGCAGCAATGGCCAGGGCCTCGGGCAGGGACATGCCAATGTCCACATGATCGGCCAGGCCCGCAAAGACGAAGCTCACAGGGGGCTCCGCCTCTGCACCCACAGTCCGAAGGGCGGCCGTCACCGGAAGACCGGCCCGCAGCATACGCACGACCATGTCGATGGCGTCCGGGAACCGGTCGGAAAAGCGCTTCTCCGCCCGGCCCTGTTCGATGACCAGCATGAGCCAGGGAATGGCAAAGAAGGCCCCCGCCCCGCCGAAGGCCGACGCCCAAGGCGGCATTTTGAAGACCACGCCCATCACCATCATTGCGGCCAGGGCAGAGCCAATGGCCACCAGCAACAGGACAAAGCCTCGGGTCTTGATCCACCAGGCCCCGCCACGCCCCAGGCCAAAGAACCGCACCAGGGAGGACTCGGCTTGGGGCCCCAGCCGGCGAGGCCTTGAAACGGCGTCCTGACCCCCGCCTTGCGCGATCATGTTCAGCCGCCGGCTCACAGCCAGCTTGGACTGTCGCTCGGCAAAGAAGACACTGGCCAGCAGGACCAGCCCAACCACCAGCAAGCTCACAAAGGTCAGAAAAGCCGCATTCATGTTCGCTTCTCCACATTTCCACCGAGGGCCTTCATGAAGGCGTCCCCGAGACCGAAATATTCCAGGCGATTGTAAAACCTCGGACGGGTGGCCCGGGGCTCAAAAACCCCCCTCAGAGACCCATCTGGATTTTCCCCCGCATAGTGGTAGGAAAACAGCGTGCCCAGGGAGATCATGTCCCCCTCGGCGCCCGCAATTTCCTGGACATAGGTGACCCGGCGCACCCCGTCGCGCATGCGCTCAATCTGCACGATCAGGTCCAGGGCGCTGGCCATCTGGGCCCGGATAGCGGCCATGGGCAGGTTGGTGTTGGCCATCAGGATCATGTTCTCGATCCGGGCCAGGGCATCTCGGGGCGAATTGGCGTGGACCGTCGACATGGACCCGTTGTGGCCCGTATTCATGGCCTGCATCATGTCGAAGGCCTCGCTGCCGCGAACCTCGCCAACAATGATCCGGTCCGGCCGCATCCGCAGGGCGTTTCGCACCAGATCCCGGGGCAGGACCTCCCCCTGGCCCTCGATATTGGGGGGGCGGGTCTCCAGGGCCAGAACGTGGGGCTGCTGCAGCTGGAGTTCTGCCGCGTCTTCTATGGTGATCAGGCGTTCACCAACGTCGATCGTCCGGGACAGGGCATTGAGCAGGGTGGTCTTGCCCGACCCCGTGCCGCCGGAAATGATGATGTTCAACCGGCACCGGGCGGCGATCTCCAGCACCCGGGCCAGGTCGGCCGACAAGGTGCCGACATCGACAAAGCGCGAAAACTCCATGACGTCCCGGGCGAATTTCCGGATGGAGATACAGGGGCCGCGCAGGCTCAGGGGCGGGATAATGATATTCACCCGGCTACCATCGGCCAGGCGCGCGTCCAGCATGGGGCTGGACTCATCAATTCGTCGCCCCATGGACGAAGCGATCCGCTGGATCACGTGCATGACGTGGGCGTCATGCCGGAATTTCAGCGGCGTCAGTTCCAGCTTCCCGCGACGTTCGACATAGATCCGGTTCGGACCATTGACGAGGACGTCATTGACCGTGTCGTCCTGAAGCAGGGCTTCGAGGGGCCCCAGGCCAATCATGTCATTGACGATATCGTTGGTCAGGCCGCGTTGTTCGGCACTGTTCATCAGCACCCGTCGCTCATTGGCGATGGCGGAGACCAGTTCCTCGATCCGGACGGTCAGGGCCTGGGCAGGCATTCTGACCGCCACAGCCGGCTCAATCCGCTGAAGCACGAGATCGCGAATGGAGTCGGCGGCTGAAGATACGGGCGAGGCGGACCCGACATTTATGTTCATCCAAGCCACCGCTTCAACGACCAGGGGGCTTCCGATGGCTTGCCGGCAACCTGGGCAATGACGGGGTCCAGCCCCCGGTCAAGCGGCGGACAATCCGGATGAACCTTCAGGCCCTCAAGCGCCTGGGCCGTGACCTCGCGGCTGAAGGGAATCAGGACATCCGGGGCCTTGCCGGCGGCCTTGGTGAAGTCATCAACCGACAGGGCACCATGGGCCCCATTCTTGTTCAGGATGTGCATGACCTTGCGGTCATCGCCCTTGGTCCCGAGCCATTGATACCACCGGGCCACCTCGCGGGCGGAGACCAGCCGTCCATCGCTGACCAGAATGAGGGTGCCCGGCAGGTGCAGGGTCTGGACAAAGGCCGGGGCGTGGGCCGCCGGGACATCGACGACCACATAGCGATACCTTTGACCCACCTTTTCCAGGAGGGACAGGAGCGCAGTCTCGTCGAACCGGGTTGCGGCATCGAGATAGGTCAGGGAGGCCATCAGGTCGAGATGACCCGTCACCTTCACCAGGCCACGCTCCAGAAAGAGATCATCCACCCGTTCAGACTGGGCAAGGGCCTCGCTCAGGGCGCTATTGGGGGTGGCGTCGAGCTGCAGGGCAATATCGCCGAATTGAAGGTCCAGATCCAGCAGGAGCACGGGTCGGGGGGGATTTTCCGAGAGCTTCAGGGCCGTTCGGACCGTCAGGGTGGAAGCCCCGCATCCGCCCCGGACGCCCACGACAAAGATCATCTTTGCGCTACGATTGGGCTGGGACTCCTGGACCCCGCCGGTGATGGCCCGGCAACTGCGGATCAAGAGGGCGGTCACCAGGGGCTTGAAGAAATAATCCGCAACGCCCACGGCCCGGATCTCGCGGAAGAGCCGGATATCATTGTCCTTGCCGATCACAATGACCGAGGTCGAGGGCTCGCAGGCGTCTATCAGCGAGCGCAACTTCGGCACCGGGTCCGGATCACCATCAATATCGATGATCAGAAGGCGCGGGGACGGGCTGTTGGGGACATCCCGAAGGGCCGTACTCAGGGTATCGGCCTTAAGAACGGTATCCAGGATTCCCATCTCAGCCATGGTCTGGCGGATAATCCCGGCAGCATTCTCATCGCGGGTATAGACGAGAGCCCTGGGCGGCGAGGTTCCGGTATGCAGGGAGGTGGCGGGAATGACGTCATCCATGACTATTCTCCCCCACCCTGAGGCATGGTGCCGCCGGTGCCCGTGGTCCCGGTGGTCGACTTGCGGGTCTGACCCTTGCGGTAGGCCTCAATGCTCATGACCTCCCGCTGACCGTCTGCCGGGGTCAGGACCCGGCCATGGTCATAGTCCGCCGGATTGGCCAGCATGGCCTTGAGGTTCTCGCGGTTTGCGCACCCCAGGTTCGGAACCGGCGAGGCGGAATTTTCGCCAGGCTCACAGCCGGGCGCGGCGGCGACGGTTTGACCCACGGAGCTGCCGGTCTGGCCACGCGTGGCACACCCGGTCAGGGCGAGGGCAAGGACTGCGCAGGCCAGCAGGGGCTGACGGGCCAGGTTCAGGGTTGAATACCTCAATGTTTTTCCTCCAGCATGAACCCGGCAGGGCCGGACAGGTGCGGGGTCTTTTCAGACGTTCCTGCCACCTTGGCCGCAACCCGACCCTTCAGAATTTGTTCCAGATCGTTGGCAAAGATCAGACCATCCGCCGGGGTCCGAAGATCGGCACGGCGGGAGACCGGTTTGACGATGTAGGGGGTGACAATGATCACCAGCTCGCTCTGGTCGTTGATGAAGTTGCTCGACCGGAACAGCGGCCCCAGGACAGGCAATTCACCGAGCCAGGGGAAGTCCTTCACGGAACTGGAATTATTGTTCTGGAACAGGCCCGCAATGGCAAAGCTCTGTCCGCTGGCCAGCTCGACCGTGGTGTCGGCCCGTCGGACGGCAATGCCCGGCACCTTGATATTGTTGATGGTCACAGACCCCTTGTCGGTGATCTCGCTGACCTCGGGCCGGACCTTGATGCTCAGCCGACCGGGATCCAGCACCGTGGGGGTAAAGTCCAGCGCCACACCGAACTTCTTCCATTCGATGGTGATGGCATTGTTCTGCTGGGACACCGGCACCGGGAACTCGCCGCCCGCCAGGAAGGAGGCGGTCTCGCCGGAAATGGCCGTGAGGTTGGGCTCGGCCAGTATGCTGATCAGGCCTTCGGACTGAAGGGCATCAATGACCGTCGAAATGTCCGCAGACCCGCCGGGGCTATGATAGCCGAGGCCGAAGGAGTCGGCGGCGGTCAGGGAATTGTCCCGGGTGAAGGACCCGAAGCCGCCCGACAGGATCTGGCGGCCCGTCGCCCAGCCAAAGGCCACGGAGCCATTGTTGGACAGGGCATTCCAGTTGAAGCCGAAGGACCGGGACACCTGCCGGGACACCTCGACAATGCGGACCTGCAGATTGACCTGGGTATCGCCGGTCACGCCCACATTGAAATTCAAGGCGTCGTCCTGACCAAGATATTGCTGCGCCGTGGCCCGCAGGGCCTGGGCCTGGCGAGGGGTTTCAACCCGGCCAGATACGGTCAGGCCCGCAGGGGCCGCCTTGGCCTGGATGGCCGCGCCGGGAACCTGGTCGCGCAAGGCCGACTGCACCTGGCCGGAAGGCCGGTCGACATTCACGGTATAGGCCGCAACCTGGGTGCCCTTGGTGGTCACATAGACCGTCGTTGCGCCCGCCTTTCGGCCAAAGATGATGATCCGCCGTGGGTCCTTGGCCTGAACGTCCGCCACATCCGGATTGGCAACGAAGACCGTGGAGGCAGGGTCGGGCAGGGCCAGGGTATAGGCCTTGCTGACCTCCACGTGGATCTCCCCGGCGATTGGGGCGGCCCGCCGGACCGCCTCGGCCAAAATGGGTGCCGTCGCAGGCTTGGAAAGCGCGCGCGCCACGGTCACGGCAGGCACTTTGGCCGGAGCCTTTGGCGATGTTGGAGCCTTGGCCATGACCTGAGCCTTGCCAGGGACTGGGGGCGCGGGCTTGGTCGTGGTCGGGGCCTTGACCGGAACCGGAACCAGGGTGGGACCCTGGGCCGGCACGGGGGCCGCCGTTGGGGCCGGCGCAGCTGCCGTTAGGGCGAAGGCGATTACCGCCAGGGCCGGGGCAAATTTCCAGGACGACCTGGCGGGGGCTGTGGCCAGATGCCGGGCAGATTGGGGTTTTGGATGTTGAACCTTGGGCATGTCGTTCCGCCTATTTCTGGTCATCGATTTTTGAGCCCCGCAGGATCACGACAGCCTCAGAAGAGGATGAGCCTGCGGCACGGTGAGAGGAGACAGCCCTAGGTTTCGCCGGAAGGCCGGTCACCGGGACCTGGGTCGCGGCTCCATTTTCCAGGGGGCCGGTGTCTACGTCGCCCAGGGGGCGAAGGGCCAGGTCAAGGCGACCCATGTGCTGGGCGACGAATATCCGCTCGGCATCCACGGGCAGGGTTTCAATCGTAATGGTCTTGGGCACGGCCGCCTCCTGGGACTGGACACCGGGGGCCGCCTTTTGCGCTGCGCTCAGGACGCGCCCGACGGCCACGACCCGGGAATTCCGCAGAATGGTCTCACCCTTGGCCCTGGGATCGCGGGTGTCGCCGCCAACATCCCGCACCAGAACCACATCAACACGGTCACCGGGCTGGACCAGCCCCGATGCGCTCTGAGGGGCTTCAATGGAAAGCGTGACGGCCCGGTAGCCCTGCTCAAGCGTCGCGGCCAGGAAGTTGCGGCTATTGGCCTCCACCAGGCCGGTGGAGGCGAAGATTTCGCCCTCGGCAAAGTCACGGGTCAGAACCGCGCCAACCAGCTCGGCCTCGGAATGCTTGCTCTTTTCATAGCTGGCCGGAGGAGGCACACCCTTGCCAAAGGGTTTCCAGGCGATGTCATCCGGGCGCAGCAGAACGCCCGCCTTCTGGGGACGAACGCTGACGAGCACGGCGACCCCGCTATCCATTGTCGTCGCCGAGCGGGTGGCAAGACCGTTGCGCAACCAGGTTGAGCCAATGACAACGCCGACAATGAGCGCAATGGTGCCCAGGACGAGCAGGACAGTTCTGACAATGGGTTTCATGCGTGCCCCAGAAGGGTGACGACGGTGCCCAGAAGGATGGCAACCCCGTAGGGAAGATCCGCGGTCGGCGCCGTCAGGTGAATGCCGGTCTGGGCATTTGAAACCGAAGCCCCGGGAGCGGGCCGAGCCCCTCCCGTTTTCCGGCCCCATCGCCCGGGACCCGTGCGCTGAAGAATGAGCATTACAAGGGCGACGAGGCCGCCCGAGAGTGTGATGGCGAGAAGCAGCTCAAGAACCAGGCCAGGTCTGACCAGCAGGGACGCGACCGGGATCAGCTTGGCGTCTCCCCCACCTATGTCTCCGCGATAGGCCAGGATGGCCAAGGGCAGAAACAGGATCGGCAGGAAGGCCAGACTGACCCAGATCGCCGGCCCACCGGCCAGCAGTCGCGCACCCAGGCCCGCTGCCAGAACCCAAAGAACCGCCGCGTTTGGAATGATCCGGGACCGAAGGTCCGTTACCGCGGCGAGGGCCATGCCCGCGACGCCGCACCAAACCAGGAAGGTCGAGCCCGTTTCGGTCACCTGAGCACTTGGCCCGGCCCATCCGCCGAAGGCCCGGGGACGAGACCCCAAACCCCCGGCAGTGGCCCAGTCTTACAGACCCACCTTACCCGCGATTGTGGTAAAGGTGCCATTGAGAGCCGTGCCCAAGAGACCCGCTCCGACAATAATCGCGACAGCAACCAAGGCTGCGAGCAATCCATACTCAATAGCCGTAACGCCCCGCTCATTATCAAGAGCCAGATACTTGGTCATCTTGTTCATAAGATTTTGCATATTTGGATCTCCTTGTTTTCCCAAAAACCGGAATTCGACCCTAGGCAGTTTTTCATCTTGGAACTTGACGGACATCAACAGACACATTTTTTTCGGTATCTCAAATTTCTAGGGGAAATTATGGTCGAATACTGAGGTTCAATGAGGAGATTTGATCCCAATGATTCCCGCTCCCCAAACGCGGCTTTTCCTGGCCATGACGTCCAGTCTGGCCCTGCTCATGGCCAGCCGGACACCGGTCTTGGCCGCAGAGACCCAGGCCCAACTCGCCCCCGCCGGTCAGACCAAGGCCATGCCGAAGGTCGATGATGCCGCGTCCCTGAGACTGGCGCGGGCCCTGCGCGCCGCTGGCGACCCCATGTCCGCCCTGCCCCTCTATCGCGACATTCTCGCGCGTCAGCCGCGGAATGCCGACCTGACCGTGGAATTCGGCGACACCCTTGTGCAGGCCAACCTGCTGGATACCGCCGTGGGGACCTATCAGTCCGTGCCAGCCGACAGCCAGGCCTTGCCCGGAGCCGAGCGGGGCCTGGCGCGGATCGAGCTCATGCTGAACCGGCCCGACCGGGCGCTGGAGCACGCCAACCGGGCCCTGAAAATCCGCCCGGACGACGAACCGGCCCTGGTCAGCCAGGGCGTGGCTCTCGACCGTCTGAGACGCCATGCCGAGGCCCAGACCGCCTATCGTCAGGCCCTGGCCCTGGATCCGCGCAGTGTCGTGGCCCGGACCAACCTGGCCCTGTCCCTGGCCTTGAGCGGAAGTTTTGACGAGGCCATTGACCTGCTTTCGCCGATTGCCCGGTCCGCAACCGCCACTGCCCAGGATCGTCAGAACCTGGCCCTCGTCTACGGCCTGAAGGGTGAAAGCACCACGGCCCTGGCCCTCAGCCGCCTGGACCTCAGCGAAGCCGCCGCCACTGACAATGTGGCCTTCCTGGACCAGGTCCGGCAGGGAAAATAGGCCTAGCTGATAACCGGATAACAGGCTCTGGAGTGGATCGTGTAACTGGATCCCTTCAGGACCGGGATGACATAGGTGAAGGGCATGGCCGCCGCCACCTGATTGCCACAGGCCGGGGCCGTCACGGTAAAGACCGAGGCCTGGGGGGTCATGCCCCAGGACTGGGAGACCGCAAAGGTCTGGGTGGCGGCAGGGGAACTGCACAGGGCCGTATTAACCGATGCGCACCGGGCGGCCGCCTGAACGGCCCGATCCAGGGTCACCTGGACCCACAGGACCCGCCCGACATCCATGGTTCCGATAATCAGCAGAATCAAGGCCGGGAGGATGATGGCATATTCCAAGGCCACCACCCCGGAGGATCCCAGAGGTGGCAGGGGGCGAGGGCGAATAAGGGAACGCATCATGGCACCCTCACCGTGGCCTGGGCCATCAGGGTTGCGGGCAGGCCCACATAGGAGCCTATGACTGAGGGGCGGGGCAAGGCGGCATGGATGACCACATATTGGCGGGCCGTCCGCCCGTCGGTGCACAGGGACGAACACGTGGTTGAACTGATGCCCGTCGCACTGGGGCAGCCACAGAATTCAGAAGGGGCCGGGCTGGCGGTCAGATTGGCATGGGCCGTCGCGGCCTGAACGGCACCGATAATGCCCGGGGAATCAAACCCCTTCTGGCTGGCATAGAGGGCCCCGGCAGACACCGCCTCCTGGGTTTCGATCGCCGCCCGGATGGCCAAGCCGATCTCGACGGTCCCGATCAGGAGGGCGATCAGCATGGGGGCCATGATGGCGAATTCGATGGCGGCGACGCCGTCCCGGCGGCCGAGGACACGCGCAATCTGAGAGGGGAAATTCACGGGCCAGCTCCTATTCTACGAGTTTCGAGCCGAGCCCGCCAATGGGCAGGACCCCGGTGTCATTGCAGCTCGAATTGAACTGAACATTGTTGTCGAAAATGATCTTCCGGGCGATGATTTGGGTGCAGCGTCCGGGAGCTGTCACAGCGTTATTCGCCAGCCGGAGGATCTGACTCGGGAAATACATGGCCCCCACAATGGTCATTTCCGCATTGTTCAAAAACCCTTGCGTAATCGTCGAGGTATTGGTTGGGCGACTGTAAAAAACTAAGCCCGAGGTTGCCCCTGTCTTGGGGGCTGTGAGATTGAATATGCCGTTGTTGCCAACATTCATCGCAAAGCTGTTGTTGATGACGATGGTCACGCCGCCGGTCCCGTTTATGGTGACGCCATTGCCAGTTTTGAAAGTTGAATCAATGTAATAGACGCCAGGGGAGAGGTTCAGGGTGGCATTGTTTGCGAGCGTCAGGCCGCTGCAGAAATGGCCAGCCGTCAGGGTCTTGGTCCCGCTTATGGCCCCGGATTGGCCTGTGCAGGCCGGGACCGTTGGCAAGACGACGGCTGCATAGGGGTCAGCGGTCAGGTTTCCGCTGGTGACATTGGGAGCCCCGTTCAGGTGGGCCCCATTGCTCAGGGCGGTACCACCGTGAACATAGGTTGGCCCGCTGATGGTGGCATTGTTCAACAGGGTCAGGGCACTGCTGCTGGATGAGTTGGAAATGACGCTGCACGCGTCGGTCTTCATGACCACATTCTGGTTGAGCAGGACCGACTGGCTTGCAGAGCTATCCAGGGCCAGTATGCAGGCCCCTGCGGTCAGGGTTGTGGTCGCGACCGCCCGGGCCCTGGGGGCGAAATCGCCCGCCCGGATGAGCTGGGCCAGGATCGGCGTCTGGGGCTGGCCGACAAAGACTTCCACATAGCTCGCATCGCCGGCATGACTGCCCAGGGTCGGCGGGACATTGACGGCCACCGAGACACGATCAACGCCATTGACGAAGCCATGCTGGGCCGCCACCGCGCGGGCCTCAAGGGCGATGGAATCGGCCGAAATTCCCATGGCTCGCACGCCCGCCATGGCGGCCGCATCGGCGGCTGTCTGCATCTGGCGGTGGCGCAAGAGAACTGTGGTGACTTCGACGCCGAGCGAAATCATGCCGAGGAGGACCAGCATGGCAATGGCCGTCTGCAAGGCAATACTGCCGCGCTCGCCCAACCCCCTTGGCCGGGGCTGGCGGGGGCGGGCCAGCCCGCCGCGATCATGGCCCTTGGAATTTTTCAGCATTCGCCTGACCTGTCCTGGAAATTGTGCCGGGATTGCAGGCTAACCAGTTGATTTAAAATCACCTTGACGGTGATCAAAGGCCTGATTGGGCGGGGATAAAAAAAGCGGCGCTCCGGGTGGGGGAACCCGGAGCGCCTATTCAGGGCCCTTCACGAGGGGGGGAGCGTTACTTGGCAGCCTGAATCTCGATGGTCTTTGTTGCGGTAACGGCGTCCTTGGGTGCGACGATCTTGAGCACACCATCCGCCATGGTCGCCTTGATCTTGGCCGGATTGACGCTGCGGGGCAGGACAACAGAGCGCGAAAAAGCCCCGTAGGACCGCTCGGAAATCCGCAATCCAGCCTCATCGGCATGGCGCTCAGCCGTCTTTTCGCCGCTGATCGTCAGGAGGTCCTCGTCCAGTTCAATCTTGACGTCCTTCAGATCGAGTCCTGGAATTTCCATGGTGATTTCAACAGAAGTCTTGGCGTCATGGACATCCATGCTGGGGGCAACCACACCCTCCACAATGGCCGACCAGCCCTCACCGAAATCCTCGAAAATCCGGTTCAACTCCCGCTGAAGCGGCATCAGCATGGTCGCCGCCGACCGCTGAACCGCGGGGAAGAACTTGACGGGGGAAGACTTAACATTCACCGGGACGGCCCTCATCTGGCAAGGTCAACTGAAGCAATGTCCCCTTCTAGGGCGGGCCAGGGCGCGCCTCATTGATCAAGGTCAACCGTCGCCAAGTTTTTGCGGGTCGACCGCCCTGTTTGGGGTCGCGAAAATTCGAAGGTCGCACAATTTGATCGCCCGGCCAGCAGATGGGGCCTTGCCGTCCGGGCGGGGAACAGTCGATCATGGACTTCGAAATTGCGCCATTTTCCCGGGAAAGACCTCACCATGCAGACTCGCCGCCAATGGCTCGCCTCCGCCGCCGCCCTGGGACTTGCCGCCGCCGCCCCCCGATTTGCCGCCGCTGATCCCAGCCGCCCGGGGTCTGCGGAGGCCCAGCGCCTGACCGCCCTCTTCGAGGACCTCATGGCCCGCAATTTGCGGCAAAGCCCGGAGCTGGCGACGGGCCTGGGTCTGGATACGGGCAACCTGGCCTGGACCCGCTCTGCCCTGAGCGATTTTTCCCTGGCCGCGCTCTCGGAAAACAAGACCAGCAATGGCCAGGCCTTGAAGGATCTCAAGGCGATTGACCGGACGAAGCTCTCCGGGAATGACGCGATTAATTACGACACCGTCGATTTTGTTCTCTCAACCCAGGCCGAAGGTGATCGCAAGTTCAGCTATGGCGCGGGCGGATCGGGCAATCCTTACGTCCTGTCACAGCTCAGCGGCAGCTATCAGAGCCTGCCGGACTTCCTGGACAACCAGCACCCCATTGAGACCAAGGCCGATGCCGACGCCTATCTGTCCCGCCTGGACGGCTTTGGGCGGCTTCTGGATCAAGAGATCGAGGTGGCGCGCCGCGACGCGGCCCAGGGCGTCATTCCTCCGGACTTCATCATCGACAAGGCCCTGGGTCAGCTGAGGGGCATGGTCGCCACCGCCCCGGGCGCCTCCCCCCTGGTGACCTCCATTGTCCGCCGAACTCAGGAAAAAAATATTTCGGGCAATTACGCCGACATGGCGACCCGGATCTATGACGAACAGGTCCGTCCCGCCCTGGCCCGTCAGGCTGCCCTTTTTGAGTCCTGGCGCCCCGCCGCCACCCATGACGCAGGCATCTGGCGTCTGCCTCAGGGGGCTGATTATTACGGGGTGTCGCTGAAAAGCTCGACCACCACCGGAATTTCTCCTGACGAGGTCCACCAGACCGGCCTCGACCTTTGCGCCAGCCTGAGTGCAGAGGCCGACAAGCTCATGCGCCGGGCGGGATATACCAAGGGCACGGTGGGTCAGCGCTTCCGGGCCATGTATAGCGACCCCAAGCTGCAATATGAAAATACCGATGCCGGAAAACTGAAACTGCTTGCAGACCTGAATGCCAAGGTGGCCCAGATCGAAGCCCGTCTGCCCGCCTATTTCGGGGCCGTCCCCAAGGCCAGGCTGCAGATCAAACGCGTGCCCCCGGCCATCGAGGCGGGTGCGCCCGGCGGCTATTACAACAGCCCCTCCCTGGATGGCGCGCGGCCGGGCATTTACTGGATCAACCTGCGGGACACGGCCGAAGTGCCCAACTGGACCCTGCCCACCCTGACCTATCATGAGGGCATTCCGGGCCATCATCTCCAGGGGGCCCTGGCCAATGAAGCCGGCGACCTGCCCCTTATCCGCAAGGTGATCTGGTTCTCAGGCTATGGCGAAGGCTGGGCCCTCTATGCCGAGCAGCTGGCCGTCGAAATGGGCATGTATGAGCACGATGTCCTGGGTCACATTGGCCAGATTCACGACGCCCTGTTCCGCGCCGTCCGGCTGGTGGTCGACAGCGGCATGCACCACAAGCGCTGGAGCCGCGAGCAGGCGCTTAAATTCTATATCGACACCCTGGGCGACCAGGATGCCAGCGCCGTGACGGAGATTGAGCGCTATTGTGTCTGGCCCGGTCAGGCAGCGAGCTACATGGTGGGCAAGCTCACCTGGCTCAAGGCCCGGGCCCGGGCCCAGAAGGCCCTTGGCAAGGCCTTTGACATTCGCCAGTTCCATGATGCAGGCCTGCTGGCCGGGGCCATGCCCCTGACCGTGCTCGACTCGGCGATAGACAACTATATCGCCGCCCATCGCCCTGGCCGGGCGGGCTAGGGCTGGGGTCCTGAAGGGGGCTGGATTGCCCCCTCAGGCAAATCCGTTAGGCTGTCCACAAGAGGCGCGATTCAGGCGCTGAAGTTGTTTGAAGGATCCGGACCATAGTGACGTCACGTCTGGCGATTTATCATCCCCCCGGCCGGATGGGCTTGCGCGAAAACCCCTTCGGCAAGGATGTGGCCAATCTGCAGCTCTACAGGGCCCTGGCCCAGCATGGGGGCTTTGACCAGGTCGACCTTCTGTCCAACATAAATGTCAGCGCCGAAGACCTGACCGGCGACCTGTTTCCGGATCGCGCACCGACCACCCAGGTGATCAGCAGCAGCGTGCTGGCCGTGGAGGGGGCCGTAAAGGCGGGCACCCTGTTTCGGGGTCAGCCGGATCTGGAGCACCTGGCCTGGATTCGGCGCCGGTCCGCGAATGACCGGTCCTATAGTCTGATCGGCCTCATCCATACCCTGGCACCCCCCGCCCTGCGCCAGTCCGTTGCCACGGCCCTGACGGCCCCAATCCAGCCCTGGGACGCCCTGATTTGCACCTCGCCGTCCGTGCGCGAGGGCGTTTCGGACATGTTCGCGGCCTATGGTGATTTTCTGGGCGAGCGGTTTGGCGGACAGGCCAGGCCGCAACCCCACCTGCCCATCATTCCCTTGGGCGTCGATGCGGCCGGGATTCGTGAAAAGGCCGCGCGGCCCGGAGCCCGGGCCCGGGTGCGGTCAGACCTGGGGATTGAGGGCGAGGAGGTCCTGGTCATCTGGGTGGGCCGCTTGTCCTTTTTCGAAAAAGCCTTCCCCCAGCCCATGTTCCGCGCGGTTGAAGAGGCCGCCCAGCTCAGCGGCGTGCGGCTGCACTTTGCCCTGGCCGGATGGTTTCCCAATGGCGAAGCGGACCGGGCCCGCTATGAGCAAGCGGCGCGGACCTATGCCCCCAGTGTCCAGGTCGACTTCCAGGATGGAAATGATCCCGATGTGGTCGCCGATCTCTGGGCGGCAGGCGACATCTTTCTGTCCCTGGTGGACAATATCCAGGAAACCTTCGGCATAACGCCGGTGGAAGCCATGGCGGCAGGCCTTCCCGTGGTGGTCAGCGACTGGGACGGGTACCGGTTTACCGTTCGTGACAATCTGGAGGGCTTTCTGATTCCGACCCTGGGCGGGGCCCCCGGGCCAATCGGCGAGGGCATTGCGATCCGCCACACCATGGGCCTGGACAGCTACCAGTCCTATGTCGGCGGCGTGGCCCAGCATACGGCGGTGCATGTGGGGCGGGCCGCTGAGGCCATTGCCAGCCTTGTGCGTTCGCCGGACCTGCGAAAGCGCATGGGGGCTGCGGGGCGGACCCGGGTGCGGGAGGTTTTTGACTGGCCCGTTGTCGTTCGCCAGTTGAAGGCCCTCTTCGCGGACATGGCCAAACTCAGGACGGCGGCCCCGGAAACGCCCCCGCCCGCCGCCCGCCTCAACCCCCTGCGCGGCGACCCTTTCGCCGACTTTGCCCATTTCGCCACCCACGGGCTGGACCTGGACTTGCCCTTGCAAGTCCGGCCGGGCGTGACCAGTGCCGACCTGGACAGGACTCAGACTGTCGATCTGGACGGTGCCTTTTCAGGCTGGCGCGGTAACCTGGATGAGGCCCGGGGGGTTCTGGACCGGATCACGCGCGGCGAGGGTGCCACGGTCAAGGACGTGCTTCTGGGCTTTCCGCCGGAGCGCCGCCGGTCTGTGCAAATGACCCTGGTCTGGATGGCCAAGCTGGGCCTGCTGGACTGGCTGGGCAGTTCCACTTGAGCCCGGAAGCGCTTATGGTCCTGAAAACTCACCCTTGGGGAGGCTTAAATGGCCATTGAAGCCGTGATTTGGGATTTTGGCGGGGTCTTTACCACCTCGCCCTTCGAGGCCTTTGCCCGCTATGAAGCGGCCAACGGTGTGCCCAAGGACCTGATCCGTCGGGTGAATTCGACCAATCCGGACACCAATGCCTGGGCCCTGTTCGAGCGCAACGAAATTGACGCCGCGGGCTTTGATGCCCTCTTCCTGGAGGAGTCCACGCGCCTGGGCCATCCGGTACCCGGCCGGGACGTCCTGCCCCTTCTTTCGGGTCAATTGCGACCGCAAATGGTGGCCGCCCTTCGTGCCTGCAAGGCGGTGTTCAAGGTTGGCTGCATCACCAACAACATGGTCTCTCATCACTCGCCCGGAGCCAATGCCCCGGCGGCGGGCGCAATGGGCCAGGTCATGCCCCTGTTCGATGCAATCATCGAAAGCTCCAAGGCGGGCCTGCGCAAGCCAGACCCGCGCATCTATCTGATGATGTGCGATCAGCTGGCGGTAGACCCCAGCGCCTGCATCTATCTCGATGACCTGGGGATCAACTGCAAGCCAGCAGCAGCGCTTGGCATGCAGGCCATCAAGGTGGTGGATGTGGATCAGACCCTGACAGACCTTGCCCACCTGACTGGCCTCACCTTTGAAGCGGACCTAGTCCCTTGACCCGCCCCGTGCGCATGGGCGCGATTGATGCCCTGGAAAAACTGCCCGGCTGGAGCAGCCTGCCAGGTCCGCGTGACGCCATTACGCGAACCTTCGAATTTTCGAACTTCAATGCGGCCTTTGCCTTCATGACCCGGGTAGCCCTGCAGGCTGAAAAGCTGGATCACCATCCGGAATGGTTCAATGTCTATAATCGCGTGGAGGTTACCCTGACTACCCACGATGCCGGAGGGGTCACCGCCCTCGATGTCGAGCTGGCCCAGTTCATGGACAGTGTGGCCGCGGCCTAAAGCCTGGCCCGATTAGGGGGATCCCGCGATCGGTCCCGGCGCTAGATCTTGGTCATCAGACCCAGGATCAAGACTCGCGCCTTGTCGCGCCCCATAAAACGGTCAACCACCTGCTGAAAGCCGCTGCGGATCAGCTCTAGATCGGGAAGCTGGCCCCTGGGCAGGGTCAGGCTATAGCCCTGAAGCCAAAGAAGCAGCTCGGAGCGTATGCGGGGCAAGAGGAGATTGACCTTCTTGGTGCCCTCCGTATTTCCGGCGTCGATGACGCTATTTATAGTCATGACTCCGCGCAGGCCGTTGGGACGCCTGATCGTGGCATTCAGGCCGCCAATATCGACAAAAAAAGTGGTTGGGGCGTCGGCTGTTTTCTTCTCTTCAGCCGCTAGGACCGGCAAAGGGCTGAAAGGGGCCGTGGCAAGGGCGAGACGGAGCAGTTGGCGACGATCCATGGGCCAATCCTTACAGATTTATGGTTAGCAATCTCTTTACACAGCCGGGGCTAGACTGACCGCAGGGAGCCATCAGGGCCACTGGCAGGTGCGCGAGCGACCCGCCCGGGGACCCGGCTCAACATGCTGGGAAGTGCCGCTTTGAACCGTTTTGCCCCCAAGTCCCTCGATCTCGACGGCAAGGTCATTCTCGTCACCGGCGGAACGGGGTCGTTTGGGCGTCGTTTCATTGAAACCGTCCTGAAGATTGCAAAACCCCGCAAGCTGATCGTCTTTTCCCGGGACGAACTGAAGCAGAGCGACATGATGGTCGACCTGTCGGAAAGGTTCACCCCTGAGACCCTGACCTGCATGCGCTATTTTCTGGGTGACGTTAGGGACCGGGAACGGCTGACCCTGGCCATGCGCGGGGTCGACATTGTCATCCATGCCGCCGCGTTGAAACAGGTGCCTGCGGCGGAATATAACCCGTCGGAATTCATCCATACCAATGTGCTTGGGGCCGAAAATGTCGTCTGGGCCAGCCTGACCAACCGGGTCAAGCAGGTCATTGCCCTGTCCACAGACAAGGCCTGCAATCCGGCAAACCTTTACGGGGCCACCAAACTGGCCTCGGACAAGACCTTCGTCGCGGCCAACAACCTTTCCGGGGATATCGGTGCCCGGTTTTCCGTCGTGCGCTACGGCAATGTCGTAGGCTCACGGGGATCGGTGGCCCCCCTCTTCCAGCGGCTGGTCGCCCAGGGTGCCAAGGACCTGCCCATTACCGACCCCCGGATGACCCGGTTCTGGATCACCCTTAATCAGGGGGTCGACTTCGTCCTGTCCTCTCTTAGCCTGATGCGCGGGGGCGAAATCTTTGTTCCCAAGATTCCCTCCATGACCATGGCTGATCTTGCTGCCGCCATGGCCCCCGACCTGCCCCTCCGGATCATCGGCATTCGACCCGGCGAAAAGCTCCACGAAATGATGATTTCCATCGACGACGCCCGGACCGTCTTCGACCTGGGCGACCGCTATGTCATCGAGCCTGCCTTTGCCGACTATGGCCGCCACCCCAGACCGGAGCCCGTCACACCCGTGGCGGAGGGCTTTAGCTATGCGAGCAACACCAACGACGAATGGCTCTCACACCAGGGATTGCTGGACCTTTTGAAGGTTTAGCCAACCCCGCCCAGGAGCCTTTTCGTGGACTTTATTCCCTACAGCACCCAATCGATCAGCGAGGACGATGTCGCCGCCGTCCTGGCCGTGCTGAAGGGCCCCTTTCTGACCCAGGGCCCAACGGGACTTGCCTTCGAGGCCGCATTTGCTGAGCGTCATGGCGTGGCCCATGCGGTCAGCGTCTCCAGCGCCACGGCGGGTCTGCACATAGCCTGTCTCGCCCTTGGGGTCGGGCCGGACAGTCTGGTCTGGACCAGCCCCAACAGCTTTCTGGCCTCAGCCAATTGCGCCCTCTATTGCGGGGCACGCATTGATTTCGTTGATATTGATCCGTCCACGCGCAACATGTCCGTGGAGCAGCTGGAGGCGAAGTTGCGCCAGGCAGAGGCCGCTGGCCGCTTGCCCGACCTGGTCATACCCGTCGATTTCGCCGGTCTGCCCTGCGACCTTGTCCCCATGCGCCGTCTCGCTGACCGGTATGGCTTCCGGATCCTTCAGGACGCTTCCCACGCCACGGGGGCCAGCTATCTGGGGCAGCCGGTGGGAAGCCGGTATTCAGACGCCACCGTCTTCAGCTTCCACGCCGTGAAGATCGTCACCACGGGCGAGGGCGGCATGGTCACGACCCAGGATGACGCCCTTGAGCGTCGATTGCGGCAATACCGGTCCCACGGCATGGTCAGGGAGTCCGCCGACCTGGAGGCCCCTGCCGACGGTCCCTGGACCTATGAACAGCAGGTCTTGGGCTATAATTACCGGCTGACCGACCTCCAGGCTGCCTTGGGCCTGTCACAGCTCGGCCGCATGGAAAGCTTGCACGCCGCCCGCACGCGTCTCGCCGACCGGTATGACGAACATCTCGCCGACCTGCCGCTCAGTCTGCCGCCCCGGCTGGCGGATCGACAGTCTTCCTGGCACCTCTATGCCATTGAAGTTGAGCCGGGTCAGGCCGACCGCAGTTCCGTCTTTGCCGCCCTGAGGGCCGCCGATATTGGCGTGAATGTGCATTACATCCCGATCCATACCCAGCCCTATTACCGCAGGCTCGGGTTTCGGCCGGGCGATTTCCCGGCGGCGGAGGCCTATTATGCCAAGGCCCTGTCCATACCCCTCTTTCCGGCCATGACCGACGCCCAGCAGGACCGGGTCATTTCGGTGCTGGCGGACGCCCTGACGGGGCGTGCCCCATGAAAATCGCCGTCATTCCCGCCCGGGGCGGCAGCAAACGTATTCCCCGCAAGAATATCCGCCCCTTTGCCGGCAAGCCCCTGATCGCCTATGCCATTGATGCGGCCAGGCTAAGCGGGGTGTTTGACCTTATCTTAGTCTCGACAGACGACGACGAGATTGCCGAAATTGCCCGCCAATACGGGGCCAGCGTGCCCTTCCGTCGCCCGGTAGAGCTGTCTGACGACACCACATCGACCACCCCCGTCGTCCAGCATGCCATCCGCCGACTGGCCGAGGACGGGCGGGTTGCAAGCCATGTCTGCTGCATCTATCCCGGCGTGCCCCTGCTGAACCCGCAGGATATTGCCCGGGCCTATGATCAACTCATGGCAGCCGGCGGGGAGGGCTATTGTTTTCCTGTCGTGGCCTATGCCTCCCCGATCCAGCGGGCCTTGCGCCGCGACGCCGCAAACCGGGCCGCCCCCTTCGACCCGTCTCAGGTCCAGACCCGCACCCAGGACCTGGAACACGCCTATTTCGATGCCGGGCAGTTCTATTGGGGCAGTCTTGCCACCTGGACAGAGGGCCGCTCCCCGCACCTTGGTGGCTATACCCTGGTCCTGCCGGACTGGCAGGCGATTGATATCGATACCCCAGAAGACTGGGGTCGGGCAGAGCGGATCTTTGGCTCCATCCTGGCGGGTGACAAGTGACCCGCGCCCCGGGATCTGACGCGAGCCCGCCGCCGTCTGGCGCTGTCCGGACGATCCGGCTTCGCCCTCTGAAAAGCTGTTCCCCAACCCAGAAATCCAGGATTCGCGACATCCGCAATCAGCCGGGCGTCCGGGCGGTCATGTATACCGATCACGAAATCGGGCCCGAGGAACACAGGGCCTGGATTGCGAAAACTCTGGAGTCGGAAACGGACATCGTCTTTCTGGTTCTCGATGACGGTGACAATCCGGTGGGTCTGGTCAGCCTCAACGGCATCAGCCTGCGCCACATGACGGCAAGTTGGGCCTTCTACCTGGATCAGGCAACCCGGGGCGGTCTGGGCGCGGGGCTGGAATTTGCCCTGCTCGACTATGCTTTCGACACCCTCCACCTCGAAAAGCTGAATTGCGAGGTCATAGACACAAACGAGCCTGTCCTGCGCCTGCACAAGAAATTCGGGTTTTGCCAGGAAGGCTATAAGCGCGAAAACATCGAAAAGGGCGGGCAGCGCCTTGGCGTGGTCCTTTTGGGACTGACCCGGACAGACTGGCTCAAGGCCCGC
>CANCJJ010000001.1 GCA_947378305.1 Phenylobacterium aquaticum | reverse complement strand
ATGGTGCCGCTTACAGGACTCGAACCTGTGACCCCCTCATTACGAATGAGGTGCTCTACCAGCTGAGCTAAAGCGGCATACCGTTTGACGGGGGCTGGTGGACACGCCGTCAATCTTGCGGGCGACTACTTAGCGCCTCGCGGCGGTCTCGCCAAGCGGCGTCGCGCGACGGGGGCATTTTCTGCGCCAGGCGGGGGCGACGGGGGGAGGTCGTCATCCTCGTCATATATGCCTTCGCCAATGGGGAAGGGGGCGGTATCGCCGGCCTGGGTCAGGAGGTGGGCCTGGTCCGCATAGGAGATGGGCAGGGCGGGAAGATCGCCGAGACTGGGTTCGCGACGCTCGTGGCGCGGGTGAATCAGCTCGCCGGTTTCGGCAAAGCTCACCACCAGACGCGCCCAGTCGGAGGGCTGGTAGGCAAAGGCTCGGCCTTCCGGGTCGAGGTCTGACCAGTCGGGCTCTCCCGGCGCGCCCATCCCCTGGGCGAGCCAGAGGCGGGCCTCGTCGGCATGACCGGCGGCAAAGGCGGCCCGGGCCAGCAGGCCGGCAATGCGGGTGGTCAGGGCTTCGGTTTGCAGGCCACGCCCCAGGTCCCAGGCGCGGGCCGCTTCACCGCCGATCAAGGCCGCCTCGACCAGCAGGATGCGGCTTTCACGATGATCGGCATTGAGTCCGGCAAGCCCCGACAGGCGGGTGGACCTCTGACGCGGTGTTTCGCTGGTGCGCAGGTCACGATAGGCCAGCCAGAGCGCCGGATGCGGGGCCTTTTTCCAGGCGGTTTCCAGAACCTGGGCCGCCCGGGGGCTCTTGCCCTGTTCGGCCAGCAGTCGTGCCGCCATGACCACGCCGGGGGCAAAGCCGGGCTGAAGTTTGGCGGCTTCCAGGGCGTAGTCCGCCGCCTTGGTCAGGTCACGGGCCTCGGTGGAGGTTTCCAGTTGCGCCGCTGAGGCCGCCAGCAGGGCCGCGCGGCCGCGCTCGGCCACCAGGGGCGTCACGATCTTGCGGTCGAGCCCGGCCTTCAGCAGGTTGCGGGCGGAGTCCCAGTCCCCGTCTTCGAGGCGGGATTCCAGGAGGGCGCGCCAGGCCCAGCGGGCGGTTCGGGTCAAGCCAAAGGCCTGCTCGGCATGGCCCAGACCTGCGGCCCGGTTTCCCTTGGCGAAGGCCAGCTGCATGAGCCCCTTGTGGCCAGCCAGGCGCATGTCCGGAAAGCCCAGCATGACGCCATAGGCAACTTCGGCCGCGACAGGTTCGGCGGCGGCCTCAGCGGCCTGGGCGGCCAGGATCCGCGCCAGGCCCGGCGCTTCTGTTGCGAGTTCGGCAGCCTTGGCGGCCAGACGCCTTGCCTCAGTGCCATCCCCGCTGGCCGCCGCAATAAAGCCGCGGGTCAGCACGTCCAGGGCCTGTCTGCGCCGGGTTTCCGCCCGGGCCGAAGCCGCCCGGCGCGGCGTGTCCAGCACCCAGACAATCAATCGCCAGCCCACCATGGCCGCAAGGGCAAACAGGATGAGGATCAGCACCAGGGCAGAGGCGGTCAGGTCAACCCGCCAGCCCAGCCAGACAATGCTGGCATGACCCGCCTCGCCTGCCAGGGTGAGGGCCGCCACCACAACCGCGACCAGAAAGGCCAGAATCAGGCTGGTTCTGATCATTTGGTTTCCCCGTTCAGGTCGGCAAGGTCCTTGAGCGCCTCAGCCCGCAGCCGGGCTGTGTGACGGTCGATATCCGCCCGGTCCTGGGCGCGCTTGCGCCAAGGGTCCAGGGCCTGACCCGCAGCTGGCGGCAGGCCTGAAAGCGTCTGGAGCGCCAGGTCCACATCGCCTTCGGACAGCTCCGTCTCGGCCCGGGCCAGAAGGGCATCTGGTGTCCGGCCCGTGGTATGGCCAACAGGGCGGATCATGACCACACGGGACAGGCCGGCAATCAAGCGGGGCCAGACTCCAGCCCCCTGGCCCGGGTCCCGCGCCGCAACAGCAGCACGCGCCGCATATTCCGGGAAATCAAGCGCCAGACTGGCCCGGCTGGGGGCTCCCGTGGCGGCCAGGGCCTGAAAGGTTCCCAGGTCGGTATTGGCGGGCAGCAGGGCTGTCACAGCCGCCAGTTCCCGGGAAAAGGGCCGGGAGGTCTGGGCTGCGTCCAGCAAGGCTGCGGCCGCAAGCGCCGCAGACGCCGAACGGGTCGCGCGATTTTGCCGCGCCTCCAGGGTTTCGACCCGGGCATTCAGGCGGGCAATCTCCGCGATACTGCCGGTAATTTCGGGGCTGATGACCGGAGCCTCGACGGTCAGGGGCTGCGGCATGGGCTGGATCGGTTCCGCCGCAGGCGCGGGGCTTGTGGCTACAGGCAGGGTGGGAAAGACCCGGGGCGCGAACCGGATGACAGCGGCACCCAGGGCAAGCACAAGGATGGCAAAGACAAGGACAGCCCAGGCCAGCCGTCCCGCGATGGAGGGTGCGCGCACGGGGGTCGAGTCCGCTGATGAGGGGGTCGAATTCATGAAACATCCTCTAGCAGACTTACCAGGGCAAGTTCGAGTGGTAACGGGGCAGGGGCACGCAGGGCAAGGGGGGTGTGGGTCAGGGGGGCGAGGGCTGCTTCAGAAATTCCAAGGACCTTCAGGTTCGGGCAGGGCCTGCGGGCAAGCACATCAGCCAGTACCTTGGCAGCCCGGGCAGAGTGAATCAGGACGAAATCCAGATCTCCCAGCCTGTCGAGGCTGTCCTTGGACGGGAGCACCGGGATCGTCTCATAGACCTTGAGGGTCTCGGCCCTTAGGCCGGTCCGGGCCAGGCTTCCGGCCAGATCACCGGAGGGCTCGGAAGCGCTGACATGCAAGATAGGCTTGTCCCGGGACCAGGTCGCCTGGTTCAGGGTACGGGCGAGGGTTTCGACATCCCCATCCGCAGACTGGACCCTCTGAAAGCCCGCCCGCCGGGCCGCCCGCGCTGTGGCCAGGCCAACGGCCATGACCGGCAAGTCCCGCGCCGCCGTCAGGGCTGCAAAGGCGCGCACGCCATTGGCGCTCGTAAAGGCCAGGGACCCAAAAGCTGTCAGGTCTGGCAGACTCACCGCCAGGGGCCGGACCTTCAAGAGCGGCTTGACCCAGGGCTCAAATCCACGCGCCCGGAGCCGTCGGGCGGTCGCCGCTGCACCGGGCTGGGCGCGGGTAATCCAGACATGCTGGGTTTGGGCTGTCATGGTGGCGCCACCATGCCCGAGGTCGCGCAGAAATCAATCAGTGAGCGCAATCAGGTCGCCCGCTTCGGCCAGTATGGACCGCCCCATGTCGAGGCCAAGCTCCGCAGCGGCGGTCAGGCCGGATGGGCCCAGCGCCATGGCCCCCTCACGCCGGAACCGGTGACGGCCATCCGGGGACAGGGCCTCGACAATCAGGCTCAAGCGCTCCCCTTCAATCCAGGCATGGGCCCCGATCGCGGTCTTGCAAGAGCCCTCCAGGGCGGCCAGGGCGCCTCGCTCCGCCGTAATGGTCAGAAGGGTTGGCGCGTGACGCAGGGGCTCCAGCCAGGCGGCTGTCTGGTCGCCGGTTCGGGTCTGGATGGCCAGGGCCCCCTGACCGGGGGCCGGGGGCACGGCGCGGGGATCAAGCAGGCTCTTGGGCAGGTGCCCGAGACCCAGGCGTTTCAGTCCGGAATAGGCGAGAAGGATGGCGTCCGCCTCCCCCGCCTCCAGCTTGGCCAGGCGCGTATCGACATTGCCACGCAGCATTTGCACATCAAGGTCGGGGCGAAGGTGGAGGGACTGGGCCTGGCGACGCAGGGAGGCTGTGCCGAGGCGCGCGCCCTGGGGTAGGGCGTCCAGCTGGTCATACTTCAGGCTGAGAAAAGCATCGCGGGGGTCCTCGCGCTCCGGTATGGCCGCAAGGGTCAGGCCGTCCGGACAGGCCACCGGCATGTCCTTGAGAGAGTGGATCGCACAATCAATCTTGCCCTCCAGCAAGGCCTCCTCGATCTCCTTGGTGAACATGCCCTTGCCGCCAATTTCCAGCAGTCGGCGGTCCTGTACCCGGTCACCCGTGGTGGTGATGACGATCAGGGGCGCGACCCGTTCGGCGTCTGCGGGGTCTGCGCCAAGGGCGGCCGCAATCCGGCGCTGCATGTGCCCGGCCTGGGCCAGGGAAAGCTTGGAGCCTCTAGCCCCGATCCGAACAGGCAGTTGCGTGGGCACGGCGTGGGGTTTACCTCAACGGGGAATGTATGTTCCGGCGTGCTACATGATGGAGTCCCGGCCCGCAACCATACTCAACCGGAGCCAATTGGACGGCATGACAGCCCTGACCCTGCTGGGGATCGAGACAAGTTGTGATGAAACCGCCGCCGCCGTGGTCCGTCGCCACGCCGATGGCCGGGTCGAAGTGCTGTCTTCAGTGATCTATTCCCAGATTGACGCCCATGCTCCCTATGGTGGCGTGGTTCCGGAAATTGCCGCCCGCGCCCATGTGGAGGCGATTGACGGCATAGTGGGCCGAGCCATGACGGATGCCGGTATTGGCTATGACGACCTGTCCGGTCTGGCCGCCACGGCGGGTCCGGGACTGGTGGGGGGGGTCATGGTCGGCCTTAGCTTTGGCAAGGCGGTGGCCCTCGCGCGAAACCTGCCCCTGATCGCGGTCAATCATCTGGAAGGCCACGCCGTCTCGGCGCGTCTGGCCTCGGACATCCCCTATCCCTTTCTACTGCTCCTGGTGTCGGGCGGCCATTGTCAGCTCCTGAGCGTCGAGGGTGTCGGGGCCTGTATTCGCCTGGGCACCACCATTGATGACGCGGCGGGGGAGGCCTTTGACAAGATCGCCAAGAGCCTGGGTCTACCCTATCCGGGAGGACCTGCCCTGGAGACCCTGGCAGAGGGCGGGGATGCGAGCGCCTTTGCCCTGCCCCGTGCCCTGCTTGGTCGGGCGGGCTGTGACTTTTCGTTTTCCGGATTAAAGACAGCCGCGGCGCGACAGGCCCTGACCCTGACAGACGAGACCGATCGTCGAAATCTGGCCGCCTGTGTGCAGACGGCCATTGCCCGCCAACTGACAGACCGCACCGACCGGGCCATGCTGGCCTATGCACTGGACCATACTGATATCGATCGGCGATTTGTGGTCGCGGGCGGGGTCGCGGCCAATCGCCTGGTGCGCAGCCGTCTCGAAGCCACCGCCAGCCACAACGGGTTTTCCTTTTCGGCACCACCCCTCATCTATTGCACCGACAATGCCGCCATGATCGCCCTGGCAGGGGCCGAGCGACTGGCCCTTGGATTGACGGATGGCCTCGACGCCCCCGCTCGCCCCCGCTGGCCCCTCGACCCCAGGGCCGCCGCTGCCAATCCCAGCCACCCCGCCGGGCGCAAGGGAGCCAAGGCATGACCCTGCCCATCCGCTCAGCCGGCATTATCGGTGCCGGAGCCTGGGGAACCGCCCTGGCCCTGGTCTGCGTCCGGGCCGGTCTTGAAACCACCCTCTGGGCGAGGGAGCCCGAAGTCATTGCCGATATACGGGCCGGGCGGGGAAACACCCGGTTTCTTCCCGGTATCGATCTGGACACCGGCCTGAAGGTGTCTGGAGACCTGGCGGACCTGGGCGACCTGGACATGGTCTTGAACGTGACCCCCGCCCAGTTTCTGCGGGGGAGCCTGAGCGCCTTTCAGCGCCACGCCCGACCGGGCCAACCCATGCTGCTCTGTGCCAAGGGGGTGGAACAGTCTTCTCTGAGCCTCATGACTGAGGTGCTGGACCAGGCCCTGCCCCTGGCCCGCCCCGCTGTCCTGTCGGGGCCAAGTTTTGCGCGGGAAGTGGCCCTTGGCCTGCCTACGGCGGTCACCCTGGCCTGTCCGGATATCGAGCTCGGAGAGCGGCTGGCCAAGGCGCTGGCCACCCCGGCCTTCCGCCCCTATCTGGCGACCGACATGATCGGGGCCGAGGTCGGCGGGGCCATAAAGAATGTCCTGGCCATTGCCTGCGGAATTGTCGAGGGGCGGGGCCTGGGGCGGTCTGCCCATGCGGCCCTGATTACCCGGGGTTTTGCGGAAATGACCCGGCTCGCCCAGGCCCTGGGTGGTCAGGCCGAGACGGTAGCCGGGCTTTGCGGACTGGGGGATCTGGTCCTGACCTGCTCAAGTCCGCAATCGCGGAACATGAGTGTGGGCCTGGCCCTGGGATCGGGGCAGACCCTGGCGGAGGCCCTGGACGGCAAGATGTCCGTCGCCGAAGGCGTCGCTTCGGCACCCGCTGTGCGTCAGCTGGCCGCGCGCCTTGGCGTCGAGGTTCCGATCAGCGAGGCCGTCGCCGCCATTCTGGCCAATGAGGTCAGTGTCGATGCCGCGATTGCCGGCCTTTTGTCGCGCCCCTTGAGATCCGAAAATTCAGCCCCCGCCACGCACCCCTAAGGAAAATACCATGAGCCTCTTCGTCCTCGTCTGTAATGACAAACCCGATAGCCTGGAGCTGCGCATGGCGACCCGGGAGGCCCATCTGGCCTATGCGAGGGGCTTTGCCGAGAAGATGAAACTGGCCGGCCCCCTGCTGGATTCCGAAGGGGCCATGGCAGGCTCCCTGCTGATTTTGGATGTCGAAACCCAAGAGGAGGCCCAAGCCTTTACGGACAACGACCCCTATGCCCTGGCTGGCCTCTTTGCCTCGGTTCAGGTCACAGCCTTCAAGGCAAGCCTGGGTCGCCTGGGGTGAGGCCGCCTGAGTTCGGGAATCCTGCCGCGCCCAAACCGGGGATACGGCTCTGCGCTGTCGAAGACCTGCCGGACCCGGGCGCGCGCGGCTTCCGCTTTCGACAGGATCAGGCCCTGTTTGCTGGATTTGTCGTCCGCCAGGGCAATGAAGTTCGCGGCTATGTGGATTCCTGCCCGCACAATGGCTGGCCCCTGGCCGTCATGGATGACCGGTATCTGACGCGAGAGGGCCACCGGATACTTTGCGCGGCCCATGGAGCCGTCTTCACCCCGCTTGACGGAGTTTGTGTCGGGGGACCCTGTGCGGGGGATCGCCTGACGCCCTGGCCGGTGTCGGTCACGGACGGCGAGATCTTCACCCTCTGATCAGGGCGCGACCTCCGCCGAGAAGGCGGCCAGGTCGGCAATCAGACCCTCGGCGGCCACCCGTACAAGCTCACCGCCCTTTTCCGGACTGGCCTGGGCCGGATCGGACCCCATGCGACCGTCGGGATAGCGGGCCCGGAAATCCAGGGCTTCGCGAATGGGCCCGGTTGGGGCGATCTGGGGGGAATAGGCCACGGTCTTGATCGCATCGGGATAGGCCCACTGGGTCACGGCGATCTCCGAGGGGGTGGCATGACTACCGTGCCCGGTGGGAAACTGGCGATTGGCCAGGGGCATGACCTCCTTCAGGTCCCACCAGTTTTTGAGCTTCAGGGAAAATCCCCGGGCCCGGCCCGCATAGCTGGCCTCGGCATAGATTTCCGAAAAAGCCGCCTCAATGGTCGCAACATTTCCCCCGTGTCCGTTCAGGAAATAGATCTTGGTGAAGCCGTGGCCCGCCAGGGACAGGGTCCAGTCGCGCAGGGCGGCGATAAAGGTGCTGGGCCGAAGCGAGATCGTGCCCGGGAACCCCAGATGGTGCTGGGCCATGCCGATATTGAAGGTGGGTCCGACCAGAATGTCGTGATCCTTCTGGGCATGATGGGCGATGATTTCCGGGCAGAGCCAGTCGGTGCCGAGGAGGCCCGTCGGCCCATGCTGTTCATTTGACCCAATGGGGATGATCACCGTCCTGGACCGGGTCAGAAAAGCTTCAACTTCAGGCCAGGTCGAAAGGTGCAGGAGCATGGTTTGAACATCCTTGAAGGGAGCCGGGTCGGACCTCAGCCTAATACGAGTTTATGAAAACCGGGAGGGTCAGAATTCCGGCCCGGACTCAAGCCGGGCCGCGGGACATGCCGTCTCGCGGCAGAGCCTCGACTGGCGGCTGGCGTTTTTCTCCTTGCCCACAGTATCCAACCGACCAAAAAATGCTCTAGGACAGGGTCTGGCCGGTTCAAATGGGAGGCACATTGTGAACGAACTCGACGTTTTTCCAGTTCCAGAGGCCTGGGCGCAGCGCACCCACATGACGGCGGAAGGCTATGAGGCCGCCGTTGCCGAAGCCCGGTCGAACCCTGAGTCCTATTGGCGCAAGGTTGGTGAGCGCCTCGACTGGATCACGCCCCCCACCGAGATCAAGAACGTATCCTTCAAGGCCGAAGACTTCCGGATCCGCTGGTATGCCGACGGGATATTAAACGTCTCGGTCAACTGTCTGGACCGTCACCTGGAGAGCCGGGGCGATCAGGTGGCCCTGATCTGGGAGCCCGACGAAGGCGGTGTCGGCCTCAAGCTGACCTATCGCCAGCTACATTCCGATGTCTGTCGCATGGCCAATGTCCTAAAGTCCCGGGGTGTCAAAAAAGGCGATCGGGTCACCATCTATCTGCCCATGATCCCCCAGGCCGCCGTCGCCATGCTGGCCTGCGCCCGGATCGGGGCCATCCACTCGGTGATTTTTGGCGGGTTCTCGCCCGACAGCATTTCCGGCCGGATTCAGGACTGTGATTCCCGCCTGGTCATCACAGCCGACGAGGGCATGCGCGGCGGCAAGGTGGTCCCCTTAAAGCGCAATGTGGACGAGGCCCTGGCCGACTGTCCCGATGTGACCGATGTCATTGTGATCAAACGGACCGGGGCAGATGTGCCCATGACGGCAGGGCGGGATGCCTATTATTCCGACCTGAAGACCACCGTCTCCGACCAGTGTGATCCGGAACCCATGAGCGCCGAGGACCCCCTGTTCATCCTCTATACCTCAGGCTCAACGGGCAAGCCCAAGGGCGTCCTGCATACCACCGGGGGCTATCTGGCCTGGGCGGCCCACACCCATGAACTGGTCTTCGACTATCGTCCGGGCGAAGTCTTCTGGTGCACCGCCGATGTGGGCTGGGTCACCGGACATTCCTATGTGGTCTATGGTCCCCTGGCCAATGGGGCCACCAGCCTGATCTTTGAAGGCGTGCCGACCTATCCGACGAATTCCCGCTTCTGGGAGGTGATCGACAAGTATCAGGTCGAGATCTTCTACACCGCCCCCACCGCCATCCGCGCCCTGATGCGCGACGGGGAAGCGCCCGTGGAGCGAACCTCCCGGGCCTCCTTGCGCCTGATCGGCACGGTCGGCGAGCCGATCAATCCGGAGGCCTGGCTCTGGTATCATCGCGTGGTTGGCGACCATCGCTGCCCCATTGTCGATACCTATTGGCAGACCGAGACCGGCGCCTGTCTGGCCTCGCCCCTGCCCGGCGCAACCGCCCTGAAGCCCGGATCCTGCGCCAAACCCCTGCCCGGAATCGAGTTCCAGCTCGTCGATGCCGAGGGCAAGGTTCTGGAGGGCGAGGTCAGCGGAAACCTGTGCATTACCGACAGCTGGCCTGGCCAGATGCGGACGGTCTATGGCGACCATGACCGGTTCATCTCGACCTATTTCAGCACCTATCCCGGCAAGTATTTCACCGGCGACGGCTGCCGTCGGGATGAGGATGGCTATTACTGGATCACCGGCCGGGTGGATGACGTCATCAATGTCTCTGGCCACAGGCTGGGCACGGCGGAAATCGAAAGCGCACTGGTCGGTAATCCCAATGTGGCCGAAGCAGCGGTGGTGGGCTTCCCTCACGATGTGAAGGGCCAGGGGATCTATTGCTTTGTGACCCTGAACTCCGACGTCACCCCGACAGATATTCTACAGGCTGAACTCAAGGGCTGGGTCCGACGTGAAATCGGGGCCTTTGCGGCCCCGGACGTCGTGCAATTTGCCCCGGGCCTGCCCAAGACCCGGTCAGGCAAGATCATGCGGCGGATCTTGCGCAAGATTGCCGAGAATGACCTGTCAAACCTGGGAGATACCACCACCCTGGCCGATCCGTCCGTGGTTGAGGACCTGGTCAGAAACCGGATCGGATAATGACCCCCGACCTGCCTCCCGACCTTCGCCAGGCGGTTGATCGTCTGATGGAAGGCCGGGGCCGAAAAGACCTGTCTGCCCGGGCCCAGAAAATTTCGGACACCTACCGCGCCGGGGGCGGGTCCGCCGCGGTCATCCGGGAGGCCGACGACGCCCTGGCCTATGCCCTGACCCGTCTGCCAGCGACCTATGCTGCCTGCGCCCGGGCCTTTCACGAGGCTGGCCTGAAATGTCCCGAATTTTCGCCACGCAGCCTTCTGGATGCGGGGGCCGGGCCAGGCGGCGCGAGCTGGGCGGCTCTGGCGCAATGGCCGGACCTGGACCAGATTGTCTTGCTGGACTCCAATCCCACCTTTCTGAACCTCTCCCGTGACCTGTCTGCGGGCCGGTCGGTCAGGCTCGAAGCCGCAGAACGCCTAACCCGCGATCTGGCAAGGCCCCGGGACTGGCCGGATGCCGATCTGGTAATGGCCAGTTATGCCCTGGCCGAGCTTCCGCAAGACCGGTTGGCCGAAGCCGTCATTGGCCTCTGGGAGGCCTGTCGGGGCCTGATGATTATCATTGAGCCGGGGTCCCCCGAGGGAAGCCGGCGAATGCTCTCAGCCAGGGACACCCTGATCCAGGCTGGCGCGAGCATACTGGCCCCCTGTCCCCATGGGATGGCCTGTCCTGTCCACGCGCCGGACTGGTGCCATTTCGTTCAGCGCCTGCCGCGATCCCGCGACCACAGGCTGGCCAAGGGCGGGGACGCCCCCTTCGAGGACGAGAAATTCATCTATCTGGTGGTCGGACGGTCCGACCTGATGTCCAGCCCGCCTCAGGCCCGCATCCTGGCCCCGGCACAACACAGCAAGCCTGGTGTCCGCCTCAAGCTTTGTACGCCGGAAGGCCAACTGGAAATGCGGGACATCCCCAAGCGGGACAAGTCCGGCTACCGGGATGCAAGACGGCGGGATTGGGGCGACAGTCTCTAGAGCCGATAACCGGTTCCCGCTTGTCGGAACAGGCCCTAGTGAGGCGGCTCTTCCTGGGTCGGGGCCTTGGTCGTGTCGATGAGGTCCCCAACCTTGTCTTCATGAGGGCCAGGCTTGGCCGTGACCGGCTCCGACGGGGTCGGGCTGCTGGCGGCGGCATCGGTCAGCGGCAGCTCGGCTTCGACAGCTGGCTTTTCGGCTTCGGGCTCTGGATCGGGAATGTCTTCGACCAGGGGCTTGGCGTCCTGGGCTTCCAGGGCCGTACTGGGCTGGGACTGGGAGGACTCGCCGGGAAGGCGCCCCTTTTCCGGTGTGCCCTGCAAACCCAGGATGAAACCCGCCAGCATGCACAGGCCGATCAAGCCCGCGACCAACTGGCGAATTCTTAAGGACATGCTCCACATTTGAAAACCACTAGAACGGTCGCGAAGGAAGGGAAAGCCAGATCGCACAGCCGGGCCCGGGATTCTGGGAAAAGGCCGAACTTCCGCGGGCGAGGTAAACGCCTCTTAACCATCTGGGCCCTAAATACCCTTTGCGATTTGGGAGTCGGGTAGATCATGGCGCGGATGGCGCGGAAAAAAGGGTTTGATCGCGGGCTGGAGCTTGCGGCCTCCGTTTGGGATCATTCCGTCGTCGTCCGGCTTCGCGGGCTCGGAGTTGCCCTGGCAGGTCTGGGTCTGGGCCTGGCCCTTATCAGCTATAACCCCAGTGATCCCAGCCTGAATGCCGTCTCAGGCGCGAAACCGGCGAACCTTTTGGGAAGCCTGGGGGCGGGTATAGCGGACGTCAGCCTGCAATCCCTTGGCCTGGGGGCCGGCCTGGCCGCCCTCGTGCTTATGGTTCTTGGAATGGCCCGGTTGCTGGCCCGGCAACCTGACATCACAAGGTGGAAACTTCGCCGCCGCGCTATTGGGGGCGCATTATCCCTCCTGGCCCTGGCAGGTGCCCTTGCGGCCCTGCCGACCCCCCCCACCTGGCCGCTGGCCCGGGGCTTCGGAGGCTTCTGGGGAGATTACCTGCTTCAGGTGTCCAGCGGCCTCCCGGGGCGGGTCCATATTCCCTATGGCCTTATGATTGCCAGCCTGACCTTTGCGGGGCTGGCGGCCCTTGGCATGATCTACGCCCTGGGTCTGGCAGGCCTGCCCTATGGCCGGATGGCAAACGGGCTTGCCCATGCCCTTCGCCCGAAACCCAAGCCCCTGGCTGCCTCCGTCCAGGTTCCCCTGAACCCTGTAACCTTGCCCCCGGTCAGGACCCGCAGCGAGGCCGCCGCCCTCGATGCCGCGGACGATGGCGACGAGGCTCCCCTGGTTCTGGGCGGAGAGACCGCCCGTGTGGCCGTCAAGGCTCCGAAGTCCGGTCCAAAAGATTCAGGCCGCGAACAAAGGGAGGCTCAGAGAGCCTTCGAATTTGCCCGGCCGGACGGCTTTGTCCTGCCCGAACTGGCCATGCTGTCCAAACCCAAGCCGCGTTCGGCCATGTTTGATGAGGGGGCCCTTCGCCAGAATGCGCAATTGCTGGAGGGTGTGCTTGCGGAATTCGGGGTTCGCGGCCAGATCGACCAGATCAGACCCGGTCCCGTTGTCACCCTCTATGAGCTTGTGCCAGCGCCAGGGGTGAAGTCCGCTCGGGTCGTGGCCCTGTCCGATGATATTGCGCGGTCCATGTCCGTTGCCGCCTGCCGGGTCGCCGTGGTGCCCGGACGAAATGCCATTGGCATTGAATTGCCAAATGCCCGGCGTGAAACCGTCTATTTGCGGGACCTGCTGGCCAGCTCGGAATATGAGAAATCGGCCCAGGCCCTGCCCATGGCGCTCGGCGAAAATATCGGCGGCGAGCCCTATATCGCTGACCTGTCGAAAATGCCCCACCTGCTGATTGCCGGGACCACCGGATCGGGCAAGTCGGTGGGGGTGAATGCCATGATCCTGTCCATTCTCTATCGTCTGCCGCCAGATCAGTGCCGGTTCATCATGATCGACCCGAAGATGCTGGAGCTCAGTGTCTATGACGGTATTCCCCACCTTCTGGCCCCGGTGGTGACCGACCCCAAGAAGGCCATCGTCGCCCTGAAGTGGACCGTCCGCGAGATGGAGGACCGCTATCGGCTCATGTCCAAGATCGGCGTGCGAAACGTGGCCTCCTATAACGAGCGGGCCAAGGAGACGGCAGCGCGGGGCGAGCATTTTGAGCGCACGGTCCAGACAGGCTTCGATGAGACGGGTAGGCCCGTCTATGAGAGCGAGCGCATAGACCCCAAGCCCATGCCCTATCTGGTCGTCGTGATCGATGAGGTCGCAGACCTGATGATGGTGGCGGGCAAGGATGTCGAAGGCGCAGTGCAGCGTCTGGCCCAGATGGCCCGGGCGGCGGGCATCCATCTGGTCATGGCCACCCAGCGTCCCTCTGTGGATGTCATTACCGGCACCATCAAGGCCAATTTCCCGACCCGGATTTCGTTTCAGGTCACGTCAAAGATCGACTCCCGCACCATTCTGGGCGAGCAGGGGGCTGAGCAGCTCCTGGGCCAGGGGGACATGCTTTATATGGCCGGTGGCGGGCGGATCACGCGCCTGCATGGGCCATTTGTCTCGGACGGCGAAGTCGAAGCTGTGGCCAAGTTCCTGCGCGAACAAGGCCAGCCCCAGTATCTCGAAGAGGTCACGGCCGGCGGGGATGACGAGGACATGGACGGCGACTATGGGGGCGGGGGCGATGGGTCTGGGGATGACCTCTATGACCGGGCCGTCGCCGTCGTGACCCGGGATGGGAAGGCCTCAACCTCCTATGTCCAGAGACGCCTGCAGATCGGCTATAACCGCGCCGCCTCCCTGATTGAGCGCATGGAGCAGGAGGGCGTCGTTAGCCCGGCCAATCATTCGGGCAAGCGTGAAATCCTCGTCAGCCCACCACCTTGAACAAGGCGGGACACCCGGGTCTCCCGGAGCCGGAACCGCGACGGCCTTAAAATGGCCCTGACCAGGGTCAAAGGCTGGGCTAAGGAGACAGGCATGACCCAGACACGCAGATTTGCAGCCCTAGGCCTTATCCTGGCCCTTGTGGCGCCCACCGCCCTGGCCGCCCCGGTGAGCCCTGCAACCTTGAGTGCAGAAGATCAGGGCCTGGTGGATCAGGCCATGCGGGCCCTGCAAACCCTGGGAGAAGCCAAGGGTCGTTTTGTGCAGACCGACCCCAGGGGCCACATCACGAAGGGAAGCTTCTACCTGAAGCGGCCTGGGCGCGCCCGGCTGGTCTATGACCCGCCCGCGGGTCTGCTTGTGGTCGCCGACGGGGCCAATGTGCGGATCGAAAATTCTCGTCTGAAGACGTTTGAGAGCTACCCCCTGGCCGCCAGCCCCCTGTCCATCTTCCTGGCCCGGCAAATCCACCTCGACCGGTCGGTGATCATTTCTTCCGTCCGGCGCAATGCCGAGGGATTCAGTCTGACCGCACGGGATGGCCGCAAGCAGGCGGAAGGCGAGATTGTCCTCCAGTTTTCTGCGCGGCCCGTAGCCCTGACCGGCTGGTCCATCCACGACCTTCAGGGCCAGGCCACCACGGTACGACTGGAGGGTCTGGAGGCGGTGAGCGGCCTGTCGCCTGACCTTTTCCGCCTGAGCAATCCTCGTCCGGCGCAACCGGGCCGGGGGAAAATGTGATTCATCGGCAACACCCAAGAAACAAATATTCTCTGATTGCTTTTTATTTTTTGGGTGTTATAAATGCCACGCATGCCGCCCAAGGTTTTGGGTGACGAGCTGCCGGATCTATCCCCTTCCGGTGGCAGCGAGACAGACATAACTCGCCCGGGTTCCTCCAGTGCCCGGGCGTTTTTTGTTTCAGGGGCTTTTTGCTTCTGGGGCTTTTTGTTTTCGGCGTTTTTTGTTTTCGTAGGGCGATGAGAGGCTCTAGACTCGCCCCATGCGCATGCGGCTCACCACCTGGAACGTAAACTCTGTCCGGCTGCGGGCCGATCACATCCAGCGCTTTATCGCGGAGCAGGACCCGGACGTTCTGTGCCTGCAGGAAATCAAATGCCAGGCCGGGGAATTCCCTCGCGCTGTATTTGAGGCGGCGGGCCTGCCCCATCTGAGCATCAAGGGCCAGAAGGGCTCCCATGGCGTCGCCATTGCCTCCCGTTATCCCATCGAAGAGGTCCCGGACCTCGATGTTTGTCGGGAGGGCCATGCCAGAAGTGTTGGCGGACGAATCTGCGGGGTGGAGATCCAGAACTTCTACATCCCTGCCGGTGGCGACATTCCAGATCGGGTCGAAAACGCCAAGTTTGACCACAAGCTGGACTTTTTCGAGAAACTGACCGCCAACATGGCCGCCCGGGACCCCAAAGCGCCCCTGGCCATTGTCGGGGACCTGAATGTCGCACCGGGCGAGTTCGATGTCTGGAGCCACAAACAAATGCTCCGCGTCGTCAGCCATACCCCGGTCGAGCTCGACGCCATGGCCCGCCTCAAGGCCAGCCTCAACTTCATTGATCTGCCCCGGGAAGCCATACCCGACCCCGAGAAGCTGTTTTCCTGGTGGAGCTACCGGGCCGCCGATTTCCGGGCCTCGAACCGGGGGCTGCGGCTCGATCACATCTGGGTCACACCCGGCCTGCGCGCCGCGGCTTTTCGGGATGGAAAGGTCCTGTCACGGGTGCATGATCATGTTCGAGAATGGGAGCGGCCCAGTGATCACGCGCCCGTCAGCGCAGACTTGAGTCTCTAGTTTGGTTTGAGGGTGTCCCGACCGGTCGGTGCCACACCTTGTCTTCAAAAAGGACCCTGAGAAAATGTCTGAGTCCAATAATGTGACCCTGGCGTCAGATGAAAAATTCTGCCGCGACTGTGGGGAGGTCATCAAGTTCAGGGCCGAAATCTGCCCCAAGTGCGGAATTCGACAGCTCAGTCCCCCTGAGTCTGGCCAGCTCGGAAGAAAAAGCCGGATCACGGCCGGGATATTTGCCCTGCTCCTCGGGGGGATAGGCGTTCACAAGTTTTATCTGGGCCGGATCGGCGCGGGTGTCCTCTACGTCCTCTTTTGCTGGACCATGATCCCCTACCTGATCGCCCTCGTCGAAGGCATAATCTACCTGACCATGGACGATGCGGCCTTCGCCGCGAAATACGGCTAACGACCCTGAGGCAGGTTAGGGGGTGAGCCTGTAACCCCCGGCTTCCGTGATCAGAAGCTTGGCGCTGGCAGGGTCGGGCTCGATCTTCTGGCGCAGGCGATAGACGTGGGTCTCCAGGGTGTGGGTCGTGACCCCGGCATTATAGCCCCAGACTTCGGCCAGCAGCTCCTCCCGGGCCACAGCCTTGTCGCCCGCCCGATAGAGGTATTTCAGAATATTCGTCTCTTTTTCCGTCAGGCGGATCTTCTTCTGGCTGGCGTCCAGCAGGAGCTTGGCCGAGGGCCGGAATTCATAGTCGCCCAGCCTGAAGACCGCGCTTTCAGAGTGCTCGTGACTGCGGAGCTGGGCCCGAATCCGCGCCAGGAGGACAGCAAATCGGAAGGGCTTGGTCACATAATCGTTCGCGCCCGCGTCGAGCCCCATGACCGTGTCATCGTCGGTATCCGCCGCCGTTAGCATAATGACCGGGCAGGTCACCTGGCGCTCACGAATTTGCCGACACACCTCCCGGCCATTCATGTCCGGCAGGTCGACATCCAGCAGGATCAGGTCTGGCTTTATGGCCAGGGCGCGCTCCACACCCTCCTGACCAGTTGAGGCCTGAAAGATCACAAACTCGTCGCTGAGGGCGAGCTGGTCGGCGAGTTCGCCGCGAAGATCGTCGTTGTCGTCGACAATCAGTAAGGTCTTGGGTTGAGCCATGGGTCAGAACATGCACCCTATTGCCCCATGTCGCCAAGCCTCCAGATGCAGAAGATCATGAACTTCACAGCGATGTCAGATGGCCAGTTTATCCTTCCGGGGCGTCAGGTCCCCTGCGCCCTGGGCAAGGGCGGGGTGCGGCCAGCCTCGGAAAAGCGGGAGGGCGACGGGGCCTCGCCCCTGGGAATCTGGCCCATACGTCGCCTGCTCTATCGGCCAGACCGGGAACCCAGACCGCCGACCCGGCTGCCGATCCAGGCCCTGACCCCTTCAGACGGTTGGTGCGACGCCCCCTCGGACCCGGCCTATAACCACCCCGTGACCCTGCCCTATCCGGCCAGTGCCGAGACCCTATGGCGTGATGACCATGTCTACGACTTCATTCTGGTCCTGGGGCACAATGACGCCCCGGTGGTTCCTGGGATGGGATCGGCAATTTTTCTGCATCTGGCCCGACCAGGCTACCTTCCGACCGAGGGATGTATCGCGCTCGCGAGGCCAGATCTCCTCGACCTGCTGGCCCTGGCCCAGAGCGGGGACACGGTTTCAATCGTCAGGCCCTGACACCAAAAAGGGCCGACCCCACCCGCACGCTGGTGGCACCAAACCGGATGGCGGTTTCGAAATCGTCGCTCATGCCCATGGACAGCCGGTCAAGACCGTTACGGGCGGCGATCTTTGCCAGGAGGGCGAAATGGGGTCCGGCGGGCTCATTCACCGGCGGAATGCACATCAGGCCTTCAGGTTCGAGGCCATATTGCCGGCGAAGGTCGGCGATGAATCCATCGGTCTGCGCCGGCAACAGACCCGCCTTCTGGGGCTCCTCCCCCGTATTTACCTGGACATAGAGCCGGGGGGCCCGGCCCTGTTTCTGGATCTCGTCGGCCAGGGCCCTGGCCAGGCGATCGCGATCCAGGGTTTCAATCACATCGAAAAAAGCGACCGCCTCACGGGATTTATTGGTTTGCAGGGGGCCAATCAGGTGCAGCTCAACCTGGTCGCGACGCTCAGACCAGCGGCTCATGGCCTCCTGAACCCGGTTTTCGCCAAACACGGTCTGTCCCGCGGCCAGGATCGGAGCGACCTTTTCCCAGGGCTGGAGTTTCGAGACGGCCACCAGGGTGACCTCGTCCGGCACCCGGCCACAGCCCTCCGCAGCGCGGGCAATCCGGTCTATGATCGAATCAAGCTCTGAGGATGTAGACATTTCGGGATTCTGGACCCTTGCAAGAACAGCGGCCTGTCTAGGGCGGCAGAGAGGTTGGCGAAAGCCCCTTCCGACCTTGCTCGTCTTTACCGATCCGGTTCGCACCCCAGACCCCCTAGCCCTGGCCCTCACCCTGCCAAGAGGGACCGGGCTGGTCTATCGGACCTTTGGCGCGCCTGAGGCTCTGGTGGTTGCCCGCCAGCTAGCGCAAATTTCGAAGCAAAGGGGCCTGATCCTCCTGATTGGGGCGGATGCGGGCCTGGCCTCTGAGGTAGGTGCCCAGGGACTTCACCTGCCAGAGCGTCTGGCGCACAGGGCCCCGAGACTGCGCCGAATGGGGTGGATCATTACCGCCGCCGCCCATTCGGGCCGGGCCAGCCGGGTCCGGGGGGTTGATGCGGTCGTGGTCTCGACCGTCTTTCCCTCAGCCAGTCCGAGTGCGGGAAAGCCCATGGGGCCGATTGTATTGTCAAACCTGGTCCGGCGGACCCGAAATCCCGTCTACGCCCTTGGGGGTATAAATAACGCCACAGCGTCTCGGTTAAGACGGACCGGCATTCGGGGCCTTGCGGCCGTTGACGGAATTAGAACTTGAAGGCCGTTTCGAGACGAACCCGCGGCGCGGTATCTGCGGGCGCGATCCGGCGATAGGCGGGCAGGTTGGCCTGATCGCCCATGGAGACGGCCCCGCCGATCTGGAGGGACGGCGTTATCCGGTAATAGGCTCCCGCCTGAACATCCTTCCAGCGGGTGTCGGGATCGGGAGACTGCTCAAGATTCAGCGTCACACCCCAGCGGCCCTTGCGGGTATCCCAGCGCAGGGAGGTTGCGCCCTGGGGGGTCTGTGTCTGCTCAACGCGCACGGTAAAATCCGTGGTCTTCCTGGCGGTTTCGGCATGAGCCATCCCACTCGCTCCAGACAGGAGCAAGGCAGAGATCAGCGAAATGACCGTCCGATGGGACATGATAGCCTTTAAGTTACCGGGTCTGACCCAGGGCGAGGCGCAAATTCATCCTCGATTAAGGCTGATTAATGGCGGCATCTGATGGCCGGTCAAGCGTCCTGACCGGTTTTGTTGGCTCTGAATACGAATCATCAGGGGTATGTGGCGGTATGGACACGCGATTCCTGTTTGGCGCTTCCCATCGCATTGCTATAGATGGCTCCGGCGCGGGGCGGCGCGGTTAGTCTTTAGGAGCGGAATCAAATGCCGTTTAAGCGCAGTGTTGTGATGCGAAGCGTGGTTTGCGGGGCGGTAGCCCTCAGCCTCGCAAGTCTTGGCGGTTGCGCTTCCAAGGCCGGACCCAAGACCTTCCAGACCCAGGAAGCCGGGGGCTTTAGTCCCTTCAAGGGCCGGGCCAAGGCGTCCAAGTCCAATGGCGGTCAGCCCGCAATCTCGGTGAATGGCTATCTGTGGCGTGCGGCCCTGGATACCGTCTCCTTCATGCCCCTGGCGTCAGCCGACCCCTACGGCGGCGTGATCATCACCGACTGGTATGTGAATCCGGAAAAGCCGGATGAACGCTTCAAGTGCACCGTCTATATTCTGGACAGCCGACTTCGCGCCGATGGCCTGAATGTCGCAATCTTCCGCCAGACGCGCGACGCCGCCGGGGCCTGGGTGGATGCGCCCGTCAATGCACAGACGGAAACCGATATTGAAAACGCCATATTGACCAAGGCCCGCCAACTCCGGCTGTCCAACGTCAAGGGCTAATCGAACCTGCCCTGGCAAGACCCCTGACGGGGCCTTTTGTCAGGTCGGCGGGTCCCATTTTCCTGAAAATGCGCTAAACCGCAGATCATGACCCGTTACAATCCCAAGAAGACCGAGCCGCACTGGCGTAATGTCTGGACGCAAGCCGATGCCTTCCGCACCGGCCCGGCAGATCCGTCCCTGCCGAAATACTATGTGCTGGAAATGTTTCCCTATCCCTCGGGGCGACTGCACATGGGCCATGTGCGGAACTATTCCCTGGGCGACGTAGTGGCCCGCTACAAGCGCGCGCGGGGCTTTAATGTCCTGCATCCCATGGGTTGGGACGCCTTTGGCCTTCCTGCGGAAAACGCGGCCATGGAACGCGGGGTCGATCCCAAGGCCTGGACCTATGACAATATCTCGCGGATGCGTGACGAGCTGAAGGAGCTTGGCTTGTCCGTCGACTGGTCCAGGGAATTCGCCACCTGTGACCTGGCCTATTACGGACAACAGCAGAGCTGGTTTTTGGACCTGTTCAAGCGCGGCCTGGTCTATCGCCGCGAAGGCGTGGTCAACTGGGACCCGGTGGACCAGACGGTCCTGGCCAATGAGCAGGTCGTGGACGGCCGGGGCTGGCGATCCGGCGCTCTGGTGGAAAAACGCAAGCTTAATCAGTGGTTCATGCGAATTACCGACTATGCTGACGATCTGGTCGACTCCCTCAAGACCCTGGACCGCTGGCCGGACAAGGTCCGCACCATGCAGGAGAACTGGATCGGCCGCTCAAAGGGCCTGAGATTCAGCTTTGCCTATGCCGGAGACGCCCCCGCAGGCCTGCCCGAGGGACTTGAAGTCTATACCACGCGCCCGGATACCCTGTTTGGCGCGAGCTTTGTCGGCATTGCCGCAGACCACCCGCTGGCGGACCATGTGGCCGCATCCCGACCCGATGTGGCGGCCTTTATTGCTGCCTGCCGTCAGGGCGGGGCCTCTGAGGCGGAAATCGAGACCGCAGAGAAGATCGGCTTCGACACGGGCCTGAGCGTGGCTCACCCCTTTGATCCCGCGCAGAGACTGCCGGTCTGGATCGCCAATTTCATACTCATGGACTATGGCACCGGCGCGATATTCGGATGCCCGGCCCACGACCAGCGCGACCTGGACTTCGCCCGGAAATATGGGCTTTCCGTTCACCCCGTTGTCCTGCCCCCAGGCGAAGACCCGGACACCTTCGAGGTCGGCACCGAGGCCTATACAGGGCCGGGCCGGATCTACAGGTCGCAATTCCTCGACGGACTCGAGATTGAGGCTGCAAAGGCCGCAGCCATTCAGCGGATGGAAGACCTGGGTCAGGGCAAGGGCGCGACCGTCTTCCGCCTGAGAGACTGGGGCGTGTCCCGCCAGAGGGCCTGGGGTTGCCCCATTCCCGTGGTGCATTGCGAGGCCTGTGGGGTCGTGCCCCTGCCCGCCACCGACCTGCCCCTGGCCATGCCGGACGATCTGGACTTCAGCAAGCCGGGCAATGCCCTGCTCAGGCACCCCACCTGGCGGCATACGGCCTGCCCGGCCTGTGGCAGCGCTGCCATCCGGGAGACCGATACCCTGGATACTTTTGTCGACAGCTCCTGGTATTTCGCCCGCTTTGCAAATCCCGAAGCGCCCGGCCCGATTGACAAGGCGGCGGCGGACTACTGGCTCCCCGTGGACCAGTATATTGGCGGGGTCGAACATGCCGTGCTCCACCTGCTCTATGCCCGCTTCCTGACCAAGGCCCTGGCCGATGAAGACATGCTCAGCGTCAAGGAGCCCTTTGCTGGCCTGTTTACCCAAGGAATGGTGACCCACGAGACCTATCGCAAGCCGAACGGGGAATGGCTGGAACCGCGGGACGTCGAGATCACCGCGACAGGCAATGTGCGTCAGGCCCGGCTGGTCAGCACGGGCGAGCCGGTTGTCATTGGCGATGTCGAGAAGATGTCGAAATCGAAGAGGAACACCGTCTCCCCGGGCGAAATCTTCGAGGTCTATGGGGTGGATGCGGCGCGGCTGTTCGTACTGTCGGACTCCCCTCCTGAGCGCGATGCCCAGTGGTCAAACTCCGGCGTCGAAGGCTCCTGGCGGTTCGTGAACCGGGTCTGGGCGGAATTCGACAGCCAGCCCCCGGGAAGTGTCGAACCGGCAGCACCTGATGATGCGGCCCTGACCATTCGTCGCGGCAGCCACAGGCTGATCAAGACCCTCACAGAGGCCATTGAGGGCTTCCGGTTTAACTCCGGGATTGCCAGGCTTTATGAATTTCTGAACCTCTTGAAAGACTTCAAGGCTGAGGGCGCTGGCCCGGCCGTGCTGTTTGCCCGGCAGGAGGCCCTGTCGGCCCTGGCCAGGCTGATTGCCCCGTTCACCCCTCACCTGGCCGAGGAATGCTGGGCACGGATTGGCGGGGAGGGCCTGGTGGTTTTCGCCCCCTGGCCCGAGTTTGATCCTGACATGATCCAGGAGGCGGTCTTGACCCTTCCGGTGCAGGTCAATGGCAAGCGTCGCGGAGAGGTTCAGGTTCCGGCCGGGGCTGAGCCTGCCGAGGTTGAGAAAATCGTCCTAGGCGATCCGGAGTTCAGCCGTCATCTTGGGGGCCTGACACTTCGAAAGGTCATTGTGGTGAAAGACCGCATTATCAATATCGTGGCGTCATGAAGATGAAAGCCGCCACCGTGGGTCTCCTGAGCTTCGCCGCCCTGGCTCTGACAGGCTGCGGATTTACGCCGCTCTATGGAACCCCGGGCCTGACCAACAGTCTGTCCGGCATTGCCGTAACCGCCCCCCAGGGACGGATCGGCGAATTGTTGCGGGAACATCTGGACGATGTCCTGGCCCATGATCGCGGCGCGGCTCCCGCCTATTCCATGTCGCTAAACCTCTCCGAGCAGAGGTTTCCCCGGGGCATACGGGTGGATAATGTGGCCTCACGCTATGAATATGTCCTGACGGCCAACTATGCCCTGACCCCGACCGGGGGAACGACGGTGGTCAAGCGGGGCAATGTTCGGGTGGAAGTCACCTATGACTCCTCCGACCAGCCCTATGCCTCGGTGGTTGCCCAGCAGGATGCCCAGGATCGCGCCGCCGAAGAGGCCGCGCGACGGATCGAGGTTGAGCTGGCGGCCTGGCTGATCAAGCCCACGCGCTGATCGACATGATCCTGAGCCGCCGACCCGATATTGAGCGGTTTCTCGCCCGGCCAGACCCGACCATTCGGGCCGCCCTCATCTATGGGCGAGATACCGGCGTGGTCCGCGACCGGGCCCGGCAACTGGCCCAGCAGGTGACAGACCGCCCCGACGATCCTTTTGATGTTGCCCTCCTGACCGACACAGACCTGACCAGCGAAACCGGGCGGCTGGAGGGAGAACTGGCGGCCCAGTCCCTCATGGGGGGCCGCCGATTGGTCTGGCTTCGTCTGACCACGGACAAATCTGTTCCCGACAAGCTGGCGGCCGAGGCCCTAACCCAGCACTTGGCCGGAGAGCTGAACACTGAGGCCTTTTTCCTGATTGAAGCCGGGGCCCTGGGCCGCGAGTCCGGGGTTCGCAAGGTGGGGGAAAAGGCGCCCGCCTGCGCAACCCTGCCTTGTTATGAGGATGAGGCTGGCGATGTGGCCCGTCAGATCCGCGAGGGGCTAAGCAAGGACGGGGTGGGCCTGACCAGCGAGGCCCTGGCCATGGTGGTCGCCCGCATGCCCAAGGAGCGCGGGGTAGTCCGTCAGGAAGTCGAGCGCCTGGCCCTGTTTCTCGGCCCGGGATCCGGCATGACAGCCACGCCAAAGGACCTGGAAAGTTTTCTGGGGGTCGAGCCCGAGGCCTCCCTGGCCGACGCCGCCATCAACGCCTTTGGCGGGCGACTGGCCGATGCCCAGTCCGGTCTGCGTCGGGCCGCCCAGGAGGGGGAAGCCGGACCCGCCGCCATCCGCGCGCTTAGCCAGCACCTGGGACGCTTGCGCAAAACCCTGACCCTGACCGGGAACGGGGCCGGACTTCAAGAGGCCGCCAAGGCCTCGGGGGTCTTCTGGAAAAACGAAAAAGAATTCCTGAGACAGGCCCGGGGCTGGTCCCTCAGCGATCTGGACCTGGTTCAAGGCGAATTGCTGGCCGCCGACAAGGCCTGCAAGACGCGCGGGACGCCGGATCACCTGATCGCCGAGCGCCTGGCCCTGCAAATTGCGGCCAAGGCCCGCAGACTGAAGCTCTAGCGGCGCGTCAGCCTGCGGCAAATTTCATCGAGTTGTTCGAGGGTCTGGTAGGCCAGACGAACCTCGCCCTGCCCACCCCGATCCAGGACCTCGACCGTCAGGCCCAGGGCTTCGGACAGGTCCTGCTCGAGGGCCAGGGTATCGGCGTCCTTGGGGCTGGCACCCGGCGACCGGGTGCGACCTGGCCGGGCCGGGCCTTCCACCTGACGACGGACAAGGTCTTCGGTGGCCCGAACCGACAATTGCCGGCTCATGACTTCCCTGGCCAGGGCTTCAGGGTCAGCAGCAGCCAGCAGGGCGCGGCCGTGGCCTGCGCTGATCTGGCCTTCAAGCACCAGGGCGCGGACCACGGGGGGCAGGTTCAGTAGGCGGATGCTATTGGCCACATGAGACCGACTCTTGCCGACGGCCTCGGCAACCTCCCCCGCTGTGCGGCCATGGGTTTCGATGAGGGTTTGATAGGCGGAGGCTTCTTCGACCGGATTAAGCGCAGATCTCTGAACGTTTTCAATGACTGCGATTTCCAGGACCTGGATATCGTCGAGGTCGCGCACCAGGACCGGCAGGCTCCGCAAACCCGCCTTCTGGCTCGCCCGCCAGCGCCGCTCGCCAGCGACAATCTCGAAATGCCCCGGGGCATCAGGGGCTGGACGCACCAATATGGGCTGAAGAATGCCCTGGGTGCGGATTGACAGGGCCAGTTCCTCGATTTCAGCCTCATCAAAGACCCAGCGCGGCTGGGCGGAATTCCGATGGATCAGTTCGATCGGCACATCATTCAGCCCCGCGCCGCCGCGTGCCAGACTATTGCCGCTCTCAACCTCTCCGAGCAGGGCCGAAAGCCCTCGGCCCAGTCCACGTTTCTCGGCCATGATCAGACTCCCTGTGCCGCAAGGTCCGCGCGGCGCTTGCGCTCACGCTGCACAACCTCGCGTGCAAGTTTCAAATAGGCCTGGCTACCGGCACACTTCAAATCGTAAAGCAGAACGGGCTTTCCAAAAGACGGAGCCTCTGAGACCCGGACATTTCGAGGAATGACCGTGCGATAGACCGTTTCGCCGAAATGGCTGCGCACATCCCCGGCCACCTGCTCTGAAAGCCGGTTCCGACTATCAAACATGGTGAGCACAATCCCCTGGATTTCCAGGTTCGGGTTCAGGCTGGCCCGAACCAGATCGACGGTCCGGGTTAACTGGGTCAGCCCCTCAAGCGCAAAAAATTCGCACTGAAGCGGGACAAGGACGGCATCGGACGCCGCCATGGCATTCACGGTCAGAAGATTGAGGGAGGGCGGGCAGTCAATCAGCACATAGGTATAGGCCCCGGTCGCCTTCAGGGCCTCAAGAGCATCCCGAAGCCGGAAGGACCGTCGTTCCTGCTGGCCAAGCTCCAACTCGACCCCGGACAGGTCCGGATCAGAGGGAAGCAGGTCCAGGCCGGGCAGGAGGGTTGAGGTCACGGCATCCACAATGGGCACGCCGCCCATGAGCACATCATAGAGGGTCACGGACCTTTGCGCGGGCGGGACGCCCAGCCCTGTCGAGGCATTACCCTGGGGATCGGAATCAATCAGCAGGACACGCTCGCCAACCGCTGCCAGAGCCGTCCCCAGATTGATGGCGGTGGTGGTCTTGCCCACACCGCCCTTCTGGTTGGCCACCACCATGACCCGCAGCGGCATGGGATTGTCCTTAGATCTGCCGTTCACGGCCCAGACTCCTCACACGCACGATCTGGCCCCGGGGATCACTGAGGCTTGGCAGCACATCGGCCTGGAAATTCCAGGTCTTCTTGGCCTCTTGTAACTCAGTCGCCACATCCTGTCCCTTGAGGAACAGGGCCTGGGCACCACGGTTGAGGTATGGCCGGGCATACCCAAGCAATCGCGAGAGCGGTGCGCAAGCCCGGGCAGTGACGATATCCACAGTCAGTGACAAATCCTCAGCCCGGGCCTGATGAATTGTGGCAGGCAGATCAAGGCCTTGAACCACTTCCGTCAGGAACCTGCAGCGTTTGGCCATACTTTCCACGAGGTGCACATGGAAGCCCGGGCGCTGTTTGCCGAGTATGGCCAGAACAATCCCGGGCAGGCCTGCGCCCGTTCCAAGGTCGGCCCAGGTCAGGGCATCCGGGGCCAGGCGCAAGACCTGGGCGCTATCCCAGGCGTGGCGGGACCAGAAGACGGGAAGGGTCGCCGGACCGACCAGATTCATCTTCAGGTTCCAGTCCTCCAGATAGGCCCGGTAGCGCTCAAGCTCTGACAGCTGGTCGGCATCCGCCCCGGTCCGAACAGCGAAATCCGCCGCCGTCTCCATGGCAATGTCCTGGAAGGGCTCTTGAATGTCAGGCTGCACGGCGACGCACATGGGCCAGAAGGGCGGCCATGGCCCCGGGGGTGACGCCCTCGATCCGGGCAGCTTGTCCCAGGGTCAGGGGTCGAATGGTCATCAGCTTTTCTCGAACCTCGTTTGAAAGACCCCCGACACCGAGATAATCCAGGTCAGATGGCAGGGTCAGGTCCTCGTCCCGGCGGAAGGCGGCAGCATCGGCGGACTGGCGCTCCATATAGCCTGCATAGCTGGCATCGATCTCGACCTGCTCGCGCACGTCAGGCCGCCACTGGTGGATCTGGGGCCAGAGGGACGCCAGGGTTTCAAAGTCTATGGTGGGATAGGCCAGCAATTCGCTCAGATTGCGGCGCTGACCGTCAGCCTTGACAGGAAGCCCTGCCTTCGCGGCCTGGGCCGGGGTCAGGGTCAGGGTCTGGATTTCGGCCCGTGCCGCCGCCAGGGCGGTGGCCTTGGCGCGATAGATTGTTTCACGTGAAACACCCACACAGCCCAGGTCCAGGCCGCGCCCGGTCAATCTCTGATCGGCATTGTCGGACCGCAGGCTCAGGCGAAATTCGGCCCGGCTGGTGAACATCCGATAGGGCTCGGTCACGCCCCGGGTCACCAGATCGTCAATCATGACACCGATATAGGCCTCATCGCGCCCGAAAACGACGGGGTCAGAGCCCCCGGCCACCCGCGCGGCATTGAGCCCCGCCACCAGGCCTTGAGCGGCAGCTTCTTCATATCCTGTGGTGCCGTTGATCTGTCCGGCCAGATAGAGACCCGGAAGCCGCTTCACCGCCAGGGTGGGGTCCAACTCTCTCGGATCGACATAGTCATATTCAATGGCATAGCCGTGCCGTCTGACCTTGACCGCCTCAAGCCCGGGGATGGTCCGCAGAAACAGGTCCTGGGTTTCGGCCGAAACGGAGGTCGATATTCCGTTCGGATAGACCGTATCGTCGTCCAGACCCTCGGGTTCCAGAAAGATCTGGTGACTGGTCTTGTCGGCGAACCGGACCACCTTGTCCTCAATGGACGGACAATAACGCGGTCCACGGCCCTGGATACGCCCGCCATAGACCGCAGATTCTGACAGGCGTTCCGCAATGATCCTGTGGGTTTCCTCAGTGGTCCAGGTGACGCCGCACTCAACCTGAGGCTGGCTTATCTCCCCCGTCAGAAAAGAAAAAGGCGAGGGCTCCGGGTCGCCAGCTTGCATTTCCAGACGGTCCCAGGCGATCGTCCGGCCATCCAGCCGTGCCGGGGTGCCGGTCTTGAGTCGACCCATATTCAGGCCGAGCCCATAGAGTCGGTCGGCCAGCCCTATGGCCGGGGCCTCGCCAATGCGCCCCGCCGGTGTGCGCATCTCGCCCTGATGAATAATGCCCTTGAGAAATGTCCCTGTGGTCAGGACCACCTGGCGGGTTTCATAAATCGTGCCCGATGCGCCCATGACGCCGGAAACCCGACCGTCTGTGACGACAAGATCCTCAACCGCTTCGGCCATAACCGTCAGGTTTGCGGTCCCGGCCAGTTCAGCCTGCATGGCTTCACGATAGAGTTTCCGGTCGATCTGCGCCCTCGGACCCCGGACTGCGGCCCCCTTGGAGCGATTGAGCAGGCGAAACTGAATCCCGGCCCGATCAGCAAGCCGACCCATCACACCATCCAGGGCGTCGATCTCCCGGACCAGATGGCCCTTGCCGAGACCGCCAATGGCGGGGTTGCAGCTCATCTCGCCGACGGTTTCCAGCTTGTGGGTCAGAAGCAGGGTTTTCGCCCCAAAGCGCGCGGACGCGGCCGCAGCTTCACAGCCGGCATGCCCTCCCCCGATAATGATGACGTCCCAAGCCACGCGACACCGTACTCCGACCCGTCAGACTGACGGGCCTCCGCTATAGCGGATGGGGAGGAAAACTTCACCCTAAACTCGCGCCCTGTCCCCGCCAGCAGAAAGCGGGCCTGGAACGCGCCGGCCTGTTTCACGTGAAACAGGTCATTTGCCGATGCAGAAGGTCGCAAACACCCGACCCAGCACCTCTTCCGGATCCATGCGCCCTGTAATCCTGTCAAGGGCCCGGGCGGCCAACCGCACATCCTCGGCGGCGAGCTCCGGCGCGTCCTGTAAAGCCAGGGCGCTCCGAAGCCGAAGCGCAGCCTCCGCGAGCCAGTCTGCATGGCGGATGTTCGTCGCAGTCGGCAACTCGCCCGTGGACATGGCTTCCACCGCCCGTTCCGTCAGGCGCAACTCCAGGGCCGCGACATCCGCAGGGCGTCGGGCGCTCAGACGATGAACCTCAAGACCCAGGGCGCGGGCCTCCACAAGATCAACAGGGGTTTGGGCGCCCGCGGGAAGATCAGACTTGGTAATCAGGCATAGATCCCCCGCGCGCAGCCCATCCGGGGCCAGAGCGGCAAGGTCCGATGACCCATCGGTGACCCAGATCCGGAGGTCAGCGGCTTCTGCCCAGTGTCGCGCCCGACGAATGCCCTCGACCTCTATCTCATCTATGGTGTCGCGAAGCCCGGCCGTATCGCCCAATATGACCTTGTAGCCCCCGAGCCGCAGGGCGACCTCGATCACATCCCGGGTGGTGCCGGGTTGGGCGGTGACAATGGCCGCCTCGCGATGGGCGAGCGCGTTTAGCAGGGTACTCTTGCCCGCATTCGGGGCCCCGATAAGCGCGATCTTATAGCCGTCGCGAACCTGACCAGCCCGCTTTACGCCGTCCAGGGCGGCTTCAAGATCCCGGATCAGGTCGGTCAAACCGGGCTGGGTGCGCTGGCTCACGTCTGCGGGCAAGTCTTCGTCAGGGAAATCCACGGCAGCTTCCAGCATGGCGAGAATGTCCAGCAACCGCTCGCGCCAACCCTGCTGGGCCCGCCCCAGAGCGCCTTGCAACTGGTCCAGGGCCTGCTGTCGCTGGGCATCGGTCTCGGCATCGATCAGATCGGCAATGCCCTCAGCCTGGGCGAGATCGAGCTTGCCGTTCTCAAAGGCACGCCGGGTAAATTCCCCCGGCTCGGCGAGCCTGAGCCCCTGATCAGACAAGGTCTGAAGCAGTGCGGAAATAACCGCAACCCCGCCGTGCACGTGAAACTCGGCGACATCTTCCCCCGTATAGCTGGCAGGCGACGGAAACCAGAGGACCAGGGCCGCGTCCAGGACAGTCCCTTGCGGCGTAACAAGCCGCCGCACGCCCGCCTGACGGGGTCGCGGCAGATGGCCTGCGATTTGACGGACGCAGTCCCGGGTGCCGGGCCCCGAAATCCTGACCACCCCCACGGCCGCCCGGCCCGGGGCAGTGGCGAGGGCGAAGATGGTCTCGGTCATTTTGCCCGGCTGGTCGATGCGCCCATGTCGGCAGCGCGGGTCATGAGCTTCATGAACTGCTCTTGCGCCCCCACGCCAAAGGCTGTCCAGTTTTTAACGAGCTCGTCTGGCGTCAACATGGACAGGTTTGCGGTTGTCCGTGCCTGCATCTCCTCCATGAGCTTCTCATTGAGCCCGGTGACATCCGGCAGGCCGAGAAACTGTCGGGCCTCAAGCGGGGTGCAGTCGACCTCTACGGTAACCTTCATGATCCAACCCTTGAAAACCGCAGGGATCCGCCAGGGTCCCCGCCACCAGGCGCAGACCATACCGCGGCCCTTGCCACTTGGAAAACCGCTTTCAATATTTAGTCCTCCAGCCCTAGCCTAATTCCCCAAACCCTCAGAGGATATGGGCCAAGTTTTCCAGGGATAAAGCCATGCGTGCAATTCAGATTTCGAAAACCGGTGGGCCAGAGGTCATGGAGCTGATTGAGCTCCCCATACCCTCACCCGGCCCGGGGGAAATTCTCATCCGGTTGCAGGCCATAGGCCTGAACTTCATCGACACCTACCACCGCACCGGCCTCTATCCCATCTCTCTGCCCTCCCGGCTTGGCATGGAAGGCGGTGGAATTGTCGAAGCCGTTGGCGAGGGTGTCACCCGTTTCGCCCCTGGTGACCTGGCCGCCTTCGCCTCTGGACCCATAGGCGCCTATGCAGACTATCATGTCACATCCGCGGAACGGGCCGTCCGCGTGCCCGCCGGCCTGGATATTGCCTCGGTCACCGCATCCCTGCTCAAGGGCATGACGGCAGAGTTCCTGCTCAGGCGTTGCTATCCCGTCACGGCCGGAGAGACCGTGCTCATCCATGCCGCCGCTGGGGGTGTCGGTCAGATCATGGTGCAGTGGGCCAAGGCCCTCGGCGCTGAGGTCATTGCCACTGTCGGGTCGGCGTCCAAGGCCGATCGGGCCCGGGCGCTTGGGGCCGATCATGTCATATTATATGGCGACCAGGATGTGGGCGCTGAGGTTCGACGGATCACCGGCGGAAAGGGCGTGCCGGTCGCCTATGACTCCGTTGGGGCCTCAACCTTTGAGGGCACACTGGCGAGCCTGGCCCGGCGCGGGGTCTTTGTCAGCTATGGCAATGCCTCGGGTCCGGCCCCCGCCGTGGAGCCCGGCCGTCTCATGCGCATGGGCTCCCTGTTCTTCACGCGGCCAACCCTGTTTGACTATGTGTCGACCACGCCCGACCTGGACGCCAGCGCCGGGGCCTTGTTTGCGGTCATGGCGTCCGGACAGGTGAAGATCGAGATCGGGCAAAGCTTCGCCCTTGCCGATGCCCAGGCGGCCCACCGCGCCCTCGAAGCGCGTGAGACCATGGGATCGACCCTGCTTATCCCGTAAAGCGCGTCACGGTTTCCCGTGAAACACCAGGAATTACAAAGTCTTAGGTGTTCATCGACTGGAAGAACTCGTCATTGTTCTTGGACTGACGCAGCTTCTCCAGCAGGAATTCGATCGCATCCTGGGCCCCCATGGGCGCCAGGATACGGCGCAGGACGTGGGTCTTGGACAGCTGGTCCTTCGGCGTGATCAGCTCGTCCTTCCGGGTGCCTGACTTGAGAATGTCGATGGCCGGATAGATCCGCTTGTCCGCCACCTTGCGGTCGAGGACGATTTCCGAATTGCCCGTGCCCTTGAATTCTTCGAAAATGACTTCGTCCATCCGGCTGCCTGTATCGATCAGGGCGGTGGAGATGATGGTCAGGGAGCCGCCCTCCTCCACATTCCGCGCCGCACCGAAGAAGCGCTTGGGGCGTTGCAGGGCATTGGCATCCACACCGCCGGTCAGCACCTTGCCCGAGGACGGGACCGTGGTGTTATAGGCCCGGCCCAGACGGGTGATGTTGTCGAGGAGAATGACCACGTCGCGCTTGTGCTCGACGAGCCGCTTGGCCTTTTCAATCACCATTTCTGCCACCTGGACGTGGCGCGTTGCCGGCTCGTCGAAGGTGGACGAAATAACCTCGCCCTTCACGGTGCGCTGCATGTCGGTGACTTCTTCGGGACGCTCATCCACCAGAAGCACAATGAGATAGCATTCCGGATGGTTGGCGGCGATCGCCTTGGCGATGTTCTGCATCATGATGGTCTTGCCGACCCGGGGCGGGGCGACGATCAGACAACGCTGGCCCTTGCCCAGGGGAGCGACGATATCGATGACGCGGCCAGAGCGATCCTTCAGGGTCGGATCATCAATCTCCATACGCAGGCGTTCGTCGGGATAGAGCGGCGTCAGATTGTCGAACAGAACCTTGTGACGAACATTTTCCGGATTTTCAAAATTGATCTGGTCCACCTTGACCAGGGCAAAATACCGCTCGCCCTCACGGGGCGCGCGAACGCCGCCGTCCACCGTGTCGCCGGTCCGCAGGCCAAACTTCCGGATCTGCGAGGGGCTGACATAGATGTCATCCGGCCCGGGCAGGTAGTTGGCCTCAGGCGAGCGCAGGAATCCAAAGCCGTCGGGCAAGACTTCCATGGTGCCAGACCCCGAAATCTCGACGCCCTCTTCGGCCAGGGTCTTCAGAATGGCAAACATCATGTCCTGTTTGCGCATCGAGTTGGCGTTCTCGATATCCAATGTCTCGGCAAAGGTCAGGAGGTCCGCAGGCGACTTGTCCTTAAGCTCCTGGAGCGACATGCGCGTCAGACCCATGGCCGCAATGGCGACCGCAACATCGGAGGGCTCGTCGTCCTCACCATCGTGGCCAGAGTCGTCGACCTGGTCGCCCAGGCTGGCGTCTTCAATGGCCTCGATCAGGTCGGCGGGATTTTCGTCAGACATGGTTTACTCTCGAACACATCATGGCCCGCAATCCCGGAGACCCGGGATGATGGACAGATTGGCGTCAGGCTTTGGTCAAAAAGTCCTGAATTTTGAATGGGGCCGGACCAACAGCGTCGATTTCGTATGCGCGTGGTGCCGGAAAAAGGCGGGACACTCCCTCGATCTGAGACAGTGCTGGGACAGCGGAACCATACCCGGAGCCTGGGGTCAAGCCTTCCTCTTGAATCGCAATTTTCCATTAACCATAAATCGTGTTAGCTCTGTCTCAGTTATCGTCTGTGGCCACCTTGGCCACCGTGGAAGGCAACCGCCATGACCCAGCTGTCTGTCACAACCCAGGTGATGATCCCGCCCGCGATCCGGCAATTGCCCGATCCCGCGCTGGCCGCCGATCAAAGACGCGCCCAGGACCACCAAGAAAGAAATGCGGCCGATGTTCGCCGCAGCGCCATTGAACGAACCCAAAAGTCGGAAGACCTGGTCCAGGCTGCCGCCAAGGCCCAGAAGGCCACGACCTACGGCGTGGGACAGGTTGTCGATATCCTGGCCTAGGCTGACCTAGCCACCAAATTCCGTCGTGACGGCCAGCACCATGATAATGGCCGCTATGAAGGGCAGCTCATTGGTCATCTTCCAGAAGCGGGCCGAGCGGGTATTGGTTCCAGAGACGAATTTCTTGCGAGCAGCGCCAAGGAAATGGTGCCAGCCAATGATGAAGACGACCCCCGACAACTTGGTCACCATCCAGGGCTTGCCAAGAAAGCTCCAGCCCAGGCGGAATTCGCCATCTATCCAGATCAGCCAAAGACCGAGCAGAAGGGCGACAATCATGGCTGGCCCCATAATGATCCGGTAGAGCTTAAGCTCCATGGTCTGGAAGGTCTGGTCCATCTCTGAGCCGACCGGGACGGCGGCGTGATAGGCAAACAGGCGCGGCAAATACATGATCCCCGCCATCCAGGCGATCACCGCCAGAATGTGCAGGCCCCGGACCAGGTCATAATTATTCATCTAGGCAGACCTTTCTGCGCGCTTCATGCGGCATCCGCATTGCGCAAAACTGGACGGACAGGACCAGTCCCCGTCCGGCCCGGATGGGACAGAACGGCCCAGGGCTGACATAACCGAACTGGACAAGGTGCTGACAAAGGCCTCCCGGGTCCCCAGGGCAGGGGCCCTGAGATAGGGGGCGCAACCGACCTCATGGGCGATTTCCGCATATTCATGATCGAGTTCGACCAGGGTTTCCACATGCTCTGAGACAAAGGCAATCGGGCTGAGCAAGACGCCCTTGCCCTCGGCACCCGCGCGCCGGATCTCGGAATCCGTCGGCGGCCCGATCCATTTGAGCGGCCCGACCCGGCTTTGGAAACAAACCATCCAGTCCGCCAATTCCGGGAGCTGCGCCGCAACCAGGGCCGCCGTGGCCTCGATCTGGGCACGATAGGGATCGCCATCGGCGATGATCTTCTCCGGCAGACCATGGGCAGAGAAGAGCAGACGGACATTGTCTGGCTTTCCGGCCTTTTCCCAGGTCTCGCGGATGGCGTCAGCGTGGGCCTTAATCAAGCCGTCCGATGTGGGGTAGCAGCAAATCGTGTGACGCTTGCCTGGGCCACGATAGGCCTTGTCCCAGTCCTTTAGGGATGACCCCGTCGTCGTGGTCGAAAAGTGGGGATAGAGGGGCAGAAGCACGACGTCATCCGGCGCAAACTCCGCCACCTGCCGGGCGGTTTCCGCAGCAAAGGGCTTCCAATAGCGCATGGCGATAAAGACCCGGACCTCATCACCCGGACGTTGGGCGGCCAGATCGGCTTCCAAGGCCCTGGCCTGGGCCTGGGTCTCGGGCAGAAGCGGCGATCCGCCCCCCATTATCGCGTAATTGGCCTGTGCTGATGTCTTTCGGGTCGTTGAGATCAAGGCAGCTAGCGGATAACGAACCAGGGCTGGCGCGCCGATAATCGCCGGGTCCTTGAACAGATTGAACAGAAAGGGCTGAACAGACTGGGGACCGTCTGGTCCCCCCAGGTTAAACAAGACAACGGCCAGCTTGCTCATCGTCCTGTCACCCTTCGGATAGTACGCTCAATGTGTTCGATCGGCGTATCGGGCAAGACGCCATGGCCCAGATTGAAGATATAGGGTCCCTGATTCCAGCCCTCGATCAGGGCCTCGACCCGGGCATCCAGGGCCGGGCCACCTGCGCGCAAAAGCAGATTGTCCAAAGCGCCTTGTATCGCCTTGCCTCCGGTCTGGATGGATCGCCCAAGGGCCATGGGGGCTTGGGTATCCAGGGCAACGGCAGAGACGGGAACCTTTGCCGCATAGTTCGCGACCAGAGCCCCCGCCCCCCTAGGAAAGCCAATAAAGGGAGCCTCGATCCCGGCTGCCCGGACGCGCTCAATGATGGCCTGGTGCGGCTTGATGACAATGCGTTCAAAACGGTCTTCTGACAGGCCCTCCGCCCAGCTTTCGAAAAGTTTCAGGACCTGGGCCCCTGCCCTGGCCTGCATGATGAGGTACCGCGCGGTGGACTCGACCAGAACCTCCAGAAGGGCATCGAGCTTTTCCGGGTTTTGATAGATGAAACTGCGGGCCTCTGACCGATCAGAGCCCCGGCCTTCAATCATGTAGGTGGCCACCGTCCAGGGCGCGCCGGCAAAACCGATCAAGGCACGCTCTGGCTCCAGTTCTGCCCGAACCCGGGTCAAGGTTTCCCCAATGGCCGACAATCTGCCCGTAGAGGCCTCAACCTGATCCGCCATGGACTCGATCGACGGCAATTCGCCCAGCCTTGGTCCCTCGCCAGCTTCAAACCAGACCTCCTGGCCCAAAGCCTTGGGGATCAGGAGGATGTCTGCAAAGACAATCGCGGCATCCAAGGGAAACCGGCGCATGGGTTGAAGGGTCGCCTCAGCGGCCATTTCCGGATTATGACAAAACGCAATGAAGTCTGTCGCCCGGGTTCTAAGCTCCCGGTATTCCGGCAAGGACCGTCCTGCCTGGCGCATAAACCAGACGGGGGGGCGGTCAAGGGTCTCGCCAGCAAGGGCGCGCAGGAGAAGAGGTTTGGGTTGGATGGACATGCGCCCTCTTAAATCGCCTTCTGGGCCGGGACTCAAGGCTGCGTTTTTCCCGTCTGCCCTTCTAACTTAAAGAAGAGTCTTTTTTCTTTTTTGGAAGCATTAGGCCTGTGGCAATCGGGGATAACTGACTTGCCGAGACCCGCTCGGGGTCTTTATCAAAAGCTTGTCACCAAGCGACCCCCAAGACACAGGCTCCTGGTGTGGATATCGGGGACAAGTCGTGAGCGCCTTGAGGTCATTAAGCTTTTGTTAAGACTCGTCCAGGGGCTGGAGCTGAATAAGCCAAGTCTCGATGTTAAGATCCCGTTAACCATAATTCACAGGTGGGTCCTGCCGGTGGCAGGGTGGGCAAATCGGGGTCAAACAGGTCATTTATACCGGGCTCGAACGCGGTCAGGGTTTTTGACAGGTTTTCTCCCCAAGTGGCCAGCAGTTCGCTAAGAGACTATCGACAGAGTTTTCCCCAGCCATTCTTGGGAACCGTTACCGACAATGACCCCGTCCTCGAGATACGGCATTTATTTTCACGTCCACCTGGTGTCGGATTCCACGGGTGAGACCTTGAACGCCATGGCCCGGGCCGTGTGCGCTCGTTTTGAAAACGTCCTGCCCATCGAGCACATCTACGCGCTTGTCCGATCGACTCGCCAACTCGACAAGGCCCTGGCCGATATTGCTGCGGCGCCCGGTTATGTCATGCACACCATTGTTGATGACGAGCTAAGGGCCGTACTTGAAGAGGGGTGCCGGCGGCTGGACATGCCGTGTATCGCGGTTCTTGATCCCCTGGTGTCGTCCCTGTCCCGCTATCTGGGGGCGGCCCTGACCCGAAAGGTCGGAGTTCAGCACGCCCTGGACAATGACTATTTCAACCGAATGGATGCCCTGAACTACGCGATTGGACATGATGATGGACAGGGCGGCCAGGAACTCGATCAGGCCGATGTGGTCCTGGTGGGGGTGTCCCGAACCTCAAAGACCCCGACCTGTATCTATCTGGCCCATAGAGGCGTCCGGGCGGCCAATGTCCCCCTGGTTCCTGGTCAGCCCATTCCGGAAAAACTCGCCCAGTTGCAGAATGCCCTGATTGTCGGCCTGACAATTTCACCCGACCGCCTGATTCAGATCCGCCGCAACCGCCTGCTGTCTCTCAAGGAAAACCGGGCCTCGACCTATATCGACATCGAAGCAGTGCGGGATGAAACGGTCCAGGCGCGCAGACTCTATGAGCGCCAGGGCTGGCCGATTATTGATGTGACGCGACGAAGCGTAGAAGAAACCGCTGCGGCCGTGCTTAACCTCCTCCAGGGTGGGCGTGTGCAGGGAGAGGCGAACCGATGACTAACTTGCCGATCGTTCTGGCCTCAAAGAGCCGGGCGCGGGCTGCGGTCCTAACGGGGGCCGGTCTGACCTTTGAAACACTGGATTCCGGCGTTGATGAAGACCTGGTCAAGGCCCACCTCCTTGTGGAAAACGCCTCACCCAAGACGGTTGCTGAAGTCCTGGCGGAGAAAAAAGCCTTGGCCGTGTCCGCCACCCATCCGGCCTGGGTCATTGGCGCAGACCAAACCCTGGAATTTGACGGCGGCCTGTATGACAAGGTGTCGGATCTGGCCATGGCCGCCGATCGCCTCAGGCTCATGCGGGGTCGGTCCCACAAGTTGCATTCCGCGGTGGTTCTGGCCCACCAGGGTGTGACGGTCTGGCGAGACTGTGTCACGGCAGAGCTGACCATGCGGCCCTTCTCCGAGACCTTTCTGACCAGATATCTAGAGATGGAGGGTGCGGCCTGTCTGGGCTCTGTCGGCTGCTATCGTCTGGAGGGTCCGGGAGCACAGCTCTTCTCGCGGATCGACGGGGATTATTTCTCTATTTTGGGGCTCCCCCTGCTCGGGCTTTTGGAACATTTGAGAACGGTCGGGGTGGTCAAGAGATGAAGATCACAGGTCGAACACGGCTGGCCGGGGTGGTGGGTCATCCCGTCACCCAGTCCCTGAGCCCGATCCTGCACAATGCCTGGCTGGAGGCGGCCGGGCTCGACGGGGTCTATGTGCCTTTTTCTGTAAACCCGGACCGCTTCAGGGGTTTTCTGGACAGTCTTCGGGGAAGTTCTGTGGTGGGCTTGAATGTTACCGTGCCCTTTAAACAACTGGCCCTCGCCGCCGCCGAGCAGGCCACGCCCAGGGCCCTTGCCGCCCAGGCTGCAAATGTCATTGTTTTTCAGGAGGATGGCACCCTTTTGGCAGACAATACCGATGGGGAGGGTCTGCTCTGGGCCTTCGAAACCCAGGCCCCTGACTTTGATCCGGCCGCGGGACCGGTAGCGATTATCGGCGCAGGGGGTGGGGCCATGGGGGCCGCCGCGGCCCTGCTTGCCGCAGGCTGTCCCGAGGTCAGGGTCTTGAACCGAACGGTTTCCAGAGCCCAGGCCCTGGCAGACCAGCTCGGTCGACAGGTTCGCGCCCATGACCTGTCCGAAACAGGACCGGGTCTCGCCGATGTCATCGCCGTCATCAATGCAACCTCGGCGGGCCTTTCCGACCCTTCGGCCCAGCTGGTGTCCCTGGAGGCCAGCCCCGAATGCGCGGTCATTATGGACATGACCTACAAGCCCCTGCGAACGAACTTTCTCATGCAGGGTGAAGCCCTGGGTCGTCGGACCGTAGACGGACTGGGCATGCTGATCGGCCAGGCCCGACCCGCCTTTGAAGCCTTTTTTGGCCAAACCCCCTCTGACCAGTTGAACGTTCGCGCCCTGGCGCTGGATGCCATGGAGACCCCGTCATGATCCGCCTCGGTCTCACAGGCTCTATCGGCATGGGCAAGTCCACGACGGCCCAGATGTTTCGGGAGGCGGGCGTTCCCGTCTATGACGCCGATGCTGCCGTGGCCCAACTCTACCTCCCCGGCGGGGCCGCCGTCCTGCCCCTCGAGGCGGCCTTTCCAGGCGTCACCAAGGACGGGGCCGTGGACCGAGAGGCTCTGCGACAACGCGTTCTTGGCGATGACGCGGCCATGGGGAGATTGAATGCCGTGGTTCATCCCTTGCTGGGCAAAGACCGGATGGACTTTTTCGAGGCGGCGCAGGATCAGAGGGCAGATCTGGTCGTCCTGGATATTCCCCTCCTGTTTGAAACGGGCGGCGAGCGAAATGTTGACGCGGTCGTCGTTGTCTCTGCCCCACCGGACATGCAAAGAGCGCGGGTCCTGGCCCGGGAGGGCATGACGCCAGATCGCCTGGCCGCCATCTTGTCCCGACAAATGCCGGACGAAGACAAGCGTGCCCGGGCAGACTTCATTGTCGATACGGGTCAGGGTCTTGATCTGGCCCGGCAGCAGGTGGACGCGATCCTGGCAGCGGTCAGAGACCCGGCCTGGTTATCAACCAAAACCCGTCCCCAAGCCCAAGCCTGACGTTGAAGCCTGCCCCAAAGCGGGGCATGACGGGGACATGGCGCGCGAAATTGTCCTGGATACGGAAACTACCGGCTTTGAGCCCCATCTGGGCCACAGGCTGGTGGAGCTTGCCGCGCTGGAAATCGAGGACTTCGTCCCGACCGGGAAGAGCTTCCACGTCTATATCAATCCTGAACGTGACATGCCGCCTGAGGCGCAGAGGGTTCACGGGCTTTCGGCAGACTTTCTGCGCGGTCACCCAACCTTTGGTGATGGCACCATTGCCCAGGCCTTTCTCGACTTTATCGGCGATGCCCCCGTGGTGGCGCACAATGCGAGCTTTGACCGGGCCTTTGTGAATCATGAACTGGGTCTGGTGGGCCTGCCCATCGTCCCTGAGGCGCGCTGGGTCGACACCCTGGTCCTGGCCCGCCAGCGCTTTCCGGGCATGCAAAATTCCCTGGATGCCCTGTGCAAGCGGTTCAAGATTTCCCTCAGCGAGCGGGACAAGCACGGGGCCTTGATTGATGCCCGGCTCTTGTCGGAAGTTTATCTGGAGCTGAAGGGGGGGCGGGCGCGCACCCTGGAGCTGACCTCAAGAGTCTCTGTTCAAGCCCAGGACCTTGCCGTGACGCAGGGTTATGGAGCGCGGCCAAGGCCGCTCATTGCCCGCTCCACCTCAGAGGAGCGGGATCGCCATGCGCATTTCGTATTCGATGTAATCAAGAGCGAGCTCTGGAAAAAGCACACCCTTTAGCGGTGGGTCTGATCAGGCGTTGCCGACCACGACGCCCATGCTTTCAGCCTCTGCCCGACGCGCCGCATAAACGCTGGCAAAGTCGATCGGGTCCAGCTGGAAGGGCGGGAAGCCTCCGTCCGAACTGACGTCGGAAATGATCCGGCGGGCGAAAGGAAACAGGAAGCGCGGGCATTCGATCAGCAAGACGGGTTCAAGATCCTGCGCCGGAACGTCCTCAATCGCAAAGACGCCGCCGTAAAGAAGCTCGACGACAAAGACTGGACCATCTTCCCGAACAGCCCGTGCCGACAGCTTGAGATCGACCTCGAAGAGGCCATCATCCCGACCCCGGGCATTCATTTCCACGCCCATTTCGATCTGTGGCTGGGGGCCGCTGGCCCGCAGGACGTCAGGCGCCCTCGGGTTTTCGAAAGACAGGTCACGAATGAACTGGGCCAGGACGCGAATACCCGGCTCAACCGGGGCCTTCGCCGCTTCGTTCGGGCCGGTCTGCTGGTCAGTATCGCTCATGATCTTCGTGTCCGTAAAAGAGCCGCTGACGTCGATTGACGTCGTCTTGAACCTTGGGGCTGCTAACATGGCCCCCGGGGTGATGCAATCTCGCCCCTGACGCGGCCGCCAGAACGGCCTATATACTGTGATCCTGTTCTCATAGCGAGTGTGCCTGTCCGTGCTCCAGCTCATCATCCTTGCGGTCCTAGCGGCCTTTGTCCTTTTTCAGCTCTATTCGGTGCTGGGTCGACGCGTGGGCCGTCGTCCCGGGGAGGGGCTCGCCCCAAGCCCCGTGAAGAGGGTGCAATCTGGCCCCATCCCCCTGACCGATCAGCGCCTGGAGGCAGAGCCGTCTTTCTCCGGACTGGCGGCCATTCGGGCTCGCGACGGGAAGTTTGATCTCCCGACCTTCCTGTCGGGTGCACAATCGGCCTATCAGACCACCGTCAAGGCCTTTGCCGAGGGCGACCGGACGGCCTTGGACAGTCTCGTCTCTCCCCGGGTCATGGCCGCATTTGAAACCGGAATTGCCGAACGGGAGGCGTCGGGTCGGACGGAAAGTGTTGAATTTCTGCAACCCCCCCGCGCCGACATTGACAAGGCCGAGGTCGAGGGCGACTCCGCGCGGATCATGGTCCGGTTTCTGGGCGAATTCCGCAGTCGTAGTAAGGGCCCCGAGGGCGAAACCGTTGACGATCGCCGCACTGCCGAAGTCTGGACCTTTGAGCGGGACCTGAAGGGGTCAAACCCGAACTGGGTTCTGGTGAATGTGGCTATGGCGGAGGCTTGAGTCTTGAAGGGGGGGCGTCTCGGCATACTGTCTCTAGCCCTGTTGCTCGGGGCTTGCGCAAGCGTGCCCCACGCCAGGATCGCGCACCGCAAGTCGCCCCACCCTGTGCACAAGTCTGAGCAGCCTTCTCCGAGACCAGCCCCGAGTCCCTTCCCCGCGGTGCCGACGCCAAGCCCGGCGCTGGAGACAGGGCCTGCCCGCGCTGAGGTTAAGCCGGGGGTCCTGAAATCCTTCGCCAACCTGCCGGGCTGGTCCGCCGAGGATCATCTTGAGGCCTTCATGGCCTATAAGACCACGTGTCGAGTCTCGAGAGCGCCTGCGGCCCAGGCCCTGTGTCGCCAGGCCGCGACCCTTGCTCCGGCAACATCTGATGAGGCCCGGCAGTTTTTCGAACAGAATTTCATCCCTGAGGCCCTCCCGGGCGAAGGCGTGCTGACGGGCTATTTCGTGCCGGAATATGAGGCGAGATCGGCTCCGGACAAGGAATTTTCAGCGCCTGTCCGACCCAGACCGTCAGACCTGCCGGCCACGAGCGCCAGTCAATTTTCTTATGATGATCGCAGCCATATTGAGCGTCGGAGCGCCAAGGATGCCCTTGCCTGGATGCGGCCCGAGGACCTGTTTTTCATGCAGATCCAGGGCTCAGGTCAGCTGACCTTCCCGGACGGGTCGGCCATGAAAGCCCTCTATGCCGGAGCCAATGGCCAGACCTTTGTCGCCATCTCCAAACCCATGCGCGAAAAAGGCCTTCTGGACACGAACCATACGTCGGGCGACGCCATCCGCGCCTGGCTGTCCGACCACCGAGGCGCAGAAGCCGACCAGGTCATGGCCCTAAATCCGCGTTACGTCTTTTTCCGCCTGGCTCCTGATGACGGCCTTCCTCCCCTCGGCGCTGCGGGCCTGCCGCTGCCGGCGGGCCGGGCGATTGCCGTTGACCCCGCCCAGCACACATATGGCGATCTTTACTGGGTCGAGGCCGCCGAGCCTTTTCTGTTTGGCGCGCACCCCGTCTATGAACGCCTGGTCACGGCCCTGGATACGGGCGGGGCGATCAAGGGCCAGATCCGGGCCGATCTCTATATCGGACAGGGGCCGGATGCGGGTCAGGAGGCGGGGCGAATCCGCCACACCCTGCATCTCTACCGCCTGATCCCGAGGTCATGAAACGGCCGACCTCTCCGGACGACCTGCGGCTCTGGTCCATGGTCACCTCGACGATCCATCCGCTTCGGGGCCAAGGCGCGCGCCGGACTAAAAGCCCAGAGCCTCCGCCGGTGTCCGATCCCCTGGAACCTGCTGCCCGAATTCCCGTTCCGTCGCCTGCGACGGTCAAGCCTGTGGTCAAGGGACCGCTCGACCCCATCGAACCCCGTCGCCACCGCCGGATTGCCCGGGAGCGGGACCCGATTACGGCGCACATTGACCTGCACGGCCTGACCCAGGATAAGGCTCGCGCCCTGCTGGAGTCCTTTGTTCTTCAAAGCTGGCGTGAGGGTAGCCGGGCGGTTCTGGTCATTACCGGCAAGGGACTGAGGGGGGACGGAATCCTTCGTCGCATGACGCCGGAATGGCTCGCCTCTCCCCGATTGCGCGAGGCCGTGGCCGGGGTCTCAGAGGCCCATCGCCAGCATGGCGGCGAGGGTGCCCTCTATGTGGCCCTCAAGCGGCGGGGCTAGACGCCTCAGCTCCGGAAGACCGCCAGCGAGCAGCCCAGGCCGTCACGCCGACATCAGACGTCACATTGCCAATTGTGCGAGAGAAGTCCGGAAGGGTCTCCACCGCCAGTAGCAGGGGCAGGAGGTCCATGGGCACACCCATGGCCATGCAAATGGGAACAAGGGTGGTGAAGAAGGTGATGGAACTTGCCGCACCCACCGCGGCCAGACTGATCATGGCGGCCACCAGGGCTCCGATCATCAGCCGGCTTGGATCGAGATGAACCCCGTAAATGTTCGCTACATAGATGGCGACAGCCAAATTGCCCGCCGGGCTGGAAATCCGGAACAGGGCCACAGCCATGGGCAGGACCAGGCCGCGAATGCGATCGGGTATGCCCAGGCGCTCCGTGGCCTCAAGCATGACCGGGAGGGAGGCCAGGGAGGACTGGGTCGAGATCGCCATGGCCTCGACCGGAATCAGGGTCAGGAGGAGGCGGCCTGGAGACACCCTGCCGCCGAATATGGCCATGCCCAGGCCGATCACGCCGCTCATGAGGCACATGATCGAGACCACCACGACATACTGGCCCAGCACACCGACTGCCCCGAAGCCCGTGCGGACGCCAACCCCCAGGGCGAGCAGAAAGACGCCGAGCGGGGCCAGGCTGAGGACCCAATCCACCACCACCATCATGGCGGCCTGGATGGCATCGAAGATACCGAAGATCACCGCGCGGCGGGCCTCAACCAGCCGGGTCGCGGCCAGTCCAAAGACCAGGGCAAAGACAACAATCGAGGTCATGGCCCCCTCGGCCGCCGCCTTTACGGGATTGGCCGGCACAAAGGACCTGAGCCAGTCGGCCAGGGGCGGAGAGGCCGGGACCTTGGCTGCGCCCCCCAGGGCGGCGGCGCGCAGGGCGATGGCTGCCTGCTCCGGCACGGGCCAGACCTTCAGTAGGGCTGGTGTCGCTACAGCCGTAATCCCCGCCGACAGCACGAGCATGCCCGCAAAAATCAACAGGGTCCGACCCGCCAGGCCCCCGGACTTCACCGTCCCTGCGGCCTGGGCCACACCCACCACCAGAAGGGAAAAGACCAGGGGGATGATGGTCATCCGCAGCCCGTCCAGCCAGACGCCACCCAGGGCATCGCTTGTGGCGACGATCTGGTCCTGACCACTGAGCTTGAAGCCGGGGAGACAGGCTCCAAGCGCCAGACCGGCGACGAGGCCCAACAGGATTCGGACTGTCAGCGAAGGCATTTTCATCCCAAATCCCCTGTATTCCTGACCGTTCAGGTCGAGCGTGCCGCTTTTTCCGCGAGGCCAGACTGGCCTTCCCGGGCCTGAAGGCGGGCGGCGACCTCATCAAGACTGACCCCGGCGGCGGCCAAGGTTAGCAGGAAATGATAAATCACATCCGCAGCTTCACCCGCGAGGGCGTCCTTGTCATTCGTCACGGCGGCAATGACCATTTCCACAGCCTCTTCGCCCAGTTTCTTGGCAATTCGGTCCACGCCACCCTGCAGGAGACTGGCGGTATAGGAGCTGGCCGGGTCGGCAGTTTTTCGCGCCGAAATTGTCGCCGCCAGACGGTCTACTGTTTCCGCAAACGTGCTCATCAAACCCCCTAGGTCAGCCGAACAGGAATATGGGCATGCGCCATGGCCGCCTTGACCTCGCGGATGGAGACATCCCCGAAATGGAAGATGGAGGCCGCCAGAACTGCATCGGCTCCGCCCTGGGTTACGGCGTCGACCATGTGCTGGGCCTTGCCCGCACCCCCTGAAGCAATCACCGGAACATTCACAGCCTGGGTCACCGCCCGCAAGAGCTCGAGGTCATAGCCACTGCGCGCGCCGTCCCGATCCATGGAGGTCAGAAGGATCTCTCCCGCCCCGCGTCGGACCGCTTCGACGGCATAGGCGACGACATCCAGCCCCGTGTCCGTCCGCCCCCCATAGGTATAGACCCGCCATCCCTGACCCGGGACCTGCTTGGCATCAATGGCAACTACAACGGCCTGAGAGCCGAAGGCATCGGCACAGCCCGTGACCAGGTCGGGATTTTCAACCGCGGCCGTATTGACGCTGATCTTGTCAGCCCCGGCGAGCAGCAAGCGCCGGGCATCTTCGACCTGGCGAATTCCGCCGCCGACGGACAGGGGCATGAAACAGACATCCGCCGTCCGGGCTATGACATCCAGAATGGCTCCCCGCCGTTCATGGCTGGCGGTAATGTCGAGAAACATCAGTTCATCGGCCCCGGCGGCGTCATAGGCACGGGCCTGTTCCACCGGGTCGCCTGCATCGCGCAGGGCCACGAAATTGACCCCCTTAACGACCCGGCCATCCTTGACGTCCAGACAGGGGATAACCCGCACATTCAGCATGTGGCGAACCTGGTCATCCGGCGGAAATCCGCAAGGCTTCGCCGGGATCAATGGCCCCGTTATAGAGGGCGCGCCCCAGGACCGCCCCGGCAATCGGCGTCCCCGGCCGGGCCATGACCCGGACAATGTCATCGACGGTGGCCAGGCCCCCTGCGGCAATAACGGGAATCGAGACCGCGTCGGCAATGGCCCCGAAGGCCTCGACATTAAAGCCCATGACGGTGCCGTCCCGGTCGATATCGGTAATGATCAGGGCCCCGACGCCGGCATCTTCAAAGCGGCGGGCGACACTGACCGCATCGAGATCCGTGCTCTCGGTCCAGCCCTGGGTGGCGACCTTGCCTGCGCGAACATCAACACTGACGGCAATCTGTTCAGGCCAAAGCCGGGCCGCTTCAAGCACCAGGTTCGGGTCGGTTACGGCCACTGTGCCCAGTATGACCCGGGAGACCCCGGCCTCGATCCAGCCCTCGATATCCTTCAGACTGCGAATCCCGCCGCCGAGTTGGACCGGGGTCGAGACGGCTTCAAGTATGGCCTCCACCGCCGTGGCATTGATGGCCCGGCCCTCGACCGCCCCGTTCAGGTCCACGACGTGAATCCAGTGAAAACCTGCACTTGCCCAGGCCCGGGCCTGGTCGGCGGGCGAACTGTTGAAGACGGTGGCGGTGGCCAGATCGCCATGCAGGACCCGGACGCAGGCTCCGTCCTTCAGGTCAATGGCCGGATAAAGGATCAAGGCTTCCACTCCAGAAACCGCGCCAGCAGGGAAAGCCCGGCACTCTGTGATTTTTCGGGGTGAAACTGCACCCCGGCGATATTATCCCGGGCAACGGCGGCGGGAAACCGGCCACCATGGTCGACCCAGGCGGCGACATCGGCCTCATCCCGCGGGAAAAAGGCATAGGAATGGGTGAAGTACATGGGGTCCTGACCGATCTTCGCAATCAGGTCGGGTCCATGAGGGTCGATCAAGGCGTTCCAGCCCATGTGCGGAACCTTGGCCTGGGGGTCATTCGGCGTGATTTTGCGAACCTCCCCGGGGATCCAGTCCAGACCCTGGGCTTCGCCGAACTCCAGGCTGCGGGTGGCCATGAGTTGCATGCCGACGCAAATGCCCAGAAACGGCCGCCCGCGAACCCTGACCGCCTCCGTGAGGGCATCCTGGAGTCCGGGCCGGGCCTGCAAGGCCCGCAGACAGGCCGCAAAGGCCCCAACACCTGGCAGGACAATTCGGTCAGCGGAAAGCAGGACCTCTGGGTCACTGGTCACCACCACTTGGGCGCGCCCCTCCGCCGCGCGGATAAGCGCTTTTTCAGCCGAGCGCAGATTGCCCGACCCGTAGTCGATCAAGGCGACGATGGGCATGCGATCAGCTTCCATGTCCGGCGGAGGTCAGAGCGACCCCTTGGTCGACGGGGCCTGGCCAGCCGTCCGGGGATCAAGTTCCACAGCCTGACGCAGGGCCCGGGCCAGGGCCTTGAAACCGCTTTCGGCAATATGGTGAGAGTTTTCGCCATAGAGGGTTTCAATATGCACACAGGCCCCGCTGTTCATGGCAAAGGCGTGGTGGAATTCCTTGAATAATTCGGTGTCCATATTGCCGACCTTGGGCGTCTTGAATGCCACGCGCCAGACCAGATAGGGGCGGTTGGACAGGTCCAGGGCGCACCGGGTGAGGGTCTCATCCATGGGGATGTCCGCCGTACCGAAACGACGGATGCCCTTGAATTCGCCCAGGGCCTGATGGACCGCCTGTCCAAGAACGATACCGACATCTTCGACGGTGTGGTGGAAGTCGATATGCAGGTCGCCCTGGGCCTTGACGGTCAGGTCAATGCCCGCATGTCGGGCCAGGCTGTCGAGCATGTGATCGAAGAAGCCAATGCCCGTCGAAATGTCCGACACACCCGTGCCATCCAGATCCAGACGAATGTCGATCTGGGTTTCCTTGGTCTTGCGAACCACCTGCGCCGTGCGCGCCATGGCCTAGAGTCCTTCCCGGGTCGCCAGGTCGCGCAGGGAGGTCTGCGGCCTTGGCCCATAGTGCGAAATAACTTCTCCGGCCGCCAGTGATCCAAGCCGACCGCAATCCATGAGCGACCGATCCCTGGAAAGACCGAACATGAACCCGGCTGCGTATTGGTCACCCGCCCCCGTCGTATCAAGGATTTTATCGATTTTCGCCGCAGAAACCACCACAGTTTCATCGCCCTTGAGGATCACGGAGCCATTTGCCCCCAGGGTGACCGCCGCCATGGGCACTTTTGACTTCAGGGCCGTCAGGGCATTTTCAAGACTGTCGGTTTCGAACAGGGCTAGGATTTCGGATTCATTGGCGAAGAGGAGGTCCACCTGGGTTTCAATGAAGCCCAACAAACCGTCGCGGTGACGGTCGACCACAAAGCCATCCGACAGGGTCAGGGCGATCCGGCGACCGGCAGCCCGGGCGAGGCCCGCGGCCTTGGCGAAGGCGCGCCGGGCCGGGGCGGCATCGAAGAGATAGCCTTCGAGATAGACGATGTTTGCCGCCTCAATAATCGCCGGATCAATGTCATCGGCGGTGAATTCCGTAGACGCTCCCAAGAAGGTGGACATGGTCCGCTCACCCTCTGGCGTGACATTCACCAGGCACCGGGCCGTGGCCGGGCCGCCAATCAGGGGGGGTGTGGAAAAATGTGCGCCCCCGGCGCGCATGTCGTGGGCAAAGACCTCACCCAGCTGGTCATTCGCCACCTTGCCGAGAAAGGCGGCCCGCCCACCCAGGCTGGCCAGACCGGCCACGGTATTGGCCGCAGACCCCCCAGAGGTCTCAACCCCCGGCTTCATGCGCGAATAAAGGTCCCGGCCGCGCACCTCGTCGACGAGCATCATGGAGCCCTTGTCCAGACCCTCATCCAGAAGAAAGGCATCGTCGGCGGGGGCGATGACATCGACAATGGCATTGCCGATGGCGGCAAGGTCGAAAAGCTCGGCCATGGAACAGGTCATCCAGATTGCATTAAGATCACAGGGGCGCTGACTACAGGCAAAGCCGGTCCGGAGCAACGCGAGCCCGCGGGATCGGGATTTCGCTTTCCGGCATCCCGGTCCTTGCCTATCGTGATCATCTGCTAACTTTTGGAGATTGACCCCATGAGCCAAGACCCTGTCATTGCCGGCCGCGCGCCGCTTCCCGTCGACGTCGAAGCGGGCAAGGCCTATTTCTGGTGCACCTGTGGTCGATCCGCCAAACAGCCCTTTTGCGACGGAGCCCATGGCCGGGAGGAGACGGGGTTTGTCCCGCTTCGCTGGGAAGCCCCGGAAACCAAGACGGTCTATTTCTGTGCCTGCAAACATTCGGGAAAGGCTCCCCTGTGCGACGGTTCTCACAAGGCGCTCTAGGAGGGCTGGTCCTCGTCCTGTGTCTGGTCGGAGCGGCCAGGGCAGGTGACTGGACGCCTCTCGACCCAGACAAAACCCTGGTGATCGACACCAGCCGGGGACGGATTGTCGTGGCCCTGCAACCCGATTTTGCCCCAAAGGCGGTGGAACGGATCAAGACCCTGGCTCGTGACGGGGTTTATGACGGGCTGTTGTTTCACCGGGTGATTGACGGATTCGTCGATCAGACCGGCAATCCGAACAATCATGATGGTGGCGGGACGGCCCTGCCCGACCTGGACCCGGAATTCACATTTCGGACCGCTGGGCTGAAATTTGTCCCTGTCCGGCAATCTGGGGAGGGTTCGGAAGGCTTTATCGGGGCCAATCCCGTGGCTGTGGATCTGAAAGGGCGGGGCTGGGGGATCTATTGCGCAGGCACGGCCGGCATGGGCCGCCAGGAGGGCGCGCGCACGGCGAATTCCGAAATCTTCTTCATGCGCGATCCGGCCCGGCGGCTGGATCACGATTATACGGTCTGGGGCCAGGTGGTTCAGGGCCTGGATCTGGTCCGGACCATGGCGGTCGGCGAACCCCCCGCCCATCCTGACCGCATGACCCGCGTGCGCCTGGCCGCTGAGCTGGAGCCAGGGGATCGACCGGCCCTGGAGATCATGGACCCCAATAGTCCCGCATTCCGCCAAAGGGTTGCCGAGGCCAGACGCGCGCAAGCGGCCGATCTCGGGGTCTGTGACCTGACGGTGCCGGTTCGACTCCGGCCCTAAACGACCCGCCCCGCCGAAGGACAGAGGTCCCGGATCAGACAGTCCTCGCACCTGGGCTTGCGGGCGACACAGACATAGCGGCCATGCAGGATCAGCCAGTGATGGGCCCGGGTGAGCCAGGGATTGGGGATCTTGGCCATGAGCTCGGCCTCGACCTGGTCCGGGGTCTTCCCCTTGGCCAGCCCCAGGCGGTGGGCGAGGCGGAAGACGTGGGTGTCCACGGCAATGGCAGGCTCAATGCCCAGCTCATTCAGTACCACGCTGGCGGTTTTTCGTCCGACACCCGGCAGGGCCTGCAAGGCCTCCCGGGTCAGGGGCACTTCGCCGCCATGCTCCTCGATAATCTTGCGGGCGGCGGCAATGACGTTGCGGGCCTTGGTTCGGTAAAGGCCAATGGAGGCGATGAAGGGGATGAGGCCCTCCTCTCCCAGGGCCAGGATCGCCTGTGGCGTGTCGGCCACCGCAAACAGCCGGTCTGTCGCCTTGTTCACCGAGACATCCGTCGCCTGGGCGGAGAGGGTAACCGCCGTGACCAGGGTATAGGGGCTGGAATAGTTGAGTTCAGTCCGGGGGTCGTCGTCATTGGCCTCAAGCCTGCGGAAAATTTCCTCGATCCGGGCGGTTTCGGCAGGGTTTCGTCGGGAAGATCTGGCCATGGTTTTCTTTCTTGCCCCGATCGGCCCCTTTCGCCAAGCCGATCTATGTCGTAGCTGTAGGCTCCCCCTTTCGGAGCTGTCTCGCTCATGGACGACATGGTTTTCATGGATGCCGAAATCCGGCCCAATCGCTCCCTGTCCCAGAAGGGCTTTATCATCCTCATTTCCATCATCACCGCCTTGAATTGCGCGGCGGCGGCGGTCTTTCTCGCCATGGGGGCCTTGTTCGTGCCGATATTTCTGGGCCTGGACGTGATTGCGATCCTGATCGCCTTCCTCGCCAACTATGCCGGTGCCCGACAAATCGAACGTGTGGTGGTGACGGATCGTGCCGTGCGGGTCATTCGCGAAACCCCGCGGTCCCGGCAATTGGTCTGGGAAAGCCCCACAGCCTTTACCCGGGTGTCCGTGCTGACGGAAGACGACATGGCCATTGATCTGCGGCTTTCCCTGTCCGGCAAGGACGCCTCGGTGGCGAGGGCCATGGGTCCAGCCGAGCGGGCGAATTTTGCCCAGGCCCTGGAAGCGGCCATTCGCCAGGCGCGCCTGGCAAGGTACTAGGGTCATGGCCTTCAGCGATGACGAGGTCGAACGCTATGCCCGGCATCTGGTCCTGCGGGAGGTTGGCGGACCGGGCCAGCAAAAACTCAAGGCGGCAAGAATTGTCATTCTGGGCGCGGGCGGACTGGGGTCTCCAGCCGCCCTTTATCTGGCGGCGGCGGGTTTAGGCACCCTGGTCCTGGTCGACCCGGATCAGGTGGACCTGTCCAATCTTCAGCGACAGATCTTGTTCGGCCAGGCCGATCTGGGTCGCGACAAGGTGGCGGCTGCGGGGACCCGGCTTAAGGATTTGAACCCCCATGTACATGTCGAGACCCTGGCGCTTGCCCTCAGACCTGAGAATGCCGGGCAAATTATCAAGGGAGCCGACCTGGTTCTCGATGGTACGGATGACTTTGCGACCCGATTTACGGTGAGCCAGGCCTGTCTGGCCCAGGGCATACCGCTGATTTCCGGCGCCATAGGGCGCTGGACTGGCCAGGTGGGCCTCTTTACCGGCCAGCCCTGCTATCAGTGCCTTGTGCCCGAAATTCCGCCCGAGGCGGAAACCTGTCAGGCGGTTGGCGTGGTCGGTGCCCTTGCCGGTGTGGTTGGCTCACTCATGGCGCTTGAGGCCATAAAGTGGATCACGGGGGCAGGTGAACCGCTTACGGGACGCCTGTTGATCTATGATGGCCTGTCCGGCCAGGCGCGGACCGTTCGTATCGCCCCGGACCCAGACTGTCCCGCCTGCGGGGCTAGAGCATAGAGGTCAGGACGCGATCGGGGGGCCGGTGGCCATCCATCCAGGTCTTGATGTTGATAATGACCTTTTCGCCCATTTCCGTGCGGGCCTCCACGGTCGCCGAACCCAGATGGGGCAAGAGCACAGCATTCGGCAGCTTGATCAGCTTTGGATTGATTGCGGGCTCAAACTCAAAGACGTCCAGGCCTGCCCCGGCAATCCCGCCGCTGGCCAGGAGATCCGCCAGGGCGTTTTCGTCAATAATCTCCCCCCGGGCCGTATTCACCAGAATGGCGTGGGCCGGCATGAGCTTTAGCCTGCGGGCGGACAGCAGATGATAGGTCGCGGGCGTATGCGGGCAATTGACGGAAATAATATCCATCCGGGCCAGCATTTGATCGAGGCTTTCCCAATAGGTGGCCTCAAGTTCCTCAGCGATCCTGGAGCTGACCGGCTTTCGGTTGTGATAATGGATCTGCATGCCGAAGGCCTTGGCCCGGCGGGCGACCGCCTGGCCTATCCGGCCCATGCCGATAATGCCCAGACGCTTTCCCGAAATGCGCCGTCCCATCATCCAGGTCGGCGCCCAGCCGGTGAAACCGCCCTCGGCGGTGATCTTGGCCCCCTCAACAATCCGGCGGGATACGGTCATCATCAGAGCCAGGGTGAGGTCGGCTGTATCTTCGGTCAGGACGCCGGGGGTATTGGTAACCAGGATCCCGCGCGCATTGGCGGCGGCAATGTCGATATGATCGACCCCGGCCCCAAAATTGGCGATCAGTTTCAGGCGATCTCCGGCCTTTTCGATGACCTCAGCGTCAATGCGGTCGGTGATGGTCGGGGCCAGGACATCGCAACGGCCGACCGCATCCATCAGGGCGGCGCGGGACAGGGGGGCTTCGTCCAGATGAAGCTCGGTGTCGAAGAGTTCGCACATCCGCGTCTCCACACTATCGGGGAGCCTCCGGGTGACGATGACTTTCGGCTTTCGGGCGGGCATGGCGGTTGAGAACCCAAAAAATGCGTTTCGTGAAATCACGCTCTGGCGTGTTGGTCATCTACCCTTTAGCAAAGCGCTTATGAAGGGCCAAGGTAAGCCTGCGCGTCGGGTAAGGGCGTCAGGGACATTTCTGATGATCGCGCTTGCGCTCGGACTGTCGGGCGGGGCTGCCCTGGCGGCTGAGCGCGTCACGCCCTCGGGCCTGCCGGTGCCGCGGTATGTCTCTCTCAAGTTTGCTTCGGTGAATGCCCGGGCCGGGCCGGGGGACGATTACAGGGCCCTTTGGGTCTATCATGCCCGTGGCTTGCCGGTTCAAGTCCTGGCGGAAACGACCGAATGGCGGCGAATCTGCGATCCGGAAGGCAATATGGCCTGGGTGCACATGCGTACGACGGACGGTCGCCGCACGGTCATGCGGACCCAGTCGGGACCAACGCCTTTCCACAGCGCGCCCAAGCCAGACGCCCCCATCCGCGCCCAGCTTCAGAACCGGGCGATTGCCAGTCTGGTCAAGTGCACGGCAAAGGGCTGGTGCCGACTTCGTGTTGACGGCGTATCCGGGTGGGTCCAGCCCAGCCAGGTCTGGGGTCTGGACGACAAACCCCAGTGCAATCCGGGGCTCGCCCCGCGACCTGCCCGTTGAGCTAAGGCCCCCGCTCTGCTAGCGCTGGGGCTCGAAATTGATTTGCCCCCTTTAGTCTTAAGGTCTGAACCCATGATCACCGGTGCCAAGGCGAGCGACCATTACAGCCGTGAAGACCTGCTGGCCTGTGGGCGGGGTGAAATGTTTGGCCCCGGCAATGCCCAACTACCCGTTCCGCCCATGCTCATGTTCGACCGGATTACCCAGATCACCGACGCGGGCGGGGCCTATGGCAAGGGCTATGTCCAGGCCGAACTGGATATCACCCCGGACCTCTGGTTTTTTGCCTGCCACTTCATAAATGATCCGGTGATGCCGGGATGTCTCGGCCTTGATGCCATGTGGCAGCTGGTCGGATTTTTCCTCGGTTGGTCCGGTGGCCCAGGCCGGGGCCGCGCCCTGGGTGTTGGCGAGGTCCGCTTTACGGGTCAGGTGTCCCCGAAGGTGAAGAAGCTGGTCTACAAGATCGATTTGAAGCGGGTGATCATTCGCAAACTCGTCATGGGAATCGGTGATGGAATTCTCGAAGCCGACGGTCAGGTGATTTATGAGGCCAAGGACCTTCGGGTAGGGCTGTTTGACCCCAAGGACCTTGGCTAGGGTCAGGGTCGCGGAAGAATAAGGAAAAAAGCCATGCGCCGCGTTGTCATCACAGGGATCGGCATTGTTTCGTCCATCGGCAACAATGCTGATGAGGTCCTGTCTGCGCTGAGGGAAACCCGGTCCGGAGTGGCTGCGGCCCCTGAGTATGCAGAGCTCGGCTTTCGCAGCCAGGTCCAGGCCGCCCCCCAGATCGACTGGGAAGCCCTGGTTGACCGGCGCGCGGCGAGGTTTCTGGCCCAGGGAACCGGTTTTTCCCACATTGCCATGGAGCAGGCCATTGCTGACTCTGGTTTGGAGCCCGGCGAGGTTTCCAACGAGCGCACCGGCCTGATTGTTGGATCCGGCGGGCCGTCGACCAAGGTCATTATCGAATCTGCCGCCACCGCCAAGGAGCGGGGCCCCAAGCGGGTTGGTCCCTTTGCCGTGCCCAAGGCCATGAGTTCCGGGGCGTCTGCCACCCTGTCGACCTGGTTCAAGATCCAGGGCATTAATTTCTCGATCTCGTCGGCCTGCGCCACCTCCACCCATTGCATCGGGTCCGGCTATGAGCAGATCCTGCTCGGCAATCAGGATGTGGTTTTTGCCGGCGGCACAGAAGAGCTGCACTGGTCCCTGTCCGTCCTGTTTGACGCCATGGGGGCCATGAGTTCCAACTTCAATGACCGTCCTTCGGTCGCCAGCCGCGCCTATGACCGGGACCGGGACGGGTTTGTGATCGCCGGTGGGGCCGGGATTGTTGTCCTCGAAGAGTACGAGCACGCTCGGGCGCGAGGGGCCAAGATCTACGGAGAAATCGTGGGCTATGCCGCCAATTCCGATGGCTTTGACATGGTGGCCCCGTCCGGCGAGGGGGCCGTGCGCTGTATGCGACTGGCCCTTGCGGGCGCAGGCGGACGAAAGGTCGACTATCTAAACCCTCACGGCACCTCCACCCCCGTGGGGGATATCAAGGAAATGGAAGCGGTTCGCGAGGTTTTCGGCCAGACGATTCCGGCTATTTCCTCCACCAAGTCCCTGACGGGACACAGTTTGGGGGCGGCCGGGGCACAGGAGGCGATCTACTCGCTGCTGATGTTGAACCATGGCTTCCTGACGGAAAGCGCCCATATCGAAAATCTGGACCCCGCCTTTGAAGGCCTGCCCATTCTGCGCAAGCGCGAAGACCGGCAGGTTGAGACCGTTATGTCGAACAGCTTCGGGTTTGGCGGCACGAATGGCTGTTTGATCATGGCCCGGGTCTGACCTGATTTTTCCGGGCGGCTGAATTTTTTGGAACGCGGGTTGGTTGCGCGGCGAGGGCCGGGCGTCCAGACTCCGCCGAGATCGACGACCAAGGAGAGTCCACGTGGCCGATGAGTATCAAATGCCCAAGGGCGAGCTCATGAAGGGCAAGAAGGGCATTGTGACCGGGGTCGCCAACCACCAGTCCATTGCCTGGGGTATTGCAACCCAGCTCGTGGCCCAGGGGGCTGAGGTGGCGCTGTTCTACCTGCCCGGTATGGAGCGGCGGGTCATCGCCTTGGCCGATACCCTGGGAATCAAGGTTTTGGCCCCTGTGGACGTCACGGACGACGCCAGCATGGACGCCGGATTTGCAGCGGTGGCAGAGGCTTTCGGGTCCATAGACTTTTTCGTCCACGCCCTGGCCTTTGCGCCGCGCGACCAGATCAAGGGCTCCTTCGTCGAAAATTCCACCCGGGAGGGCTTTCTGACGGCGATGAATATTTCGGCCTACAGCTTTGTCGACTGCGCGCGCCGCGCCAATGCCATCATGCCGAATGGCGGGTCTCTGATTACCCTGACCTATCTTGGCTCAGAGCGCGCCATTCCAAACTACAACACCATGGGTGTGGCCAAGGCCGCGCTTGAGGCGGCCACGCGGTATATTGCCCGAGACCTGGGTCCGGCTGGAATCCGGGTGAACGCCCTGTCTCCAGGGGCCATGCGCACCCTGTCGCTCGCGGGAATTTCCGGTGGGCGAGGCATGCTGGCCCAAGGCCGGGCCCTGTCGGCCCTGAAGGAAGACACCTCCATGGAAGGCGTGGCCGGAGCCGCGCTTTGGCTCCTGTCCGATCTTGGCCGGTCAACCACGGGTGAAGTGGTCCATGTCGATGCCGGGTTCCACATGATGGGCCTCCCGGACAGCGACGACGCCGCAGACGCTTAAGAGCCCCTTGCGCTAAAAGGCTGGACGAACCCGGACAGTCGGCGGCATATCTCGACCATGGATGCGGATGTCATTATTGCCGGGGCAGGGATTTCAGGGGCAACCCTGGCCCTGTCCCTGAAGCAGGGCGGGCTCACCCCCATTCTGATTGATCCGGTTGTTTTTGACGCCCAGCTGGCCCCCGAATATGACGGCCGCGCCTCGGCCATTGCCTTTGCCGGCTTCCGCCAGTGGCGGGCCCTGGGGCTGGCGGCCGACATTGAGCCCTTTGCCCAAAGGATCGAGGAGATCCTGGTCACGGACGGAAAGCCGCCAGGGGCAGCGACGTCGGGCCCCACCCCCTTTTTCCTGCGGTTTGAATCGTCAGAAATTGCCGCGCGATCCGAGGGCGAACCCCTGGGATACATGTTGGAAAACCGCAGGGCCCGGGCCGCCCTGGCTGCCGCGATTTCCCGCGCGGGCATTGAGGTCCTGGCGCCTGCCCAGGTGGTAGGGGTTCAGTTTGAGCCCGAAGCGGCCGAGGTCCGACTTGCCGATGGTCGCTGCCTGCGAGCCCCGCTTGTGGTTGGGGCTGAAGGTCGCGGAAGTATCGTGGGCAAGGCGGCTGGAATCCATCAGACCAGCTGGGGCTATGACCAGTCTGCGGTGGTGGTCACTGTGCGGCTTGAGCGGCCCCATGGCGGGGTTGCCCATGAATATTTCCTGCCATCCGGACCCTTTGCCATCCTGCCCCTGACCGATGACCGCGCCAGCCTGGTCTGGACCGAGGCGACCGACCGGGCCCTGGCCTTGAAGACGAGCCGCCCGGAAATCTTTCACGCCCATCTTCGTCGCCGGTTTGGCGATTTTCTCGGTCAAATCCAGGTTGAAGGCCCGGTCTTTACCTATCCCCTGTCCCTGCAACTGGCCGAGCGGCTGACCGGTCCGCGCATTGCCCTCCTGGGGGATGCGGCCCATGGGGTCCACCCGATTGCGGGTCAGGGCCTAAATCTGGGGTTGAAGGATGGTGCCGCCCTGGCTGAGGTTCTGATCGAGGCGGCCCGGCTCGGCGAGGATATTGGGTCGGAAACAGTGCTTGATCGATATGCGCGCTGGCGCAATTTCGACAATGTCATGCTGGCGGTGGCGACCGATGTCTTTGTGCGACTGTTTTCCAACAATCACCCCGCTGTACGCCTGGCCCGGGGCCTGGGCATGGCGGTGGTCAACCGGCTGGCCCCCGCGCGGAAGCTCTTCATGCAGGAGGCCGGTGGAGCCCTGGGCGACCTGCCGAAACTCCTGACCGGCAAGACCCTCTGACCAGGCTTTAGTCCGTCAGCGTCCGCGCATCTTCCGGCAACATGATGGGGACACCGTCACGAACCGGATAGGCCAGCCCGGCCTGGCGGCTGATCAACTCACCCGCCACGGGATCATATTCAAGCGGACCGTGGCTGACGGGACAAATCAGGATCTCGAGGAGCCGGGGGTCGAGGCTTTGGGTCAGGCTCGCGAGCGGGGGGGGCGTCATGATGACAGTCCTTGGTCGGGGTCAGCCCCGGAGCTTGCGCAGCAAAATGTCGAGATCCCGCGCCAGACTTGCGTCTTCGCCCTTGAGGGCTTCGATCCGGCGCACAGCATGCAAAACCGTGGTGTGGTCCCGACCGCCAAAACGACGGCCAATATCGGGCAGGGAGCGCGTGGTGATCTGTTTGGCAATCCACATGGCGGCCTGACGGGGCCGGGCAACGACCCGGGCGCGGCGCTCGGAGATCATGTCCGCCTGTTTCAGACCATAGTGTTCGGCCACGGCCTTCTGGATCTGATCGACGGTGACGCGTTTTTCAACGCAGGACAGATGGGGACGCAAAATGGCCTGAGCCTCGTCCAGGGACAGACGGGCAATTTCGCCCCCGACCCGTGCAACCAGCGTGTTCAGGGCACCCTCCAACTCCCGGACAGAGTCCGTAAAACGATCCGCCAGGAACTGAAGCACTTCAGGTCGCGCCGACGGCACAAATCCACCCGCTCCGGCCAGGACTGCGAGCTTGCGTTCGATAATTCCAAGTCTCAGCACCCTGTCGGCGGGCTCAACCCCGCAAACCAGACCCGACTGAAGGTGGGAGCGAAGCCGGGCGTCCATCTCCGAAAGGTCCGCCGGGGACCGGTCCGAGGTCATGACGACCCGACGGCCATCCTCGATCAGGGAAATCAGGGTATGGAAGAGCTCTTCCTGGGTGGACTGCTTGCCCGCCACGAATTGCACGTCATCAATCAGCAGGAGATCGGCATTGCGCAGTTCAGCCTTGAAGGCGGAGGTCTGACGGTCCTGTACGGCCTTAACGAAGGTCGAGGTAAAGCGCTCGGCCGTGAGATAGACCACGCGCTTGTCGGGCGCGCTCTGCATGGCCTGCCAGGCAATAGCGTTGAGCAGGTGGGTCTTTCCGAAGCCATAGGGACCGTGGAACAAGACGGGATTGAAATGGCCATCCGCCCAGTTCGCCACGCGGCGGGCGACGGCAAAGGCAAATTCATTGGAGGGACCTGCGACAAAGGTATCGAACTGGAACCTTTCCTGAAGACCCAGTTGGCGACCGGTCCGTTCCGTCGCCGGGGGAGCCTCGACCGCGACCTCAACCCGGGCGACCGCCTTGACGGCCATGGCCGTGTCCAGCTCGGACTGGGATTCAAACTCCATTCGGGATTTCAGATTGAGGTTCCGGCCCTTGGGATCATTTTGCGCCCAAAGCTCGCCAATACGGCTCCAGGCATGACGACGAATCCAGTCCCGGGCGACGCCTGTTGCGGCAACCAGGCAGACGTCCTCACCCGATTGGCGAAGGGCCGCTTGTCCGAGCCACGACCCAAAGGTGGCCTCGCCCAGTTCGCGCCGCAAGGCCAGGCAGGTCTTGGTCCAGACATCTCCCGATGTCTGATCCGCCAAGCTCTCTGCCACTACCGCAACCGTCATTTCCCAAACTTCCTGAACATCTCGAATTTGCGACGCCAGGGCCCCCGCCCTGCGCCTCGAGCCACCCCAACATTCAGGCCAAAAAAATCCACGGCGGGAAGCGGGCGGATTCCGCCTCCTGCTGATTTCTCATGCGCACTAAAATGAAAAAGTCACTCTAACGAGGCCAACACTACTGCCCGTCACAGCCCGGTCAACGCTGATTCTTTGCTTCGCGAACGGATATTTTTATTGACTCGTTAAGACCCATAACGGGGCTCAGGAATCTTTCCGAAAAATTCCGTGACAGGACTAAATTTTAGGAATTTTTGCCCCCAGGGCGGGGCGGCCCGAGGGCCGCCGTCAGGCCAAGTGCCTGAAATAACGATATTATTTTCAATAAATCGCGCAAGTATTTGAGCGTGGAGCTCAAACACGGCCGTCAACTTTAAGCGACGGCGAGCTTCTTGAGTTGGGCGGCCAGGCGGGAGACTTTCCGCGAGCCGGTATTCTTGTGCACGACACCCTTGGTGACGGCGCGCATCAGTTCCGACTGCGCCTCGACAAAGGCCGTCTTCGCGACCGCAGCGTCACCCGAGGCCAGGGCCTCTTCGAACTTGCGCAGATAGGTGCGGACCCGCGAACGGCGCGCCTTGTTGACTTCGGTGCGACGGGCGATCTTGCGGACCGCTTTCTTGGCGCCGGGGTTATTGGCCATGATATAGCTCTCAAAACAGCGTGCCGCTCACCCTTGATCGGGCAGGCGGGTAAATTGGAGGCGCGGGTATACGGTAAGGGATCGGGCGGGTCAATGCGACTCCGCCGATTCAGCTGCCGCGAAAGGCCGGTTTCCGCTTTTCAATAAAGGCACTCATGCCTTCCTTCTGGTCGTCAAAGGCAAAGAGGGAGTGAAACAGGCGTCGTTCCATGGCGACACCCGCTGACAGGGTCGTCTCATAGGCCGCTTCCACCAGCTCTTTGCTCATCATGACGGCGAGCGGTGACTGGGCCGCGATCTTGCCTGCGGCGGTCAGGGCTTCGCTGATCAACTGGTCGGCGGGCACGACCCGGGAGACCAGGCCAGACCGCTCAGCCTCAGCGGCATCCATCATCCGGGCGGTCAGGATCATGTCCATGGCCTTGGACTTGCCGACAAACCGCGTCAGCCTCTGGGTCCCGCCTATGCCGGGCATGACTCCCAGATTGATTTCCGGCTGGCCAAAGCGCGCTGTCTCGGCAGCGATGATAAAATCGCACAACATGGCCAGCTCGCACCCTCCGCCCAGGGCATAGCCCGCGACCGCGGCAATGATCGGCTTGCGAAACTGTTCCAAGCGCCGGGCAACCGGGCCGAAAAAGTCGGCGGCGAACATCTGGGCATAGGTCTTGTCGGACATTTCCTTGATATCCGCCCCCGCGGCAAAGGCCCGCTCAGATCCTGTCAGAACCAGACAGCGAACCCCGTCATCCGCCTCGGCGGTATCCAGGACACGCGCCAGCTCAGCCAGCAGGGTGGAATTCAAGGCATTGAGGGCATCGGGTCGGTTTAGTCTAACAAGGCACACGGCATCGTGGGCTTCGACGATCAGGGTTTCATAGGTCACGGGCGGGCTCCGAAAGGTTTGGCCTTCAGATTTACGGCCCCTCGACCGAATAGCCAAGCGCCCGCAGGCGTGCCGGGACTCCGTCGGGGCCAATAAGGTGGCCGATTCCCACAATCACAACCGTATGGCCATGCCCCTTGAGCCGGGCATCCAGAGTCCGGGTCCAGGCCGCGTTTCGGGCGCTTACCAGCCGGCCATAAAGCCCGGGCAGGGCGGTTCGCAGGGGGGCCAGGGCCTCGCGATCCAGGGCTGCAACATCGCCCCGCATCCAGACATCAATAAGGTCATGATAGGCATCCGGGTTCTCGACCATGTCCTGGAGGCTCATTTCCAGTGAGGCGAGTTGGTCGCCCATGGGGGCATTCGCGAACATGTCGATTTGTTCTTTGGGGGTCTCGAAGGCCCGTTGGTGGACACTTGTCGGGGCACCGGCGGCGAGTGCGCCCTCCACTCCGAGGCTCAGATCGGCCCCCGAAGCGCGATACTGAATGCCCCCCAGGGCCACCTCGGCATACCAGGGCGCCAGAGGTGCCAGCAGGTCAGGATCGATGTGATAGGTCTGACAAATCTGGGCCAGACGCGATCGACCTGCCTCCGACAATAGCTGAGACAGGGATTGGCCAGGCGGAAGCCGGCTCTGCGACTGTGCCAGCTGGCGGGCCTCATTTTCCGTCCCCGGCCCTGGTTGCAGCTCGAACCAAAGGTCATCTGCCCGGCGAATGGCGCGGTCCAGCCGGGGGGGCCGCCAGTCAAGCCGGGGTGGCAGAACATGCACGGAGCCGAACAGCACGATTTCGGAGTCCCGGTCCCGGACAATCCATAGGGGCGGGCGTGCCCAGGCCTCTGTCGCGAGAGTCGAGACCAGAACCACCAGCAGGGCGGCCATGTGCCGGAGGTCGGGCTTGGCGGGATTCAGGGTCATGTCTGACAGACCTCGCAATAGAAGGTGGATCGCCCCCCCTGAACGGTTCGGCTGATTTGACCCTTGCAGCCTGGATTGGTGCAAGCCTCCCCCTCCCGGCCATAGGCCCGGAAGCGGTGTTGAAAATAGCCCAGGGCCCCGTCCGCCCCGGCATAGTCCTTCAGGGTTGAGCCCCCGGCGGCAATGGCCTCCTCAAGAACCGACCGGACCTCCTCCGACAGGGTCTCAAGCCGGGCCCGGGATATGTCGCCCGCAGGCTGCAGGGGCGAGATCCTGGCCCGGTTCAGGGCTTCACAGACATAGATATTACCCAGACCGGCAACGACCCTCTGGTCGAGCAAGAGGGTCTTGGGCCCCTGCTTCCGGCCCGCGAAACATGACACCAGCCGGTCTGTATCGAAGTCCTCCGACAGGGGCTCGGGGCCCATGCGGGCAAACCAGGCATGGTTGGCCAGTGTCGCCGTGGGGATCAGATCCATGTACCCAAAGCGGCGGGGATCATAATAGGTGACGCGGCCACCCGCCTCGGTTTCGAAAATGACATGGGCATGGCGCGGGTCCGGATCCGCGGCGTAATGAAAGGCTCCGGGCCTGACCTCGTCGGCCCCGCGAGCGATTTCGAAGCGGCCACTCATGCCCAGATGCATGACCAGGGTTTCGCCCCGGTCCAGTTCGGCCAGCAGGTATTTCGCCCGGCGCTTGAGGTGAAGAATGCGGGCTCCGGTCAGGCGCTGGCCGAACCCCTCCGGGAAGGGGAAGCGAAGGTCAGGTCGCCGCGCTTCGGCCCGGGAGAGCCTCTGGCCCTCAAGCACGGGGGCCAGGCCCCGGCGGACCGTCTCAACTTCGGGCAATTCAGGCATGGGTCTGCCTCGCATGAAGCGGAAGGTGAGGCAATGGTGGCGCGAAACGCGGTCCCACGCTATGACCCAGTCCATGCCTGCGACCTTTGGATTCCGTGATGTCGATCCCGCCGAGAAGCCCCGCCTTGTGCGCGGTGTCTTTGACCGCGTGGCGAGCCGCTATGATTTGATGAATGACCTGATGAGTGTGGGGGTTCACAGGCTCTGGAAAGATGCCGTCGCCGCCCGGCTCAATCCCCAGCCCGGGGAGACGATTATCGACTGCGCCGGGGGGACCGGAGATATGGCCCGACGCTTTTCCCGTCTGGCCCGGAGGGCACAGGACCGTCGGGGCGGGCCGGATGCCCGGATTCTGGTTCTGGACTATAATGCAGAAATGATCGCTGCCGGGCGGACCAAGGGCGGCGAACCCGAAATGGCCTGGGGCGTCGGCGATGCCCAGAGATTGCCCCTGCCGGATGCTTGTGCCGATGCCTATGTGATTTCCTTCGGAATCCGAAATGTTACGGATATTCCGGCGGCCCTGGTCGAGGCACGTCGCGTGCTCAAGCCGGGCGGACGCTTCCTCTGTCTGGAGTTTTCCAGGCCTGTGGCTCCAGCCTTCCGCCAGGCCTATGACGCCTATTCCTTCAAGGTCATTCCGGCGATTGGGGAGCATGTCGCCGGGGATAGGGCGTCTTATCAGTATCTGGTGGAGAGCATTCGCCGGTTCCCGGACCAGGAGACCTTTGCGACCATGATCCGCGAGGCCGGTTTCCAGCGGGCCGGCTATACGAATTTCACCGGTGGCGTTGCCGCCCTGCACCACGGCTGGGCCAGCTAGGTCGTGGGAGCCGGGTTCAGGCTGATCGGGGTCGGCTGGCGGCTGGCGCGACAGGATGCGCTCCTGCCCCGCGAGCTGGAGGCCACCTTTCCCCCCGCCCTGCGGCTATTTGCCCGCGTCCTGCGGGGCCTCACGGGTCCTGGCCCCCGGTCAGGCCGGCCGGGTGAGAGACTGGCGCGGGCCCTGGAGACCCTGGGGCCGATTGCCATCAAGTTTGGTCAGCTTTTGTCCACCCGCGCGGACATATTCGGTCTGGCCTTTGCCCAGGACCTTGCCCGCCTCAAGGACCAGCTGGCCCCCTTTCCCATGGATCAGGCGCGCCACGCTGTGGAGCACTCCCTGGGCCGACCCCTGGAAGCCCTCTTTCAGGAGTTTGGTCCGCCTGTCGCGGCGGCATCCCTGGCCCAGGCGCATTCGGCCGTTTTGCGGGATGGGCGCCGGGTTGCGGTCAAGATTCTGCGGCCCGGGGTTGAGGCCCAGGTTGCGCGGGATTCCGAGGTTCTGCGTCTGGCGGGTCGCCTGGCCGAGACCCTGCTGCCCCTGGCCCGGAGGCTGGAGCCGCTAGCCCTGGTGGAAACCGTCATTGCGGCAACAGAACTGGAACTCGACCTTCGGCTGGAAGCCGCAGGCGGGGACGAGCTTGGCGAGGTCATGGCCCGCGATGGCTATATGTCGGCCCCGAAGATTATCTGGGAGGGGGTCGGCAAGCGGGTCCTGACCCTGGAATGGGCGCGGGGCATGGCCCTCTCAGACCCGGCGGCCCTGGCCCAACCCGGACTTGACCGACCTGCCCTGGCCGGGCGGCTGATCCAGGCCTTTCTGGCCCAGGCCCTGGACCATGGCGTGTTTCACGCAGACCTGCATGAGGGCAATCTCTTCGTCTCCGCCCCGGCCCAGATCGAGGCGGTGGATTTTGGAATTATTGGCCGGTTGAACCCTGAGGGTCGCCGCTATCTGGCCGAGATCCTCTGGGGCTTTCTGGAGCGCGACTATGCACGGGTCGCCCGGGTGCATTTCGATGCAGGCTATGTTCCGAGCCACCACGATTCGGCGATCTTCGCCCAGGCCCTGAGGGCCGTCGGCGAACCTGTTTTCGGGCGCTCGGCCCAGGACGTGTCCATGAGCCGTGTTTTGATCCAGCTCTTCGAGATCACCGCCCTGTTCGACATGAAGCTTCGCCCTGAACTGGTCCTCTTGCAAAAGACCATGATGACGGCGGAGGGCGTGGCGCGGCATATCTCGCCCGACCTGGATATCTGGGCGGCGGCCGACCCGGTTGTCCGGCGCTGGATGCTGCGGGAACTCTCGCCCCTGAGCCAGGTCAAGCGGTTTGCGGATCAGGCGGTAAGCGCCCTGCGAAACCTGACCGCCCTCTTGGAGGCGGAAGGCCGCTCGCCCTCTTCCGCCATGACCGCACAGGCCGCCCGACCGAGCCCGAGGACCCTGATCTGGGCCGGCCTTGCGGGCGCGGCCCTGACCCTGGTGACCGGGGCCCTGCTGACAGTGATCCTGACCCTGCACCTATTGGGCTAGGTCTGAACCGCCAGATGGCTTTTGCCCGGACCTGCGATCCGCCCTGGCGGTTTGCCTTTGCAGAACCTGGGCCTTCTGGCTTGCCCAATAGGCCGGGCCATCATCGGGCTTGAACAGGGCGCGCGGCGCCCCGTCTGCGGTCATGACGGCAAAGACATTTGTCTTGGCATTGTAAAGCAGGACATCGCCATTGGTTCGCTCCAGCCGTTCGGTTCCCGAAGGGGGCTGGCTGGTGAAGCTCTGGGCCTTGCGGATATAGTCATCCAGACTGCGCGCGCCGAAGGCCTCACCGTTACGCTGGAAGCTGCGTTGCGCATTTTCTTCGGCCGACCCCTTTCGGCTGGCCGACCAGATTGGCTTGCCATTCAGCTGCCGGACCGGCGCGTCCTGAACCCGGGTCCGGGCAGGTCCATCAGAGGTCGAATTTCCGCTGCCCGACCGGTCCGTCTCAGACGTGTAGGCGCTCGATGACGGGCGGCTTGTTTCGTCTGATCCCCGGGGCGCAATCGCCGAGGGTCGCTCACATCCGGCCAGAACCAAGAGCCCGAGACCGGCCGTCAATACCCAACTCACCTTTAACATGCTTCCTCTCCACGCATGGGTTGTTCGATGAGAACAAACTATGAACAAAATGTAGATGTTTGTCGAGTCCCCCTGATTGGAATAAAACACCCGCCTGTTGCAGAGGGGCTAGGGCCTTGTCCGATAAGCGCATTCTTCTGATCGTCGGCGGCGGCATTTCCGCCTTCAAGAGCCTTGAGCTGGTTCGCGGCCTGCGCAAGGCCGGGATCGCCGTGCGGCCCATCCTGACGGCGGCGGGCGCGCAATTTGTCACGCCCCTGTCTTTGGGGGCCCTGTGTGAAGACAAGGTCTATTCTGAACTGTTTTCCCTGACCGACGAGGCGGAGATGGGACATATCCAGTTGTCCCGCCAGGCGGATCTTGTGGTTGTGGTTCCGGCGACGGCGGATCTGATGGCCCGGGCGGTCCATGGGCTTGCCAATGACCTGGCGACGACGGTTCTGCTGGCCACGGACAAGCCCGTCCTCATGGCCCCCGCCATGAATGTGCGCATGTGGGACCATGCCGCGACCCGGCGCAATTTCGCTCAGCTACAGGCTGACGGTGTGCAGATGATTGGCCCGGTCGAGGGCGACATGGCCTGTGGCGAGTTCGGCCTGGGCCGCATGGCCGAGCCGGAAGAGATTCTTGCCGCCATTCTCGCCCGACTTGCGCCCCTTGCCCGCCCCCTGACGGGAAGGCGGGCCATTGTCACGGCCGGCCCGACGGCGGAGCCCATCGATCCCGTTCGGGTCCTGACCAACCGGTCGAGCGGAAAACAGGGGTTTGCGATTGCCGGAGCCCTCGCAAGTCTGGGGGCAGAGGTCATCCTGGTGGCTGGACCCGTGTCCCTGGCGACACCTGCGGGCGTGACGCGTGTGGATGTCGAGACGGCCCGCGACATGTTGGCGGCCTGTCAGGCGGCCCTGCCTGCCGATATCGCGGTTTGTGTGGCGGCGGTCTCGGACTGGCGACCGGAAAGTGTTGCGACCACCAAGACAAAAAAGACCGTCCAGGGAGCCCCCGTCCTTAGCCTGGTGGAAAATCCCGACATACTGGCCACCCTGTCCCAGGGCCCCGCCCGGCCCCGTCTGGTCATAGGCTTTGCGGCTGAAACCGATCAGGTTGAGACCTATGCCCAGGCCAAGCTTGCCCGAAAGGGCTGCGACTGGATTATTGCCAATGATGTCTCCATTGCCGGCACCATGGGGGGTGATGACAATGCCGTGGCCATTCTTCGAAAAGATGGCATTGAGCGCTGGCCGCGCACCTCCAAGACCGATGTGGCGCGCAAACTTGCTGAAACCATAGCCCTGGAGCTTTCGTGAGACCCATGATCCCGGTGGTCCGGCTGGACCATAATCGCGACCTGCCCCTTCCGGCCTATGAGACGGAAGATTCGGCCGGAATGGATCTGCGCGCTGCGGTTCCTGAGGATCAGCCTGTGGTTCTGAAACCGGGGGCCCGGGCCGCCATTCCCACCGGCCTGTCCTTTGCCCTGCCAAAGGGATTTGAGGGCCAGGTCCGGCCCCGCTCCGGCCTGGCGCTGAAGTCAGGAATTTCCCAGGCCAATACCCCCGGCACCATCGATGCCGACTACCGGGGTGAGGTTCACGTCATCCTGATCAATCTGGGCGAAGAGGACTTCACGGTTCGCCGGGGGGATCGCATAGGCCAGCTTATTGTGGCCCCTGTGGTTCAGGCCAGCTGGGTTGAAGTCGACCGGCTTGACGAGACCGTGCGCGGCACCGGGGGCTTTGGATCGACCGGCGGCCGCTGAGCGCCTCCGGCTTTCGGAGCCGATCTAGATCATGGGCGGCGGAATAAAGGCCCGGATGGCCGAAAACGACTCTGCCACCGCCAGGTTGTGCGCATCCGCCCCGTTTGAGCCAATCAGCTGGACGCCAACCGGCATGCCTCCGGGAGTCAGACCGGCCGGGACGCAGGTGGCTGGCAGGTGACACAGACTGGCCAGGGCAACCCAGTCCAGCATGGAATTATAGGTAAAGGCCTCGCCGGTGGAGGGGGTCAGACGCCTGGACCGGAAGGGGGCGTGATCGTGGGGAAAGGCCACAACAGGTGAGACCGGGGCAATGATCACATCATAGGGGGCCAGGGCCAGGGCGACCTGATCGACCAGGGCGGCACGGGTTTCATTGGCCTCCATCCACTCCAGATGCGAGGCGGTATAGGCCAGCAGACTGAGCGCCGCGGGATCATTGGCGGCCAGGAGGGCGGGTCTCTGGGCGGCCATGGCCTGATATTGCTCAGGCGACAGGTCGGCCCCGAGTATGGCCCCGAGGAGGACGGTATAGGTATCCCTCAAAACCTGGGAATCGACCGGGCTTGATACCGGATCAATGTGAACGCCTGCGGCAGCCAGACTGGCCGCATAGGCTTCAATGACCGCCCGGACTTCCGGGTCCAGGGGGAAGCGGGGCTCGTCCAGCCAGAGGCCAACCCGCAGGGACCTGAGGTCGGGGGCCGCCTCGGCCTGATGTGGATGGTCGGCAATGACGGAAAACAGGTGTTTCAAGTCCCGGGCAGAGCGGGCCATGGGGCCAATCACATTGATATCCCGGGGCGCACGGGCACCTGGATGGGGCGGAACATGGCCCCGCTGGCACACAGCGCCCCAACTCGGCTTGTGGGAATAGATGCCGCAAAAATTGGCCGGGACCCGCAGGGAGCCCCCGATGTCGGACCCGATTTCCAGGGCCGTGATCCCCGTCGCCAGGGCCGCAGCGGCACCGCCGGAAGACCCGCCGGTCGTCCGGGACAGGTTCCAGGGATTGTTTGATGCCCCATAGAGGCCGTTAAAACTCTGCCAGTCACCGGCCATGACCGGCACATTCGTCTTGCCCCAAAGAATGGCCCCGGCGGCCCGGGCCCGGGCGGCAACCGTGGAATCGCCAGACCGGCGGTCGCGCAAGGCGGCAAGCCCGGCACTGGCCGGCATGCCAATGACGTCCAGGGTGTCCTTGAGGGTCATGGGAAGGCCCTCCAGAGCGCCGAGAGGCTCCCCTCTCGCCCGGCGCATATCGCTGGCCCGGGCCTGGGCCATGGCCTGCTCGGTATCCGTGGCGACAACGACATTGAGTTGATCGTGGGTCTGGGACTGACGTGCCATGGCCAGGCCCAGGAGGTCCATCGCGGTTATTCTGCGTGCTGCCAGGGCCGCCAGTTGATCGGTCGCATCCAGGTCCAGAATATCGGTTGTCACCCTTGCCTCCAGGTTCAGGATTTCAGATTCAACACGTCCTGCATGTCATATTCACCCGGCGGTTGCTGACAGACCCAGCGTGCCGCCGCGACAGCCCCCCGGGCGAACAAGCTCCTGTCCCGGGCGGAGTGGCTCAGGGTCAGGATTTCTTCATCGGCGGCAAAAATCACGGAATGCTCGCCAATGATACCGCCGCCCCGGATTACGGAAAAACCGATCTCACCGGTTTGCCGGGGGTCGGTTATGCCGTCACGCGTCCGAACGGCGACCTGAGACAGGTCCAGGCCGCGCCCGGCGGCGGCGGCTTCGCCCAGCATGAGGGCGGTCCCGGAGGGGGCATCCACCTTGCGCCGATGGTGGGCTTCGAGGATTTCGATGTCGTAATCGGCGGGGTCCAGGGCCCGGGCCGCACGTTCCACCAGCCCCATGAGCAGATTGACCCCCAGGGAGAAGTTTCCAGCGCGAACCATGGGAACGGTCTTGGCGGCGTCCGCCAGGACGGCCAGGTCAGAGTCCGAAAACCCGGTCGTTCCCAGGACCAGTCCGATCTTTCCAGACGAAGACAGGGTCTGGGCCAGGGCTACAGACGCGGCGGGGGTTGTGAAGTCTATGACCACATCGGCCAGGGCCAGGGCTTCATCCTGCGGCAGCAAACCGGCCCCGCTTGTCCCCGGACGATCAAAGCGGGCGGCCAGAACCAGACCTTCGGAGGCCTCGACGACGGCCGCCACGGCCTGACCCATACGGCCCAAGGCTCCGGCAACAGCAATTCGAACGGGAGGAGTCAGGGGGGTCTCTCCGAAGCCACAAGGTCTTTTGGTCTTGTCTCGCGATGGCAGGGCTTTGGTCAACACCCTTGGTGGATCAAGGAATAGCCCGGAACAGGGCTGCAAGTTTGACGAACCCTGTTATCAAGGCAAATACATTCCCGCGAGAGCCCAAAATGAAGCTTTTTTCTGCCGATCTGTCCCCCTTTGCGGCCCGCGTGCGCATTGCCATCTATGCCAAGGCCTTGCCGGTCGAAATCCTGTCCCCGCCCGGCGGCAGCACAAAGTCGCCAGAATACCTGGCCATTAATCCCATGGGCAAGATTCCGGCCCTGGTTCTGGATGACGGAACGGTGATCCCGGAGAGCGATACGATTGTCGAGTTTCTCGCCGATGCCTTTCCTCAAAGCGGCCTGCGTCCGGTCAAGCCTGCGGATATTGCCCGCAGCCGTCTGCTCGCCCGGATCGCCGAGCTCTACATCATGGCGCATGGCGGCACCCTGTTCGGCCAGATGAACCCCGCCACCCGCGACGCCGCCGTGGTCGAGGGGGCCTTTGACAAGCTGCGGGATGGCCTGACCCACCTGAATGTCTTTTTGACCGGCGATCGCTATGCCGTGGGCGACACCCTGACCACGGCTGATGCAGCCCTGGCCCCAGTCCTGATGTTTACCGCCTTGTTTTCCCAGATGTTTGCCCGCCCGGACCTGCTTGCCCCCTATGGCAAGGTGGAAGCCTATTGGGCGCAGGTTCAAGGTGATCCGGCGGTGGCCAAGGTCATGGGCGAGATGCAGGCAGCCCTGGCGGCCCGCATGGCGGGATGATCCCAAGGTTGTCCCGGGGCGGCGGGCTCTGTAGGTTGCCCCTTCTGAACTTCCCTATTTATTCCTGACGACAAGGACTCGCCTCACTCATGAGCGACTCGGAAAAGCGTACCTTCACTGACGAAGAAGCCCTGAGCTTCCACAGATACCCGACGCCCGGGAAGATCGCCATAACGGCGACCAAGCCCATGGCGACCCAGCGGGATCTGAGCCTGGCCTATTCCCCCGGGGTGGCCGTGCCGGTCTTGAAGATCGCTGAAGACCCCGAGAGCGCCTATGACTACACGGCCAAGGGCAATCTGGTGGCCGTGATTTCCAACGGGACCGCGATCCTGGGCCTGGGCAATCTCGGGGCCCTGGCCTCAAAGCCGGTGATGGAGGGCAAGAGCGTCCTCTTTAAGCGGTTCGCGGATGTGGACTCCATCGACATCGAAGTCTCTGCGACGGACCCGGACGAAATCATTACCGTGGTCAAGAATATCGGCGTCACCTTCGGGGGGATAAACCTCGAGGATATCAAGAGCCCGGAATGCTTCCGTATCGAAACGGAACTCCAGGAGCTGCTCGACATTCCGGTCTTTCATGATGACCAGCACGGCACAGCCATCATCTCTGCGGCTGGCCTGATCAATGCCTGTTTCATAACCGGACGTGAGCTGAAGGACGTAAAGCTGGTCCTTTGCGGTGCGGGTGCCGCCGGGATTGCCTCGCTTGAGCTTATGAAGGCCATGGGGCTGGCCCATGAAAACTGTATCGCCGTCGACAATACCGGCGTGATCTACAGGGGCCGCCCGGAGGGCATGAACCAGTGGAAATCCGCCCATGCCGTGGATACCGATGCCCGGACCCTGGCCGATGCGGTCAAGGGGGCAGACGTCTTCATCGGCCTGTCGGTCAAGGGGGCTTTGACCCAGGAAATGGTGGCCAGCATGGCCCCCAACCCCCTGATCTTTGCCATGGCCAATCCTGATCCCGAGATTACACCGGAAGAGGTCCATGCCATCCGTCCGGACGCCATTGTCGCCACGGGGCGGAGTGACTATCCGAACCAGGTCAACAATGTTCTGGGCTTCCCCTACATCTTCCGTGGTGCCCTGGATGTCCGGGCCCGGCGGGTCAATATGGAAATGAAGATCGCCTGCGCCAATGCCATGGCCCTGCTGGCCCGGGAGGATGTGCCCGATGAGGTGGCCGCCGCCTATCACGGGGTTCAGCTGAAGTTCGGACCGGAATACATCATTCCCTCCCCCTTCGATCCCCGACTGATTTCCTACATCCCGCCCTTCGTCGCCCAGGCGGCCATGGATACCGGCGTTGCGCGCAAGCCGATTGCGGACATGGATGCCTATCGCGCCTCCCTGGCCCAGCGCCTGGACCCCACGGCGGGCTTCCTGCAGAAGCTCCAGGGGGCTGTCCTGAAGTCGCCGAAAAAGCGCATTGTGTTTGCCGAGGGCGAAGAGCCCAGCGTCATCCGGGCGGCCCATGCCTTCCAGAGCGCGGGCCTTGGCAAGGCCATTCTGGTCGGCCGCGAAGAGCTGGTGCTGGAAAACATGAAGCTGGCCGGTCTCGATCCGGCGGATGTCAGCCTCGAAATCATCAATGCCCGGGTGTCGGCCTATAATCCGGCCTTTGCAGACTTCCTCTATGCCCGCCTGGCCCGGCAGGGCTATCTGAAGCGCGATGTGGTCCGGCTCATCAACCAGGATCGCAACTCCTTTGCCGCCTGCATGGTGGCGCTGGGACACGCTGACGGCATGGTCACCGGGGTGACCCGGTCCTATGACCAGGCGCTTGAGGAGATTCTGCGGGTCATCGACCCTGAGCCGGATGGCCGGGTCATTGGCATGAGCGTCCTGCTGGCCAAGAGCCATACCCTGTTTATCGCCGATACCAGTGTGACCGAAATGCCGGAAGCCGAAGAGCTGGTGGACATTGCCATTGAGGCCGCGCGCGCCGTCAAGGCCATGGGTTATACGCCCCGGATCGCCTTCCTCTCCTATTCGACCTTTGGCAATCCCATGGGCCAACGCTCTGAAAAGGTGCGCGAAGCCGTGGCCATGCTGGACGAAATGGACGGCATCGACTTCGAATATGAGGGCGAAATCCCGCCGGACCTGGCCCTGGATATGGAAAAGCGGGCCAATTATCCCTTCATGCGGCTGACGGGACCAGCCAATGTTCTGGTCATGCCGGCGATTCACTCGGCCGCCATCTCAACCCAGCTGGTTCAGGAACTTGGCGCGGCGACGGTGATTGGACCCATTCTGCTGGGTCTGGAAAAATCCGTGCAGATTGCGCCCCTCTCGGCCTCGGTCTCCAAGATCCTGCAGATGGCCACCCTGGCTGCTTACGAACAGGATCTCGCAGACGGCTAGGGACAGGTCCTGCCCCTTCCCTGCGAGCAGAGAAGGGGACCTATTGGACGTTTCAGGTCGTCTTAGCGCGGGGCCATACGGATGGCCCCGTCGAGACGCACGTCCTCGCCGTTGAAATAGCCATTCGTGATCATGGTCAGGGCCAGGTGCGCATAGTCTGTCGGGGTCCCAAGACGCTTGGGGAAGGGGACAGAGGCGGCCAGGGCTTGCTTTACAGCTTCCGGAGCACCGCGCATCAGGGGGGTATCGAAGATCCCCGGCAGAATGGTGTTGACGCGTATCCCATCGCCGGCCAGATCGCGGGCGATGGGCAGGGTCATGCCGACAATCCCGGCCTTGGAGGCGGAATAGGCCGCCTGGCCCATCTGGCCGTCTTCAGCCGCCACGGAGGCGGTGTTGACGATGGTGCCGCGCTCGCCGTCAATGGGCTCCAGGTCCAGCATGCCCTTGGCCGACTTGGCAATGCACCGGAAGGTGCCGACCAGGTTGATCTGGATGATCAGGTTGAAGGCATCCAGGGGGAAATGCTTGGTCTCGCCGGTGGTCTTGTCGCGGCTGGCGGTCTTGGCGGCATTACCCGTCCCGGCGCAATTGACCAGGATACGCTCCTGGCCATGGGCGGCGCGGGCCTTTTCAAAGGCGGCATCGACTTCCGCGTCGGAGGTCACGTTGCACTTGCAGAATACGCCGCCAACTTCCTTGGCGACCTCTTCGCCCCGGGCTTCGTTCATGTCGAAGATGGCGACCTTGACGCCATGGGCAGCCAGTTGACGGACTGTGGCTTCACCGAGGCCGGAGGCGCCGCCGGTGACGACGGCGGCAATGGAGGAATCAAGTTTCATGAGGGCAGGTCTCCCGTTTTCGTTGGATCGTCTATCTGTTGATGCAAAGCCTTTAACCCGCCGGGCGGCGCGGCAAAAGCCCTGACTTTGGGGCGCCCTTCAGTGGGCTAGTGCGCCAGGGGCTCAAGGGGCGCGCTGCGGGCCAATTGATGTTCTCGCCAGGTGATGAAGAGGGCGGAGGCCACGACAATGCCCGCGCCGAGCAGGGTCCAGGGGCTGGGAAGCTCGTGAAACAGAACCAGACCGGCCAGGACCGAAAATACCAGACGCGTATAGTCCACTGGAGCCATGGCGGCGGCATCGCCAACAGCCATGCCGCGAATATAGCAGGCCTGGGTCAGGGTCCCCATGGCACCCATAATGACCAGGAGCAGCAGGTCCATCGGGCCAGGCCAGTGCCAGGCCATGACGGCCCCCGGAATGGCAAGTACCAGGCCCAGACAGGCGGACCAGACCAGAAGCACGGTGGGACTGTGATCCCGGGTCATGACCTTCATGCCGGTAATGGTCAGGGCAAAGAGGAAGGAGGAGGCCAGCATGGCCAGGGCGGGCAGGCCCATGGCGAAATGGCCACCTGCGCCGGGTCTCACCATGACCAGAACACCCAAGAAACCCACAAGGGCCGCGCCAATCCGCAAGGGCCCGATCTTTTCCCGCACAACAAAGGCCGCCAGGGGCACGAGCCAGAGGGTCCGGGTGAAGGACAGGGCATTGGCATCGGCCAGGGGCATTTTCTGGAAGGCATAAAAGGACAGGATCATGCCCACGGTCCCGGCCAGGGACCGAAAGATCAGTATCCAGGGCCGGGTGGTGGCAAAGGCGGCACTCTTGTGCCGCACGATGACCGGCAAGAGGACAATGAACCCTGCAAGCTGCCGGTAGAAGGTCTGCAGGGAGGCTGGATAGTCACCGCCCAGAAACTTCACCAGGGTCATCATGACCGTAAAGGCCAGGGCCGAGGCCAGCATCCAGAGCGCGCCCCGCACATTGGGGGTAAGGCCCGAATGCCAGGTGACGGCGACTGGCGCTGGGATGTCTGACGGGCTCAAGCCGGATCCGGAGACTGGGGCAATTCCCCGCCAAAGATGGCGGCAAAGGGGGAGATCATCGTCTGATCCCAGCTGTGACGCCCGCCGACTGTAATGCCGCCATCGACCACCAGGTGGGTGCCTGTGACAAAGGCCGAGGCGTCCGATGCCAAATAGAGGGCGGCCTGGGCAATATCGTCGGGCAGGCCCGCCTTCTTCACGGGTTGGGCCGTGCTGGCATTCTGGGCCACCAGGGCGGCCATCTGGTCGGCCACGTCCCGGGTCATGCCCAGGGTGGCCCCGAAGATAGAGGTCGCGATCAGGCCCGGGCAGATGGCATTGACCCGGATGCCCTGGGGCGAAAGCTGGGCGGCGGCGGCCCGGCTCATATGAATGACGCCCGCCTTGGCGGTGGAATAGGCAATGGGTCCATAACCGGCCTGAAGTCCCGCAATCGAGGCCGTATTGATAATGGCCCCACCGCCTCGCTTCAGCATGAGGGGCACAGCATGCTTCATGCCCAGGGCCGGGCCGCGGACCAGGACGTCGAAAATCCAGCTCCAACCCTCGGCGGTCACCTCGGTGATGGTACCCATGCGGTCGGAGATACCGGCATTGTTGAACTGAATGTCCAGCCCCCCGAAGGCGCTGTCCGCGAGGGCGACTGCGGCCTCGATGTCGGCCTCGCTCGTGACATCGCAATGGGCATAGCGAACCCGGTCCGGGAAGCGGCGTTCCAGCATGGCCCCTTTTTCGTCCTGGATGTCGGCGGCGATGACCTGGGCCCCCTCGGCCACAAACAGCTCGACCGTTGCCAGACCAATCCCTGACGCCGCCCCGGTGATCATGGCAATCTTGCCATCCAGACGTCCTGCCATTGTCTTCCCCTTATCCGTTCGTTTCGATGTGTGGCTCGGCCTAGTCGCCGAGGGTGACGACAACCTTGCCCATGGCCTTGCGGCTGCCCAGGTGGGCGATGGCGTCTGCGGCCCGTTCCAGGGGGAAGCGTTCGGACACATGGGGCCGGATCTTGCCCGCCTTGTAGAGGTCCATGAGTTCGAGATTGGCCTTCTGGAACAGGTCGGGGTTCCGCGCGGTCCAGTTGCCCCAGATCACGCCCACAATGTCGCAACCCTTCAGAAGGGGCAGGTTCAGCGGAATCTTCGGAATTTCCCCAGCGGCAAAGCCGATGACGAGATAGCGGCCTTCCCAGGCAATGGAACGCAGGGCGGGTTCGGCATAGTCGCCGCCAACGGCGTCATAAATGACATTGGCCCCGGCCTCGCCACAGGCATCCTTGAACAACTGGCTCAGCTGCTTTTGGCCATCCCGGTCAAACGGGCCTCGCCCATAGACCACGCCGGCATCCGCGCCATGGGCAATGGCCAGGTCGACCTTTTCCTGGGTTGAACAGGCGGCAATGACCCTGGCCCCCATGGCCTTGCCAAGTTCCACAGCCGCAAGGCCGACACCGCCTGCGGCGCCGAGGACCAGCAGGGTCTCGCCCGCCTTGAGGTGCCCCCGGTCCTTGAGCCCGTGATAGGAGGTGCCATAGGTCAGGATGAAGGCGGCAGCTTCGTCAAAGGGCATGGCATCGGGAATTGGCGTCAGCCGGTTGGCAGGCGCGGCGATTTGTTCAACCAGTCCGCCGGACCCGATCTGGGCCAGAACCCGGTCGCCAACCTTCACATTGGTGACGCCCTCGGCGACAGCCGTAACAACGCCGGAGACCTCGCCGCCGGGCGCGAAGGGCCGGGGGGGCTTTGACTGGTACTTGTCTTCAATCATCAGGACATCCGGGAAGTTGATCCCGACGGCCTTGACCTGAACCAGGGCTCCACCCGGGCGGAGCTCCGGTGCCGGAATATCTTCCAGAACCAGGGTTTCGGGACCCCCAACGACCTTGCTCAAAACCGCTTTCATGACTTCTTCTCCCCAGGGGCGCAGTGTGTTGGCGGCAAGCTAGCTTAGGGGGCGAGGCGGCGGAAGCCTCCGGACAAACATTTGTTTGAAGCTCCAGGCCTCAGGCCGGATTTGTCGCGGTGATCAGCATGACCTATATAGAGGCCTGTCCTTCAGAGTGCGCCCCTTGACCCTTGTTGTTGATCTTGCCCAGGCCAATCGGCCCGTGTCGGCTTCCAAGCCTGCGCGGCCAAATCTGTCGGGCCTGACGCGCAAGGCCCTGGTCGAGGCCCTGGTGGCCGCCGATATTGTCCGCCCCGACAAGGCCAAGATGCGGGCCACCCAGCTCTGGCGCTGGATTCATCACTATGGCGTCACGGATTTTGACGCCATGACCGACGTGGCCAAGGAGACCCGCCCCCTGCTTGCGGCCCATTTTGATCTGGCCCGCCCGGAAGTCATTGAGCGGCAGGTCTCCAATGACGGGACCCGAAAGTGGCTGATCCGAATGGCCCCGGGGATTGAGGTCGAGACGGTCTATATTCCGGATGTGGGGCGTTCGGGGGCCTTGTGTGTGTCCAGCCAGGTTGGCTGCACGCTGAATTGCACCTTCTGTCATACTGGAACCCAGGCCCTGGTTCGAAACCTGACGGCAGCAGAAATTGTAGCCCAGGTGCAGATTGCCCGGGATGAACTTGGGGAATGGCCCTCGCCCAAGGCCGATCGTCGCCTGTCGAACATTGTCTTCATGGGCATGGGTGAGCCGCTCTACAATCTCGATAACGTCGCCGATGCCATCGACATCATTTCCGACAATGAGGGGATTGCGATTTCCCGGCGGCGGATCACGGTCTCGACCTCCGGGGTCGTGCCTGAGCTTCCGGCCCTGGGTCACCGCACCCAGGCCATGCTGGCGATTTCCCTGCACGCGACCAATGATGCCTTGCGCGACGTCCTGGTGCCGCTGAACAAGAAATATCCGATCGCCGATCTCATGGCGGGCATTCGCGGCTATCCGGGGCTCAGCAATGCCCGGCGGGTGACGTTTGAATATGTCATGCTGAAGGGTGTGAATGACAGTCCGGCCGAGGCCCTGGCCCTGGTGCGCCTGCTCAAGGGCATTCCGTCCAAGATTAACCTGATCCCCTTCAACCCCTGGCCGGGCAGTCCCTATGTCTGTTCCGACTGGCCTACCATTGAGGCCTTTGCGGCCGTGCTCAATCGGGCGGGATATGCCTCGCCGATCCGCACGCCACGGGGGCGGGATATTCTGGCGGCTTGCGGCCAGTTGAAGAGTGAGAGTGAGAAACTGCGCGCCAGTGCCCGTCGGGCGCTTGATCGTGCGGCGACAGAAGACGTCCCGGCCTCCTGAAATCAGGTGGGCGTGGGACCTAGAGCAACACATTCAGCAGGGCCCAGATGATTCCGCATTCCCAGTCGCCAGAACTTCAGGCCTTTGCCTCAGGCTTTCCCCTGACCCTGCTCCATGCAGGCATGACCCTGCTCATTCTCATGGTGGGGGCCGGGCTCTATATCTTGCTCACGCCCCAGCGGGAAATTGCCCTGATCCGGGAAGGAAATTCCGCCGCGGCCCTCTCCCTGGCCGGCGTCCTGGCGGGCCTGGCCATTCCCCTCGCGGTGTCTCTGACGGCGTCAACCTCCGTGGTCGAAATCCTTATCTGGGGCGCATCGACGGTGGTGGTGCAATTGCTGGTCTTTCGAGTGGTCGACCTGATCCTGCACGGCCTGCCCACCCGCATCCAGGAGGGGGAGATGTCTGCCGCCGTCCTGCTGGTCGGGGCCAAGCTGGCCAGTGCCCTCATTCTCGCGGCGGCCGTGGCCGGCTAGGGCCTTGATGAAACGGTCGCGCCCAAACTTCGTCGCAAAGTAGGTCTAGAGGACAGGCTTGCACTTTCCCAAACTCAACGACTGGCTGGTCTACCTGGCGATTGTGGTCGCTGTGCTGGTTGTTGCCTTGGGGCGGCGGGAAAAGACCAATGCCCCGCCTGCGCCGCCGCCTGTGGCCGGGGTCGAGGGCATTCCCCTGGGTCCGTCCTCGCCCTTCGATCCGTCCGTGGTGGTTGAGGTGCCTGCCAAGGGCGAACCGGGGTCGGGCACGGCCTTTTCCATTGCCGATCGCGGGGTCTGGGTGACGGCGCGCCATGTGGTCGATGGTTGCAACCGGGCAGCTATTGTCGTGGCCGATGGCCAGGGCGTCGCCGCCCAGGTCAGTATTGATCCCCGCGGCGAGGTCGCCATTCTCACGACATCTGGTGGCGCATCGCCCTTGCCACTGGGCATGGAGCGGGTGCTTCGCCGGGGAGACCGAGCCTATCATCCCGGTTTTCCCCAGGGCCAACCCGGGGAAGCCACCTCCAGACTTCTGGGACGTGAAAACCTCGTCATTCGCGGGCGCGGCGCGCGCACCGAACCGGTGCTGGTCTGGGCGGAAACCGGTCGCACGGACCTGTTGAAGGGCAGTCTGGCGGGCCTGTCCGGAGCCCCTGCCCTGGACAGTGCGGGCCGGGTGATTGGGGTCACGGTCGCCGAGGCTCCACGCAGGGGCCGGATCTACACCACCGCGCCGGAAACCCTGACGGCGGCCCTGAAGGCGGCCCATGAGGTCCCGGCAGACTTCGCCCGGGGCGAATCCGTTACCCTCGGCAATTACGGGATTGTCTCAGACACCCTGCGAAGGGACCTTCGGGTGGCCCAGGTCATCTGCCTGGATGTCAGCTAGGCCGTTAGCGGCGGATAAAGTCCAGAAAGACGGGGTCACAGTCGCCCAGACGCTTTTCCTCATATCGGGTCGTGATGTGATCGGCCGGGGGTGTGCGCCAGTCGGCAGCCGTCTGGGCGGGCCAGTCAAAGCGTCCGTCGGCGAGGACCCGCTCCAGGGTCCAGTCCGCATAATCGGCCCAATCCGTCGCGAATCTGAGGTGGGCCCCCGGTTTCATGACCCGGGCAAGGTCGTCGAGCAGGTCGGGGTTTAACAGGCGGCGTTTGTGGTGCCGGGCCTTGGGCCAGGGGTCTGGAAACAGGATGAAGACCCGGTCCAGGCAAGCCTTGGGCAGACAGCCGATCAGGTCCCGGACATCGCCGTCATGCAGGCGCACATTGTTCAGGCCCTGGTCGTCGAGGTGACGCAGGGCGCTGGCGACGCCATTCTGGAAGGGCTCTGCCCCCAGGATCAGGGCTTCGGGATGGCGCGCAGCCTGGGCGGCCATGTGCTCCCCGCCGCCAAAGCCGATCTCCAGCCAGACAGCGTCGGACTCCGGCCTGAGGCTCAGGGGCTGGAACAGGGTCGCGGGCAGGCGGATTTCAGGCAGGAGGGTCTCCATCAGGGCGGCCTGACGGGGCTTGATGACCCGTGACCTTATACGCCCGAAGGAGCGAAGGGGGCGGTGGCCATCCATGCTGGAGTCCAGCCTAGGCCAGGCCCTTCAGTGCATCGACCAGGTCCGCCTTTTCCCAGGAGAAGCCGCCCTCATTGTCCGGCTGACGCCCGAAATGGCCATAGGCAGCGGTCCGGGCATAGATGGGCCGGTTCAACTGCAGGTGCTCACGAATGGCCCGGGGGGTCGCGCCGCCGATCAATTCCGGCAGCAGGCGCTCCAGCTTGGCCGGATCGACTTCCCCTTCGCCATGCAGGTCGACATAGAAGCTCAAGGGATGGGCGACGCCGATGGCATAGCTGATCTGGATTGTGCACTTGCGCGCCAGGCCCGCGGCCACGACATTCTTGGCCAAATAGCGGCAGGCATAGGCCGCAGACCGGTCGACCTTGGTCGGGTCCTTGCCGGAAAAGGCCCCGCCGCCGTGGGGGGCCGCGCCGCCATAGGTGTCCACAATGATCTTGCGACCGGTCAGGCCCGCGTCGCCATCCGGCCCGCCGATTTCGAACTTGCCGGTGGGATTGACGTGCCACTTGGTGCGGCGGGTAATCAGGCCGGACGGGAAGACGCTTTCCACATAGGGCTGGATTTCGGCCTTCAGGCGGCGCGGATTGGTGGCCAGATGGCCGATCTTCTTCTTGTGCTGGGTCGAGACCACAATCTGCAGGACCTCGACCGGCTGGCCGTTTTCATAGCGCAGGGTGACCTGGCTCTTGGCGTCGGGTTCCAGAACCTGGCATTCCCCGGAGTGACGGACCTCTGCCAGACGGCGCAGGATGTCGTGGGAATATTGCAGGGTTGCGGGCATGAGCGACGGGGTTTCGTCACAGGCATAGCCGAACATAATGCCCTGATCGCCCGCGCCCTCGTCCTTCTTGTCCGAGGAGTCCACGCCCATGGCGATATGGGCGGACTGGGGATGCAGATGGCAGGCATATTTCGCCTTTTCCCAGTGGAAACCCTTTTGCTCATAGCCAATGTCCCGGATGGCGGCGCGGACCTTGGGTTCAAGGCTGGCGACGATATCCTTGGTCAATTGCTTGTTCTCGGCCTTGCTGGCTCCCGGCTTCCCGGCGCGGACTTCTCCGGCCAGGATGACGCGGTTTGTCGTGACCAGGGTTTCACAGGCGACGCGGGCCTCGGGCTCGACCGCCAGAAAGGCATCGACCACGGTATCGGAAATCCGGTCCGCCACCTTGTCCGGGTGACCTTCGGAAACGCTTTCGCTGGTGAAGATATAGGAAGAACGGCTCACGACGTGGCTCCTGCACAGACCTGTTGTATGTCCTGACTGAGAGTTCCGTCAGGCCTTCCGCAATCCTATAAAGAAATCTTTATATCCCGCAAGCAGTGCCGACCCAATCAGCATGAGGAACAGAAAGCGATCGCCCCAACGGGAATAGGGCGTCGGGCCAAGCGCGCGCGGCAGGGGCGCGTCAATAATGCCCAGGGACCCCAGACCCAGCCTGTGCCCGCCCACGGCCCGGCCATAGGCATCCAGCATGACCGTGACGCCGGTTGGCGTGGCCCGCGCCAGGGGCAGGCCTTCCTCGATGGCGCGGTAACCCGCCATGTTCAGATGCTGCCAGGGCCCGCTGGTCGAGCCAAACCAGGCATCGTTTGAGACATTGAGAATCCAGTCGGGCCGGTGGCCACCGAGGGCCCTGGCCTCGGCCATGAAGCCTGGAAACAGGGCCTCGTAACAGATCAGGGGCTGGAGGGCGGGGAGGCCGGGCAGGGTCATGATCTTCGGCGAGGGGCCCGGGGTGAAGTCCTCGGGCATGTGGACCAGGCTGCGCAGACCCACTTGTCCGGCAAGCCTGCCCAGGGGCAGGAATTCTCCAAAGGGAACCAGCCGGTGTTTGTCGTAAACTCCGGAGAGGCTCAACTCACCGGTGACCTCGCGCCGGAGGGCAACAAGACTGTTGAAATAGAGGGTCTGGCCCTCGGGTCCGTAGCCCGCGCGATTGGCCCCCATCATCAGGGTTTGTCCGGGCTTGAGCGCCAGGGTCAGTCGCGACAGATAGGGGCTGCCCGGTTGCAGCAGGTCGTCGATCACAGCGGGCAGGGCCCCTTCCGGCCAGACCACGACATCGGGGGTCCGCGCCCCGGGCCGCGTCGTCAGGTCCAGGTAGGTGGCGAAAATCATGTCCAGATTTTCAGCCCGCCATTTTGTCTTTTGGTCGATATTGGCCTGGACCAACCGGATTACGGGGGCCGTGACCTCGGGGGGCCGCGCCTCCGCCAGACGCAGGCTTCCCCAGCCATAGAGCCCCGCCAGTCCCGCTAGGATCACCAGGCCTGCCCAGATGCGGTCGCCCCGATCTTTCCGGTCCCAAAAGGCCGCTGAGCACGCCGCCAGGGCCAGGGTGACAAAGGTCAGGCCATAGGCTCCGATGACGGAGGCCAGTTGCGAGGGGGCTGTTCCGGATTTCCAGACCTCCCCGGGAAGGTCCCAGGGGAAGCCCGTAAAGACGTGGCCGCGCAGCCACTCCATCCCCGCCAGGGCTCCGGCAAAGACCAGGCAGCGCCGCCAGGCCGCATTGGGACGAAAGGTTCTGTAGATCAGCCCGGCAAGTCCCCAGAAAACCGCCAGGCCCGTGGCCATGAGGACCAGGGCAAAGGGCGCCATCCAGGCATAGGTCCGGGCATCCACCAAGAAGGGCTCCACCACCCAGCAGGTACTGACCCCGAAATACCCAAGACCGGCCAGCCAGCCGCGCCGGAAGGCGGCCCAGCGGGGCTTGGGATCGTCACGGTCAAGTTGGCTCAGCAAGAGGCCAAAGCCCGCCAGGCCGGGCAGGATTCCAAAGGGCGGGAAGGCCAGGGCTGGCATGGCCCCCGCCAGGAGGCAGAATAGTCGCTCCCGCCCGCGCAAGCCCATGATCGTCAGGTGGACACAGGGGTCGGCGAAACCAGGGCCGTCGGGCGGATACGAACGCGTTTCACCCGCCGAGGATCGGCATCCAGGACCTGAATCTCGAAACCGTCGGCGTGGGTGATCACCTCGCCGCGCTGTGGCACCCGACCGGCAATTGCCGTCACGAAGCCCCCGACGGTATCAATATCTTCTTCAAGATCCGCCGGAGCCAGGTCCTGTCCCATGGCCGCTTCGAGTTCTTCCAGGGGGGCTCGGGCGTCGGCTTCGAATATCCCGCCCGGCCGCGCAATCACGCCCGCCGTCTGGGCTTCGTCATGTTCATCGTCAATCTCGCCCACCACGGCTTCGACCAGGTCCTCCAGGGTGACCAGACCATCGGTGCCCCCGAATTCGTCAATCACCAGGGCCATGTGGGTCCGTGTCCCCTGCATCCGCAGCAAGAGGTCGGCGGCGCGCATGGAGGCTGGAACATAGAGGGCATCGCGCCGGAGTTTCTGCAGGATCAGGTCCCCGGTCCCGGCCTTGCGGGGTTTTGGCGCGGCGGCCCCCGCCATCAGCTTAAAGACGTCCTTGACGTGAACCACCCCCACCGGATCGTCCAGGGTCTCCCGATAGATCGGCATACGGGAGTGTTCCGCCTCGACAAAGCGCTGGACGAGCTCTTTGAGGGGCGTGGTCAGTTCGACGGCCACAATATCGGCCCGGGGCGTCATGACGTCTTCGACCCTGAGGTTCTGAAAGGCCTGGGCCTGATCGACCAGTCGCCCGCCCTGGGCGTCCGCCAGGGCCTCGGCGTCGGAAATCACACTGACGGGCCCGGGCCTTAACCCGCGCCAGCGCTGAACCAGGGCAGTGAGCAAGGTCCTCCGGGGGGCGGCCTTGCTGGACTCGTCACGACTTGCCATCGTCTCCTCGTTCTGCCGCCTCGGGCGCTTCTGCATAGGGATCGCCGATCCCAAGGCCGGCCAGGGCTGCCCGCTCCAGATCCTCCATAATGAGGGCCTCGGCATCGGTTTCGTGATCATAGCCGATAAGGTGCAGGACGCCATGCATCACAAGATGTTGCAGATGATGGGCCAGGGGCTTGTCCTGGGCCAGAGCTTCCCGAAGGCAGACCCCGTGGGCCAGGGCCAGATCGCCCAGATGGCCTTCAGGATTTTCCGGGGCCGGGAAGGACAGGACATTGGTGGCCTTGTCCTGGGCACGAAAGCGGAGATTGAGGTCGCGAACCTCGCCATCTCCGGTCAGCAATATGACGAGATTTGCCTCGCGTCCGGCCTCCGCCAGGGCAGCCCGGGCGGCCGTCTGGGCCAGGGATTCGACATTGGGCAGGGACAGGAGCCAGGCCTCATCCTCGACCTCAAGATCAATGGTGATCACGCGCCCGTCCTGGAGGGGCTCTTTTCGCCCTCATAGGCGCGAACAATCCGCTCGACCAAGGGATGTCGGACCACGTCCGTGGCGGTAAATCGCGATACGCCAACCCCCTTCACGCCTTCCAGCAGGCCAACGGCATGGGCCAGTCCGGAATCACTGGCATGGGGCAGGTCAACCTGGCTGGGGTCACCGGTCACCACCATGCGCGCGCCCTCACCTATGCGGGTCAGGACCATTTTCATCTGCAGGCGCGAACAGTTCTGGGCCTCATCGACGATCACAAAGGCATGGGACAGGGTCCGGCCGCGCATGAAGGCGATGGGGGCCAACTCGATCTCGCCCTTGTCCCGTCGCCGCCGAAACTGGTCCACGCCCAGAATGTCGGTCAGGGCCTCCCAGACCGGTGCCATGTAGGGATCCACCTTTTCAGACAGGTCGCCGGGCAGGAAGCCAAGCCGCTCGCCGGCTTCCACTGCCGGCCGGGACACGATCAGGCGCTCGACCTCGCCCCGCAAAAGCATGCCCGCCCCGTGGGCCACGGCCAGGAAGGTCTTGCCGGTTCCGGCGGGACCCAGGCCAAAGACCAGGTCACAATCTGAGAGGGTCTGAAGATACTGGGCCTGGGCCACGGTCTTGGGGGAGACCTGACCCCGACGACCGGTGGGCAGGGCCCCTGGGGCCGAACCCCGGCCCACCCGCACACGGCCAATTGCGACGCGGACGTCGGCCTCGGCAATGGCCTGGCCCTTCTCGACCTTTTCTGCCAGGGCCTGGAGGACCTGTTTTGCCGATCCCCTGGCCCGGCTGTCGCCCTTGACGGCCAGACCACCACCGGGGGTTTCGATCAGGACGTCAAAGGCATCCTCGATGAGGGCGGCATGTCGGCTGGAGGGGCCGACAACGGCGTGGGCAGTGGCGTCGGAAAGCGTGAAAAACTCTGCCGACTTGCTCATGAATTCACCAAATCCTCGTGCCCAATCCGCGTGCCGGTCAGGCTCATCTTTGCGGACCCATCAATCCTGACCGGGACAATCTGGCCGATCAGGTCCAGGGGCCCGTCGCAATGGACCGCCTGGAGGAAGGGACTGCGCCCGGCCAGCTGGCCATCATGTCTACCGGCCCGCTCAAACAGGACGGGCAGGACCTTGCCAACCTGTGCGGCATTGAAGTCCTTTTGCTGGAGGTCCAGCAGGGCGTTCAGTCGGGCCAGACGCTCATCCTTCACCGCCTCGTCCACCTGGCCCGGGAGGGCGGCGGCGGGGGTTCCGGGTCGTTTGGAGTATTTGAAGGAAAAGGCCGAGGCGTGGCCAACAGCCCGGATCAGATCGAGGGTGGCCTCGAAGTCCGACTCCCGCTCGCCGGGAAAGCCCACAATGAAGTCGCCGGATATGGCAATGTCGGGCCTTGCCTGACGAACCCGCTCGATCAGCTTCAGATAGCTCTCCGCCGTGTGGGCGCGGTTCATCGCCTTCAGGATTCGGTCAGAGCCCGACTGCACCGGAAGATGCAGGAAGGGCATGAGTTCGGGGATCTCCCCATGGGCCTGGATCAGGGCCTCATCCATGTCCCGGGGATGGCTGGTCATGTAGCGGATCCGGTCCAGACCCTCGATCCGGGCCAGGGACCGCACCAGGGCGGCCAGCCCGCCCTCGGCGGAATAGGCATTCACATTCTGGCCCAGCAGGGTGACTTCCCGCACACCCTGTTCGGCCAGGGACCGGGCTTCGGCCAGGATGGCCTCTGGCGGGCGAGACCACTCGGCACCCCGGGTATAGGGGACAACGCAGAAGGTGCAGAACTTGTCGCAACCCTCCTGGACCGTGAGAAAGGCCGTGACACCGCCCGGGTTTCGGCTTGTGGGCAGGGCGTCGAACTTGTCCTCGGCAGCAAAGTCGGCGGCCAGCCGCTCGCCCTTGGCGCGGTGGGTGCGCGCGATCAGTTCCGGCAGCTGGTGATAGGCCTGGGGGCCGACGACCAGATCCACCGCTGGCTGGCGACGCATGATTTCCGCGCCTTCTGCCTGGGCGACGCAGCCAGCCACCGCAATGGTCATGGTCTTGCCGAGGGCGGCCTGGTCAAGCTTCATCCGCCGGATCTGGCCAAGCTCTGAATAGACCTTCTCGGTCGCCTTCTCGCGGATATGGCAGGTATTGAGCACCACCAGATCGGCCTGTTCCGGGCTCTGGGTCATGGCATAGCCCAGGGGGGCCAGGACATCGGCCATGCGCTCGCTGTCATAGACATTCATCTGACAGCCATAGGTCTTGATGTAGAGGCGCTTGCTGGGTGGGGACATGGTGGCCGTTATGGGGTCCAGGGGACCTGGGTGCAACTCGTCAGGGGCGCTCATTCGTCCAACGGCATTCCATAGAGCTCCAGACGGTGATCGATGAGCCGATAGCCCAGTCGGCGGGCGATGGCTTCCTGAAGGGCCTCGATCTCGGCGTCCATGAATTCGACAACCTTGCCCGTCTTCATGTCGATCAAGTGATCGTGGTGGGTTTCCGGGGCCTCTTCATAGCGCGACCGGCCGTCCCTGAAGTCGTGTCGGGCAATAATCCCGGCCTCTTCGAACAGGCGGACCGTGCGATAGACGGTCGCAATGGAGATATGCGGGTCTACGGCATAGGCGCGCCTGTGCAGTTCCTCGACATCCGGATGGTCGAGGGCCGCCGAGAGCACCCGCGCAATGACCCGGCGCTGTTCGGTCATGCGCATGCCCTGCTGGATACAGAGGTTCTCGATGCGGTCCACGGGGGCTCCTGGCTCGGTTCCCATCAAGAATAGGGCGAAGCCGGGCCGCTGTTAAGGTGCCACCGCATGACAATGGCATCAACGGGCGGACCGCCGGTCTGGGAATAATAGCCGGGGCGTCGTCCTACGGTCTCAAATCCTGTCCGGGCATAGAGGGCTAAGGCCGCCAAATTGGATTCGGCAACCTCAAGAAACATGGCCTCTGCCCCATGATCCCGCGCCAAAATTGCCGCAGCCTCGACAAGGGCGCGCCCCAGACCCTGACGCCGACGGGCGGGGTCCACGGCCAGGGTAATGATCTCGGCCTCGCCACCCCCGGCGCGACACAGGATCAGGCCGCTTTCGTCCGACACCAGGGCAAAGGCCCCCGGCCCTGAGGCCAGTCGCGTCAATTCCGGGGCCGCCCAGCCCGGCGAAAAGGCCAGGGCGTGAATCTGGGCCAGCAGGGCACCCTCCTGGGGCAGGTCAGCAGGACGGATCATGCCGGAAGATCCCTGCCGCCCGGCAATTTGGCATCCGGCGCGCGCAGATAGAGGGGCTTGAGATCGCCCGGGATCGCCCGGGCGGCGAGTCTGGCCACGTCAACCGGGTCAATCTGGCCCTGTTGCAAACGCGCAATCCCGGCCGGCAGGCTGGCCAGGGCCTCCAGGCCGGTGCCGACCATGAGGCTGGGCTGGATCTTCAGCCAGGACACAGCCAGTTCAACCGGAACGGCGGCGGGTGTGCAGGTCGACTGGCCCGCCTGAAAGGTTTGCAAATAGACCTGGTCCCGAGGCCCCTCCAGGACGGCAAGAACCAGGCCCTCATGGACTCTATGCGGCCAGGCCAGGGCGTCCAGGACACCGATTCCGCAGACAGGCTTGTCCAGGGCGGCCCCCAGGCCCTTGGCAAAGGCCAGGCCGATCCGCAGTCCGGTAAAGGAGCCCGGCCCGACCGTGACCCCGATGCGGTCCAGGCCGGACAGGTCAAACCGGACACTGGCCAAAAGCTCAGCCACCAGGGGGGCCAGGCGTTCCTGATGCCCACGGGTCATGGGCTCAATTCGGCGGGCGATGACCTCATCACCGTCCAGCAGGGCCACCGAGCAGGCGGCCAGGCAGGTCTCAAGGGCCAGAACCTTCATGGCGGACCTAACGATACCCCAGGGTCAAAGGGCTTGTTCGACGCGGGTAACTTCCGGAACATAGTGTTTCAGCATGTTCTCGACGCCAGCCTTAAGGGTTGCCGAAGACGACGGGCAGCCGGAGCAGGCCCCGCGCATGTGCAGCCAGACGACGCCGGTGTCCGGCTCAAATCGGTTGAAGAGGATGTCGCCGCCATCCTGGGCCACGGCCGGGCGGATACGGCTGTCCAGCAGGTCCTTGATTTCCGCGACGACCTGGGCCGTTTCGCCATCATAGCTGCCATCGTCATGGCCGCCCGCTTCGGAAGCGTCAGACTCAAAGAGCGACTTGCCGGAGGTGAAGTGATCCATGATGGCGGCCAGGATCGGGGCCTTCAAATGGGTCCAGGGCTGATCGGCGTCCTTGCCCACGGTGATGAAGTCCGCGCCAAAAAAGACCCGGGTGACGCCGCTGATGGAAAAAATTTCGACGGCCAGGGGGCTTGCCTGGGCATCCTCGGCTGAGCGGAAGTCCCGGGACCCGTCCTCCATGACCTGACGGCCAGGCAGGAACTTCAGGACTTCGGGGTTCGGTGTGGGTTCTGTCTGGATAAACATGTCCCAGATGTGGCGGTTTGTTGGGTCAGATGCAAGCCTGAGACGCTGTGACATGCGGGCGACGATTGAACCCCTTTCGGAAAGGGTGTATCGCGCGGCGCTCAGGACGGCATGGGGCTGGCCAAGGGGACGCTTTTTGCGCGCTCCGGAGAATTCTGAATGGCCGACTCGGCTGAGACTGCTTCCGACTCAAACGGAGAGCATCACCCCCACAAGGAAAGTTTCCGGGCCCTGGCCATAGGAGCCCTGGGTGTTGTCTTTGGCGACATCGGGACGAGCCCGCTCTATGCCATGCGCGAGGCCCTGGCCCATTCGAGGGCCGGGCTCTCCGGCGAGCTGTCCGTCCTGGGGGTTGTCTCCCTGGTCACCTGGGCCCTGATCCTGGTGGTGACCGTCAAATATGTCGTCTTCCTGATGCGGGCGGACAACAAGGGCGAAGGCGGGACCCTGGCGCTCATGGCGCTGGCGCAAAGGGCGCTGGGCCGTCGATCCCAGATGGTCCTGTTTTTGGGCATGATCGGGGCGGCCCTGTTTTATGGCGATGGAATCATCACCCCTGCCGTGTCCGTGTTGGGGGCCGTTGAGGGCCTTCGCGATGCGCCGGGGGCGGGCCAGACCATGGCCCCCTTCGTCCTGCCGATATCCGCAGGCATACTCATCACCCTGTTTCTGGTTCAGGCCCGGGGCACCGCCAGTGTCGCGCGGGCCTTTGGTCCGATTACGGCTCTATGGTTTGCCGTCCTGGGCGGACTGGGCCTGTTTCACATTTTCGATAACCCCTCGATCATTCGCGGTCTCCTGCCGCACTATGGGATTATCTTTCTGATTGATAACGGATTTTTGGGATTTATCATCCTGGGAAGTGTCTTTCTTGCCGTCACCGGGGCTGAGGCCCTCTATGCCGACATGGGCCATTTCGGAAAGGGCCCAATCCGCGCCGCCTGGCTCTATCTGGTCCTGCCCTGCCTGTTGTTAAACTATCTGGGACAGGGGGCCCTGGTTCTGGCCCATCCTGCGGCCCGCCTGAACCCCTTTTTCGACATGATCCCCAAGGCGGTCTACTGGCCCGTCTTGCTGCTGGCGACCGCTGCCAGTGTCATTGCCAGTCAGGCTGTGATTACCGGGGCCTTTTCACTGACCCAGCAGGCTGTCCAGCTTGGTCTGCTACCTCGGATAGACATCCGTCGGACGTCAGAGACCCAAGCGGGCCAGATTTATGTCCCACAGGTCAATACCTTCCTCTTGATTGGCGTGCTCATGCTGCTGGTCACCTTTAGGTCATCCCACAATCTTGCGGCGGCCTATGGCGTGGCGGTTACGGGCTCCATGTTCGTCAATAACTTCTTGTTTTTCATTATCGTCCGCAATTTCTGGAAAAAGCCGACATGGATGGCAGCGACCCTTTCCGGCTTCTTCAGTATCTTGGACGTGATTTTCATGTCCTCCAACCTGCTTAAAATTCCGGAGGGGGCCTGGCTGCCCCTAGTGCTGGGCGGAATCCTGATCCTGGTCATGTGGACCTGGAGTCTGGGTACCCAGATCCTGTCCGAAAAGACCCGTAAGGATTCGGTTTCCCTGGTCGACCTGTCGGAAATCCTGAAGGCCCGCGTGCCCCACCGGGCCCCGGGGACGGCCATCTTCCTGACGTCCGACCCGGACATGGCCCCGGTGGCCCTGATGCATAACCTCAAGCACAACAAGGTCTTGCACGAGAAGAACATCATTCTGACCGTGGTTACGGCGGAAACGCCAAGGGTCAAGGACCAGGACCGGGTCCTGATCGGCCCAATCAATGATGACTTCAAGAAGCTCACCATTTCCTACGGCTTCATGGAAAGCCCGAACATTCCCAAGGCCCTGGGGCTCTGCCGCAAGCAGGGGCTGAAGTTCGACATCATGGCCACCAGCTTCTTCCTGGGTCGTCGATCGGTGGTGCCATCGGCCCAGTCTGGCATGCCGCTCTGGCAGGACAAGCTCTTCATCTTCCTCATGCGGAATGCGGCCAACCCCACAGACTTCTTCAAGATTCCGCCGGGGCGCGTGGTCGAACTTGGCACCCAGGTGACCGTCTGATGTCCCTCTTCAGTGTGATTGGCGACGTCCTGTGGATTCTGGCCCTGTCGGTCATGGCCTCGGCCACCCGTGCCGCCTGGACTCGGATCTCGCCGGAGACAACCCTGCCCATGACCTTCCGCCAGGATGGCGGGCCGGGGGTCCGGCTGAAACGGAACCTGGCCTTGTTGATCATGCCGGTCGCAGGCTTTGTGCTGGGTCTTGCCCTGGTGGTGGGGAACCGCTCCCCCCATGCCGCTCCGGACCAGGTCATGATCCTGTTCGGCATCCGCGCCCTGGTCGCCCCCCTGCTGGCCGTGGCTCACCTGCGCTGGCTAAAGGCCGCCCTCGGTGTCCTGGAGGCAGAGGGCGCGCTCAAGCCTGCCCCCGGGCTCTAATTCGCCGCCTTTTTTGTTGAAGGGCACGCTAGCCCTTGTGAAGTTCCCTCGTTCGCCTTTAAAGGCGCGCCTGAAACCCCTATCGAGGATGTCCCCATGGCCGCCCAAATCAAGAAAGTCGTGCTCGCCTATTCCGGCGGATTGGACACCTCCATCATTCTGAAATGGCTCCAGACCGAATACGGGGCCGAGGTCGTGACCTTTACGGCCGACCTGGGTCAGGGCGAGGAAATCGAACCGGCCCGGGCCAAGGCGCTGGCCGCCGGGGTTAAGCCCGAAAACATCTTCATCGAGGATGTGCGCGAAGAATTTGTCCGGGATTTCGTCTTTCCCATGTTCCGGGCCAATACGGTCTATGAAGGCCAGTATCTGCTGGGCACCTCCATCGCCCGGCCGCTGATCGCCAAGCGCCAGATCGAAATCGCCCGTCTGACCGGTGCCGACGCGGTCAGCCATGGCGCGACGGGCAAGGGAAATGATCAGGTGCGCTTCGAGCTCGGCTATTATGCCCTTGAGCCCGACATTCACGTTATTGCCCCCTGGCGGGAGTGGGACTTCAAGAGCCGTGAGGCCCTGCTGGAATTTGCGGAAAAGCACCAGATCCAGATCACGAAGGACAAGCGCGGCGAGGCCCCCTTCAGTGTCGATGCCAACCTGCTGCATTCCTCGTCCGAGGGCAAGGTTCTGGAAGACCCGGCGGTCGAGGCCCCTGAATTTGTTCACATGCGGACGATATCTCCGGAGGATGCGCCGGACAAGCCAACCGTCTTTACCCTGGATTTCGAGCATGGCGATCCGGTGGCGATCGACGGGGTTGCCATGTCCCCGGCCACCCTGCTGACCCACCTGAACACGCTGGGCCACGACAATGGCGTGGGGCGACTGGACCTGGTTGAAAACCGCTTTGTCGGCATGAAGTCCCGGGGCGTTTATGAGACGCCGGGCGGCACAATCCTGCTGGCGGCCCATCGCGGGATTGAGAGCATCACCCTGGATCGGGGCTCCATGCACCTCAAGGACGAGCTGATGCCGAAATATGCCTCGCTCATCTACAATGGCTTCTGGTTCGCGCCCGAGCGGGAAATGCTGCAGGCGGCCATTGATTACAGCCAACGTCATGTAACCGGTCAGGTCCGGGTCAAGCTCTACAAGGGCAATGTCTCCATCATCGGGCGCACGAGCCCCTGGTCGCTCTATGACCAGGATCTGGTGACCTTTGAAGAGGGCAAGGTGGCCTATGACCATCGGGATGCGGCAGGCTTTATCAAGCTCAATGCCCTGCGCCTGCGGGTCGCCGCCAAGCGGGATCAGCGCAATCGGCGTTAGGACCCGCTTAGGGAAGGCCGTGGCACACTCCCGCCGAGAAAAATCGGAGGAGCGATCTCATGACTTATAACGCAACGGCCCTGGTCACCTTGCTGGCCCTGCTGGCCTATGTCTGGATGGGGGTCCGGATTGGCGGCGTCCGCCGGCAGGTTGGTATTTCTGCCCCGGCCATGACCGGCGATCCCCTGCTGGAGCGCTATGTCCGCGTTCAGGCCAATACCCTGGAGTGGCTGCCCATCTTTTTGGCGTCCCTCTGGCTCTTTGCCGCCTACTGGAACGACAAGCTTGCCGCCCTGGTCGGACTGGTCTGGATTGTCGGGCGCGTGCTTTACGCCCTGGGCTATTCCAAGGATGCGTCCAAGCGCGAGCTGGGCTTCATGGTCCAGACCCTGGCCACCGCGGGCCTGTTGTTCGGGGCGCTTTATCAGGCGGTCGTGCATCTGCTGCATGGCGGCGTAATCTAGACTAAATCCGGCCCTCTTGACCCTGGTCAAGGGGGCTGGTTCTGATCCGGGTTAGGCTTACTGAGGAATTGGAGACTGACATGATCCGTAGATCATTTGCCCTGGCGGCCAGCCTGTTCCTGATCGGGACCCTCGCAGCCTGCGGTACGGCAACGCCCTATCAGCCCATTCTGAAACATTCGGCGGTGGCCGGTGGATATTCAGACACGCAAATCGAGCCGGGACGGTACCGGGTCAGCTTCAGCGGCAATACCCTGACCTCCCGCGAGACCGTCGAGACCTATCTGCTCTATCGCGCGGCCGAGCTGACCGTCGAGGCGGGCTTTGATCACTTTACCCTGGTCAATCGCGCCACAGACAAGACCTCCATGGCCCGAATCCAGTCGGTCTCGCCTTATTATGTCTATGGCATGGGCTATTGGAGCCCCACCTGGCATTATTACGGGTCCCGCTATGGCTGGCGGAACCTTGACCCGTGGCAGACCGGCCCCGTCTTCGACAACAGCCTCGACGTCACCTCCGTGGAAAAGTTCACGGCGACGGCAGAAATTCTCGTCGGCAAGGGCCCCAAGTCCGCAGAAGATCCGGCCCAGTTCGATGCCCGCGCCGTCCTGGAAAAGGTCGGCCCCAAGCTTCAGCGTCCGGTTGACGGACGGGTCCGCTAGGGCCCCTTTACCCGGTCTTTGTCAGGCCGTTTCGTCAGTGAAGACCAGGCCCGCATGGGCCGCCAGGCGGTCCACCAGCTTCTGGCCCAGGGCCGCGCCGGGAGTCCAGATGCCCCCGGCAACCTCGGGGGATTCCAGGACCAGGCAGATGGCCGTCTCGGCGATCATCTTCGAGGTGGAGCCATAGCCGGGGTCCTTGTCGCCGCGCACCGAGCCCTTGACGGAGGTGCCATCGGCATCAATGCCGACGAACAACAGGTCATAGAAGCCCGCCTCACGCTCAGCCTTGCTGGGGCCCTCGCCGGGCTGGGGACCACCCGCGCCACCGAGATCGGTGAAATCGGTCTGGGCCCCCGGCGTGATGATGGCCATTTCGTCATAGGCCAGGTCCTGGCCATAGGCGTGGCCCTGCAAGAGGTTCGACCGGTGAATGTTCTTTGTATTGATGGTGGCCATCATGAAGGGACCCACCTCGGCCCCGACATCGGCGTCAAAGGCTACCGTGTCCCCCTTGGGCTGTTCAGGGCCCTGAAAGCCCGGGGTCAGGGCGAAGGGATTAAACAGGACAGCCATGAGGGCCGGGTTTTTCTGAAGGGCGGCCATGGTGGCCTTGCCACTGGCCGCTGTGCCCCCCGACAGGCCCCCGCGCATGTCCCGGACCCGCCCCTTGACCCGTGCCACGGGGTGGCCAAGCCGCTTGCGGGCAATGCCCTGGACCAGAAAGACGCCCAGTTCGAAGGGGATGGAGTCGAAACCGCAGGAGAACAGAATGCGGGCACCGCTGGCCTTGGCGGCGGCTTCGTGGGCCGTAATCATTTCCGCCATCCAGGTGGGTTCGCCAGACAGGTCCAGATAGTCGGTGCCTGCGGCGGCACAGGCGGACACCAGGTCCGAGCCATAGAGCTGATAGGGTCCGACCGTGGTCACTACCGCCTTGGTCCGTCCGACCAGGGCCCGAATCGAGGCCGGGTCCGTGGCATCGGCCACGATCAGGGGCGTGTCCGCAGGCGCACCGATCTCGTCCCGCACCTCCACCAGCTTGGTCGCTGACCGACCCGCCATGGCCCACTTGACCTTGCCGCCGACGCCATAGACCTGGGCGAGGTGCTCTGCCACCAGCCGACCGGTAAAGCCGGTTGCGCCATAGACGATGATGTCAAATTCAGCCTGGGGGTTCATGGGGTCAGCATCCTGTTGTTTTGCCGATTTGACCCAGTCCGGAGGCAAAAACAAATCTAAAATCTGCAAGCCCGGCCCCGGCTGTTCGCGGGAGTCTGCGCATGGTATCCAAAGCGGCCTTAATCCTCCAAACGGGACCCGCCATGTCGCCTGCGCGCTCCCCCGAATTTATTGACCTCCTGCAGCGGGCCATGGCCCTGCATCAGGCCGGCGCTCTGACCGAAGCCGGAGCGATTTACGCCGAGGTTCTGGTGGCCGCCCCCGAACATGCCGAAGCCCTCCAGTTGGCGGGCATACTGGCCTATCAGACCGCCGACCCTGCCCGGGCCCTCGACCTGTACGATCTCGCCATTGTCCAGGTGCCTGACAATGGCCCGCTCCACGCCAACCGGGGCCTTGCCTTGCAGGCGCTGGACCAGCCGGACGCAGCGATCCTGGCCTTCCGGCAGGCCTTGAGCCTGGACCCGACCCAGGCGAATGCCCAGTTCAATCTGGGCGTCCTGCTTCAGGTCCGGGGCGAGGCTGAGGCCGCGCTTGCCTGCTATGAACAGGCCCTCCTGAATGCCCCGGACATGGTTCCGGCCTGGTTAAACCTAGGGGCCATCTTGCGGTCCCAGGGCAATCTTGAGGGGGCTCTGATTGCCTGTGACCGCGCCATCGGTCTGGAGCCCGAAAATGCCGCCGCCCATGCCAATCGCGGCAATGTCCTGAAGGGCCTGAACCAGCCCGACGCAGCGCTTGGGGCCTATGACCTGGCCCTTAGTCTGGAGGCCAATTCACCCCTGGTCTGGTCGAACCGGGCCATGGTGCTTCAGGATCTGGGGCGGTGGGACGAAGCGCTCCAAAGCTGCGAGAGGGCGATTGGCCTGCACCCGGACGATCCGGAGGCCTGGCTCAACCAGGCGGTTGTGCTCAGGGGCCAGGGCAGGCTCGAGGCCGCCCTGGCCAGCCTGGACCAGGCCCTGGCCCTCAACCCCAACCATGCTCAGGCCTGGTCTAATCGGGGAAATCTGCTCACCGATTCCCGCCAGATTGCCGCCGCCTGTGAGAGCTTTGACCGTGCCATCAGCCTGGCACCTGACCTGGCGGAGGCGCACTGGGGCAAGGGGCTGGCCTGTCTGGTGGCCGGAGACTTTGAAGTGGGCCTTCCCCTCTATGAGTGGCGCTGGCGGGTGCCGGGGCTCGGTCTGATTCCGCGAGGCCTTGACGCGCCGCTCTGGCGGGGTGAGGTCGATCTGGCAGGCAAGACCCTGCTGGTCCACACCGAACAGGGCCTGGGCGATAGCCTGCAGTTTTGCCGCTATATGGTTGATCTCAAGGCCCGGGGTGCGCGGGTAGTGCTGGAGGCTGAACCTGCCCTGTACGACCTGTTCAAGACCCTGGAGGGTGTAGACCAGATTGTCGAACGCGGATCGCCCCTGCCGCCGATCAACCTGCACTGCCCCCTGCTCAGCCTGCCCCTGGCCCTGGGCGCGCGGGCGGAGACCCTGCCTGATCCCGGTCCCTATCTGAAGGCCGACCCGGCAAAGATCCTGGCCTGGGACGCCTGGCTAGAGGGACGCCCCGGACCCCGCGTAGGCCTGGTCTGGAGCGGCGGCACCCTGCACAGGAATGACCGAAACCGCAGCCTGGCCCTGGACACCCTCATCCCGGCCCTTCCGCTCGGTCCCACCTATGTCTGCCTGCAAAAGGACCTGCGGGAGGCTGATCGCCCCGCCCTGGCCCGGCGCCCGGACATCCTCTGGCCCGGGGCGGCGCTAACGGATTTCACCGATACCGCGGCCCTGTGTGACCAAATGGACCTGATCATCAGCGTGGACACCTCCGTGGCGCATTTAAGCGGAGCCCTGGGCCGACCCACCTGGCTGCTCCTGCCCTACAGCCCCGACTGGCGCTGGCAATTAGACCGGACCGACAGCCCCTGGTATTCCAGCCTGAGACTTTACCGGCAGGCCGTTCCGGGCGACTGGGCAAGCGTCCTGGCGGCGGTTCAGCGGGATTTGGGGGATATGTCCTAGTCGCGCGCCCGGTGGCCGGGATGCCCGTCATCGATCTCGAGGCGGTATCATCGAATTTTTTGGAGCGGGCGGAGAGATTCGAACTCAGCCCTAACCCTGCATGGGGCGATTACCGCCGCAAAAATCAGAAACCCCGCCTCACTCAACTTGTTGTTTCATACTCAGCCACAAGGCGATCGGCTGGAATGTGCCAGGCATTGTGGAGTTTTCGGATCATTCCGAGGGTCAAGGGACGACGGCGCTTGAGGATTTCGGTTGCCCGGCTCTTGCCGATAACCTTGGTCAGGTCGCCAAGGGAGCGGCCATTGAGCTCCATGTCCGCCTTGATGGTATCGACAGGGTCGAGGTCGGCCACCGGCCAGCGTTTGGCTTCATAGGCGTCCACCAGGGTGGCGAGAACGTCGAGGCGGTTGAAGGCTTCGCTTCCCGCCTCGGCATCCCACAGCCGCTCGATTTCCTGCACCGCCGCGCGATGGTCATTGTCGGTTCTGATCGGGAAAATATCCATGGGTCGGGTCCTCAGAAGGCGCTGACCGTCAGCGCATCTATGGCATCGTACTGCTTGTGCGTGCCGATGAATTTTACAAAGGCGATCTGCGCCTCAAACTTGAAGGCGACGATCAATCGATAATGACCGCCCGCAACTTCGAAGCGCACGCGCGAGCCATTCAGCACCCTTGCCTTCGAAAAGGACGCCTGCACCTCACTCGCAGTCTGCCATTGCGCCTTCGAGGTGACGGCAATCCAGTGCTCCAGTGACGCTTTCGATTCGGGATGAAGCTCCCAGAAGGCTGCCAGGGTCGAGCGGGCAATCAGTCTCATTGGACGTTAATACCAGTTCCCAATTTGGGAATCAAGCAAGAGTTCCCGCCATGGGAATAGCCGCCCAAATTGGTTTACGCCCGTGAGGGACCTAAGCCCCATGGTCTCGTCCGCATGTTGTGGATCATCGAATTTTTTGGAGCGGGCGAAGAGATTCGAACTCTCGACCCCAACCTTGGCAAGGTTGTGCTCTACCACTGAGCTACGCCCGCGCTCCGCGAAGCCGCCAGGCGGCCCCGAAATTCGAGAACCGGGCTTATGGCAGAGCCCCCGCGGCTTGGCAAGCCGCCGCCTGCATGCCGGGCGTAATCAGCCCATAAATCGAGGTGCCTTCAATCGGCGCTTGTTCACGTGATCCTTGGGGGCCTCACCGGTTTCTTCCGGGAATTCGCCCTTGAAGTAATACCGCTGCCAGGCGGCCTTGGTGGCTTCGGGGTCCAGCCGGAAGATTTTCTTGTTGAATTCCGCCCGGTGTTTTTCCCAGGTGTCATATTGGTCCCGCAGTTCTGCATTGCGGGACATGGAGCGGATGACCGGCTGGAATTCGGCCAGTTCCTTGTCCTTGGTCAGGGTGATGAAGCAGAAGGGCTCGCCCTTTTCAAAGCGGACCCGACCCGGGCGGGTAAAGATCCAGTTCATGGTGAAGGGGAAGGGGAGCCAGTCGGTCTCGACAAGGCCCGCCAGGGGCTGGATGCCGTCCTTGATGTGGTTCGGAGGTCCCTGGGCAATCATGGACCAGCCGGGCGGGGTCCTGAACAGATAGCCGGGGTGCATGGTAATCACGCCATGGCTGAAATGGCTCTTGGCGAAGTTGTGAAAATCCGGATGGGGCCTGTCGGTTGTCAGGGTGATGTCTTCCTGCATCAGGCCGCCGTTCCACTCGGCGGTGAAGGACATGGGGCACAAGAGCTCCCAGCCCGTCGTATTGGCCATGGCCAGGGGCAGGCAGCGATAGGGGTGGCGCTCGGCAAACCGGTCCATCCAGGCCCGCTGGGGCCGCCCCGGCACGATTTCCGGAGGCCGCTCGGCGGTGGGATAGCATTCGAGTTCCATGAGACCCTCCAGACAAGGCGTGAGCTCCATGATTAGCCATTCGGGCGGCCTCGCGTCTACTGCAACCTCAGCCCCTTGCGAGCCCGCCCGAACCGGGCAAGGCTGGGCCATGTTCTCCCGCGCCGACCTGTTTGCCTTTTTCGATGCCCACGGGGTGGATCACATCACCTGCGACCATGCCGCCGTCTTTCGGGTCGGCGAGGGTGAGGCGATCAAGGCGACCCTGCCCGGCGCGCATACCAAGAACCTGTTTCTGAAGGATGCCAGAGGCACGCTCTGGCTGGTCTGTGCCCGGGATGACACGGTGATCAATCTCAAGCGCCTGCACGCCGTCATAGGGGCGGGGCGGCTGTCCTTTGGGGCCCCGGAGCTCATGGCGGAAACCCTGGGCGTCACGCCGGGGTCCGTCACCTGTTTTGCCCTGGTCAATGATCCGGGCCAGCGGGTCCGTCTGGTGCTGGACCAGAGATTGGTCGAGGCCGACCTGGTCAATTTCCACCCCCTGACCAATACCGCCACCACGCGGGTGAGCCGGGCAGGCCTGTGGGCCTTTCTGGCCGCCCTGGGCCGGGATCCCCTGGTTGTCGATTTTGCAGGCCCTGTGGCGCGAATTTCCGATCTGACGTTGAAGGCCTGAGCTCAAGGCGCCATGTAGGACAGATAAGTCTCAAGACCGGGACGGTTCCCGGATGGAAATCTGACCATGTCCCTGATCGGTGAAACCTCCGCCCCGCCTGCCGCCGACCTGATCCTGGAGGGTTCGGATGCGGGGTTCATGGCCGATGTTATCGAGGCCTCGAAAACCACCCCTGTCATTGTCGATTTCTGGGCCCCCTGGTGCGGTCCCTGCCGCCAGCTGGGTCCGGCGATTGAACGCGCCGTCCTGGCCGCCCGGGGCAAGGTGAAGCTGGTCAAGATCGACATCGACAAGCACCCCCAGTTTGCGGGCCAGTTGCGCGTGCAGTCGATCCCGGCGGTGTTTGCCTTTTCCGGCGGTCGGCCGGTGGACGGATTTACCGGTGCCGTGCCGGAGAGCCAGATCAAGAGCTTTGTCGAGCGGCTGGCGGCCCAGGCCCCGGGCGACGAGGTGGACGAGCTCCTGGCCCTTGGCAAGACCTGCCTTGACGCCGCTGATTTCGGGGGCGCGGCCCAGGCCTATGCCCAGATCCTGCAAGTCGACCCCCACGATGTGCGCGCCCTTGGCGGCATGGCCCGACTCTATCTCGAAACCGGCGATCTTGAACGCGCGCGCGAGATTGTCGGCATGGTGGCTCCGGACGTGCGTGACCCGCAGATCGATCAGGTCAAGGCGGCCCTGGCCCTGGCGGATGCGGCCCCGTCTGACCTCGCAGGTTTTGAGGCCCGTCTGGTGGCGGATCCCGCCGATCACGAGGCGCGCCTTGACCTGGCCCGCGCCCTGGCAGGCCAAGGGCACTGGGGGCTGGCCATAGACAATCTGCTGACCCTTATCGCGGCCGACCCCACCTGGAATGAAGAGGCGGCGCGCAAGCAGCTGCTCACCGTCTTTGAAGCGGCGGGTCCCGCCTCGGAGCTTTCCCGCCAGGGTCGGCGGCGTCTGTCGGCCATTCTGTTTTCCTGACCCGGGAAGGGACCGTCCATGAGCCGGTATCTGAAGATCAGCGATCTGCCCCAGGTCTTTCCGATCTTCCCCCTCGGTGGGGCCCTGCTCCTGCCCGGTGCCGAACTACCCTTGCGGATCTTCGAACCGCGCTATCTGAACATGATCGACGATGCCATGGCCGGGGACCGGGTGATCGGCATGATCCAGACGGCGGGGGGAGAGCCTGCACGGCCCCTGCTGGTCGGGGTGGGGTGCCTGGGGCGGATCACCAGCTTCAGTGAGACTTCGGATGGCTGTTACCTGATTACCCTGACCGGGGTCTGCCGGTTTCGTCTGGGCGAGGAATTGTCGATCCCGACCCCCTACCGCCAGGTTCGGGCCGACTTTGCCGAATTCGCCGAGGATCTGGCGGAGCCTGATCGCCTTGAGGCCGGTCTGGATCGCGAACGCTTTTCCCGCGCCCTGAAGGCCTATTTGAACCGCCGCGACATGGATATTGAGCCCAAAGCCGCCCTGACAGCCCCCATGGCGGACCTGACCACCAGCCTGTCCATGGGCCTGCCCTTCTCGCCCATGGAGAAGCAGGCCCTGATTGAGGCCATCACCCTGGCGGATCGCTTTGAAATCCTGACCATGCTGCTGGAAATCGATGGTCCCGACGAGGACGAGGACGGTCCCCGCAGCCTGCAATAGGGTCCGTTGCCCATGAAAAAGGGGTGACGACCTTACGGCCGCCACCCCTTTGCATTTCTCAGAAAGTCGAGGCGGGCTTAGCCCTCTTCGGTTTCCGCAGTTTCCTTCTTGGAGAGGTCTTCACCGGTCTCCTGGTCGACGACCTTCATGGACAGGCGGGTCTTGCCGCGATCGTCAAAGCCCAGAAGCTTGACCTTCACCAGTTGACCTTCTTCCAGTACGTCCGAGACCTTGCCAACGCGCTCGCTGGAGATCTGGCTAACGTGAACCAGGCCGTCCTTGGCCCCAAAGAAGTTCACAAAGGCCCCGAAGTCGACAATCTTGACGACCTTGCCGGTGTAGATCGCGCCCAGTTCCGGCTCCGAAGCGATGGACTTGATCCAGTCCTTCGCCGCATCGATCTTGGACTGCTCGGCCGCTGCAATACGGATGGTGCCGTCTTCGCCGATATCGATCTTCGCGCCGGTTTCCGCCGTGATTTCACGAATGACCTTACCGCCGGACCCGATCACTTCGCGGATCTTGTCGACGGGAATCTTGATGGTCTCGATCTTCGGGGCGAATTCACCCAGTTCTGCACGGGGGGCTTCCATGGCCTTGGCCATTTCGTCCAGAATGTGCTGGCGGCCGCCCTTGGCCTGTTCCAGCGCCTTCTTCATGATCTCCTCGGTAATACCGGCGATCTTGATGTCCATTTGCAGGGAGGTGATGCCGTCTTCGGTGCCGGCGACCTTGAAGTCCATATCGCCCAGGTGATCTTCATCCCCCAGAATGTCGGACAGAACGGCAAAGCCGTCCTTCTCCAGGATCAGGCCCATGGCAATACCGCTGACCGGCTTCTTCAGGGGCACACCGGCGTCCATCAGGGCCAGGGAGGACCCGCAGACCGACGCCATGGAGGACGATCCATTGGACTCCAGAATCTCGGAGACCAGACGGATGGTGTAGGGGAAGTCCTCGTAATTGGGCAGCATGGGACGAATGGCGCGCCAGGCGAGCTTGCCGTGACCGACTTCACGACGGCCAGGGGCCCCCATGCGACCGGTTTCGCCCACGCTGAAGGGGGGGAAGTTATAGTGCAGCATGAACTTCTCGTAGTACTTGCCTTCGAGGGCATCGATCATCTGCTCGTCGTCCCCGGTGCCCAGGGTGGCAACCACCAGGGCCTGGGTTTCGCCCCGGGTAAACAGGGCCGAACCATGGGCGCGGCTGAGCACGCCAACTTCCGAAACGATGGGGCGGACCTTGTCGACGGTCCGGCCATCAATGCGGATGCCGGTATCGAGGATGTTGCGGCGAACCACATCGGCCTCAAGTTCCTTGAAGACGCCAGCCAGCTTTTGGGCATCGGCCCCGTCAGGATTGGCGTCTGACTTGGCCAGGGCTGTCATGGCCTTGGCCTTGGCAAGGCCAACGGCGTCCTGACGCTGACCCTTGGCGACGATCTTGTAGGCAGCGGCCAGGTCCTTGCCGACCAGGGTCTTGGCCTTGGCCTTCAGGGCTTCGGTATCGTCCGGGGTAAACTGGAAGGGTTCCTTGGCGGAATGTTCGGCCAGTTCGATAATGGCATCGATCACGGGCTGCATGGCCTTGTGAGCAAAGGTGACGCCGCCCAGAACCACTTCTTCGGAGAGTTCCTGGATCTCGGACTCCACCATCATCACCGCATCGCTCGTGCCAGCGACGACGAGGTCCATCTGGGACTCCTTCATCTCTTCGAGCGTGGGGTTGAGGACGTATTCGCCATTGATATAGCCGACGCGGGCACCACCGATGGGACCCATGAAGGGGGCACCGGAAATGACCAGGGCGGCCGAAGCGGCGACCAGGGCGACGATGTCGGGGTCATTTTCCAGGTCGTGGGCGAGGACCGTGGTCACAACCTGGACCTCGTTCTTGAAGCCGTCGACGAACAGGGGACGGATCGGACGGTCAATAAGGCGCGAGGTCAGGGTTTCTTTCTGGCTCGGGGCGGCCTCACGACGCGGGAAGCTGCCGGGGATCTTGCCGGCGGCGTAGTACTTTTCCTGATAATTCACGGTCAGGGGGAAGAAGTCCTGGCCGGGTTTTGCGCTCTTGGCGAAAACGGCGGTGGCCAGAACCATGGTCTCACCATAGGTGGCGAGCACGGAGCCGTCAGCCTGGCGGGCCATGCGGCCGGTTTCGAGGGTCAGCAGCTTGCCGCCCCACTCGATGGTCTTGCGTTTGATATCGAACATTCTTGCTACTTTCTGTACCCGCGGGCGTATTCCCGACGGGGGGTGGATTGGGTGTCGGACTTCCGAAATCCTCTCCGGTCAAACAGGCGGGGTGAGGATTTCTGTTGAACCCCCGGCGTGATGAGGCACCCCCGAATTGGGTACCCGGTGCCACCATAAATCCCCCGGCCTGTCGCGGGGGAGGCGGCGATCTAGATAGAGTTGGTCTCCCCCGCCCTTGCGGGCGAGGTTGAACCTTAACGACGCAGACCCAGCTTTTCGATCAGGGACTGATAGCGGGCGACGTCACAGGACTTCAAATGGTCCAGCAGACGACGGCGCTGAGACACCATCTTCAAAAGGCCGCGCCGAGAGTGGTTGTCTTTCTTGTGCATCTTGAAGTGCTCGGTCAGGTTTGAAATCCGCTCTGAGAGGATTGCAACCTGCACTTCAGCGCTACCCGTATCGCCGGTGGTCCGGCCATGGGATTGAATAAGCTCGGCTTTACGTTCGAGTGTAATCGACATCGGTCAAGTCTCCGCTCTGATTAGAGATGAAAGACCCGCGTGGGTTCGAGCCGACCCATGCGCATCTCGCAGAGCGCCACCACCACCCCGTCCGCCATGGCTGAAACAGTTCGGGAGCCAGCGGGAAGCCGGGCCTTCAGGGTTTCAACCTGTCGGGGAACGAGAACGATGGGCCGTCCCTGCTTTAACCTGAAGGCGTCTTCGGCGGTTACGGCCAACTCCGGGATGTCGTCCAGGGCGGTCTCAACCGGAAGCAGTGCCTCCAAGAATGCGGGCTTATGCCTGAAATCCTCAAGCATTTCCAGTGTTATCGCCTTGTCCTCGGAAAACGGGCCGACTCGTGTCCTGCGAAGGTCGCTGACATGGCCGCACGCCCCGAGGGCCAGGGCGAGATCGCGGACCAGGGCGCGGACATAGGTCCCCTTTCCGCAGGAGATTTCAAATTCCGCATGGTCCAGGTCGGGCTGGCCCACCAGGCGCGCGGAATGAATGAGGACGGGACGGGCCTTGAGCACGACCTCTTCCCCGGCCCGCGCCAGGTCATAGGCCCGCTCTCCGTCTACCTTGATGGCGGAATAGGCGGGCGGTACCTGCTGGATTTCGCCGACAAAGGCCGGAAGGGCGGCCTCAATGGCCGCCTTCGCAGGGCGGACATCGGACTCCGCCAGGGTCTCGCCTTCCCGATCCAGGGTTGCGGTTGTCCGGCCCCATTCAATCGTGAACCGATAGGTCTTGTCCGCATCCATCATGAAGGGAACGGTCTTGGTGGCCTCCCCCAGGGCTATGGGCAATATGCCCGTAGCCAGGGGGTCGAGGGTCCCGGCATGGCCTGCCTTCTGCGCATTGAAGATCCGGCGCACGCGCCCAACAGCCTGGGTTGAGGTCAGGTCATAGGTCTTGTCGAGACAGATCCATCCGGAAATCGCCTCACCGGACTTGCGACGCCCCACCCTCAGGACTCGTCGTCGGAAGGGGCCGCAAGGTCGCGGGCCACCTTCGGATCGTCAAACAGGCGGTTCATGCGCTCGGCGGCATCGAAGGTGTCGTCGTGGACAAATTTCAGGTCAGGCGTGAACTTCATTTCGATAGAGCGGCCCAGTCGGCCCCTCAGAAATTTCGCATGACGATTTAAGGCCTTAACAACGATATGCGCCTGTTCCCCGCCAAGGGGCTCGACGAAGCAAAGGGCGTGGCGCAGGTCCGGGCTCATCTTCACTTCGGTGAGGGTGATCGAGACGCCCTTCAGGTCTTCATCGGGGAAATCTTCCTCCCGGAGAATGTCCACCAGGGCATGACGGGTAAGTTCACCAGCCCTTAGCTGGCGCTGGGAGGGTCCAACGGTGACACCGCGACCCGGACGGACTGGACGTTTCATGGGATTTTTGCCTCACAATCCTGGCCAGTGGTTCGGACACTTCGGCTCAGGCAAGCGGCGTCTACTACGCGCCCGGGCCGTTGAAGTCCAGCCGCAGGTCCCCGGATCAAGCTCCGGTTCTCTCCTTGAAGAAGGCAATGACCCGGGATTCTGCCGCCTTGCTCGGGCCCTGCTCGTTCAGGTGGACCGTCAAGACCGAATGAGGGGGGCGCTCTGAAGGTTTCGCATCTTCGTCCTCCAGCTCAATGGCTTCGAACCTGTCACCAAACGCGCGGCGATAGGTGTCAAACCTGGCCTCTGGCACCAGGGCATCGGACTTGAAGCGGAGCCCAATCACCGACAGGTCCTCGTCTTCAAACCTTTTGCGGACACAGGCGATCTCGGCGGGGGAAATATCAATACCGGCGGCCCGGCGTCTGGAGCCTGCGGCCATGGGCAGGGAGGGCTGGGACAGAACAGGGGCGACCACGGAGGGTTCGGTCATCATGGCCAGGGCAAACCCCCCGGTAAAGCACATGCCGACGGCCCCCACGCCGCGCCCGCCACACTCGGCATGGGCCTGGCGTGCCAGAGCTTTCAGCCAGTCGACCACGGGGCTGGAGCGCCCGGTCTGCCAGACATTGAATTCCCGGCGAATACAGATGGCATTGATGATTGCCCCCAGGGCATAGCCTGTGGAAACGGGTCGTCCCGGTTCGCCAAACAGGCTGGGCAGGAAGACGGTCATTCCGGCAGCCGCCACCCGGTCTGCAAAATCAATGACCAGGGGGTGCAAGCCCGGGATTTCATGGATGATTATGACGGCTGGCCCCTCGCCTCGGCGATAGACGGGCCGGGTCCAGGCCCCAAAGCTAAAGTCCGACCTGTCATAGGACTCGAGCGCCGCTTCGTAGGTCACAGCTTAATCCTGAGCATTTTCATATCGCCTTCAAAGCCGGACAGCTTCCAGGTCCCGTCCTGCCGCGTGAACACCAGAAGGCACGGACCATCCTTTTTCTGGGTCGCGCAGATGCGGCCGTCCGGCAGGGTTTTCAACAAACCGGTAATGGCCAGGCTATTGGGCAGGGAGGTCGAGGTCTTGTAACCATAGTCATCGGCAATGGCCCGAAAGACCCGGGGCTGAATCAGGGTGTCACTGATTACCCCGGCCAGCTGTGGTGCCAGGATTGCGGCGAGACCATCAAGGCCCCTGGCCTTGGCGGGTGAGGCCTTGACCAGTCGCTGCTCGATCTCGGCCTTCAGGGCGGGGCGGTCAATGTGGGCCTCAAAGCCCATACGATCCTCATCCCGAATGGAGACCAGAAGGGCATGCACGTCGCGCGCGGCGGAATAACGCGTTGCGGTTGCGCAGGCACCAAGTGCCAGGCACAGGCCAAGGGCTGCCAGAAAACGCCACACAGTCTTGTCTCCTCGCGAGGTCAAGGAACCTCAGGGCCGGGATTTCAAGGGGCCCGTCAAAGGACCCAATGCGACCCAGCCCTAGAGGCTGCGCTTCACGGCCTCGATTGTGAAGCACTCGATAGTGTCGCCTTCCTTGATGTCCTGGAAGCCCTGGAAGGCCATACCGCATTCCATGCCGTTGGTGACCTCAGCCACTTCTTCCTTGAAGCGCTTGAGGGTCTGAAGGACCCCAAGTTCGAGCACCACAATGTCGTCGCGGACGATCCGGACCCGGGCACCCCGGCGAACCACACCTTCGGTAACCCGACAGCCAGCGACCTTGCCGACCTTGGTGATATCGAAGACCTGAAGCACACGGGCATTGCCAAGGAAGGTTTCGCGCTGTTCCGGTGCCAGCATGCCCGAAAGAACGCCCTTAATGTCGTCGATCAGGTCGTAGATGATCGCGTAATAGCGGATTTCCACGCCTTCGCGTTCCGCCAGTTGCCGCGCCTGGCTGGAGGCCCGGACATTGAAGCCCAAGATGGGCGAGCCAGCGCCCTTGGCCAGCATGACATCGCTTTCGCTGATGGCACCCGCACCCGAAAGAATAATCCGTGCACGGACTTCATCAGTGCCCAACTTGTCGAGCGCGCCAACAATGGCCTCGGCAGAACCCTGAACGTCAGCCTTGATGATGACCGGAAGCTCGGAAATTTTCTTGTCCTGCAGCTTGGCCATGAAGTCGGCCATGGTCACGCCACCGCCAACCTGGGTGCCGGCCTTTTCACGCTTCACACGGGTCCGGTACTCGGTCAGTTCCCGGGCGCGAGCCTCGTTTTCGACAACGGCGAAGGCTTCACCGGGAGACGGCGTCCCATCCAGGCCCAAGATCTCGACGGGCTCGGAGGGGCCAACAGATACGACCTGTTCGTCCCGTTCATTCAGCAGGGCGCGAACCCGTCCGAAACAGGATCCCGCCACAACAATGTCGCCGCGCTTGAGCGTCCCGCGCTTGACGAGAACCGTCGAAACCGCTCCCCGTCCGCGATCGAGCTTGGCTTCAATGACCACACCATCGGCGGTCCGGTCGGGATTGGCCTTGAGATCCAGGACTTCAGCCTGGAGCAGAATGGCTTCCAGCAGGTCGTCCAGGCCAAGCTTTTCGAGGGCTGAGACTTCGACGATCTGGGTGTCGCCGCCCAGGCTCTCCGCCACGATTTCATGCTGAAGCAGCTCGTTGATCACGCGGGTCGGATTGGCCCCCGGCTTATCAATCTTGTTGATCGCCACAATGATCGGCGCGCCCGCCGCCTTGGCGTGGTGGATGGCTTCGATGGTCTGGGGCATGACCCCGTCATCCGCCGCGACGACCAGAATGACGATGTCGGTCACATCTGCGCCCCGCGCCCGCATGGCCGAGAAGGCGGCGTGGCCGGGGGTGTCGAGGAAGGTGATCTTCTGGCCGGATTCCAGCCGGACCTGATAGGCCCCGATATGCTGGGTAATCCCGCCATGTTCGCCGCCGGCAACATCGGCTGAGCGCAGGGCGTCCAGCAGTGAGGTCTTGCCATGGTCGACATGGCCCATGACCGCGACGACGGGCTGCCTGGGGTCCAGATGATCATCGACATCCTGAGCGCCGATAAAGCCCTCTTCGACGTCGGATTCCGAGACCCGGCGCACGGTATGGCCGAATTCTGTCGCCACCAGTTCGGCGGTGTCGTTGTCGATGACGTCATTGATCTTGAGCATCACGCCCTGACGCATCAGGAACTTGATGATTTCGACGCCCCGGGTCGCCATCCGGTTGGCCAGCTCGGCCACGGTGATAACATCGGGAATAACGACCTCGCGGGCCGCGCGAACCTGTTCCTGGCCGCCACCCTTGCGCTTTTCCCGCTCACGTTCCCGGGCCCGGCGAACCGAGGCCAGGGAGCGCATGCGCTCGACGGCACCTTCATCATCTCCGGCAACGGCCTGGATGGTCAGGCGACCTTCGCGGCGTTGGGTGGCCCCCTTTACGCGGCTGATCGCCTTGTTGGCCGGGGCATTGGCGGCCTTGCGGCGTGTGTCATCGTCGTCATCGGGACGACGGTCCATATTCAGCGACCCCGGGCGTGGAGCCTGGCGGGTTGCGCGCTGGATTTCGGGGGTGGCCGGGGGGGCGTTGGGGACAGGCCTTGCAGGACCGCCGCGTCCGGCACCCGGGCGCGGACCGTCGCGGCCCGGCGCGGGCCGGGGGGTCAGGGCCGAATAGCGGACAGGCTCTGCCCCCTGGGGGGTGGGACGGGCCCCGCGGTCTGCCTGGGGCCGATCATTGTCACTGGCTGCCGGGGCATCTGACGGGGGTCTGGGCTGGTCCGTCCTCGGCGCGCGCTGGCCGAAGCTGGTGTTTTCAAACCGGCCAGGCGTTCGCTCGGGCCGATAGGTGGTGGTCGAGGCCCGGTCATCCCGACGCTCGCGTGAGGGCTCATAGGTCCGGGTCTGGCTGGAGGGCGCAGGACGGGCGGCTGTTTCAGGCCTTGCGGGCTCAGCCCGGCGCGCTTCTGTTGGCGCAGGGTTGGCCGTTTCAGCAATCGCGGGCGGTGCCTCTGGCTCAGGGGCCGGGGGGGCCGGTTCAGCCATGACAGGGGCAGGCGGCGCGACGACTGCGGGCTCTGCCGCGACCGGGGGGGCCTTGGCGGCCGCTGCGGCACGCGCTTCGGCCTCAAGACGGGCCTGGGCCTCGACTTGCTGGCGAGCCTGTTGCTCACGGGCCAGTTCGATGGCGCGCTGGCGGGCCCGGACTTCTTCGGAGGAGAGGTTGCCGTCTGCGACCGCCGAGGCTGACGGGGCCGGGCGCGGGGCCGGTGCCGGTGCAGGGGCGAGAACCCGCTTTTCCGCAGGGGACGGCGACGCCAGATTGCCGGGAGGGGCAGAATGGGCACGCGCGCGCTTGGTCTCGACCACCACCGTCTTTGACCGGCCGTGGCTGAAGCTCTGCTTCACTGTGCCCGCGCTCACGGAACCTGCGCCCACGCGGGGCTTCAGGGTGAGAGGCTGACGCCCGCCCGGGGCGGGGGGACGGCCGTTTTCGTTCTCGTCGCTCATTCGCTCGCTTTACATACCGGCCAGGCGATCCTGGCCACATTCAAAATATCCAGACGGGCGGAACAGGGAGTTGTTCCATTCACCTGGCGGCGCAATGACCACCCGATGCCTGCCTGGTCAGGCCAGATTACGCCGACCCTAACCTATAATTCACCTGGACGGCCATGAGGTATGGCAATCTCGTCAGGCGGTTCCTCGCGCCAACTCGGAGGCAGGAGCGGACGAAAACCGGACAGCCGCCGGACATCGACTGCCCAACGATCTGCCCCTCGCCCCGCAAGGAAGGCACTGTGTATCACATTCTCGCCGCCCAAGGCCAAACCCAATTCTGAAGCCGAATAGGTTCCGAGGACCTGAGGCGGTTTTGCCGACCGCCTTGCGGCGTTTCCGATCTTGCGGCGACCGTCAGGTGCCCCGTCGCTGGCCTCGATCAGCCAGGCAACCCGGCCAGACCCCAGGGCGGAAGCCACCTTCTCAAAGCCGGAGATCAGGTCCCCCGCCCGCTTGGCCATGCCGAGCCCGTCCAGAACCCGTCGAAACAGCAGGTGGTCCACCTGATCCGCCAGATCCGGGTGCGCTGCAAGCCGGGTCTTGGCCGACCTGGAAAACAGCCCCTTGCGGCTGGCCGTCTCCACCGAAGTGCGATCTGCAGCGACCCACAGGCCACGTCCAGGCAGTTTGGCGGCCAGGTCCGGGACGACATCTCCGCCAGGTCCTGGGACAAAACGGATCAGCAGGTCCTCGGCCATGACCTCCCCTGTGACCAGGTCCCGGCGTTGCCGTGAGGCTTCTGCCAAGGTCTTGGGGATCAGGGTCTTTGGGCCTGGTGCCCGTGAGTCCTGGGGTTCGGTCACGCGTCTAGCTTCAGTTACTCCGACCCGGGGCCTGCCCGAAGACGATATCTTCCTCTGACAGTTCCGCTTCGATCTGGGCTTCGACCTCAGGCTCGGGCGGGGCCTCGATCCAGCCCATGGCAACGCGGGCGCGCATGATCAGGGCTTCGGCAGCGGCCGGGTCGAGATTGAAGGACTCCAGAATCCCCGGCTCCCTCACCCGCTCTCCGCCCTTGGTCTCAAAATAGCCGCGCAGGTCATCGGGGACCATGCCCGCCAGATCTTCAACGGACTTCACATCACCCTGACCGAGGGCCACGGCGATGGGCAGGGTAACCCCCTCGATTTCAAGCAGGGCATCCTCGACGCCCGCCTCGCGGCGTTTGCTGTCAAGCTCTGCAGCTTCGCGCTCAAGGAAGTCGCGGGCGCGAGCCTGGATTTCTTCGGCGGTGTCTTCGTCAAAGCCTTCAATGGCGGCGACTTCGGCATTTTCGACATAGGCGACGTCTTCAACAGTGGCGAACCCTTCGGTCACCAGAAGCTGGGCAATGACTTCATCCACGTCCAGGGCTTCCTGGAACAGGGCCGTCCGCTCGGTGAACTCACGCTGGCGGCGCTCGCTCTCCTGGCTTTCGGTCATGATGTCGATTTGCCAGCCGGTCAGCTGGGAGGCCAGGCGTACATTTTGCCCGCGCCGGCCAATGGCCAGGGACAATTGTTCGTCAGGCACAACCACCTCGACCCGCTCGTCTTCCTCGTCCATCACCACCTTGGAGACCTCGGCCGGGGCCAGGGCGTTGACGATAAACGTCGCCTCGTCGCCGCTCCACTGGATGATGTCGATCTTTTCGCCCTGCAGTTCGGCAACGACCGCCTGAACCCGGCTGCCGCGCATACCCACGCAGGCCCCGACGGGGTCGATGGAGCTGTCATTGGAGATGACGGCCATCTTGGCCCGGCTGCCCGGGTCCCGGGCCACGGCGCGGATTTCGATCACGCCGTCATAAACTTCGGGAACTTCCTGGGCGAACAGCTTGGCCATGAAGCCGCCATGGGCGCGGCTCAGCAGGATTTGCGGTCCCTTGGTCTCCCGGCGGACGTCATAGATATAGCAGCGAATGCGGTCGCCCAGATTGAAGTTTTCCCGGGGAATGGACTGATCCCGGCGCATAATGCCTTCACCCCGACCCAGGTCGACGACGGTATTGCCATACTCGACGCGCTTGACCACGCCATTGATGACTTCGCCGACGCGATCCTTGAATTCCTCATACTGGTGCTCGCGCTCGGCTTCCCGGACCTTGCCGGTAACAACCTGGCGCGCCATCTGGGTCTGGACCCGGCCGAATTCGAAGGGGGGTAGAACCTCCTCATAGGTCTTGCCGACCTCCGCCGAAGGATCATCCCGCAAGGCATCTGACAGGCGGCGAATGCCCACGGGGTCTTCGGAGACGCCCTCTTCATTTTCGTAGACGGCATTGTCCGGAACGACGGTGATCACCCGCGTGATCGTGGTTTCGCCAGACTTCTGGTCAATGTGAACGCGAATGTCATGCTCCGCGCCATACCGAGCCTTGGCCCCCTTCTGGATGGCCTCCTCGATGGCGGCAATGACAACTTCCTTGTCGATCGACTTTTCGCGGGCGACCGCCTCGGCGATCTGCAACAGCTCAAGCCGGTTGGCTGAAATACCGGTCAGGCTCATGGGATGGTCCTCTTATTCAGATTCAGAAGGGTCTTGCGGGGGGTCGTCCGACAGCCGGGCTGCTCGCATATAAGCCCCGCGCTGCATCAATTTATCCGTCAGGATCAGTTTTGCCTCGACGATCCAGGCAAAAGGCACCAGGGCGGTCGCCTCCTCGCCTTCCAGATCAATGGCAATATTGTCGTCCTCGACGCCGACGATCATGCCCTTGAAGCGCTTTCGCCCCTCGGCCACCCGGTCAAGCTCAAGTCGCGCCTCGTATCCGGCGAAGGTCACAAAATCCTTGAGGCGGGTCAGGGGACGATCAACCCCGGGCGTGGAGACCTCCAGGGTATATTCCCCGGAAATAGGGTCGGCGGCGTCCATGATCTCGGCAATGGCCCGGGACAGGCGGGCGCAATCCTCGACATTCATCTCCCCTTCCGGGGTTTCCGCCATGATTTGCAGCCGCCGGGCATGTTCGCCGCCCATCAGCCGCAGACGCACAATCTCGTAGCCTGTCACCTCGGCGACAGGGTCGAGCAGCTCCAGGAGCTTCAGGTCTTCGGCAGTCTTGCCGCGCATTCTACTTGCCGAACCTCCGGCCAACAAAAAAGCGGCTGGGCCGAAGCCCGCCGCTCGTAAGCGCAATCCAGCGCTACGGACGATGTTGCACCGTCTATAGACCATCGTCAGGCGCTTGTCAGCCCCCTTCCCCCGAGGCCCGGTTTGGTCCATAGGCACCTGGCCCTGAACAACAGGGTGACGTTACGGCAAGAGAGCGGATCCCCATGGACATCAACAAGATTTCAGTCGGTTTCAATCCGCCCTATGACGTCAATGCCCTGATTGAAATCCCCCAGGGCGGGGAGCCTGTAAAGTATGAGCTGGACAAGGAAAGCGGCGCGATCTTTGTCGACCGGTTCCTGCACACCGCCATGTATTATCCGGGGAATTACGGGTTTATCCCCCACACCCTCTCCGGCGATGGAGATCCGCTCGATATCCTCGTCGTCGGCCCGACCCCTGTGGTCCCCGGGGCCATTATTCGGTGCCGGCCCATTGGCTGCCTGATCATGGTGGATGAGGCGGGGGACGACGAAAAGGTTCTGGCGGTTCCCGTGGATCAGCTGCACCCCTTCTATACGGGCGTGGAAAGCTGGCGTGCCCTTCCCGTCATCCTGACCGAACAAATCGCCCACTTCTTCCAGCACTACAAAGACCTGGAAAAGGGCAAGTCCGTGGAAATCGTTCGTTGGGCGGACCCGGAGGAAACCGGCGACATCATTCGCCAAAGCATTTTGCGCGCCAAGGGTGAGGTCTAGTTCAAGCGCTTTAGAGCCTGTTTCGAGCCGATAACCGGTTCCCGCCTATCGGAACAGGCCCTAGGCAGACCTGGCCTCCAGTCGGGCGTGGGCCCTGGCCAGGATCAGAAACATGACCAGGGCCGGGGCACCAATCAGGCCTGCGCCGACAAAGAACAGGCCATAGGCCCCCATCAGCCCGTGGGATAGGGTAAGGCTTTCCACCACCGCCCCTGAGAACCCCTTCAGGAACTTGCCGAGCAAGGCGTAGGTGGAGGACAGAAGGGCGTATTGCGTGGCCGTATAGCCAAGCCCGGTCAGGCTGGACATGTAGGCCACCAGAGCCACGCCGGCATAACTCATGGCGAAATTATCCGCGGCCATGATCGCCCCGAACAAGCCGGGATGGACCCCCGGCAGGCTCAGCAGGGCGAAGGAGGCTACGGCAAGGGGCTGGAGTATGGCCCCGATGATCAGGGTCGGAAAAAATCCCAGCCGAACCGCGCTGATCCCGCCGACGGTAATACCCGCCAGGGCGGCGATCAGCCCGACCGAGCCCCGGACGGCGGCCACCATATCCTTGGTAATACCGAGGTCGTGGTAAAAGGGGTTGGCCATGGGCCCCATGACAAAGTCTGGAATCCGGTAGAGGGCGACGGCCGCCAGCATCAAAACGCCGAGCTCCCGATGGGTCCGGAAAAAGTCGATAAAGGGGCCGACCACCGCATCGAAAAACCCACGCGGGGTCCAGAGGGGCGCGCCCTCCGCTCGCGTGTCTGTCATGCGCAGGGGTTCCTGGGCCTTAAGGGTCGCCAGAAGTCCAACGGCCATGCAGGCTGCGGCCATGCCATAGGACAGGGACCATCCCAGCCGGGCCGCTACGGCCAGGATCAGGGCATCTGTGACCAGGAGGGCGGCGCGGTAGCCTAGCTGATAGGCCGAAGACAGCAGGCCAAGCTCCTCGCTGGTCGCAGCAGCCTCAATGCGCCAGGCGTCCACCACCACATCCTGGCTGGCCGAGGCGAAGGCCACAATGACCGCAAATATTCCAATGGGCGTCAGTCCTGCTCCGGGTCCAATGGCGGCCATGCCGAGAAGGCCCAGGCCGACCAGGACTTGCGCCAGGACCATCCAGCCCCGACGGCGTCCAAGCCAGCGGCCCAATATGGGGGCATCCAGCCGGTCCATCATCGGTGCCCAGAGGAGCTTCAGGGAATAGGCCAGCCCGACCCAGGACAGAAATCCAATGGCCTTTAGCGAGGTGCCCTCATCCCTCAGCCAATAGCCAAGGGTATTGCCGGTCAGAAGGAAGGGCAGGCCGGATGAAAATCCCAGGGCCAGCATGACGGCCACCTTGGGGCGCCGGATCGCGGTCAGGACCTGTTGCGCCCTTGGACGAGGCTTGGCCGCCTGGGGCGGAGGGGTATCGTCGGGCTGGGACATTCAGGGCCTCATCTCAGCCCAGGGAAACGGGCTTTACCGTCAGATTGAGGTGCTCCGGGCATGACGTCTAGAGCCTGTTCCGATAACAGGGCCCGGCTTATCAGATCGAAACAGGCCCCTGCTTTTGCTGGGGGCCTTACTCCCGAAACGCCATCAGGGCGGCGGCTGTCAGGAGCAGCAAGCCCACCCCGATCTGGAAAATCCGGCGAAAGCCAGGGTCCTCCAGCCGCCGGGCAAGGGCGGCTCCGCCCAGGCCGTAGCTTGTCATGGCGAGGCCGTCAAAGAGCAGGGTGGCTGCGGCGTAATTGACCAGCTGGGCAGGCAGGGGGCGATGCGGGTCCAGAAACGGCGGAAGGACTGCGGTAAAGAACAAGACCACCTTGGGATTTGAAATCTGCACGGCAAACCCGGCCCGAAAGGCTGAGGCCCCGATCTTGACTGTGCCGGGGTGAATCTTGCCATGGGCCTGAAACGCCCCCCGAATGGCCGTAACGCCCAGCCAGGCGACATAGGCCGCACCCGCATAGGCCACCCATTTGAACACCAGGGGGAAGGCCAGAACCAGGGCTCCCAGCCCCAGTCCCGCCAGAGCAAACCAGACCAGGGTCGCAGAGTTCATGCCGAGCATGGCCAGGATTGCGGCCCGGCGGCCCCTCTGCGCGCCGATCGCCAGGGAAAAGACATTGGCTGGACCGGGGGCAATGGCCATGACTCCCATGACCCCCATGAAGGTCAGGTAACGGCCGAGATCGATGGGCAGGGCGTTCATGTCAGGGCACTTTTCGGGGGGCGTGATCTGGTTGCTACACGGCCCGTCTCGGGAAGGGAAGGCAAGCGAGCGGGTATATTTCCCCGGGTTTGGGCCGCCCTCTCCAACCCGGCCTTCGCCCTGTCCTAGCCCTCAGCCCTGAGCCCAACCCGCCGGTAGGCCAGGGCCTCTGCGACGTGCAATCGCCCGACGGGACCTGCGCCGTCCAGGTCGGCAATGGTTCGCGCCAGTCTGAGAATTCGGGTCCATCCCCGGGCCGTCAGCGCTCCGGCCTCTGCCGCCCGGGCCATGAGGGCACGGGCCGCGGGTTCTGGATCGGCAATGGTTTCCAGCCATTCCCCGTCGGCGCGGGCATTAAGGGGGCTGGCCCCCTCCCGACCCGAGGCGCGGGCCCGTTCGGCCTGGAGGGCGCGGGCTGCACTGACCCGCCCGGCGGCTTCGGCCGTCCCTTCGGTGGGGGGCGGAAGGCTGAGGTCGGCCGCGCTGACGGCGGGCACGTCGATCTGCAGATCCATGCGATCCATGAAGGGGCCAGACACCTTGGCCTGATAATCGATCTGACACCGGGGCGCGCGGCCACAAGCCCCCCGGCCCACCCCGCCATGCCCGCATTTGCAGGGATTTTCGGCAGCGATCAGCTGAAACCGGGCCGGATAGCGGATGTGGGCATTGGCCCGGGCGACGGTAACCTCGCCGGTTTCCAGGGGCTGGCGCAGGGAATCCAGGGCCTGGGCGGAAAATTCCGGCAGTTCATCCAGAAACAGGACCCCGTTGTGCGCCAGGGAGACTTCCCCGGGCTTGATCCGGACGCCGCCGCCGGTCAGGGCCGCCATGGTCGCGGAGTGATGCGGCGTTCTGAAGGGTCTGGCCCGGGTCAGTTCGCCACGCGCAATCAGGCCCGCCACGGAATGCACCATGGAGGTTTCCAGAAGCTCAGCCGGAGAAAGTGGCGGAAGCAGGCCCGGCAGGCGCGCCGCCATCATGGACTTCCCGGACCCGGGCGGACCTATGAACAGGAGATTGTGGCCCCCGGCTGCGGCGATTTCCAGGGCACGCTTGGCGCTTTCCTGGCCCTTGACGTCGCGCAGGTCCGGCACCGGTCCGCCCTCCAGAATCTGGCCGGGGTCGGGAGCTGACAGGATCTGGGTGCCCCGGAAATGATTGACCAGGGAGATCAGCGAGGCGGGCGCAAGGATCGGGGTCTCTCCGGCCCAGGCGGCCTCGGCCCCGCTGGCCTGGGGGCAGATGAGGCCCAGCCCCAGACTGCCTGCAGCCACGGCGGCGGGCAGGGCCCCGGCAGCCGCGACGATCCGGCCATCCAGGGACAATTCCCCCATGGCCGCCCAGCCTGACAGGGCGTCTGGCGGTATGACGCCCATGGCCGCCATGACGGCCAGGGCTATCGGCAGGTCATAATGGCTGCCTTCCTTGGGAAGGTCAGCCGGGGCCAGATTGCAGATGATCCGTCGCCCGGGCATGGCCAGTCCCAGGCCAGCAAAGGCCGCCCTTACGCGCTCCCGGCTCTCGGCAACGGCCTTGTCGCCCAGCCCGACCAGCATGAACTTCTGTTCGCCGCCGGTGAGTTGAACCTCAACATCGACTGGTCTGGCTTCAACACCCTGAAACGCTACGGTTACGACGCGTGCGGCCATGCGGCTGTCCCCCGTTATTCCCGGGAATATCCAGCATGAACATTAGTGCAAATCAAGAACAAAAATAGAACATTCTGTTCCGGCCTAATGTCCGGCGCGCAGGGCCTCGATCCGGTCCCACATGATCTGGGTCGCATCAATGCCGGTAAACCTTTGCAGGGCCCGGGCCCCGGTGGGGGAGGTGACATTGATCTCGGTCAGAAAGTCACCGATGACATCAATCCCGACAAACATGAGGCCGCGACGCTTCAGCTCGGGGCCAATAATGCCGCAAAGCTCGCGGTCGCGGGCGCTGAGCTCAACCGCCTCGGCCCGGCCACCGACGGCCAGGTTCGACCGGATCTGACCCGCACTTGGCACGCGATTAATGGCCCCGACGGGCTCGCCATCGACCAGAAGAATCCGCTTGTCGCCCTTTGAGACCGCCGGAATGAACTTCTGGGCAATCACCGGCTCACGCCCAATGGCGCGGTGGAGGTCCATCATGGCATCCAGATTGGGATCATCGGCCAGCAAGCGCGCCACCCCCGATCCGCCCGCCCCGTTCAGGGGCTTCAGGACAATATCCCCATGCTTGGCCCGAAAGGCATAAATGGCTTCCAGGTCAGAGGTGATCAGGGTCGGGGGCTGCACCCCCGGAAAGGTTGTGACAAACAGTTTTTCCGGGGCATTGCGCACCTCGGTCGGATTGTTGACGACCAGGGTGGCCGGATGAATGGCGTCCAGGAAATGCGTTGATGTGATGTAGGCCATGTCGAAGGGCGGGTCTTGGCGCAGCAGAACCACATCCATTTCAGACAGGTCTACGGTGGTCCAGGCCTCGAACCGGGCGTGATCGCCCTGAATGTCCTGAACGCTGACATAGCGCCCCCGGGCGGTGACGCGGCCCTCTTCCAGGGACAGACGGTCGGGGGTGTAGACAAATAGCGAATGCCCCCGGGCCTGGGCCGCGAGCATCATGGCAAAACTGGTGTCCCCCTGGATGGAGATGTTTTCCAGCGGATCCATCTGGATGGCAACCTTGAGCGACATGGGCAGCTTCCTCTCGACCGGGCCTTAAACCATCTTCCTGAACCTGCGGATAGTCTACCCGCCTTGCCAGGCATCGACACAATGGCGAGGCAGGCGACCGGGGGCGAGGGCCACGAGATCGAGTCGCACCGTGGCGTTTCTGAAGGCCGGTCGGCCCTGGGCCAGGCTTGCCCCCGCCCGGCGGAGGCGCTCGCGCTGGTCGGGACTGACGGCTTCCAGGGCGGTATTGAGGTCCTGGCGCCGCTTGACCTCGACGACCACCAGTGCGCCGGACCGGGTGGCCAGGAGGTCGATCTCGGCCTGGGGCGTCCTCAGTCTAAACCCCAGAATTCGATAGCCTTTTGCCATCAGCCACAGGGCGGCCCAGACTTCTGCCTGGCGGCCGGACCGGCGCGCCCGGTCCCCCCGGTCGCGACGGACCTGGCTCATTCAGACTTGCCCCTCAGGGCCATGACCCGGTTGTAGAGGTCCCGGCGGGGCAGGCCCAGGGCCTTGGACACCTCGGCGGCAGCCTCGGCCGGGCGCAGGCGCTGGAGTGCGTCCATCAGGGCCTGATCGACATCAGCGGCCGTCGCCGCAACCTCCTCGGCGGGGGCGACCAGGATGACGATTTCGCCCTTTGGATGATCCAGGGCCGGATTTGCTGCGAGTTGATCGAGGGGGGCCCGGATGACGGTTTCGTAGAGCTTTGTCAGTTCCCGGGCCACGGCGGCGTCCCGGGGGCCGAAGCTTGCGGCCATGTCGGCGAGGCTGGCGGCGACGCGGCTGCCACCTTCGAAGAAGACCAGAGTCGCGCGAACCCTTGATAAATCATCGAAAAATGTCCGCCTGGCCGCGCTCTTCGGGGGCGGGAACCCGGCAAAGAGGAAGCGGTCGGTGGGCAGGCCGGCGACGGACAGGGCGGCCAGCAGGGCGGAGGCTCCGGGAATGGGATAGACCGCAGAACCCTGGGCAATGGCCTCCTTGCCCAGGCGATAGCCCGGGTCGGAAATCAGCGGCGTTCCGGCGTCGGAGACCAGGGCCACCGTGCCCCCTTCGGCCAGAATCTTGAGCGCCTTTGGCCCGGCGCGATCCGCCGAGTGTTCGTCATAGCGTTCAAGCTTTTTAGATAAAGCGTAAGCATTCAATAGCTTGGCCGTCACCCGCGTGTCCTCTGCCAGGACCATGTCCGCAGCCGACAGGACGTCCAGGGCGCGCAGTGTAATGTCACGCAAATTGCCGATGGGCGTGGCGACCAGATAGAGGCCGGGGGCCAGGGGCGCGTCTGACAGGGGGGGCGGAGCAGGGTGTCGGGACATGGATTTCAGGCTTCACCGCTTTGCGCGGCTTTGGCAAGGACAAGTCAGACCAGGGCCAGTTTTCGTGTAATTTCGTCCAAAATCAGCCTTCCCATGGCCGTGGAACGCAGGCGTTTTGGGTCGGAAACCAGCATGTTTTGCATGATCAATGCGTGGACAACAGGGTGGTCCGGAGACAGGCCCAGGGCGGTTACGTCCCCCCAGGCCAGACCTTCGAGAAGTCTCAACCCGGCGAGGAGTCTTTCCTGGGCGACGGCCTCGGGGGACAGGATTTCATCCGCCTCCAGTCCCTGACCGGAGCCTTCCACCTGGGTGATGTAGACCTGGGGGCGACTGAGGGTGAAGGTGGCGTGTCTCTGTCCGTCGAGGGTGAGGCGACCATGGGCCCCTGGCCCCACCCCGACATAGTCGGCCCCCTGCCAGTAGACCAGATTGTGCCGCGAGCGGGCCCTGCGGCCCCGGGCGTGGTTGGAGACCTCATAGGCCTCGAAGCCCGCCGCCTCCAGGACGGACTGGGTGGTGTCGTAGAGATCGGCGGCCAGGTCTTCGGGCGGGGGCAAGAGCTGGCCCCGGCGGACGGCGCGATCAAAGGCGGTCCCGGCCTCGATGGTCAACTGGTAGGGGGAGATGTGCTCGGCCCCCAGGTCGATGGCCTCGCCCAGTTCGGCGGTCCAGTCCGGGACGGTCTGGCCAGGCCGGGCATAGATCAGGTCGAGCGAGAGCCGGGGAAAGATCCGGCCAGCCAGCCGGGCGGCGCGCCGGGCCTCGTCGGCATTATGGTTGCGGCCCAGCAGGCGAAGGGCCTCGTCATCCAGGGCCTGGAGCCCCAGGGAGAGGCGGTCAATCCCGGCAGCGGCAAAGCCCGCAAACCGGTCAGCCTCGGCATCGGTGGGATTGGCCTCCAGGCTGATCTCCAGATCCGGCTCCGGCGTCCAAAGCCGCTTGCAGGCGGCAATGATCTCGCCCGCCCAGTCCGGGTCCATGAGGGAGGGGGTGCCGCCGCCAAAGAAGATCGAGACCAGTCGGCGCGGTCCGGTCCGTTCCGCCTGACGGGCAAGGTCGGCCAGTATGGCGGCCTTCAACCGGGGCTGTTCGGCCTCCCGCCCCCGGGCCCTCCAAACATTGAAGTCACAATAGGGGCAGATCTTGGCGCAGTAGGGCCAGTGGATATAGACCCCCAGAGGCGGGGCGGGCGGGGTCAAAGCAGGGCGTCCTTTAACTGGGCAAAGGCCCGGGCCCGGTGGCTCATGGCGTCCTTGATGGCCGGCTCCATTTCCCCGAAGGTCTGGTCGCCCCCCAGGGGGGTGAAGACGGGATCATAGCCAAACCCGCGGTCACCCCGGGGCGGGAAGGACAAGGTGCCGTCGATCCGGCCCTCCACCACCACCGCCGGCCCGTCGGGCCAGGCCACGGCCAGGGCACAGGTAAACCAGGCGGAATTGTCGGCGGTCCCCAGGGCCTTGAGCTCGGTCCGGACCCGGTCCATGGCGACATAGAAGTCCTTGCCCGGCCCGGCCCAGCGGGCGGAATAGATTCCAGGCGCGCCCCCCAGGGCGGTCACCGACAGGCCGGAATCATCCGCCAGGGCCACCAGACCGCTGGCCTGGGCGGCGGCCCGGGCCTTCAAGAGGGCATTGCCGGTAAAGCTGGCCTCGGTCTCCTCCGGCTCGTCCAGACCCAGCTCGCCTGCGGTGACCAGCTCGAACCGGCCTTCCAGAATTTCCGCCAACTCCCGCGCCTTGCCGGGATTGTGGGTCGCCACCACCAGCCGGGTTCCGGGATCAAGCTTTAGGGCCATGACGGGCTTTCCTGAAAAAAAGACGCGGACGACCGGAGAAATATCTGGCCTCAACCGGGTGTGATCCTATTGAGTTGTGCAGAAACCGAAAGGCCAGACCATGCCTCAAATGCGCGCCCTGGGACCGGGATCGGTGTCCAGCTTCCTGAAGACCGTGCTGGATGTGGTGCATATCGCCCTGTGGTTTGGCCTGGTGGCGGCCATATTGCTGATCTTCATTGCCGTGGTGGTGGGCTTCAACCCGGCGCTTCTGGGCGAGCTGCACGTCAACCTGCCCGGACTGGAAGCCCCGGAAAGGTGGCCCCTGGTGGTGGGGCGTCTGACGGCCTTTTCCATCTACCTGTTTGGCATATTGGTCATTGTGCGCCAGTGGCAGGGCATATTCGCCACCCTCATGGCCAAGGACCCGTTTGATCCGGTGAATGTGACCCATTTGCGGATCATCGCCCTGGCCCTGGCCGGGATCGAGATCGGACGCTATGCGGTCTTTGTTGCCCGCGCCGTGCTGCGGCCCGGCGGCCACGGCCTGCAACCGGGCCTGTCGCTGACGGCCTGGTTTTCCGTGCTGGTGGTGTTCGTCCTGGCCGAGGTGTTCCGCGAGGGCTCCCGGCTTAGACGCGAGGCGGAGCTGACCATCTGATGCGCATTGAAATCCGCCTCGACCAGCTCCTGCTGGACCGGCGCATGTCCCTGACCGAACTCTCCGACCGGGTGGGAATCTCCGCCAGCAACCTCCTGATCCTCAAGACCGGCCAGGCCCGCGCCATCCGCTTCTCAACCCTGGCCGCCCTCTGCCGCGAACTGGACTGTCAGCCGGAGGATTTGCTGGTTTATCGGGGGGAGTGAGGGGGGTGCCAGGCTCATCGAATATTTGGAGGGTGCGCCACTGTCACTTTTTTGCCGCGCCGCAACAGTTTCCGCCCTTTAGGCTTGAGCCACCGACAATTTCCCGCCCGCTTCGCTTGCACACTCGCGCCGCCCGCCCTATGTGCACTGCAACATTTGTTGCGTTGCAGAAAAGGATTGTCTCATGGCTCGCGCTATTGAAAACCTGTTCGTCCGACTCATGGCCCCCTACGCGGCTGAAATCGGTCGTTTGCCGCCTGCGGCCTTCCGCAATCTGCTGAACCGCTTCTAGGGTTAAGCAGCAGCCCCTCATTCGGGGCGGCGACTGGATTTGAGAAAGGCGGCTGATCCCTCAGCCGCCTTTTTCGTGTCTGCAGACTCGGGTTGCGCCAGTCTCTGCGATCTAGCCCTTCGCCTTTGCGGCCTCGCGCTGCATGACGCAGAGGTCGGCAATGCCCTGGCGGGCGAGGCTGAAGAGGGCTTCGAATTCGTCGCGGGTGAAGCCGCGCTTTTCGCCGGTGGCCTGGATTTCGACAATGTCGCCCGCCCCGGTGAGGACGAAGTTGGCGTCGGCTTCGGCGTTGGAGTCTTCCTCGTATTCCAGGTCGAGGACTGGAACGCCCTTGTAGACGCCGCAGGAGATGGCGGCGACCTGGTCAAGAATGGGGTCGGTCTTGAGCACGCCTTCCGCCATCAGGTGGTCAACAGCCTGGCGCAGGGCGACCCAGGCCCCGGTAATGGCGGCGGTGCGGGTGCCGCCGTCGGCCTGGATGACGTCGCAGTCGAAGGAGATCTGGCGTTCGCCCAGGGCGGCCGGGTCGATGACGGCGCGCAGGGAGCGGCCAATGAGGCGCTGGATTTCCTGGGTGCGGCCCGATTGCTTGCCCTCTGAGGCCTCCCGGCGGCCCCGGGTGTGGGTGGCGCGGGGCAGCATGCCGTATTCCGCCGTCACCCAGCCCAGACCCCGACCGCGCATGAAGGGCGGGACCCGGTCTTCGACACTGGCGGTGATCAGAACCCGGGTATGACCGAAACTGACCAGGCAGGAGCCCTCGGCATAGCGGTTGACGCCGGTTTCCAGGGTGACGGCGCGTAGCTGGTCGGGGGTACGGTCAGACGGACGCATGGGGACCTCATCTTTAAGCACGGCGCCTTGCGCCCGGTGTGAGGCGGCTTATCCTAGATAGGAGAGGTCCCGTCCATGGGTCTCAAACCATCAGTGGCAAACACGTGATCAATCCGCTCATCTTTGGCTCATCGCCCCTGGCCGACATGGATGCCCGCGCCCGGGAGATTTTTCGGCGCGTGGTGGAAAGCTATCTGGCGACCGGTGAGCCCGTCGGATCGCGAACCCTGTCCCGGGGCGGGGTGCAGCTTTCCCCCGCCTCGATCCGCAATACCTTGCAGGACCTGACCGAGCTGGGTCTGCTGGGCGCGCCCCATATCAGCGCAGGCCGACTGCCGACCCATGCGGGGCTTCGGCTGTTTGTCGACGGCCTGATGGAGGTGGGGGATGTGGGCGAGGCCGACCGCCGGGCCATTGAGGCGCGCCTGGCGGGGAATGGCAAATCCTTTGAGGAGGCGCTGAATGCCGCGTCGGCCGTCCTGTCCGGTCTGGCCGGGGGGGCCGGGATTGTGGTGACGCCGGTGCGGGATTCCGGGGTCAAACATGTGGAATTTGTCGCCCTGGGTGGCGATCAGGCCCTGGCGGTCATGGTGTTTGACGATGGCACGGTGGAAAACCGGCTGATGAAGCTGGCGGCGGGGGTGACGCCGAGCGCCCTGCAAGAGGCCTCGAATTTTCTGAATACCCGCCTGCGGGGCAAGACCCTGGCCGAAACCGGGGCGGATATTCGCTCGGAGCTGGTTCTAGCGCGGCGGGAGCTGAATGAGACGGCAGCCCGGCTGGTCGAGGATGGCCTGGCCGCCTGGGGCGGGGGCGAAGGGGCCGACCGGGCCCTGATTGTCCGGGGCCGGGCCAACCTGCTGGGCGACCGGGAAACCGCCGAAGATCTTGAGCGGGTGCGCCGCCTGTTTGACGACCTGGAACAGAAGGAACAGCTCATCGGCCTGCTGGATGACGTGCGCGAGGCCCAGGGGGTGAGCATTTTTATCGGGGCTGAAACCCGACTTTTTTCGCTTTCGGGTTCCGCTGTCATAGCCGCACCCTATATGACGGGCCAACAGAAGGTGCTGGGGGCGATCGGCGTGATCGGACCTGCGCGCCTGAATTATGCCCGGGTGATCCCGCTGGTGGACTATACCGCCCGCGTGCTGAGCCAGATGGCGAACGGATAAGAAGGACGACCGAATGTCAGACGACCAAAGGCCCGATGAAGAGATCAATGCCGTTGCTGACGCGGCGATTGACCATATGGAGGCCCTGGCCGCCGAAAATGCAGTCCTGAAGGAACAGGTCCTGCGCTTTGCGGCGGATGCGGAAAACACCAAGCGCCGGGCCGAGCGCGAGGCCAATGATGCCCGCGCCTTTGCCATTCAGAAATTTGCCCGGGACCTTTTGACAGTGGCCGATACCCTGGGTCGCGCCCTGGCGGCTCCGCCCGAGACCGCTGACAGTGCCATGAAGAATTTTCTGGTCGGGGTGGAGATGACCGAGAAGGCCCTGTTGAATGCCTTTGAAACCAACGGGTTGAAGCAGGTCCTGCCGGGCAAGGGCGAGAAGTTCGATCCGCACAAGCATCAGGCCATGATGGAACAGCCCACCACCGAGGTCTCGGCCGGCGGCATTATCCAGACCCTGCAGCCGGGCTATGAACTGCTGGGCCGACTGGTGCGTCCGGCCATGGTTGTGGTGGCGGCCAAGGGCTCGACCGGGCCTGAAGACAAGGCAGGCGGTGCAACTTATCCGGGCGCAAGCGAGGCCGGTTCGGGCGGAACGGTGGATACCCGCGCCTGACCCCCTTTCGTCTGGCGCACAAATGATTAAAGTCCGAATCCCCCGAGTGATCGGGGACAGGGGTGTCCCGCCCACCGGCGGGCAGCAAATTCGGACCAGACCATGAAGCTGACAATTGAACGGGCCGCGCTTCTCAAGGCGCTCGGACATGTGCAAAGCGCCGTTGAGCGCCGCAATACCATTCCGATTCTGTCGAATGTGCTCTTGTCGGCGGACCGTAATCGTCTGAGCTTTTCGGCCACGGACCTGGACCTGGAGATCATCGACGAGGCCGATGCCCAGGTCGACCAGCCCGGACAGATCACGGCCCCGGCCCACACGCTTTACGAAATCGTGCGCAAGCTGCCCGAGGGGGCGGATGTTTCCCTGTCGTTTTCCGGCGATGATCCGCGCCTGATCGTCGCGGCGGGGCGTTCGCGCTTCAACCTGCCCGTGCTTCCGGCCGGGGACTTTCCGGTCATGTCCGCCGACGGTCTGTCGGCAAGGATTGGCGTGGATGTTTCCGACCTGATCCGGCTGATCGACAAGACCCGGTTTGCCATCTCCACGGAAGAAACCCGCTATTATCTGAACGGCCTCTACCTGCACACGGTGATGGAAAGCGGTGTGGCCAAGTTGCGCGCCGTGGCCACGGACGGCCACCGTCTGGCCCTGGCGGAAATGACGGCCCCGGAGGGCTCGGCTGGCACTCCCGGCGTGATCGTGCCGCGCAAGACCATTAATGAAGCCCGCCGATTGCTGGATGATGCCGGTGAGACCGTCGACCTGGCCCTGAGCGCCCAGAAGGTGCGCTTTGAATTTGGCGGGGCGGCCCTGACCTCCAAGGTCATTGATGGCAGCTTCCCGGACTATATGCGGGTCATTCCCCGGGACAATACCCGGGTCATGATGGTGGATAACAAGCTGTTTGCCCGCGCCGTTGACCGTGTGGCGACGATTTCGGCAGAGAAGAGCCGCTCTGTGCGCATGGCCATCGAGCCTGGCCGGGTGATTCTGACCGTCCGCAATATGGAGGCGGGACAAGCGGTCGAGGAGATCGAGGTGGATTATGCGGGGGACAGCTTCGAGCTGTCCTTCAATGCCCGCTATCTGCTGGATGTGACCGACCAGATCACTGCCGAACAGGCGGAATTCCGCTTTGGCGGGCCGAATGATCCGGCCCTGGTGCTCGATCCGACCGATCCGGACGTGCGCTATGTGCTCATGCCCCTGAGGGTCTAGGCTCCGCGCCCGCAAGCCGGTTCCGTCTGGAGTCAAACCTCTCTAGTGTGGGGCGGTGACAACGGTCCTGACCCATCTGATCCTCACGGATTTCCGCGCCTATGTCCGGGCGGAGCTGGCCCTGGACGGGCGACCGGTCTTTCTGGTTGGCCCGAATGGCGCGGGAAAGACGAATTTGCTGGAGGCCATCTCCCTCCTGTCCCCCGGGCGCGGCCTCAGAAATGCCAGTTTGTCCGAGATGGGCCGACGCGGACCGGGAGAGGTTCAAGGCCTGGCCTGGGCGGTGGCCGCAACGGTGTCCAGCGACGGGGACACGACCCGAATTGGCACGGGCCTCGATCAGGCCGGGGCGGCCCGGCGCACTGTGCGGCTGGAGGGGGAGGCCGTTCCCCCCGGACGCCTCGCCGACCTGACCCGCCAGGTCTGGCTGACACCGGCCCAGGACCGGCTGTTCCTCGAAGGGGCCAGTGACCGGCGGCGGTTTTTCGATCGTCTGGTCTTTGCCGCCGAGCCCGGCCATGCCGCCCATGCCCAGGCCTATGAAAAGTCCCTGCGCGAACGCCTGCGCTTGCTGACGGATGGTCCAGCAGACCCCGCCTGGCTGACGGCCCTTGAGGCCAGGCTGGCGGAGGCGGGGACCCAGCTGGCCCTGGCCCGGGCGCGGACGCTTGTGGCCTTGCAGGACGAGATCGACAGCCGGGGCGACCGGCCCTTTCCCCAGGCGCGACTGACCCTGACCGGGGACTGGGAGGGTCTGGCCCTGGCGGGGATTGAGCCTGCGGAGATCGCGGCGCGCCTGGCCCGGGCACTGGCCTCTGGCCGGGACCGGGATGGGGGGGCGGGCCGCAGTCTGGTGGGTCCACATCGTGGCGATCTGGCGGTTCATCACGTCGAAAAGGACCGCCCGGCCGGGGAATGTTCGACGGGGGAGCAAAAAGCGCTTATCCTGAACCTGATCCTGGCCCAGGCGGCGCGTCTTTCGCGTGCAGAATCAGCGCCGAACCCTATATTGCTCCTGGATGAAGTCTCTGCCCATCTCGACCGTTCCAGACGGGCAGCCCTGTATGAAGAAATTGAGGCGCTCAAACTCCAGGCCTTCCTGACCGGGACGGATGAGCTCCTCTTCGAAGATTTGAAAGGCCGGGCCCAGGGCGTCCATGTGGATCGCGCGGGCCTCCTCAGTCTGGATACCGAATGACCGACGAACCGAACGCTTCCGAAAACGGACCCGAAACCGCAGGCGAAAACCCCGGGCAGGCCGAATATGGCGCTGAATCCATCAAGGTCCTGAAGGGCCTGGATGCGGTACGCAAGCGGCCCGGCATGTATATCGGCGATACGGATGACGGCTCGGGCCTGCATCACATGGTCTATGAGGTGGTGGACAATGCCATTGACGAGACCCTGGCCGGTTGGGCGACGCGGGTTGAGGTGATCCTCAATGCCGACGGGTCCTGCACGGTCACCGACGATGGCCGGGGGATTCCCACCGACATTCACGAGGGTGAGGGCGTTTCGGCGGCGGAGGTCATCATGACCCAGCTGCACGCCGGGGGAAAGTTCGACCAGAATTCCTACAAGGTCTCCGGCGGCCTGCATGGCGTCGGCGTTTCGGTGGTCAATGCCCTGTCCGACTGGCTGAAGCTGAAGATCTATCGCGGCGGCAAGGCCTATGAAATGAGCTTCCGGCGCGGGGACGCGGTCTCGCCCCTGGTGGTGACCGGGGATGCGCCCTTGCGGGAGAACGGGGAATTCCTGTCCGGCACCGAGGTGACCTTCCTGCCGTCGACGGAAACCTTTGCCTTCATCGAATTTGACCGCCGCACGCTTGAGCACAGGCTGCGCGAGCTGGCCTTCCTGAATTCCGGCGTGACCATCTGGCTCAAGGACCATCGCGAGGCCGAGCCCTTTGTCGAGGTCATGCATTATGACGGCGGGATTGAAGCCTTCGTCCGGCACCTGGACAAGGCCAAGACGCCCCTGCTCAAGGCCCCGATTGTCATTCGCGGGCGGCGGGAAAATGTCGAGGTCGACCTCTCGCTCTGGTGGAATGACGGCTATCACGAGAACGTCCTGTGCTTCACCAACAACATTCCGCAAAGGGATGGCGGCACCCACCTGGCGGCCTTCCGCTCGGCCCTGACCCGGATCATTGGCGGCTATGCCGAGAGCTCCGGGGCCACCAAGCGCGAAAAGGTGTCCCTGTCGGGTGAGGATGCCCGCGAGGGCCTGACCTGTGTGCTTTCGGTCAAGGTGCCGGACCCGAAGTTCTCGTCCCAGACCAAGGACAAGCTGGTCTCCTCCGAGGTGCGGCCTGCGGTTGAGGGCCTGGTGGGCGAAGGCCTGGGGGCCTGGTTCGAGGAACACCCGGTCGAAGCCCGGATGATTGTGCAAAAGATCGCCGAGGCGGCCTCTGCGCGGGAGGCGGCGCGCAAGGCCCGCGAACTGACACGGCGCAAGTCCGCCCTGGATATCTCCTCCCTGCCCGGCAAGCTGGCCGACTGTCAGGAAAAGGACCCGGCCAAGTCCGAACTCTTCCTGGTGGAGGGCGACTCCGCCGGTGGCTCTGCCAAACAGGCGCGGCACCGGGAAAATCAGGCGGTCCTGCCCCTGCGCGGCAAGATCTTGAATGTTGAGCGGGCCCGGTTCGACCGGATGATCAGCTCCGACCAGATCGGCACCCTGATCACGGCCCTGGGCGCGGGCATTGGGCGCGATGATTTCGACATCAACAAGATCCGCTACCACAAGATCGTCATCATGACGGACGCCGATGTCGACGGGGCCCATATCCGGACCCTGTTGCTGACCTTCTTCTACCGCCAGATGCCCCAGGTGATTGAACAGGGCTATCTCTATATCGCCCAGCCGCCGCTCTATAAGGCGACCAAGGGCAAGTCCTCGCGCTATCTGAAGGACGACATGGAGATGGAGACCTATCTGACCGATGAGGGCGTGGACGGGGCCAGTCTCGACCTGGCGTCGGGCGAGCGCCTGACCGGCCAGGACCTTCTGGCCCTGGTGCAGACCGCCCGGGGGGCCAAGGCCAATATCGAACGCCTGTCGGCCCGGGCTCCGGCCTTTGCCGTGGAACAGGCGGCCTTGGCGGGCTTGCTGACCGAGGGCGGGGATGTGGCGGCCGCAGCCGCCCGACTGGACCTCTATGCCGAGGAGGGCGACGGGGCCTGGTCCGGCGAACCGGCGGCCGGGGGCGGCTTTGTCTTTACCCGCATCAAGCGCGGCGTGTCCGAGCGGGTTGTGCTGGACGAGCTTCTGCTGAATGCCGCCGATGCCCGGCGACTGTCGGAAAGGGCCCTTGCCCTGGCGGGAACCTTCTCGGCCCCGGCGACCTTTACCCGGCGGGACCGGACGACAACGGTGCGCGGCCCGATCGACCTGGTCGGAGCCGTCATGGATGCCGGACGCCGGGGTCTGTCCATCCAGCGCTATAAGGGTCTGGGCGAGATGAACCCGGAACAATTGTGGGAAACCACCCTGGACGCCAATGCCCGCACCCTCTTGCAGGTCAAGGTCAACCATGCCGACGATGCCGATGACATGTTCACCCGGCTCATGGGCGATCTGGTCGAGCCCCGCCGGGAATTCATCCAGGAAAATGCCCTGGACGCCGAGGTGGACGTCTAGGCCTCTGCCTTCAGGACCTGGAGGACGGCCTCGCCATAGCGCTTGAGCTTGCCCTCACCCACGCCGCCGACGGTGCCGAGGGTGTCCAGGTCGCGTGGCCGGAGCTGGCTGATCTCCACCAGGGTCCGGTCGTGAAATATGACATAGGGCGGCAGGTGCTGGCGCTGGGCCTCGTCGCGCCGCCAGGCGCGCAGGGCGTCAAACACCCGTTGATCCGTCCCCGACAGGTCGGCCTGGACGTCCTTCGGCCGCTTGCGGGCGCGGGTTGAGCGGGCGGGTTCGTCGGCCGGGGTGTCCAGGGCCTGACGCAGGGCGACGGTCTGTTCCCCCTTCAGGACGGCGCGCACGGGGTCGATGTCCCCCAGACCGATCAGGGGGCGGCCCTCATTGGGGTCTTCCTTGAGGAGGCCGTCAAACAGCAGCTGGTCGATCAGGTTGCGCCAGCCGGTTGCGCTGATCTCCTGGCCAATGCCGAAGGTCGACAGGCCCGCCTCGAAGTTCGATGGCGCCTTGGTCTTGCCCAGCAGGTGGTCGACGAGGCGGCCGCGTCCGAACCGGCCATTGAGGCGATAGGTGGCAGACAGGGCCTTGCGGGCCGCTTCCGTGGCATCGACGGTGGTCAGGGTGCCGAGGCAGGCATCGCACTGGCCGCAGCGATCCACCCCGTCCTCACCGAAATACCGCCGGACCGCCGCAGACCGGCAGCCGGTCCCGTCCAGCATGGCATAGAGCTGGCGGACCTTGCGGCCCTGGACCGACTTGACCTGATCCTCTACCTCGCGCCCGTCCAGCCTGCGGAAGGCCCATGCCATGTCGGCGGCGCTGTAGAGGGTGATGCCCTCGGCGGGTTCGCCATCCCGCCCGGCGCGCCCGATTTCCTGCCAATAGGCTTCGACCGAGGCCGGAGGATCGGCGTGGATGACATAGCGCACGTCCGGCTTGTCCACGCCCATGCCAAAGGCGATGGTGGCCACCATGACGGCGGCGTCGGCTTCGAGAAAGGTCTCCAGTCGCCGGGCGCGGAGGGAGGCTTCCAGGCCCGCGTGATAGGCAAGGGCCGGAACCCCGGTTTCGGACAGGCTCTGGGCCAGGGTTTCGACCCCGTCCCGGGAGCCGGCATAGATGACGCCCGAGCGGTTCGGGCGGCTGGCGACCAGGTCGGCCACGCGCTTGCGGCCCGTGCCCTGTTTGCGTTCGGCAGAGAGGATGAGTTCAGGCCGGGCAAAGCTGGCGACGAATTCAGCCGCCCCTTCCAGCCGCAGTTCGCTGCGAATGTCCTCACGGGTGCGGGAATCGGCTGTGGCCGTGACCGCCAGGCGCGGAACGGCGGGGAAGACGTCTGCCAGCCGCCCCAGGGCGCGATATTCCTTGCGGAAGTCATGGCCCCACTGGCTGACGCAGTGGGCTTCGTCGATGGCAATGATGGACAGGGGGATCCGCGCCAGCCGCTCCAGCATGCCGGGCGACATCAGGCCTTCCGGGGACAGATAGAGGAGGTCGAGCTGGCCCGCCTCGATCCGGTCCCAGGTCTGGGTCCGCTCCCAGGCCTCGCCGGTGGAATCGATCCGGGCGGCGGCGACACCGGCCTGCTGGAGACCGGCCACCTGGTCGGTCATGAGGACAATCAGGGGAGAGACCACCAGGCCCAGGCCGGGCCGGAGCATGGCGGGGATCTGGTAACAGACACTCTTGCCGCCACCGGTGGGCAGGACGGCCAGGGCCGAGCGGCCAGCCAGAATCTCGCCAATGACCTCGCCCTGGCGGCCCCGGAATTCAGCATGTCCGAAGGTGCGGCGCAGAATGTCTCGCGCGGCGTCCAGGTGGGAGGGGTTCATGGCCTCCTTATGGGCTGCGTCGGGCCTGCTGCGAAGGCCTGCATTTTTGGACTGTGCCTCTCGCGATTATCCGCCATGATGGAATTGCCAAGCGCCTTGAGGAGCCGTCCGCCATGTCCAGTTCGACCGTTACCCCACGCCCTGCCATCGACAAGGTGGCCATTCGCGAAAAGTATCTGGCCGAGCGGGACAAGCGGCTGCGGGCCGATGGCAATGCACAGTATCTGCGGATTGCCGACCAGCTGGCCCACTATCTGGAAGACCCCTATACGCCCCGGGTGGAGCGGGCCGCCAAGACCGACCATGTGACCTTTACCTTCATCGGCGGCGGCTTTGCCGGTCTGGTAACCGGTGCCCGGCTGGTCGAGGCCGGAATTACGGATGTGCGCATAGTCGAGAAGGGCGGCGATTTTGGCGGCACCTGGTACTGGAACCGCTATCCTGGTGCCCAGTGCGATACGGCGTCGATGATCTACATGCCCCTGCTCGAAGAGACCGGGCACATGCCGACCGAGAAATATGCCCACGCTCCGGAAATCCTGGAACAGTGCCAGAGGATTGGCCGCCAGTATGGCCTCTATGACAATGCCCTCTTCCATACCGAGATTTCGGCCCTGACCTGGGATGAGGCCGCGTCTCACTGGGTGGTCGAGACCCATCGTGGTGACCGGTTCACTTCGGATTTTGTCGGCCTGGGCACCGGGCCCCTCCATGTGCCGAAACTGCCCGGCATTCCCGGGATCGAGAGCTTCAAGGGCCATTCCTTCCACACCAGCCGCTGGGACTATGGCTATACCGGCGGTGACCCCAAGGGAGGGGCCCTGACCGGTCTGGCCGACAAGCGGGTGGCGATTATCGGCACGGGGGCCACTTCGGTGCAGTGTGTGCCCCATCTGGCCAAGGCCTGTCGTGAATTGCTGGTGGTTCAGCGCACACCGTCATCGGTGGATGTGCGGGCCAATGTCCCGATCGATCCGGACTGGTTTGCCAGTATTGCCACGCCGGGCTGGCAGGGCCGCTGGCTGGAAAACTTCACCGCCAACCAGGCCGGGGGCAATGCCGAGATTGATCTGGTCCAGGACGGCTGGACGGACCTGTCCCGGCGCATAAGGGCGAAAATCCTGGACCTGCCCAAGGACCAGAGGTCGCCCATGAACATGCTGGCCGCCTATGAGGACTCTGACTACGAAAAAATGGAGGAGATCCGGGCGCGGGTCGACAGCCTGGTCAGCGATCACGAGACCGCCCAGAACCTGAAGGCCTGGTACCGCCAGCTCTGCAAGCGCCCCTGTTTCCACGATTCCTATCTGCAAGCCTTCAACACGCCGGGCACCCGGCTGATTGATACCGATGGCAAGGGCGTTGAGCGGATCACCGAAAAGGGTCTGGTGGTGGCCGGGGTCGAATATGAGGTCGACTGCATCATCTATGCCTCGGGCTTCGAGGTGGGCACGGACTATACCCGCCGGACGGGCTTTGACCTGACAGGGGTGGGCGGGCTGAAGCTGTCCGAGGCCTGGGCGAGCGGCATGCGTTCCAAGCACGGCATTCATGTGCATGGCTTTCCCAATGCCTTTTTTGTCCAGCCGACCCAGGGTGCCAACCTGATTTCCAATGTGCCGCACAATCTGACGGATTCCGGGCGGACCATTGCCACCGTCGTCGCCCATGCCCGGGCAAGGGGCGCGCAGAGGGTGGAGGTCACCCAGGCGGCGCAGGACGCGTGGATCGACCTGTTGCTGACCGGGGCCGGGCGGATGCTCGGCTCGCCGGACTGCACGCCGGGCTATTACAATAATGAAGGCCAGGCTGCGGGACCCGGGGCGGAGCTCTATGTCGGCTATCCGGCGGGGGCCACGGCCTATTTCGCCTATATCGACGACTGGCGGAAATCCGGCAGGTTCGACGGTTTGGCCTTTAGCTGATCCCATGACCCAAGTGACCCCTGAGCGCCCCGTGGCCAAGCCCGGACGGGACTCTGACGATACCGCTTTTTTCGGTCATCCCCGGGGGCTGGGCTTTATTGTGACCGCCGAGGTGGGCTGGTCCTTTGCCTATTACGGCATGGTCTCGATCCTGACCCTCTACATGACCCAGAGGCTGTTCACGCCCGGACACATGGAACACATCTGGGGGTTTGCCGCCTATAGCCGGGTCTTGCAGACCCTGTTCGGGGCCATGACGCCCCTGGCCCTGGCCTCCCAGACCTTCGGCCTGGTGACGGGCCTGATCTATGCCACGCCCATATTGGGGGGGCTGTTGGGGGACCGGTGGATCGGTCAAGGCCGGGCGGTCATGATCGGGCTTGGGGTGCTGGTGGCCGGGCATTTGGCCCTGATTGCCGAGCAGAGTTTCCTGATTGCCATTGCCCTGCTGATTGTCGGCGGGGGCTTGGTGAAGAGCAATCTTCTCGGCCAGATCGGGCGGCTCTACGGACCAGACGACCCGCGCCGCGCCCGTGCCTTTGGCATTTTCCTGATCGGGGTGAATATTGGCGGCTTTATTACGCCCCTGGTGGTCGGCACCCTGGGCGAAAAGGTGGGCTGGTCCCAGGGCTTTATGGCCGCAGCCGGCGGCATGCTCCTGGCCTTTGTCGCCTATCTCGCCGGACGCCGCCACATGCCCACGGACGAGGTCTCCGCGCCCAAGGTCCCGGCCCTTGGCGGCGGCGGCGGCCTGAACCGTCGGGAGCTGGCGGTGATCCTTGCCCTGCTCGCCGTCCTGGTGACCGAGGTTCTGAACATCGGGTCCTATAATCAGGCCTTCAACCTATTCCCCGTCTGGGCCAGCCAGCATGTGAACCGGACCCTGTTCGGCTTCCAGATGCCGGTGACCTGGTTCAGCGCCCTGGACGGGGTCCTGACGATTGTGGCAACCCTCCTGGCCGTCGGCTTCTGGGGCTGGCAGTCGTCCCGGGGGCGGGAGCCGCGCGAGACCACCCGGATCGCCATTGGCTGCGCCATGACCACCGCAGGCTTTCTGGTTCTGGCCATGGCGTCCGCTCTGTCTGGGGCCGGCAAGGTGCCGCTTTTGGCCCCCATCGCCTTTTTCGTCCTGGTGGACGGGGCCCTGCCCTGGGTGGATACGGTCATGATGGCGCTGATTTCCCGGGCTGCGCCTGCGCGTCTGACCACGACCCTGCTGGGCGTCTATTACCTGTCCTTTGCCGTGGGCAATTTCCTGGTGGGCTGGCTGGGCCGCACCTACGAGACCCTGGCGCCCGCCCACTTCTGGGGGCTGCATGCCGCCATAGCCGGCTCTGCCGTGGTGTTTCTGATGGTCATGGGGTCAAGGCTGAACCGGGTCTTGGACTCGGATGCCCGCCCTTTAGGCGGAACCCAATAGCGGTCTCAAAAGAGCCCAGAGTTCAAAAGTTCAAAGCCTGTTGCGCAAAAATCCAGCCCAGGTCTGACCTGCCGCCCGGCCGGGCTAGACGTCACAGATCCATCCGCTGTTGCAGGTCGAATAGACCTGGTTGGACAGGTGATGGAAGATGTTGGGGCCAGAGCCATCAAGGCTCTGGTCGGGGGCCGTGTCCGTGGCCAGGACGATCAGATCGCCCTCTGATCCTGTCTGGTCGGTGGCGAGGTCCGCCGCCGTGGTGTTGAGAGGGTGGAAGATATTGGGACCGGAACTGTCCGGGAGGAGGCCTGACACCGTGTCGGCGGTGACAGTCCCGGTTTCGGCGCTTGCCCCTGTGGACTCGCCCAGGAGGGGCCGGGAGGACTCGTTAAGAGGATGGAAGATGTTGGGGCCAGAGCCATCAAGGCTCTGGTCGGGGGCCATGTCTGAACAGGCGACGTCATCAACGGCCAGGATGTCTATTGGGCGGCTCGAAAAATCGGCTTCGATAAAGATTGCCATCCGGGTTTCCTGTTTGCCTGCCCACAGGCTTTTCAGGCCAAGGGCCGATGTGGAAAGTGTCCAGGCGGTGCGCCTTTACCCGTTTTCCTAGGCTTTGAACCTAAAGAGTCGATCCATATTGTCAATCGATCAATGATTTGTTTGATTCAAAGGCGGTCTCAATCCCTAGCCCCCGACAATCCAGCCCGCGTCGAGGCTTGCATAGGTCAGGCCCGCCAGAACCACCTGATCCCCATGGCCAAGGTCAACCACGGTATCCGCACCGACCTGGCTGATCGTGTAGGGCGGTGATCCGTCGAGGATCAGCCTGTCGCCTTCGGTGCGGTTGAAGTCGGTAATGCGGTCCAAGCCTGCGCCCACAAAGCTGTGGAAGCTGTCTGCCCCTGCGCCGCCGGAGATCGTGTCACTGCCCCGGTCGCCCCAGAGCCAGTCATCGCCTGCGCCGCCCGAAACACTGTCATCGCCCTGACCGCCCCGGACGGTATCGGCACCCTCGCCACCAAGAGCCGTGTCATTGCCCAGATTGCCATAGACGATGTCGTTGCCAGCATCGCCCTGGACAAGGTCATTCTCCTTGCCGCCGAGCACCCAGTCATTGCCCTCGCCACCGGAGACGGTGTCATTACCCTGATTGCCATTGAGCTCGTCATGGCCGTCGCCGCCAGCAAGGCTGTCATTTCCGTCTGCGCCAAAAAGCGTGTCGTCCATCCCGTAGCCGAGAAGGGTGTCGTCCCCCAAGCCACCCGTCGCGTCCATTTCGGAGCTGGATATGCTGATCTGGACCAACTGCGCCGTCTGGTCGCTGAACTGGAAATTTTCGATATTGGTCAACTGGTCGGTGCCGTCCGGGCTCCCCGCCCGCAGGTCGCTGACCGTGACACTGCCGCCCGCGACGGAGATGGCATAATTGGCGCGCGCACCGCTGAAGACCGCCGTGTCCCGTCCTGGTCCGCCGTCCAGCTGGTCGTCGCCCCCACCGCCGGTCAGGACATCATCGCCGGCCCCGCCCACCAGCCTGTCGGCCCCGCCCTGGCCCGAGAGGTCATCATTGCCCTTGCCGCCCACCAGGGTGTCGTCGCCACTGTCGGCGGCATAGCTCATGCCGCCCGCTGCAAAGACCAGGTTCACGAACTGGGCGGGGGCCGTCAGGGTGGAGGTCTGGACGGACTGGTCGCGGAATTTGAGCGTTTCGACATTTGTCAGGACATCCTGGCCCTCCGGGCCGCCCGGACGGAGATCCGTGACGGTGACGATCCCGTCCAGCAGGGTCAGGCGATAGTCCGAGCGCACCCCGCTGAACATGGCGATATCGTTGCCCGCGCCGCCGTCCAGGGTGTCGTTGCCCGCCCCGCCGCAGAGGGTGTCATTTCCGCCCAGACCCCGGAGGTCGTCGGGCCCAGGGCCGCCCGCCAGACTGTCGTCGCCCGCCCCCCCGTTCACCTGGGTCTGACCCAGGCTGGAGGTCTCTATCGACCCATCGCGGAAGGTCAGGGTCTCGATGCCATACAACCGGTCCTGACCGTCCAGGCTGCCGGACCGGGTATCGAGGACGGTGAAGCCCTCGTTACCGGTCCCGGGATCGGTGAAGCCGGTGATCAGATAGTCAGACCGGGCTCCGTTATAGATGGCCGTGTCATAGTCATTGCCGCCATCAAGGGTATCATTACCCGCACCACCGCTCAGGGAGTCCTGACCATCCCCGCCGAGCACCAGGTCATTGCCTGCATCCCCGGTCAGGGAGTTGCTTCCCTCCCACTCCCAGAGGGTGTCATCCCCAGCCCCGCCGCAGAAGGTATCGTTGCCGCCAGCCTGTTCGTAGAGGTAATCATTGCCGTCCTGACCCAGGAGCAGGCTGTCACCATTTCCGCCCTCGAGGGTGTCATTACCTGCGCCTCCGTCAAGGGTGTCGTTGCCGTTGCCGCCGTGGAGAAAGTCATCTCCCGCGCCCCCGCTCAGGGAGTCATTGCCCCCGCTTCCCCGGAGCGCCTCTCCCTGGTCCGTTCCTGAAAGGGTCTCATTGTCCCATGGCAGGCTCGATGCATTGATGGACCCATCGCTGAAGGTCAGGGTCTCGATATTGTACAATCGATCTTGACCGTCCGGGCTGCCGGACCGGGTATCCAGGACGGTGAAGCCCTCGTTACCGGTCCCGGGATCGATGGAGCGGATGATCAGATAGTCAGACCTCGCTCCGCTGAAGATGGCCACGTCATTGTTGTTGCCGCCATCAAGGGTATCGTTGCCCGCACCACCGCTCAGGGTGTCGTTGCCGTCGCCGCCCAGCAGCAGGTTGTTGCCACTTCCGCCGGTGAGGGTGTCATTGCCTGCGCCACCATCCAGAGTGTCCTGTCCCGGCCCGGCGGACAGGACATCATCGCGGCCATCGCCAAGCACGAGGTTGTCGGTTACAAAGATCCGGGCCCGAATGCCGGTGCCGGACCCGTCCGCCTGGGCGTCCTGCCAGGCGATGACAAAGGTGCCATTGGACAGGGTTGTCACGGTCGGGCCGGTCTGGTTTCCGGCCAGGGTGGAGTTGATCTGGATTTCGCTGCCCGAAGCTATGCCGCTCTCATTGAAGAGCCGGGCCCGGATGCAGGTGCCAGAGCCGTCACCACGATAGTCGTGCCAGGTGATGATAAAGCCACCGGTCGGCAGGGCCGTGACGGAAGGGTACATCTGACTGTAAGGATGGATCGAATTGACCTGGAAGTCGTTGCCGATTGCGGAACCGTCCGGGCCAAAGACCCTGGCCCGTATCCCAAAGCCCGCAGTGTCGTCTGTCTGACTATTATCCAGCCACGTCACGACAAACCCGCCGCCCGAAAGCGCGGTCAGGGTGGGGCCTGCCTGATCGCCTTGCGGGGTTGAATTCACCAGAAAATCGTCGTCTTCGGGAAATCCATCCCTGTTGAAGAGCCTAGCCCTTATGCTGGAGCCAGACCCGTCACTCAGGGCGTCTTGCCAGGCCATGACCATGGTCCCGTTCGACAGTATCGTCACGGAAGGGAAGGTTTGAGGGCCTAGTGTCGTTGAATTAACCGCAAAATCGGACTGGTTGGACGCGCCATCTGCCCGGAAGATGCGCGCGAGTATGCCGGTGCCCGATACGTCGATAGCGAACGCGTGCCAGGTGATGATAAAACCGCCATCGGCCAGGGCCGAGACCTTGGGGACAAATGCGCCATCGATCCCAATTGAATTGACCGAAAAGTCCCGGCCGACGGGCGCGCCCTGGGGATCAAAAACCCGGGCACTGATGTTCGGGGTCGCAAGCTGTGTGAAGGCCGACTGACCCGTGGTGTAGGAATCGTTGTTATCGCACCAGGTGACAACAAACCCGCCCCCGGAGAGGGCCGTGACCGAGGGGGTCACCTGATCAAATCGGATCGTCGAATTGATCTGGAAATCGGGGCCGAGGGCGGAGCCGTCGGCGGCGAAGAGGCGGCCGCGCACGCCGAAACCCGAGGTGTCATCCTGGAGGCTCTTGTCTGTCCAAGTGACGACGAACCGGCCGCCAGACAGGGCGGTGATGGCGGCTTCTGACTGATTACCTGTCCCCGTGGAGTTGATCTGGAAGTCCAGTCCGGTGGGAGAGATCGACTGGGGGGAAGCCGTAGGCACTGAAATTCGTCCGATCCATGTTCGAGACCACCTAGCACCCCGGTCCCACATTTAGTTGAAATTAATAAATTTTCCCAGAAACCTCACCCGGTTAGACGGCCCTTTGAGGGCGCTGTCGTCAGGCCGGTATCAAGGTTTGATTAACCAAGCCAGAGTTCCTACACTCTTTTGTGCCCCTTGGCCCCGGACCCAAACGGACATTTTGGTCCGGCCAAATTGACAATGGAATTTCCTCGCCACTGGCCGGAACGGAGGTTAGCCTCCGCGACCAGGAGGCCAAGACCATGTTCCCCGATCGCCGTGTCCTGATGTCTGGGCTTTTGGCCCTGTCCCTGACCTCGGGTGTGGCCCGGGCGGCAGAGCCCCTGAAGGTTTTGTTTGTCGATACCGGGAATACGGGCCGCAGTCTGATGGCCGAGACCCTGGCCCGGGACATGGCGGTGCGGAAGGGTCTGGCTGTCAGCTTTATTTCCCGGGGTCTCGACGTCGATCCCTTTGACGAGCGGCCAGAGGCCAATGCCCAGGCCCTGCTGGCCCGGCGCGGATTTAGGGTCGCGGGGCATGTGGCCCGGCAGATCGGGGCGGGCGATGTTGCCCATGCCAATCTAATCCTGACCATGACGCCCGGCCATCTGGAGAGGCTGGGGAAGCTCTATCCCGAGGCGTCGGGCAAGGCCTTTACCCTGGCGGGCTATGCGACGGGGCAGGTGGAGGCGATTCCCGATGCCTGGGGCAAGCCCATGAGCGCCTATGAGCAGGTGGCTGCCCAGCTCGACCGGTTCCTGCCCCTGGCCCTGGAGCGGGCTGTGACCCAATCGCGTCCCTGACGGCGGTTACGCGACATGGCCTTCCGGTGACGAGACCGTTTTATGAATTCTTTGCGGGCGGCGGCATGGCGCGGCTGGGCCTGGGGGCGGGCTGGTCCTGTGTCCTGGCCAATGACCATGATCCGGCCAAGGCGGCGACCTATCTGGCCAATTTCCCCGATGCCGAAGACCATTTCCGGGCGGGGGATATCCAGGCCCTGACCCTGGCCGACCTGCCCGGACGGGCGGACCTGGTCTGGGCGTCCTCGCCCTGTCAGGACTTTAGTCTGGCGGGGGACCGGGCGGGGCTGGCAGGAGGGCGCTCCGGGGCCTTGGTCGGGGTCTTGCAGCTTGTGGCGGGTCTGGTGGCCGAGGACCGCGCGCCCGCCCTGATGGTTATCGAGAATGTCAGCGGCCTGCTGACGGCGCGGGGCGGTGAGGATGTCCGGGCCCTGTTCTTCGCCCTCAAGGCGGCGGGCTATCATTTCGGGGCTCTGGAGATCGATGCGGCCCACTTCCTGCCCCAATCCCGGCCACGGATATTTGTGATCGCCAGCCGCCGTCCGCCCAAGGCCGGACTGACCGGTGCCAGCCCCTTTCAAACGCCGGCGATTTGCCGCCTGCGAGCCCGCCTGCCCCCGGACCTTGCCCCGTTCTGGATCGATTGGGCGCTCGCGGCCCCGCCTCCGCGCCAGAGCGGTCTGGCCGACCTTCTGGAGCCGGATGACCAGCTTGTCTGGCATGACCCGGCCCGGACCCTGGCCCTGCTGGACCTGATGTCCCCGCGCCAGCGCGCCCGGATCGCCGCGCTTCAGGGCCTGGGCGCGCGGACCGTTGGCGGGCTGTTTCTGCGAACCCGGACCGAGGCGGGGCAGAGACGTCAGAGGGCGGAGGCCCGGTTCGATGGTCTGGCGGGCTGCCTGCGCACGCCCGGGGGTGGGTCGTCGCGCCAGATGCTGATCCTGATCGAGGCAGGCCAGGTGCGCACGCGCCTGATCACGCCCCGGGAAGCGGCCCGGCTCATGGGGCTGGCCGAGACCTATTGCCTGCCAAAGGGGCGGTCGGCGGGCTTGCATCTGGCTGGAGATGGCGTGGTTGTGCCGGTGGTGCGCTGGCTGTCTGCGCAAATTCTGGAGCCCCTGCTCGCCCAGGCGGGGCCAGCCCTTTAGAAAACCTGAGGCCAAATCCTGACAAGCTGCCTTCCAAATCCTGCGGGGCGGGCTAAGGTTCCCGCCAGACCCAGGACCTGAGGATTTCGCGCCATGGCCGACACCCCTGCAACACGCCCCTATGACGCTGCCAATTACCGGCGCAAAGGCCGGGGCAAGGTCTATGCCTCCATCCTCGATACCATTGGCGATACGCCCCTGGTGGCCCTGCCCAACCTGACCCGGGCCCTGAAGCCCCGGGGCGAGGTCCTGGCCAAGCTGGAGTTCTTCAACCCGATCGCCTCGGTCAAGGACCGGATCGGCGTCTCCATGATCGAGAGCCTGGAAGCCTCGGGCCAGCTGAAGCCGGGTATGACCCTGGTCGAGCCCACCAGCGGCAATACCGGTATTGCCCTGGCCTTTGTCGCCGCCGCCAAGGGTTACAAGCTCACCCTGTGCATGCCGGAGAGCATGTCCGTCGAGCGCCGGAAAATGCTGCTGCTTCTGGGGGCCCATCTGGAACTCACCCCTGCTGAACGCGGTATGGCCGGAGCCGTCGCCCGGGCCCGGGAACTGGTCGAGGCCACGCCGGGCGCGATCATGCCGCAACAATTCGAAAATGCCGCCAACCCCCTGATCCACCGGGTCTCCACCGCCGAAGAAATCTGGAACGACACGGAGGGGCGGGTGGATGCCGTGGTCTCCGGCGTCGGCACGGGCGGCACGATCAGCGGCATTGGTCAGGTGCTGAAGGCGCGCAAGCCCGGCCTGCGCATGATTGCGGTTGAGCCGGAAGCCTCGCCGGTCCTGTCCGGCGGGACCCCGGCTCCGCACAAGATTCAGGGGATTGGTGCGGGCTTTGTTCCCTCAATCCTCGATCGCGGCGTGATTGACGAGATCATCCAGGTGTCGAATGACGACAGCTTCGCCATGGCGCGCCGGGTGGCCCGGGAAGAGGGTATTCCGGTGGGCATATCGTCTGGCGCAGCCCTGACGGCGGCCTTCCACCTGGCGGCCCGGGAGGATATGGCCGGGAAGGTGGTTGTGGCCATCATACCGAGTTTTGCCGAACGCTATCTGTCCACGGCCCTGTTCGACGGGCTTTGATCCCGAAAGCTGAGCGCCCCTTCGGAACACAGGCGCTCAGCGTGCCGCGACCGTGACCTTGGTGGTGACGGAATTGGCGATGAAGCAGTCCTCATGGGCGGCGTGGTGCAAGGCTTCGACTTCGCTGGCCGTGGGGGGTGTGCCCTCCCAGTCAATCACGGGCCGCAGGACAACCTCGGTCATGCCGCGCCGACCCGGGCTGATCTCCGCCAGCAGGCCCTCGGCGGTATCGACATAGCGCAGGGCCATGAAGCCCGCCCGACGGGCCTTGTCGAGAAAGGTCAGCATGTGACAGCTGGACAGGGCGGCAACGAACATTTCTTCCGGATCGACCCCGGCCGGGTCCGCCCACTTCCCGACAACACCGGGAGACGCCGACGCCAGGATGTCGATCCCGCCATCAAAGCGGATGCGATGGGCCCGGGAATACTGGCCCCTGGGAAAGTCGTCGGCGGGCTGGCGCGACCATTCCAGGGTGGCGAGATAGAGGCCCATGGCGCGACAACTCCGGTTTGGGGGTGGTCTCAGGACATATCACAAATGGACGTCCGATCACGCGTTGGACATCTGGCTTTCCAGCCGGGCGCTGGCTGCCTGAAGCTCGCTTATGGCGTTGTCGATGTCCGTTCTCTGGGCCTCCAGAGCGACAATGCGTTCGCGGAACTTGGCCAGGGACTTGGCATTCTGGGTCGCGCCGCCGTCACCGACCTCATAGAGGGCCAGGATCTCGCCAATCTCCGCCAGGGCCAGGCCCACCCGCTTGCCGCGCAGGATGAGCTGGAGGCGCGCCCGGTCCCGGTAGGAATAGATCCGGTTCAGGCCGTCGCGGGTTGGATTCAGGAGTCCCTTGTCCTCATAGAAACGCAGGGCGCGGGGGGTGCACTTGAACTCCAGGCAGAGCTGGCGAATCGTAAACGTGCGGGCAGGCTGCCGCAGAAGGCTGGCCATCAACTCTCCCTCCCTAAAAGCCCCATTCAGGGCCGTTTTGAGAAGCCTATGCCTGGCTTACGGGTGCGTCAAGTTCACCGGCGAGGGCGCGTTCGATCAGGGAAATGGTGCGTTCCAGCCCAAAGATGGCGGCAAAGGAGCCGAAGCGCGGGCCCTGGCTCTGGCCGAGCAGGACTTCATAGAGGGCGGTGAACCAGTGGCGCAGGGGCTCGAAGCCCGCCACCTTGCCGGCTTCATAGACGGCCTCCTGGATCAACTCGGCATTCTGGCAATCCCCGGGCAGGCCCCTGAGCCGCTGGATCAGGTCCTCCATGGCCGCCCGCTCCCGGTCATCGGGGGCGCGGAACCGCTTGTTGGGCTTCACGAAGTCTTCGTAATAGTTGATCGCAAAGTCGGCCAGCCGGTCCAGCAGGGGCTGGGAGGCGGCATCTGCGCCGGGAATATAGCGGGCGATGAAGCCCCACAGAATGTCCTTGGTCGAGGCATCAGCCGCCGAGACCAGGTTCAGGAGCAGGGAAAAGGAGACCGGCGAGCCGCTCGTGGGCGGGGTGCCCTGGTGGACATGCCAGGCCGGGTTGTCGATGGCCGGAACCGGGCTGTCCGCGCGGGCCCGGTTGAAGGCGTCGAGCTGCTGGAGATATTCGTCCGTGGCCTTGGGAATGACGTCGAAATACAGGCGCTTGGCCGACTTCGGCGACTGGTACATGTAATAGGCCAGGCTTTCCGGCGCGCCATAGCGCAGCCATTCCTCCATGGTCAGGCCATTGCCCTTGGACTTTGAGATCTTCTGGTTGTTCTCGTCCATGAACAATTCGTAGTGGAAGGCCTCGGGCGGTTCGCCGCCGAGAACCCGGGCCAGCTTGTTGGAGACCCGCACGGAATCCACCAGGTCCTTGCCGCTCATCTCATAGTCAACGCCCAGGGCCACCCAGCGCGCAGCCCAGTCGGGACGCCATTGTAGCTTGACCTGACCGCCGGTGACCGGGACCTCGACATGCTGGCCGTCCTCGTCGGCAAAGACGATGGTGCCCCGGTCCGGATAGCGTTCCAGGGTCGGGGCCTGGAGCACCCGGCCCGTGGTCGGGCTGATGGGCAGGAAGGGGGAATAGGTGGCGCGGCGCTCCTCGCCCAGGGTCGGCAACATGACGGCCTGAATGGCGTCAAACCGGTGCAGGACCTTCAGCAGGACCTCGTCGAACTGGCCCGAGCGATAGGTCTCGGTGGAGGACATGAAGTCATAGTCAAAGCCAAAGCCGTCGAGAAAGGCGCGCAGGCGTGCATTGTTGTGCGCCCCGAAACTCTCATGCTCGCCAAAGGGGTCGCGGACGCTGGTGACGGGCTTGTCGCGGTCCTCCTCCAGCATGGCGCGGTTGGGCAGGTTTTCCGGAATCTTGCGAAAGCCGTCCATGTCGTCGGAAAAGACAATGAGGCGGGTGGGAATGGCGTCCCCGGTCAGGGCGCGAAAGGCCGTACGCACCATGGTGGGGCGCGCCGCCTCACCGAATGTGCCCATGTGGGGCAGGCCCGAGGCCCCATAGCCGCACTGAAAGACAACCGGCCTTTGCAGGGCGGGCAGGGCGGCGACGGCTTCGGCAGCCCTGTCCTGGGCGAGCAGGGTCGCGGCCAGGTCGCGTTCGGCATCGTCAAGCCGCAGGCGCAGGATCCGCTCCAGCAAGAGCCTAGCCTGTTCAAAGGGCCAGCTGCGGGCGTCGCGGGCGATATGGGAAAGGTTCTGCAAGGACATGGACGGGCGTTAACCCCCATTCCGCCCCGCCTCAAGCGGACTTTTTCGATCGTCCTCTGGAATGGATGTCATACTTCTGGTCCACTGGGGCGCAAATCAGCCTGGGAGGCGACCATGAAGGCCCTGAAGATTTTGACTCTGTCCCTGGTTCTGGGGCTGGCGGCCTGTTCGAAACCGGCCCCTTCGGAGGCAGACCTGACCACCCTGCGGTTTTCCATCATGTCGACGGAAAATGCCCAGTCGGCCCAGGCGTCCTGGGCCCCCTTCCTGGCGGATCTGCAAGCCCAGACCGGCCTGAAGGTCCAGCCCTATTTCGGGTCCAACTATACCGCCCTGATCGAAGCCATGCGGTTCAAGCAGACCGATCTGGGCTGGTTCACCAATCTCTCGGGGCTTGAAGCCACCCGCCGGTCCAATGGCGAGATTTTTGCGCGGACCACCAAGCCTTCCGGGCCGGATGGCTATCAGTCGGTGATCATTGTGCGCAAGGGCTCGGGCCTGACCCTTGAGACCCTTCTGGCGTGCGGCAAGACCCGGGATTTCGGCATGGGCGATGCCAAGTCGACCTCGGGCACCCTGGCCCCCATGGCCTATCTGTTCGGCCCGCGAAACATCATGCCCGAGACCTGTTTCAAGACCGTGCGGTCCGCCAATCACGAAGCCAACCTGTTTGCTGTGGCCATGGGGCAGGTCGCGGCGGCCACCAACAATACCCAGTCCATTGCCCGGCTGGCCGAGAAGAACGAGCCCGCCGCCCTGGCTGCCCTGGACAAGATCGAGATTATCTGGCGCTCGCCCACCATTCCCGAGGACCCGATGATCTGGCGCAAAGACCTCGATCCAGCCATCAAGGCCAAGGTGCTGAAGTTCATACTGGCCTATGGCACGGGCACGGGCCCCGAGGCCGACCGCCAGCGCGCGGTGCTCAAGGCCTTGCAGACCGGTCCCTTCAAGCCCGCCGACAGCCGCCACTTCCTGCCGGTGCGCGAGATGGAGATTGTCGAGCAGCTCGTGGCCGCCCGGAACAAGGCCGATGCGCCTGCCATCAAGCAGGCCCTGGCCGACCTTGACGCCATTCATGCCGAAGAAAAGGCCGCCGCTGCGTCCCCGGCCCCGTGATCTCGCGTTAGGCAGGCTTGTCGTCCGTCTGGCGGAAATGGCCGCGCAGGTCGGCAATGGGCCGGGCGGGATCGTCCTGCCAGGCCTCGACCTGAAGGCTGGAAATGCGACGGCCCAGCTTGCGCAGGTCCGCCCGGGCATGGGTTGTCTTGGCCAGGCCGGGCCGCAGATAGTCTATGGTCATGTCAATGGTGCGAAAGCTGAGGGCCGGGTCTGAGCGCAGGGAAAGCTGGGCCAGGGCGGCGGCCTCCATCAGGGTGCCAATAATCCCGCCATGCAGGGCCGGCAGCATGACATTTCCCACCAGATGTGGGGCATAGGGCAGGCGGAGCGTCACGATCCCGTCCTGAACCTCGCCCGAGACCCCCAGAAACCGCAGGAAGGGTCGGGCGGCGAGCAGGGCGTCCAGGCGGTCAGACGCGCTCATGACCGTGATCCCGCCCCGGGGCTGGCCCCGGTCATGACAAAGGTGGCCTGGACGGTGGCAATCGGATCGGCCTGATCCTGGTCCCAGGCCTCGGCCCGGACAAAGGCGAGGCCGTCGGCCTTGTGATAGCAATAGGCCTCGGCGATCACGCCGCATCGGGGCGCGGCGGGGCGCAGGAAATCAATGCGCAGGTCGAGGGTGGCGGTCATAGGCATGCTAACCCCGGAGTCTGAGGGTATGGCCATGCCGCAGCAGTGGTCCAGGAGGGCGGTGATCAGGCCAGGGGCCAGGGCCCCGGTCTCGGCCTGATCGACCAGATCGGCGCGCCAGGACACCCGCATGCGTCCACGCCCTTTTTCGGCGGTGACAAATTCGAACCCGGCGGCGGCCGCCAGGCTGTTGTCTGAGGCGAGGCTGGCGGTCAAGCGGGCCTGAAATTCGGAATCGGACATGATTGCCATTAGCGGCAGGCGTTCAGGGCGGTCAATCCCGGGGCTCGTGCCCGGAAGGCTCTGCCAGTTCGTCGGCCAGAAACTGCATGAGGTCGCCGCCTTCAAAGCGCAAGCCGCGCACGCCGGCCCTGAGGCCTGCCTCCATGTCGCCGGGCTTGTCTCCCACCATGAGGGAGCGGGACAGATCCACGGGCCAGTCTCGCAGGGCCTGGAGCAACATGCCGGGATTGGGCTTTCGGTCCGGCGGGTCCGGGTGGCGATAGCGCGCCTCGATCGCCTCGGGATGGAAGGGGCAGTAATAGTATCGGTCAATGCGGCCGCCGACTTCTGCCAGGGAGGCATCCATCTGCTGGTGCAGGGTCTGGACGTCCGCCTCGGTGTAATAGCCCCGCCCGACCCCGGACTGATTGGTGACGACAAACACCCACCACCCCGCCGCATTGAAGGCGGCTATGGCCTCCCGGGCTCCGGGGATCCAGCGAAAGTCCTCCCAGCGGTAGATATAGCCGGGGTCTTCATTGAGCACGCCGTCCCGGTCCAGGAACAGAGCTGGCCGGGGGCGCGAGGCAGAGGGGGACGGTTTCAGGGTCACGGAGCCTTATATAGCGCAGGATTGCCCCGGCGCGATTTCCCAAAGTGGTGAACTGGCCCTATGCAGGGTGTTGAACAGCAAATTCGAGGTCATCTTGGCGGACGCGGCCCCTCCCGTTCTGGAAATTGAAAACCTCCGGGTTCAGTTCTCGACCCATGATGGCCTGATCGAGGCCGTGCGCGGGGTGTCCTTGAGCGTGTCGCCGGGCGAGACCCTGGGCGTGGTCGGCGAGAGCGGATCGGGCAAGAGCCAGACCTTCATGGCGGCCATGGGGCTTCTGGCCTCCAACGGCCAGGCGACGGGCGCGGTCCGGTTTCAGGGACAGGAGATATTGGGGGCCAGCCCGGCCCGGCTGAACACCCTTCGCGGGTCAGCCATGACCATGATCTTTCAGGACCCCCTGACCGCCCTGACCCCGCACATGAAGATTGGCGACCAGGTGGCCGAGCCCCTGCGCCAGCATCTGGGCCTGTCGCGTCAGGCGGCCCGGGCCGAGGCCCTGCGCTGGCTGGACCGGGTGCGGATTGCCGATGCGGCAAGGCGTCTGGACCAGTATCCGCACGAGCTTTCCGGGGGCATGCGCCAGAGGGTGATGATCGCCGCCGCCATGGCCTGCGCGCCGCGCCTGCTGATTGCCGATGAGCCGACCACGGCCCTGGATGTGACGGTTCAGGCCGAGATTCTGGACCTGATGGCGGAGCTGACCGGCGAGACGGGGGCTGCCCTGGTCCTGATCACCCACGACATGGGGGTGATTGCCCGGCTGGCCGATCGGGTCTGTGTGATGAAGGCGGGGGCCTATGTGGAAGAAGGGCCGGTCCGGTCGCTGTTTTCCGCCCCGCGCACCGACTATACCCGCGCCTTGCTGGAGGCCATTCCCCGGCTTGATCGCCCGGACCGGGGCGGCCGCCCGACCCCGGCCCCCGTGGCCGAAGATGCGCCGGTTGTGGTCGAGGGCCAGGACATCAAGGTCTGGTTTCCGATCCGTCAGGGCCTGTTCGCCCCGCCCGTGACCCTGAAGGCCGTCGACGGCGTCAGCCTGGCCGTGCGGCAGGGCGAGACCTTGGGCATTGTCGGCGAGAGCGGCTGCGGCAAGTCGACCCTGTCCCGGGCCATTCTGCAACTGATCCCGCCCACCGGGGGCCGGGTGACGGTGCTTGGGCGCGACCTGACCCTGGACGCCAAACACCGTGAAAGCCTGCGGCGGGCGCGCAAGGACCTGCAAATCGTCTTTCAGGACCCCCTGGCCAGCCTGGATCCGCGCATGACCATTGGCCGGTCCATTGCCGAGCCCCTGAGCGTCTTCCATCCGGAAATGACCCGCGCCCAGCGGGAGGTCGAGACCCGGGCCATGATGGTGCGGGTGGGCCTGTCCGAAGACCTGATCAACCGCTATCCCCACGAACTGTCCGGCGGCCAGAACCAGAGGGTGGGCATTGCCCGGGCCATGATCCTAAAGCCCCGTCTGGTGATTTGCGACGAGGCGGTTTCGGCCCTGGATGTGACCATTCGCGCCCAGATCATCGACCTGTTGATCGACCTTCAGGCCCAGATGGGTCTGGCTATGATCTTCATCAGCCACGACCTGGCGGTGGTGCGCGAGATCAGCCACCGGGTCATGGTGCTCTATATGGGCCGGGTGGTGGAGACGGCGGGGCGCGACCAGATCTATGCCGATCCCCGACACCCCTATACGCGGGCCCTCTTGTCGGCCGCCCCCATTCCTGACCCGGATCTTGAGCGGGCCCGGGCGCGCCTGAGGATATCCGCCGCCCCGGTGAGCGCCACGGACCCGGAAGCGGGCTTGCGCTTTCTGCCCTCCCGACGCGGTGAGCATCCCGTCTATGTCCCCCAACTGGTGGAGGTTTCTGCAGGACACAAGGCGGCAGAATTCGACCCGGAAATCCTCGAAGCCTGACCTCCCCGCCGATCAATTCTTGTCGCGCAACATTGCCCCTGAGCCGCCTCGCGGCTAGGGATGGCGTCCCTGTAAACCCTGGCCATGTCCATGACCCTGTCCCTCGACGATATCCGCACAGCTGCCGGTCGGCTGAAAGGTCACATTGAGCGCACCCCCATGCGCCATTCGCGGACCCTGTCGGAGATTACCGGGGCCGAGGTCTGGGTGAAGTTCGAGAACCTGCAATTTACTGCGGCCTACAAGGAGCGCGGGGCGCTCAATGCCCTGTTGCAGCTGACCGACAATGAATCCAAGCGCGGGGTGATTGCCGCCTCTGCGGGCAATCACAGTCAGGCCCTGGCCTATCATGCGGCGCGTCTGGGTGTGCCGGTGACGATTGTCATGCCGCGCTCGACCCCCTTTGTGAAGGTCAAGCAAACCCGGGCCTTTGGCGCGAATGTGGTGCAGGAGGGCAACAGCTTTGACGAAGCCGCCGATATTGCCGCCCGACTCTGCGAAGAGCGGGAGCTGATCTTTGTCCACCCGTTTGACAATCTTCAGGTCATGGCCGGGCAGGGGACTGTGGCCCTGGAAATGTTCGAGGACCAGCCCGACCTGGAAGTTCTGCCCATTCCCATTGGCGGCGGCGGGTTGATCGGCGGCTGTGCGACGGCGGCCAAGGCTCTGAACCCCTCGGTGGAGATCATCGGGGTGGAACCGGCCATGTATCCCTCGTTTACGGCGCGCATGGCGGGGCTGGAAACCGTGGCGGGCGGGGCGACGATTGCGGAAGGGATTGCGGTCAAGAATGTCGGCGACCTGACCTATGCCATTGTCCGGCCCCTGCTCAGCCAGGTGCTGCTGCTGGAAGAGCCCTATCTGGAGCGGGCGGTGGCGCTTTACTGCAATGTCGAAAAGACCGTGTCCGAAGGCGCGGGCGCGGCCTCCCTGGCGGCCCTGCTGGCCTATCCCGACATCTTCCGGGGCCGGAAGGTGGGGGTGATCCTGAGTGGCGGCAATATTGATACCCGGCTTCTGGCCTCGGTCCTGACCCGGGAGCTGGTGCGCGACCACCGGCTGGTTTCCCTGCGGATCATCGGCGATGACCGGCCCGGCCTGCTGGCCAATGTTTCTGTGCTCATCGGTCAGATGGGGGCGAATATTGTCGAGGTGGCGCACAATCGCCTGGCCCTGGATGTGCCCGCCAAGGGGGCAGAATTCGACATCATGATCGAGACCCGGGATGCCACCCATACCGACGAGATCATGGAAGCCCTGCGCGAGCGCGGCTATCCGCCCCGGACGGTCTGACCCGTCGTCATCGTCACATTCGGAGGACATATCATGTTGCGTCGACAGATTGCGGGCCTTGCCGCCCTTCTGCTGCTTACGGCCTGCGGGCCGGCCAAGCTCGATCCCAAGGTGATTGCCGCCAATGCGGCGACGGGCCAGGCCTATCTGGCCAGCAATGCCAAGACGCCCGGCGTGATCACCCTGCGCTCGGGCCTGCAATACAAGATCATCCGCTCCGGGCCGGCGGACGGCCCGTCCCCGCTTCCCGGCGACGAGGTCAAGGTGAACTATGAGGGCAAGCTGCTCTCCGGCAAGGTGTTCGACAGCTCCTATGCCCGGGGCGTGCCGGCCGCCATGCCGCTGGATGGCCTGATCCCCGGCTGGGTGGAGGCCCTGCAACTCATGCGGCCCGGCGATGAATGGGTGCTCTATATTCCCCCCGAGCAGGCCTATGGCTCGACCGGAACCGGCGGTGGCGAAATCCCCCCGGAGAGCACGCTGATCTTCCGCATTGAACTTCTGGGAATCCTGCCCGGCCCCGGCCACAGCGCCCAGGGCTAAGGCTTGCGAATGACGACCCGCCGCTGAAGCAGGTCGAGGGGGTTCCAGGTCATGGCGCGCGCAATGGCCCAGGAGCCGACGCGCCGTCGGGCCTGAGCCTCCCTGCGGGCCTCAAGCGCCAGGGGCAGGCCCTTGATCCCGGCCATGAGCCCGCGCCACTGGGGGGCGAGATGGCCCTGCTGGGCCAGGCGGACAAACAAGATGGCGGTCAGGGCCAGGTGCAGGGGCAGGGTCAGCCAGAAGAGCAGGGGCGGCGTATCCTTCACAAACACCCAGAAGCGGTTTCTGGCCCCGTGAAAACTGGCAAATTCAGAGCGGGGTCCGCCGGTTGAGGCCGATCCCACATGCCGGACCACGGCGTCGGGAATGACCAGGGTGGGGCGGTTTTCCAGTCGCAGGCGATAGCCCAGGTCGACGTCTTCGCAATAGCAGAAGAGCCGGGCATCAAAGCCGCCCATGTCCTGAAAAATGTCCCGGCGGATCAGCATGGCCCCCCCGCAGGCGGAAAAGGTCTCGCCAGGTGCCGTGGGGCCGGGGTCCGGGCGACCATAGCCCCCCCGGAAGGGAAAGCCGGGCAGGGACATGACATCCCCCAGACCATCCAGCTTGCCCGGCGCATTGGCCATGAGCTGGCGGGAGCCGAAACAGACAATGTCGGGCCAGGTCCGCGTCGCGGCGATCAGGGTTTCCAGCCAGTCGGCCTGCGCAAAGGCATCAGGGTTGATCAGGGCCAGCCAGTCGCCCTGGGCCAGGTCCGCCCCCAGATTGACCCCGGCGGCAAATCCCAGATTGCACCCCGGTTCGACCAGCCTGACCGTGGGGTGGTCCAGGAGGGCGGCGGCCGGGGCCCCGTCGGTGGAGGCATTGTCGATCAAGAGGATTTCGAGCGGCTGGAAGGTCTGGGCCGCCAGGGCGTCCAGACAGGGTTTCAGATGCTCACCGCTCTGGAAGGCCACAAGAATGACACTGACTTTCGGCAAGTCAGGTGACGCTTGAGGCTTGTATTTCAGAGCTTCCCGCGCCATCGGTCCCGTATCTTCCGTCGTCTGAGGCCCCATGCCGACCATTCATCCGCTCGCCATTCCTGAGGTTATGCTTATCACGCCCCGGCGTCATGGCGATGACCGGGGATGGTTTTCCGAAACCTGGAGCCGTCGCGTCATGCGCGATGCCGGGCTTGATCTGGATTTTATTCAAGATAATCAAGCCTTCAATGCCCGGTCGGGGACGGTTCGCGGCCTGCATTTTCAAAAGACCCCCCATGCCCAGACCAAGCTGGTCCGGGTTCTGGCCGGGTCGGTTTTCGATGTTGCGGTCGATTTGCGCGCCAAGTCGCCGACCCTTGGGCAATGGGTGGGGGCGCGTCTGACGGCCGAGGGGGGCGAACAATTGCTGATCCCGCGCGGCTTTGCCCACGGATATTGCACCCTCGAAGACGCCACCATGCTGGCCTACAAGGTCGACGGTGACTATGCCCCCCAGGCTGAGGCCGGGGTGCTCTGGAACGACCCCGAGCTTGCCATTGACTGGCCGGTTGCGGCCGACGCCGTCATCCTGTCGGACAAGGACCTGCGCCTGCCCCGGCTCCGTGACCTTGCGGCCCCGGGGGGCTGAGCGTGACGGCCTCGAACGAACTGCTGGATATCCTGGACCTTGAGGCCATAGACCAGGACATGTTTCGCGGATGCACTCCGCCCTACGAGACCCGCCGCATCTATGGCGGACAGGTGGTGGCCCAGGCCCTGGCGGCGGCCTATCGCACAATTGAGGGACGACACTGTCACTCCCTGCACAGTTATTTCATCCGCCCGGGGGACCCCAAGATCCCCATATTGTTCCAGGTGGACCGGGCGCGCGACGGCGGGTCCTTTGCCGTGCGCCGGGTGGTGGCCATCCAGAACGGCAAGCAAATCTTCAATCTCGCCGCCTCGTTTCAGACCCCGGAAACTGGTTTCGAACATCAGACGGACATGCCCGAGGTCCCGCCGCCCGAGGGCCTGAAGAACGAAGAAGAGCTCCGGGCCGAGGCCGGGCTCTCCCCCGACAGCCGCCGCATCTGGCCTGTCGAGGTGCGCCCCTGTGCGCCCACGCCCCATGGCTTTGTGGGCGTCGAGGCCCCTGAAGACAGGGTCTGGTTCCGTGCCCGGCAATCTGTCGGGTCAGATGTGGCCGCCAATCAGTGCGCCCTGGCCTATGGTTCGGACATGACCTTGCTGGATACAAGCCTGCGGCCCCATCCGGTTAGCTGGGAGTCCGGGCGATTGCAGGTGGCCAGCCTTGACCATGCCATGTGGTTCCACAAGCCCCTGGACTTCTCCCAGTGGCACCTGTTCGTTCAGGACAGTCCCTCGGCCTCCGGCGGGCGGGGATTCAACCGGGCCTCGGTCTATACCCGGGATGGAGACCTGGTGGCATCTGCCGCCCAAGAGGCCCTGATCCGCTACCGCTGACAAGTTGGGCATTGCGCTTGTCCAAAACTGGGGTCTCAGTAAAGGCAATCACGAATCGAGAGCTTTAGGGGCGAACAGTTTGACCACGACCGCGGAAAAACCCGGGCTTTCGCTTCCCAGGATTCTTGGGTTTTCAATTCTGAGCCTCCCCTTGGGCGGGCTTGCGGTGGCGGTTCCCGTCTATCTGCCGCCCTATTTCGCCAGTCATCTCGGGATCAGCCTCGCCGTGGTGGGCAGTGCCTGGATGGTGGTTCGGCTTCTGGACATACTGGTTGATCCCGTTCTGGGACTGGTCATGGACCGGACCCGGACACGCATGGGCCGATACCGGTTCTGGGTTGTGGTGGGGGTGCCGATCCTCATGGCCTCTGTCTATGCCCTGTTCCTGGCCGGGGCCGGGATTGGTCTGGGCTATCTGATCGGCTGGCTGCTGATCTATTACCTGGGCACCTCGATCCTTTATCTGGGGCATCTGGCCTGGGGCGCCAATCTGGCGACGGACTATCATGACCGCAGCCGGGTTTTTGGCGTGGTGGGGGCAGTCGGCGTGCTGGGGGCTGGTGCCGTGCTGATCATTCCCATTCTGGCCGGACAGATGGGCCAGTCCGAGGCCCAGGCGGTCCAGACCATGGGCTGGGCCATCTTCTGGAGCATACCCTTGACCGTCGCCATCTGTGTGATGTTCACCGCAGAACCCATTACCGAAGATGTGGCGTCCCATGAGGCTGTGAAGCTGAAGGACTATGCCGCCCTGGTGCTCAAGCCGGACCTTTTGCGGCTGTTTCTGGCGCAATTGTGCCTGACCCTCGGTCCCGGCTGGATGAGTGCGCTCTATCTGTTCTATTTCGTCCAGGCCAAGGGCTTTACGGTGGGGGCCGCCTCCTTCCTGCTGCTGGTCTATGTCCTGGCGGGCATTGTGGGTGCCCCCTTCACCGGTTGGCTGGCCCGGCGGCTGAGCAAGCACCGCACCCTCATGGTGACCTCGACGGCCTATTCCCTGGGCCTCTGCCTCTTGGTGGTCGCACCCAAGGCCAATGTCGGCCTTGCCCTGCCCATAATGTTCTGGTGCGGTTTCATGGCGTCCGGGTTTGACCTGATGATCCGGGCCATGCTGGCCGATGTGGGCGACGAGGTGCGGCTGGAGCAGGGGGTGGAGCGGAGCAGCCTGATCTATGCCCTCAATACCCTGGCCTCGAAGATTGCCACGGCGTTTTCCATCGGCCTGACCTTCCCGCTTCTGGCCCGGCTCGGCTATGTGGCGCGTGAGGGATTCGTCAATTCGCCCGAGGCCATTTCGCGTCTGCAATGGGTCTATATTGCCGGACCGATCGTCTTTGTCATGCTGGGCGGGGCCTGTGTCGCGGGCTGGAAGCTGGACGCGGCGGGCCATGCCGACATCCGCGCGGCCCTTGATGCCCGGGACCGAATGACTCAAACTCAAGACCGACCCTGACCTGACCTTTTCTGATGCCTGCTATTCGATGGAGCTGACCATGGACGATCGTATTCAAGTGACCCTCCACGAGGGTGTGGCCGATGTGCGTCTGGTGCGGACGGACAAGATGAATGCCCTGGATGACGCCATGTTCGAGGCCCTGATCCAGACGGGAGAGCGGCTGAAGACCGAAAAGGGTGTGCGGGCCATTGTCCTGTCCGGCGAGGGCCGGGCCTTCTGCGCCGGTCTCGACATGGGCAATTTTGGCAAGATGGCCTCGGGCGAACGTCAGGGTGGGGCCAGCCTGCTGACGCCGAACCGGACGGCCGGAGGGTCAAACCGGGCCCAGCATGCGGTCATGGTCTGGCGCGAACAGGCTGTGCCGGTGATCGCGGCAATCCACGGGGTGGCCTATGGCGGCGGCTTCCAGCTGGCCCTGGGCGCAGACATCCGGTTTGTCACGCCCGACGTGCGCATGGCCGTCCTGGAGATCAAATGGGGCCTGGTGCCGGACATGGCCGGGATTGTGCTGATGAAGCGGCTGGTCCGCGACGATGTGGCGCGCGAGCTGACCTATACCGGCCGGATTTTCGATGGCGAGGAGGCCTATCGCCTAGGCTTTGCCACGCGGGTTTGCGCCGACCCCCGGGCCGAGGCCCTGGCCCTGGCTGCCGAGATTGCCAGCAAGAACCCGGCCGCCATTCGGGGCGGAAAGCGCCTGCTGGACCTGGCTCCCGATGCAGACCAGCACGCCATCTTGCTGGCCGAAAGCGTCGAGCAGGGGGCGCTGATCGGCTCGCCCAACCAGGTCGAGGCGGTGGTGTCGAACATGCAGAAGCGCCCGGCTGTCTATGCGGATCCTGCCTGAGCCGGGTCCGACAGGCGGGACCCGGGTCTCGAACCGAAACCGGCTCAAGCCTTTTGAACGAGCGCCCATTCGAGGCGGACATCCGGGTCGGTTTCGCCGGGAAGATGTCTGTCGCTCAAGACGGTGAAATCGGCGGGCGCACAGAGCCTGGACAGGGCCCAGACGGCGGCCCCGCGCACCAGGGGTGAGGGATCTTCCAGGGCGGCCCGGGCAGGCTGGACCAGGTCGGGCCTTGCGGAATTGCCCATGGCGTAGAGGACATTGCGCAAGAATCTGTCGCGGCCAATGCGCTTGACCGGACTCTTGCTGAAGAGGGCGCGGAAGGCCGGATCGTCCAGCCCCGCCAGATCGGCCAGGGCGGGGCTTCGCAGGACCTCGCGGGCATGGAGGCGCTGTTCCTGGGCCTGCTGGGCAAACTTGTTCCAGGGGCAGGCGGCAAGGCAGTCATCGCAGCCATAGATGCGGTTGCCCAGGGCCGGGCGGAATTCCCTGGGGATGGGCCCCTTGAGCTCAATCGTCAGATAGGAAATGCAGCGGCGGGCATCGAGCTGATAGGGGGCGGGAAAGGCCTGGGTCGGGCAGACCTCCAGACAGGCCCGGCACTGGCCGCAATGGTCGGTCTCCGGCGGGTCAGGGGGCAGGTCCAGAGAGGTCAGGATGGCGCCCAGAAACAGCCAGGACCCGAAGTCGCGGCTGACCAGGTTGGTGTGCTTGCCCTGCCAGCCCAGTCCGGCCTGGGCCGCCAGGGGTTTTTCCATGAGGGGGGCGGTATCGACAAAGACCTTGAGGTCGCCGCCCAGACGTCCGGCCATCCAGCCGCCGAGCTGTTTCAGTCGTCCCTTGATGAGGTCGTGATAGTCGTCCCCCTGGGCATAGACGGAAATTGTCCCCCGATCCGGGTCTTCGAGGGCAAGCCGGGGATCATGGTCCGGGCCATAATTCATGCCCAGAAGAATGGCCGACCGGGCCTCTGGCCAGAGGGCCTGGGGGTGGGCGCGGCGTTCCGCCGTCTCGGTTATCCAGGTCATTTCGCCCTGGCGACCCTCCGCCAGAAAGGTCGCAAGACGGGCCGTGGCCGGCCAGGGCTGGTCGACCCGCGTAAAGCGGCAGACGTCGAAGCCAAGCTCAGCGGCTCTCTGCCGCAGGTCGGTGGCCGTATCAGAAATCAAGGTCGTGATAGTGGGCCGCGGGCACCAGGCCGGGCCAGCGGTCGGCCAGCAGGGGCCGGAAGGCGGGGCGGGATTTCAGCTTCATGTACCAGGTCTTGACCCCGGGAAACTCATTCCAGGGCACGTCGCCGAAATAGTCGATGACCGAGAGGTGGGCGGCGGCGGCGAAATCGGCGAGGGACAGTCTCAGTCCCGCCAGCCAGTCCCTCTGGGCCAGGAGGCTTTCCATATAGCCGATATGGGCGCGCAGGGCATCGCGGCCCTGGCGCAGGGCGGCCAGATCCGGTGCCCCCAGGCCCAGAAGACGCTTTTCCATTTTTTCGTGCAGCAAGAAGCCCCCGACCTCCTGCTCGAACTTGCGGTCAAACCATTGCATCAGCCGCCGGGCTTCGGCGCGCTCGGCAGGGGACCGCGCCAGCAGGGGCGGATCGGGATAGGTCTCTTCCAGAAAATCAATAATCGCCCGGCCCTCGCAGAGCACCAGGTCGTCCTGGGTCAGGACTGGCGGCAGGCCGGACGGGTTCAGCGCCATGAGATCGGCGGGGCGTTCCCAATAGCGAACCGGTTGATCGGCAAAGGCCAGGCGCTTCTCGCCCAGGACAAGTCGGACCTGACGCGAGGCGGGATCGAGCGGGAAGTGATGTAGCAGGCGCGAGGTCATTACAGGCCGGACCGATTCAGTTCCCCGCAGGAACACCCTGATCCCTTAAAAGAGTGTTTAACCCGGCCAAACCACCGTCATTCGGATCAGCCGTGGTGGTGCTCGGCAAAGGCCCCGCCATGGGGTTCTGCCCGGCCCCTGGGGTCTGGATGGATCAGGATATCGGCGGCGGGAAAGGCCTTGAGCACCCGGTTTTCGGCCCCGATCATGATGGCATGGGCCGCTTCCAGACTAAGGTTCGGGTCGAGGTCTACATGCATCTGGATGTGGACATAGGGCCCGGCACTGCGGGTGCGCAACTGGTGGACATCGCTGAGGTGCGGGTCCTCGGTGACGAGGCGAATGATCAGGGCGCGCTGGGCCTCGGGCAGTTCCTGGTCCATCAGCTGACTGGCGGCTTCGCGGAAGACGCCAATGGCCCCCCACAATAACAGGGCCGTCACGACCAGGGCGGCCAGGGCATCGAGGTTGTTGATGGCCAAGAGGGACGAGGCGCCGATCCCGAGCAGGGCAATCAGGTTGGAGGCCAGGTCCATGGCATAGTGCGCCCGGTCTCCGCTGACCGCGACGGACCGGGTCTTTTTGAGCACGAGGTTCTGGGCCGAGATCAGGCCAAAGGTCAGCAGGGTCGAGATCGCCATGACGGCGACAGCCCAGCCCCCCTGTCGGATGGGGTGGGGATCGAGGACGCCCGCCAGGGCTTCACGGCCGATCAGGGCGGCGGAGGCAAAGACCAGCCCTCCCTGAACCAGACTGGCAAAGGCTTCGGCCTTGCCGTGACCAAAGCGATGGTCCTCGTCCGGGGGGGAGGCGGCATAGCGAACGGCAAAAAATGTCACCAGGGAGGCGACCAGGTCCAGGCCGGAATCGGCCATGGAGGCCAGCAGGGCCACCGATCCGGAGGCAATCCAGGCGGCCAGCTTGAGGGTCACCAAGAGCCCGGCCGTGCCCACGGACAGGAGGGTGACCCGCCGGGTCAGGGCGGCGGAGTCTTTCGGAGAAAGGCCATGGACAGACTGCATGAGGGCTCTTTACGCCGCCTTCAGGTCATCCCCCAGTGCAAATGACTCGCAGTTTGGTCATTTTGATACAGCATAGGGTTTGAGAATATCCAGGGACACAATGGCCAGGGTTTCCTCGTGAGTGGCCTCCAGGATGATGTTGGGGGCCGCCCCGGCATCCAGGGCTTCCTTCCAGCGCGGGGCACAGAGGCACCAGTGGTCGCCGGGCTTCAGGCCGGGGAAGTTATAGTCCGGCACAGGGGTGGACAGGTCGTTCCCCACCGAGCGGCTAAAGGCCAGGAAGGCCTCGGTCATGACGGCACAGACCGTATGCAGGCCGGTATCCTGCGGGCCGGTCTCGCAGCAGCCATTGCGGTAAAAGCCGGTGACGGGGTCGAGGGCGCAGGGCTGCAACTCGGTCCCCAGAACATTTCGGGCTTGGGCATCGTATCGGGTGATCATTCCACCAGTCTAGGCTAGTTTGCCTGCTTCGTCCTCCGCAACCCAGGGTCTTCGCCGTGATTTCCGCACGCCCCCGCCGCAGTGCCCTCTATATGCCAGCCGCCAATGCGCGGGCCATGGACAAGGCCCGCAGCCTGGCCTGTGACGTGGTGATTCTGGACCTGGAAGACGCCGTCGCCCCGGAAGCCAAGGACCTGGCCCGTGACCAGGCGGTCGCCACCGTGCAGGCGGGCGGATTTGGCAACCGGGAGGTCGTGATCCGGATCAACGGGCTGGAGACCCCCTGGGGGGCCGCCGATCTGGACGCGGCTATTGGGGCCCGGCCTGACGCCATTCTGGTGCCCAAGATCAATCAACCTTCGGACCTTCGCCCCTATGGCAAAGCCCTGCCGTCCGGGTGCAGCCTGTGGGCCATGGTTGAGACCTGTGCCAGCCTGTTTGCCCTGGATGCCATTGCCGGGGCGGGCGGGCCGCTGGCGGTCCTGGTCATGGGAACAAATGACCTGGCCAAGGAAATGCGCGCGAGGCCCGGCGTGGAGCGACATCCCCTGACCGCCGCGCTCAACCTCACCGTGGCGGCGGCACGCCATCATGGCCTGTCGGTGCTGGACGGGGTGTTCAACGACATAGCGGACGCCGACGGACTGGCGCGGCAGTGCCAGCAGGGGGCCGATTTCGGCTTTGACGGCAAGACCCTGATCCATCCCGGCCAGATTGCAGCGGCCAACCAGGCCTTTGCGCCCGCGCCTGAGGCTGTGGACTGGGCGCGTCAGGTGGTGGCGGCCTTTGATTTGCCAGAAAGCGCGGGCAAGGGCGTGCTGAAGCTGGAGGGTCGCATGGTCGAGCGGTTGCATCTTGAAGAGGCGCGTCACCTGCTGGCCCTGGCGGAGGCGATCGCGCGGGTATGAAGCTGAACCGTTTTTGTGGCCTTGGGCTCATGCTCCTTTGGGCGGGTCGGGTTCAGGCCCAGGAGATCGACGCCATTGGCGACCTGCTGGATCAGGCGGCGCGTCCGGCTGCGGTGGCCCCGGCAAAACCGATCCTGGTGCCGCATAGCGATCCCGTCCCGGCGGCTGTTAAGGGCTATCGACCGGTCATGATCAACGAGCTGGACAGGACGCCTGACGACCCCCCGACCGCCAGCGAGCAGAGCTATGTCGCACGGGTCCGGGCCACGTTTGAGGCCGCCCAGGACCGACAGGGGCCTCTGGAGGGCGGATGGCTTATCCGCCAGGGCGGGGTGGTCATTTATGAAGTTCAGCTGGTGGACCGGGGGCAGGAGACCCTGGAAGGGGCCTGGGTCGATGCCCGGCGTCGGGACTCAGCGACCGGGTCCGGATTCATGGAAGAGGTGGTCCGCAGCGGGACCCGGGTGACGCTGAAGTTCCGTCCCGGCCAGGGCCGCGACCACGTCCAGGTGCGGCTGGAGTCCGCAGGGTCCGGGAGCTGGTCCGGACAGATGATCGAGGGCGAGGCCGCCCACGCCGTCACCATGGTGCGTCGCTAGACCGAAATTCCCAGACAGGGTCTCGCAGCCGCCGTGGCCAGGTCGATCTGGCCAGGGGTCAGGGGGGTGGCAAGACCGACGCCCCAGACCGGCCCGGGCCAGGCCCCATCCCCGGTCTTTCGGCCGACGACATGAATATGCAGCTGTCGGGTGATGTTGCCGAGGGCACCAACATTCAGCTTTTCGACCTCGAAGCCCAGGGCCGCCCCCATGGCGCGGACGGCCGCCCCGGCCTGGACGATCTCGTCCATCAGACGGTTACGATCTTCGCGGGACAGGTCCTCAAGCTCGCCGGCCCCTGCCCTCTGGGGGATCAGGATCAGCCAGGGCCAGCGGGCGTCATTTTGCAGGCGGACATTGCACAGGGCCAGGTCGCCAAGGGGCAGGGAACCGGGCAGGAAGGCGGGATCAATCATGGGCATGGCCCAGTTTCGACGGCCTTGGGCTGACAGGCAAGCCCTACAATCCTGCGGCGGGCTACGCATTGAGATTGCAGGCCACCCTGAATCCGGGTTAGGGACCGGCCAAGCTTGTCCATGACCCAGGAATAACGCCATGACCTCCAAGACCCCCCTCCGCGTTGCTGTGACCGGTGCGGCCGGAAATATCGGCTATGCCCTGCTGTTCCGCATCGCTTCCGGCGAAATGTTCGGCAAGGATCAGCCGGTCATTCTCCAGCTGCTGGAAATCCCGGTCGAAGGCCCGCAAAAGGCCCTGAAGGGCGTGGCCATGGAACTGGAAGACTGCGCCTTCCCCCTGCTGACGGACATGGTTCTGACCGGCGATGCCAATGTGGCCTTCAAGGATGCCAACTGGTGTCTGCTCGTGGGCTCCAAGCCGCGCGGTCCCGGTATGGAGCGGGCCGACCTGCTGAAGGACAACGGCAAGATCTTCATCGCCCAGGGCCAGGCCATTGACGCGGTCGCCGCCGACAATGCCCGGGTCGCCGTGGTGGGCAATCCCTGCAATACCAATGTCATGATCGCCGCCGCCCAGGCCAAGCGACTGACCGCCGACCGGTTCACCGCCATGGTGCGCCTGGACGAAAATCGCGGTCGCGCCCAGCTGGCCCAGAAGGCCGGGGTCGCCATTGAGGCGGTTACCGACCTCTTCATCTACGGCAATCATTCGCCGACCATGTTCGCCGACTTCACCCACGCCAAGATCAATGGCAAGCCTGCCGCCGACGTGATTGGCGACGAGGCCTGGCTCAAGACCGACTTCCTGCCCGCCGTGGGCAAGCGCGGTGCGGCCATCATCGAAGCCCGGGGCGTGAGCTCGGCAGCCTCTGCGGCCAATGCCCTGGTTGATCATGTTCGGGACCTGGCCACGCCGGGCAAGATTCATTCGGTCGCCATCAGCAGCGAGAGCCGTTATGGCTTTGCGCCGGGCGTCTGGGCGGGCATGCCGGTGAAGAGCACGGCTGCGGGCTATGAAGTTCTTACCGGCTTTGAGATGGATGATTTCGCCAAGAGCAAGATTGCCCTGACCAATGACGAGCTGGTCGGCGAGCGCGAAACGATCAAAGACCTTCTGGCCTAAGCCTGGGAATGACGGGGACCGGCGGGCCTGATCGCCCGTCGTCTGCGGCCTCGCTTCTGCCACACGCGGGCCTTAAGGGCACACAACCTTTGAGTGCGGCACGATATGGCTGATTACATCTTCCACGATCCGAGTGGGCGGCGCGCGAGACGTGCGAGCTTTGCCGGTGGCGGAATTGTGGCCCTGATCGCCCTTCTGATTGCCGGGTTCTTCGCGACCCTGGCCATAGCGCCCCGCCTGCCCGGGGTGCAGCTGGCCGACCCCCGCGCCCTGAAGGCCCTGCATCAGGAGACGGCCCCCCGGATCAAACGCAGCGCCATGTCCTGGACGCGAATTCCCCATCCGGGAAAGACCCGCCAGGGGCGGTCCGCAGCCCCAGGTCCGACCCGGCCCCTGACCGTTGGCTTCTATGTGTCCTGGGACCCATCGTCGCGCGAGTCTCTGGCCCGAAATGTGGAAAACCTGGATGTGGTCGCGCCGCAGTGGATATCCCTGGCAGGCCCCACCGGGGACATAGACATCACCCCCGATCCCCAGGCCGAAGCCATTATGGCGGGAGCCCGTCACCGGCCCTCGCTCATGCCTGTGGTGCACAATGCCCGCAATGCCGCCTGGCTGGGTCCGGAGGCCGATGCGGTCATTCTGGACAAGGTGGCCCGGGCCAGGCTGATTGATAACCTGGTCAAGCTGGCCGCCGCGCGCGGCTATGCCGGCTATATATTCGACCTGGAGAACCTGTCGCCGCGCGGGGCCGCTGCCTATCCGGCCTTTCTCGCCCAGGCCCGGGCCGCCCTGGCCCCCACGGATCGGGATGTCTGGCTGACGGCGCCTACGGACGATGACGCCTGGCCCCTGAAAAAGCTCCAGGACTCTGCTGATGTCATTGTCCTCATGGTCTATGACGAACACTTCGGCACGGGCGATCCGGGGCCCCCGGCCAGCCAGGGCTGGTATTCGGCCCATATTGCTTCCAGTTTCGCGCGCCTTGATCCCGCCAAGACCATCGTTGCCCTTGGTTCCTATGGCTATGACTGGGCCCTGCCGTCCAAGTGGAAGCCCAAGGGTGATGCGGGCGTTGTCACCTTCAATGAGGCCACCCAGAGCGCCCATGATTCCGGGGCGACGGTGAGCATGGACCCGAATTCCCTGAACGCCGTCTTTGGCTATCAGGACGAAACGGGTCGCCAGCATCAGGTCTGGTTCCTGGATGCGCCCTCGGTGTTCAACCAGATCCGGGTGACCGATCCCTTCCGGCCCCTGGGCTATGGTCTCTGGCGGCTGGGCTCTGAGGACCCGGGCGTCTGGAAGGTCCTGCCCCACGACTTTGGCAGGGTCAGTGCGGCCGGTCTTGAGACCCTGACGCCGGGCCAGGATGTGAATTTCGACGGTCGGGGCGAGGTCCTCAAGGTGACGGCCCAGCCGACGCCCGGGCGGCGCAGTCTGGTCATGGATGCGGCGTCCGGCCTGATTTCCGGGGAGACCTATGATGTCATGCCGACCTCCTATGTGATCCAGCGATACGGATTCCACCCCGGCCTGGTGGCGATTACCTTTGACGATGGCCCGGACAGCCGCTGGACCCCGAAGATTCTCGACATATTGAAGGCCAAGCGGGCCCCGGCGACCTTCTTTGTCATTGGCGAAAACATGCAGCGGTTTCCCGAGCTCGTGCAGCGCGAGGTTGCCGAGGGCCAGATGGTGGGCGGCCATACCTGGACCCATCCGAATATTGGCGAAACGCCGACGACCCAGACCGACATTGAGCTCAGTGCCAGCCAGCGCCTGTTCGAGACCCTGACGGGCAAGTCCATGCGCCTGTTTCGTCCGCCCTTCTTCGGGGATGCCGAGCCCTCGACCCCCCGGGAAGTCGCCCCCCTGCTCCTGGCCCAGCGCCAGGGCTATCTGACGGTGGGCCTGCGCATTGATCCGGATGACTGGAAGAAGCCGGACCCCAAGCTGATTGTCGAACACACCCTGTCGCGGCTGGAAGATACGGGGATCCATGAGGGCCAGGTGGTCTTGCTGCATGACTCTGGTGGCGATCGCAGTCGCACGGTCGCGGCCCTGCCAGCCCTGATCGATCAGCTCAGGGCCCATGGCTATACCCTGGTCAGCGTCGACCAGCTGGCCGGGCTGACCCGGGACGAAGCCCTGCCGCCGACTTCACGGGCCTCCCTGGACCTTTGGCTAGACCGGGCAGGGTTCGGATTTTTCCACGGACTAGAGGTGGGGCTGAAATGGCTGTTCCTGAGCGCCATTGTCCTGGGCGTCCTGCGGGTGATTTTCCTGGGTGGCCTGGCCCTGGTGCACAGGGCCAATATTGACCGGCGCACCCCGCCCCTGGTCTTTCCGGAAGACGGGCCTGTGGTGAGCGTGCTCATTCCCTGTTTCAACGAGGAAAAGGTCATTGTAGCCTCGGTCCGGCGTATCCTCGCCTCCCGCTGGTCCAACCTTCAGGTGATTGTGCTGGATGACGGCTCTACGGATGGAACCGCCGCCGAGGTTCAAGCCCATTTTGCCGATGAGCCCCGGGTGACCCTTCATGCCTTCCCGAATGGCGGCAAGGCCCGGGCCCTGAATCGCGGGCTTGAGCTGGCCCAGGGTGAGATCATTGTCGCTCTGGATGCCGATACCCAGTTCGCGCCGGAAACCATTGCCCGTCTGGCCCGCTGGTTTGCAGACCCGAAGGTCGGGGCGGTGGCGGGCAATGCCATTGTCGGTAACCGGGTCAATCTGGTGACCCGCTGGCAGGCCCTGGAATATGTCTCGGCCCAAAATCTGGAGCGCCGTGCCCTCGCGGCCCTGGGGGCTGTGACCGTGGTTCCGGGCGCGGTCGGGGCCTGGCGCAAGTCGGTTCTGATGGATCTGGGGGGCTATCCGCCCGACACCCTGGCGGAAGATCAGGACCTGACCCTGGCTGTGCAACTTGCGGGATGGCGGGTGGAGTTCGATCCCGCGGCGCGGGCCTATACCGAAGCCCCGGACACGGTCGAGGGCCTGCTCAAACAAAGGTATCGCTGGTCCTTCGGGACACTCCAGTGCCTGTGGAAGCACCGGTCTGCCCTGTTCAATCCGAAGCGGCCCGTTCTGGGCTTTGTCGCCCTGCCGCAGATATGGCTGTTCCAGATCTTCCTGACGGCTGTGGCCCCCCTGGTCGACCTGGCCCTGGTCTGGAGCCTGGTCAGCAGCATTTACGGCATGGTGTCACACCCGCTGGAATGGTCCGCAGACGATGTCCTGCGGCCGGTCTTTTATTGGGCGGCCTTCATTTTCCTGGATATCTCGGTGGCCTCCCTTGGCATGGCCATGGAGGCAGAGGCCCCCTGGCGGGACATTGGCTGGTTGCCTGCCCAGAGATTCGGCTACCGTCAGTTGATGTATTATGTCGTGCTGAAATCCATTGCCTCAGCCGTGGCTGGGGCCCGGGTGGGCTGGGGACGTCTGGAGCGGCGGGGTTCGGTCAAGGAAAGTCTGTCCCGCTGAGGAATTGCGCCAGACTTTAAGCAAGAAATACGACCGTCTCAGCGGTTGCCTCCCCCTCGCGCGGTGCTATAAGCCGAGCACTCGTCGAGTGGGCGAGCCCTCAACTTAGCGCCTGTTTGCGATCTCATGAACATTCACGAACATCAAGCCAAGGCCGTCCTCTCCGAGTTCGGTGTCGCCGTGCCGCGCGGGTATCCCGCCTTCACCGTGGAAGAGGCCACCAAGGCCGCCGAGCAGCTCGGGGGTCCGGTCTTCGTGGTCAAGTCCCAGATCCATGCCGGGGGCCGCGGCAAGGGGCGCTTCGAAGGTCTCGGCGATGACGCCAAGGGTGGCGTGCGCGTGGTAAAGTCGGTCGCCGATGTGACGACAAACGCCAAGGAAATGCTGGGCCGGGTTCTGGTGACTCACCAGACGGGTCCCAAGGGCAAGCAGGTCAACCGCCTCTACATTGAAGAGGGCGCGGCGATCGCCAAGGAATTCTATCTGTCGCTTCTGGTGGATCGTGAAACCAGCCGGGTCTCGGTGGTTGCGTCAACCGAAGGCGGCATGGACATCGAAGACGTGGCCCATTCCACGCCAGAAAAGATCATCACCTTCTCCATCGATCCGGCGACCGGCGTCTGGCCCTTCCACGGACGGACCCTGTCCCAGGCCCTGGGCCTGACCGGGGATCTGGCCAAGCAGGCCAACAAGCTTCTGGGCCAGCTCTATGCCGCCTTTGTGGCCAAGGACATGGCCATGCTGGAAATCAATCCGCTGATCGTGACGGAAGACAACCAGCTGCGGGTTCTGGATGCCAAGGTGTCCTTCGATTCCAATGCCCTCTACCGCCATCCCGAGATTGTGGTCCTGCGCGACGAGAGCGAAGAAGATCCGAAGGAAATCGAAGCCTCCAAGTTCGACCTGTCCTATATCGCCCTCGACGGCGAAATCGGCTGCATGGTGAATGGCGCGGGCCTGGCCATGGCCACCATGGACATCATCAAGCTCTACGGCGCTGAACCGGCCAACTTCCTGGACGTGGGCGGCGGCGCGGATGAAGCCAAGGTCACGGCGGCCTTCAAGATCATCATGGCCGACCCCAATGTGAAGGGGATTTTGGTCAATATCTTCGGTGGCATTGCCCGCTGCGACATCCTGGCCAACGGTGTGGTCAATGCCGTGAAGCAGGTGGGTCTGAGCGTGCCCCTGGTGGTCCGCCTGGAAGGCACCAATGCCGAACTCGGCAAGAAGATCATCAATGAGAGTGGTCTGAACGTTATCGCGGCCAATGACTTGTCCGATGGTGCCGAGAAGATTGTCAAAGCGGTGCGGGGGTCTGTCTGATGTCTATCCTGATCGGCAAGGAAACGCGCGTTATCTGCCAGGGCATTACCGGTGCCCAGGGAACCTTCCACTCTGAGCAGGCCATGGCCTATGGCACCAAGATGGTTGGCGGTGTGACGCCCGGCAAGGGCGGCACCACCCATATCGGTCTGCCCGTCTTCGATACCGTCGCCCAGGCGGCCCGGGAAACCGGTGCCGATGCGAGCGTCATCTATGTCCCGCCTCCGTTCGCGGCGGACTCCATTCTCGAAGCCATCGACGCTGAAATTCCCCTGGTGATCTGCATTACCGAGGGCATTCCCGTTGCCGACATGATCAAGGTCAAGCGCGCCCTGTCCGGCTCCAAGACGCGGTTGATCGGACCCAACTGCCCCGGCGTTCTTACGCCCGAGGCCTGCAAGATCGGCATCATGCCGGGCAACATCTTCCGCAAGGGCTCGGTGGGCGTGGTTTCGCGCTCCGGCACCCTGACCTATGAGGCGGTTTTCCAGACCTCCCAGGTGGGTCTGGGTCAGACCACGGCGGTGGGTATTGGCGGCGATCCGGTCAAGGGCACCGAGTTTATCGACATGCTCGACCTGTTCCTGAAGGACCCCGAGACCGAATCCATCATCATGATTGGTGAAATTGGTGGCTCGGCCGAAGAAGATGCGGCGGAGTTCATAAAGAATTCAGCCATTCGTAAGCCTATGGTGGGATTCATTGCGGGACGCACGGCCCCTCCCGGGCGGCGCATGGGTCACGCAGGGGCAATCATCTCCGGCGGCAAGGGTGGCGCTGAGGACAAGATTGCAGCCATGGAGGCGGCCGGCATTCGCGTGTCACCGTCCCCGGCGAAACTGGGTGAGACCCTCCTCGAGGTTCTCAAAGGCGCGTAAGGCGCTCGACAATTAAAGCGTAGGGCGGTCCCGCTCGGCTCCTCTTTCAGAAGCTCTGCGGGCTCATCTGAGAGGCGGATGTTATGGCTGATGACAGCGGGCTGATGAACGAAGTGCTTGCAGAGACGTCCTTCCTGTACGGAGGGAATGCGACCTTCGTCGAGGATCTCTATGCCCGGTGGGCCAAGGAGCCCACATCGGTCGAAGCCTCCTGGCAGAGCTTTTTTGCCAGTCTGCATGAAAGTCGCGAGGCCGCTCAGGCCGCGGTTGTCCGTCCGGTCTGGACGGCACGCTCCGCCCCTGCGGCGCGCCCGGACTGGCTGTCCGCCCTGGATGGTCTCTGGCCTGCTGTCGAGGCCAAGCTGTCTGCCAAGATCGCCGAACGCACCTCAGCCGCCCCCGCTACCGAGGCAGTTCGCGCCGCGACCCTGGATTCCCTTCGCGCCATCATGATGATCCGGGCCTACCGGATGCGCGGCCACCTGCGCGCCAATCTGGACCCCCTGGGCATTGCCATTCCGGAGGGCGACGCCAGCGAGCTGGACCCGGCAAGCTATGGCTTCGCCGAGGCGGACTATGATCGTCAGATCTTCCTCGACAATGTCCTGGGGCTTGAAACCGGGACGGTGCGCGAGATTCTGGCCATACTGACCCGCACCTACTGCGCCGATGTCGGTGTCCAGTACATGCACATTTCCGACCCGGCCCAGAAGGCCTGGCTGCAGGAACGCATTGAGGGCCGCGACAAGGAAATCACCTTCACCCGCGAAGGCAAGATCGCGATCCTGAAGAAGCTGATCGAGGCCGAGGGCTTTGAAAAGTTCCTGCACAAGCGCTTCCCCGGCACCAAGCGGTTCGGTCTGGACGGGGGCGAGGCCATGGTTCCGGCCCTGGAGCAGATCATCAAGCGCGGTGGGGCCCTGGGGGTTCGTGACATTGTGCTGGGCATGCCCCACCGGGGCCGACTGAACGTCCTGGCCGCAGTTATGGCCAAGCCCTACAAGGTGATCTTCCACGAGTTTCAGGGTGGCACGACCCTGCCGACGGATGTCGAAGGCTCGGGCGATGTGAAATACCATATGGGGGCGTCTTCGGACCGGACTTTTGACGGCAATTCCGTCCACCTGTCGCTCACCGCCAATCCGTCCCACCTGGAAATCGTCAATCCGGTGGTGCTGGGCAAGGCCCGCGCCAAGCAGGCCTTCACCTTGCGCGAAAATCCCGACCTGGGCCGCAGCCACGTCCTGCCCCTGCTGATGCACGGCGATGCAGCCTTTGCCGGTCAGGGCGTCGTGGCCGAGTGCTTCGCTATTTCGGGCGTGAAGGGCTATCGCACCGGCGGCACCTTGCACTTCATCGTCAATAACCAGATCGGCTTTACGACCGCGCCGAAATATTCCCGGTCCTCGCCCTATCCCTCCGACGTGGCCCTGATGGTGGAAGCGCCGATCTTCCACGTGAACGGCGATGATCCCGAGGCGGTCACCTATGTGGCCAAGGTGGCCATCGAGTTCCGGCAGAAGTTCGGCAAGGACGTCGTCATCGACATGTTCTGCTATCGCCGCTTTGGTCACAATGAGGGCGATGACCCGACCATGACGTCTCCCTTGATGTACGCCAAGATCAAGGACCATCCGACCACCCGCGAGCTTTATACCCTCCAGCTGATTGCCGAGGGCGTGGTGACCCGGGCCGAGGTCGACGGCTGGATGGGGGACTTCGAACAGTTCCTCGACAGCGAAATGGAAGCGGGCAAGACCTACAAGGCCGACAAGGCCGACTGGCTGGACGGCAAGTGGGCCGGACTGGCCCTGCCGGAGAGCGACGAGCGCCGGGGCAATACCTCCGTGGCGCTCAAGACCCTCAAAGACCTGGGCAAGCGCATTACCACCATCCCGAATGCGATCGACGTTCACAAGAATGTCCGTCGTGTGATCGAGGGCCGCCGGGCCGCAATTGAAGCCGGGGAGGGCCTCGACTGGGCGACCGGCGAGCACCTGGCCATGGCCACCCTGCTGAATGAAGGCTTCCCCGTACGCCTGGCCGGTCAGGACAGTGTGCGCGGCACCTTTACCCAGCGCCATTGCGATCTGGTGGACCAGACCACGGAAGAACACTATCGGCCCCTGTCGAATCTCGGCCCGAAACAGGCCCATTTCGAAGTGCTGGATTCGCCCCTGTCCGAAGAGGCGGTCCTGGGCTTTGAATACGGTTTCTCCCTGGCCGATCCCAAGTCCCTCGTGCTCTGGGAAGGCCAGTTTGGCGACTTTGCCAATGGGGCCCAGGTGGTCATTGACCAGTTCATTTCTTCCGGCGAACGCAAGTGGCTGCGGATGAGCGGTCTGGTTCTGCTCCTGCCCCACGGCTATGAGGGTCAGGGTCCCGAACACTCCTCGGCGCGCCTGGAACGCTTCCTGCAACTGTGCGCCGAAGACAATCTCCAGGTGGTCAATTGCTCGACCCCGGCCAATTATTTCCACGTCCTGCGTCGGCAGATGCGCCGGGAATTCCGCAAGCCCCTGGTGGTGATGACGCCCAAGTCGCTGCTGCGGCACAAGAAGGCGACGTCGAGCCTGGCCGAGCTGGCGGAAGGCTCTTCCTTCCACCGGGTCCTGCCTGACGATGCCGAGCGTGGCCAGCATACAGCGACCAAGCTGGTCGCTCCGGACAAGGTGCGCCGGGTCGTGCTCTGCTCGGGCAAGGTCTATTATGACCTGCTGGAGTCCCGCGAGGAGCGCGGCATAAACGACGTCTATCTGATGCGCCTCGAACAATTCTATCCCTGGCCCATGAAGTCCCTCTCGGCGGAATTGGCCCGGTTCCCGAATGCGGAGCTGGTCTGGTGTCAGGAAGAACCCAAGAACATGGGCGGCTGGACCTTTGTCGACCCCTGGCTGGAGCTCACCCTGGACCGGCTCAAGGTCAAGGCCAAGCGGGCACGCTATGTGGGTCGGCCAGCCTCGGCCTCCACCGCCGCCGGACAGATGAGCCGCCACCAGAAAGAACTCCAGGCCTTCCTCAACGATGCCTTCGCCTAAATCCCAGCCTGCCCTGACGTGATCGAGACAGAAAGAACCTGACCATGGCCGATATCATGACCCCCGCCCTGGGTGAGTCCGTTTCCGAGGCAACCGTTGCGCGCTGGGCCAAGAAGCCCGGGGACGCTGTGCGCAAGGATGAAGTGCTGGTTGAACTGGAAACCGACAAGGTGAGCCTGGAGGTCGCAGCCCCTGCGGACGGCGTGCTGGACTCCATCTCCGCCGAAGAAGGGGCGACCGTGGTTCCCGGGACGGTCCTGGGCAAGGTGCTTGAAGGCGGAAAGGCCAGTGCCAAGGCAGACGCTCCGAAGGCGGCGCCCGCGCCTGTCGCCGCGCCAGCCCCCGCTCCGGCCGCCGCTCAGGCCCCTGCGCCTGCCGTTGCAGCAAGGGTCGATGCGCCCCTGGCCCCGTCGGCCCAGAGGATCGTGTCGGAAAACAACCTCTCGCCCGCCACGATTGCCGGAACCGGCAAGGACGGACGCATTACCAAGGGGGACGCCCTGGCGGCCCTTGAAGTCCGCGCCTCGGCTCCGGCCCCGGTGGCGGCCCCTTCCGCCCCGCGCGCCCTGCACGCCAGCGAGGAGCGGGTCCGCATGACCCGCCTGCGCCAGACCATTGCGCGTCGTCTGAAGGAAGCCCAACAGAACGCCGCCATGCTGACGACCTTTAACGAGGTCGATATGAGCGCGGTCATGGCGCTTCGGGCCAGCTATAAGGACGTCTTTGAAAAGACCCACGGCGTGAAACTCGGCTTTATGAGCTTCTTCGTGCGCGCCTGTATCCATGCCCTGCAGTCCGTCCCGGAAGTGAATGCCGAGATTGATGGTCAGGACCTGATCTACAAGAACCACTATGACATCGGCGTGGCCGTGGGCACCGAGCGGGGCCTGGTGGTTCCGGTTCTGCGGGATGCGGACCACCTGACCCTGGCCGGGATCGAAAAGGGCATTGGGGCCCTGGGCAAGAAGGCCCGGGACGGCGCCCTCTCCATGGACGACCTGCAGGGCGGGACCTTCACCATCTCCAATGGCGGGGTCTATGGCTCCCTGATGTCGACGCCCATTCTGAATGCGCCCCAGTCGGGCATATTGGGCATGCACAAGATCCAGGACCGTCCCATGGCCGTGAATGGCCAGGTGGTCATCCGGCCGATGATGTATCTGGCTCTGTCCTATGATCATCGCATTGTCGATGGCCAGGGCGCGGTGACCTTCCTGGTCAAGGTCAAGGAAGCCATTGAAGAGCCCCAGCGCCTCTTGCTGGACGTCTAATCCCCTGCGGCTAGCCGCACATATCTGACCAATTGGAAGGCTGGGACCACCATGGCTCAATACGACATCGTCATCATCGGGGCTGGCCCCGGGGGTTATAATGCGGCCATTCGTGCGGGCCAGCTGGGGCTGAAGACGGCCATTGTCGAGATGGGGCCGACCCTGGGCGGGACCTGTCTGAATGTTGGCTGCATGCCGTCCAAGGCCCTGCTGCATGCCTCCGAACTGTTCGAGGCGGCCAACAAGGACTTTGCTGGTCTTGGCATTGAGGTAAGCCCCAAGCTGAACCTGGCGCAGATGATGGCCCAGAAGGCCGAGTCCGTGGCTGCCCTGACCAAGGGCGTCGAATACCTGATGAAGAAGAACAAGGCCGACTGGGTGAAGGGGCGAGGTCGGATCACCGGCCCGGGTCAGGTCGAGGTTACGGCGGCGGACGGCACGGTGACCAAGCTGGACACCCGCAATATCATTATCGCCACGGGCTCAGAGCCCTCCGGCCTGCCTGGCGTGAGCGTCGACCAGCAGCGCATTGTCGATTCCACCGGGGCCCTGTCCCTGCCGGTCGTGCCCAAGAGCCTGATCGTTATCGGGGCTGGCATTATTGGCCTGGAACTCGGGTCCGTCTGGCGCAGGCTGGGGGCCGAGGTCACGGTGGTGGAATATCTCGACCGGATTACGCCCGGCATGGACGCTGAACTGGCCAAGACCTTTCAACGCGGCCTGACCAAACAAGGCATGATCTTCAAGCTGGGGGCCAAGGTCACCGGAGCCAAGTCTGGCAAGAGCGGCGTCGAGGTTACGGTTGAGCCGGTGGCCGGTGGCCCGGCTGAAACCCTCAAGGCGGATTATGTCCTGCTGGCCATCGGACGCCGTCCCTATACGGAGGGTCTGGGCCTGGAGAGCGTGGGGATTGTGCCGGACAAGCGCGGCTTTATCGAGACAGATCACTTCCGCACCAGCGCGCCGGGGATCTGGGCCTTGGGCGATGCCATTCACGGCCCCATGCTGGCGCACAAGGCCGAGGAAGACGCGGTGGCCTGTGTCGAACTGATCGCCGGCAAGGCCGGGCATGTGGACTATAACCTGGTCCCGAGCGTGGTTTACACGGCCCCGGAAGCGGCCTGGGTCGGCAAGACCGAAGAACAGCTCAAGGCTGACGGTATTGCCTACAAGTCCGGGAAGTTCCCCTTCAGTGCCAATAGCCGCGCCAAGGTCAATCATGAGACCGACGGTTTCGTGAAGGTTCTGGCCGATCCCGTGACCGACGAGATTCTGGGTGTGCACATTCTGGGTCCCCAGGCCGGGGAACTGATCGGCGAATACTGCGTCGCCATGGCCTTCAAGGCCGCGAGCGAGGACATTGCCCGGGTCTGCCATCCCCATCCCACACGCTCCGAAGCGGGCCGTCAGGCGGCCATGGGCGTTGAGGGCTGGACAATGCAGGCCTGACGTCTGAAGGTTGGCCCGAAGCTTAAATTTCCTTCGAGGTCAGCATGACGACGTCTGAAATCGCGGGCGTTCGCGCCCTCCTGGCGGGCATGAACGCGCCGGGGCAAGTCCCGCCGACCTATGCGGAACGCCGGGCGAGGATGGATGCATCGGGGGGATTTTCGCCCCTGCCCGAAGGCCATGTCTTCGAGATCGGCACACTGGGCGGCATGCCCGTAGAGCGCCATCATCCTAAAGGGGCCGATCCGAGCCGGGTCCTGCTCTACCTGCATGGCGGTGCCTATTGCATTGGCAGCCCGATAAGCCATCGCCCCCTGGCGGCAAGGCTGGCCCATGAGGCCGGATGTCTGGCCGTGGTGCCTGATTATCGCCTTGCCCCCGAGCATGTCTTTCCCGCTGCCGTCGATGATGGCCTGGCCAGCTATCGCGCCCTTCTGGAAGAGGGCTTTGCGCCGGAGCGGATCGTGATTGCGGGAGACAGCGCCGGAGGTGGTCTGACCCTGGCCACAGTCCTGGCCGCCCGGGAAGCGGGCCTGCCCCTGCCCGCAGGCCTGTTTGTCATCAGTCCCTGGTCGGACCTGACCAGTTCGGGGCCCTCCTATGCTGCCAAGGCCGCCACCGATCCGATGATTTCAGCCGAGGGTCTGGAGCAGTCTATTGCCGCCTATCTGGGCGACCAGAGCCCGGAGCACATACTGGCCTCGCCAAACCGGGGGGACTATACGGGCCTGCCCCCCATCCTGATCCAGGTGGGGTCGGAGGAAGTGCTGCTGTCTGATTCCATCGGTCTGGCCGAACGGGCGGCCATGGCGGGCACAGAGGTCCGGCTGGAGGTCTGGCCGGAGATGATCCACGTCTGGCACGCCTTCTATTCCGTGCTTGAGCCCGCCCGCCAGGCCATAACCGGGGCCGCGGACTGGATTGCCGCGCGGACGCGCTAAACGCGCCTGACCTCAGGCATGGGGATGGGCCTTGGCATAGGCCCCCAGCAGGGCGGCGGCATCCACCTGGGTATATTTCTGGGTGGTGGAGAGGGAGGCGTGGCCCAGCAATTCCTGAATGGCCCGAAGGTCTGCCCCGGCCCCTAGAAGATGGGTGGCAAAGGAATGTCTCAGGGCGTGGGGTGTGGCGGTGTCGGGCAGGCCGAGCCGTCCGCGCAGGCTCTGGACCGTGGCCTGGACATGGCGGGGGCTCAAGGGTCCGCCGCGCCGCGCCCGGAACAGGGCCTCGTCCGGCATGAGGACAAGGGGCAGGTCCGCCAGATAGGCCTCAACGGCGGCAATGACCTGGGGCAGGACAGGGACCATGCGGACCTTGTTGCCCTTGCCCAAAATCCGAAGGGTATCACCGAGGGGCGCATCCCTGCGCCGGAGGGACAGGGCCTCTGAAATTCGCAGGCCACAGCCATAGAGCAGGGTCAGGACGGCCTGGTCGCGGGCCGCTTCCCAGTCGGCCTGGTCCGGGTCGAGACCGGGTTCGGCCAGCAGGCCCAGAGCCTGGTCTTCGGTGACAGGGCGGGGGGCCGAGGGCTTGACCCGGGGGCCTCGCACAATGGCCAGGGCCGGGTTGGGGGTCTCCAGCCGACGGTCCAGGAACCGGTGAAAGGTCCGCACCGCCGACAGGGCCTGGGACAGGGACCGGGGCGACAGGGGCGCATCTCCCTGACGCAGGTGTGCCAGCCAGGCGCGAATCTCGGCGGGGGTAATGGTCGAAAGAGCCTTGAGGTCGAGGGCCTCGCCCCGGTGGGCGGTCAGGAAGCGCAGATAGCGCCGGACGGAAAAGCCATAGGACTCCAGGGTCCGGGGCGCGGCCCGGCGTTCCTGGTCGAGATGTTCAAGCCACTGCTGGAGGGCCGCGTCCGCCTTCATTTCGCCGAAGGCCAGCGTCCGGCGGTGCGCTCAATGACCCGGGCGAGGAAGGCCACCAGATCAGTGCCCATGTCGGGGGAAAATCCGTCCGCCTCAGTGGAGCCGAAGGCCAGGAGTCCCTCCCGCGCCGGATCCCAGAGGGCCAGACGGACCAGGGCCATCGAGCGGATCAGGGGCGCGCGATCTCCGAACAGGCCAAGTGCGGTGGGTTCAAACCCCATGTGGGTGAGGGCCTGGTGACCAATGACCCGGTCGATCCCGCCTTCGGGCATGATCCGCCAGCCCGCAGGCGAGGCCTCGGGGCCTTCGAGGGCCAGAACACCCGCGGCCAGCCCCAGCCGGGCCTGGGCCAGATCGTCCAGACGCGCCGCCAGATCCGTGGGACTGCGGGCTTCCAGCAGGTCGATGACGGCCCCGTGGGTCTGGGCCTGGGCGGCGAAATTGGCCTGGGCGGTGGCTTCCAGATCGAGACGTGCCTGACTCTCCCGCCGATGGGCCTCATTGACCCGGGCCAGGGCGACCGTGCCGAAGTCGATGACATTGCCGGGCTCGGCGGTGGCCAGCGCCCCTTCCGTCAGGCCCAGTTCGGCCAGGAGGGCCGCATCCTTGCGAAGGAGGTCCGGGTGATCGATCAGGTACTGGCGAACGGCCTCCGGGGTCAGGGCGGGCTGGGCCGAGATCGAGCTAGACGTGTCCATGGATCGCGGATGCCCCGAAGGTTTACAGGATGGACTGCCCGGCCTTGGACCAGTCACTCAGGAACTGAGAAATACCCAAGTCGGTTAACGGGTGCTTGAAGAGATCTGCAAAAATCTTCGGCGGCAAGGTGGCGCAGTCCGCTCCGGCGAGGGCTGCGTCGGTCACATGGCCCGTATGGCGGATGGAGGCGGCCAGGATGTTGGTATCGAATTCGTAATTGTCATAGATGGCGCGAATCTCGCTGATCAGGTCCATGCCCTGGGCCCCATAATCGTCCAGCCGACCGATGAAGGGGGAGATATAGGTCGCGCCCGCCTTTGCGGCCAGCAGGGCCTGGGCGGCGGAAAAGCAGAGGGTGACATTGGTCTGAATGCCCTGGACGGCAAATTCCGAAGTTGCGATCAGGCCTTCCCGGGTCAGGGGCAGTTTGACGACCACATTGGGGGCAATGGCCGCCAGCTTCTTGCCTTCCGCCATCATGCCATCCAGATCCATGGCGGCGACCTCGGCACTGACCGGTCCCTCAACCAACTCGCAGATCTCGGCAATGACCTTCAGCATGGGGCGGCCAGAGCGGGCAATCAGGGTGGGATTGGTGGTCACGCCATCCACCAGGCCGGTCGAGGCCAGGTCCTTGAGAACGTCAATGTCTGTGGTGTCGAGGAAGAGTTGCATGGTCCGGGTCCCGATAAATTGGTCGTCCCCTTCCTTCTACGCCCTGGCACCGGGCGCAGGAAGGGCTGATGCGGAAAGGCCAGACCTGTCCCTTGTTGATCCCTGGCGTCATGGTGGCGGAAACCGTCTATAGTCGGCGGCAAGATGAGCCGTATTGCCTCCGTACTCCTGCCCCTGCCCCTGCCCGAGGCCTTCGACTATGCCGAGCCGGAGGAGATGGGCCTGTGCGTGGGCGATCAGGTTGCCGTGCCCCTGGGGTCGCGTGAGGTCCATGGGGTGGTCGCGGCCCTGCGCCCGGCCGAGGGCGGGAACCGGCCCCTGAAGCCCGTCGCCGCCCGGCTCGAGGCCGAACCCCTGCCCGAACGGACCCTCGACTTCATCCAGTGGGCGGCAAGATATTCGGTTGATCTCCCCGGCGGCCCCCTGGCCATTGCCCTGCGCGGCGCGCGTGCGCCCAAGGCCCGTCCGGAGCGGGTGATCGAGGCGACAGGGGCAGAGCCGGGACGTCTGACGCCTGCGCGCGCGCGCGCTCTGGCCGTCGCCCGGACAGGTCCCCGATCCGGGACCGACCTGGCAAGGCAGGCCGAGGTGTCTGCCGGGGTCATCAAGGGACTGGTCGATGAGGGGGCGCTGGCGGTTCGCTGGATTCCGGCGGATGAGCGTTTTGATGCCCCGGACCTGACCCGGACCGGACAGGCGCTCAATGCCAGCCAGGCGGCCGCAGCGGGCCTGCTTCAGGCCATGATGGCCGAGGGTGGGTTTCAGGTGGCCCTCCTGGACGGGGTGACGGGCTCTGGAAAGACCGAGGTCTATCTGGAAGCCGCCCAGGCCGCCCTGGCGGCGGACCCCGAGGCCCAGGTCCTGGTGCTATTGCCGGAAATTGCCCTGACCCAGGCCGTGATTGGCCGCTTTGCCGAGCGATTTGCCGCGGCCCCGGGCGAATGGCATTCTGAGATTCCCGCTGCCCAGCGCCGCAAGGTCTGGGATGGCGTGGCCACGGGGCGCTGCCGGATCGTTGTGGGGGCGCGCTCGGCCCTCTTCCTGCCCTTCCGGCACCTGGCCCTGATCGTGGTCGATGAGGAGCATGACACCTCCTACAAGCAGGAGGACGGGTTCATCTATCAGGCCCGGGACCTGGCTGTGGCGCGCGGCAAGATTGAAGGGGCCAGTGTGGTCCTGGCCTCGGCCACTCCGTCGCTCGAAACCCTGCGGAATGCCGAGGCGGGGCGCTATCGCTGGCTGCGGCTGGCGACCCGGCACGGAACCGCCCGCCTGCCGGACATCTCCCTGGTGGACTTGCGCGAAACGGCCCTGGAGACCGGGCGGTGGTTGTCGCCGCCCCTGGTCGAGGCCATGGCGGAGACCTATGCCGCAGGCGAGCAGACCCTCTTGTTCCTGAATCGCCGGGGCTATGCGCCCCTGGTCCTGTGCAAGGCGTGCGGGGAAAAGCTGACCGCCCCGGATACCGAATCCTGGCTGGTGGAACATCGTTATACCGGGCGACTGGTCTGTCACCTGACCGGGTTTTCCATGCCCAAGCCCGAGCGCTGCCCGCATTGCGGCGCAACCGAGTCCCTGGTCTCGATCGGGCCGGGGGTGGAGCGGGTGGAAGAAGAGGCGCGGACCCTGTTTCCTGACGCCCGGATTGCCGTGTTCTCCTCTGACACCCTGTGGGATGCCCGGGAGGCCCGCAACCTCATCCTGGCCATGGAGGAGGGCCAGATCGACATACTGGTCGCCACCCAGGCCGCGGCCAAGGGACACAACTTCCCGAACCTGACCCTCGTGGGGGTTGTGGATGCCGATCTTGGCCTGCGCGGCGGGGACTTGAGGGCGGGCGAGCGGACCTTCCAGCTCCTGGCCCAGGCGACGGGCCGGGCGGGGCGTCGGGACCGACCCGGGCGGGCGATATTACAGACCTATGCGCCGGAACACCCGGTCATGCAGGCGCTTCAGGCCCAGGACCGGGACGCCTTTATCCAGGCTGAGCTTGTGGAACGGGAGCTTGCGGGCCTGCCACCCTTTGGCCGCCTGGCGGCGGTGATCGTCTCCGGCCCTGATCCCCAGGCACTGGAGGCCTTTGTCCGGCAGATGGCGGAGCTGGCCCCAAACACCGAGGGCGTCCAGGTCTATGGCCCGGCCGACGCCCCCCTCGGCCTGATCCGGGGGCGTCGGCGCAAGCGGTTTCTGATCCGGTCAGATCGCACCATAGATCTCTCGGCCTATATGGCAGCCTGGCGCGCGCGCATCCGGCCGCCCGGAGCCATTCGGGTGGCGATCGATATTGATCCTTACAGCTTCTTTTAGTGGCCGGAGGCGTCTGGCTTCCGGGCCTTGCGGGTGGCCATGTTGAGGCCTTCGACAAAGCCTGAAAACGCCATGGCCGCGTAGATATAGCCCTTTGGCACATGGGCCCCGAAGCCATCGGCAATCAGGGTGGCCCCGATCATCAGCAGGAAGCCCAGGGCCAGCATGACCAGGCTGGGATTGCGGTGAATGAAGTTCGCCAGGGGGTCTGCCGCCAGCATCATGACCGCCACCGCAATGATGACCGCCGTGACCATGATCGGCAGGTGTTCTGTCATGCCGACGGCGGTCAGGATCGAGTCGACGGAAAAGACCAGGTCGAGCAGGAGGATCTGGATGATGGCGCTGGTGAAGTTCATGGTCACATGGGCGCGCTTGTCCAGCAGATCGTCGCTGGGCACGGGATCGACCGAGCGGTGGATTTCCGTCGTCGCCTTCCAGATCAGGAACAAACCCCCGGCAATCAGAATGAGGTCGCGCCAGGTGAAGTTGAGCTCGAAGGCCGGATGCCCCGTTTCGCCAATGGGTCCCTGCCAGGGCAAGGCAAAGACCGGAATCGTCAGGTGCGCCAGGAAGGCCAGGGTCGACAAGAGGGCAAGTCGCAGGATCAGGGCCAGACCAATACCGACGCGCCGGGCCCGGGTGCGGTCTTCGGGTGGCAGCTTGTTCGACAGAAGGGAAATGAAGACCAGGTTATCAACGCCCAGCACCACCTCCATAACAATCAGGGTGATCAGGGCGGCCCAGGCGGCCGGATTGGTGATCAGGGGAAGAATGCTGTCCATCCAGCGAATCTAGTGTGTCCTCAGGCGATTACCAGTGCCATTCCGACATCATTTGGTGGTGAAAAATTAACCATCTCAACCCGAGCGGCTCAACAGGACTTTGCTTGGCTCCTTGGACCTACAACTATATTCGCCAGGACCCTAGGCACCTTAAAACTATATTGGCGGCTAGTTTCGCACGAGAGCTTTGTGTTTATAAATGCCGATCATTGAATAAAATAGAGGTTAACGTTTTGATTTTCGGAAATCACGCCGTCTAAAATGAATTTCAACCCCTGAAATTCCGATATTTGATAAACTTTCCACTCAGATGTGACAAATTAAACTCACATTTTTCGAACCTTGTGACCGTTGAAGCTCATCTGAAATCGCGCCGCCCGAATGCGATCTGTAGGTCAGCTTTCAAAAATGACTTTTCATTCGCGCCATCAGCGGCTATTCAGGGTCATGACCTTCGAGGGGAATTTTCGGGCGACATGCTGAAGCGGACGAAAGCCATCTTGGGTGCTCTGACGGCTTCGGCGGTCATGAGCCTGACGCCCGTCTCGGGCGCGATGGCTGACATCTATTGGCAGTGCGTGCCTTTTGCCCGTCTGGCGTCGGGTATCCAGATTTTTGGCGATGCCTATACCTGGTGGAAACAGGCCCTTGGTCGCTATGATACTGGGGTTGCCCCCCGCACCGGCGCGGTGCTTTGCTTCAAGCCGACCGACCGGATGTCCCTGGGACATGTGGCCGTGGTCAATCAGGTCCTGACGGACCGAATCATTCAGATTTCCCATGCCAACTGGTCGCGTATCGGCGGAACGCGCGGGCAGATCGAAAAGGATGTCACGGTGATCGACGTGTCCTCCACCGGCGACTGGTCGCGGGTCAAGGTCTGGTACGATCCGACCCGGGACATCGGGTCCAGCTCCTATCCGACCTATGGCTTTATCTATCCGGATGCCCAGGCCGTGCGCGTCGCGGGTCAGCCCTTTAATGCGGCCCAGAATGCGGCCATGGCCATGGCCCAGGGGGCGGTCACCCAGGTGGCGTCTGCCGTTCGGCCGGGGTCTGGTCCCCTGTCCATGCTGAGCCAGGCCGCGGATTCCGGCGACCGCATCGCCGCCTTGATCCAGGCGGTCACCCAGTCTTCGGGCCAGGATCACTAAACACCCTGCTGGATTTGCCGTGTGGCAATCCAACCCATCTTCAGCCCTGCATGCCCTTTAACCGATAAAGCGCGGCCATGGCCTCGCGCGGGCTCATGCTGTCCGGGTCGAGCTCCGCCAGGGCTTGGTCCAGGGGCGAGGGGCCTGCGACCTCTGCCAGGCCAGGGGCGCTGGCGGCAAACAAGGGCAGGTCTTCCAGATGGGCCGGGGCTCCGGTCTCCCGCTCCAGCCGATCCAGCACCTCGCGGGCCCGGGCAACCACCGGGGCTGGAACGCCCGCCAGCTTGGCCACCTGCACCCCATAGGACCGGTCGGCAGGACCTGGACCCGCCTCATGCAAGAAAATCAGGTCGCCATTCCATTCCCGCGCCCGCAGGGACAGGTTGGCGACATAGGCCAGTCGCCCCTCCAGCACGGCCAGTTCGTGATAGTGGGTGGCAAACAGGCCCCGGCACCGGTTGGTATCATGCAGGGCCTCGGCGCAGGCCCAGGCAATGGCCAGTCCGTCATAGGTCGCTGTGCCCCGTCCGATCTCGTCCAGAATGACCAGGGACTTCGGCGTGGCCTGGGTCAGAATGGCGGCGGTCTCCACCATTTCCGCCATGAAGGTCGAGCGGCCCCGGGCCAGATCATCGCCCGCCCCGACCCGGCTGAAAAGCCGGTCGACAATCCCCAGCCGCAATCGCCTGGCCGGCACATAACAGCCCGATTGGGCCAGGACGGCCAGAAGGGCATTCTGCCGCAGGAAGGTCGACTTCCCCGCCATGTTCGGACCGGTGACAATGGCCAGCCGGGGCCCCACCACGCCCTGCCCGTCCAGTCGGCAGTCATTGGGGGTGAAGGCCTCGCCCGCCCGGCGGACGGCGGCCTCGACGACCGGATGGCGAGCCCCTTCGGCCTCGAAGGCCTGGGAGGTATCGAGGATCGGCCGGGTGGCCCCGACATCCTCGGCCCATTCTGCCAGACCGGCGGCCACATCCAGCCGGGCACAGGCCTCGGCAGCGGCCTGGATCGGGTGGGCGACGGCCTGGGCCGCGTCCCGCCAGGCTTCGAAGGCAGCGACCTCCATAGCCAGGGCCCGTTCCGCGGCCTGGGCGATCCGGGCATCCAGTTCGGTCAGCTCGACGGTGGTAAAACGGACCTGATTGGCCAGGGTCTGGCGGTGGATGAAAATGGCATTGTGGGGCGGGGCCATGAGGGGCTCGGCCGCCCGGGCGGTGGCCTCGACGAAATATCCCAGGACCGCATTGTGCCGAATCTTCAGCGCCACACCGCTATCTGCGGCCAGTTGCGCCTCCAGAGCCAGGATGACCCTGCGACTGTCATCGCGCAGCTGCCGGGCTTGATCGAGTTCCGGGCGAATCCCGGCGCGGACGAACCCGCCATCCCGGGCCTGAAGGGGCAGGTCGTCTCCCAGACCCGCGACGAGGAGGGCGCTGAACTGGGCCAGGGCCGGTTGGGATTCGGGGGTCACGGCGGTGAGGGCCTGGGCGAGCTCTGTCGGCAGAGGTCCCTCCAGCCCGGACGGCAGGTCCGCAAACAGCCTGGCCAGGCTCGCGCCCACGGCCAGGCCATCGCGCAGATTGCCCAGGTCCCGGGGACCGCCCCGGCCCAGGGCCAGGCGTGACAGGCTGCGGGCCATGTCGCCCAGCCCCCGCAGGGAGGCCCTGAGCTGTTGGCGCAGGTCCCGGTGATCGAGCAGGAAGGCAATGGCATCCAGCCGCTCGCCGATACGATCGGGATCAAGCAGGGGCCGGGCCAGACGGGCTGCCAGAAGCCGGGCCCCCGGCGCGGTCATGGTCCGGTCTATGGCCCCCAGCAAGGCCCCCTCCCGGGAGCCAGAGAGGCTGCGTTCGATTTCCAGACTGGCCCTTGTGGCCGGATCAATGGCCATGACATCGGCCTCGCCAGCGCGACGCGGGGCGGACAGGGCCGGAAGCCGGCCCGCCTGGGTGGTTTCGAGGTGGGCAGCAATCAGGCCCAGGGCGGAGATTTCAGCGCCGGTCAGGTCCCCGAAGCCATCGAGGGTGTCCACACCATAGAGCCGCTTCAAACGGGCCTCTGCCGCGCCGGGTTCGGCCAGGGCCGAGGGCATGGGCTGGATGACGCCGCCCACGGCCTTCAGGGTGTCGTTCAGGCCCTCATCGGTGAACAGTCGGTCAGGTACCAGGATTTCCGAGGGGCCCAGTGCCGCCAGGGCCGAGGCCAGGGCTGGACGCCCCACGGCCCAGACCTCGACCTCGCCTGTCGACAGTTCCACACTTGCGACGGCGGCATGTCCGGCCCGAATGGCGATGGCAGCCAGGCGGTTTGCGCCCCGGGCATCCAGCAGCCCGTCCTCGGTCAGGGTGCCGGGCGTGACCACCCGGGTGACATCCCGCCGGACGATCGACTTTGAACCGCGCTTGCGGGCCTCCGCCGGGTCTTCCATCTGCTCGCAGACCGCGACCTTGAACCCGCCCCGGATCAGCTTGGCCAGATAGGCCTCAGCGGCATGAACCGGCACCCCGCACATGGGGATGGGCTGGCCCCCATGATTGCCCCGGGCGGTCAGGGTTATGCCCAGGGTGGCGGCAGCCTTTTGGGCATCTTCGAAAAACAGCTCGTAGAAATCGCCCATGCGAAAGAACACCAGGGCATCGGGCTGGCGGGACTTGGCCTCAAAATACTGGGCCATGACCGGTGTGGCACCGGTCGAATCGGTTGGGAGCGCGGTGGGCGTGGTCATCTGGCGGACAGGTTAGCCCGCCCGCCCGCCGCCGTCAGCCCTCATGGCAGGGCTCAGTAGCGGGTCCGAACCCCAAGGGCTGCCGGAAGCGGGGTGATGGCCGTCCCCTTGGACCGCTTCAGCACCCAGTCGATCAGGGTGTTGGCCACGGCCGAATTGCCCGCCTCGCCCGGAAGTCCCTGATCGGGGGTGGAGTCGTCGGCGGAGACGAAGTCCGTGTGATGCAGGATGGCGACATTGATCCGGGGGTTAAACGGCGTCACAGCCTTGGCGGCGTCTGTCTGCCAGGTGCCGGTCTTGTTGACCTCGGTATAGTCCGTCACCCCGGGGAAGGGGTTCCCGCCCACGCCCGCGGTAAAACCCTGGCGGGCGACATAGACCGGAATATTCGCAATCACACTCTTGTCGACGTCCAGCTTCATGCCGCCCTGGTCGATGACGAGACGCTTGAACCGGCCAACAAAGGCGGCGTCATAATCCCAGCGCTCGGAGGCATACCAGTTGGATGCGACCATATCGGCGGCATCTATGGTGCGGGGGCCTGACTGGGCAAAGGCGATCTTGACCGGCTTGATATTCGACCGGGCGGGCGCGAAGGCCTGGGCCTTCAGCCAGAGGCTGGCCTTGCCCGCATCCGTCGTAAGGCCGTGTCCGCCGCCTTCGATCCAGTCATAGACCTTGTTCGGGTCCACCATGTCCGCTGACGGGACGCACTTGGGCGGCGCACCCATCATGGCACGCGCGGGGCCCGGCGGCAGGGGCGCGGCCGGGGTGCGGTCGCAGGCCGTTTCGGAGCCGGGCATGGGCTGGAAATCCAGCCGTCCCAGACCTTCGCCCAGGAATTGCAGGACCGGTATCTGCAGGCCGCCTTCGGGAACAGGGTCGGTATCAAAGCTCGTCCCGGCCCGGGCCAGCCAGGTCATGCGCACTGACTTCAGAAAGCTGTCGCCTGGAGCCGGGGACATGCCCGTCACGCGCAGGGGGAAGATGGATTCGGCCTTGGGATCGGAAAAGGCATAATAAATCCCGGTCACAGACTGGCTCACGGCGGAGGCGGGCCCGGCAATGGCCCCCAGCAGGCCATTGGCATCGGTATAGACCGGGGCCTTGCCGGATTTGAGCTCACTGACATGGGCCATATAGGCTTCGAGGTCCGCCGCCGTGGGGGCTGGCTGGGTGCCTGCCGAGGGGCCGCCGTCCAGGAAGATCAACCCCGACAGCCGGGCGATCCCCCTTTGGCCGTTTGGCTGGAGCCGGGCGGCATAGTTGGAGACAAAGCCTCCGCCCTGGCTGTGGCCGGCGAGGAATAGGGTGTGGGCTCCGGCCTTTTCGGAGATGAGGCCGATCATCTGGTCCACGTCGCCGGAATAGGTTTCAAACCCCCAGTCCGACATGAAGGCGAGGTCGGTCTGGGTGAGCGGCTTCCAGCTGGCCTTGGCGGTGGCCGGGCCAACCTGACCGGGGCGACCTGTCTGGGCCGGAGCCTGGATGGCATCAGGGCCGAGATAGTAATCCAGCGCCAGTTTCGGCGATCCAGCCTTGCGGGCGGCGGTCAGTGCGGTGGTTTCCGCCAGATTGGCCCCGCGCCTTTGCAGAACCCAGACCTCGACCCGGCAGGGCGCGCCGTCGCAGGTCTTGTCCTGGGCCTTGTGAACCAGCTGGCTGGCCAGGTAGAGCCAGTGGGGCGGGGTCGAGGAAAAGCCGGGCAGGGCGACAATGACGGCATTGGCCGGACGGGGCTGATCGCCGTCCGGCGCGGCGCGCAGGCGCAGGAAGGTGGCGGTGTTCAGGGGTTTGGGCGTTCCCGGTGCCGGGTGTCCGGCAATCTGGACATATTCCGCAGCGACATCAGGATAGCCCGGGACCAGGCTGCGGGAATATTCACCCGCCTGGGCGAGACCGGAAAGGCCCAAGACTGCCATAGATGCCAGAAGCAGGATCTTGCCCATTGTCGCGTCTCCCCCTTGGGTCCCCTTTAGATCGGGCCCTCATTGAACGAGAGTCAGCCTATCGGATTTTCGAGGGCGAGGGAATGGTGGCTCAGTTTCCGGTGACGTCTTCCCAGAAGTCCCGCGCCTTGCCCAGAAAGCTCGCCGACTTGGGGTTCTGCTGGTCGCCGCACAGCTCGGCCAGTTCCTTGAGCAGGGCCTTCTGGCGCGCATTGAGCTTGGTCGGTGTCTCGACAAAGAGCTCAACAATCAAGTCGCCGCGTTCGCGCGAACGCAGGGAGGGCATGCCCTTGCCCTTCAGCCGGATGGTCCGGCCTGTCTGGGCCCCTTCCGGGACCTTGACGTCAATCCGGTTGGCCCCGTCGCAATTGGCCCCGCCCATCAGACAGGGCGCGGTAATCTCGCCGCCCAGGGCTGCAACGGTCATGGGCACGGGGACGGTGCACAAGAGGTCGAGCCCGTCGCGCTCGAAGAGCTCATGGGCAGTAACGGACAGGAAGATATAGAGGTCGCCCCGGGGCCCACCCCTAGCTCCGGCATCCCCCTCGCCGGCCAGTCTGATGCGGGACCCGTCGTCAACGCCTGCGGGAATACGAACCTGGAGGGTGCGATTGCGCCGCACCTGGCCATGGCCCCGGCAGTCCTTGCAAGGATCGGTGATCACCTTGCCCGCGCCACCGCAGCGGGGGCAGGCGCGTTCGATGGAGAAGAAGCCCTGATTGGCCCGGACCCTGCCCGCCCCGCCGCAGGTGCCGCAGGTCGTGGCGACTGTGCCGGGTTTGGCCCCGGACCCGTCGCAGGTTTCGCAGCTCAGGGCTGCGGGCACAACGACCTCGACCTCGGCCCCGGCATAGGCCTGCTCCAGGGTGATTTCGAGGTCATAGCGCAGGTCCTGACCGCGCGCCGGGCCATTCCTCTGCTGGCGGCCACCGAACATGTCGCCGAAGACATCGCCGAAGACGTCGCCGAAAATGTCATTCATGTCGCCGAAGCCGCCGCTCTGGCCGCCTTGCTGACCATTGACGCCCGCATGGCCGAACTGGTTGTAGGCGGCGCGTTTCTTGGAGTCTGACAGGACCGAATAGGCTTCGTTGATTTCCTTGAACCGCGCCTCGGACGCTTCCGCCCCGCCATTGCGGTCGGGGTGGTGTTCCATGGCCAGTTTGCGGAAAGCCGATTTCAGTGTGGCGTCATCACTGTCACGGGAAACCCCGAGGATTTCGTAATAGTCCCGCATGGGTCGTGGCGCTCACAAGGATCAGGATAGGGCCCGAAACATTTCAGGCCCGGACAGTGTGAAGGACGGTCCCGGACACAGCAAGGGGAGGCTGTCTGCCCGGGACCCTGGTATCGAGCTTACTTGGGGTGATCGTCAGAGACTTCTTCGAACTCGGCATCGACGACATCTTCGCCGCCCGCCTGTCCGTCTTCGCCTTCACCGCCCTCTTGCTGGGCATACATGGCCTCGCCAAGCTTCATGGAGGCCTGGGCCAGGGTCTGGGTCTTGGTGGTGATGGCCTCGGCATCCTCGCCGGCAAGGGCCGACTTCAGGTCCTCGATTGCCGCCGTAATGGCATCCTTCTCCGCCTGACCGACCTTGTCGCCGTGATCGGTCATGGCCTTTTCCGTCGAATGGATCAGGGCCTCGCCGTGATTGCGGGCCTCCACCAGGGACTTGCGCTTTTCGTCATCGGCCTTGTTGGCCTCGGCTTCCCGAACCATGGCCTCAATGTCAGCATCCGAAAGGCCGCCATTGGCCTGGATCCGGATGGACTGTTCCTTGGAGGTCGCCTTGTCCCGGGCCGAGACATTGACGATGCCATTGGCGTCGATGTCGAAGGTGACTTCAACCTGAGGCACGCCGCGGGGAGCCGGGGGAATGCCGACCAGATCGAACTGTCCCAGCATCTTGTTGTCATGGGCCATGGGGCGCTCGCCCTGGAAGACCCGGATGGTCACCGCCGACTGGCTGTCTTCAGCCGTGGAGAAGGTCTGGGACCGCTTGGTCGGGATGGTGGTGTTGCGTTCGATCAGCGGTGTGAAGACGCCGCCCAGGGTTTCAATGCCCAGGGTCAGGGGGGTGACGTCGAGGAGCAGAACGTCCTTAACATCGCCCTGAAGCACGCCCGCCTGAATGGCGGCACCCAGAGCCACGACCTCATCCGGGTTCACGCCGGTGTGGGGTTCGCGACCAAAGAAGGCCTTCACGGTCTCGATCACCTTGGGCATGCGGGTCATGCCGCCGACCAGAATGACTTCATCAATGTCGGACTTCTTCAGACCGGCATCCTTCAGCGCCTGATCACAGGGGCCGATGGTCTTGGCCACCAGGTCTTCAACCAGGCTTTCCAGCTTGGAGCGGGTGATCTTGATGTTCAGGTGAAGCGGGCCTGAGGCATTCATCGAGATGAAGGGCAGGTTCACTTCGTACTGGGCGGTGAAGGACAGTTCCTTCTTGGCCTTTTCACCCTCTTCCTTGAGGCGCTGCAGGGCCAGCTTGTCCTTGCGCAGGTCAACGCTGGTTTCCTTCTTGAACTCTTCGGCCAGGAAATCGACGATCCGCAGGTCGAAATCCTCACCGCCGAGGAAGGTGTCGCCATTGGTGGACTTCACTTCGAAGACGCCATCGCCGATTTCCAGGACGGAAACGTCGAAGGTGCCGCCGCCGAGATCGTAAACCACGATCTTCTTGCCGTCGTTCTTGTCCAGACCATAGGCCAGGGCCGCTGCGGTGGGCTCATTGATGATCCGCAGGACTTCCAGACCGGCAATCTTGCCCGCATCCTTGGTGGCCTGACGCTGGGCATCGTTGAAATAGGCGGGAACGGTAATGACGGCCTTGTCGACCTTTTCGCCCAGATGCTGCTCGGCGGCTTCCTTCATCTTCTGAAGGATGAAGGCCGAAACCTGCTGGGGGGAATAATCCTTGTCCTGCGCGCGGACCCAGGCATCGCCGGTCGGGCCCTTTACGATGTCATAGGGCACCATGCCCTTGTCCTTCTCCACCAGCGGATCGGCATAGTTGCGGCCGATCAGACGCTTGATGGCGAAGAGGGTGTTGGTCGGGTTGGTCACGGCCTGACGCTTGGCCGGCTGACCGATGAGGCGCTCCCCGTCTTCCAGGAAGGCGACAACCGAGGGCGTGGTGCGCACGCCTTCCGCATTTTCGATCACCTTGGGGTTCTTGCCGTCCATGATGGCCACGCACGAATTGGTGGTGCCAAGGTCAATACCGATAATCTTGCTCATGATAGAGTCTCTACTCGCTCCAATATGGGCGACCGCATGTGGGAGGCCCCGTTTCCAAGCGCCTCTCGTCAATTTGCGATCCCCGGTTCGATCAGGGTCCCGGGCGGGTATCCTTTGCAGACGCCGCCGTCGAGTCGCGATATGGGGACTTGAATTGCCACCGCAAGGGCAAGTCATGAAAATCCAGAGGAATTGCTGAGGTCTCTTTTCCTCATTAATTATTGAATTTAATCGATAAAATCAGGTTTCTGGCCTCTCGGCGGGGCTAAAACCCGCAGGTTCATCCCCAGGAATTTTTCCACTGAATTTTTCCAGCCCTTCCTTGCAGGCCCGCCCAGTCCCGACACGCGTCCCGAACCAGACGACTTGCCTTGTCCTTAGGGTGCGCGGCATACAGTTGGATAAAGACATTCGTCCTGCACCCAGGGAGGCTAGACCCATGAAAACTCTGACCCGCCCCGAGGGCACACAGCCCTCCGACCTGAACCTTTCGCGTCGCGCCCTGGCCCTGGCGGCCTTCGGGGGTTATGCGGTCTATGCTCTCTCCGCCGAGGCTGAGCCGGTTCATACCGACGGCACCGGCCTGGTGGCGGGCATGGTCGAGGTCGATGTCGGGGATCGCCTGATCCCCGCCTATCAGGCGAGGCCAGATGCCAAGGGCCGCTTTCCGGTGGTGGTGGTGATTTCCGAGGTCTTCGGGGTTCATGAATATATTCGCGACACCTGCCGCCGACTGGCCAAGCTCGGCTATGTCGCCATTGCGCCGGATTTCTTCATTCGTGCCGGGGATCCTTCGATCACCAATGACTTCAACCTGATCCGCAAGATCGTCGGCACCGCGACCGACAAGCAGATCATGAATGATCTGGGCGGGACCCTTAGCTATCTCAAGGCCCAGTCCTTTGTGGACAAGAGCCGGATGGCGATCACCGGCTTTTGCTGGGGCGGGGCCATTGCCTGGCTGGCCTGCGAACGTCTGCGCGATTTTCGGGTGGGTGCCGCCTGGTATGGCCGACTGACGCCGCCCAAGCCCGGTGAGTTTCTGGGGGAGCCCAATCGCCAGTGGCCCCTGCAACTGGTGCCGAGCCTGAAGACCCCGGTGATCGGCTTCTATGCCGGCAAGGATCAGGGCATTCCGCCTGCGGACATTGAGGCCATGCGGGCCGCCCTGCTGGCTGCTGGCCAGACCCGCAGCCAGATCAACTTCTATCCCGAGAGTCAGCACGGCTTTCATGCCGACTACCGCACCAGTTATGATCCGGTGGCGGCAGCCGATGGCTGGACCAAGATGCTGGCCTTTTTCGCGGCCAATGGGGTCAAGCCCAAGGCCTTTTAAGTCGGACTAGTGCCGGAAAACCCGGACCCCGGTAAAGGCCATGGTAATGCCTGCGGCGTCAGCGGCGGCAATGACTTCCTCGTCGCGAATGGAGCCGCCGGGCTGGATAATGGCGGTTGCCCCGGCCTCCACCGCCTGAATCAGACCATCGGCAAAGGGGAAGAAGGCGTCAGAGGCGCAGGCTGAGCCCTTGGCCAGGCTTTCGGGCAGGTGGGCCTGTTCGGCGGCCTCGCCCGCGCGCAGGGCGGCGATCCGGGCGGAATCCCGGCGGTTCATCTGGCCAGCCCCGATCCCGGCCGTCTGGCCATTTTTCGCAAAAACAATCGCGTTCGACTTCACATGCTTGGCGACGGTGAAGGCAAAAAGCATGTCGCGCACCTCCGCGTCGGTGGGCTGACGCTTGGTGACGATCCTGAGGTCAGAGGCGCTCAGGTGGGAGTCGTCCCGTCCCTGGACGAGGAAGCCGCCCGCAACCTGCTTGAAGACATTGCCCGGGGCTCTCGGGTCGGGAAGGCCTCCGGTCAGGAGCAGGCGCAGGTCCTTCTTCTTGGCAAACAGGGCAATCGCCTCGTCATCGGCCTCGGGGGCGACCACGACCTCGGTGAAGATCTTGATGATTTCCCGGGCCGCGGCAGCGTCGAGCCGCCGGTTGACCGCAACTATGCCGCCAAAGGCCGAGACGGGATCGCATTGCAGGGCGCGCAGATAGGCCTCTGTCAGGTCGGAGCCCACGGCGACGCCACACGGATTGGCGTGTTTGATAATGGCCACGGCGGCGCTGTCGGAGGGGGCGAATTCGGCGACCAGTTCAATCGCTGCGTCGGTATCGGCGATATTGTTGTAGCTTAAGGCCTTGCCCTGGAGCTGGCGGGCCGTGGCCACACCCCGGCGCGGGTTTTCCTCCACATAGAAGGCGGCGGCCTGGTGCGGGTTTTCGCCATACCGCATGGTCTGGGCCAGCTTGCCGGAGAAGGTCCGGCGGCGCGGGGCGGCGTCTTCCAGGGTCTCTGCAAACCAGGTGGCAATTGCGGAATCGTAGGCCGCGGTCCGGGCATAGGCGCGGGCGGCAAGGTGTTTGCGCAGGTCCAGCCCGGTCGTGCCGGTGGCCTCCAGGTCGGCCAGAACCTCTTCCAGGTCGGCCAGTTCGGTGCAGACGGCGACATAGCCGTGGTTCTTGGCCGCAGACCGGATCATGGCCGGGCCACCAATATCGATATTCTCGACGGCGGTGGCGAAGTCCGCCCCGCCCGCCACGGTCTGTTCGAAGGGGTAGAGGTTCACATAGACCAGGTCGATACCGGCAATACCGTGTTCGGCCATGGCCTCGGCGTGGGCCGGGGCATTGCGCACCCCCAGCAGGCCGCCATGGACCCGGGGATGCAGGGTCTTGACCCGCCCATCCATCATTTCCGGAAAGCCGGTGATTTCGGAGATGTCCTTGACCGCAAGGCCTGCTGCCGCCAGGGCCGCGCGGGTTCCACCCGTCGAAACCAGCTCCACGCCCTGAGCCGCCAGACGCTGGGCTGCCTCGATCAGACCCGTCTTGTCGGATACGGAAATCAGGGCCCGCTTCAGGGGCGCGCGGTCGGGAGCCGGGGGAAAATCAGGGGCGGCAGGCATGGCAGTCTCCATCGGAAGAACGAGGATAGTGCCCAGGCGCGCGGCAGACAGACCCCTTGCGCTCCCCGGTGGTGCCCCACCTCTATCGCCAGTTACGCCAGGATGGGGAAATCCCTAGTCGAGTTCGCGCCGGAATGGAATGAGCAGACCCTCAAATCCCACCCTTATGCACAGGCGGCTTATCCGCGCAGGGCGGCGATATTGGCGGCATAGGCGGACGCTCCGCCCTTGAAGACGGCCGTTCCGGCGACCAGGGCTGTGGCCCCTGCGGCCCGGCAAAGGGGGGCGGTTTCCACGGTCACACCGCCGTCGACCTCAAGGGCAATGTCCCGGCCACTGGCGTCGATCATCTCCCGCAGCCGGGCGATCTTGGCGAGCTGGGAATGCATGAAGGTCTGGCCGCCAAATCCGGGATTGATCGACATGACCAGGATCAGGTCGATCTCATCCATCATCCAGTCAATCACCGAGGGTGAGGTCGAGGGATTGAAGACGACACCGGCCTTGGCGCCGAGCTGGCGAATCCGCTTCAGGGTGCGGTTCAGGTGCGGCCCGCTTTCCGGGTGAACACTGATGATATTGGCCCCGGCGGCCGCGAAGGCTTCGATATAGGGGTCCACGGGCGCAATCATGAGGTGGACGTCAAAGGGGATGCTCACATGCGGGCGCAGGGCCTTCACAATGTCCGGACCGAGCGTGATGTTCGGCACGAAATGGCCGTCCATGACATCAATATGCAGCCAGTCTGCCCCAGCCGCCTCGACGGCGCGGGCCTCCTCGCCCAGACGGGCAAAGTCAGCGGCCAGGATGGACGGAGCAATAATCGAGGGGCGCGTGATCATGTCTCGGGCTTAGCCGCCCGGCACGCCTTAGCCAAGCCTCTAATCTGCGGTCCGGATCAACCTTGCGGCAAAGAATCCGTCCATGCCGCCCTGGCGATGATGGGGCAGAAGGCGAAGGGTGCCATCCGCCCGAATGGACGGGGCGGGCGCGCCGCCCTCCTCCGGCCTCACCGGGGCAATGGCAAAGTCTGGGTGGCGGGCCAGAAAGGCGGCGATCTGGGCCTCGCCCTCCTCGGGTTCCAGGGAGCAGACGCAATAGACCAGTTGCCCGCCGGGCAGGACCTTCAGGGCTGCCTGATCCAGCAATCGGGACTGGACAGAGGCGAGGGCGGCGATATCGCCGGGGCGAACGGCCCAGAGGACGTCAGGGTTTCGACGGAAGGTGCCGGTGGCACTGCAAGGCGCATCCAGCAGGACCGCGTCAAAGGTGCGGCCATCCGACCATTCTCCCGCATCGGCCACGACCAGTTCCGCGCTCAGACCGACCCGGCCAAGGTTTTCCGCCACCCGCTTGAGCCGGGAGGCCGAGCGGTCCAGAGCCACGACGGTGGCGCCTGTCGAGGCCAGTTGCAGGGTCTTTCCGCCCGGAGCGGCGCAGAGGTCGAGCACGGTTTTTCCGGGGCCGAGATCGAGGAGGCGGGCCGGAATGGCCGCGCTGGCATCCTGGACCCACCACTGACCCTCTGCAAAGTCTGGCCAGGTCGCGACATCTCCGCGCAGGGCAGTTCGCCAGCTGCCGCCCGCCAGGACCTCCACCTCGAGGCCCTCGGGCGGTTGGGCGGACGGGTCCTTGGGCGTCAGGTCGGTTGCCGGTTCCTCGGCAATCACGGCGGCCATGGCCAGGGCCTCTTCGCGCCCGAAGGCGGCCTGCCAGCGGGCAAACAGCCAGGGCGGGGCCAGGGATTCCGGGTCGGTCAGGTTCGGGGGGTCTCGGGTCAGGGCCCGCAGGACGGCATTGACCAGACCCTTGAAGGGGCGGGTATCTCCAGAGGCTGCAGCAAGGTCGACGCTGGCCCCCACGGCGGCATAGGCCGGGGTCTTGAGTACAAAGGCCTGGGCCAGGCCCATACGCAGGATATTGCGGACCGCATCTGGTGGAGCCTTGGCCAGGCGGGCATCCAGGGCCCGGTCGATGGGACCAAGGTGTCGCAGGGTCGCCAGGGTCAGGGCATGGGCAAATCCCCGGTCACGGGGCGAGAGGCCCGAAAAGGCGGGGCGGGAAGCAGCCTCCTCCATGCCTGCCCGGCGGGCAAGCGCCGCGCTCAGGAGGTCGAGGGCCGCACGGCGGGCGGGGAGTCCGGAAATGGGTTCATCAGTCACGAGGTGGGCGTGCCCGCTTCTGCGTCTTAACGCAACTGGCCAATGCACGCAGAAGCGCCTAAATTGGCTGGATGGACACCTCAGACCTGCCGAATGCCGCTCCGGGCAAGACCCTGACCCCTGCCGCCCAGCGCGCCCTGGCCGAGGCCGCGGCCCGTCGCCAGGTCGAGGAACAGGCGGCGAAACTTGCCGAACAGGGCGGCCCCGCTGGCCTTGAACCCACGCGCTATGGGGACTGGGAACGCAAGGGGATTGCGGTCGACTTCTAGCGACCTGCCATTTCGCCAATTACCCTTTGCGCCGCCGCCACGGGATCATTTGCCGCCGTGATGGGGCGCCCGCAGACAATGTGGGAGGCTCCCGCCGCAAGGGCTTCCCCGGGGCTTGCGGCCCGGACCTGATCGTTCTTCGCCGCCCAGTCTGGCCGTACGCCGGGCGTCACCACCAGAAAATCCTTCCCGCCGATCTTCCGGGCGAGTTCGGCCTCATGGGGGCTCGCGACGACACCGGCACAGCCTGCGGCCAGGGCCTGGTGAATGCGCCTTTCCACGAGGGCACGGGCGGTTTCATGATATCCGACCTCGACCAGATCCGCATCTGACAGGCTGGTCAGGACCGTCACCGCCAGGATTTTCAGGCCCGACTGGCCAACGCCCCGGACGGCCGCGGCCATGACCTGGGGTTCGCCATGCACGGTCAGGAGGTCACAGCCGGACCCCGCCAGGGCCCGGGCGGCCTTCTCGACCGTGGCCCCGATGTCGTGCAGTTTCCAGTCCAGAAACACCTGCTTGCCCTGGGCCTTGAGGCTCTTGGCAAGGGCCATGCCGTCGGTCGCAAAAAGCTCCAGCCCGACCTTGTAGAAGCTCACCGCATCGCCCAGGGTCGCCACCAGGGCCCGGGCCTCGTCTACTGTAGGCACATCCAGGGGCACGATCAGTCGGGGATCGGCGGCAAGGGTCTGGGACATGACAAGCTCCGGACATGCGCACCTTTTTCCGCTTCACGGAGGTCGGCGCGGGCGGCGAAATAGGCTAGAACGATCCCATGAGCCCTCTTAATTTCGCGGTCAACTTCTTCATCGCCCTCTTCGCCCTGATCGATCCGATCGGCAATGTCCCCCTGTTTGCGGCGGCCACCAGCGGGGTGAAGAACAAGGATTCCCGTCTTATCGCTGTCTTTGTGTCCCTGTTCGTCCTGGGATTCCTGACGTTTTTCTATTTTACCGGCCTGGGCTTGCTGGCCTTTTTCGGCATTTCCCTGCCAGCCTTCCGGATTGCAGGCGGGATCTTGCTGCTTCTGCTGGGGCTTGAAATGGCCCGGGAGGACTTCACCCACACCCTGGCCGGAGACCCGACCCAGGCGGTTGGCGAGGGGGTCGCCCATGCCCGACGACGCTTTGAACAGATGATCGTGCCCTTTGCCATGCCCCTGCTGATCGGGCCGGGGGCCATTTCGACGGTCATCATCTATGCCAGTGAGGCCAAGTCCTTTGGCTATGCCGGTCTGGCAGCGGGCATGGGGGTGATTGTGGCCGTCTCCCTGAGCACCATGTTGTCCTTCTGGGCCAGCCCGATCATCAGTCGGTTGATGGGCAAGATTGGCCTGGCCATTGTCGTGCGGGTGCTTGGCCTGATCCTGTGCGCCATGGCGGTCCAGTTCATCCTGGCGGGAATTGCCGACTCGACCCACGGCCTGATCCTGAAAAAGGCCGCTGTTCCCTATCAGCAGGACAAGTCGGCCACCTAGACCTTGCGGAACCGGGCGGTCTGACTGGTCATGGCGGCGAGAGTCCAGCTGTCTGGAATGATCTTGGCCAGGGCGGCAATGGTCTTGTTGGGAGCCCCGGGCACACAGATGGGCCGGTTGGCCTCGACCGCCTCATAGCCTGCCGCCGCAACCTCGTCCGCCCCCAGCCAGAGCCAGTCGGGGGTGGCATTGCCCACCTGATCCCGGGTGCCGTTCACGTCATGGAATTCTGACCAGGTAAAGCCCGGACACAGGGCGCTGACATGGACGCCCTGGTTGAGGGTCTCCAGGTGCAGGCTCTGGGACAGCTTGACCAGAAAGCTCTTGGTTGGCCCGTAGAGGCTATGACCCTGGGACCCGGGTATCAGGCCCGCCAGGGAGGCCACGTTCAAGATCCGCCCGAACTGGCGGGCGATCATGCCGGGCAGGACCTTGTGGGCCAGCTCCGCCGGGGCGTGCAGCATAACCTGCAGAAAGGCTGCCTGATCGGCCCAGCTGGTTTCCGCATAGACTCCGGGCAGCCCATAGCCCGCATTATTCACCAAGGCATCCACCTGACGACCGTGATCGGCCAGGTCTTGCAGGATCTGATCCACGGCCCCGGCCTGGGCCAGATCGGCCACCACGGTCAGGGTTTCGATTCCATGGCGCAGGCGCAGCTCGTCGGCCAGCTTGTCCAGTCGGTCACCCCGGCGGGCGGTCAGGGCCAGATCATAACCGTTGGCGGCAAAGGTTCGGGCCATGGCCATGCCGATGCCAGCCGATGCGCCGGTTACCAGGGCGAGTTTCCGGTCCATCTCGAGTCCTTGTCTAACAGGGGATCGCGACCAGAAATGCCTTCTGGTCGGTGGGTCAGGGTGGCGAAGGTCGGGCGACAGTTCAAGGGGGTGTTTGTCGGAGCCGGGCTTCAGTCGGCGGGGCTGGACTGGCGGCCAATGGATTGCGGGGTCAGGGCCGGCCGGGACAGGCGCAAGGTGGCAGGCTGCAGGCGTGGCCTGACCGCAAAGGTCTGCTTGACCGCCTCCATCAGGATCAGGCCGGAGAAGCCGGGCCAGAACCGCGATCCAACCTGCTCAAAGCCTTCGCTCCATCCGGCCATCCACCCAATCGGAGGGACATAGAGGGCCCGGGTCCAGCCCACGGGTTCCAGGTCCGCCGCCCGGAGAAGTTCAGCCAGCTGCTGGCGGCTATAGGGTCGACCATGGCCAAAGGGCGTGGACTCAGAATTTGCCCAGAGCCCGTTCCGCGCGGCGACGGCCACCACCAGCCGCCCCGACGGGGCCATGACCCGCCAGACATCCCGCAGGAGGGCCAGGGGATCGGCGCTTTCCTCCAGGGCGTGCACCACCAGAATGCGGTCAAACAGGGCATTGCGGAAGGGCAGGGCGTCATCTTCGCTCAGGGCCGACAAGTTGGGTCCGGCAGCGGGCCAGGGCTCGACCCCCTGACTGGCGGGCATGGCGGCGACCACCCGCAGGGCATCCCTGCGCAGGTCGGCGAGATAGGGCGTGGCATAACCGACCCCCAGAACATCCAGCCCCCGGGCATTGCCCCAGATCTCCCGGATCTTGCGCGCCGTCATTTCCCGCGCGGTCGAACCGAGCCTGGAGGCATAAAACTGTCTAAGGGCTAGAATGTCGCGGCGCATAGTCTAGATTTAGGGCGTGTCGGGTCTGGATGCGAGCCCCTGACCCCTGAGAACTGACTTTGGAGATGCCGCGTGTCGATTACGGTCCACCAGTTTCCCTGCCTCTCCGACAATTACGGATTTCTGGTGCAGGACGCGGCAACAGGCCAGGTAGCCAGCATCGATTCCCCGGACGCGGCGGCGATTCTGGCCGAGCTTGCCACCCTGGGCTGGAGCCTGAACCTGGTCTTGAACACCCATTGGCACGCCGATCACGCCGCTGGAAATGCAGACCTCAAGGCCGCGACCGGTTGCCAGGTCTGGGGTCCGGCTGAGGTGGAGCGTCTGACCCCGGTTGATCGCAAGCTGACCGGCGGGGACCGGGTTGCCCTCGGCGAGACCACCTTCCAGGTCCTAGAGACCGGCGGTCATACCCTGGGCCATTTGAGCTATTACAGCGCCGAAGATCAGGTGGCCTTTGTCGGCGATACCCTGTTTGCCATGGGCTGCGGGCGCATGTTCGAGGGCTCACCGTCCCAGATGTGGGCCAGCCTGCAGAGCCTTGCCGCCTTGCCGGAGCAGACCCGGGTCTATTGTGCCCATGAATATACCGCCTCGAATGCCCGGTTTGCCCTGGCAGTGGATGATGACCCGGTTGTCCGTGCGAGGGCAGAGCAGGTCTTTGCGGCCCGGGAAAAGGGGGAATGGACCGTGCCCACGACCATTGGCCTGGAGCGGGCGACCAATCCTTTTCTGAGAGCCCCCCAATTGCATCGCGGACTGCCACCGCATGATGCCTTTGCCGCCCTGCGCGCCGCCAAGGACAGTTTTCGGGGATAGGGTTTCAGGACCCTTTTTCCTTTGGTCGGGGCAGACTCTAGCGACCGCCGGCCGCAGCTATGATCCGGTCTGAGGACGGGCGACCGGCAAAACCCTCGGACGGGGCCACGGTGATTTCGATCGTGCCTTGTTGAAGCCGGGCCTGGGATTTTTGCCCCTCGCTGAGATGGACGCGCAGGATGCGCGCCAGCAGGCCACGACTTTCCGGGGTGCGGGCCAGGCGGATCAGGGCCTCGGAGGCAATCATGGCGGCATCCGCCGTCAGGGTTGCAGATGCGGGCGAGGCATCAGCGTCGAAGGCGATCAGGCGACGCGCCGCCCGGCTCGTCCGTGCGCTGGCCTGGGCCAGGCGTTCGAGCAATTGCTGTGGCCCCATGGCCATGATCCGGAGACTGCCCACCGATCCAGCCTGGGCCGCTGCGGTCCCGCCGGGCCGCTCATTGGTGAAAAGCGTCAGCCCGCCCAGTCGCGTGGCGCGCAGAACTGGCTGGCCAAGATCATTCACATAGATGACATCCCCGCGCGGGGCTGGATGGGCGCTCAGCGCCCAGACCTCTCCGCTGTCGTCAAACTTGAGCAGGGGGCGCGGCTGGCTGCGGTCAAAGACAAAGCTGTCGCCTTCATCACTGACATAGCGGGCCACGGGCAGGGGCCGGTCCTGATCCTGGGCCGGGGGATGGCCCGGGAAAAGGTTGTCGTGCAGGAAATGCGGCTCCAGGGCCCGGGCCGGACTCACACCCAGACTGCTCGCCAGGAGGGCAAGGGTCAGGGCCATGATCGGTCTGTCCATTGGGCGAAGGGAATACATCACGGGCAGAGACATAATTCCCGACTTAGGCGCTTTTTGGACCGACCTGAAATTCATGCCTCAGCTTTAGCCCGCCATGTACTGACCGCCATTCAGGGACAGGGTTGATCCGGTCACATAGCCCGCATGCTCTCCCGCCAGGAAGGCCACCATGTCCGCGATTTCATGCCCCGCGCCGAGTCGGCCCACAGGTATCTGGGCGATGATCCCCGCCAGGACCTGTTCAGGCACGGCCTGCACCATTTCCGTGTCGATATAGCCTGGGCAAATACAGTTTACCGTCACGCCCTTGCGCGCATTTTCCAGGGCAAGGGCCTTGGTGAAGCCGATGACCCCGGCCTTGGCGGCGGAATAGTTGGTCTGGCCGATCTGGCCCTTCTGGCCGTTGATCGATGAAATATTGACGATCCGGCCCCATTCCCGTTCGCGCATGCCTTCGATCACATGCCGGGTCATGTTGAAGACCGAGTCCATATTGACCCGTATGACCTCGGACCATTGCTCTGGCTTCATCCGGTGGAGAACTCCGTCGCGGGTTATGCCGGCGTTATTGACCAGGATGTCCACCGGGCCGAGTTCGGCCTCAACCTGGCGGATGGCCCGTTCACAGTCCTCGAAATTGCCGACATTTCCCTTGACCACCATGACGCCAAGGTCCCGGGCGCACTCTGCGGCGGCCGCTTCATTGCCGGAATATCCAGCGGCGACCTCCATGCCATCTGCCTTAAGACGCTCGCAAATTGCTCGCCCAATTCCGCGGGTTCCACCGGTTACAAACGCAACTCTAGCCATGACGCACGCCTCCCTATTTTAAAAGCAGGACAGGCTGAGAGAAGTCTCAGGCCCGGTTTGGCAGATATCAGATACGCTCGACACACATGGCCACGCCCATGCCGCCCCCGACACACAGGGTCGCGAGGCCCTTGCTGGCTCCGCACCGTTGCAGTTCGTGGACCAGGGTGGTGAGGATACGGGCCCCAGACGCCCCGATGGGGTGACCAATGGCAATGGCCCCGCCGTTGACATTGACCTTGGCTGGATCGAGGCCGAGTTCCCGGACAACGCAGATGGACTGGGCGGCAAAGGCTTCGTTGGATTCCACCAGATCGAGGTCTGAGATGGACCAGCCTGCCCGTTCCAGGGCCTTGCGGCTGGCCGGGATCGGGCCGGTGCCCATGATTTCCGGCTCAACGCCTGCATGAGCCCAGGAGACAATCCGCGCCAGGGGCTTCAAGCCCCTTTGGCGGGCTTCGTCGGCGCTCATCAGGACCAGGGCGGCGGCCCCGTCATTCAGACCTGAAGCATTTGCCGCCGTGACCGTGCCATCCTTGGTGAAGGCGGGCCGAAGTCCGGAAATGCCGTCCAGGGTAACGCCGTGGCGGATGAATTCGTCCTGGTCGACAATCGTATCGCCCTTGCGTCCCCTGATCGTGACGGGCGCAATCTCGCCTGCAAAGCGACCCGAGGTCTGGGCCGCTTCGGCCTTGTTCTGGGAGGCGACGGCAAAACTGTCCTGGTCGTGGCGGGTAATCTGCCAGCGCGCGGCAATATTCTCCGCCGTCTGGCCCATGTGATAGCCATGGAAGGCGTCCCAGAGGCCGTCCTTGATCATGGTATCGACCAGGGCGAGATCGCCCATCTTCTGGCCATTGCGGATCTGCTGGGCATGGGGAGCCTGGCTCATGCTCTCCTGACCCCCGGCAATAACGATCCGCGAGGAACCGTCGGAAATCTGCTGGGCGGCCAGGGCCACAGCCCTCAGGCCAGACCCGCAAAGCTGGTTGAGGCTCCAGGCCGGGCTTTCCACCGGAATACCTGCCCCCATGGCCGCCTGACGCGCAGGCCCCTGGCCCGCCCCGGCCTGAAGGACCTGCCCCAGAATGACTTCTTCGACATCACTGGCGGCAATACCGGCCCGCGCAATGGCCGCTTCTATGGCAATTCGGCCCAGCTCGTGGGCGGGAAGCCCTGACAAGGCCCCGTTAAAGGATCCAACGGGGGTACGCGCAGCTGAAACGATCACAACTTCAGTCATTTTGAGATGCCTCCTAGAATGTCTCTATCTATTGAGAAACATCGAAGAATGAGCAAGACTAGTTTTCCTTGGCACACGCAGTCGTGCAGGCTCCGGGTTCGAGCCGGCTCTGCCTATGTGTTTGGCGACGAATGCGGCCTTAGGGACGCGGGCTCAAAGAAGGATTCGGCATGGCAGACCCCAAGGCTGGCAAGTCAGACGATGACCGTGTGGTCATCAAGAAATACGCCAACCGCCGACTCTACAATACGGCATCGAGTTCTTACGTGACCCTGGACCACCTCTCCGAGATGGTGAAGCAAGGGGTGCATTTTGTCGTCTATGACGCCAAGACCCAGGAAGACATTACGCGCTCGGTCCTGACCCAGATTATTTTTGAGGAAGAAGGCCGGTCCCAGAGCCTGCTTCCCATCGAATTCCTGCGGCAATTGATCGGCTTCTACGGTAATTCCATGCAGGCCTTCTTGCCGTCGTTTCTTGAATTGTCCCTGTCATCGTTTTCAGAGCAGCAAGAGCGCATGCGCAGCCAGATGACGGGTCTGGGCCAGACCAAGCCGGGTCTGGGTGCCGTCGAAGACCAGATTCAGCAGAACCTCGTCCTCTTCAACCGGGCGATGAAGATGTTTTCGCCCTTTGCCTATGCCAAGCCCGATGAACCTGCGGCCCCGGCGAAACCGGCCGCCGCTTCGGACCCCAGCCTGGACGACCTGAAGCAGAGGATGGAGGAGATGGCCGCCCAGATTGAGCGGCTGGCTTCCAAGTCCGGTGCCTCCGGCGGCTGAACCAAGTTTGGAAATGATCCCATGAGCCTGCCCGTTGATCCGATCCGCCGCGCCTTCAGGACCCGCATTGTGCGGCGGGCCAAGGTCGATCGGCTGGACGGTGCGCGCGACATGGGCGAGGACCGTGACCCCGACCGGGACCCACCCGAAGCGCCTGCGCCAGAGCACCTTTCCGATGGAAGTCCGGAGTTCAGCGCGCAATTGATCGGTCAGGACGGGATCAAGCGAGGACTTAAGGGCGGGTTGCCCATCCTTGATGCGGCGCGCACGGCCTATCAGGCCACCGAATGGTCCGGCACGGCAGACCGTCGCACGGCCACCGGGCGCATCAAGCGCACCAAGATCTAGCGCCTCGGCAAAAATGCCCTGGGACCTTAGGTACCGGGCCAGGCGATCTCTGAAAAATAAGGGTTAATTCCTGAGCCGGGGCATGGCCCGGATATTGCTGGTGGACGGGTTATCCCTGTCGGCCCGGAACGCCCATGATCAGCCTTGCGACCCGCCTTTTCGACATCTGCCTAGTGGCCGCAATCTTCACGGCCTTCACCTGAGCCCCTTGGGGGTCGTCAGACTTCTGTGATCTGGCCGGGCTGACGCGCCCGCGATTGCAGCCAGATGACGCCGGCCAGGTCAGACAGGGAGGCCCACAGCCGGCCCAGATTGTTGTATTTCGACTGTCCAGTCTCCCGATGTCGGTGGTGAACCGGCCGGAACTGCACCTGATAGCCCTCGCGGATCATCAGGGCGGGTATGTAGCGATGGATGTGATCGAAATAGGGCAGGCGCAGGAAAGCCTCCCGGCGGAAGGCCTTGAGGCCGCATCCCGTGTCATTGGCCGTGTCGTTCAAGAGCCGCCTGCGCACCCCGTTCCCGAAGCGTGAGGCCATCTTTTTTGCCTGGCTGTCCTGTCGTTTGACCCGCTCGCCACCGACCAGGGCCAGGTCGGGGGGACCGGCCAGGAGGGTATCGACCAGGCCTGGCCCGTCGGCGGGATCGTTTTGTCCGTCGCCATCGAGGGTCACGATAATCGCGCCCCTTGCAGCGAGGATTCCCGTGCGAATGGCCCGACTTTGCCCCGCATTGGCCTGGTGGCCCAGGACCCGCAGTTCGGGGATTTCCGGCTTCAGGCCTGCCAGCACGCCCAGGGTGTCGTCCCGGCTGTGATCATCGACAAAGATGACCTCATAATTCCGGCCCTTGAAGGCGGTCGCGATTTCCCGGGCCAGGCCAGGGGCCGCACCTTCTTCATCGAAAACCGGAACGATGACGGAAATGTCCGGGATAGGGGGGGCGGGGGTCTTGGCCATGAGGGTTCATAAGGCCTTTTGCCCGGGAAGGGAATCTTGCAGGTTCAGGCGGGCAGGAAATCTGGTCAGGCCAAAGATTGTGGTATCTAGGTTTATGACTGTGCGACACGACCCTGCGACCTCCGGCCCTGAAGCCCCTGCCCCGTCCTGGATGGCCGGCTGGCGCGGGCCCTTGCTTGCGGCCCTCCTGGCGGCTCTGGCGGGCTTGCCGGGCCTGATCTCCATGCCGCCCCTGGACCGGGACGAGTCCCGCTTTGTGCAGGCCACGGCCCAGATGCTCGAGCAGAACGAGTTTGTGGTGATCCGATTCCAGGATCAGCCCCGTTTCAAGAAGCCCATTGGCATTCACTGGCTACAGGCGGCGAGTGTGTCCCTGGTGTCCAGCCCGGAGGCCCGGGACATCTGGGCCTACCGATTACCGTCCCTGATCGGAGCCATGATGGCCGCCGCCGCCTGCGCCTGGGGGGCTTCGGTATTTTTCGGGACCCAGACGGGGCTGATGGCCGGGGCGATTCTGGGGGCGAGTTTTCTGCTCTCCACCGAGGGCTTCATCGCCAAGACCGACGCCGTCCTGTGCGGCACCATCACCCTGGCCATGGCATGTCTGGCCCGGATCTATGCTGCCAGCCGAGGCGGCCCTGCAGCGGGTCCATGGGTCCGGTTCGGGTTCTGGGCGGGCGTGTCCGTATCAACCCTGGTCAAGGGGCCGATCGGGCCGATGGTGGTCCTGCTGACCGCCCTGAGCCTGTGGGTTTGGGATCGCAAGGCCGGGTGGCTGAAATCCCTGAGCTGGACCTGGGGCCTGATCCTGTTTGTCGCCGTGGTCGGCCCCTGGGCCTGGGCGGTCACCGTGGCCACCGACGGGGCCTTCTGGAAGGCGGCCATTGTCGGCGATCTGGCTCCCAAACTCGCCGGGGGGCAGGAAAGCCATGGGGCCTGGCCGGGCTATCACAGCCTCGTTGCCCTGGTTCAGATGTTTCCCTCCACCCTGCTCCTGCCCGCAGGCCTGGCCCTGGGCTGGTCCCGGCGGCATGAGCCCGGTGTTCGGTTTGCCCTCTGCTGGTTGATTCCGACCTGGCTGGTCTTTGAGATCACCCCGACCAAGCTCTCCCACTATGCCCTTCCCGCCTATGGGGCCCTGGCCTGGCTGATGGCTGCGGCCTTGGATCAGCCCATTGGCAAGCTCTCTCGCCGGATCGGAGCCGCCCTCCAGGCCCTGGTGGGGCTCTTGCTGGCGGCGGGGACCCTCTATCTGATGAAGCTCTACGGAAATGCCGGAGACCTGGCCGCCGCCCTGCTGACGGCGACGCTGTTTTTGGCGGCGGGTCTCTATGGAGGCTATGTTTTCCTGCGAGGGAATTCGACCTTGGCCCTGGTCATTGCCCTGCCGCTTGGCCTTCTCGGCCATGGTGCCCTGGTAGGCCTGTTTGCCCCTGGTCTTGACCCCCTGTTGATCTCGAAGCGAACCGAGGCGGTCCTGGCTCAGGCCAGCCTCCTGCCCAGTCAGGGGATTGTGCCCGGGCCGATCGCTGTGGCGGGCTATGCCGAGCCCAGTCTGGTCTTTGGGCTGGGAACAACCACAGATCTGGGCGACGCCGCCGATGCCGCCCACGCCCTGGCCGATCACAGGGCCGCCGTGGTGGAAGATCGCGAACAGCCCGCCTTCCAGGCCGCCGTAAAATCCCTGAAGCTGAAACTCCATCCCATCGGCGTGGTCCAGGGGCTGAACTATTCAAATGGCGATGAGACGCGCCTGACCCTCTATGCCCCAGCCCCGGAGGCCCTGCCATGAGCCGCTTCATCCAGATTGTTGAGGTCGGAGCCAGGGACGGGCTCCAGAATGAAAAGCTGAGCCTGGAGGTTGGCCAGAAGGTCGAGTTCATTCAGCGGCTTGAGGCGGCCGGTGCCCGACGCCAGGAGACGGTCTCCTTCGTCAATCCGGCCCGGGTGCCGCAAATGGCCGGGGCCGAGGAGATTTCGGCAGCCCTGCCGGTCGATACGGATCGATCCCGGATCGGGCTGGTCCTGAATATGCGCGGCTGGGACCGGGCGATCTCGACCGGCTGCGATGAAGCCAATGTGGTTGTCTGCGCCACGGACGGCTTCGGGATCCGCAACCAGGGGGCCGGAGTCGCCGAGCAGATGCAAACCCTGGCCGACATTGTTGCGCGCCGGGCAAAGGCGGGCGGCCCCCGGATGACGGCCACCTTCTCCGTGGCCTTTGGCTGTCCCTTCGAGGGCGAAGTGAGCGAGGATCACCTTGTGAGCCTGGTGCGGGAGGCCGCCAGTCTGGGACTGGATGAGATTGCTCTGGCGGACACCATCGGCGTGGCCGATCCCTGGACGGTCCGGCACAGGGTCGAGGCGGTTCAGAAGGTCATGGGCTCCACCCCCCTGCGCCTGCACTTTCATGACACCCGCAATACCGGACTGGCCAATGCCTTTGCCGGAATAGAGGCCGGAGTGACCATCCTCGATGCTAGTTGCGGCGGCCTGGGCGGGTGCCCCTTCGCCCCGAATGCCACTGGAAATATCGGGACCGAGGACCTGGTCTACATGCTGGAGCGGGCCGGATTCGAGACGGGGTTTGACATTGAAAAGCTGATTGAGACCGCCCAGTGGATGGCCGGGATCTTGGGCAAGCCTCCGGCCGCCTCTGTCAGTCGGGCCGGTCTGTTTCCAAGGCCACAGGCCTGACGGGCCTAAGCGACCACAGGAGCGGGCGCGCCAGGGTGGCCAGCAGGATCAGGGGCGACAGGAGCCAGGCGGCCAGGGTTTCGCCCGGGGTCGAGGCCCGCTTGGAAAAGTATCGAACGAGGCCCATGCCCTTGTAGAATTCCACCCGCATGGGGCTGGCCCGGCTGGTATGGCCCAAATGGACGACCTCGGCCTGGGGATGGAACAGGACCTTGCCCCCGGCCTGGCGGACCCGCCAGCAGAGGTCGACATCCTCGACATGAAGGAAATAGCCCTCATCAAAGCCTGCCACGGCGTCGAAGTCTTCGCGCCGCATGCAGAAACAGGCCCCGGATATGGTGGGCACGGCAATGACCCCTTCGGGCATGGCCTGGTTTTCCAGGTGAACCTCGTACTTGCGCCAGGCGGGCACAAACCGGCCCAGCCGGCCCAGGCTAATGACGGCGGTAAAGGGGGTGATCTCACCTCGCCGTCCGCCCCTCTGTTCGGTCATGTCGGGATTGAGCACCCGTCCGCCAACAATGCAGGGGACGGGTTGATTCTCAATCGACTGGGTGAGGTGGGCCAGGCATCCCGGCCGGATGAAGGCGTCCGGATTCACAAAGACCAGGACCCTCCCCCGCGCCTTGTGGGCCCCCAGATTGGCCCCCCGGGCAAAGCCGACATTGCCCTGGCCTTCGATCAGGGTGATCCGGTCATCCGTGGCGGAGAGGCGGTGCAATTTCCGGATTTCCTCGGTGGAGGCCCCGTTATTGACGATGACGAGTTCTGTGACGATGGGGTCCTGCAGGACACTGGTCAGGGCAGGCTCCAGGGCCTCCCCGGTCTTGTACACAACCACAATCACGGACACCGAGCTTGCAGGCTCGGCTGATGTCCGTGATGGGGCCCTCTTGGGGAGGGTCAGGTCCGCAGGCAGGTCGTTCATGCCCCGGCGACTTCACCCTTGGCCTTGACGGCGCGCGCAGCATCGGGGGCCAGGGCCTCCAGGGACAGGGCCGAAATGGCCTCATCCAGGGTCAGGATGGTCTGTCCGTCCGACCCAAACCGGCGCAGGGCCAGCTTGCCCTCCTCGGCCTCGCGACGGCCGACGACGGCGATGACCGGTGTCTTGGCCAGGCTGTGCTCGCGGATCTTGTAGTTGATCTTTTCATTGCGCAGGTCGATTTCGACCCGCAGGCCGGCTGCCTTGAGGGCATTGACGACCTGCCGGGCATAGTCATCTGCATCCGAGGTAATGGTGGTGACCACCACCTGGGTCGGGGCCAGCCAGAGGGGGAAGGCTCCGGCATAGTTTTCGATCATGACGCCGATAAAGCGTTCCATGGATCCGCAAATCGCCCGGTGAAGCATGACCGGCTTCTGCTTGGAGCCATCTTCCGCCACATATTCAGCGTCCAGCCGTTCCGGCAGGACGAAGTCGAGTTGCAGGGTCCCGCACTGCCAGGTCCGGCCAATGGCATCGCGCAGGTGGAATTCCAGCTTGGGACCATAGAAGGCCCCTTCGCCGGGCAGGTGCTCGATGGGCATGTTCACCGCCTGACGGGCCGCCCGGTCCAGCTTCTGTTCAGCAATATCCCAGACCTCATCCGTACCCGCGCGCAGGTCCGGCCGCAGGGCCAGTTTCACGCTGTGCAGTTCCAGGCCGAAATCCGCATAGACGGAATTGAGCAGGCGCACGAAACGCGTGGTTTCTTCCTCGATCTGGTCTTCCCGGCAGAAGATGTGGGCATCATCCTGGGTGAAGGCGCGCAGACGCATAATGCCGTGCAGGGCCCCGGAGGGCTCATAGCGGTGGCAGGCCCCAAACTCGGCCATGCGCAGGGGCAGGTCGCGATAGCTCTTCTGGCCGAAGTTGAAAATCTGCACATGCCCGGGACAGTTCATGGGCTTAACGGCAAGTTCTTCGCCCTCTGCGGATTCGCAGGTGAACATGTTCTGACCGAATTTTTCCCAGTGGCCGGATTTCTCCCAGAGTCCTCGGTCCATGATCTGGGGTGCCTTGACCTCCACATAGCCGTCGGCGTCCAGGCGTCGGCGCATATAGTTTTCGACGGTCCGATAGAGGGTCCAGCCCTGGGCGTGCCAGAAGATCATGCCCTTGGCTTCTTCCTGCAGGTGGAAGAGGTCCATGGCCCGACCGATCTTGCGGTGGTCCCGGCGTTCGGCCTCCTCGATCCGGGTCAGATGGGCGGCAAGGTCGGCTTCTGAGGCCCAGGCCGTGCCATAGATCCGCTGGAGCTGGGCATTGCGGTGGTCGCCGCGCCAATAGGCCCCGGCCAGCTTGGTCAGCTTGAAGGCCTTGCCCACATGGCGGGTTGAGGGCAGGTGCGGGCCCAGGCAGAGGTCCTTCCAGGCCCCCTGGCGATATACGGTGATGGTCTCGGTGTCAGGCAGGTCGGTAATGATTTCGGCCTTGTAGGCCTCACCAATCGCCTTGAAGTGGGCAATGGCGGTCTCCCGGTCCCAGACTTCGCGCACGATTTTTTCATCGCGATCGACGATCTCGCCCATACGCTTTTCGATACTGGCCAGATCGTCCAGGCTGAAGGGCGTTTCCCGGGCAAAGTCGTAATAGAAACCGTCCTCAATGGCGGGCCCGATCGTCACCTGGGTGCCGGGGAAGAGGTCCTGGACCGCCTCGGCCATGATATGGCTGGCATCGTGACGGATGACCTCCAGGGCTTCGGGGCTCTCCCGGGTCAGGATTTCAAACTTGCCGCCGCCGGGCAGGGGACGGTCGAGGTCAAGCAGGGCACCGTCGAGCTTGATCAGCAGGGCCCGCTTTTCGAGGGACTTGGCAATCGAGGCGGCCACGTCGCGGCCGGACACGCCCTCGTCAAACTGGCGGACCGAGCCGTCCGGGAAAATCAGATCAATCATGGTTCACATTTCCAGTTCCGGGCTGGAGGCCTCTCAGCCTTCAACGCGGCGGGGGGAACGGGATCATAGCCCGAACCGCCCCAGGGATTGCAACGACACAGCCGCTTGAAGGTCAGCGCGGTTCCGCGCCAGGGGCCGTGGTCGATCAGGGCCTGGGCTGCATATTCCGAACAGGTCGGAAGATAGCGGCATTGGCGTCCAATCAGGGGGGAAAGCGTCAGTTTATAGGTCCGCAGGGCACCTTTGACGCAGGTTTCATAAAGGGTCATGCCAGCTCGCTAACCTGCGATCCCATGGCGATTATCCCGCAGGATAATCCGGATCAAGTCGTGCTGGCGCGGCTAGTTCGTGTGCCGGCCAACCGGGCGGCGTCAACGACGGCGTCGAACGCCAGGAGCGTCGAGGCATGTCGGGCGGGATAGTTCTTCACCGGGGCGAGCATTGAGATATCCGAGAAGCGTCCTTCGGGCGGGGGACCGTCCGCACTCAACATAGCCCGGAACTGATCGCGTGCCAACTCCAGCTCCGCCAGGCTGGCCCCAAGCACATGAGCTCCCAGAATGGCGGCAGAGGCCTGGCCAAGGGCGCAGGCCTGGATGTCCTGGGCAAAGCGGGACACATGTCCATCCGCCATGTCCACATCAATGACGACGCGACTGCCACACAATTTCGCAGTCTTTTCGGCGCTCCCCTGAGGGTCGGTCAATCGCCCGAGATGGGGCAGGTTGGCCGCCAGTTTCAGGAGCCGGGCGGAATAGATGTCGTCGATCATGGCCTGGATGTGGGGATGGCCCCCCGCGCTTGCCAGAGTTGTTCCGCCCGCCCGGCCAGGGCCTCGCCCATCTGGGTAAAGCCGTCGCGGATCACCCGCCTTTGTCGACGGGCAATGGCGGGACCAAGCAGGCCCTGGAAGATCTCGCCATTGGAGATGATGCAGTTCGCCGGGCCCATGGACTCGATCTCTATATACCGGACCGAGCGGATCAGGCCCCGGGCGAGGCTCAGACGCCAGTGAATCTGTTCTTCCGGGACCCAGTCCTGCACGACCGGCTGAATGTCCATGGGCGGTTCGCCGGGCAGGGCCAGGGTCAGGGACAGGGTCGAGCCGATGCGCAATTCGCCTTCGGCGCGGGGATAGAGGGGGTTCCAGTCGGCCCAGCCCTCCAGATTGGCCAGAATCTCCCAGATGATCTCTGCCGGGGCCTGAACCCCGATCCTGTGCTCAATCTTTGACGGCCCGCTCCCCGCCGCCTTTGCGCCGCCAAAAACCAGCCCGGAGGCCAGGCTGAAAACTGCAGGGGGGCGTGTGGCCATCAGGGCTTCTCCCGTATCCGCCAGGTGGCCCCGGTCGGATTGTCCATGACTTCGACGTTGAGCGCGGTCAGTTCTGCACGGATCCGGTCCGCAGCGGCCCAGTCCTTTTCCGTTCTGGCCGTGACCCGATCGGCAATGAGGCCGTCAATCCGCGCCTTCAGCTCGGCGTCCACGCCCCCCTTGAACCAGGCCTCCGGGTCCGAAAACAGGAAGCCCATCAGGTTTGCGGAGGCCAGCAATTCCCCCTTGGCATAGGCCCGGTCATCGCCCCGGGCGGTTTCCAGGGCGGTGGCCATGGCAAACAGCTCTGCCATGGCGGCGGGGGTGTTCAGGTCATCCTCAAGGGCATTGAGGAAGTCGATATTCGGTCCGGTGGACTCTGCTGCAACCTCGCTGGCCCGGCGCAGGGCCCCGTAGAGCCGGTCGAGGGCCTTCCGGGACTGTTCGATCAGGTCGCCGGTCCACTCCAGCGGCGCGCGATAATGGCCGACCAGCAGGGCCCAGCGCAGCACCTCACCGGGCACCTGTTCGGCCAGTTCGTGAACCAGCACGACATTGCCCAGGCTCTTGGACATCTTCTCATCGCCGAAATTCAGGAAGCCGTTATGCATCCAGTAGCGGGAATAGACCTCTTCGCCCTCAGGGGTTCCGCCAACCTGCCTGTGGGCGCAGACGCCCTGGGCCATTTCATTTTCATGGTGGGGGAACAAGAGGTCGATGCCGCCGCCGTGGATATCAATCGGCAGGCCGAGGGTCTGTTCGATCATGGCGGAGCATTCAATGTGCCAGCCCGGCCGGCCGCCGCCCCAGGGGCTGTCCCAGACGGGCTCGTCAGGCTTTGACGGCTTCCAGAGCACGAAGTCGGCGGGGTGTTGCTTATAGGGTGCGACATCGACCCGGGCCCCGGCGATCATGTCCTCCATGGGGTGGCCGGACAGCTTTCCGTAGGCTTCATAGGCCTGGGTATTGAACAGGACATGACCTTCCGCGACATAGGCCGATCCATTGGCCACCAGGCTGGCAATCATGGCGATGATGGCCTCCATGGTCTGGGTCGCGCGGGGCTGGAAGGTCGGAGCCAGGACTCCCAGACGGGCCATGTCGCTGTTGTAAATAGCCAGATAGCGCTCGGCGATGGTGCTGATCGGCACGCCCTCGTCCGCGGCCTTGCGGTTAATCCGGTCGTCAACGTCGGTAATGTTGGCGGCATAGAGCACAGCCGTCTCGCCATAGGTCCGGCGCAGCAGGCGAAACAGGACATCAAAGGCCACGACTGGCCGTGCATTGCCGATATGGGCGTGATTATAAACCGTCGGACCGCAGACATAGAGGGTCACGCGCTTCGGATCGGCGGGCGTAAAGGTCCGTTTCGCGCGGGTCAGGGTATCGTAAAGGGCAAGGGTCATTGAACTCGTTTGAAATTGACGCGCGGTAACAGTTGCCGGTCCGCCTTCGGCTCCCTTATACAGTTTTGCACAACGGGAGGCCACGGGGCTTTGTCGCCACGGGGCTCCCACCATCAAGGGCTGGAATTCTCAGGGGCCGCGGCCCCGGTGCCGGACAGTCCTGAACAGAGTTTGCCTGAACAGAAGTTGACTGAGCCCTATGGATAGCCCGTCGCACGATCATCGTCCTGTCTCCGGGACGGACCTAACCTCCGAGCCCATGGTCCGGCCGAGCCGTGAGCAGGCCATGGAGGCCGTTCGCACCCTGATTGCCTGGGCGGGAGATGACCCGCGTCGGGAAGGCGTGATCGACACGCCCCAGCGGGTGGTGGATGCCTATGGCGACTGGTTCATCGGCTACAAGCAGGACCCGGCCAAGGAGCTGGCCCGCACCTTTGAGGACGTCCAGGGCTATGACGACATTGTCATGCTGCGCGAGATTGAGGTCGAGAGCCATTGTGAGCACCACATGGCCCCCTTCCTGGGCAAGGCCTATGTCGCCTACATGCCGACCAATCGCGTCGTCGGGATTTCCAAGCTGGCCAAGGTTGTGGAGATCTTTGCCCGTCGTCTCCAGACCCAGGAGACCATGACCCAGCAGATCGCCAATTCCATTACCGACAGCCTGCGCCCGGCCGGCGTGGCGGTGCTGATTGATGCCGCCCACCAGTGCATGACGACGCGGGGGGTCCACCACCGCCATGTGACGACCATCACCACCCAGTTCACCGGGGTGTTCAAGACCGACGCCACCCTGCGCCAAAGATTCCTGGACTTTGTTAATCGCCGCTAGAGATATCCATGTCCCAGCCAGTCTTTCCCGTGGCGACCTCACGCACCGAGCTGGAAACCGGAACAGTCCTGGCCCCGCGCTTTGATGAGCACGGCCTGATTGCCGCCATTGCCCAGCACGCGACCACAGGCGAGATCCTGATGCTGGCCTGGATGAATGCCGAGGCCCTGTCCCGGACTCTTAGCCTTGGCGAGGCGGTCTATTACAGCCGCTCCCGGGGGGAAATCTGGCACAAGGGGGCCACCTCCGGCCAGATCCAGACCGTGGTCGAACTGCGCATGGATTGCGACCAGGACGCCATTTTGCTCAAGGTCCTGCCCCAGGGGGACGGCGGAGCCTGCCATGTGGGCCACAGGGCCTGCTTCTTCCGCCGGATCGGCCCGGATGGCCGCCTGGAAACCCTGTCAGACAGCTGACCTAGAGTGCCTTGAGCCGGGACACGCCATCCTTGCCGGGGGTCGCCGTGAAGGATTTCAGGACCTGGGTGGTGAAGGTTTTTTCCAGGATGGTCGAGACCGCAACCATGTCTGCCCGCAGGGCGGTGTGGGTCAGGGTCAGGCGGATAAATCCCTTGGCGGCCTGGTCTGAATAGATCACTTCACGGTTGGCCTTGGCGAAGACCTCTCCCACGGGAATGCCCGGAAGCGCGTCTCCGGCGCCTGGACTGGTAATGCCGGTGGAACCGAATTCCACGGCGGCCAGCTTGCCACCTTCGGGCGCGTCATAGAGCTCATTGGCCCAGAAGGCGTGGCTGTCGCCGGACAGGACGACGACATTGGCCTTGGCGGCTTCGAAGCTGGCATAGAGCCTCTGGCGCTCGGCGGGATAACCATCCCACATGTCCAGTCCGTAGGGCAGGCCGAGCGGTGTCATTCTGGCCATGCGATCAATGCGCGCAGAGCCGCTGGCCGGCAGTTTGGCCAGGGCCGCATCCAGGATTTCCGGCGAAACATTGGCCCGGATATCCGGCACGCCGAGGCGGGCCATGACCACCTCATTGCCGAGCACCTGCCAGGTCTGGCCCGCCTTGACCGAGGCCTTGAGCCCCTTGGCCAGCCAGTCGGCCTGAGAGGCCCCCATCATTTGCCGCGCCGGGTCGTTCAGGCGTTTGCGGAAGGCGGCCACGTCGGGTTTTCCGTCGGCCCCATTGAGGTCCTTCTCGTAGTTCAGCTGGTGGTCGCGGGCGGTGAGCCGGGTTTCGAGCATGAACAGGGTGAGGAGATTGCCAAATTCAAAGGTGCGGTTGATGGCAAATCCGCCGTCCCTGGGTTCGCGAATGGGCATCCACTCATAATAGGCCTTGATGGCGACGGCCTTGCGCTGGTTCCAGTCGCCCTCCAGGGCGGGCTGATGATTTTCCGCCCCGTCCTTCCAGCTGTCATTGGCAGTTTCGTGGTCATCCCAGACGACGATCCAGGGCGCACGGGCATGGGCCGCCTGGAGTTGGGGGTCGGATTTGTAACAGGCGTGGCGAATGCGATAGTCGTTCAGGGTGACGATTTCCCGGGGCGGCTCCGGCAGACGCCCGATCTTGCTGCCGTTCTCATAGCCGTATTGTTCGGGGGCATATTCGTAGATGTAGTCGCCGAGATGCAGGACCGCGTCCACACGATCCATGTCTGCAATGGCCTGGTAGGCGTTGAAATAGCCATTGGTGTAGAGGGCGCAGGTGGCAACAGCCAGGACGACCTCATCGACCGCTCCGACAGGCAGGGTCCGGGTCTGGCCCACCGGGGACTTCACCCCATTGGCTGAGAACTGGAATTTATAGGCGCAATTGGCGGCCAGGCCGGTGACATCGACCTTGACGGTATAGTCGCGGCTGGAGTCCGTGGTGCCCTTGCCCGACTTGGCCTTGCCGCGACCGGCCTCGACCGGTGTCAGGGTCCAGCTATAGGCCACCGGCGCATCGGCGGCGTCTGTGGGGGTAATGCGGGTCCAGAGTATGACCCGGTCAGACAGGGGGTCTCCGGAGGCGACGCCATGGCGGAAGCTCACCACACGATTGTCTGCCAGGGCGGGACCAGCTGCGGCACCGGCACCGAGGCCGAACAGAGCCAGAGCCTTGCGTCGGTTGATACGCATCAATTGTCCCCCCAGGATGATCGCATTCGTCTACTGAAGGTGTATGACAGGACGATGTCTAGAGCCCATAGCTTAATCTTGTTCCGTGCCCGAAAAGTGCTGAAGGCATGAGCGACGCCGAGCCCCATCTGATTGAGGCCGCGCTTGGCCTTGAGGACGGCGACCTGCCCGAGGCGGGCGGGGTTCTGGTCAAGCTGGCCCTGAGCGCAGAGGCCGCGACCGGACGGCTGGACAAGGTGCTTGCAGAGGCCCTGCCCGACTATTCCCGAGCCCGGCTACAGGCGCTCCTGGCCAGCGGGGCTGTGCGCCGAAATGGTCAGGTCCTGACCGACGCCTCCGCAAAGGCCCAGCCAGGAGACTATGAAATTGCAGTTCCAGCCCCCGTGGCTGCGGAGCCCGCTCCCGAAGCCATTCCCCTGACCGTCCTCTATGAAGACCCCCACCTGATCGTCATCGACAAGCCAGCTGGCATGGCCGTCCATCCGGCCCCGGGAAATGAGACCGGGACCCTGGTCAATGCCCTGCTGCACCATTGCGGGGCCTCGCTTTCGGGCATTGGTGGTGTGGCCCGCCCAGGCATTGTGCACAGGATCGACAAGGAAACCTCAGGCATTGTCGTCGCCGCAAAGTCTGACGCAGCCCATCAGGGGCTTTCGGCCCTGTTTGCCGCCCATGACATTGACCGGGCCTATGTGGCCCTGGTGCGGGGGGCTCCCAAGCCCGCCCAGGGGCAGTTGACGACACGGATCGGTCGCTCGTCCCATGACCGCAAGAAGATGGCCGTGCTGAAGTCCGGCGGGCGCGAGGCCATCACCCATTATGCTGTCGAGCAGGTCTTCGGACCGCCTGACAGGCCCCTGGCTGCGCGGGTGGCCTGTCGGCTGGAAACCGGACGCACCCACCAGATCCGCGTCCACCTGGCGGCCCTTGGTGCCCCCTGTCTTGGCGATCCCGTCTATGGGGCCGGAGCCCCCGCCCAGGCGGTCCGGACGGCCCTGGCCGAGGCGGGTTTGCAGAGGCAGGCCCTGCATGCGGCCCTGCTGGGCTTTGTTCATCCGGTGACGGGTGAGGTCCTGAGGTTTGAAAGCCAATTGCCGGAAGACATGGCCAGGCTCGAGGCCGGTTTGGCAGAGCTTTGATTGATAAGTATTCGTACCAGCCTTGAAGGTGCCATTTTCGAACCCTAGATAAATGCCACTGGGTTAGCCGGTGACCGACGGGGGATGTTGGTCGGGTCTTTCCGGATCAGGAGTGTTGTTCATGGCGACGAATTCACTGGCAGTCATGACCCCGGACGGGGGCCTAAGCCGCTATCTGACCGAAATCCGCAAATTCCCCATGCTGGCCAAGGACGAAGAGTTCATGCTGGCCCAGAGGTGGAAGGAGCATCAGGATCCCGCCGCTGCCCACCGGATGGTGACCAGTCACCTGCGACTGGTGGCCAAGATTGCCATGGGATATCGCGGCTATGGCCTGCCGATTGGCGAGGTGATTTCCGAAGGCAATGTCGGCCTGATGCAGGCGGTCAAGAAGTTCGAGCCCGACAAGGGATTCCGTCTGGCGACTTATGCCATGTGGTGGATCCGGGCCTCGATCCAGGAATACATCCTGCGCTCCTGGAGCCTGGTCAAGATGGGCACGACAGCGGCCCAGAAGAAGCTTTTCTTCAACCTGAGAAAGGCCAAGAGCGCGATTTCCGCCTTTCAAGAGGGGGACTTGCGGCCGGAACAGGTCAGTGAGATTGCCACCAAGCTTGGGGTTCTGGATGAGGAGGTGGTGTCGATGAACCGCCGCCTGTCCGGCCCGGATGCCTCCCTCAATGCCCCCATGCGCATGGATGGCGAAAGCGAATGGCAGGACTGGCTCGAAGATACCGGAGCCGTCAGCCAGGAGACCCAGGTCGCCGAAAGCCAGGAGCGGACCCAGCGTATGAGCCTGCTGGAAGCGGCCATGACCGAACTTAGCGATCGTGAGCGGCACATCCTCACCCAGCGCCGGCTTCAGGATGAGCCCACAACCCTGGAGGAACTGGCCGTCTCCTATGGGGTCAGCCGGGAGCGGATTCGCCAGATCGAGGTGCGGGCCTTTGAAAAGCTGCAAAAGGCCATGATGGCCGCCGCCCGGGAAAAGCATCTGATCGAGGCCTGACGAGCGCCTGTTCCGATTAGCGGGAACCGGTTGGTCGGCGCGACACCGACTCTAACGTCTCAAATGACAGGCCCTAGTCCTGGAAGGGGTCACGGACCATGATGGTATCGTCCCTTTGCGGGCTGGTAGACACCATGGCGGCGGGCGCGCCGATCAGTTCCTCGACCCTGCGGACATATTTGACGGCATTTGCAGGCAGGTCCTTCCAGGACGTGGCCCCGGCCGTACTTTCGCTCCAGCCCTCCATTTCCTCATAGATGGGGGTCAGGGCTGACTGGGCCTTGAGGCCCGCAGGCAGGTAGTCAAAGGTCTGGTCCCCCAGCCGGTAGCCCACGCAGATTTTCAGGGTGGGCAGGCCATCGAGAATGTCCAGCTTGGTCAGGGCTATGCCATCAATGCCGTTCAGGGCCACCGATTGTCGCACCAGGACGGCGTCAAACCAGCCACATCGCCGGGGGCGACCGGTGACGACGCCAAACTCGCGGCCGACCGTGCCCAGATGCTGTCCGATGTCGTCAAAGAGCTCGGTGGGGAAGGGGCCTTCGCCGACCCGGGTCGTATAGGCCTTGACGATACCCAGGACGAAACCGGCCCCCTTCGGACCCAGGCCGGATCCGGCGGCGGCCTGCCCGGCCACGGTGTTGGAGGAGGTCACATAGGGATAGGTGCCATGGTCGACATCCAGCAAGGCGCCTTGTGCCCCTTCAAAGAGCACCCGCTTGCCGGACTTGACCGCCTGATCCAGCAAGCGCCAGGCCGGACGGGCGAAGGGCAGGATTTTCGGGGCCATGGCCCCAAGCTCGGCCAAGAGGCCCGCGGCATCAAATTCGGGCAGGCCTAGGCCACGTCGCAGGGGGCCGTGGTGGGCGAGCAGCCGGTCAATCTTGGCCTCCAGGGCCTCGCGGTCGGCCAGATCGCCCACCCGGATGGCCCGGCGTCCGACCTTGTCCTCATAGGCCGGACCAATGCCTCGCCCGGTCGTTCCGATCTTGTTGACGGCCGCCTTTTCCCGCGCCTGGTCCAGGTCGCGGTGCAGGGGCAGGATGAGGGCGGCATTGTCGGCCAGCACCAGCAGGTCCGGGGTGATGTTGATGCCCTGGGCCCCGATCTTGGCGATTTCTTCCAGCAGGTGCCAGGGGTCCACGACCACGCCATTGCCGATCACCGACAGCTTGCCCTGGACAACCCCCGACGGCAGCAGGGACAGCTTGTAGACCTGATCGCCGACGACCAGGGTGTGCCCGGCATTGTGACCGCCCTGAAACCGCACCACCACATCGGCGCGATTCGACAGCCAGTCGACCAGCTTTCCCTTGCCTTCATCGCCCCACTGAGCGCCGATGACCGTTACATTACCCATGAGATACAGATCCGCAGCCTGCCGTGCGGGTCCAGCCACGCCCTTCGACAGGCACTCGGCGGGTGGACTTGATCGAGTTTTCGGTGACCCCAGCGGCTCCATGAGGTGCCTGATTTGTGGTCAGTTGGGATAGACCTTGGCGACGGATGCACGTCAAGCCTTTTCCCGGCTGGAGCCGGGATCGCGCAATGACTAGAATGGGCCCATGACCAGATCACGCTTTCACCTCGCTTTTCCCGTGCGCGACCTCGCCGAGGCCCGCCGTTTCTATGGTGACCTTCTCGGGTGTCCCGAAGGCCGATCCAGTCCCGAATGGATCGACTTCGATTTCCACGGCCATCAGATCGTGGCCCACCTGGCCCCGGAGGAATTGTCCCGGGCCGCGACAAATGCGGTCGACGGGGAAGACGTCCCCGTGCGCCATTTCGGGGTGATCCTGGCCCTGGAGGCCTGGCAGGCCATGGCGGACCGGCTCGAGGCCGCAGGGACTGACTTCATCATTCCGCCCCAGATCCGGTTCAAGGGTCAGCCCGGCGAACAGGCCACCCTGTTCTTCCTCGATCCGTCCGGCAATGCGCTTGAGTTCAAGGCCTTTGCCGATGATGCCATGGTATTCGCCCGATGAGCGACCTGGCCATCCAGTTCGCCGATATCGAGGCGGCGGCACTCAGGCTGGCGGGTCAGGCGGTGATGACACCCTTGATCGAAAGCCCGGCCCTGAATGCCCATCTTGGCCTGCGGGTCCTGATCAAGCCGGAAACCCTGCAAAGGGTCGGGGCCTTCAAGTTCCGGGGGGCCTATAATCGATTGGTCCAGATTCCCGAGGCCCAGCGCGCCCAGGGTGTGGTGGCCTTTTCGTCGGGCAATCATGCGCAAGGGGTCGCCCTCGCCGCGCGACTTTTGGGCATGCCCGCCGTGATTGTCATGCCGGCAGACGCCCCGTCCGTGAAGGTCAGCGCAACCCGGGGCTATGGCGCAGAGATCGTCTTCTTTGACCGCATGACCGAGGACAGGGTCGCCATTTCGGCAGAGATTGCCAAGGCCCGGGGTGCCGTCATGGTGCCTGCCTTTGATGACCCAGACATTATTGCGGGGCAGGGCACGGTAGGGCTTGAGCTGTTCCAGCAGGTCAAGGCGCTCGGAGCCCATCTGGACGTGATGATTGCCCCCGTCGGCGGGGGTGGCCTTATGGCGGGGTCGGGTCTGGCCATGAAGACCCTTTCCCCTGAGACCCAGGTGGTTGGCGTCGAGCCTGCGGGCTATGATGACACCCTGAGGTCCCTCGAGTCCGGCGTGCGCCAGGGCTTGAAGCCCGAGACCCGGACCCTCTGTGACTCCCTCGAAAGCCCGGCCCCGGGGGTCCTGACCTTCCCCATTCTCCAGCAGGTCGTCTCGACCATTGCGGTGGTCGACGATGCCGAGGTGGCCTGCGCCATGCGCTATGCCTATTCCACCCTCAAGCTGGTGGTCGAGCCCGGCGGTGTCGTCGGACTGGCGGCCCTCTTGGCGGGCAAGATCGGTCCTGCCAAGCCGGGCACCTGTGTTGGCCTGGTCCTGTCCGGTGGCAATGTCGACCCTGACCTGTTCTCCCAGGTTTTGGCGGGAAAGGCTTAGAGCCAACCCCGCCCTCAGGTCCGGACCCTAGGCCAGCGGTCCCCGGGGTTCTGGCGCTTCCCGGGGGGTGACCAGCCTGGCCAGCCGGGGTTTGAGCCAGTTTTCGAAATCGTCCACGAACTCATAAACCACGGGTACGAGCACCAGGGACAAGAGGGTCGAGGTGATCAGGCCGCCAATCACGGCCACCGCCATGGGCTGGCGGAATTCGGCACCTTTTTCCAGGGCAAAAGCCGTAGGCAGCATGCCGGCCGCCATGGCCATGGTCGTCATGACGATCGGTCGCGCACGTTCCCGGCAGGCTTCGATCAGGGATTCCCTCTGGCCCATGCCTTCGCGCTCGCGCTCAATGGCGTATTCCACCAGCAGGATGGAATTCTTCGCCGCCAGACCCAGCAGCATCAGGAACCCGATCAGGGAGGGGATGCTCAAGGACAGCTTGAAGGCCAGGAGGCCGATAAATGCTCCACCCACCGCCAGCGGCAGGGCAGACAGGATGATGACCGGCTTGAAGAAGGACCGGAACAGCAGGACCAGAACCCCGTAAATCATCGCAACCCCGGCAAACAGCGCCATGCCGAAATTGCCGAACAGCTCCTTCATGGCCTGTAATTGCCCGCGTTCTGCCGGACCCACGCCGGGGGGCAGGTGCTTCATGATCGGCAGGTTGGCTATCGCCTTCGCGGCGGGTCCCTGAACCGAGCCATTCAGTTCGGCCTGGATGGTCAGCTCGCGCTTGCGGTTCAACCGGTTGATCCGGGCCGGACCGGCCTGGAAGGTAATGTCAGCCACGGCATCCAGGGTGGTCAGGCCCCCATTGGCCGTCGGTACCCGCAAGGCGCGGATCTGGGCCAGGTCGGCCCGCGTATCGGCCGACAGACGGATACGCACAGGAATCCGTCGCTCACCATCGGTCAGCTTGGCCACATTGGCATCAATGTCCCCGATGGTCGCAATCCGGGCCACCTGGGCAATGGAGTCCACCGAGACTCCGAGCCGGGCCGCGTCGGCGGGTCTGGGACGAATAATCAGCTCCGGACCGACCGGGGGGATGGAGGGCCGGGGGTCGGCAATAATGCTGAGCGACCGCATTTGCTTTTCCAGCTCCGCGCTGGCCGCCTGCAGGGCCACGGGGTCATCACTGGTCAGCACCTGTTCGATGCCTGCTCCGCCTTGGAAGTCCAGGAAGGTGATCCGGGCGTCGGGAATTGTCCGCAGCATCTGGCGGGTCGCGTTCTTGACATCATCCCCGGTCACGGACCGCTTTTCCTGGAGCAGGACAATGACTGTGCCTTCGCGCAGGTCAGAGCCGCCACCACCGCCGCCGAAACCGACATTCCCGGTCGCAGCCGTTGAGCCAACCTGGGTGAAGACGCCGCGAACGCCTTGACGACCCTCGAAGATATTGGTGACCCGCCGGGCGCTGTTTTCCATATCGGCCGCTGTGGCCCCGGGCGGTCCCTGGATCTTGATATAGATATAATCGGGATCCCCGGCAGGCTGGAACCCTGTGGGCAGGAGCGGCACCAGCAGCACCGAGAGGACAAACAGGACGCCGCCTGCCACCAAGGAAACAATGCGGTGATCCAGGGCCCATTCCAGGGCCCGGCGATAAAAGCCCTCAAAGGGCTTCCTGGGATGGATCTCGGTTGCGGGCTTGAGAAGATAGGCGGCCATAAGCGGGGTCAGGAGCCGCGCAACCACCAGGGAGAAGAGGACGGCTACGGAGACCGTCAGGCCAAACTCCCGGAAGAATTGTCCCGGCATGCCGCCCATGAAGCTGACCGGCGTAAAGACCACGACAATTGCCATGGTGGTGGCCACAACGGCCAGACCAATGGCGTCCGCGCCCATGATGGAGGCCTGGTAGGGCCGCATGCCCTGGGCCACACGCTTTTCGATATTCTCGATCTCGACAATGGCGTCATCCACCAGAATGCCGACGACCAGGGTCAAGGCCAGCAGGGTGACGACATTCAGCGAAAAGCCGAACAGGTTCATGATGAAGAAGGTCGGGATCAAGGAGACCGGCATGGCGAAGGCTGTGATCAGGGTCGATCGCCAGTCGCGCAGGAAGACGAAGACCACGATGGCCGCCAGGAGCATGCCTTCGAGCAGGACGTGTTTTGTCGCCTCGAAACTGGCCCGGGTTTCATCCACCGAGGTGAAGATCCGCACGAACTTGACCCCGGGCGTGGCCTTCTGAAGCTTGGCCAGGACGGCAACGACGCCGTCATCCACGGCCACGTCGCTGGAATCCCGGGTCTTCATGACCTGGAAGCCCACCACCGGGCGATTGTTGAACCGGGCAAAGCCGCGGGGCTCGGAGGCTCCGTCACCAATCTGGGCGACGTCGGACAGTTTTACGAACCGCCCCTGACCCGTCGGGATGGTCAGGTTTTGCAGGGCCTCAAGGGTATTGACCGCGCCCAGGATTCGCAGGGTCTGTTCGCGTCCCCCGACCGAGACCCGGCCACCGGCGGCATCGACATCGAAGCCGCGCAGGGCGGCATTGACCGAGGCGGCCGTCAGGCCACGGGCCGTGAGCTTGTTGGGATCAACGACGATGTTGATTTCGCGATTGGCCCCGCCGACCCTGCTGGTCTGGGACACGCCAGGTGCCGCCTGCACCGTGCGGGCGACCGTATCATCAATGAACCAGGACAGTTGGGCGTCGGTCATGGCTGGCGCTTCGACCGCGTAGGTCAGTATGGGTTGGCTATCCAGCTCGACCCGGGTGACGGTGGGTTCATCAATTTCCCGGGGCAGGACCGACCGGAGCTGATCGACCCGTGACTGGACGTCATCCTTTTTCTTCTGGAGGTCCTGGCCCAGGTCAAACTCGATGCTCGTGACAGAAACGCCCTGGCTCACCGAGGAAAAGATATTCTTGACCCCGGTCACCCCTGACATGGCGTCCTCGACCGGACGCGTGATCTGGGTCTCCATTTCTGAAGGGGCCGCCCCATTCTGGGTCACGGTTATGGTGACCAGGGGGAACTGGACATTGGGGTATTGCTTCACCGGTAGACCGCCATAGGCGATCATTCCGGTCAGGACCAGGGCGATGAACAGTATGGCGACGGGGACGGGATTGCGGATCGCCCAGCTCGAAATTCCGAAGCCGCTATTATGCTCCTTCGATGTGTCCTGGCTCATTTGCTGGAGCCCTGAACAGGACGGACAGTGTCGCCATCGAGCAGGAAGGCTGCGGCCCCTTGTACGACAAGGGTTCCGGCTGGCGGGCCCTGAGTCAGGGCCACGAGGCCAGAGCCGCGAATGCCGGTGACCACAGAGGCGCGTTTGACCTTGTTGTCCGGTCCAACCACCATGACGCTGGCCCCGTTGGCATCAAAACGGATCGCCGTTTCGGGAACGGCAAGGCCTGGGGTTCCAGCCTGGGAAAATTGGGCCCGACCATAGCCGCCGGAGCGAATGTCCGACCTGACAGGCAGACGAATCCGCACATTTCCCAGCTTGGTCTGGCTGGAAAGCTGCGGTGAAATGACCCGCACGGTCCCGGTGGTGACGGCCCCGCTGGTGAGGGAGACCTCAGCCCGCTGGCCGGTCCGGATTCGACCCAGGTCCAGCTCCGAGAGTTCTGCCTTGAGTTCGATTTCACCGCCCTGCGCAATCCGGAACCAGGGGGTCCCGGCAGGGGCGGTCATGTCACCCGGCCGCACATTCCGTTCCAGGACCAGACCGGCAACGGGGGCGCGGACGGTCAGCTTGCCGGCGCGGGTTTCGATGTCCCGGGCGGCGGCGGCCTGGGCATTGGCGGTGGCGCGCGCGGCGCGCGCCTGAAAGCGGCGTTGATCGAGTTGTTCCTGGGACAGGACGCCCTGACCATCGAGACCCTTGACCCGTGCTGCCTGGGCTTCGGCCTGTTCGGCCTGGACCGCCGCCTGGGCCGCCAGGGCCTTCTGCTGGTCAAGCTGCGAACTGATCAAGGCCCGGTCGATTTCAACCAGGGGCTGACCCGCACGCACATACTGGCCCTCGTCCACCAGGACGCGATCGACCCGATAGCCAGAGACTTCCGGCATGACCGCCACTTCCTCCCGGGGAAGCAGGACGCCGTCCGCGGCGACCGAGCCTTCGATCACCCGGGGCTCAATCTTGATCACCTGAACCGCCCGGGCCCGCTCGGCGGCGGTTTCTCGAACCACAGGCGTCTTGCTGCACCCCGTGACGGTCAGGGCCCCGAGGGCCAACAGGATCAGGGCGGATGGGTAAGAAAGTTTCATCACGACGCACGCGCCTTCTTGTCTGTGGATAGGCTCGACGCGGGCCAGCCGCCGCCGAGGGCCTTGTAGGTTTGAACGGAGCGCCGAAGGGCCTGGACCTGGGCTGCAGTCATTTGAGAACGGGCTGCCCGCCAGCTGAGTTCGGCGGCAAGCGTGGTCTGGAGATCATCAAGTCCCGCCCCATACCGAATGCGTGCGGCCTCGGAGGCCTGACGGGCCTGGGCCTCGCCTTCGGAGAGGAGGGCTACGCGACGCTGGTCTGCCGCGAACCGCACCAAAGCGCTGTCGGCTTCGCCATAGGCGGTCTGCACGGCCTTTTCATAGGCAATGACCGCCTGTTCGGTGCGCGCCTTCTGGGACTTCAGGTCGGTCAGGAGGCGGGGGATGGACAGGACGGGCTGGCTGACCGTGCCGCCAATGGACCAGAAACGAGTGCTGGACTGGTAGCCCGTCTGCTGGGACTTTGACAGGCCAATGCCGGGGGTCAGGGTGAAGGTTGGGAAGAAGGCCAGTTCGGCATAGGTCAAACGCCCTGCCTGGCTCTCAATCCTGGCCTTGGCTTCCCGCACATCAGGGCGTCGGGCAAGGATTTCACCGGGGACGGTTGCCGGGACCTCCGGAACCTGGGCCAGGCGGGAGGTCATGGGCAGGCTCGACCCTGCCTCCAGCCCGCGTCCGACCAGGACGAGCAGGGTGCGGCGCGTGGCTTGAAACTCAGCCTCGAGTCCGGCGGCCTGGCTCTGCGCCTGGGCAAGATCGACCCTGGCCTTGTTGCCATCCGCGCGGGAAATCAGGCCATGGGTGACCCGGGCTTCGGCCACGGCCTGAAGGTCTGTTTGGATGCGCACAGTCTCGCGGGCATCTTCCAGCTGGATCGCCAGGCCCTGGCCCTGAAAATAGACGTCGGCCACATTGGCGGCCAGACTGGCCCGGCTGGCCTCATAGTTGAATCGTGCCGCCGCAGAATCGCCATTGGCCGCGCGGGCCACCGCAAAGATCCGCCCGAACAGGTCCATTTCCCAGCTGACATTCAGGTTCCCGCTGGAATTGGTCGACGTGCCCTTGGTCGAGTAACCGGGAATATTGACCGCCGTGCCGGAGTCCAGGGTCGTGCGGGTTTCCTTGGTGGACCCCTGGCCATTGCCCTGGGGAAGGAAGGCAATCAGGGCTGTTCCCGATGTGGCTTGAGCCTCGATCAGCCGCGCGGAGGCAGATCGGGCATCCGGGCTCGCCTTGAGCGCCTGTTCAATCAGTCCGGTCAGGGCTGGATCATCAATCTGTCGCCACCAGGTTTCGAGCTGGGCGGACGTGGCCGTCTGGCTGGTCTGGGCCATTTCGAAGCTGGCCGGGACCTGGACATCGGGCTTGCGGGCCGAGGCACAGGCCGACAGGGCAAGCGTGGCAAGGCTGGCAGTTATAAGAGCGGCTGGGCGCATGGGCTTTTCAAATACCAAGATCAAACTCTGAACCCGAGGCCATAACAGACGCCTCGATGATCACGGCGGCCAGTCCCGTTATATTGCGCCGCAACATGCTAACTAGCGATGTTAGAATCCCGGGCCAATTAAATTATTATTCAGGTTGGTCTTCCGGCGCGCAGGCGCTCTGCCTATGGTGGCTTTGATTTTGGAAACTCCGGGCTGTCCCCGGATATGCGCACACTGAAGGTAATGATGAACCGGTTTGTCCTTCTGGGCTCAACTGCCCTGATTTTATTCGCAAATGTAGCCCTGGCGGGCGACCTCGATCCGGCGCGGCTGACCGAACACGTCAAGATTCTGGCCTCGGATGCCTTTGAAGGGCGCGGCCCGGCCACCGAGGGCGAACGCAAGGCCGTGCAGTACATGACCGACCAGTTCAAGCTGGCCGGGCTCCAGCCCGGCGGCGACCTTAAGGATGGCAAGCGGTCCTGGACCCAGGATGTTCCCCTGGCCAAGTTTGATACCAAGGGCCCGGTGGCCGTCAGCGTGCAGGTCAAGGGCCAGACCCAAACCTGGACCCAGGGCGAGCAGATCGCCATTCGGGCACCCCAGACCGGAGCCCAGCACGTCACGGTCAAGTCTGCTCCGGTGGTCTTTATTGGTTACGGCGTGACGGCCCCCGAGCGCCAGTGGGATGACTTCAAGGGCGTTGACCTGAAGGGAAAGATTGCCCTCGTCCTGATAAATGACCCCGACTTTGAAACCGGCAAGGGCGATTTTGGCGGCAAGGCCATGACCTATTATGGTCGCTGGACCTACAAGTATGAGGAAGCGGCCCGTCGGGGCGCGGTGGGCTTCATCGTTATTCACGAAACCGATCCGGCCTCCTATGGCTGGAATACGGTGAAGAATTCCAACACCAATACCGTCTTTGATATCATCCGCGCCAAGCCGACCGAAGCCCATGCTCCGATTGAAGCCTGGGTGCAACGCGATGTTACGGTTGGGCTCTTCAAGGCGGCGGGCCTGGATTTTGAAGCCCTCAAGGCCTCGGCCCAGACCCGGGCCTTCAAGCCTGTGACCCTGGAGGGCGTGACCTTCTCAACCGACTTTGACGTCAATGTCGAAAAGATCGTGTCGAAGAATGTGGCTGGAATTCTGCCCGGCACCAAGCGCCCGGACGAGACCGTCATTTATTCGGCGCACTGGGATCACCTGGGCATTGGTCTGCCCGACACCAAGGGCGACAAGATCTATAATGGGGCCCAGGACAATGCGATGGGCTCGGCCCTGCTGATCGAAATCGCCCGGGCGGCGGCTCAGGCCCCGCGCACCGATCGCTCAGTGGTCTTTCTGTCGGTGACCGCCGAAGAAAAGGGCCTTTTGGGTTCGGAATACTATGCGGCCAACCCGCTCTATCCCCTGGCCACCACAGTTGCCGACATCAATATGGATGGTGGCTCGACCTCGGGTCCGGCGCGGGACTTCACGACCTCCGGAAATGCGCCCCTGACCCTGCAGGATGATCTGATTGCGGTGGCGGGTCGTCATGGCCGGGTCTACAGCCCCGATCCCCGTCCGGGCGCCGGCAGTTTCTTCCGGTCGGACCATTTCCCCTTCGCCAAGCGCGGTGTACCCGCCCTGTCCTTCGGGTCCGGGCAGGACCTGATCGATGGCGGGCGTGAACGTGGTGAGGCCCTGGCCAAGGACTATGTCACCTATCGCTATCACCAGCCCGCGGATGAATATTCGCCAAGCTGGAATTTGACCGGCGCGGCCCAGGACGGCGGCATCTTGCTTGAGTTGGGCCTCGATCTGGCCAATTCAAATCGCTGGCCTGCCTGGAAGGCCGGGGCGGAGTTCAAGGCTGAGCGAGATCTCACCGCCGCCCAGCGGAAGTAGGATCACCAGACCATCCCAGGGCTTCACCGCCCTGGGACATCTGTTTCGATCCGATAACCGGTTCCCACTTATCGGAACATGCTCACGAGCCCTTTCCCTTTAGTCTGATCTGACTAAAGGGACAAAAAGGGCTCTCGTTCAAAAAGTTAGAGCATGTTTCGATCCGATAACCGGTTCCCACTTATCGGAACATGCTCTAAGTATGACGCCTGTCATTTTTTCAGGCCTTCATGTCCCAAGTTCTAAGCGTTCCACCTGGTCGTCGCGAGCTGACCAAGGTTCAAAACCGTCAGGCCATCCTCGAGGCCGCCCGCTCTGTCTTCGGGGAACTGGGCTATGACGCCGTCACCGTGCGAGACATCATCCGCCGCACAGGCCTCGCAGCGGGTACCTTTTACAACTATTTCCGATCCAAGGACGAGGTGGCCGCCGCCCTGTCCGATGACGGTACGCGTCGATTTGCCCCAATCCTCAAGGCCCAGCGCGAGCAGGCCTCGGATTGGGCAGACTTTGTTCGAAGGGCCCTGGGGGCCTATTACACCTTCCTGGCGGACGAGCAGTCCAACTGGCTGGCGCGCCGCCCAATCGATGAGTCCCATCCCCGGGTCCATGGGGTGACGCCCGAGGGTCTTGCCGTCTTTGAGGAGGTCCGGGCCAGTATTGTCGAGGAGGCCGCCCGGGGCGGAGCCCAGGGGGGCGATCCCTACATGTTGGCCGCTGCCTGTATCGGCATTGCGCGTTATGTGGGTGAGCAGATGCTGGTCCGGCGCCCGGTGGATACCCAGGCGGCCACGGACTTTGCTGTGACCATGATCCTGACTGGCGTGACCGGTTTGAGGCGGAGCACGAACTAATGGCCCGATTGTCCACCCAAAGGCAGATTGTCCGCACCCTGCTCTCGCTTCCGGCCCCCATCTTGCGGCTGATGTCCGGTGGCGGCGTGGTCTATAAGGGCGGTCGGACCCTGGACCCCCGTCTGCAGTTTATAACCGCGGGATCGCGCCGGTCCCCGGCCATGAATACCCTGACACCTGAAGCTGCCCGCGACGCCAGTGCCCGGGGTCTGGCGGCCCTGTCTGGCGATCTGGACCCCTCGGTTCGGGTGGAGACCCTGCGGGTTCCGACCCCCGCCGGAGGCTGCGCCGCGCGGGTCTACCGCCCTGCCCGTCAGGACCCGGCCATGCCGGTGCTGGTCTATGCCCACATGGGCGGCGGGGTTATAGGCGACCTGGACACCTGCGAAGCCTTTTGTGGCCTGCTGGCCAAGACCTTGCGCGGGCCGGTCCTGTCGGTGGACTACCGGCTGGCCCCCGAGCACCGTTTTCCGGCCGGACTTGATGACATGCTGGCGGCCTTCAGATGGGCCCGGGATAATGCCGCAGACCTCGGTGCTCCGGCTGGCCAGGCGGCCATAGGCGGGGACTCCATGGGCGGTCATTTCGCAGCCATCATCGCCCAGGACCTCCAGCAGGCCGGGGAACCCCAGCCTGCCCTCCAGCTTTTGGTCTATCCTTGCGTGGACGTGGCCAGTGAAACCCCGTCCATGACCACCTATGGGGACGCCTTCCCCTTGAGCCGGCCCATTATGGACTGGTTCATGAGCCTCTACATGACCCCGTCAGATGATCCGATCCAAAGGCGACTGTCGCCCCTGGGCGCCGAGTCCCTGGAAGGCCTCGCGCCCGCCATTGTCGTGACGGCCGGGTTTGACCCCCTGGTCGATCAGGGCCTGGCCTATGCCGAGCGTCTGCGCCAGGCCGGTGTGGCTGTGACCTATCGTTGCTATGACAGCCTGAGCCACGGATTTACCGCCTTTACCGGGGCCATACCGGCGGCGGACAGGGCCTGCCGCGAGATTGCGGCCCTGGCGCGGGATGTTCTCAAAGGGGAGGGGGTCTGATGCGCGCCCTGGTTGTTGAGCAACTTGCCGCAGACTACGCCGGGTGTCGCGTACTGGACCTTCCTTTGCCCAAACCTGGACCCGGAGAGGTGCTGATCAAGGTGCGGGCCGGGGCGGTGAACTTTCCCGACCTCATGCAGACCCGCGGCGAGCACCAGCACAAGCCCCAGGTCCCCTTCACGCCAGGCATGGAGCTGGCAGGAGACATTGTGGCCCTGGGTGACGGGGTCACGGACTGGGCCATCGGCGATCCGGTTGCCGGCGGGTCCCGCACCGGGGCCTTTGCCGAATTTGCCTTGAGCCCTGCCGCCAGCCTCCATCGCAAGCCCGAGACCCTGAGCTATGGCCAGGCCGCCGGATATCAGGTCGCCTATCTCACGGCCTGGGTGGCCCTGGTGCGCCGGGCCCAGGTCCAGCCAGGCGAATGGGTTCTGGTCCACGGGGCCGCTGGCGGTGTTGGGCTGGCCTGCGTAGACCTGGCCAGGCATCTGGGCTGCAAGGTCATTGCCGCCTCCGCCTCGGATGAGAAGCTGGCCGTCATTGCCCGGGAATATGCCCCCGACGCCACCGTCAATGTCAGCCACGGCTTCAAGGATCAGGTGAAGGCCATCACCGGGGGGCGGGGGGCCGATGTGATCTATGATCCGGTGGGCGGCGATGTTTTTGACGAGAGCGTGCGCTGTATCGCCTTTGACGGTCGGCTCCTGTCGATTGGCTTTACCTCGGGCCGATTGCCGGTCCTGCCGGTCAATTATGCCCTGATAAAGGGCTTCTCCGTCATGGGGGTCCGGGCCGGGGAGTATGGCCGTCAGTTCCCGCAGAAGGGGGCCGAAAACAATGCCGCCATCTGGCAACTGGCCCGGGAAGGCGCGGTGACTCCCAGGGTTGATCAGACCTTTCCCTTAAGCGACTGGCGCGCTGCCTTTGACACCCTGTCGGACCGCAAGGTCGTCGGAAAGACCATTATCCAACCCGACATCTGAGTCTGCGGCGACATCTATTTGGGTCTTTTGCCCTGGTTTCCATTGACAGGGGCTTTTCATTCCCCTACTCACCGCGCCTCGATTTTGTCCCGGAGCTTGTCCCGTGAAGCGCACTTTTCAACCCTCCCGTCTCGTGCGTGCGCGCCGTCACGGATGGCGCGCGCGTATGGCCACCAAGAATGGTCAGAAGGTCATTGCCCGTCGTCGGGCCAAGGGCCGCAAGCGCCTGACCGCCTAGGTCTGGCAGGGGTGGGGCGTCCGAATGTCGGAGCCCGAATTTCAGATTCAAAAACTTAAGGTTCGGCCAGACTTTCTTCTGGCCGCGAAAGCCCCTTCCTGTGCGCGTGGTGCCGTCGTGCTCCAGGCCAGGCATCGCATGGATGAAACATCCTGCGTCCGGGTTGGGTTTACAGCCACAAAAAAGGTCGGCGGGTCGGTGGTCCGCAATCGCGCGAAACGTCGCATGCGAGAGGCCGCCCGCCTGTTGATTCCAGCCCATGCTCGTCCCGGCCATGATTATGTGCTTATTGCGCGAGGTGGCGCACCCAGCCGCCCGTGGACTCGATTGCTTGACGATGTGAAAAGTGCGCTGATAAGCCTCAGCGACACGAGTGAACGCCCTTCCCGCGCGCCCGACCGCGCCCCTTCTAATTCTGATTGAGCGCGCGACTAATGCCTGACAATTCCAATCGCAATACGATCATCTTCGTGGTTGTGGCCATGGTGATGCTGTTCGCCTATCAGGCCTTCTACATGGGTCCGCAGACCAAGCTTCGGCAGGCGGAACTCAAGGCACGGGAAACCGCCCAGGCTGCCAACCCGGCCGGTGCCGGAACACCTGGCGCGCCGGGTGTCGCCGTCCAGCCCGCCTTCCTTCCCCGCACGCTTGCCTTGGCGGCAAGCCCGAGGGCCGTGATTGATACCCCGTCCCTGCAAGGCTCTGTCTCCCTGAAAGGCGCGCGGATTGATGACCTGCTGCTCAAGGGCTACCGGGTCGATGTGAACCCCAAGTCCTCCCCGGTTGAGCTCCTGCGCCCGGAGGGGTCTGCCCACGCCTGGTTTGCCGAATTTGGCTGGACGGGGGCCAACCTCCCCGGTCTGCCGACCCCCGATAGCGTCTGGACCCTGGCCCAGGGGGATCGTCTGTCCCCCGGCCATCCCCTGGTGCTGACCTATACCAATGGCCAGGGCCTGACCTTCACGCGCACCCTCGTCGTGGACGACAAGTTCATGTTCACCATCACGGACTCCGTGGCCAACGGGACTCCCGGGCCCCTTACCCTTGTGCCCTATGCCTCGGTCCAGCGTCAGGGAGCCCCGACGACCCTCGATCCGAACGCCCACCAGGGTGCCGTCGGCGTGATGGGCAAGGTCCTGCAGATGGTCAAATACAAGGACCTCAAAAAGGCGGGCGAGAAGGATTATTCCTCTGACGGGGGATGGCTTGGCATTACCGACAAGTACTGGCTGGCGGCCATTGTGCCGGATCAGTCTGAGACCGTGCACGCGGCCTTCAAGGTGACCCCCTCGCGCGGCATTGACGTCTATGAAGCCAATTTCGTCGGCCAGCCCCGCGTGGTGGCCCCTGGTGCCCAGCTGACCCATGTCAGTCGCATGTTTGCCGGGGCCAAGACCGTGCCCGTGCTCAAGGCCTATGAGACCGCCCTCAAGATTCCCAAGCTGGTGGATGCCGTGGATTGGGGCCGGCTCTATTTCTTCACCAAGCCGATTTTCTGGGTGCTGGAGCAGTTCTATGGCCTGCTCAACAATTTCGGTCTGGCCATCCTGGCCCTGACGGTTCTGGTGCGACTGGTCTTCTTCTACCCGGCCAATCTCAGCTATGAATCCATGACCAAGATGAAGAAGATCCAGCCTGAGGTCGAGGCGCTGAGGACGCGCTACAAGGATGATCCCACCAAGCAGCAACAGGAACTGATGGGCCTCTATGCCCGGGAAAAGATCAATCCTCTGATGGGCTGCCTGCCCATGCTGGCGACCATTCCGATCTTTCTGGCCCTGTTCAAGGTTCTTTCCGTGGCCATTGAAATGCGCCATGCGCCCTTCTTTGGCTGGGTGCAGGACCTGTCGGCCCGCGATCCCTCCACCGTCTTCAATCTGTTTGGGGTCATTCCGTGGGATCCGGCCACAGCCCCTCTGATCGGGGTCCTTCTCGCCGGGCCTCTGCATGTGGGCATCTGGCCCCTGGCCTATGGTTTCACCCAGTGGCTGTCCATGAAGATGAGCCCGCCCGCGCCGGACCCGACCCAGCAGATGATCATGCAGCTCATGCCGGTGATCTTCACCTTTGTCCTGAGCCCGCTCGCGGTTGGCCTGTTGATCTACTACACATGGAGCAACCTGCTCACGATCCTGCAGCAATATGTGATCATGCGGCGCTTCAAGGTGGACAATCCCATTGACGACATCCTTGGCCGCCTGACGGGTCGCCGGGCCGGAACCGCAGGGTGACCCTGCCTGGCCCCGACGGCGTGAACTTCACAGACGACGCGCTGGAGGCCGCCCGGATTCTGTTTGCACGTCCCGCCGTCTTCATGATGGGGGCCGTGGCCATGGATGGTCTGCCTCCCGCAGACCTGCCTGAAGTTGCCTTTGCCGGGCGCTCAAACGTCGGCAAGTCCTCCCTGATCAATGCCCTGGTTGGCATGAAGCGCCTGGCCCGGGCCTCGAACGAGCCGGGACGGACCCGTGAGGTCAATTTCTTCGTTCTGGATGATCGCCTGCGTCTGGTGGACCTGCCCGGATATGGCTGGGCCCGGGCCTCAAAGGGCACGGTGAAACAGTTCCAGAGTTTGGGCCGCGACTATCTGCGGGGGCGCCCCAACCTCAAGCGGGCCTATCTGTTGATCGATGCCCGCCACGGCCTTAAGGACGTGGACCTGGAGCCCATGGATGCCTTTGACCGGGCCGCCGTCTCCTACCAGATCGTCCTGACCAAGGCCGACAAGATCAAGCCGTCTGAGGTTGAGGCCGTGGTTGAGCGGACCCAGGCCGCGATTGCCAAGCGACCGGCCGCCTTCCCCCGTGTCCTGGCGACGTCATCTGAAAAAGGCACCGGGATTGCTGAGCTGCAGGCCGAGATCGCTGCCGCCTGCGAAATCCACCTCGAGATTTGAGGGCCGGGTCTGGCCTAACCCAGGGTCATGCCGTTAGGGTCATGGTCCAAACTGTCTGATCCAAGGAGTCCGCCCGTGCTCGAGACCGCAAGCCGTGCCGTTTATGACCAGGACATGTCGCTGTTTCGCGACCAGGTGCGCAAGTTCTATGCCCAGCACCTCATCCCCCATCTGGATCGCTGGGAGGAGGAAGGGGTCATAGACAGGACCTTCTGGGAGGCCTGCGGGGCCGCCGGCTTGCTCTGTCCCCAGGTGCCGGAGGCCTATGGCGGTCTGGGTCTGGACTATCGCTACAATGCCATTATCGGCGAGGAGCTGTCCTATGCGGGCTCCAGCGCGGGCATTACCCTGCAGTCCGATATCGTGGTCGACTACATCATCAATTACGGGTCGGAAGAGCAGAAGCATAAATGGCTGCCCGGCATGGTGTCCGGCAAGGTCATTACCGCCATTGCCATGACCGAACCCGGCGCGGGGTCCGACCTGCAGGGTGTCCGCACCACGGCTCGCCGGGATGGCAATCATTATGTGATTTCAGGCTCCAAAACCTATATCACCAATGGCCAGAATGCCGACCTGATTGTCCTGGTGGCCAAGACGGACCCGGACAAGGGGGCCAAGGGCACCTCGCTCATTCTCGTTGAGGCCGATCGTGCGGGTTTCAAGCGTGGGCGCAACCTGGACAAGATCGGCCAGAATTCCGCCGATACCTCCGAGCTCTTCTTCGAAGATGTCCGGGTGCCCATGACCAACTGCCTGGGCGAGGAGAATATGGGCTTTGTCTATCTGATGAGCCAGCTGCCCCAGGAGCGCCTGCAAATTGCCATAGCGGGCCAGGCAGGGGCCCAGCGGGCCTTTGACGAGGCCGTCAAATTCACCAAGGACCGCAAGGCCTTTCGCCAGACGGTCTTTGATTTCCAGAACACCCGCTTCACCCTCGGAACCCTGAAATCAAAGCTCCAGGCCGGATGGGCGCACCTGGACTGGTGCATGGCCCGGCATCTGAAGGGCGAATTGACGGCCGCAGAGGCCTCTGCGGCCAAGCTCTTCCATACCGAGCTTCAGTGGGAGGTCTGCGACGCCGCCCTGCAACTGCACGGCGGGGCGGGCTATATGAACGAATACCCCATTGCCCGCCTCTGGCGCGATGCCCGGGTCCAGCGGATCTATGGCGGGACCTCTGAAATCATGAAGGAAGTGGTGGCCCGCTCGCTTTAGGGCAGGCTTAGGGGCGCTTCACCGTCTCGCCACCCTTCATCACGAAGACGGGATGCTGGAGCAGGGTGACGTCCTTCAGGGGGTCACCCTTCACACCGACCAGGTCGCCATAACGGCCCACGGCCACCTGACCCACATCGCCGGACTGGCCCAGGGCTTCTGCCGAGGTGACGGTGGCGGACTGGATGGCCTGAAGCGGGGTTGCCCCCCACTCGACCATGGTTTCCAGCTGCCGGGCATTGGTGCCGTGGGGATAGACCCCGGCGTCGGTGGAATAGATCATCTTCACCCCCGCCTTCAGGGCCTTGCGGTAATTCTGGCGCTGGATCAGGCCGATATCGCGGTCCTTTTGCAGGTTTTCTTCCAGAACGCCGTTCTTCTTGCCCTCGGCCTGGGTGTAGTCGGTATTGTAGATGTCCATGCCGAAATAGGCCCCGGTCTGCAGGGCCAGCTTGATGCCTTCGTCATCGACCAGGCTGACATGTTCAATCGTATCGACGCCTGCGCGGATCGACGCCGTAATGCCCGAGGCCCCGTGGGCATGGGCGGCGACCTTCATGCCGGCGGCATGGGCCTCCTCGACAATGGCCTTGATCTCGTCCGCCGTCATCTGCTGGGCACCGGGCGTATCGCCATGGGAAAACACCCCGCCGGTCGCACAGATCTTGATGACCTGGGCCCCGTATTTATGCAGCTGGCGGACCATGCGTCGCCCCTCGTCCGGGCTGTCGATCACGGCAGGGCTCCTCTGGTCCATGGAGGGCGGAAAGAAGGTGGAGTCACAGTGACCGCCCGTCGCCCCAATGGCATAGCTGGCCGGGATGATGCGCGGGCCCGGGACAAAGCCCGCGTCAATGGCCTGTTGCAGACCCACATCGTCATAGCGGTCCGAACCCACATTCCGGATGGTGGTAAAGCCGGCCTCAAGGGTGGCCTTGGCATTTGCCGTCGAGATCACGGGCCAGAAACTGTCGGTGAACAAGAGGGAATTATAGCCGCTGAACAGGGGGGAGGAGGAAATGTGGGTATGCATGTCGATCAGGCCCGGCAGGAGGGTGACGCCGGGAAGGCTGACCCGCTCGGCCCCCGAGGGGATGGCATCGCCCTGATGCCCGACTGCGGTGATGCGGCCATCGGTGATGATGACCAGGGGCTTGTCCGTTTCCTTGCCGGTGGCGACATCGACCAGACGGTCTGCGGCGACCGCAACGGTTCTGGCCTCGACCTGGCCCGCGAGAAGGGCGGTCAGGGAAAGGGTCGCAAACAGGGGGGTCAGGCGCATGGTGGGCTCACGGAATGAAGGGTTTAAGGTCACGGCATATCACGCATCGGGTCCCCGTCCAGCCTCGGTGTTTTTGAGCGCAAGGTGACAGGTGCCCCGGTCTCGGCTATCGGACCTTCACCACATGTTTGGAGACTTGGCATTGAGCGCGACCACAGACCAGGACTCGGTTGACGAAGAGCAGGGCTGGGCCACCGCCCGCACCCTCGCCGAGGCCCTGCCGTTCATCCAGCAATATGACCGGGAAACCGTTGTCATTAAGTACGGCGGCCATGCCATGGGGCAGGAAACCACCGCAAAGCTGTTTGCCGCGGACTCGGTTTTGCTCAAGCTCCTTGGCCTGCATCCGGTGGTCGTGCATGGCGGCGGTCCCCAGATTTCGCGCATGCTGGACCGGGCGGGGGTCAAGTCGACCTTTATTGACGGTCTGCGCGTGACGGACGAAGCCACCATGGAGGTGGCGGAAATGGTTCTTTCCGGTGCCATCAACAAGGAAATCGCCAACTGGATCACCCTGGCCGGGGCCGAGGCCGATGTTCGCGGGGTTGGCCTTTCGGGCAAGGATGCCCGTCTGATCACGGTCGAGAAGGCCACGCGGACCCGCAAGGACCCGGATAGCCAGATTGAGCAGGTCGTTGATCTGGGATTTGTCGGCGAACCGACCCGGATTGATCCCCAGCTGATCGAGGGGCTGATTTCCGCCGAGCATGACTATATTCCGGTGATCGCCCCCATTGGCGTGGCGGCGGACGGCCAGACCTACAATATCAATGCCGACACCGTAGCGGGCGCGCTTGCCGGGGCCCTGCGCGCCAAGCGCATGCTGCTCCTGACCGACGTGGCAGGCGTGCTGGGGGCGGACGGAGCCCTGATCCGCCAGATGACCGTGGCAGAAGCCCGCGAGGCGATTGCCTCCGGCGTGGCCTCGGGGGGCATGATCCCCAAGCTGGAAACCGCCATTGCCGCCGTCGAAGCGGGCGTTGAGGCGGTTGCCATTCTGGATGGTCGCCGGCCGCATGCCATGCTGGTCGAGCTCTTCACCGAGCACGGCTCAGGCACCCTCATCACCTCATGATCCCTGATCTCACCCATATCGACACCTGGTTGTTCGATCTGGACAATACGCTCTATCCCGTGGAGTCCGGCTTCATGGCCCAGGTCGAGCACCGCATGACCAGCTTTGTCATGAAGGTTACGGACCTGCCTCGGGACGAGGCCTATGGCCTGCAGAAAAAGTATTTTGCCGAGCACGGTCTCACCCTGGCCGGGCTCATGCGCAACCACGGGGTCGATCCGGCGGATTTTCATGCCCTGTTCCATGACCTGTCCCTGGAGGCCCTGGCTCAGGACCCGGAGCTCTTGATCGCCCTGGCCCGGCTTCCCGGACGCCGGTTCATCTTTACCAATGCCGATGACCTTCACGCGGAACGCGTGATGAAGCACCTTGGCCTGACCCATTTGTTCGATCAGGTGTTTCATATCCATTCCTTCGGCTTTCTGCCCAAGCCTGACCCCCAGGGATTCCAGCTTATGATCGACGCCCACGGGCTCGATCCGGCGACCACGGCCTTTTTCGAAGACAGTGAGCGAAACCTGAAGCCCGCCTTTGATCTGGGCATGACCACCATCCTCGTTGGTCCCCATGCCCAGGCTTCTACCGCCCCCTTTGTTCACCACCGCACACACAAGCTCGCGCCCCTGTTGAATCACGCGCGGCTGAAGGAGAGTGTCTGATGTCCGTGACCTTTGCCGACCTGAAGACCGAGATCGAGGCCGCCTGGGCCGATCGCGATGGCGTGTCTGTCGCAACCCGTGGACCGGTTCGCACGGCGGTCGAGGAAACCCTGCGCCTGCTGGACCGGGGCGAGCTTCGGGTGGCTGAACGCGGCGCTGACGGGGTCTGGACCACCCATCAGTGGGCCAAGCAGGCCATATTGCTGTCATTTCGATTAAGCCCCAACCGGGTCATGCATGCTGGTCCTCCTGGTCCCTATTGGGACAAGGTCGAGACCAAGTTCGAGGGCTGGGATGCGCCGCAATTCGAGGCCGCAGGCTTTCGCGCCGTGCCGGGCTGTGTAGTGCGGCGAGGCAGTTTCATTGGCCGGAACGTAGTGCTCATGCCGTCCTTCGTGAATATCGGGGCCTATGTCGATGAGGGCACCATGGTCGATTCCTGGGCCACGGTGGGGTCCTGCGCCCAGATTGGCAAGAATGTGCACCTGTCCGGCGGCGCAGGCATTGGCGGGGTTCTGGAGCCGCTCCAGGCCAACCCGACCATTATTGAGGATAACTGCTTCATCGGGGCCCGGTCCGAAGTGGCCGAAGGCGTCATCGTCCGTGAAGGCAGCGTCCTGTCCATGGGGGTCTACCTGACCTCGACCACCCCGATTGTGGATCGCCGCACCGGCGAGGTCACGACCGGCGAGGTGCCGCCCTATTCCGTCCTTATGTCCGGTTCGCGCCCCAGCCCGCATGAGGGCATGCCCTCGACCTATTGCGCGGTCATCATGAAGACGGTGGATGCGCGGACGCGGGCCAAGACCTCGATCAACGAGTTGCTGAGGGACTAGACCGTGCTGGATGCTGTTGCCCTGACCCAGGCCCTGATCCGCCGCCCTTCCGTGACCCCTGCGGACGCCGGGGCCATGGATATTGTTGAACGCACCCTCATTGACCTGGGGTTTGTCTGCCGCCGCATGAAGTTCGGCGAGATCGAGAACCTTTATGCCCGCTGGGGAACGGCCCGACCCAACCTGTGTTTTGCCGGTCATACCGATGTGGTGCCGGTAGGAGACTCGGCGGCCTGGAGCCGGGAAGCCTTTGCGGCGGACATTGTCGACGGCGTGCTGATCGGTCGCGGCGCGGTCGACATGAAGAGTGCGATTGCCGCCTTTGCTGCGGCCTCAGCCAATGTGCTGGAGGGCGGCAGTCTGCCCGGCTCCCTGTCCTTCCTCATTACCGGCGATGAGGAGGGCGTGGCCACCCACGGCACCCGGCGGGTTGTCGAGGCCTTGAAGGCTGAAGGCGAGATTATTGACCACTGCATTGTCGGAGAACCCACCAGCGCCGAGACCTTTGGCGACATGGTCAAGATCGGTCGACGGGGCTCGGTCAATGTCGGGATCACGGTTGAGGGGGTCCAGGGGCATGTGGCCTATCCCCACCGCGCCGCCAATCCGGTCCCGGTCTTGGTGCGCCTGCTGGCCGCCCTTCAGGCCCACGAGCTTGACCAGGGGTATCTGGGCTTTCAGCCCTCGAACCTGGAGGTCACCACCATTGACGTGGGCAATCCGACAACCAACCTGATCCCCGCCAAGGCTCAGGCCCGCCTGAACATCCGCTTCAATCCCAGCCACAAGGGCCAGGATCTGGTCGACTGGATTGGCGAAGAAGCCCGCCGGGCCGAGGTAGGCTTTGCCGGAAAAATCATCCTGACCCCGGCCATTAGCGGCGAAGCCTTTCTGACCGCCCCGGGTCCGTTTACCGATGTCATTGCTGCGGCGGTGGGTGATGTGACGGGGACCTCGCCGGACCTGTCCACAACCGGGGGCACCTCCGATGCCCGTTTTATCCGCGACATCTGTCCGGTGGTCGAGGTCGGTCTGGTCGGCAAGACCATGCACTCTGTCGATGAACGCGCCCCGGTGGAAGAAATCCTCAACCTGCAAAAAGTCTATGAAGCGCTCATTACGCGCTATTTTCAGGCCTTTGGGGTCTCGTCCAACCCATAGCTGACAGCGGTCAGGTAGAGGCCGGCGGCCGGAGCGACCGGACCGCAGGCTGTCCGCGCCCGGGCCTCCAGGGCCTGACGAACATCCTGCGAGGTCCAGCGACCAAGTCCCACCTCCACCAGGGTTCCCGCCATGGAACGCACCTGGCGATGCAGGAAGGATCGCGAGGCAAATTCCAGGTGCACCTCCTGGCCCAGCCGGAAGACCCGGGCCAGATCCAGTGTCTTGATCGGGGACCTGGCCTGGCACTGCAGGTCCCGGAAGGTTGTGAAGTCGTGATGCCCCACCAGCACCTGGGCGGCCTGGTCCATGGCTTCGGCATCAAGCGGGGCCTTCACATGCCAGACCCGGCCCTTGTCCAGTCCGGGCGGCGCTGGACGGTTCAGAATGCGGTAGAGATATCGCCGTTCGGTGGCTGAAAACCGGGCATGCCAGCCCTCGGGCGCCAGGGCGGCATCCAGGACGACCACGCCTTCGTCCACCAGATGGGCATTCAGGGCATTGCGGACGGTTTTTTCCGACCAGGCCTTCTCCAGGTCCAGGTGGATGACCTGACCGGTTGCATGAACGCCGGTATCGGTTCGACCCGCCGCCTGAAGGCGCAGGGTCTGGCCACTGAAGGCCAAGACCGCTCGCTCTATCGCCCCCTGGACTGTGGGCAGATTGTCCTGGGCCTGAAAGCCGCGATACCGCCGCCCGTCATATTCCAGGGTCAGCCTGTAGCGCGCCATCAGGTTAGGTCCGTCCCGGCAGGGATCGGAAAGCCCCGCAGAAAAACATCTACGTCCTGAGGCCCCTTGCCTTCGCGCTGCAGACGCAGGAGCCCTACGGCCCCGGTGCCGGTGCCAACCCTCAGGGCGTCGTCCAGCACCTGTCCCGGCGCGCCCGCACCCGCCTCGACCCGGGAGAGGAGGACCTTGACCCGGACGGGGCCTCTTTCCGTCGCCACCTGGAACCAGGCACCTGGAAAGGGCGAGAGGCCCCGAATGTGCTGATCGACCTCCGCGGCCGACCTGGTCCAGTCGATCCGGGCCTCTTTTGGGCGGATCTTCTTGGCATAGCTCGCTCCGGTGTCGGACTGGGGCGTCTCACTGGCGCGACCGGCTGCGATCTCGGCAACGGTCTGGACCAGCAGGTCCGCGCCCGCTGTGGCCATGCGGGCCTGCAGGCTTCCGGCGGTTTCATCGGCGGCCATGGGCAAGGCCGTGGTGGCCAGGATCGGGCCCTCATCCAGACCCTCGGTCATGCGCATGACCTGAACCCCCGTGACCGGATCTCCGGCCATGATGGACCGCTGAATCGGGGCGGCTCCACGCCAGCGGGGCAGGAGGGAGGCATGAAGGTTGAAGGCCCCAAGCCGGGGGGCGTCGAGAATATCTGCGGGCAGGATCTGGCCATAGGCGACGACAATGGCGGCATCCAGATCCAGGGCCTTGAAGGCCTCGATCGTCTCGGGATCCCGCATGGAGGCTGGCGTGCGGCTCTCTAGACCAAGGCTCTGGGCCATGAGCTGGGTCGGCGAAGGCCTCACCGACTGGCCGCGTCCACGGGGGGCCGGGGGCTGGGAATAGACCGCGACGATCTCATGTCCCGCAGCCGCCAGGGCGGCCAGACAGGTGGCGGAAATATCCGGAGTTCCGAGAAAGGCGAGGCGCATGGGCAGAGCTTTAGCCCTGATGGGCCAATTTAGAAACTAGAGCCTGTTCCGAAAGACGGGAGCTGTTTATCGGATCGAAACAGGCCTCAGGCCTGCCGAACCAGCTTGCGGACCCGGGTCACCGCCCGGTCCCGCTTCAGGCGGGAGAGGTAGTCGATGAACAGGACGCCCTTCAGGTGATCCATCTCGTGCTGCAGGCAGACGGAAAACAGGCCATCGGCCTCAACCACCCGCTCCTGGCCGTCATAGTCGAGATACTTGACCTTGACCCTTGCCGCGCGTTCGACCTCGTCAAAGACCTCCGGCACCGACAGACAGCCCTCTTCGTAGGGAGCCATGTCCTCAGACGCCCAGAGAATCTGCGGATTGACGAAATAGCGGGGCTCGGGGGGCTCGCCCTCCCGGGCCAGGTCCATGACAATCACCTGCTTGGCCACGCCCACCTGGATGGCGGCCAGGCCAATGCCCGGGGCGTCGTACATGGTCTCCAGCATGTCATCCATCAGCCGGCGCAGGTCGTCGTCCACACCGGGAACCGGCTTGGAGACCTGTTTCAGAATGGGGTCCGGGACCACGCGGATGTCGAGAATTGTCATGATGATCTGGAGGTAGTCATGCGCTAACCGCGCGTCAAGCCGGTGTCATTCCCCGGGTCAGGGGTTTGGAGGAGCCGCGTCAGGGGGCGAATCCCGGTTTCGACCTGCGCCAGCTCGGGCATGTCCTTGCCTTCATGATCCACGCCCAGGTCTTCAAAGCGCCGGGCCTGGGGCAGGACGCGGGTCTCCAGGGTGCCCACCATCGAATTGTATTTTTCGACCGCCGTGCCGAGGGCCTTGCCGACGGAGGCCACATGTCCCCCCATATCCGCCAGCCGTTTGTAGAGTTCCCGGGCCACCTTGGCGATTTCGGCCGCTCCCTTGGCCTGTTCCTCCACGCGCCAGCCATAGGACACGGCCTTGCAGAGGGCAAAGAGGGTCGAGGGTGTGACGATCACAACCTTCTGCGCCATGGCTTCATTCAGCAGTTCCGGACGGCGATCCAGGGCGGCGACCAGGAATCCGTCGCCGGGAACAAACATGGCGACAAAGTCCGCACTGGCCCCCATTTCGTCTTGGTAGGCCTTTGAGGACAGGCCCCTTACATGGGCCCGGACGCTTTCGGCATGGCGCACCAGGGCGGCCTCGCGAAGGCCCTCATCCGAGGTTTCCTGAGCCTCTAGAAAGGCATTCAGGGAGACCTTGGCGTCAATGATCAGCTCCCCGCCACCGGGCATGCGGACCACCACGTCTGGCCGTCGCCGACCTTCCGAGGCGGCGATGGAGACCTGCTCGTTGAAGTCGAACCGGTTTTGCAGGCCCGCCATTTCCAGCACATTGCGCAGGGTCTGTTCACCCCAGCGCCCCTGAACGCCCGCGCCGCGTCCCAGGGCGGCCGACAGCTTGCGGGCTTCGTCCTGGGTGGCAGTTGAGGCGCGCATGAGGGCGGCAATCTGTTCCTTCAGTCCGCCGGTTTCCTCCAGCCGAACCTTCTCGACGGCCGTCACCTGTTCCTGAAACCGGGCCAGGGTTTCCGCCACGGGTTTTAGCTGGGCTTCAAGCCTGGCCTCTGCGAGTTGCTCGCGATTGTGAAAGGTCTCATCCGCCCGCCGCAAGAGCTGTTCGGCAATCGCATTGGCGGCTTCGGCCTGCAGGAGGCCCTCATTTCGCGCGGCCATTTCCTCAATGACCTTCACCCGGGCGGCCGTGTCCTGAAGCGCCCAGACCCTTGCCTCGGCGGTATCCGCACGACGGCGTTCGAAAAAGGCCCAGGCCAGGGCCACAAGGGCCACGGCAAAGCCCGCGAGGGTTGGGATCAGGTTGGTGTTCATGTTGCGTTCCTAGCCCCGATCCCCGGTCCTGTCACCTTCTCAAGCCGGTCGGCGGGCGCGCATGGCCTGGGCGATTGTCCCGTCATCCAGCCAGTCCAGGTCCCCGCCCACCGGGACACCCCGCGCCAGCATGGTCACGGACACCCCCGCCTGGGCCAGGCTTTCGGCCAGATAATGGGCGGTGGTCTGGCCATCCACCGTCGCGGGCAGGGCCAGTATGACTTCCCGAACCCCATTTGCACTGGCGCGCTCCACCAGGGTCTTGATCCGCAAGTCCGCCGGTCCAACTCCATCCAGAGCCGACAGGAGCCCGCCCAGCACGTGATAGCGTCCCCGGAAGGCCCCGGCGCGTTCCATGGCCCAGAGCGCCCCGACCTCTTCAACGACGCAGATCAGGCTGTTGTCCCGGGCGGGATCGGCGCAGATGGCGCAAGGGTCCTGGGTGTCCAGGGCCCCGCATGTGGTGCAGGTGCGGACCTTGGTCGCGGCCTGAGACAAGGCCTCGGACAGGGGCAGAAGCAGCTGATCCCGACGTTTCAACAGGGCCAGGGCCGCCCGTCGCGCCGACCTTGGACCCAGCCCCGGCAGCTTGGACAGGAGCGAGATCAGGCGCTCAATTTCAGGTCCAGCAGACGCAGCCAAGGGGTCTCCAGGTCAGTTTGAGGCGAATTTCCACCGCCGAATACACGAGAATGGCACGCACTATGGGTCGATTCAGGGGACGGGCACAGTCCCAATGCGGGGCGGGGCCAGGCGGGCGTCTCGTCAACTGACGCGCGACCTGGGCGCGAAATACCGGCCCGTCGGTTTTGCGCCGGGGATTCACCTGGCTTTTCAATGTCTTTATGAGGCTAACAAAGGAGACCTGGGATGGGACTAAATGTCGCGTGGCTGGCCGTTCAGAACCTGGACAGGGCGGCGCTGATGGACAGGCTCCATCTGGAAGAGATTGGGGAGGCCAGTGATGACCTGATCAATGGTCTGCTCTGTGGCCTCTTGCGCGACGGACGGCGGGTAAAATTCGATGTGGAATGAGATTTTGGACCGGATTTACGTCCCATCCGGAAGGACACATTCCCAGGTGCGTGACTATGCGAGGTCTTAATGACTTTAGTCGTCGTCCGTGCCGGTGGTTTCGTCCAGGGGGGCCAGGTCGGGGACGGGCAGGTTGCGGATCTGGATGATCTCGGTTCCCGGAAAGGCGGCCATGACGGCGCGGACAAAGGGGTCGGTTCCGACCTCGTCGCGGGTTTCCCCTTCTTCGCGTTTCTGGCGTTCCCAGAGGCTCTCGGCCCCGCCGCCGCCCTGGGCCGCGATGAGCCAGGGCTGACCGGTCCATTCCTTCAGGCGGCTGACCAGGCGTTGGGCCAGATTGGCCGGGGCTCCGGGGGCGGGCTCGAATTCTATGGCTCCAGGGCGGAAGCTCACCGGCCTGACAAAGCGTTCCACGTCCAGGCGCAGGGCAATGTCCCGGCGCTGTTCGATCAGGGCCAGGACATCATTGAAGCTCTGGAGAACGGGCGGGGCCTGGGGGGCCAGGGATTGGGCCGTCAGGGTCTGGGGTGCGGCCATGCGCGCCGCCGATCCGCCCCCCTGGCCGGACATGGATACCCCTGGACCGCCGGAGGGCGCAGGGGTCAGGCCCGGAGCTGGCGCTTCGCCGGACTGGAGCCGTTTCAAGGCCTCTTCCGGGCCGGGCAGGTCGGCCGCATAGGCCAGCCGGATCAGGACCATGTCGCCGGCTGCGGCCGGATCGGGCGCGCGGGCAACTTCTTCATGGGCCCGCAACAGCATTTGCCAGATGCGTGACAGGGTTCCCGCCGAAATGGCGGCTCCGATGGCCGCCAGTCGCCCGGCCTGGTCCTTGGGCAGGGTCAGGGCCTGGGGGCCTATGGCCTTGGCGACCGAGGCACCATGGGCATGTTCCATCAGATCGAGCAGGAGCTGACCCGGTTCTGCGCCATAGTTGTAGAGTTGGCGGAAGGTGTCGATGGCCGCGCCGGCCTCCCCCCGCAGGACCTGTTCAAACAGGGTAATGGTCTGACCCCGGTCGGCCAGGCCGAGCATGTCACGGATCAGGGCGGCGGAAACCGTCTGCCCGGGTTCCCCCTGGACAAGGGCCTGATCCAGCATGGACTGGGCGTCGCGCACCGAGCCCTCGGCGGCCCGGGCAATCAGGATCAGACCTTCCGCCTCGACCTTGACCCCCTCGGCCTCACAGATCATGTCCAAATTTTTGACGATGACATCGGGTTCAACCCGGCGCAGGTCAAACCGCTGGCAGCGGGAGAGGATGGTCACCGGCACCTTGCGGATCTCGGTGGTGGCAAAGATGAACTTGGCGTGGGGCGGTGGCTCTTCCAGGGTCTTTAGCAGGGCATTGAAGGCCCCGGACGACAGCATGTGCACTTCGTCAATGATATAGACCTTGTAGCGCGCCTCGACCGGGGCATAGCGCACGCCATCCAGAAGTTCGCGCATGGCCTCGACCCCGGTGCGGCTGGCGGCGTCGAGTTCCAGCACATCCATGTGCCGGCCTTCGATAATGGCCCGGCAATGTCGGCCATCGGTGCTCAGGTCCAGGGTCGGGGCATGCTGGGTCTCGGTTTCAAAGTTCAAGGCCCGGGCCAGCAGGCGGGCTGTCGTGGTCTTGCCCACCCCCCGGACGCCGGTCAGCATGAAGGCATGGGCAATCCGGCCTGAGCCAAAGGCATTCTTCAAGGTCCTCACCATGGCATCCTGGCCATAGAGGTCATCGAAGGTGCGGGGCCGATATTTCCGGGCCAGCACGGTATAGGCCGCGCCGTCCTCTGCAGAGGGGGGGCGGGCGGTCACATCCAGGGGTGTCGGCGTGAGGGGAGCGACAGCGCCACCGAACATGTCCGCCGTATTCGGATCACGCTCGGGTGTCTCGGGATCTGGCAGGATGTCGTCGACGGCCATGTTTGCCTTGAAATCTAGGGTGGAGACCGAACGACGACCCGGAGCGAAACTCGTTACGGCTGCTTCCTTCCGGACCTGACCGGGTTGGCGAGGCGTCCGCCCGTCGCCGATCTCCGCCCCCTATATCGCGGTCCACGCGCTTTCACGCAAGCATGTCCGTTCAGAGAATCCTGCGCTATTATGGAAAAATGACCCTGACCGCCTTTACCAACACCTTCGCCGGCAACCCCCTCGACCGCGCTAGTGAGCGCCGCAAGGACGAGGCATGGCTTGCTGAACAGCTGTCTTCGGACCAGTCCCTGGGGCTGGTCTTGTGGAATGGCAAACCCCTTGTGGAGCCGACCAAGGAGGGCGGGCTGCAAGTCGCCTACCTTCCTGCCCGCATGGTCCGGGACCTGTCCGGTGGGCCGGAGCGCCTGCTTTTCATGGGACTCTGGAAGGACACGGCCATCTTCGCGCTTGATGTCGAGGGTGCGGCAGACCCGGTGGATGGTCCGCTCCAGGGGCTGGGCCGATTCGAAGACATGCGCGGTCTGGCCAGCCGCCTGCCTGCCACGGAGACGGCCATTCTTGGCACGGCTAAGGGCATGTTTGAGTGGCGGCGCAAGCACAAGCACTGCTCCGGCTGTGGCGAGGCCTCGGAGCCCGCCGAGGGCGGCTGGAAGCGGGTCTGCCGGGCCTGTAACGCCGAACATTTCCCCCGCACCGACCCGGTTGTGATTATGCTGGCCGTGCACGAGGACCGCTGCATGCTGGGACGTCAGGCCCTGTGGCCCAAGGGGATGTTCTCCTCCCTGGCCGGCTTTCTGGAGCCCGGCGAATCCATTGAGGAAGCCTGTGCGCGGGAGCTGTTCGAAGAGGCGGGCCTGCGCACAACCTCGGTGGCCTATCATTCCACCCAGCCCTGGCCTTTTCCCAACTCGCTCATGATCGGCCTGATCGCCCAGGTGGCGGACGACAATGCGGCCCCGGACCAGACGGAACTGTCAGAGGTGCGCTGGTTCACCAAGACCGAGGCCCGGGACCTGCTGGCCGGGAAGATCGAGGGCACCTTTGCCCCCGGCGGCATGGCCATTGCCCATCAGCTCATCAAGGCCTGGGCTGAGGGGTAGAGCGCCCCAGTCTCAGGACGTAACCGTATTCCCGCCCCAGCTATGGCGGCGGAAGTCGGCGGCCGGATAGGTGCCCAGGATTTCGAACCGCTGGCAGAAGAACTGCAATTCTTCAAAGGCCCGGGCCACGCCGGGGTCTTCTGGCCGACCGTCGATTTCCGAATAGAAGAAGGTCGCAGTGAAGGCTGCGTTCTCCATATAGCTTTCGAGTTTGGTCAGGTTGACCCCATTGGTCGCAAATCCGCCCAGTGCCTTGTAGAGGGCGGCGGGCATGTTGCGCACCTGAAAGACGAAGCTGGTCATGCAGGGCTGGGTCAGGGGCGGTGAAGGCGGATTTTCCTCAGCGGTCATGACCAGGAACCGGGTTGTATTGTCCGGCGTATCCTCAACATCCCGCAGCAGGATTTCCAGGCCATAGAGGCTTGCGGCCAGGGCCGGGGCAATGGCGGCCCCCGTCGGGTCCGGGTGCTCGGCCAGGCGTTTGGCGGCCAGGGCCGTATCCCCCACGGAATCTGTGGTCAGGTTCAACCGACGCACGGTCTTGCGACACTGAGTCAGGGCAATGGGCATGGAGGCCACGCTGCGAATCTCTTCCAGCCGGACTCCGGGATTGGCCATGAGCTGAAAATGGATTGGCTTGAAATGCTCGCCGATGATCTTCAGGCCGGAGGAGGGCAGGAGGTGATGGACATCTGCCACCCGCCCGGCGATTGAATTCTCCACCGGGATCATGCCCAGCTGGCAGTCGCCGGACTTTATGGCCTCGAAGGCGTCTTCGAAACTGGCATGGGGAACCGGTTCCATATCCGGATAGGCGGCCAGACAGGCCTCATGGCTGTTTGCGCCCAACTCTCCCTGGAAGGCGATTCGTCCCTGGGCCATTAGCGTCCTTTCAGCGAGCGGGCATGGGCGCGGGCGCGCTCAAGATCTGCCGGGTTGTCCACGGAAATCGGTGCTTCGTCCAGCACTGCGGCCCAAAGGGTCATGCCAAGTTCCAGCGCCCTGAGCTGTTCCAGCCGCTCCCTTTGTTCCAGGGGCGAGGGCGGGGCGGCGGTGAATCCCAGGAGGGCCTCGCGGCGATAGCCATAGATTCCATGGTGCAGCCAGACGGGCGCATCGCCATAGAGGACAGATCGGGTGAAATAGAGGGCCCGGCCAGACCGGCCATCGGCGGCCATGGCGGCAACGACCTTGGGAATGTCGGGATTGCTGCGCTCGGCACGATCAGCCTCGGCCACCATGACGGTGGAAATGTCACAATCCGGCTGACTGGCCAGCAGATCTGCACAGGCCTTCACCGCTTCTGGCTGAATGAAGGGGATATCCCCCTGAAGGTTGATGATAACGTCGTGGTGTCCCTGGGGGTCCAACTCGGCCAGGGCAGCTACGATTCGGTCCGAACCCGAAGGCAGGTGCGGGTCGGTCAGGATTGCGCGCGCCCCGGCCCTTTGAACAGCCTCAACGATCTCCATGTCCCCGGCGGCCACGGCGACAGGCCCGATATTTGCGGCTTCCGCCTGACGAATGACCCGCACAATCATGGGTAGCCCCTCAATGTCGGCGAGGGGTTTTCCAGGCAGCCGCGTTGCGGCCATGCGAGCAGGTATGAGAATAATTGGTGTCATATCTGTACCCTTGCACCCAACTGGCTGGTTGCGCGAGCGCCGGTAGCGTGTAAGAGACGCGGGCGCAATATGGGGCGGGGATTCCCGTGCTAACGCTGACCATCATGTCAGCCGAGTAGAGGGCCGATTTCAGGACGATGAGCGATCTGAATTTCAACAAAATCGCTGGCGCCGTACTGGCGACTGGTTTGGCCATTGTCGGCCTTCGCGAATTCACCTCGGGCCTGTTCGAGGCGGAAGCTCCCAAGAAACCTGGCTATGCCATTGAAGTTGCGGCTGAGGCCGACGCTGGCGGTGCGCCCGTCGCTGATGTTCCGCCCGATTGGGGCACGGTCCTGCCAATTGCAGACGTCAAGGCCGGCGAGGCCGTCTTTGCAAAGTGCCAGTCCTGCCACAATGCGGCCAATGGCGGCGCAAATGGCACAGGACCCAACCTCTGGGGTGTGGTTGGTCGCAAGCCTGGCAGCCATGGTGGCTTCGCCTATTCCGCGGGCATGACCGAGTTCGGTGGCAAGCAGCCGATCTGGGACTACCAGCACATTTATGAATTCCTGTCGGGCCCGCAAAAGTACATTTCTGGCACCAAGATGTCCTTCGTCGGCCTGAAGAAGGCGGAAGACCGCATCAATGTGATCGCCTACCTCCATGCCCAGGGCTCGACCCTGCCGATTCCGGCCGCTGCCCCCGCCGCCGCTGCAGCGCCCGCCGCCGCCCCTGCGGAAGCGGGTGAAGCGCCTGCTGCCCCCGCCGCAGCGGCGAGCGCCAAGCCCGCCGTCTAGAGTCTTCGGAAGGCGACCGGGTCACCGGTCGTGGTCCGGGCAATGCGGCTCCAGGCCTCCGCGAGAGGTTCCGTGGCGACGGCCATGTGATGGGCATTGGCGTGGATGATGTGGGTCTGGCTCACCATCATGGCCACATGGCCCTTCCAGAACACGAGATCGCCGCGGGCAAGGGCCTCGGGATCAATGTCCTGGCCCAGGGCCTGCTGCTGATCGGTATCCCGGGGACAGGCGCGACCACAGGCCAGCAGGGCTTGTTGAACCAGTCCTGAACAATCCAGCCCATGACTCTCGCGACCGCCCCAGAGATAGGCGGCCCCCAGGTGAAGTTCGGCCACGGCCGCGGGCTCTCCGGCAAAGCTGCCGATGGGTGACAGGTGCTCGGCCACGAACCAGCCTGTGTTTGCGCCTTTAAGGAAGCGGCCCTCTCGGGCCTGGATCGAAATCAGACAGTTCAGGGAATAGGGCCCGAGGGCCCTCGACTTGATGCTGGGCTCACTGAAGGCATAGGTGCGGATGGCCGAGACCCGATGGGTGGGCAAGCCAGGGTCCGCGCCCAAGGCCGCCAGGTCCACATAACCGACATAGCCATCCCGTCGGGCCTGACCCCAGGCCTGATCGCCGGTAGTGTCCAGAAGATCAAACACCTCGCCAAACAGCAGCTGGTCCTGTTGTTCGCTGTCCGGTGCCTGGGTGGCGGTAATCCGGAGGGCAGGCGTCACGACCGTGTGCGGACGCGGCTGTCGATAGGCAGGGGCAGACATGCGCCCCTCCAGGTCTGAACTGGCGAGATCGGCTCGCCAGGGGGTTATGCGCGGGTCAGACCCCATGAAACCGGGTCCGGAGCATCTGGTAGAGGCCGCGAATGGCCTGGGCCTCCCCCCCGGATGGAAAGCCCGGACGGGATCTGGGGTTCCAGGCAAAGATGTCGAAATGCGCCCAAGGCCCCTTGGGGGCGAAGCGTTGCAGGAACAAGGCCGCGGTCATGGCCCCAGCCTGGGCCCAGCCATCCGGGTCATTGCGAATATCGGCAATGTCGGAGTCCAGGGAGTCTAGATATCCCTTCCAGAGGGGCAGCCGCCAGACCGGATCGCCGGTCGTCTGAGCGGCCTGTTCGATCTGGCGGGCCAGGTCCTCGTCGTCGGTGAAGAAGGGCGGCAATTGCGGGCCCAGGGCCACACGCGCAGCCCCGGTCAGGGTCGCCAGGTCCAGGGTCAAGGCCGGGTTTAACTCGTCAGCTCGCGTCAGGGCGTCGGCCAGGATGAGCCTGCCCTCGGCGTCTGTATTTCCGACCTCGATGGTCAGCCCCTTCCGGGTCGACAGAATGTCGCCCGGGCGCATGGCGTCGCCGGAAATGGCATTTTCCACGGCAGGGATCAGGACGATCAGACGAAGGGGAAGCTTCCCGGCCATGATCATCCGGCCCAGGGCGAGCGCGTGGGCGGCCCCGCCCATGTCCTTCTTCATGAAGCGCATGCTGGAGGAGGGCTTGATGTCCAGACCGCCGGTGTCAAAGACCACGCCCTTGCCGATGACCACTACGACCGGATGGTCAGGCTGGCCCCAGGTCAGTTCGATCATGCGCGAGGCCCGGTGAGGCACAGCGGCCCGCCCGACTGCATGCACGGCCGGATAGTTGTGGGTCAGAAGGTCATCGCCGGTAATGACGGTAATCTCTGCACCAAAGGTTTGCGCGACGTCCCGGGCCAGGGTCTCGATCTGGAGCGGGCCCAGGTCATTGGCCGGTGTGTTGATCATGTCCCGGGCAAGGGCGCAGGCTTGGGCAATCTGGCGGGCTTCGGCGAGATCGACGCCGGGCATGACCAGCCGCACCCCTGCCGGGTCCCGGGTCTTGTAACGATCGAACCGGTAAGTCCCCTGGGCGAAGGCCAGGGCCAGGTCGGCGGCGTCGAGACCCTCCGGCAGAGTCGTAAGGGTGAAGTCACCGGGGGGCAATTTCGCCGGAAGTCCGCGCAGGGTCTGTAGGTTGATCCCGGCTTGTGAGCCGAGGCCAAAATAGACCTCCCGGACCTTGCCCTGATCATTGGGTACGATAAGGATCTGGCCCGCCCTGGCCTTGAAGTCGGCCGCCTGCGCCAGTCCCTGGACAAAGGTCTCGGCCAGGACCGCATCCAGGCTGTCAGAGGTCACCAGATGGACTGGGGTGCCGGGCCTCTCCGACGTCTCGATAATGGCATCAGTCATGGGCGTGTCCCTGAGGTTCCAGCCAGTTTCGGCGGGGGTGTCCTACCCTTTGTGACAAGTTGTGCATGATCGCAAGGTCTCGTCCGGCCCACCGGGTCGCTTGCCCCTTGGGCATTGGCCTGATCGAATCGACCCTTACCTGCCTGCTTCCAAGGCAGGTTTCTGTCGCGAGCCCCGGCGAGTGGACCTGTGATTGCCGCCGGGGTCAGGGCGGGCGTGAATGAGGCCTCAAACGCTCTTGCCCTGTCCTGGAGGTTCCCGTGGTGTCATCTTCCGAGTTCAGCCTGATCGGTCGTCGTGGTTTCCTGAGGGCTGCCGCCCTGGCTGCAGCCACACCCATTCTGACCGAAGCTCACCTGGCCCATGCGGCCGACAAGGCGGCCATTCCTTCCGGCATGGCCCAGCATGGTCAGGGGCGCGAGGTTCCACCGCCAGACGCTGTGCTGATCAATGCCAATGAAAATCCCCTGGGTCCGTCGCCTGCTGCCTGCGAGGCCATTGCCAAGATCACGCCGACCGGCGGGCGCTATGATCGCATGGGTGAGACGGCCATGCTGGCCAAGACCTTCGCCCAACAGTCCGGACTGAAGGAGAGCCATGTCGCGGTCTATGCGGGATCGTCCGACCCGCTGCATTTTTCCGTCCTGGCCTTTACCTCGCCCAAGCGCAGTTTTGTCACCGCTGATCCCTCCTATGAGGCGGGCATGCGGGCGGCGGAGACAGCTGGCGCAAAGGTGGTCAAGGTGCCCCTGACGGCCAATTATGCCCATGACGTCAAGGCCATGGTGACTGCCGACCCCCAAGCCGGGGTGATCTATATCTGCAACCCGAACAACCCAACCGGCACCCTGACCTCAAAGGCGGATATCAAGTGGGCCCTGGCCAACAAGCCAAAGGGGTCGATCCTTCTGGTGGATGAGGCCTATATCCATTTGTCGGAAGGCGAGGATGTCCTGGATCTGGTCGCTGCCGACCAGGACCTGATTGTGCTGCGGACCTTCTCGAAAATCTACGGCATGGCGGGTCTGCGTTGTGGATTTGCAGCCGGTCGTCCGGACCTGCTCGCGTCCCTGAAGCCCTTTGGCCAGAATGCCATGGCGATTACCGGCTCTGCCGCCGCCCGGGCCTCCCTCCTCGATCCGGACCTGGTGCCGGTGCGCAAGAAGATCATCGGCGATACCCGCCGGGAAACCCTGAGCTGGCTCAAGGCCAATGGCTACAAGGTCATAGGGGACCCTCAGACCAACTGCTTCATGATTGATACCGGCCGCGACGGGCGCGGGGTGATTGCCGCCCTGAAGGCCAAGAATATCTATATCGGACGGACCTGGCCCATCTGGCCCAATGCGGTTCGGGTCTCGGTGGGAACGGTGGAGGAAATGGCCCGGTTCCGGGTGGCCTTCCGCGAGGTCATGGACATGCCCCATCAGGCGATGCTGGAATCCGGTGAGCCGCTAAACCTCGCGAGTCTTAACTTCCCACACCTGTCCTGACTTGAACGCCAGGCCCTAGCGGTGGCCTGTATGGTCGGTGAAACGGGGTGACGGAAAGCGGCTCGATGGCGTGGTGGCTGCGGTCAGCAGGATCATGGCGATAACGGCCGCGATCAGGCCATATTCGAAGATGGACGCGCTTGGTTCCTGACTGAGAAGCCGCCTCAGGTATCTCGACATTCTGTTCTCCCGATACGTAGGTCAACGCACCTGGGCGCGCCGAGAGAAACCATTCTGGTTGCTCCGCGTATACATAGACGGAAGACATACCTTGAAGAGTCTTAACCTCTCGTAAATCGAGTAAATAGAGCTCGTCTAAACTTATGGTTAATTCAAGTTAACTATAAATAAGATCTGGAAATCTTGGAATTTGACACTTTATGCAGGACGACGGGGTCTTTTGGTTTCGGTGAAGGTGAGCGGCAACAGACTGGTGGCCAGGCTGAAATCTGGGGCTCGACTCCAGGCGCGCCCGGCAGGATGATCTCTCCACAAGATCAAAAGCAAGGGAGCGGATTATGGGATTACTTGACGGTAAGGTGGCCATCATCACCGGGGCAGGCGGCGGTCTCGGCGAGGCCTATGCCAGGCTGTTTGCCAAGGAAGGGGCCAGTGTCGTGGTCAATGACCTGGGCGGGGCCCGGGACGGGTCTGGCGACGGGTCGGTGTCAGCGGCCCAGAAGGTCGTCAATGACATTATTGCTGCGGGTGGCAAGGCGGTGGCCAATGGCGACGATGTCTCGACCATGGCAGGTGGGGAAAACATCCTCAAGACGGCCCTCGATGCCTTTGGGCAGGTGGACATACTGGTTTGCAATGCCGGAATCCTGCGGGACAAGACCTTTGGTAACACCAGCGAGGCGGACTGGGATCTGGTGGTGAAGGTCCATCTGAAGGGCACCTATTGCTGCACCATGCCGGTCTGGACCTGGCTGCGGGCCAATGGCCGACCGGGAACCATCATCATGACCTCGTCGACCTCGGGCCTCTACGGTAATTTCGGACAGTCCAATTACGGGGCCGCCAAGGCCGGAATCTACGGTTTCATGCGGGTGCTTTCCATTGAGGGCCGCAAGTATGGAATCCGGGTCATGGGCCTCGCCCCCGGAGCCTTTACCCGTATGACCTCAGATCTGCCGGGCCGGAAGGGGCAGGAGCCTGATCCCCTGAGCCTGCCCGAGAATATTGCGCCCGGGGTCCTCTACATGGCCTCTGACCTGGCGGCCGACCATACCGGCAAGGTGCTGGGCGTGTCGTCGCGGGGGGTGCGGGAAATCAAGATGCTGCAAACCGATGGGTTCCAGCCGGGTCGACCCTATACGGCGCAGGAGGTGGCCGACCATGCCGCCGAGGTCTTCTTCCCGGCCGCTCCGGAAAAGACGGCGGCCAGCGCCTAGATCAGGTTGAGCTTTGGTCTAGCTGAAGGCGGAGAGCCGGAGGTTCAGTCGATCTTGAACCTCCGGCCATTCCGATTGCAGGATAGAGAAAATCACCGTGTCGCGGATGCGGCCGGTCCAGGTTACCCGATCCTGGCGCAGTAGGCCTTCCCGGGTCGCGCCCAGCTTGAGGACGGCGGCCTGGGACCGGGTGTTGAGGGCATCGACCGTGAAGGCCACCCGACGTGCCCCGCCGGTAAAGGCGTGGTCCAGCAGGAGATATTTTGCCGCCGGGTTTACCGCACCACCCCGATAATCTGGATGATAATAGGTCGCACCGATGTCCAGGCTGGCCTCGGCAGCGTCCAGGGCCAGAAAGCTTGTCATGCCCACGACCAGATCCTTGACAATGACGGCATAGGATAGGGCCCGCCCTGTGGTATTTGCGACCATGAGCTTGTCCCAGCTGGCAGCAAACTCCGCGGGTGCCCAGGATTCGCGATAGAGCCGGGGCCAAACCTCGGGGTCGGCTGCACAGGCAGCCTTTAGCTCCGCCGCATGAGCCTCCGTCAGGGGTTCCAGGGTAAGGTGCGGACTGAAGAGGGGACCGGGCTTGATCAGCATGACATGGGCATCCCTAGGATCCTGGCTGGGCCGCAAGGACGAGGTAATAGAGTCCGATAAGGGTTACGATCCAGCGGGTCCAGGTCTTGAAATTCACGTCATCCAGGCGGTCCAGAATTCGGCCACCGACTGCGGTCCCAAGCATGGATACGGTAACGGCCAGGGCCAGGACCGGCCAAGGCGGCATGCCCTTTGCACCGGTAGCGATCATGGGCAGGCCAAAGACAACAATCTTTGTCAAATGGCTCAGAACCTGCGTCGCGGCCTTTGTCGCGACTATGGCGTGGCGATCCATCGCCGTGCGCACAAAGAAGATATCCAGTAACGGGCCCGCGGCCCCCGCCGTCAGATTCAGACCGGTAACCAGGAGGCCTGCCAGGACGGCCTGACCCGGGTCTGCCGCATCGAGCCTCAGCCAGGTCCGGGGAATCCAGACCAGGGCGGGGACGAGTCCCAACAAGAGGTAGAGGGTTCGCCGATCGGGACTGAAGGCGATCCTGACCACGACCAGACCTATGGCCAGGGCCCCCAGGGCATAAAGCCCCACAATCGGCCAGCGGACATGACGGGCATGCAGAATTGCCCGCCAGCCATTCGCAACAAGTTGCAGGAGTCCGTGGGTAACGAAGGCGGCCTGAACCGGAAGGACCAGGGCCAGCCCGCCCATCAGGACCAGCCCGCCTGCCATGCCGAAAACCCCGGACAGGGTCGCGGTCAGGAAGGCAAGGCCAACCAGGCCCAGGCCCGAGATGGTTGCGCTCAAGGCCCGGACCCCCCGTTCCTACAATCAAGGCTTACCCGAAGCCGTGACGTTATGCCTTATTTCACCGGCAGTTTTGCGGCCATGGGACAGACCGCGGCAAGCAGGGCCTTGTCGTCCTCGGTCTCGACTTTCTTCGGACTTACCGCGCGCCACTCATTGTTGATGTCCAGGGGCTTTTTCGGCGAGTACCCGGAGATCAGGATCAGGTTTTTGGCCTTGCAATCCAGAGCCAGGACACTGCCTACACCGTCCGATGCGCCGGGGGCAGACGGACCCATGCGCGGTGTGGCACCCACCTTGCCAATGGCATTCAGGACGACGACCCGCTTCGACTGGCTGTCGACATAGGAATAGTCCGCATCAAAGGACCACTGAATACCGGTGGGGCTGACCGCAGAATAGCCTGTCCAGGTTTCTGCCTGGGCATGGCCTGCGAGTCCGAGGACGGGAAGGGCGAGGGCGGCCAGGGCCGAGAGTGCAATCATGCGACGCATGGTCAAATCCTTGAGGGTCATGTGTTCAATTTCAGTGACCTTAGCCGTCTTGCCGGAAACTTCCACCGCGAACTGAAGGGCGGCAAATTGTTTGAGTGCGCTTGACTCCGTCGGGCGGCATACCTAACTCCACCTCGGCGTTGGCACTCAGGGCCTGTGACTGCCAAAATGATGGCCCTGACCCGACCCGATCTCATTTAACCGTTCCGAACGGAGATTTCAGAACATGGCGTTTCGTCCCCTGGGAGACCGCGTCCTCGTCAAGCGTGTCGAGGAAGAACAAAAGACCAAGGGCGGGATCATCATTCCCGACACGGCCAAGGAAAAGCCGCAGGAAGGCGAAGTTGTCGCCGTGGGCCCGGGTGCTCGCGATGACAGCGGCAAGATCCAGCCCCTCGATGTCAAGACGGGTGATCGTATCCTGTTTGGCAAGTGGTCCGGCACCGAGGTCAAGATCGACGGTGCAGACCTGCTGATCATGAAGGAAAGCGACGTTCTGGGCGTGGTTGAATAACCCTCCCTCTACCGCAATCCCCCCCCAATCATATTTTTTTGAAAGAGCACAAAAATGGCCGCTAAAGACGTCTATTTTGGTTCCGACGCGCGCGACAGGATGCTGCGCGGCGTTAACGTCCTCGCCAATGCGGTGAAGGTGACCCTGGGCCCCAAGGGCCGTAACGTGGTGATCGAGAAGTCCTTCGGGGCTCCCCGTTCCACCAAGGATGGTGTCTCCGTCGCCAAGGAAATCGAACTGTCCGATCGGTTCGAGAACCTCGGCGCGCAGATGATCCGCGAAGTTGCCTCCAAGACCAATGACAAGGCCGGCGACGGCACCACCACGGCGACCGTTCTGGCCCAGGCCATTGTGGTCGAGGGCCTGAAGTCCGTTGCGGCGGGCATGAACCCCATGGATCTGAAGCGCGGCATCGACAAGGCCGTCGCCAAGGTGATCGCCGAAATCAAGACCTCGTCCCGCAAGGTCACCACCAATGTGGAAATCGCCCAGGTCGGCACCATTTCCGCCAATGGCGATACCGAAGTCGGTGAAATGATAGCCAAGGCCATGGATAAGGTCGGTAATGAAGGCGTCATCACGGTTGAAGAAGCCAAGACCGCCGAGACCGAGCTGGACGTCGTTGAGGGCATGCAGTTCGACCGTGGCTATCTGTCGCCCTACTTCATCACCAATGCCGACAAGATGGAGGCCGATCTCGAAGAGCCCCTGATCCTGTTGTTCGAAAAGAAGCTCACCTCCCTGCAGCCCCTGCTGCCGGTGCTGGAAGCCGTGGTCCAGTCGGGTCGTCCCCTGCTGATCATCGCCGAAGACGTCGAGGGCGAAGCCCTGGCCACCCTGGTGGTCAACAAGCTGCGCGGCGGCCTTCGGGTTGCGGCCGTCAAGGCTCCTGGCTTCGGGGATCGCCGCAAGGCCATGCTGGAAGACATTGCCATCCTGACCGGTGGTGAACTGATCAGCGAAGACCTGGGTATCAAGCTCGAAAACGTGACCCTGGAAATGCTGGGCCGCGCCAAGAAGGTCACCATCACCAAAGACGACACGACCATTGTTGATGGCTCGGGCGACAAGGACGGGATCGAAGGCCGGATCGGTCAGATCAAGCGCCAGATCGAAGAGACCACCTCGGACTATGACAAGGAAAAGCTGCAAGAGCGTCTGGCCAAGCTGGCTGGCGGTGTTGCCGTGATCCGCGTTGGCGGTTCGACGGAAGTCGAAGTGAAGGAAAAGAAGGACCGCGTCGACGACGCCCTCAACGCGACCCGTGCGGCCGTGGAAGAAGGCATTGTCCCCGGCGGCGGCGTTGCCCTGCTCCGCGCCTCCAAGATTCTGGATGGCTTCAAGGGTGACAATGCAGACCAGGAAGCTGGCGTCGCCATTGTGCGTCGCGCCCTTCAGGCTCCGATCCGTCAGATCGCCGAAAATGCCGGTGTTGAAGGCTCAATCGTGGTCGGCAAGATCATGGAAAATGCCTCGGCCACCTTTGGCTTCAATGCCCAGACTGAACTCTATGTCGACATGGTTCAGGCAGGCGTTATGGACCCCGCCAAGGTCGTCCGGACAGCGCTTCAGGACGCCGCTTCGGTGGCTGGCCTGCTGATCACCACGGAAGCTGCCATTGTTGAATCGCCGAAGAAGGCGGGCGGCGGTGCCGGCGGCATGCCGGGTGGCATGGGCGGCATGGGTGACATGGACTTCTAGAGTCCAAACCCGGTTGCAGACGATCAAGGGCGGGTCCGAAAGGGTCCGCCCTTTTTCTTTTTTTGGCCCCATGATGGCCACAGCTTCAGGCTGTCCTTCCCGCCCTGATGGCTGTAAGAGCGATCTAGCAAAGGAAGTTGCGAACATGGTCCGCCACGCCCTCGGAATCGCCATTCTGATCACGACCCTGGGCCTCGCCAGCCACGGGACCGCCCAGCCTCGCCCGCTGCGCAGTGGAGAGGATCGGGCCGAACCCCCTCGCAGTCGGCATATATTCTTCAGCCCCTGGGGGGAGCCATTCCGGGGTGGAAATGGCCTTGCCACATGGTTTGCAGGCGCGGACCTGGATCATGACGGCCAGCTGACCAAGACCGAAGCCCAGGCCGATGCGGCGCGATTCTTTCAGCAGCTGGACGCAGATGGAAACGGAACTGTGGACGGGTTTGAAAATGGCGACTACGAGCGCAAGATTGCGCCGGAAATCAATGGCCTGAGCTTTGGCGGGCGGATCGAGGAACTGGCGGATTCCGGTGAGGCCATGCCCGAACCCCGTGGATTTTTCGGCGGTCGCAAGCACCGCAATGGTCCTCAGGATCGCCGAGAGGGGGCTGCAAGGTTCTCGCTCCTCAACGAGCCGCAACCTGTGCGGGGCGCAGATGCCGACCTGGACGGAAGAGTCTCACGCCAGGAGTGGCGCAAGGCGACGGACCGCAGGTTCAACATGCTGGATCGAGAGCACCTCGGCGCCTTGTCCCTCCCGGCCCTGGAGGAGATCCGGAAGGGCCGCTAGTGCGCCTTTGAAGACTTGCTCTAGTGGACTGTGGGCTCTTCCGGGAGGGGCACAGCTTCGGGGATTGCGGCAGCCGGGGGCGTCGGGGTCGCGTCGGACCCAAGCTCCGGCTCTGGCGCAGGCGCTGGCGAGGCCTTGGTCGATTCGGCTCCTTCAGGCGCAAAGGTAACCTCAACGCCATTCACAGCCCCTGGCGGATCAAGGACCGTCAAGGCGAAGTGTCGCATGCCAAAAGGCGGAATCCTGCCAACCGGCTGGGCCACGACGCTGGAGATGGCTTTCTTGTCCTTGCCCAGGAAGCTGACCCTGATGGGCAAGGCGTTGATGGAATGGGCCGTCTGGTTATGAATCTTGCCCATAACAGAGACCACGGGGTGCCCCCCCCGGATGCTCGGGGCCGTCCTGACCCCTTCAAGGGTCAGGCCCAGACTGTTTACGGGCAGGCCCACAAGGGCGAAGGTTCCGGCAGAATTCGGCCAGACCTTGACGATCTCGGCGCGGAAAATGGCCGCAAGCCCAATCAGGATAATCAGGACAGCGGCCATGCCGGCCCAAACCAGACCCCCGGTGGAGGCCTTGACCTGGCTACGGCGCGAGGCCTTCGAGGGTTTCACTGGGCGCATGACCAGGGGCTCAAAATCGGCCACGGGCACATCTGCCACGGCGGGTGGCTCTGGGGCAGGCTCTGGGGGCAGCGCAGGCTCAGAATGGGGCTCAGGGGAGGGCGCAGGCTGTGGTCGACCCAAGCTTGCTTCCCATGGCGGGCGGGCCGGGGTCCGGGCGGGAACGGGCCGGGCCGAACGGAGACTCCCGGTTACATCGTCCCGGGAAAAGGCCAGCCAACGGTGGTCACAGGCAATGCAACGAACCCGACGGCCCTCAGGGGCGATCTCGCCGTCCCCCAGACTGTAACTTGCAGAACAATTTGGACAGGTCAGAATCATGTCAGCAGACTTATCTAAGTTCCCAAACAGATTGATAAACGGGACTTGCGCCGTCGTGCTACACTTTCCTTGCGCCGGGCGGTGGGAAAAACGGCTCTGAAGGCCGTGTTTTGAGCTGAAACCGACAATTTAGCCCGGATTGGCATGGGCGTTGGGGGCGAGAGGTCTCGATCATGCTAGACTGCCCCCGGCGAAGCGGATGACGGAAGGGGAAGGGGTTCCCGTGACGAGAATGATCATTGATCCCGCACCCGGTGCGGAAATCTTGCGACTGGATCGGGTAAGCCTGCGTTATGGCGGCGCTGAGGCCAGCCTGCAGGAGGTGAGTCTTACCCTCACGGCCGGGTCATTTCACTTTGTGACCGGGGCCTCGGGGGCTGGCAAGACCTCCTTGTTGAACCTCATTTGCATGGCGGCCCGGCCAAGTTCGGGCACCCTCACCTTGTTCGGCCAGAATGTCGCAAGCCTGCGCCCTGACGACAAACTACAAATGCGCCGACGGATCGGGGCGGTTTTTCAGGACTTCGGTCTGCTGGATCACCTGTCTACCTTCGAAAATGCCGCCCTGCCCCTGCGGGTGACTGGCCGCAAGCTGACCAGTTATCGCAGCGATATTCATGATCTCCTGCGGTGGGTGGGGCTGGGAAACCGGATGCATACCCTGCCGCCCCGCCTGTCCGGAGGCGAGAAGCAACGTCTGGCGATTGCCCGGGCCATTGTGGGGCGGCCGGACATTCTGGTGGCCGACGAACCCACCGGTCATGTCGATCGCGAGATGGGTGTGCGAATTCTGAAACTGTTTGCGGAACTGAACCGCCAGGGCACGACGGTGGTCATCGCGACCCATGATCAGGACCTGGTGGCCCGGGCGGGCAAGCCGGTGCTGCATCTGGAAGGGGGCCAACTGGTCCAGGCCCCGGAGACCGGATCATGACGTCGACCCCAAGATCCGCACCCGGCCTCCTGCCACCGACGGATGGCCGCGATCATTTGCTGGTCATGGTGGTTGGCCTCATTTGCCTCATGTCCTGCCTGACCCTGCTGGGCGTCATCATGGCCGACCGCGCCGTACGGGGATGGTCCGAACACCTGCAGGGTCAGGCGACCCTTACGGTCCAGCCCAGTCCGGGGGAAACCTCTGACCAAACGGTCCAGCGCGCGGCAAAGGTCGTCAAGGAAATGGACGGGGTGAGTACAGTCCGGGTCCTGGCCCTGCCTGCCCGCACGTCCGGTGGACGGCAATTGATCATAGACCTTGCCCCCAGCGCCCAGACCAGGCCTGTTGCCCTTGAAGCGGTCCTGAAGCGAGCCGGGATTGTCGCGTCGGTGGACAGTCAACTGGTCTGGGCAGATGACATGGCCCAGGCGGCCGGTCTGGTGCGCGGCTTTGGGCTTGGCCTTTGTGGTCTCATGATCCTGGCCACGGGGACGATCATCGCCCTGTCCACCCGAAGCGCTTTGGCCGATTCGACCAACCTGATCCGGGTGATGATCCAGGCCGGGGCGAGACCCGGTTTCATTGCCAGTCTGTTTCAGGCCCGGTTTGCGAAGATTGCCGGTCTGGGGGGAAGTCTGGGGGCCGGGGGCGCGGCCCTTGTCGGGGCCATGATGTGCCTTGCAGCAAGTCCTGACGGTCTGGCCCCTAACCTGCCCCTGAGCTGGCCAGACCTGCTCTTCCTTTTGCCCGCCCCCCTGTTTGCGGCCCTGGTAGGTGCCTTGGTGGCGCGGCAGACGGCCATGACCTTGATCCGGGCCCTGGCATGAAGACGCTTGCCGCCATGATGCTGGTCATCGTCATCTGGGGTGCGGGCCTCCTGACCTTTATCGACCGGATTGACCGGTCTACCCCCGCCCCGATTCCCGCGGCCGCCGATGGACTGGTCGTCTTGACGGGGGCCGGATCGAATGAGCGGCTCGAGGCCGGGATGGATCTGCTGGAAAGGGGGCTGGCTGAACGCATGCTGGTGTCCGGGGTCAATCGCGAAGCCAGCCGGGAAGATATCCGGGCCGTGAGCAAGGCGGTTCGGCGGCTCTATGACTGTTGCGTTGACCTGGGGTTTACGGCGGCCAATACCCTTGGAAATGCCCGGGAGGCTGCCGACTGGGCGCGGGCCATGCGCTATGACAGCCTGATTGTGGTCACGGCCGACTATCACATGCCCCGGGCCATGCTGGAATTGCGGGCCGCCCTGCCTGCGACCCGTCTGATCGCCTATCCGGTGGCTACGAGAGCCTTTTCCGCCCGGCGCTGGTGGTTGACCAGCAAGGGGGCCCGGCTCATGGTGTTCGAATATTCCAAATATCTGGCCATACTTGGCCGAGAAATTGTAAGGGGCCTCGGTCCCGGCGAGGCCAAGAGCGCCCCGCCAAAGACCGCCCTCCAGAAAGGCTGACACTTGGTTGTTCTGCGTTCCCTGATTTTTCTCGTCTGCTTTTATGCCTGGTCGGTGGTCGTTGCCCTGTCCATGGTGCCGCTTTTGATCGCGCCTGTGTCCTGGAGCGTGCGCTATCTGCATGTCTGGAGTTCGGGGATCAATCTCCTGCTGCGGGTGATCTGCGGCATCAGGGTGGAGATTCGCGGGCGGGAGTTCATTCCCACCGGGGATGCGGTCGTGGCGGCCAAGCATCAGTGCATGCTGGATGTCTTTGTGCAGTTCAGCGCCCTGCCCAGTGCCATGTTCGTCATGAAGAAGGAATTGCTGATGGTCCCGATTTTCGGCTGGATCGGCCAGAAGATCGGCTCGGTCGTGGTGGATCGGGAGGGCGGCGCGACGGCCTTGAAGAAAATGGTTCGGGATGCCCAGCATCAGTTCGACCTGGCTGAGCGCCAACTGGTTATTTTTCCGGAGGGCACACGCGGCCTTCCCGGCCAGCCCGGGGACTATAAGCCCGGGATTGCGGCCCTCTATCGCGAGCTTGGCAAGCCGGTCTATCCCGTGGCGACCAATGCCGGGGTGCACTGGGAGGCGCGAGGTTTCCTGCGGCGTCCGGGAACAATCGTGTTCGAGTTTCTGGAGCCCATACCGCCGGGCCTGAAGCGCGGGGAGTTCATGCGTGTCCTGGAAACCCGGATCGAGACGGCGTCGAACGCGCTCCTGGACCAGAACCTCTAGGCCATGACCCTGGCGGTGGATGGGCCTGCGCGGCAACCCCGGCGATGGGGGCTCTATGGGCCCTTCATCCTGCTGGCCTTGGGCATGTTGGTCTGGAGTGGCTATTGGGTCTCGGTCCGACGGACGACGCTTCAGGTCTTCGAGAGGGCTGTGACGGACCTGCGGGCCGGGGGCACCCAGGTTCAGTGGCGCGGCCAGCGGCTGGACGGGTTTCCATTTCGATTGACCCTGACCCTGACGGACTTGCAGGTGACAGCTCCGGACGGGTGGAGTCTGGCCAGCCCGCGCCTGGAGGCCGAGGCCTATCTGCATAGTCCCGACAACTGGGTCCTGGCCGCCCCGGTGGGCCTGGAGCTTGGCAGGCCAGGGGGCGTGCGGTTCAGCCTGACCGGCAAGACCTTGCACGGGAGCCTGTTTGGTCTGGCCCAGGGACGGGGCCGACTGTCCCTTGAGGGTCTGGATGTCAGCCTGAGTGGACAGACCCCCGGAGCCCTCACAGATGCGAGGCGGATACAACTCTATGTTCGGCCAGGCCCCAAGGATCAGGCCGCCGTCCTGTTCCGGCTGGACGGGGGGCTGAGCGGTGGCAAGCCTGTTGACCTGGCCCTGGAGGGACTCGTGACCCGGGCCAGCCAGATCCGGGGCAGGACCTGGACCGAGGCCATGCAGACCTGGCGTACGGCGGGTGGCCGGGTTGAGCTCAAGGGCCAGACCGGACCTGAGGGACGCGCCCTCGTGGCCGCGGTGACCGGTCCCTGATCAGGCCGCCTTCTGACCGACCGGGGCCGGGTTGGAGAAGGTCATGGCCCCATCGGCAATCGAGGAATACTTCAGGTCCATCAGGTCCAGGGCATAGTTCTGGTGCAGCTTCCAAGGGGCCTTGGTGCCCTGTTTCGGGAAGGCGGCAATGCCGCGCTGGACATAGCCGGACGAGAAATCAAGCCAGGGTGCCGTCTCCATGGAGGGATCGTCGATCCGCGGTGTGCACTGGCGGGTGCCGGTCGCCTTCATGTGGTTCAATAGGCGACAGACATATTCGCACGTTAGGTCGCACTTCAGGGTCCAGGAGGCATTGGTATAGCCGAAGGACGAGGCCAGGTTTGGCACGCCGGAATACATCATGCCCTTATAGCTCAGGGTCTCGCCGGGCTGGACGGCCTGGCCGTCGACGGTCAGGGTCATGCCATTCAGCACTTGCAGATTGAGGCCCGTGGCGGAGACGACAATGTCGGCCTCAAGTTCGGCCCCGGATTTCAGCTTGATGCCGGTCTTGGTGAAGGTGTCGATGTGGTCAGTCACCACCGAGGCGGACCCAGACTTCAGCGCCTCGAAGAGGTCGGCGTCCGGCACCAGGCACAGGCGCTGGTCCCAGGGATTGTAGGTCGGGGTGAAGTGCTTGGCGACATCGAAGTCCGGACCCAGTTGGGCGCGGACCATGCTGATGATATTGGCCTTGACCACGTCCGGCCGGTTGCGGGCTACGCGGTAGAAATACATGCCGAAGAGGACATTGCGCCACCGAATGATCCCATAGGCCAGCTTGGCCGGTAGCCAGGACCGAAGTTTGTTGGCAAAGGCATCTTCCGCCGGACGGGAGACCACATAGGTGGGGGATCTCTGCAGCATGGTGACATGGCCTGCCGTCTTGGCCATTTCGGGCACGAGGGTGACGGCGGTGGCCCCTGATCCGATGACGACAACCTTCTTGCCCGCATAGTCGAGGTCGGCTGGCCATTGCTGGGGGTGGATCAGGCGTCCCTTATAGGCCTTGAGGCCGGGATAATCGGGGGTATAGCCGTTGGCATAGCTGTAATAGCCACCGCAGAGAAACAGGAAGTTGCAGGTCAGGGTGACGGTCTCGTCCCCCTTCTGGGCCGTGACGGTCCAGGCCGCGTCCTCGGTGGACCAGGCGGCGCTCAACACCTTGTGGCTGAAGCGGATATGGGGCTCGATGCCGCCTTCCCGGGCGGTGTCGCGCACATAGTTCAGGATCGACGGACCATCTGCAATCGCCTTGGCCTGGGTCCAGGGCCGGAAGGAATAGCCCAGGGTATACATGTCGGAGTCCGAGCGGATGCCCGGATAGCGGAACAGGTCCCAGGTACCGCCAATCGCCTCGCGGCCTTCGAGAATGGCATAGCTGCGATCGGGGCAGTTCTCTTGCAGGTGATGGGCCGCGCCAATACCGGAGAGGCCAGCCCCGACAATCACCACATCAAAATGTTCAGACACGCCGTGCACTCCCCAACCCAGGTCAATGCCACCTCATGAGGCAGACTTCCCGAAAGGACAAGTCTTGAGCGCGTGGTGCCTTGCTGGCGGACACCTGTGCCGATAGCGTCGGCACAGAAATTTCAAGGATTGCGCACATGCACAAGTTGACCTGGCCCCTGGCGGCCCTGATCCTGACCCTGGCTCCGGGGGCAGCCCTGGCCGAGCGCATGATTCCGGAGCGGGGCCCGGCCCGGATTGTCGCCCAGGCAAAGGCCAAGGTGAAGGCCGAGGCCGTAAAACTCCTGCCCGCCGACATGGTGCGCTGGCGGGCCCAGGCTGCGCGGGTCAGTATTGTGCGGGACGACTGGGGCATTGCCCACGTCCATGGCAAGTCCGACGCCGATGCGGTCTTCGGCATGATCTATGCCCAGGCCGAGGATGACTTCAACCGGGTGGAGACCAATTACCTGACCTCCCTGGGGCGACTGGCCGAGGCAGAGGGTGAAAGCGCCATCTATCAGGACCTGCGGGCCAGACTGTTCATCGATCCCGACGTCTTGCAGGCCGATTACAAGACGAGCCCCGCCTGGCTGAAGGCTCTGATGACCAGCTGGGCCGACGGCCTGAACTTCTATCTGGCGACCCATCCACAGGTGAAGCCCCGGGTCATTACCCATTTTGAACCCTGGATGGCCTTGAGCTTCAGCGAGGGCAGTATCGGCGGGGATGTGGAGCGGGTGTCCATCAAGGAGCTCGAAGCCTTCTACGGCAACCGCCCCCGGCCCATGGCCATGAATGAGGTGTCCAATCCAGAAGACCCCCTGCGGTTCCAGGAACCCAAGGGCTCAAACGGCATGGCCATAGCGCCTGCCAATACGGCCAATCACCATGCCCTGCTGCTGATCAACCCGCACACCAGCTTCTTCTTCCGCTCCGAATTGCAGATGACCAGTGATTCCGGCCTGAATGCCTATGGGGCCGCGACCTGGGGCCAGTTCTTCATCTATCAGGGCTTTAATGAACACGCGGGCTGGATGCATACGACCAGCGGCGTCGATTCCGTCGATGAATTCGCCGAGACCATCGTCCGCAAGACCGGAAAGCTCTATTACCGCTATGGCGACACCGAGCGTCCGCTCAAGACCAGTGTCATAAGGATCCCCTTCGCCAGCCCCACGGGGGCAAGCGGTGTGCGCGCCTTCACGGTCTACCATTCCCACCACGGTCCAATCGTGCGCCAGTCGGGCGACACGTGGATTGCCTTTGCCCTGATGAATAAGCCGGTCGAGGCCCTGAGCCAGTCCTTCCTGCGCACCAAGGCGGTCAATTATGCGGCCTTCCGGAAGGTCAGCGAGCTGGCTGCCAATTCGTCGAACAATACCCTCTTTGCCGATGCCGAGGGCACGATTGCCTATATGCATCCCCAGTTCATCCCGCGGCGGAATGACCGGTTTGATTATACCCAGCCGGTGGATGGGGCCGATCCGGCCACAGACTGGGCCGGGGTCCATCCGGCCAGCGAGGCCCCGCAGCTGGTCAATCCGGCAACGGGCTGGGTCTATAATACCAATGACTGGCCCTGGTCGGCGGCCGGACCCGACAGTCCGAAACGCGAGGCCTTTCCGCGCTATATGGATACGGCGGGCCCCAATCCGCGCGGAGCCCATGCCACCCAGGTGCTGAGTGCCAGCAAGGCCTTTACACCGGAAACCCTGGTGGCGGCGGCCTATGATCCCTACATGCCGGCCTTCGGTGAGCTCATTCCGGCCCTGGTGGGAGCCTATAACATCACGCCGGGCGCAGACCCGGTAAAGGTCAGGCTGGCCGACCAAATCGCCCTGCTCAAGGGCTGGGATGACCGGTGGAGCCTGGACTCGACGGCAACTTCGCTTGCGGTCTTCTGGGGAGAGGCCCTGTGGGCCAAGGCGGCACCTGCGGCCAAGGCGGCGGGGATTTCGGTCTATGAGGCCATGGCCCACCGCACCACGCCGGACCAGAAGCTGGCCGCCCTGGCTGAAGCCAGCGATCGCCTGACCCAGGATTTCGGCTCCTGGCAGGTGCCCTGGGGCGAGATCAACCGCTATCAGCGTCTGACCAGTGATATCACCCAGACCTTCACGGATTCGGGTCCCAGCACCCCGGTGGCCTTTGCCTCGGCCCAGTGGGGCTCCCTCGCCTCCTTCGGTGCCAAGCGCTATCCCGGCACCCGGCGGTATTATGGCACCAGCGGAAATAGCTTTGTGGCGGTGGTGGAGTTCGGGGACAAGGTCCGGGCCCTGGCCGTCACCGCAGGGGGCGAGAGCGGACATGCCAATACCGCCCACTTCAACGATCAGGCCGACCGCTATGCGCGGGGAAACCTGAGGGAGGTCTATTTCTATCCCGGCCAGCTCAAGGGCCATACGGAGCGAACCTATAAGCCGGGGAGCTAGGCAAGTCCCGGGACTTGCCTCAGTGGCCGCAATGACCTATCCGCCAAGGCTCTGATTTCGGGGGATATGATGGCCGACGCCCAGCCCAAGACCGCTGCGCCTTCGCTGGAGGCCATTCGGGCACGCCTGGATGCGATCGACGCCCAGGTCCTGGCCCTGATCGATGAGCGGGCCGGCATTTCCCGGGAAGTCGCTGCGGCCAAGGCCGCGGCGGGCGAGGCCGGACGTTTTGCCCTGCGCCCGGGGCGGGAGGCGCAATTGCTGCGCAGCCTGCTCGCCCGCCCGCGCAAGGATGCAACCGCCAGCCTGATCGTGCGCATCTGGCGGGAAATCATGAGTGACAGCCTGTCGCGCCAGGGCCCCTTTCATCTCGCCGTCTATGGTGGCAAGGCGGCGGATCACACGGTTGAACTGGCCCGTATGCGGTTTGGCGGCGCGCCGAAAATGATCACGGTGACCCGGCCGGAGGACGCCCTGGCAGCAGCCCGCACCCCTGGCGGCGTGGCCGTCATGTCCCTGGTCAGCGACATGCCCTGGTGGGGACGGCTGCTCGCCGAACCGCGCCTGAAAATCTTTACCGCCCTGCCGTGCCTGAACGCCTGGGGCGCGCCAGCCGCCCTGGCCATTGCCGATGTGGAGGTCGAACCTACCGGGGACGACCTGACATATTGGGTCACCGATGCCCCCGGCTCTGCGGCGCATCTGGAAGAGGCCCTCAGCCGGGACGGCGTGGCGGGCGATCTCATTGCCGAGGCCGGTGGTCTCAAACTGTTTGCCCTGATGGGGTTTTATCAGGCCGATGATCAACGCCTGGTCCGAGCGCCTGGCCGACTTTCCGGAGTGATTGGGGCTGCATCTGCGCCCCTGGACGTGTAAGAGGCCCTTCTACCCCGCTCCTGCTGGCCAGACTCATGTCCCAACTTGAACGCCCCGACCGCTCCACTGCCCTGCGCCCCCTGCCCAAGCCGGGCATAATGGACATTGCGCCCTACAAGCCGGGCAAGGCCCATGTGGAGGGCATAGCCCATCCCCTGAAGCTGTCGGCCAATGAAAATGTCCTGGGCTCAAGTCCCCTGGCGCGGAAGGCCTTTGTGGAGGCCATTGACCAGCTGCACCTTTATCCAGACGGCCGTTCCAACCTGCTCAGGGCGGCGATCAGCGTGCGTTATGGCCTGGCCCCTGATGGCTTGCTGTTCGGCTGTGGCTCGGACGAGATTTTCCAGCTCCTCTCCCAGACCTTTCTGGAACCCGGCGATAACATCATCCAGGGCGAATATGGCTTTGGGGCCTTTGCCATTTCGGCGCGGGCCGCCCAGGGGGAGGTTCGCTTTGCCCGGGAAATCAACTACCGGATCGATGTCGATGAGGTCCTGTCCCTCGTTGATTCCCGGACCCGGTTGATCTTCATTGCCAACCCCGCCAATCCAACCGGAACGGTCGTGACCGGATCAGAGATCCGGCGGCTACATGCCAGCCTGCCCCCCTCGGTCATCCTGGTGCTGGACGGGGCCTATGCGGAATTTGCCACAGACCCGGACTTTGAAAATGGCGCGACCATGGTTCGGGACTTCAAGAATGTGGTCATGACCCGGACCTTCTCCAAGCTGCATGGCCTGGCGGCCCTTCGCGTGGGCTGGGCCTATATGCCCCCGGAAATGGCTGATGCAGTGGATCGTATCCGACTGCCCTTCAATGTGAACATCCCGGCCCAGCTGGCCGCCGTGGCCGCCCTGGGGGACGAGGATTTTCAGGCCCGGTCCCTGGCCCTGGTCAGCGAGTGGCGACCCTGGCTGGTGCAGCAACTGGGCGGAATGGGTCTGGCGGTCGTGCCATCCCAGGCCAATTTCCTGCTGATTGGGTTTCCCACCACCCCCGGGCGCACGGCCCTGGAAGCTGACGCCTTCCTAAGTGCCCGGGGTCTGATCCCCCGGGTGGTGGCAGGCTATGGCCTGCCCGACCATTTGCGGATCACGATTGGCCTTGAGGCCCATAACCGGGCCGTGGCCGAGGCCCTCGACGACTTCATGCAGGGGAAACCGGCGTGATCTATCCCCGGATGGCTGTGATTGGCTGCGGCCTCATCGGGGCCTCGACGGCCCTGGCCGCGCGCATGGCCGGCACGGTGGGGGCGATTGCTGTGGCGGATGCAAATCCGGACCATCGCGCCCGGATCGTCGAGCTGGGATTTGCCGACCTGGTGACGGACAGCATTGCCCTGGCTGTTGCCGAGGCGGACCTGGTGATTTTTGCGGTCCCCGTCCTGGCCATGGGCCATGCGGCCGCCGAAGCCGCCGCTCACCTGAAGCCCGGGGCGACGGTCAGCGATGTGGGGTCGGTCAAGGGTTCGGTCAGTGAGGCCCTGCGCGCCAGCCTGCCGGACCATGCCCTGATCATACCCGGTCACCCCATTGCCGGGGCGGAGCAATCCGGGCCGGGGGCAGGCTTTGCCAAGCTGTTTGACAAACACTGGGTCATCTTGACGCCCGAGCCGCGGCAGGACGCGGCCTATCTGGGGGCCGTCGCCGCCCTTTCGGAGTTCTGGACCGCGACCGGGGCCATGGTCGAGTGCATGGATGCGGCACACCATGATCTGGTCCTGGCCATTACCAGCCATCTGCCCCACCTGATCGCCTACAACATTGTCGGCACAGCGGCCGACATGGAGGATGTGACCCGGGCCGAGGTGATCAAGTATTCGGCGGGCGGTTTCCGCGACTTTACCCGGATTGCCGCGTCAGACCCGACCATGTGGCGGGACATCTTCTTGTCCAACAAGGAGGCCGTTCTGGAAATGCTGGGACGGTTTACCGAGGACCTTCAAGCCCTGTCCCGGGCCATACGCTGGGGCGAGGGCGACAAGCTGTTTGACCTCTTCACCCGGACCCGCGACATCCGCCGGGGCATTGTGGACGCCGGTCAGGAAAGTCCGGAACCGAATTTCGGCCGCGACCGGGACAAGCACTAGGGTGGGTGCCCTGTGCAAGCCATGAACGGGTATGTCTGGCTGGCCATTGCCATTTCTGCAGAGGTGATTGGCACGTCGAGCCTGAAGGCCTCAGCAGGGTTTTCGCGCCTCCTGCCCTCGGTGATGACGGTCTTGGGCTATGGGATCGCCTTCTGGTGCCTGTCCCATTCCATGCGCACAGTGCCAGTGGGCATTGGCTATGCCATCTGGTCGGGTGTGGGAATTGTGGCGATTACGGCCATTGCCTGGATCTGGTTCAAACAGAGCCTGGACCTGCCTGCCCTGCTGGGCATGGGGCTGATCCTGGCCGGGGTCGCGGTCATCAATATATTTTCAAAAAGCCAGGTCTGAGAGATCCGTCGCGGGGTCAGGGCTGAGAAAGGCCTCGACCATCTCAATGGCTTCAACCAGGGTCACCCGCTGAATTTCCACGCCGGCCGGGAGGCCCGCAAACAGCCGGGTAGGGGCCGCCGCATCCAGCATGACAAACACCCCGCGATCATCTGCCCGGCGGATCAGACGACCAAAGGCCTGGGCTATGCGGCCACGGGCCACGGTATCGTCATAGGTCTTGCCCCCGAACCGCGCCCGACGCGCCTTGTGCAGAAGGTCCGGGCGGGGCCAGGGCACGCGATCGAAGACCAGCAGGCGCAGGCTGCGGCCCGGCACATCGACGCCATCGCGCACGGCGTCGGTGCCCAGCAGACAGGCATCCTGTTCCGCCCGGAAGATATCCACCAGGGCTCCGACCTCCAGGGGGTCAACGTGCTGGCCGTAGAGGGCTAGCCCCTTGTCTGACAGGGGGGCGGCAATCCGTTCGTGGACCGCCCGCAAACGGCGTATGGCGGTGAAGAGGCCGAGCCCCCCGCCGCCCGCCGCCAGGAACAATTCGCGCATGGCGGCCGAGACCTGGCGCACATCATCGCGGGCAATATCGGTGACCACCAGGGCCCGGGCATTGGCGGAATAGTCAAAGGGCGAGGCCAGGCGCAGGGTCTTGGGGCGATCCGGCAGGCGGGCGGCTCCCGTACGCATTTCGGCCAGGGCGAAGGGGTCCGTCAGGGTGGGATCAGCCAGGGTGGCGCTGGTCACCAAAACCCCGTGGGCCGGGGCAATGACGGCATTTGTCAGGGGTTCGGTCGGATCGACCCAGTGGCGACGGCAGGCGGCATCGACCAGTCGGCCGTAGAGGAATGTGGCCTCGAACCAGTCAACGAAATCCGGATTGTCCTGGGCGTCCTCGTCAATGGCCTGCAGCATTCCGCGCCAGGCCGGAAGGGTCATGCGGGCCCGACGGTCCAGCCCGCGCAGGGCCCCCTCTATCCGCGCCCGCTCGCTGGCCCCAAGGGTGGCGGCTTCGTCGTCGAGGACATCTTCCAGGTGGCGGGCCAGGGCCACGAGGGGAGCCTCGACCTCCGCCAGGGCATGGGCAGCCAGCCGGGCGGTTTCACGCACGCTGTCGAGGGCCGGACGCGCCGCGCACTCCATGCCGACATCGGACGGCGCAGCGCGTGCCCGAAGCTGGGCAATGAGGGTGACCAGAAAGGTCTCAACCGGTCCGCTGGGGCTGGGTTCCCCCTGGGCGGGTGCGATCCGGCCAGACCAGCCCTCGCCGGGCAGGGCTGTCGCCGCGCGGGTCACATCGAGCAGGGCCTTGCGTGCGGCTTCGCGTTCGCCAAGCACCTCCATGAGCCGGGTCTCCAGCCCCCGGCCCCGCCGTCCCCGGCCCTCGGGACCGCGAATCCAGCGCCGCAGTTCGGCGGCCTCAGCCCCCGACAGGGCCGCTGCAAAGGCCGCATCGGCGGCATCGAACAGGTGGTGGCCCTCGTCGAAGACAATGCGCTTGAGCTGGGTGGTCTCCCCGTCGCCCCTTGAGCCTCGCGCCGCGCGTGCGCCGTCAAAGGCGGCCTGGGTCAGGACCAGGGCGTGATTGGCAATGACAATGTCTGCCCGGCGCGAACCGCGAATGGCCTTTTCGACAAAACAGGTCCGGTAGTGCGCACAGCCTGCGTGGATGCACTCCCCCCGCCGGTCAACCAGATTGGCCGCGCTGGCCTGGGCGGCGGGGGCCACCGAAAACAGGCCCGGGAGCCAGGCCGGAAAGTCCCCGCCGGTCATGTCGCCATCCCGGCTGGCCCGCACCCAGCGGGCGGTGAGCCCCATGCCGATCAGGTCTGAGGTTCCCAACTGGGCAGCATTGGCCTGATCCTGAAAGTTCAGCAGGCAGAGATAGTTTTCCCGGCCCTTGCGCACCACGGCCTTGCGCGCTCGCACCTTGGGGTCGGGATAGAGGGCGTGGCTCTCGCGCTCGATCTGTCTCTGTAGGGCCCGGGTATAGGTCGAAATCCAGACGGCTGGCCCATTGGCTTCGGCCCAGAGGGAGGCCGGGGCCAGATAGGCCAGGGTCTTGCCAATGCCGGTGCCGGCTTCGGCCAGCATCATGCGGGGTTCGCCTTCCCGCTCCCGGGGCTGGAAGGCAAAGGCGGCCTCGGCGGCGAATCGGGCCTGATCTGGGCGGGCCTCATCCAGCCCGGCCTGGGTCAGAAGTTCGGCCAGACGGGCACTGGCGTCTTCGGGCTCAATGGGGCGGGTCCCGGCCTCCCCCGGCGGGGCCTGATCCTCCCATTCCGCCACCCGGGTCCAGACATCCAGACCCGAGGACCGGAACTGATTGCCCACCGGGGCGGTGCGCAGGGCTTCAACGGTCAGCAGGCCCCAGGCCCATCCCGCCCGGGCCAGGGTTTCGGCCAGGGCGAGGGCTTCTTCGCGACTGGGTTGGGGTTGCTCGGCAAGGTCCTGCAAGAGGCGCTGACAGGCCTGCTGGAGGGCGCTGGCCTGTTCGGGGCCACCCTTGGGCTCGGGCAGGCCGAGATTGAGGGCCAGGCCTGCGGCGGAGGGCGCGCAGAACTGGGCGGGGCGGACGAAGGCGAACAGCTCCAGGGCATCGAAGATTCGCGGCGATCTTGGGGGCGGGTCCAAACCCAGACGCCGGGCCGTCATGGCCGCGTGGGCGACGAGGACCGGCCCCGCCTGGAACAGGTCCCGCGCTTCAGGGGGGCGCACAGCCACGCGCGTCCCGGACTCTGCCACCGCTGCACGGGGACCAGGCAAGACAATCAGGGCGGGCGGAAGGGAAATCACAGGCTTGCGCTTAAAGGAAGTCTGACGGAAACGGAACCGGAACATGATAGTCACGAAATATGGTTAACGCCGCCGACATGGGGGAGTCCGGTCTGCCCCGGAGCTTTTCCGACTGGTTCGCCAGCCGGGGATGGAGCCCCCGTGCCCACCAGCTGGACATGGTTGCCGCCGGTCGGGCGGGGCAGGACTGTCTGCTGATTGCGCCCACGGGGGGCGGCAAGACCCTGGCCGGGTTTCTGCCCAGCCTGATTGATCTGGCCGGACGGTCCAGGGACGGGTCGCCCAGGGGCGTGCACACCCTCTATATTTCGCCCCTGAAGGCCCTGGCTGTCGATGTCGAACGCAACCTGATGCTCCCCATCCGGGACATGGGGCTGGATATCGTGGCGGAGAGCCGCACGGGAGACACCGGACTGGCGCGGCGTCAGCGACAGAGGCTGAAGCCGCCGGACATTCTGTTGACCACCCCGGAACAGCTGGCCCTGTTCTGCGCCTGGGACGGCGCGCGGCGCTATTTCGAGGATCTGGCCTGCATTATTATCGACGAGGTTCATGCCATCCATGCCTCCAAGCGCGGCGACCTGCTGGCGCTGGACCTGGCGAGGCTGTCTCGACTAGCCCCCGGCGCTCGACGGGTGGGACTGTCGGCCACGGTCGAGGACCCGGAGGTCATCCAGACCTGGCTGGGTCGCGGGGACCGTCCTGTGGCCCTGGTGCAGGGTCCGAGGGGGGCCGCCCCGATTGTCGATCTGCTGTTGTCCGAGGGCCGGGTGCCCTGGGCTGGGCATACGGCCAAACACGCCATGGCCGAGGTCTATGATGCCATTCGCGGAGCGCGTACCGCCCTGGTCTTCGTCAATACCCGGTTCCAGGCTGAATTTGCCTTTCAGGAATTGTGGCGACTGAACGAGGACAACCTGCCCATTGCCTTGCATCACGGCAGTCTGGCTGCGGAACAAAGGCGCAAGGTCGAGGCGGCCATGGCGCGCGGGGCCCTGCGGGCGGTGATCTGCACCTCCACCCTGGATCTTGGGATTGACTGGGGCGATGTGGACCTGGTGATCCAGCTGGCCTCGCCCAAGGGAGCCAGTCGCATGGTCCAGAGGATCGGGCGGGCCAATCACCGCATGGACGAGCCAAGCCGCGCCCTGTTCGTTCCGGCCAACCGGTTCGAGACGCTTGAATGTCAGGCCGCGCGGGAGGCGATTGCCGAGAACCGGTTTGACGGGGAGGCCGCGCGGATCGGCGCTCTGGATGTCCTGGCCCAGCACATTATGGGGTGTGCCTGTTCCGAGCCCTTCACCCTGACCGGGCTCTATGACGAGATCCTGACGGCGGGGCCCTATCGGGACCTGGGCTGGGAGGACTTCGAGCAGGTGGTCGATTTCGTCTCGACCGGCGGCTATGCCCTGCGCAGCTATGACCGGTTCCGGCGGATCGTGAAGACCCAGGAGGGGACCTGGAAGGTGCGGGACGTGGCGACCGCCCAGAGGCACAGGCTGAATGTCGGGGCGATCCTGTCGCCGGCCGTCCTGTCCGTGCGCCAGGCGATGGGCAAGAGCCTGAGGGGCGGGCGCAAGATTGGCGAGATCGAGGAGGGGTATTTCGAAATGCTGAACCCCGGCGATACCTTTGTCTTTGCCGGACAGGTCTGGAGCCTGGTGGCCGTGACGGGGCTGGATGTCCTGGTCCGGCCCGCCGCCGACAAGGATCCGAAACTGCCATCCTGGGGCGGATCGAAATTTGCCCTGTCGAGCTATCTGGCCAAGCGGGTGCGGGAGTTGATGTTCAATGAGGCGGGCTGGTCGGTCCTGCCCGACGATGTGCGCGAGTGGCTGGAGCTGCAAAAGGCCCGCTCAGCCATTGTTGCAGAGGACGAACTCCTGCTGGAGACCTTCCCCCGGGGTCGGCGGCATTTTCTGGTCTGCTATCCGTTTGAGGGACGTTTGGCCCACACCACCCTGGCCATGTTGCTGACCCGCAGGCTTGAGCGGGCGGGGGCCGAGCCCCTGGGCTTTGTCTGCAATGATTACGCCCTGGCCATCTGGTCGGCCCGGCCCATGGCGGACCTGAATCTTGCTGATCTTTTCGACGAGGACATGCTGGGCGACGATCTGGACGCCTGGTTGGATGAAAGTTTCATGATGAAGCGGGCCTTCAAGGGCTGTGCAGTGATTTCAGGCCTGATTGAGCGGCGGTTTCCCGGGGCGGCACAGAAGAGCGGACGGCAGGTCACCTTCTCCACGGACCTGATCTATGACGTTTTGCGACGCCACCAGCCGGACCACCTGCTCCTGAGGTGCGCGCGTGAAGATGCCGCAACCGGGATGATCGATGTTGCGCGTCTGGGCCAGTTGCTGGCGCGGGTGCGGGGAAAGCTCCACCCCGTTCATCTGGATCACCTGTCGCCCTTTTCGGTGCCCATATTGATGGAGATCGGCAAGGAGCGAAGCCCGGGTGAATCGGGCGACCTGATTCTCGCCGAGGCCGAGCGTGAGTTGATCGCCGAGGCCACGGCATGACGTCTCCAGCCTGGACAGCCTCACCCTGCGGCGGACTGGATGTGGAGCTGTCGGGAAGCCCGGTGACTCTTTGCCTGTCTGGTGCCCTCTGGATGCCGGGGGACTCCGCCCTGGTTGTTGGCGACCTGCACCTGGAGAAGGGATCGGCCTATGCCCGGCGGGGGCAGCTGCTGCCGCCCTATGATACCCGCGAGACCCTGGCGCGACTATCGGCGGAGGTGGCGCGACGGGGACCGAAGACGCTGATCCTGCTGGGGGACAGTTTCCATGATGATCAGGCCGAGGCCCGGTTGGCACCCGAGGATGCCCGGGACCTGGCCGCCCTCGCCCAGGGTCGAACCCTGGTCTGGGTCACGGGCAATCATGATGAGGACGGACCGCGCCTGGCCCCGGGTGAGGTGGTTGCGGACCTCTCGCTAGCGGGGCTGACCCTGCGCCATGAGCCCGAAGCGGGACCGAGGCCGGGCGAGGTTTCGGGCCATTTGCACCCCTGCGCCCGCATTTCCGGACCGCGTGGCCAGGTGCGACGCCGATGCTTTGCCACAGATGGCCTGAGACTGATCCTGCCCGCCTTCGGGGCCTATGCCGGGGGTTTGAATCTCCTCGACCCTGCCTTTGAGGGCCTGTTTGCGACCCCGCCCCTGGCCGGGGTTCTGGGCACCCAGCGGGTCCATGCGGTAGGACGACGGTCCCTCTGTCCCGACTGAGCCGGTTACATCCGCAAGGCTTTTTCCAGAGCCATGGCCAGGCCAATACAGGCCATGAAGGTCAGGATCGTCATGAGGCGCGGAAACCGGGAGGGGGTTTCCGGGACCTGATCAAACAGCCAGGCCACCAGAAAGGCCGCAAGATAGCCGCCAAGGGACCAGTCAAGTTCCAGAAAATCCCGGGCCAAGAGCAGGCCGCATCCAACCAGCGGCGGCAGGATGGCGACACCCAGGCGGAGGGCCCGCGGAATGGCCCTGCTGCTTTCGAGGCTCCATCGGACGCCGCCCAGAAAGCCCATCATCACCGCAGACCAGGCCAGAAGGAAGTGCAGGCCCCGCTCTGCATAGGGGGCTGGCCCGTAGACAAACAGGGCTGCCGAAATCGGAAATCCGAGCATACCGATCAGGGCGAGCGCCCAGATGGATCTTGGCACAGGTTCAGACACTAAACCCTCCTGAAGATTGTCGATGCCACCCAACCCGCCCCGAGCGCAATGGCAACCGAGACTAGACCATAAACCCAAGGTGCGCCGTGGGCAAAAAGGTAAATCAGCCGCTCGAAACCCACCTTTTCGACGGTGAAGTCTCGGGACCGGGTGGCCACCGCCTGACCCTGACGGAAGAGCATGATCTCCGCCCGGTAGCGACCAATGGGGGCTGCGGTCGGCAGGTTGATCTCTGACTTGAACAGCCCCTGATCCACAAAGGTCACGCCCTCGGGATCGGCATTGTAGAGTTTCGCCTGGGTTTTGAGCCGGACAATGGCCGCTCGCCATTCCGCCTGGTCCGAGACCTCAAGGCCCGGGGTGCCCGTGCTGCGAATGGGCAGGTGCTCAAGCCCGGCCCCGCGCTGACTGAGAACCGCAGGACTGGCAATGGTCTTCAAGGGTCGGGTCGAGGCCGCCATGTAGAAGCCGGGGGCCCCGCGAAATTCCACCGGGCGTGAGTTCAGCCAGAGCCCGGCCACGCGAATCTTGCGGGCAATGCGCACGGACTGCTCAGGGCCTCGAACCAGAACCACGACATCACAGGGACAGGCGCGGGGATCGATCACTGCGCCATAAAGGACAATCCTCGCCCCCTGAAAGCCGGAGGTGACCTGGACCCGCGGGGTGGTCAGGGCCGCAGAGACCTCAGCCGGGACCGACGGGGGCGGGAGGGGGGCCATCATCCGCCAATCCCGCTCATGAGGACGAAGGGATCCTCCGGCGTCAGAAACAGGCCAAGACCCATGCGAAGGCCCACGGCCAGCACGATGAGGGCCAGGAGGGCGCGAAGCTCCTCGGCCCGGAACCGGGAGGAGGCCCGTGCGCCGAGCTGGGCCCCCATGACGCCGCCGATCAGCAAGAGGGTGGCCAGCACAATATCGACCGTCTGGTTGCGCCCGGCCTGAAGCACACTGGTCAGGGTGGTGGTGATGATGATCTGAAACAGGCTGGTGCCGACGACGACACTGGCGGGCATGCGCAGAAGATAGATCATGGCCGGCACAAGGATGAACCCGCCACCCACCCCCATGATCGCCGAAAGCATGCCGACAAAAATCCCCAGAATCACGGGGGGAATGACGCTGATATAGAGCTTGGAACGACTAAAGCGGACCTTGAAGGGCAGGCCATAGAGCCAGATGGGGCGGCGATCTGCGGCGGGACGGGGCGGCCCCCCCTGACGCGCCCGGCGAATGGCCCCGACGGATTCCACCAGCATGAGTCCGCCAATGGCCCCCAGAAAGATCAGATAGGCCAGGGACACCACCACATCGACCTGGCCCATGACCCTCAGCCAGCGAAAGACCTCAACCCCGATCAGGGAGCCCAAGGCCCCGCCGCCTGCGAGTATGCCGCCCATCTTGAAATCGACGGCCCTGGCCCGGGTGTAGGAGATGACACTGGAGGTTGAGGAGGCCGCGACATGGCTGGCCAGGCTGGCCACGGCAATTGCGGGGGGAATTCCGAAGAATACCAGGACCGGGGTCATGAGAAACCCGCCACCAATCCCGAACATGCCGGAAATGAAGCCGACAGCCGCGCCTAGCGCAATCAGGAGCGGCGCATTCACCGAAATCTCGGCTATCGGCAGATAGATATTCAAACGATCCGGTCCCTCACCCGGGGCCAGAACCGGCCCGGACCACCAGATTGGGCCAAGACTGGTTTATCCCGTCTAAAGATTTGGCCATGCGGACCCATCCCGGGTGCCCGAAGACTATTGCGCCAGGACGGCAAGGCGCTGGGTTGTCAGGGGATCCAGGCCACCGGTCACCGTCAGGTTGTGCTCGCGCTGATAGGCACTCAGGGCCTGTTTGAAGGCCGCGCTGGCAAGGCCGTCCGTGGTCCCGCGATAATAGCCTAGCCGGTAAAGGACCCGCTGGGCCTGCTTGATGTCGGCGCTATCCTGGGGGCTCGTCGCCGTTGAGTCAGACCCGCCTGCTGCCAGGCGCGCTTCGAGCGGGACTTGCTCGCGCAGGCGATCGGCACTTTTCCGGGCCTCCCCATCGCCCGCCCGCGCGGCGATGACATACCAGTTATAGGCCTGGGTCAGATCGCGTTCGACACCCAGGCCCCGCTCATAGATCACGCCCATATTGAACTGACTGTCCACCAGACCCAGATCTGCGGCCTTGCGAAACCAGCGACTGGCCGTGACCGGGTCCTTGGGGCCAGCGGTCCCCTGAGCAAGGGTCAAGGCCAGACGATGCATGGCCAGCCGGTCGCCGGCTTCAGCGCCACGCTGCATCCAGACCCTCGCGGCGGCCGGATCGCGGGCAATATTACCCTGTCCCTTGTCATAGACATCGATCAGCAAGGCCCGGGCAGGCGGAAAACCCAGATTGGCCAGCCCCTGTAGATCGGCCAGGGCCCCGGGCCGGTTTGCGGCCAAATCTCTTCTGGCCTGATCGAACCGTGTGGACAGGTCCGGGAGGGCGGATGTCGCAGCGGGAGCGGTGACCGCAGGGGTCAGGGCGACAGCAAGTCGGGGCTGTACCGCCGGCGGCAGGGTCTTGGAGACGACCTTGGCGGGAGGGCCGGACCTGGGCAAACTCGCGCCGCCCGGTGCCTGTTGCAGCAGTCCAAGGCCTGCCAGGCTAAGGGCAATGAGCGAGGTTGTCGCGACGAGCCGCAAGGTCCAGTTGGTCGGTCGGGACCGGGCGGCCAGGGCCGGGGCCTCCATCGGATATTCCAGGTCCTGCCCCTCTTCCGCAGCAGGATCACGGCTGGAGACCAGGACAGGCCCGGTCGGGACCAGGCTCATCTCTCCCTGAGCCCCCGACAGGCTGAAACTACGCCCAAAGGGTCCGACCGTCCGGGCCTGAGGGGAAAAGACCGGTCGTGTATCAAGAATGGGCCGGGCGTCCGGAACGGGCAGGGGTTGAAATAGCTGCTCATCAAACAGGTCATCGCCGGAAGGGTCGGCAACAGGAGGCATGAGGTCGCTGGTGGACCCCGATCCAGACCTATCCTTCTGGGCGCGGTGGGCCTCGATCTGGGCGCGGGCCTGTTCCAACAGAAGCGCCGTCCGACCCTCGCTCTGGCGTATCCGGTCCCTTAAGGGGTCGTCCAGCGGGGCATCTGGCGACGGCGATGTCGATGAAGGAGTCAAATTCGCCCCCAGGGCGGGCTTGCGCTCCGGATCGGCCATGCGCGCGGCAAGGCGGTCGCGCATGAGGGCAATCTCGCCACCCAGGCGCGCCATGGCATCGGCTTGCGCCGCTGAATTGAGGGAGAGGCGGGATTCAAAGCCCTGATTCATGCGCACCAGGTCCTGGCTCACGCGCCCAATCGCTTCCGAATTTCGCGCCTCCGCCTGACTGACCCGGTGGGTCAAGGCCTCTGCCAGGGTGAGAACCTCCCGGCCCAGGGCACTGACCCTGCGCGCTGACCCCTGCTCTGACCGGGCAATCCGGGCCGCAAGGTCCTCAATCTTGGATTCCAGGTGCTGGAGACTGGAGATCAGGGCCTCAGGGACGGGCACCTGCAGGGCAGCTTCTGCAAGGTCAAGTCGGCGGCCAAGCTGGTCCAGGGTTTGATTCAGGTCAGGCAGGTCATCATCGGCGCGACTGGGCTGGGGGGCCTGTTCTTCGAAAATACGGGCGTTCAGCCAGGTGCCCAGGGTCATGTCAGACCGACGGGCCAGGTCCTTTGCGACCTCCCGGGCTTTTGGATCGATTCCCTTGACGCTCCAGGGCGTCCTTGAGGACATACGAATCTCTCTGTTCCAGCTGATTGGAACAACCCTAACCACCCGGGGTATGAGTGTAAACGCGACGTTAACCTTTGAGTCGCAGGTCAAGGCCGTGACTGTGGATGAATATCGCCCCCGACCCGCGATAGGCTTTGCGGCGAGAAGTCACCTAGGTTAGCGAGAGGGCCATGCCCCTGAGCCTGATGCAGACCCTTGTCCTGATCGCCCTGTTTGCCGCTGGCGGCATCTTTTGTGGATGGCGCGGGGCTCAGCCGCCGGATTTTGCGAAGGGACCCCGCCTCATGCCCTGGCGACCCCTGATGGCCTCAGCGGCCCTTGGCCTTCTGGTTATGGTGGTCCACCTGGTCAATCTGCTGGGGGTCAAGACGGGGCGTTAGGTTTCCGTCGGCTCGTCGCGGCGACCTCTGCGGGTCAGGCCCGCCACGCCGCCTGATGACAAGAGCCCAACATCGGCCAACAGCAGGGGAATGGTCCATTTGGCCGGGGCGGCCAGATAGCGTGGCTGCCAGTTCGGGTCGTACTTGTCCTTGAATTTCCGCACGCCCTGGAAGTTGTAGAAGCTCTCGGCCCGGTCGAAAAACAGACGCCCAACCCGCGACATCATGGGGGCCAGGGGGCGATCCTCAAGCCCGGCCAGGGGGGCCATGCCGAAGTCAAAGGACTCATATCCCTGGGCCCGGCCCCATTCGAGAAGTTCAATGAACAAATAGTCCATGATGTTCTTGGGCGCTGTGTCGGAATAGCGCATCAGGTCCATGGAGAAGGCGGCCTTGCTGGCGGTGGTCCATAGATTGGTGAAGGCCACAATCTGCCCCTCGAACCGAATGAGGGCCACGGGAAACTCGCACAGATAGTCGGGTTGAAATCCGCCCAGGGAAAAGGATTTTTCCCCTCCGGAATGGTGCTCAAGCCAGGAGTCCGACACCCATTTCAGCGCCTCCAGATGGGCTGCGACCTCAGATGGGGCAATGACCTCGAAACTGGCCCCGTCCTCGCAGGCCTTGCGCCAGGCCCGACGCAGGTTCCCCCGCTTGCGCCCCTGCACACTGAAGGTTTCCAGGGGGACGAGGGCGTTTTCACCTATCTTTTGGATGGAAAAGCCCAGCTCGACCACATCGGGCAGGTCGTCAGGGCCTATGGCATAAACGCCCGCCCGGGCAGCGTGGGAATCCGCCAGTTCCCGGAACCGCCAGAGCAATTCCATTCGCTCGTCCCGTCGCCCGACCGGAGCGCCCAGGGTGATCCAGGAGCGCCCGCGCACGCCGAACATGAGGAAGCTTTCGCCCGAGGGGCTGAACAGGAACCGCTTGTCGCCCAGCAGGGCCAGGTTGGAGGCGGGCTCGCCGACCTCGGCCACCGCCAATATGGCGCGGACCTTTTCAAAATCCGTATCGTCCTGGGCAATGACCTTGGGCGTCGCTGCCGTGGCCCAGAGCCGCCAGACACCGAAGGCAAAGAAGGTCGTGGCTGTGCCAGCCCAGGCGCGGATCGAGCGGGCGGCATCGCGGTCCACCATAGTTTTCCAGAAAGGCTGGGCGTCGTAATCCGCATGCTGGAAGAACCAGAGGCCAAGCAGTCCGGCCCCGATCAGGGCGGCGGCCGTAGACATTAGCCAGCCAGGGGTCACCTCCATCTGGGTCAGACGCGCACGCCGGTGAAAGGCTGCCCGGAAGGGCAAGAGGGCCAGGGCCAGGGCGGCCAGGGTCAGGGATTCTTCCCAGATAAACCCCTTGGTCATGGCTAGGATCGAAGTCACGGCCAGGGTTGCCACACTGGCCGTCCAGGCGGCATCCAGGCGGGCGCGAAGCCCAAAGGCAAACAAGACCAGGGCCAGACCCAGTATGCTGGAGAGAAAGTGGCTGAGCTCAATCTCCAGGATTGGCGTATGCTCATAGAGGGCCATGAACCGCTCGGGAACCGAGGGCGTGGCCCCGGACGCCATCAGCATGACCCCCGCAGCCAGGGTCAGGAGGGCGAATACCGGCGGGGCCGTTGCCAGGAGTGCGGGCCGGATTTCACGCCAAAAGCGCATAACTTGTCCTGAAGTCTACCGAAGCCCTGCAGTCTATAACATAGGTAGGACCCCGGAAACGACCAGCTTTGGCCGTGAAGAGTCAAACACGTGTTCGAATGACTTGCTCCGCGCCATCCCGGCGTTAAGGTGCGAGGGTAAGAGCAGATCGGGGCGGAGGGCCTTATGGCGGATTTTGGCGGCATGACACCTGACGGCTTCCGTGACGAAGTCCGGACCTGGTTGGCGGCCAATTATCCTGCAGAGCTCCGGGATGGCAGTGTGGCGACAGACCCGGAAGCGGTCTGGGGTGGGCGGGGCTTCCTCACCTCTTCAGATCCCCAAATCGTCTGGATGCGCCGTATGGCCGAGCAGGGCTGGACGGCTCCGGCCTGGCCCTCAACCTATGGCGGCGGCGGCCTGGATCGCGATCAGGTCCGAATTCTCGAACAGGAAATGGCGGCAGGCCGATATCGTCCGGCCCTGGCCTCCTTCGGGGTCTGGATGTTGGGTCCGGTCCTGCTGGAATATGCCAATGAAGACCAGAAGCGCGAACACCTCCCCGCCATCATTCGCGGCGAGGCGCGTTGGTGCCAGGGCTATTCCGAGCCCGGAGCGGGGTCCGATCTGGCCTCACTCCAGACCCGATGCGAGGACAAGGGCGATCACTGGCTGATCAATGGCCAGAAGGTCTGGACCTCCTATGCCAACAAGGCCGACTGGTGCTTCTGCCTTGTCCGCACGGATACGACCAAGAAGCATGAGGGCATTTCGTTTGTCCTGATCGACATGACCAGCCCGGGCGTCGAGACCCGGCCCATTCCCCTGATTTCAGGCGAGAGCCCCTTCTGCGAGACCTTCTTTACGGATGTGAAGATTCCCAAGGGCAATCTGGTTGGGCAGGTGAATGGCGGCTGGGAAATTGCCAAACGCCTGCTGCAATATGAGCGCCAGAACATTTCCGGCGGATTCGGACCTGGCGACGGGGCCTCGGGCTCCTCCAGCGATCTGGGGACCATTGCCAAGGGGTATCTCGGCCTTGACCCGTCGGGTGCGCTTGAAGACAGCGACTTGCGGACCCGGATCACCCGCAACAAGATGGACTTCGACTGTTTCTACAAGACGATTTCCCGGGTGGCAGCGGAATCCCGCGCCTCCAACGGACCTTCGGCGGCGACGTCGATCATCAAATATGCCGCAGCGAGTTTTGCCCAGGAGCGGTGGGAGCTCATGATCGAGACCATGGGCCACCAGGGTCTGGGCTGGACCGGGGACAGCTATTCCGGGCAGGAAATCGGTGCCGCGCGGGGCTGGTTGCGATCCAAGGCGAATTCCATCGAAGGCGGCAGCTCGGAGGTCAATCTGAATGTGATCGCCAAGCGCGTTCTGGGCTTGCCCGATCCCAAGTGAGGCGGCAGAGAACGTCAGGTCCAGTTTTGAACGGTTATTTTTCGAAGGCGAATTGAAATGGCTGATTTTGGTGGGAGCGATGTCGAGGCCTTTCGGTCCGAAGTCAGGACCTGGCTGGGTGAAAATTTTCCCGCAGCCCTGAAGTCTGATCCCGCGGCGCAGCTGGCCGCCATGGCCGGGGGCAAGGAAGGCCCGGATGCCCGGATGTGGCGCGAGCGTATTGGCTCCAAAGGCTGGGGCACACCCACCTGGCCGTCGCAATACGGTGGCGGTGGACTGTCGCGACCCGAGGCCCGTGTCCTGGCCGAGGAAATGGCCGCGATTGGCGCGCGCAATCCTATCGGCGGCATGGGGGTCATGATGTTTGGCCCGACCTTGATTGAATACGGAACCGAAACCCTCAAGCAGCAGCACCTCCCCGGCATTGTCACGGGCTCGGTGCGGTGGTGCCAGGGCTATTCTGAGCCTGGATCGGGATCGGACCTGGCCAGCCTTCAGACCCGGGCTGTCGACATGGGTGACCATTACCTGGTGACGGGCTCGAAGATCTGGACCAGCGGGGCCAATCTGGCGGACTGGTGCTTCTGTCTGGTTCGGACCGACACGACCAAGAAGCATGAGGGCATCAGCTTCCTGTTGATCGACATGAAGTCTCCGGGGGTGGAGGTTCGTCCCATCCTGCTTATTAATGGCACTTCGCCCTTCTGCGAGACCTTCTTTACCGAGGTAAAGGTGCCGAAGGACCAGTTGTTTGGTCCCCTCAATGGCGGCTGGACCGTGGCCAAGCGGCTCTTGCAGTTTGAACGGGACAACATTTCCGCAGGCCTCGGGGGCGGGTCCATCGGTGCGCCGGTCACGGCCCTGACGGTCCGTCAGGCCGCAGAGGATTATGTGGGTCTTGATGAGACGGGCCGCCTGGCGGATTCCGACCTGCGCCGACGGGTGATCGAGCACCAGATGGAGGTTCAGGCCTTCCAGCAGACCGTGCGCCGTGCCGCCGATGAAGCCCGGTCGAATCAGGGGCCTTCCGCGGCGACTTCGATCATGAAATATGCCGGAGCCAAGATTGCGCAGGACCGCAATGAACTGATCGTGGAGGCCCTGGGGCTCCACGGACTGGGTTGGGAGGGGGAGGGCTTTGACGGCCCCGAACTCGCCGCCGTGCGAACCTGGCTGCGATCCAAAGGCAATTCGATTGAAGGCGGGACTTCAGAGATTAATCTGAACGTCGTATCCAAGAGGGTGCTTGGACTTCCTGATCCGAAATAGACAGGCCCACAGGCGACCCTAGATAGTCTAGACTGATCATTAACGTGCTGAATTAGAGGGGATTTGAGATGGCTGATTTTGGAAACACAGATCTTGAAGGATTCCGCGTCGAGGCGCGGGACTGGCTTGAGGCGAACTTCCCCAAGTCCCTTGGCAAGGACCCGGAGGCCCTGCTGGCCCTGACCCTGTCGCCTGCTGAGCCCACCGGCGATTACGCCGTCTGGAAAACCCGCATGGGGGAAAAGGGTTGGGGCACCCCGACCTGGCCCGCCCAATACGGCGGTGGCGGCCTGTCCATTGAACAGACCCGGATTCTGCAACAGGAAATGGCCCGTATTGGTGCCGTGAACCCGATTGGCGGCATGGGCGTGGGCATGTTCGGCCCCACCCTGCTGGAATACGGCACGGAAGCCCAGAAGCAGGCCTATATCCCCGACATCGTCACCGGCAAGGTGCGCTGGTGCCAGGGCTTTTCCGAGCCCGGCGCGGGCTCTGACCTGGCCAGTCTCCAGACCAAGGCCGAGGACAAGGGCGACCACTTCCTGGTCAATGGCTCGAAGATCTGGACCAGTGGCGGCCAGTACGCCCAGATGATTTTCTGCCTGGTCCGCACCGATAGCTCGAAGAAGCATGAAGGCATTTCCTTCGTGGTCTTCTCCATGCATCAGCCTGGCGTCGAAGTGCGTCCCATCAAGCTGATTGCCGGCAATTCGCCCTTCTGCGAGACCTTCTTCACCGATGTGAAGGTGCCCAAGGAAAACCTGATCGGCCCCTTGAATGGCGGCTGGAGCGTGGCCAAGCGCCTGCTGCAGCATGAACGCTCCGGCATGAATGGCGGTCGTGCGGCCCCCGTGGCCGAACCGGCCCTCGGCGTCGTGGCGAAGAAATATATCGGCGAGGATGAAGCGGGGCGTCTGGCAGATACCGATCTGCGGACACGGATCATCATGAACGAGATGGACAAGCGCGCCCTGCAACAGACCGTGCGTCGCGCCGCCCTGGAGGCCAAGGGCAATTCCGGCCCCAGCGCTGCCACATCGATCATGAAAAATGCCAATATGAAGGTGGCTCAGGACCGGGCGGAACTGACCCTGGAATTCATGGGCAGTCAGGGTCTGGGCTGGGAAGGAAGTGACTTCTCGGCCGACGAACTGACCGCGGTGCGGTCCTGGCTTTCCGGCAAGGCGGGCTCCATCTATGGCGGGTCCAACGAGGTGCAGAACAACATCATTTCGAAGCGGATTCTGGGCCTCCCCGACCTTACGCAATCGCATTAATTTCAAGACCAAGATTTCAAGGAGATATTCATGGCGGACTTTGGAGGCGTTGATCTCGATGCCCTGCGCACTGAGGCGCGGAGCTGGATCGAAGCGAATTTTCCGGCCGAGCTGAAGGGCCGGCCCAACCCGATGATGCGCGAGGAGCGCTCAAAGCCTTCTCCCGCTCAGGAAGCCTGGCGCAAGGCCATGGGCGAAAAGGGCTGGGGCACACCGACCTGGCCTGCCCAGTATGGCGGCGGCGGCCTGTCCTCGGCGGAAGCCCGGGTGATCCAGCAGGAACTGGGACGGGCAGGGGCCTATAATCCCATCGGCGGCATGGGCATTATGATGTTCGGCCCCACCCTGCTGGAATACGGCACGGAAGCCCAGAAGATGGAGCACATCCCCAAGATCTGCCGCGGGGACGTGCAATGGTGCCAGGGCTTCTCCGAGCCCGGCGCAGGCTCTGACCTGGCGGCCCTGTCTACCAAGTGCGAAGACAAGGGCGACCACTATCTGATCAACGGCCAGAAGATCTGGACCAGCGGCGCGCAATATGCCGACTGGTGCTTCTGCCTCGTTCGGACCGATACCGCCAAGAAGCATGAAGGGATTTCCTTTGTCCTGTTCAGCATGCACCAGCCCGGGGTTGAGGTTCGTCCGATCCCGCTGATCGCCGGAAACTCGCCCTTCTGCGAAACCTTCTTCACCGACGCGCGCGCCGAGAAGAAGGACCTGGTCGGCCCGCTGAACGGCGGCTGGACCATTGCCAAGCGCCTCCTGCAGCACGAACGCTCCGGCCTGTCCGGCGCGGGCGGCGGCGGCATGGCCGGGGGCAAGTCCCTCACCGCCTTGGCCAAGGAATATGTGGGCGTCGACGATCAGGGCCGGATCGCCGATTCCGACCTGCGCACCCGCATTGCCATGCACGAGATCGAAGGCCGGTCCTTCCAGCAAACGGCCGTCCGCGCCATGCTGGAGGCCAAGGGCAATTCCGGCCCGAGTGCTGCGACCTCGATCATGAAGAATGCCGGCACCCAATGGATGCAGATGAAGGCCGAGCTGACCCTGGAAATCATGGGTCACCAGGGTCTGGGATGGGAAGGCGATACCTTCTCCGCCGAGGAACTTGCGGCCGTTCGCGGCTGGCTGGGGGGCAAGGCCTTCACGATCTATGGCGGTAGCCAGGAGGTTCAGTCGAACATTATCTCCAAGCGCATTCTGGGTCTGCCCGACCTCACCCAACACAACTGATCACACACAAACAAGAAACTAGGGAAACACACACAATGGCCGTTCTGAACGAAGAACAGAGCATGCTCCGCGACGCCGCAAAGAGCTGGACCCAGGAAAAGAGCCCGGTCACAGCCTTTCGGAAAATGCGCGATAGCGGCGTTGAAATTGGCTATGACGCCGCCGCCTGGAATGAAATGGCGGAAATGGGCTGGGCCGGGGTCATCATCCCCGAGGAATACGGCGGATCGAGCTTTGGCTATCTGTCCCTGGGCCTGATCCTGGAAGAGCTGGGCCGGACCCTGACCGCCTCCCCCCTGCTGGCCTCGGCCATGGGGGCGGCTTCCGCCCTCGTGCTGGGCGGCACGGATGCGCAAAAGTCGGCCTGGCTGCCCAAGATTGCCGAAGGCACCGCCGTGGGCGCTCTGGCGATTGATGAAGGCGCTCACCATGCCCCGGAAAAGACGGCCCTGGCGGCGACCAAGTCCGGTGCGGGCTATGTGCTGAACGGCACCAAGACCTTCGTTCTGGAAGGTCTGGCGGCCAATGTTCTGATCGTGGCCGCACGTACCTCCGGCAAGGCTGGCGAGAAGGACGGGATCACCCTGTTCGTCGTTCCGGCCGATACCAAGGGCATTAGCCGCAAGCGTCTGGCCCTGGCCGACAATCGCGGCGCAGCCAATATCACCTTCGACAAGGTCGAGGTCGGTGCCGATGCGGTGATGGGTGAAGCCGGCAAGGGCTGGGACGTTCTGGAAAAGACCCTGGATCGGGTCCGGGCCGGTCTGTCGGCTGAAATGCTGGGCGCTGCCGTCCAGTCTTTCGAAACCACCCTGGACTATCTGAAGGTCCGGGTTCAGTTCGGACAGGTCATCGGCTCCTTCCAGGCCCTGCAACACCGCGCCGCCAAGATGTTCACCGATCTTGAACTGGCCCGCAGCGCCGTCGAAGCCGCCCTGGCTGCGATCGATGCCGATAGCCCCGATGTTCCGGAACTGGTCTCCCTGGCCAAGGCCAAGATGGGCGACGTCTTCCATCTGGTGTCCAATGAAATGGTCCAGATGCACGGCGGGATCGGCATGACCGATGCCCATGACTCGGGCTTCTATCTGAAGCGCGCCCGCGCCTGTGAGGCCGCCTTCGGTAGCCAGAGCTATCATCGCGACCGCTACGCCCGCATTCAGGGTTACTAAGCCCAGCCCAAATCGGGTTGCGAAATGGCCCCCCGGTGGAAACGCCGGGGGGTTTTTTGTGCAGCGAGCGGTCTGTTTGCGTCAGGACCTCCGGGATGACTTGGCTTGGGTCCGGGGAGGTGTTTTGATCTCCACTTCAGGCTATGAGGCGATGATGAACCGATTTTTGCGAACCCTGGGCCTGGCCCTTGTCCTGTCCGGTCTGGCTGCCGGGGCCCGGGCCGAGAGCATTTTGTTCATTGGCAACAGCTTTACCTTCGGGGCGACCTCGGCGGTGAAGCGGTATCGTCCCGACACGGTGACGGACCTGAATGGTGAGGGGATCGGCGGGGTTCCGGCCTTGTTCAAGGCCTTTACGCGGCAGGCGGGGCTCGACTACCAGGTCAGTCTGGAAACCTCGCCCGGCAAGAATTTCGACTACCACTATGAGCAGAAACTGGCCGTGATCGACCGGCCCTGGGATGTGGTGGTCATGCACGGCTATTCCACCCTGGACGCCGCCGCCCCGGGAAACCCCGACAACCTGATCAAGTATGGCACCCTGCTTAATCAGGCCCTGATCCGGCGCAATCCGGCCGTGAAGGTCTATCTGACGGCAACCTGGTCCCGGGCGGACCTGACCTATCTTCCCAGTGGCTTCTGGTATGGCCGCTCCATCAGCGGTATGGCCCAGGATATTCGTGATGGCTATGACAAGCTCAAAAAAGCCAACCCGACCGTCCGCGCGGTCCTGCCCGTCGGCCAGGCCTGGACCCGGGCCATAATGACCGGAGTGGCCGATGCCGATCCCTATGATGGTGTGGCCTTCGGTCAGGTCAATCTCTGGGGCTGGGACCAGTATCACGCCAGCGCGGCGGGCTATTATCTGGAGGCCCTGGTGGTCTTTGGCGGGGTCACCGGTCTGGACCCCCGCAGCCTGGGTGACCGGGAAATCAGCGCCGACGAGATCGGCTTGTCTCCCGGCCAGGCCCACGCCCTGCAGGCCGTGGCCTATGACCAGCTGGTGGCAGACGGAAAGCTCAAGCCAACCCCCTAGAGCCCTTTCCCTTTCGCCGGAACAGCATCAAAAGCCGGGTCTCGACCTCGGCCCCTGCGGCATGTGACAATGCGTCCAACACAAGGGGGAGACTGCCATGACCACCGAACCTGCCGTCCACGATCTCGGGAAAAGCCTGGGTCAGCAACGCGTGATCAGCCGGGAGCCCGGACGGGCCGCGATTGAATATCTGGCAGGGCTGCACATGTGCCATTCCGGCGGGGTTGTTCAGGGGGGCTTTGTCTGTGGCTGGATTGATGCCGCCATGGCCCATGCGGCCATGACCGAGGCCATGGACATGACCCCCATGTCCCTTGAACTCAAGGTCAGCTTCTTTGCCCCGGCGCGGCCCGGACTGGTCATTGCCGAGGGCTGGATCGAGCGCCAGGGACGATCGACCGCCTTTGCCGAGGGCCGCTTGCTGAATGCAGCCGGAGAGGTTCTGGCCAAGGCCACCTCGACCATTCGCATGATCCCGCGCGCCAAGGTCGAAGCCGCCACCCGTCAGGCCCTGGCTTAAGCCCTATGAGTGTGGCCTTTACCCGGGAGGAGGATGCGGAATCCCAGGCCGCAAACCTGCCGGACCGGCCCATTTCGTCGCATCCCAATCTGGTGACGCCCCGGGGCCTGGCCCTGCTGGAGGCGGAACTGGTCCGGGCCAGGGCTGCCTATGCGGCGGCCCAGAGTGCGGGGGATATTCATACCGACCGAACCGCCATGGCGCGGGCCACCCGCGACCTGCGCTATGTCTCGGCCCGGCGGGCGAGCGCCCAGCTGGTGACGACGCCTCAGACCGGCGACACGGTGGTCTTTGGATCGACCGTCACCTTTCTAAGGGAGGATGGCCGCGAGTCCCGTTTCCGGATTGTGGGCGAGGATGAGGCCGATCCGGCGCTCGGTGCGGTTTCCTATGTCTCACCCCTGGCGCGCGCCCTGCTGGGCAAGGGGGCGGGCGATACGGCCTTGCTGGCCGGTGCCGAAGTGGAGATCGTGTCCGTCGACTTCGCCGCCCCTGAGTCCTGAGACCTTCAGGTCCGGTCCTTCAGAACGCCGCTGCCCACGAGTCCAATTCCGTACATGCCAGCGAGGACCAGGTTGGGCAGGACGTTCAGTCCGAATCCCGTGGCAACAGACAGGGTGCTGTCGATGACAAACCAGGTGACCAGTCCGGCGGTAATGGCCTGCCAGAGGCCGCGCCCCGGATCGCCCAGGGCCATGGCCTGACGCAGAATCACCGCCAGGGTCGCTGTCCAGCCCAGGGAGACCGCGCCCATGACCGCCAGGCTGAACCGCAGGGTGGGATCAAGGACGACGGGACCCGGGCCATGAAGAGTCGTCAGGACGAATCTTACCGGTGCGCTGGTGGCCTCAAACGCCCCGCCAGCCAGCACGGCCCCGAACAGGCCAATGGACAGACACCAGACGAAAAACCATAGCCGCCAAAATCCAGACATATCGCCCTCCCGCATTAATCCAAGTTTCCCCCCGGCGGCAGCGGGGCGTCAATTACCTCTGACGTTATTGACCGGTCGCAGGGGGCGGGCGACAGACGGGGGTGGCAAACAGGGGTGGGACGTGTCGGAATTGATTACACAGTCGCGGCCAGACGCAGACCTGGCCTTTCCCCGTCTCCTGCGCGACTGGCGGCAAAAGCGCCGCCTGTCCCAGCTGGACCTGGCCCTGGCGGCAGGCGTCTCTCAGCGCCATCTGAGCTTTCTGGAATCCGGACGCGCCCGGCCAAGCCGCAACATGATCCTGCACCTGAGCGAGACCCTCGATGTGCCCTTGCGGGATCGCAATGCCTGGCTGACGGCGGCGGGCTTTGCCACCCTGTTTCGGACCCGCACCCTGGATGACCCGCAGATGGAGCAGGTCATGAATGCGGTGAAAATGATGCTCACGGCCCATGAGCCCTTTCCCGCCATCGCCCTGGACCGGGCCTGGAATGTGCGCATGTCCAACAAACCCTTTGACCGCCTGGGGGCCATGATGGGCGAGGATGTCTGGGCGCGGATCGGGGGCGGGGAACGCAATCTGATGCGTCTGTTTTTCCATCCCCTGGGTATTCGACCCTTCGTGACCAACTGGTCTGCCGTAGGTCCCCTCATGTGGCGACGGGCCCAGCGCGAGGCCGAGGCGGTCGCTGGATCGGAAATGATGGCCGTGCTGGACGATCTGGCCCCGCTTCAGGAGCCGCATATCCTCTGGTCCGCCGCCGACCCGGCCCTCCTGCCGGTCATGCCCTTCAGCCTGCAGATCAAGGACCTGAAGATTTCCATGTTCGCCGTGATCGCCACCTTTGGCACAGCCCAGGACATCACCGCCGATGATCTGAGGATCGAAACCCTCTTTCCCGCCGATCCCGAGACTGAGGCCCTGTTTCGCAAGGCCGGAGGCGGGAAGGGGGCAGCCTGATGGGGGCGCGACACTGGGTTTAAACCATTACCCCGGACGTAATTGCACCGGACACAAAACGCCCTAGGTTTGGGGCTCTGTCACATTCTGGAGCCCAGTCATGGCCGCATCCCCCCTGTCCCCCCTCGCCTGTGTGCGGCAGTTCATGACCCTCATGGAGCCTTTGGACTATGACGCGGCCCTGAAGCTGGTCTCGCCTGACTGCGAATATATCAATCCCCCGCCCATCGGGACGGTCCATGGCCCGGCGGGCATTCGCGCTGTGCTGGAGCCGTTTTTCGGACCGACCTCGGAAAACGAGTTTCGGGTTCTGCGGGAAGCCGAAGTCGGACCCGTGGTCTTTCTCGAACGCCTGGACCGGCACCTGTTCGGGGACAAGTGGGTCGAGCTGCCGGTGACCGGGGTCTATGAGGTTCACAACGGCCTGATCACCTATTGGCGGGACTATTTCGATGCGCCGACCATTATGTCGCAGCTGCCCTAGGCTCAAATTTAGATGGGGAGGGCCGTGGTGTATTTGATCTGCTCCAGGCCGAAGGCTGAGGTCACATCGCCCAGGGCGGCGGTGGCAATCAGGCGCTTGTAGAAGCGGTCATAGGCGGCAATGTCTCGGACCACCACCTTGAGCAGATAGTCGGTCTCGCCGCTCATCCGGTAGAATTCCACGACCTCGGGCAGGGCAGACGCCTCCTTGGTGAACTGGTCGAGCCAGAGCTGGTCGTGACGTCCGGCGCGGACCGAGACAAAGACCACGAGACCCAGATCAAGCTGCTCCCGGTCCAGCAGGGCCACCCGGCGTTCAATAATGCCCTGGGCCTCCAGCCGTTTGACCCGTTTCCAGCACGGGGACTGGGACAGGCCGACCCGTTCGGCCAGGTCCGCCAGGGACAGGCTGGCATCCGTCTGCAATTCCCGCAGGAGCCGGCGGTCCATGGGATCAAGAATATCTGTCATGCCATTGGCCCATTAGAGAGAATATTATTCTCCATATAGCCAAGATCAGCAGAATTTAAACCATGTTCTTTCCAGAGATTGCGTCAGACTGGGGTCTCCCATCAAGCTGCAGAGACTGGAGCCGTCCCATGTCACTCACCCGCCACCTCGACGATGTCGGTGAAACCTATGGCGAGCATTTCGCCCATGCGGGCGGTTATGGCGTGTCGCTGATCCTGGCGGGCCTGGCCTGTCTGGTTCATGCCGCCCTGCCCTTCATCTTTGAGCGCACGGCCAGCCTGAGGGTTCAGAAACTGCACGCCCACATGGCGAGCAGGGGCCGCATGGACGGTCAGGTCGCCTGATCTGGCGGAGGTTTCGGGGAGGACCTGGAGCGGGCGGGGGGAATCGAACCCCCGACATCAAGCTTGGGAAGCTTGCGTTCTACCTCTGAACTACGCCCGCGCAGGTGAGCGCCTTCCTTAGCCCGTCCGGGCCAGCGGCTCAAGGCCGGGACGCGCGCCACTTTGCGAAGATGGCATTTGGGCTTAAAGACGAGGTCAGGGTCCGGCAGGAATGGACCAGGCAGTCATCGACCGGGTCCCATGCGCATTCTCCTTGTCTTCGCCCATTATTTTTCCGGTGAGGATAATCCACGCCACGCCTCGACCGACCTCAGCCGCCAGGACGACCGACGCCTGGCGATTGAATCGGCCATACTGGCCTGGCGCGGGCACTTCGGCACCACGGCGGTCCTGGATGTGGGCAACAAGGCCTTCCACCTTGGGCCGCGATCTGACCACACGGTCGATATTGTCGTTGCCACAACCAATGACAAACACCTGATGACACCGGAATTCTGCGCCAAGGCCGGGGCCCAGGTGGCCAAGTTCGAGATGGATAATCCGCGCATGCTGGGCTTCAAGGCCCAGGAGGTCTTTGCCTCCCTGCGCAACAGCTATGACATGTTCGTCTTCAGCGAGGACGACCTGAAGATCAATGATGCCCAGATCGTGGACAAGCTGGCCTGGTTCAACCAGACCTTTGGCTACAAGCGCGTTCTCTTCCCCAACCGGGTCGAATGGAACCGTGCCGGGCCTGCCCTGAAAACCTATATCGACGGCGATCTGGCGGGCCGGGTATCCAAGGTCATGAAGAGTTTTGTGGCCGATGACGAGGTTCTCTATGGCTCGCCCCTGGGCCAGCCGGCCAGTTTCCAGCGCGCCCGCAACCCCCATTCCGGATTCTTTGCCGTGACCCGGGACCAGTTGTCCTACTGGATCGACCAGCCCCACTGGCTGGACCGGGACTGTAACTTTGTCTCACCGCTGGAAAGCTCGGCCACCCTGGGCATTGCCAAGACGTTTTCGATCTACAAGCCCTATGGTCACTCTGCGAGCTTCCTGGAGATCGAGCACCTGGACTCCCGGTTCACCGGAATGAAACTGCCGGTGCGCACACGGCTCTAATTGAGATGGCCCGAGCTCGGGTCTAGCCGTCCCAGGCCCGGAAGTGCTTGGAGAGCTTCAGGCCTTGACGCTGATAGTGGCTGCCGCCTTCGCCATAGATGCGCTCTGGCCGCTCGGTCAGGGGCTCATAAACCAGTCTCGCCACGGTCTGACCGTCTTCCAAGAGGAAGGGGGTTTCGTGGCTGCGGACCTCAAGCACGCCACGCGATCCTGAGGCGCCCGCCTCTGACGTGCCAAAGCCTGGATCAAAAAAGCCCGCATAATGCACCCGAAACTCCCCCACGGAGGGGTCGATAGGAGTCATTTCCGCGGCCTGGAGAATGGGAATCTCAATCGCGGACTTCGATGCCAGAATGTAGAATTCGCCGGGATCGAGCATGACCTCGCCATGTCGCGGCACCAGGGGTTCCCAGAAGTCGCGGGGATCGTGGCCGCCCACGTGATCCATGTCGATAACGCCGGCATGGCGTCGCGCCCGGAAGCCCGCAATGCCGTCAGAGAGGTCTACGCCGACGCTGGTTGTGGCCAGACGCGCAGGCTCGCCCCGCTTCAGGCGAAGCTGGTTCAGACGGGTGCCGGTGCGGACCAGTATGGAAAAGGTCTGGGGCGAAATTTCAATAAAGGCGGGGCCGCAATAGCCGTCGGCCACATCGTCAAAAGCAGGCTGATGGTCGGTCAGGAGCCGCACAAAGACGTCGATCCGGCCCGTGGAGCTCTTGGGATTTGCCCGGGCAGACAGGCCGGGCGGCAGGGCCAGGGATTCCTGGAGTTCGGCAATATAGACGCAGCCCCGTTCCAGAACCGCACCGCCGGTCAGGTCGAGTTCATGCATGGCGACATCGGCCAGCCTGCCCTGCACCGTGCGCCCCGGGCGCGGCAGGAAGGAGGCGCGAACCCGCCAGACCCGGGTTCCGAGACGCAGGTCGAGGCTGGCCGGCTGGACCTGGCCAGCCTCAAAGGGTGTCGCCGCACGTATGGCCCCCTGGTCGATCAGGGCCTCTATGGACTGACAGGGGAGAATCCCCGGGGGCAGATGACTATGCATTGCCCCTTTACTCGCCGCCCCGCTTGGGGTTTGCAAGGGCAGGCTGACCTTCTGATGACTGGAAGGCGCGATTTTTGATCATCAGACCGAGGCAGACCGTGTCCGAAGACCCGAAAGACTGGCAAGATCAGACCCGCCTGGTGCGTGGCGGTCTCGACAGATCCCCCTATGGAGAGATTTCAGAAGCCCTGTTTCTGACCCAGAGCTTTGCCTATGAGAGCGCAGGCGCAGCGGACCGGCGATTCTCTGGCGAGGATGCCGGGTTCATCTATCAGCGCTTCGGCAATCCCACGACCCAGATGTTCGAGACCCGGATGGCCTTGCTGGAAGGGGCTGAAGTCTGCCGGGCCACGGCCTCGGGCATGTCGGCCATTCACGCGGCCCTGCAAGGGCTGGTCCGGGCCGGGGACCATATTGTCGCGGCCAAGGCCCTGTTCAGTTCCTGCCGGTGGATCCTGTCAAACTGGATGCCGCGCTTTGGGGTTGAGGTGACCTATGTGGACGCCACGGATCTCGCGGCCTGGGCCAATGCTGTTCGGCCAAATACCCGGGCCTTTCTCGTAGAAAGCCCGGCCAATCCCCTGCTGGAAATCACCGACATCCGCGCGGTTGCCGACCTGGCCCATGCCGCCGGGGCCAAGCTGGTCGTGGATAATGTCTTTGCCACGCCGATCTTCCAGAAACCCCTGACCCTGGGGGCCGACATTGTCGTCTATTCGGCGACCAAGCACATTGACGGCCAGGGCCGGGTGCTGGGCGGGGCTATCCTCGGTAATGAGCCCCTGATGAGCGAGGCCTATAAGGATTTGTTGCGTCATACGGGCCCGGCCCTGTCGCCCTTCAATGCCTGGGTCATGCTCAAGGGTCTGGAAACCCTGGATCTTCGGGTCCGGCGTCAGGCGGAAAATGCAGCCAAGGTGACCGAGGTCATTGCCGCCCATTCGCGGGTTGGCAAGGTGATCTTCCCCGGTCGGGCCGACCACCCCCAGGCCGACCTGATTGCCAGTCAGATGACCGGACCGGGCACGGTGGTGGCCTTTGATCTGGGCTCCCAGGAGGCCGCCTGGCGTTTCCTCGACCGGTTGGAGATTGTCGACATCTCCAACAATCTTGGGGATGCCAAGTCCATGGCGACCCATCCGTGCACCACAACCCACAGGTCCATGACCGAAGCCGAGCGGCTGGAAATCGGCCTGACCGAAGGCTGGGTGCGGATGAGTGTGGGTCTGGAAGGGGCGGAAGACCTGAGCCGGGACGTCAACCGCGCCCTGGATCAGGCCTAGATCAGATCCGGCCTAAAAGATGCCGTAGCCGCCGTCGATCAGGAAGCTGTCGCCGGTGTGGAAGCTGGACGCATCGGAGGCCAGATAGACGGCCATGCCGCCAAAGTCCGCCGGTTCGCCCCAGCGCCGCACAGGAACGCGGCGGATGACGGAGTCGTTGAACTTGTCATTGCCCTGGGCCCCGGCGGTCATGTCGGTGGCAATCCAGCCCGGCAGGATGGCATTGGCGCGCACGCCATAGCGGGCGTGCTCAACGGCAATGGCCCGGATCATGGAGATCACCGCGCCCTTGGTGGCGGCATAGGCCTCGTTCCGCGCGGCACCGTCTATGGCCGACAGGGAGGAGATGACCACCAAGGAGCCCCCGGCCCGGTCACCCTGGCCCGCACGGGCGACCATGTGCTTGCAGGCTTCGCGGAAGGTGAAGAAGACCCCGTCCAGATTGACGGACAAGACCCGGCGATAGGTTTCCGTAGGGAAGTCGGAGAAGGAGGATGCGCCGCCGCCAATGCCGGCATTGGCCACGACCGTATCGACCCGGCCCATCTTGGCCACCGCCTCAACCATGCCCGCCCGGACGGCGTCTTCATCGGCAACATTGACCACCTGGGTCAGAACCCGAACGCCGGTGGGCTTCAGCTTTTCCGCAGCATCGGCATTCTTGGCAGGGTTGGAGCCCCAGATGACGATGTCCGCGCCGGCCTGGGCCAGGGCCTCGACCATGCCGAAACCAATGCCGCCATTGCCGCCCGTCACCAGGGCCACTTTTCCTGTCAGATCGAATGGTTTGAAGGCCATGTCTTGTCCCCTCCCTTATGTTTGAATCAAGCTCTGAACCCGATGTTAGGGCGCAATCGTCGGATACTCCAGTCGAGAGGTATCATAGCCCAGGTTCCTGGCCCGCTGGAGGAGTTGATCAAGGTAGTCCTGGGTCGGTGGCTGGCGGGTATAGATGAACAGCTTGTCAAAGGTCGGGTCTGACGAAATGAACCACTGGCCTGCCGGGTCATGGTCCAGAATCCAGTAGTTCCAGATGATCAGCGGATTGTAGCGGACCCTGAGCCGGGCATTGGTGCCCGGGTCCATGAAATTGCCCCGACCCTCGATAGAGACCCGCTTGCCGTTTCGGAAACAGGCATCGACCACCTTGACCAGTCCATCGGCCTGCAAGGTGTATTCCGTGGTGCTGGCATTGCAGTTGCGCGTCAACAGCATGGGAGTCCGGGCGATTTCGTACCACTGGCCGCTGTAGAATTTCGCCGCCACAATCGGCTTGTGGGTGATCGGAGCCGGGCGGGCCATTGCGGTGCCGGCAAGGCACAGACAGGTCAGCAAGGCTAGGCCGGGGATGAATCGGGACATGGACATGGCTCCTCCTGTCCCCAGCCTAGGTCAGTTGTTATCAGTCTGGAAGTCCTGGCTGAGACACGCGGCCCAGCCCGGAAATGTCAGATCTCAGGGTCTCAGGCTTGCGGGTGAGTTCGACCTCGCCAATCCCGGAGATTGAGACCTTGGCCGAGGCCTTGGGACCAAGCCGGGCCTTGCCTGCGCCGGACAGATCGACCCGCGCGGTTTCCATCTGCATGTCGGCCAGATCGGCGGCCCCGGTTCCAGAAATGTCCAGGCTCAGATCGTGGACCCGTCCTGTCCCGGTGACCTTGCTAGCGCCGCTGAGGTTCAAGTCCAGATCGTCCTGGTCAAACTGGCTGATCTTCAGGGTCTGGACCCCGCCCAGGTCGAACCTGTGCACCTTGGGCGCGGTCAGGGTAATCTTCAGGACACCACGGCTGTTGTGATTGCCATCGCGTTCAATTCGACCGCCCTCGACCCGAACCGTATCCAGCACTGTCGCCGGAGCCTCGATGGTCAGCTTGGCCACCGGCCCCTGGATATAGGTGATGTCGGCCGTGTCCTCGATTTCAAGACGGTCTTCGCCCGACCAGGGAAAATCCCGGCTGACCGTTGGCCCGGACCAGTGCAGCGACTTGGGATTATCGTCGGACGTAAATTCCCAGTGCAGGTTTTTATTGTGGCTCAGCGCTGACATCATATTGCCTATGCCCCCCGGCCCGCCCGCGAAGGCGACCGCCGTGACAAGGGCCAAGATGGAGAGGACAAATCCTACGACAACGACCAGAATGAGGGTGCGGATCACGAGCGGACCTCCGAAGAGTCGAGAATGGGTTTGAGTGCACGCATGTGCAGGCGACCGAACCAGACCAGGGCATTCACAAAGCCAATGGCGACCAGGCTGGTCAGGGCCCCAAGGGACACTGCGCCGGCCATGACACTGAGCCCGCCAAACATGAGGGCGGCGATATAGGGCCCAAGCCCGGCAAAGGGGCCCAGCACAAAGACAATGGCGCCGCAGACAAAGAGCACAACCGCGGTAATGCTAAAGCCCAGCAGTGTGGCGGCGACGGGTAGGAGGATGGGTAGGAGGACCAGGATATCAATGGCCCCCAGTCCCAGAATTCCGAAGATCGCGCCCACAGCGGCGGACGGGTTTCGTTCCAGCTCCCAGCGCTTGAGGCCGGCTTCCGTACGCAGTTCCCGCGCCAGACGCGCGGGATCGCCCAGGGCCGCCGAAATCTCTGCTTCGGTCCGGCCCGCCTGGAGACCTTCGGCGAAGTGGGCCTCGTAATCAGCAATCACCTCGTCGATGGAGGTTGGTGGCAGGCCACGCAAACTCGCTCGCAAGGTATCTAAAAATCCCTGTCTGGTCATTGGGGCTCTCCCAGTATGGTGTTGACGGCCTTGGAAAAGGCGGTCCATTCGATGGTCTGGGCGGCAAGGCTCGCCCGACCGGATGTGGTCAGCTTGTAATATTTACGCGGTGGCCCGGAAGAACTCTCAACCAGATAAGTCTCCACCAGCCGCTCAGACTGCATGCGACGCATAAGGGGATAGATGGTGCCTTCACCCATATCTATGGCCTCGGCAAGTTGCGCAGCAATATCATAAGCATAGGCATCGTTCCGGGACAGGAGGGCGAGGACGCATAGATCCAGGACCCCCCTCTTTAACTGTATCTGAATGGCTTCGGGCAAAGGCAGCACTCCTCTTCAGCTAGAGAGTGTTTACTGCAAGGTACCTGTTAACGCAAGGTACCTGTCCACAAATAATAGCGGCCCTGGAAAAAGAGCATTAGTTCCAAATAACTAGAGCTTATTTTTTGCTGGGAGGCGGCGGCTGGGGGCGGGAAAAGACCCAGTCTGTATCGGTCGAGGCCCCGGCCTGGAACCGGTAGCCGTCATAGTCAAAGCCCTTAAGGTCTGCCGCCCGGGTGATGCGATGATCAATGGCAAAACGGGCGAGTCGTCCCCGGGCCCGCTTGGCGAAGAAGCTGAGTATGCGGGCCGTGCCGTCCTTTTCCTCCAGAAACCGGAGGTTGATGACCGGCAAGCCCAGGGCGATCTGATCAACGGCCCCGAAATATTCCTGTGAGGCGGCATTGATGAGGGTCGGGTCCTCATGACTTTCGGACGCAGCCTTCAGGCTCCGCGCCAGGCGGTCGCCCCAGAAAGCATACAGGCTCTTGCCCCTCGGAGTTTTCAAGGACGTGCCCATTTCCAGCCGATAGGCCTGGATGGCATCGAGGGGGCGCAGGACGCCATAAAGGCCGGATAGTATGCGCAGGTGGGTCTGGGCATAGTCTAGGGCTGGACGGTCCAGTTCGCGCGCCTTCAGGCCTGCATAGACATCGCCATTGAAGGCAAAGGCGGCCTGGAGTCCGTCCTCCAGCCCGGGATCAAAGGCCTGGAATCGGGCGCGGTTCAATGTGGCCAGATTGTCTGACAGGCTCATCAGGGACTTGATCTGGGCCACGGTCAGCTTCCGGGTGACGGCCGCCAGTTCCGTGATGTCCGCCGCCAGCTCGGGCGTGGTTACCGGCACGGGAGCCTCGGGGGCCGAGAAGTCCATGGCCTTGGCAGGGGAGAGGACGATCAGCATGTGTCAGCCGGTTCAGAAAAGTACGCGCGGATTCATGATCCGCTGAGGATCAAGGCTCTGCCTGATTGCACGCAGGGCCGCAAGTTCAACCGGGCTCTTATATAGCGCTGCGGCCTCGGTTTTCATCATGCCCAGGCCATGTTCCGCCGAAATCGAGCCCCCCAGGCCAACGGCAATATCGTGGACCCGCCGCGACCCCGCCTCTCGTCCTGCCGAATGGGCGGCATCCTCGCCACCTTCGGGCCGAATGACATCATAATGGATATTGCCGTCGCCCATGTGACCAAAGGCCGTAATCCGGCAACCCGGCGCAAAGGCCCGCATGGCCTCGCTCGCCTCGGCAATGAAGCGGGGGACCTGACTGACGGGAACGGAAATGTCGTGTTTCCAGGTGGCCCCTTCCGGCTTCTGTCCCGGAGACTGGTTTTCCCGGAGCGCCCAGAGCGCCGCCGCCTGGCTTCGGGTCTGGGCAATGACGGCATCCCGGATCCGTCCGGCCTCTAGGCCTTCAGCCAGGAAGCGGTCCAGGCCTGCCTCCGCAGCCCCTGGGTCCCCGGAGGCCAGTTCGACCAGGACATACCAGGGGTGGGGCCTGTCCAGGGGATCCCGTTGGCCGGGAATATTCTTCAGGACAAATTCCAGCCCCTGACGGCCCATGAGCTCAAAGGCCTCCACCTCGCCACCCGTGGCCGCCCGGGCGCGAACCAGCAGGGACAGAGCAATTTCGGGGCTATCCACCGCCATGAGGGCCGTTGCCCGACTGGCCAAGACCGGAAAGAGTTTCAGGCTGGCGGCGGTCACGACGCCCAATGTGCCCTCAGCGCCGATGAGGAGCTGTTTCAGATCATAGCCGGTATTGTCCTTGCGCAGCCGCTTGAGCCCGTTCCAGATCTCGCCATTCGGCAGGACGGCCTCCAGTCCCAAAACCAGGTCGCGGGTGGTGCCATAGCGCAGGACCGCCGTGCCGCCCGCATTGGTCGAGACAATGCCCCCTATGGTTGCCGATCCCTGGGAGGCAAGATCGAGGGGAAAGCGACGGTCCTGGGCCAGGGCCGCGGCCTGTACTGCCGCAAGACTGACGCCCGCCTCGGCCACGATCACGTCGTCAAACAGGTTCAGGTCGCGAATCCGGGTCAGCCGCTCGGTGGACAGGAGGATTTCGCCCTGGGGAATTTGCCCCCCGACAAGTCCGGTATTGCCGCCCTGGGGCGTAATGGCGATCCCCGCAGCCGCGCAGAGACCTACGACAGCGGCGACCTCGTCGGTCGTACCGGGTAGGGCCAGGAAGGGGGTATGGCCGCTCCACCGGTCCCGCCATTCCACCAGCTTGGGGGCGAGACGATCAGCCTCCGTGCTCCAGCCTTCCGGACCGAGGACAGCTTGCAGGCGCAACAGAAGGTCGGGGGGAGGGATCATCCTCGCAGGTTAGGCTGAGACATCCCTGGAGACCAGCCCCCGCTCAGCCAATCCAGCCCGCCGCGCGCGCCAGCCGGTCATTGATCGCTTCGCCCAGACCCGATTGCGGAATGGGGGCCACGGAAATGGCGGTGGGATGGCTGGCATCGGCGGCGCGAAGGTCGACAAACAGCCGGGCTGCCGCCTCGGACAGGCTGGCCGAAGGACTGAGGTTCCAGACGGTCACCCCGGCAGGGACAGGGCCGGTAGCCGGGCCAAAGGCGAGATAGGCCTCACCCGGGAGGGGCGAGAGGACATTCAGCCGGACGGGGGCCCGGGGGGCATAATGGCGGGTCATACGGCCAGGAGACCGGTGGGCATCGGCTTCCGCTTCGGAAAGGGGACCGATCAGGGCCTCGATCTCGGCTCTTGTCACAGCCCCGGGGCGCAGGAGGCGCGGTTCATCCAGGAGGGAGACCACTGTCGATTCCAGCCCCACCCGACAGGACCCGCCTTCTAGGGCGACCTGGGCTGCCTGTCCGGTTTCGGCCACAGCATCAGCCAGGGTTGTCGGGCTGGGTCGCCCAGACTGGTTGGCGGATGGAGCCACAACCGGCCCGCCAAAAGCCGCGAGCACGGCCAAGGCCACGGGATGGGCGGGGACTCGTACGGCCACGGTGTCAAGACCGGCCCGGGCCAGGTCGCAGACCTGGCCTCCCGCCTTTACGGGCAAGACCAGGGTCAGGGGACCCGGCCAGAAGGCCTGAGCCAGTTTTCGCGCCCGGTCATCAAACTGGGCGACTTTTTCGGCAGAGGCCAGATCGGCCAGATGGGCGATGAGGGGATTGAACTGGGGCCGGCCCTTGGCGGAATAGATGGCAGCCACGCTCAGAGGAGTGGCGGCATCCCCGGCCAGCCCATAGACGGTCTCGGTCGGCAGGATCACCAGGGCCCCAGCCCGCAGGGCTGCGACGGCCCGGGCTATTTCCGGGTTGCTGTGAGTTGGACGCTCACCTTCACCCCTGCCGGAATCTGATCTGTTGCCTGCCACTCGCCCTGTCCCACGCCAAAGGCGGTTCGCTCGATCTGGGTTACACCGTCCAGCCGGGCCTTGTCGCCGTCGATCTTCAGTTTAAAGGCCAGATCCACTGGCCGGGTCACGCCGCGCAGGGAGAGTTTCCCGTGGGCAATATAGTTTTCCGGACCCCTCTTTTCGAACCTGTTGGCGGTGAAGACGGCGCTCGGATGGCTGGAAGCATCGAACCAGTCAGGCCCCGGAAGGGCATCATCCCTTTGGGCGTCACCTGTGACCACCGAGGCCAGGTCAATAACCACCCGGACTTTGGACCCTGTCAGGGCCACGGGATCGAATAGAATGTCACTGGTCCAGCGGTTAAAGCGGCCTGTGACCGGGGTTCCGGACCAGGCGGTCTCGAAGCCAAGGGTCGATGCTGGAGCCACGATCCAGACGGCAGGTCCTGAAGCCGCTACCGGTGCCTCCGGCTTTGTTGCCTGGGCCGGATCTGTAGTGCCCGTGACGGGCCCAGGTGTGCTCATTGCGGGGGCGACGGCAGGTGGCAGGGGGGCTGAGCGCGGCAGGGTTGGCATGAAGGTCCAGGCCATGGCGGCGACCGCGAGAAGGGCCAGGCCGACTCCGATCAGGCGCGGGTCAAACACCCGACCGGCCCGCACGCCCGGCACCATGCGCGAGACCACAGCCATGTCGCGGTCAAAGACCTGATGCTTGAGCGCGCCCGCCACATGCAGGGCCAGAAGGCCATAGGTGAACCAGGCCAGAATTTCATGCCCCTTCTCCCCCACCTCTTCCCAGACTTTTTTGGAGGCGGGCGGAAGGCCAGAGACAGGCAGGTGGGGCCAGGGCAGGTGGCCATAGAGCAGGGTCGGAATGTTATACCGGCTGGCCGAGACCATGAGCCAGCCTGTCAGGGGCAGGCCAATCATGATGACGTAAAACGAGACATGAACCGAACGTGAGAGAAGGGATTCCCAGCCGGTCAGGGTGTCCGCAGGCGGGGGATTGGCCAGACGCCAAGCCAGTCTAACCAGGCTGAGACCGAGTATGGTGATGCCCACCGACTTGTGCATTTGCATCAAGGCAAAGCCCAGGGGCGTGTCCAGGTCCTCCATCCGCCAGGCTAGCAGAATCTGAAACACAATGGCCCCGGCAATCAGCCAGTGCAGCAGGATGGCGACGGTCGAATAGGACGAGCGGGTCTGGGTCATGCCCGCAGTCTAGGATGCCAGGCCCAGGATTGACCATAACCTATGTCATCAGGACCAGAGTGCGGGCTACGGGTGTGAAGGCTTGAACCGGCGCACCGTCGAGGCCGGATTCTTTTCCAGGAGGGCTTCCGGGCGGCTGGGTCGGGGAAGCAAATTGCCACCGCAATTGGGGCAGGTCTGTTTCAGGGACGAACAACAGTCTGCACAAAAGGTGCATTCGAAGGTGCAGATAAAGGCTCCGGCTCGATGGGCAGGAAGGTCAGTCCCGCAGGCCTCGCAGTCGGGTCGCATTTCCAGCATGGCAAACTCCGTCAGGATCGGGACTCAGAGGCTTACCCCCTGAATCCCGACGGAATTTAGAACTTCTGGCCGAAGGACAGGGCGATGGTCCGGGGCCGAGCGGGGACGGAATAGGTTTGGGCTCCGCAGACGCTGGGCGTGCATTCGGAATAGCGGAACTGATCGCCGATTTCATCGAACAGATTGGTCACTGACAGCTCAACCTTCCAGGTGTCCCTGGCCAGTCCCCCGGCGACATCCACGGTCCCGAAGCCTTTTTGTTGGCCGAGAATGCTACGCTCTGAGACGCGCAGATCAGACCAAGTCGCGTCCTGATAGACAGCTGAGGCCTGGAGGTGGGCATCAAAGCCGCCCAGTGGGAATTCATAGCGCGCCGTTGCATTGGCCTTCACCTTGGGCGTCACAGGCAGCTGTGTGCCGCTGGGTGCCTGGGGTGACTTGCAGGACTTGACCGGTTCACCCTTGGAATCGACGGTTCCGCAATAGTCTTCGGTCAGCTTGGCGTCGGTATAGGCCAGCCCGCCATTGAGGTTCAGACCCTGAACCGGTGTGGCCCAGGTGATTTCGGTTTCAGCGCCCTTGACCTCGGCCTGACCGGCATTGAGGATTTCGGTGAAGGAGTTCGGGCCCAGGAAGGCATATTGGAAGTCCTTCCACTGCTCGTAATAAATGGCCCCGTTCCAGCGGACAGACTTGTCAGCCCATTCCGTCTTCCAGCCCGCTTCGTAATTATAGATATAGTCGGACAGGTAGGGGGCCAGGGTCGAGCGACGGTTGATGCCGCCCGGTCGGAAGCCCTGGGAATAGGTGGCATAGACCAGCTTATCGTCGTCGATCTTGTAGTTCAGGTTGACCTTGTAGATCTCCCCGGTTTCCTTGACTCGCTTGTCGAGATTGGTGCAGGGCGCGCGGCCGACGACCACCTTGGAGAAACAGGCCGCTTCGCCAGTCCTGGAACTATAGCCCTTGCTGAAGCCGTAGAAGCCCGCGAGGGAGTTGTCGGCCTTGAAGGCCCGAACTCCGGCCGTCAGGGTCAGTTTTGGCGTAATATCGTAATAGGCTTCACCAAAGGCAGCATAGTCCCGGTCCACCCGCTGCTGCTCGGTCAGCCAGAGGGTATTCGGCCAGTGGGTCACCGATATGGCCGGATCAATGCCGGTGATCTGATAGTTTTGTTCGATGAAGTGGGTCTGGCGCTGCTGGAAGGCTCCAACCACAAACCGGAAACGATTGGCCTGGGGCGAGGACAGGCGGATTTCGTTGGAGATCCGGGTGAAGTGGTCCCGACCCGTAATGCGCTGGGTGGGATCGATCACCTTGCCCGAGGCGTCGGTGATATAGGCCCCCGAGCCAAAGAGGCTGTCATAGAAATAGGAATAGTCCGTATAGTCCGAGTGGGTATCGATGCGGCGATCCATATAGGCCGAGGTCGCCACCAGATCGAAGTTGCTGATCTTGCCTTGCACGGCCAGGGCGGCCTGGTACCAGCGGTCGTGGGCATCTTCCGGCAGGAAGTGCTTGACCTGCAGTTCCTTCAGGGTCCGGTCATAGCCAAAGGAGCCGTTGCTCTTGGTGTCCTGGGTCATGTAGGTGGGCCGCAGGGTCCAGGTGTCGTTGAGCTCGATCAGGGCTGCGACGCGCGCGCCCACGGTGTCCACGTCATTGTAGTTGTTCTTGGCGCGGGCCTTGTTGTTGATGGTCACGTGGGAAGTCGGATAGGTCCGGGTTCCCGGAATATTGTCGATATAACCCGCATCGTGCTCGTCCCATGCCACCATGCGCACGGCGACCTTGTCATTGACGGGCAGGTTGACCATGCCCTCGGCCTTGTAGCCGGTCCCACCATGGGCGACCGAATTGACTGCAAGGTCATAGGTGCCCTTGGTCACGCCAAGCTGCGGTTGATTGGTGACAATCTTGATGGTGCCCGCCTGGGAACTTGCGCCGTAAAGGGTGCCTTGCGGACCGGCCAGGGCCTCAACCCGGGCGACATCATAGACGTGCACGTCCAGGGCACCGCCGATGGTGGTCACAGGGTGTTCGTCGAGATAGGTGCCGACGCTCGGCAGGGAGCCGGAGTGGTTGCCATCACCGCCTGAGGCGACGCCGCGCATATAGACATTGGCAAAGCCCGGGGTCGCGGCCTGGAAGGAGACGCTCGGCAGGAACTTCACATAGTCGTTGAAGTTGTTGATGTGCAGGTCGGACAGCTTCTTGGTGGAAATCGCGGTCATGGCGACCGGCACGTCCTGGATGTTTTCTTCCCGCTTCTGGGCGGTGACCACCAGCTCCTCGACCGTGGCCGGAGCCTGGGCCACCTCAGCGGCCAGGGCGGGAATGGCGACCAGCATGCTGGTGGCAAGCAGGGCGGCTCCGAACTTCACCTGTCCGCTATGAGCCGACAGTCTGTTTAGGTTGATCATGAGCGGGTCCCCAGTTTGACAACGACATCTGACACGGCCCCCACCGTGCAGGGACTTATGCTGGCGCAATAACCTCCAGACCGGCCCGGGCTGTCAATGTGCTGCAATAAATTCGTCACATTGTGTGGCTTCGCGGCACTGTATTTCCTAGGTTCAGACGGTGAAATCAGGCACGTCTGGATAAGAGTCAAGCACAGGGCCCAGGGCCGTCTTCAAGGGCCCAAGCCAGGGCTCGAACTTGCGCCACTGGTCGACACCCTCGGTGAAAATGGGCCTGCGCACCTGTTCGGAACTGGCAGTGCGCACTGCCCGGTCGTTTTCGTGAAACCGCAGACAGGCGTCTTCAAAAGGCAGGCCGCAATAGTCCAGCAGGCTTCGGACCTCGGTTTCGAGGTCACCGACCAGATTTTCATAAATGACCCGGTGAACCCGACCCGGCAGGACCCGATCCATGTGATCCATCAGGGCAACATAGTCCGCGTAGTATCGGCCAAGGTCGGTGAGGTCATAGGTAAAACCCTGACCCCGGGCGAAGTGTTGCTTGAACCCCGAAAAGCAGCAGCCGAGCGGGTGTCGGCGGGCATCGATGATTTTTGCATTTGGCAGGATCAAATGGATCAGGCCGAGGTGGGAAAAGTTGTTCGGCATCTTGTCGATGAAGTGGGCACGGCCCAATTTCCTCTGGCCAGCTGTCCGCGCCAGATATTCCTCCCCAAGGGCCAGGCAGGCGTCTGCGTCCAGGTCGCCCAGGACTTCCGGATAGGCAGACCGGGCATCGCGACGAAGGCGACCGCCCAGCCGCTTCGCCAGGGCGGGCATGTCAGGCAGCTCCATTGTGCCTTCGACCGCTGAATGACTGGCAAGAATTTGTTCGATCAGGGTCGATCCCGCCCGGGGCAGTCCAAGAATGAAGATGGGGGCGGGGGCGGGGCAACCAAAACCGGTCCGGGCGGCAAAGAAGGCAGGGCTGAAGAGCGCCCGGCTGCGCTCCAGGTGTGCTGACGTTTCCTCGGCATCATAGTCCAGACGACTCCGACGAAGAGCATTACCCTGGGCATAATAGTCGAAGGCCTGACCCGGGGCATTGGCATCTTCATGGGCCTTGCCCAGGGCGAACTGAAGGTGAAAGCGGTCTTCCTCGGACAGGGTCTCGTCATCGAGCTGGCTGCGCATGATCGCGACATCGGCGTCAGAAAACTGCACTGTCTTGAGGTTGGCTAGGCTCCACCAGGCTTCACCCAGACCCGGCATCTGATCCAGGGCATGGCGATAGGCAGCTATGGCGTCGGCCTGGCGACCCAGTGTCTTGAGGGCATGGCCATAGCTCATCCATCCCTTGGGCTGGACCGGAAAGTCCGCCAGCAGGGATTCGTAAATGGCGACGGTCTGATCATAGTCCCCGGTCTGCCCGAGGGCCGCGGCCTTGAGGTTACGGTAGCCAGGATTGGCAGGGTCTTCGGTCAGCAGATACTCGAGCTCGAGGAGGGCCTCGCTCGCTCGGGCCTGGCGGTAGAGGACGACGGCCAGTTGATAGCGGGCCGGATGAAAGCCCGGCACCTGATCCACGCTCAGGCGCAGGAGGGCCTCTGCATCCTCATAACGCCCCAGGCGGGTCGCGATCTCGGCCAACATGCGAAGGGCGACGGGCTCATCGGGGCGCGCTTTGAGCAGATCCCTGAGCAGGTGTTCGGCTACGGCCAGACGGCCATCGGACAGGGCCATGCCTGCCTCCAGGAGGACGGGGTCCTGGATCACCGTGCCCAGATATCTGGCCTCGGCTTGGTCGGCCCGAGCGGTTTCGCCGAGAAGCCGGTATTGCTGGGCCAGGGCGCTCCAGGCCTCGGAAAGGTCGGACTGAATATCAACGGCCCGCCTCAGGCTCTGAACAGACTTTCGAGACACGCCCGACCGGGCCAGGGCCAGGCCGAACCCCAGATGGGCCCGGGCAAGAAGGGAAATGGCGGTCGCATGTCCCGGGGCGACCTTCAGGATTTCCTCGGCCTGGACAATGGCAAGGTCAGGGCGTGGACCCAGCATGCGTCCGGCAAGGTCCAGGGCGGCCTGAAGCGTACCGGTTTCGGGGTCAGTCTGGGTCACGGGCAGTGTCCTGTTGGCAGGATGTGATTTCCTCCATAGCCGATGGACGGTCCCAGGCGAACCCTAACTGCCCTCAGTCGGCCAGACATGCCGGGTTTTTGCGAGCCAGTCCGCCCGGCTGGCCAGGCCGACCTGGCCGCCATTAATGGCCCGGGTCACTCGCCTAAGGCTGTCGGCATCGGCGGGCGGGTTACAGCCCGCGAGGTCCCAGACTTCAGCGGCAATTTTCAGCGCCCAGGCAGGCGAAAGCGCGAGGGCGGGCTCCTCCTCCAGCGGCATGTCCAGCCGGGCACCGATGCGACGATAGGCGGCGCGCCCTGTGATTTGCAGAAGCCCTCTGCCAATATACTTGGCCCCGTCATGGGGGTCGATATTCCCCATGCGCCCCCCATAGACCTTGTCCGCCAGGGCGTCTGGATTATGGGCAAAGGGTTGGGCCGCCGCCAAGTCGGCAAAGCGGGAGGGCCAGACCTGGAGGAGCCGTTCGGCCCGATAGTTCATGTTTTCCACCCGCAGGGTCAGGCCTGCGGATTCATGGAGGACTTGTGCCATGAAATGGCTTAGCCGGCGCGCGTTGGCATTTATTCCGTGATGCGCCAGCACAAGATCAGCCGTCTCGAAACTCTCCAGATAGTCGGCGCGGGCATTGGGGGCGAGCAGGTCTAGCTGGCCTTTCGTAATGCCAATCATGACAGAGCCCCCAAACCCTCACCCCGGCAAACCCTCACAGGTCGTCTGGCGCCGCCAATCACTCTGCGCCTAAGATGGTGATATCAAACCATAGGATCGGGAGGGGGCAAGAATGAAACTGCGCAAATTGGGCACCAGCGGGCTGAAGGTCAGCGCCATTGGGCTGGGGTGTAATAATTTCGGCATGCGGATTGACCAGGACCAGACGACGCGCGTGGTGGAGGCGGCTCTCGATGCCGGCATAAACTTCTTTGATACGGCGGACGTCTATGGCGGATCGAAGTCCGAGACCTATCTTGGCGTGGCGCTTCAGGGGAAGCGGGATCAGGCGATTATCGCGACAAAATTTGCCAATCCCATGGGCGAAGGCCCCTACCGGCGCGGCGGGTCGCGTCGCTACATTGTTGAGGCTGTCGAGGCCAGTCTGCGGCGGTTGAATACCGACCGGATCGATCTCTACCAGATGCATATCCCGGATGCGGATACGCCCATCGAGGAAACCCTGCGGGCGCTGGACGACCTGGTTCGGGCGGGCAAGGTGCTCTATCTCGGCAATTCCAACTTCTCCGGCTGGCAGATTGCCGATGCCGATTGGGTATCGCGCAGCGGCGGGCTGGAGCGGTTTGTCAGTGCGCAAAACCATTTCAGCCTGCTGGAACGCGCCGTGGCGCGCGACGTCTTGCCAGCCTGCGAGCGGTTTGGCCTTGGCTTCCTGCCCTATTTCCCCCTGGCCTCAGGCCTCCTGAGCGGGAAATACACCCGGGGTGAGGCACCCGCGGAAGGCACGCGCATGGCGGCCATGGGCGCACGGGCGGCCTCTGCGCTGAATGATGCCAATTTTGACAAGGTTGAGAAACTCGACGCCTGGGCCAAGGCTCAGGGCCATAGTCTTCTGGAGCTGGCCTTTGCCTGGCTGCTGGGTCATCCCGGGGTCAGTTCGGTCATAGCGGGTGCCACGAGCGAGGCGCAGATTGCCGCGAATGCCAAGGGGGCAGATTGGGACCTGACCCCTGCTCAAATGGCAGAGGTCAGCGCCCTGGTCCGTTAGAGCCGGGTCTTATTGAGCTGGGTCTTTTTGAGCTGTGCCCGGGGGGTCAGGGTTTCTTGACCGCCTGGACTTCAATTTCCGCCAACATGCCCGGGGAGACGAGGGCGGCGACCTGCATGGTCACGCGTGCGGGCTTGTTGGGCTGGGCGGCTGTGCCGAAATACTGGCCATAGCCCTCCATCATGCCGGCAAAGTCCATCTTGCCGCCCTTGGCAGGGTCACCGACCAGATAGACCCGCATCATGACGACATC